>NZ_JBRAND010000002.1:0-560610 GCF_052747885.1 Marinomonas dokdonensis
CGAACTCAGAAGTGAAAAGCGCCATCGCCGATGGTAGTGTGGGAGATCCCATGTGAGAGTAGGTCGTCGTCAAGCTTTATAATCCAAGAAGCCCCACATAGCCAACGCTGTGTGGGGTTTTTTATTGTAGACACGCATGTGAGAGCAGGTGGTCTAGCTTATAATTAAGAGAAGCCCGTTCTGCTAATGCAGAGCGGGTTTTTTCGTTTCAGCCATACATAAGTAGGTACCGCTTTAGCGGGACGCGGAAAATCTCTTGAAGATAAATTGTGTTTTCCTGCGGGTTTTCGTTCCGAGCTGTAGTCAACGCAGGTTATGGCCTTCCATTTACTTGCGCCTGTCTCGTACCTCGACGCGTCAGCGTAAATGAAAACCCACAACCTTCCTTTAATTCACTCAATAAATCCTGATGACCTATCGTGGGTCGCGCTTCAGCAGGACGCGGAAAAGCTCTTGAAGATAAAGTGCGTTTTTCAGCGAGTTTTCGTTCCGAGCCGAGGTCAACGCAGGTTATGGTTTTTTCCATTTAATTGCGCCTGTCTCGTACCTCGACGCGTCAGCGTAAATGAAAATCCACAACCTTCCCTTTTAAACAACATCCCCAATAAATCCTGATGTCCAATCGTGGGTCGCGCTTCAGCGGGACGCGGAAAATCTCTTGAAAATAAAGTGAGTTTTCAGCGAGTTTTCGTTCCGAGTCGTGGTACTGCGTAGGTTATGGTCTTCCATTTACTTGCGCCTGTCTCGTACCTCGACGCGTCAGTGTAAATGCAAACCCACAACCTTCCTTTAATTCAAACAATACATCTAATTATTGCTGATGGCCAACTGCAGATAGTATCGTCAGCTATTCGCGATGATAATATGCTCTATCTCTAGTTTAAGCCTGTCTTGGTATGCTGATTTTAAGTAATTAGTGAAGTGGGGAATTATATCCATCCGAGGTTTAGCTCCTGCAGGGTAGGCAGGAGCTAAACTTCTAGTAAACTACCATAGCCGTGGAGCTTCTGGACTGATTCCATATAGCTCTGGGTAAAGTAACAAGGACACAACAACGGCAATTTGAATCAAGATAAATGGAATGACGCCTCTGTATATATCAAATGTATTAACCCCTGGTGGGGCAACACCTTTCAAATAAAACAGGGCGAAGCCAAAAGGCGGTGTTAAGAACGAAGTTTGTAGGTTCATCGCCACTAAAATTGCAAACCAGATGGGGTTAATATTTAGAGCTTCAACAACAACGTACACAAGAGGCAAGACAATATATGAGATTTCTATGTAGTCTAAGAAAAATCCTAACGCCATAATGAGTAACATGGTAAACACTAAGAATCCCCACTTCTCACCCGGTATATTCAGCAATAGATGTTCGACTTCCTCTTCTCCGCCTGTGTAGGCAAAGCCCATAGAGAAGATGGATGCACCAATAATTACCGCAAACACCATAGCGGTTATTTTTACTGTTTCATTTGCACTTTCAAGCAACATTGAAAGAGAAAATTTCCGATAGACAATAGCCAAAACAACAGCACCAATACAGCCTAAAGCAGACGATTCTGTGGCGGTTGCCACGCCATAAAAAATAGAGCCTAAAACAACTAGGATTAGTAGTAAGGGAGGAATAACAGCCATCAATGCGTCTAGAATAGCTTTTTTTCTTGATGTGTCATCGTCTTCTAGAGGAATAACAGGAGCTGAGTCTGGTTTAATAAGACAGAAGATGACGATGTATGCAATGTAGCAACCGACTAACACTAGCCCTGGTTTCACCGCAGCACGGAATAAATCACCTACAGGAATACTGAGCACATCCCCTAGAATGATAAGTACGATAGAAGGTGGGATTAATTGTCCTAATGTTCCGGCAGCACATATAGTGCCTGCAGATAATGCTTTGTTGTAGCCATAGCGCATCATAATTGGCATTGAGATCAAGCCCATTGCGACAACACTGGCACCAACCACACCTGTGGAAGCTGCTAATAATGTTCCCACTAGAACCGTTGAAATTGCTAAGCCACCCCTTACAGAGCCAAATAAACGCCCCATTGAAACGAGCAGTTGCTCTGCCAGTTTGGTGCGTTGCAAAATGAGTCCCATAAAGATGAAAAGTGGAATGGCCATTAAAACTGTGCCCCCACCGTTTTCGCCCATATTGGCATAGATACGATAAGGGATTTGTGCCAATTGACTTGGATCTGCAAACAAAACCACAAATAAAATACCAACACCAGCAAATGTAAAGGCAACAGGAAAGCCAAACAAAAGTAGGATTAGCGCTAAAATAAAAATGGAAATTCCGATCATATTAATACCTTGGATACTTAAAAATAGAGCCGGTAGAGCGTGTTTTAATTGGCTGCTTCATTTTGTCTGTTGAGTAAGGTTGAAACATTTTTTATAAGGAATGCGACGCTACTTAATATTAAGAAAAGAAAGGATAAAGGAATCATCCCTTTGATTAGAAACCTATTGAGCAAGCCACCTGGATCGGAGCTTTTTTCACCGATTCCTGTCGTGAATAGCTGTGTGATCCACTCTATTAAATTGTCTGGATGTTCACCCCATTGGTAAGCCTCTATCATAAATTGCCAACCGTAATAAACTGTGATCAAGCAAAGTGGAAATAGGAATACTAAGGACCCAATAGTATTGATGATCGCTTGTGTACGAGAAGATAAGCGTTCAAATACAATGTCGACCCTCACATGAGACTCGGTTTTTAGAGCGTAAGAAACACCCAGTAAGAAGAGAGAAGAATAGATATGCCAAGACAGTTCATCTAGGGCGATGGAAGAACGATTAAAAGCATAACGACCAATAACGTTATAGGAAATGATTAAGGTAAGAGCGATGAGTAAAAAACTCGATACATACCCTATCATATCCATAATTTTATTAATGATTTTTTCAATTTTTAGCAGCATGAAGGGATCCATTATTACAATAGAAAAAAGCCCTAATAAAGATTAGGGCTTTTTCTTAACTTAGTTATTCAAATAAGCTTTATCAGAGATACTTGTCCAGTTTCTTACTTTGCGTAGATACTCCCTTTGGGACTGAATAATTTCAGCAGTTAACCCTCCACGAGCTTCTAGGTCAGCAATCAACTCTTGATTTGCTGCTTTTAAAGCGTCCATGACCACAGGTGGGAAAGTTTTAATTTCAATATTAGGATACTCTTTTTTGATTTTCTCCCAGTTCTCAGAATGCTCATGAGTCATACGGGTCGAAATGGTGAACGCGGATTCTTTCATTGCTGTTTGTAAGATGTTTTGAAGGTCTTTAGGTAACTCGTTAAATGCTTTGTCGTTGACCATGTACTGCAAACCAGAACCTGGCTCATGCCAGCTTGTATAGTAGTAAGGTGCAATCTTATGGAAGCCCATGCGTAGATCCATAGCAGGTCCAACCCACTCTAATGAATCAATCGTGTTACGCTCTAGGGCCGTGTAAAGCTCCCCTGGTGGGATGTTGACGACCGTTGCTCCTACCTTGGCCATGACTTCGCCGGCAAAGCCAGGAATACGCATTTTGAGACTCTTTATGTCTTCTAAGTCATTGATCTCTTTCTTGAACCAGCCACCCATTTGGTTACCACCATTACCCCCAGGGTATTGAGTGATACCATATTGTCCGTAAACTTTTTTCGCTAATTCCGCGCCGCCACCGTAGTAATACCAAGCAAAGCGCTCAGCGGTAATCATGCCGAAAGGCATAGTTGTAAAGAATAAAGTGTTTACGTCTTTGCCCTTCCAGTAATAGGACGCTGAATGCCCCATTTCATATTGACCTGACTTTACGAAATCAAAAATGCCCAGGGGAGCTTTATGTTTGTTAGCTGAATCAATCGTGATAATCAGGCGACCGTCGGAAAGATCTTTTACTCTTTCTGCGAATTCGTGTGTACCTTCACTGTAGATTGGCAAGCCGGCAGGCCAAGTTTCAGCCATTTTCCATCTAATAGGTTTGTCTGCAGAAAAAGCAGGAAGTGACGCAGAGCCTAGTGTTATTGCGGAAAGAATGTAGACCAGTTTTTTCTTCATAATTACACCTTTTGGATTGATTCATTACTCACGTTGTTTGTAGGATGAATTAATTTTCAATTGCATTTTTTAGCGCCTTTATGAAGTTAATATTTCATTTTTACTTTAGCAAACGGTAAATTATGATCAAAGGTGATCAGTTTTTACGATGTTGATTTTGTGTTAAGGACGTGAAATAAAGGTAATATTTAATGGAGTTGGTAAGATTTTTGCTTTTTAAATGAATTGTAAATACGAGTAACCCACAATTAGCAATTGATGTGAATTTATATTGGGCGAAAAGACGGGCTTTTGACATACCGAGTTAATGGGGTATTTTCTTTTTACTGAGGCAAAAAATGAATATTAGGTTTGTTGAAGCGTTTGTTTGGGTAGCCCGATTGAAAAGCTTCCGGGCGGCAGCGCAAAAACTAAATGTCTCTCAGGCAACTATTTCAGGGCGGATATCCTCGATTGAGGCAGAGTTTGATTGCCGATTATTTGATCGAGCAAAGCATGATGTCGTACTGACTAATAAGGGTTTTTTGCTGTTAGACAAAGCCGAGAGGTTATTAAACTCCGAGCAGGATCTTTTAGAGTCTCTTAAGCACCATAACAGTATTGCAAGGAATATTCGTATTGGTGTTATTGAGTCCATTGTTCATACTTGGCTAGGCGATTTTTTAACACAATTGAAAACCCTCTATCCAAACATAGAATTTGAATTAACTGTAGAAACCACCACGCATCTGCAAACCCTTTTTGCAAAAGGTGCTTTAGATATCATCATTCAAACCGACCCTGTATTAGATAGCACAGTTGTTAACACTGTCCTAAGTCCATTAGAAATTTGTTGGGTATGCCGTAAAGAAAGCGAGTTAGCTCATAAGGAGGTGAGTTTTGATGATATTTCGAATCTAGAAATCATTACTTTTGCTAGGGATTCTCAGCCTCACTTGGCCGTATCATCAATGTTCGAGCAGAAAAATGTCAAACCAAGGCAAGTTCATTGCGTTGCCTCTATTTCGATAATTTGTCACCTAGTACAGCGGGGATTAGGTATAGCGACGCTCCCTCGCGATGCTATCATTAATGAAATTGAAAGGGGGGACTTTGTTGTGTTGGATGGGCTAGATGCTCCACCACTTTTAAGCCTTCATGCAAGTTGGCAAAAACACACAGATGGCAAAATGAAATGTGTCATTGTCGAGTTGGCAAAATCTGTTTCTGATAACTTTAAAAACGGATAATCAAAAAACCATTCACATTCTTCCCTTTCCTAAAAGCATACCTTGTAACAGGCTCCGAGATATCCAAGAAGCTAAATATTTAAGCCTCGGGCTTCCTCTATCAGCCATTTCTTTAAGTGTTGAATAGCCGTTTCGTTACGACGGCTTTCTTTGTAGGCAAGGTAAAATAAATCGCCTGTCTTATAGCCTGGGCAAGGCAGTCTAGCTAGGTTAGCTTCGTCTAGGTTGTCGTTCATCATATAGTCATTCACCAGAGCAATACCCAAGGAGTGTTTGGCAGCGCCGTAGGCCAGTGTTAAATGGCTGAAACGATGGAATTGTGTCTGTTCTGGCAACGTGGCTTTGCGACTTTTAAACCAGTGATTCCAATCTTCGATATGTTTTTCATGAGTGCTGGATGACGTGATAAGGGGGAATTGCCCTAAGAGCTCAGGTTGAGTGTTTAGTTTATCTGCCAACTCCTTTTGCGAAGAGACATTTAGCTGGCCTTTTAAAGTGTCTAAAAAGGCGTGGCTGCATACTGGGAATAACACTTCTTCATAGAAAAGCTCATAAACGAAGCCTCTTTTTTGCTTTTCTACCGTGATAAAGAAATCCGCCGTACGGTCTGATAGCTCTGGCGAGCCATGGCTCATTTCAATGCTGAGTTCTAAACTTGGGTGCAATCGCTTTAAATTAGGCAGTTTAGGAATCAGCCAATGTACGGCGAAAGAGCTGTAAACCGCCAAGCGAATTTGAGTTTTTTGCCTACCTTTAATTTGCTCCGTCGCTTGAGCGATTTGCTGTAAAGATTGGCTGATGACTTCTAAATAATGTCTGCCTTCTTTTGTTAATTCTAAGTGCCGTCCTTGTCGGTTAAAAAGTGTTTCGCCTAGGTGGTTTTCTAGTAATCGAATTTGATGAGAAATGGCACTTTGGCTCACGTTAAGTTCTTGAGCTGCAAGGGAGAAACTGTTCAGTCTGGCAACGGTTTCAAAAACAGGGAGAGCTTTTAAAGGCGGCAGCATTTTATTATCCAAAAAACTAATAGTTGTTCAAAATATATCATTTTATTAGTTGTTTTAAACCCTTTATCCTTCACTCGTTTTCTGTCCACATGGTAAGGAGTTTGAGATGTCAGGACGTACAGTTGGTAACGCAATTTCCATTTTAGTATTAGGTAGCTTATTCGCCACCTTGTGCGATGTCGTCATTAAAATGGCTGGCGCAGAAGTGGCGATCTTTCAGTTCACTTTTTTTCGTGCATTATTTATGTGTTTACTGTTGTTACCTGTGGTCACTTATATATACATTAAAAACCCAAAAGTACCATTGTTAACAGGTCTAAAGGTGCATGTGCTACGAGGACATTTGTGGGTGTTAGCGGCCATATTTTTGGTAGTGTCCTTGGCTGAACTTCCTTTAGCCACGGCTAATGCGGTGTTTTATACTGCGCCGATCTTTATCGTGCTTTTTGCTGGGCTGTTTTACCGCGAGCGTTTAGGGTTTGAGGCAATTGGTGCTGCGATTCTTGGCTTTGCTGGTGTGTTGCTAATTTTGCGTCCTACAGAAATCAGCTTAGGTATGGTGAGTGCCATCTTTTTTGCGATGGTTCTGGCCGCAAACAGTCTGCTAATTAAGAAAATTCCGAAGCAGCAAGGCATGTTTTATGGCTTGTTTATCACACAATTGTGCGCGCTGCCGCTTGCTGCGGGGTTAGCCATTTGGGAAGCCGCAGAGCTACAGGAAGAGGTGTGGCTGTATGCTGTTTTGTCTTCAATCTGTTCAATTATCTACAGTGTTGCCTGCTTAATCGGTTATCGACATGTAGATTCCAGTAAGGTGGCCAGCGCTGAATATTCTGGGCTTATTTTTGCGGTATTATTTGGTTGGTGGGTCTTTGGTGAAACACCAGATTTAGGACTGTTAATTGGCTCCTTGCTGATTATCCTACCGTTATTGTATATGAGCCGTCGTGAAGGCCGAAAACGCAGACAAGAGTCTGTCGTGAGCCCTTTAAATAACGTCTAAGTTTCTATTGGTGGGAGCAGAGATTATGGATCATCTGCTCTACCATTTCTGATTGACCAGTCTGGTCAGGATATACGCCATCTATCATCAATCTCGCCAAGCCATGCAAACTCGCCCAAGTAGTTTGCCCAATTCGCAATGACGTATTGTTTTGTGTGAGAACACCAGATTCTTGCCATAGACCAATCCAGTAAACCCAGGTTTTAAAGGTACTCTTCGCTGAATTTTGTAGCTCGGCGGTAGGTTCACCAGCTTTCCAAATCGTTCTCCCAAACATCAAATCGTATATTTCACTGTGATTTTGAGCATACGCCAAGTAGCGGTAAACATATTCGCTAAAAGCTTCTCGGGTAGCTCCCGAGTTATCCGCTAAGGCTTGCAGGTCCGCTTGTTGCTGTTTGAATCCAGCTTCGGCCAAACTACAGAGTAGGGCATTTTTATCTTTAAAATGATGATATGGAGCGGTGCGAGATACGCCCACTTGGTCGGCTAGCTTGCGCATGCTTAGGCCTTCTACGCCCTCATTGCGTAGAATTAAGCTTGCCGCATCTAATAGGGACTGGTTTAAGTCGCCGTGGTGATAGTGCTTCTTTGATGTCTTCATGGAGGAAGATTAAACACTTGAATCTTGACAGTGTCAAAATTAATGCTTATCTTGACGGTGTCAACATTGTTCGCGGGCAGCGGCGATGCTTATAAAAATAATAATCACAGAGAGTCAAACTCATGGCACATACCAACTATCCGCACTTATTTGAACCACTAGACTTAGGCTTCACTCAGCTTAAAAATCGTATATTAATGGGCTCCATGCATCTTGGCCTAGAAGAAATGAAAGGCGGATTTGAGCGTATGGCGGCCTTTTATGCCGAGCGGGCTAAAGGTGGTGTGGCACTGATCGTAACTGGTGGTATTGCTCCTAACAGTGAAGGGGCGGTACATGCGGGCGCAGCTACTATGACGACGGAAAAAGATGCCAACCATCATCGACTTATTACTGACGCCGTTCACGCTGAAGGCGGTAAAATTTGTATGCAAATTCTGCATACGGGACGATACGCTTACAATCCTAAAGCCATAGCTCCTTCTGCTATACAAGCCCCTATAAATCCCATTAAGCCAAGAGCCCTAGAAGCGACAGAGATTGAACCTCAGATTGCTGATTTTGTAAACGCGGCGAAACTAGCCCAATTGGCTGGGTATGACGGGGTGGAGATTATGGCCTCTGAAGGCTATTTCCTAAACCAGTTTATTGTTACCCGCACCAACCAGCGAGAAGATGAATGGGGCGGTGAATACGCTAATCGAATCCGATTGCCTGTTGAGGTTGTTCGAAGAGTTCGCGAAGCCGTGGGGGATGAATTTATTATTATCTATCGCCTTTCCATGTTGGACCTTGTGGAAGGGGGAAGCGCTTTAGAGGAGGTTGTTGAGCTTGGTCAGGCGATTGAAAAAGCGGGAGCCAGTATTATTAACACCGGCATTGGGTGGCATGAAGCACGTATTCCGACCATCGCTACCAAGGTACCAAGAGCCGCTTTTACTTGGGTCACTGCTAAGTTACGCAAGTCGTTACAAGTGCCGCTGATCACTTCAAATCGTATAAATATGCCGGAAACGGCGGAACAGGTATTGGCTAGAGGCGATGCGGATATGGTCTCCATGGCACGCCCCTTCTTAGCGGACCCTGATTTTGTGCAAAAAGCTCTGCAAAATCGCAGCGATGAAATCAATACCTGTATTGCTTGTAATCAAGCCTGCTTGGATCATGTGTTTGCCGGCAAGTTGACGTCTTGTTTGGTAAACCCTAGAGCATGTCACGAGACGGAATTGTTAATAACACCCGCGGAGCAGAAGAAGAAAATAGCAGTTATCGGCGCGGGACCAGCGGGCTTGGCGTTTGCCACGACAGCGGCAAAGCGAGGTCATGCAGTGATCTTATTTGATGGCGCGGCCGAAGTCGGTGGACAATTTAATATTGCCAAGCGTATTCCAGGAAAAGGTGAGTTCTATGAGACTCTGCGTTATTTCCAGCGCCAGATCGAATTAACCGGTGTGACCTTAAAGCTAAATACCTTTGTTGATGCATCCATGATAGAGCAGGGGCAGTTTGATGAAGTCGTGTTAGCCACAGGCATTGCACCCCGTACCCCAGCGATTGACGGTATCGAACATAGTAAAGTTTTAAGTTATCTAGACGTCATGAATGGTGCTCCAGTCGGGCAAAGTGTCGCGGTGATTGGTGCCGGAGGCATAGGTTTTGATATAAGCGAATACTTAATTCACAAGACTCATCAAGACGAGCCAAGCATTAATAGTTTTATGTCTCAATGGGGAGTGGACATGAGCTTGGCAAGCCGAGGCGGGGTGGAAGGTATGCAGGCGAATTTTGCCAAGGCGGAGCGTCAAATTTTCTTAATGCAGCGCAAGAAAAGTAAAGTGGGTGCTAAGCTTGGTAAAACCACCGGCTGGATTCATCGAACTGAACTGCAGAAAAAAGGGGTGGACTTTGTGGCGGACTGTGAGTATGTAAAAATTGATGATGAAGGTTTGCATGCGCTAGTAGCGGGTGTCGCTCAGTGCTTTGCTGTTGACAATGTAGTCATCTGTGCGGGACAGGAGCCGAATCGAAGTCTCGCTGAGCAGCTTAAGCAAGGCGTTCATTTGATTGGTGGTGCTGATGTCGCCTCTGAGCTGGATGCCAAGCGTGCGATCAAGCAGGGCACTGAGTTAGCTTGTCAGCTGTGAGTTAATCTTAAGGGGAGTTAGCTTTAGCTGGGTCCCCTGTTTTTAATAGCTTTAATAAATCCTCCCTTTCTAAACTGCCCTTAAGAGCCAGGTCTAGTTGGATTTGATATTCCTCGTTCCACTTTCGCGCTCTCGGCGTGATCTTGGCAAGGTCATCAATGGCTGATTTCATGACTTTCAAATAAGCCTGAATATTGACTTCTTGATCAATCATGATGTTCTTTAAAGACGTTGCACTGCTGTGTCTCAGGTAGGTCGACAACACCTTTCCTTGTTGCTCAAGGGCACTTAATTGCTGCTGCATCTGAGCCAAGTTCTGTTCGAGTTGTGAGATGAGTACATCTTGTTGCTCATCATTTTTATTTACCAGAGGCACTTTGTCTGGCTCAGGAATGAGCACCAAGTAGGTAATGGCTGAAGATGCAGACACACTCAGGACGAGGCAAAGGAAAAAAGCAATGGGGATCGCCCAGCTACGCTTTTTGGGTTGCGTTTCTGTTGTTTCGGCGGCGGCTTGCGGATTCGCCATAGATTCTCTCCCTGTCCATCTTCTTGTTTAAATTTCCCCTATTTATTTGCAAAGGGCAAGGAATAATCTTCTTGCACGGTTTAGTTTTTGTGCGACTCCACGTAAAATACGCGCACCAAATTTGGTTATATTAAATAACCTACTAAAATAGTCGGGTAAATACTTGATCAAAACACTAGGTTTTGTGTACTATTTGAGGCTAAAGAACCAGTCTTAATTGGATGGCTTATGCGTCTGACTACAAAAGGTCGATATGCAGTAACGGCAATGCTTGACCTGGCATTACATTCTGATCACGGCCCTGTGTCGTTGTCTGATATTTCTAATCGACAAGGAATCTCTTTATCGTATCTAGAGCAATTGTTCTCTAAGTTGCGTAAGCAAGCTTTGGTGAGCAGTGTTCGAGGTCCTGGTGGTGGTTATCGGCTTAGCCGCGCTAACGACGAAATCTTTGTCGCCCAAATTGTTGATGCGGTAAATGAGTCGGTAGATGCGACCGGATGTAAAGGTCGCAGCGACTGTCAGAGTGGCACAACCTGCCTAACCCATCATTTGTGGTGTGATTTGAGTGATCAAATACACGACTTTTTGAGCCAGATTAGCTTGGAGCAGTTAGTGCGTCGGGAAGATGTGCGTCAAGTTGCGATGCGACAAGACAGAGAGAGCCGTTCAGGGCATTTAGATTCTGACAAGATTAGCGCAGCCATCGTAGGTTAGTCCCGATTGGTTGAAACCTTGTTGGCTAAGTTAAAAGTAAATGAAAATGGTTGCATTGAATCAACAGTGCAGCGGTTTCGAAAATGAGTGAGTGTTATTATGACTGAGCAGATAGATAAGGCGCTGGCACGGGAATACGAAGCCGGTTTTGTCTCTGATGTGGAATCAGAAACATTTGAGCCTGGCTTAGATGAAAGTGTGATCCGACGTATTTCAGCAATGAAACACGAGCCAGAGTGGATGCTAGAATGGCGTTTAAATGCCTTTCGTGTCTGGTCTGAAATGGAAGAGCCTGATTGGGCCCACGTTCAGTATCCGAAAATCGACTTCCAAGCGATCTCTTATTACTCAGCACCAAAGAGTATGAAAGATAAGCCAAAGTCTTTGGATGAAGTGGATCCAGAGCTACTTCGTACCTACGAAAAACTGGGTATTCCTCTTATCGAACAGCAGATGTTGGCGGGTATCGCCGTTGATGCTGTGTTTGACTCTGTCTCCGTTGTAACCACCTTCCGCGACAAGCTTGAAGAAGCTGGGGTTATTTTTTGCCCGATTTCAGAGGCGATTCAAAAATACCCAGATCTTGTTAAAAAATATCTTGGTAGCGTCGTACCGACAAAAGATAACTATTACTCCGCACTTAACTGTGCAGTGTTCACTGACGGATCGTTTGTTTACATTCCAAAAGGCACTCGTTGCCCTATGGAGCTTTCAACCTATTTCCGTATCAACGAGCAGAATACGGGCCAGTTTGAACGCACGCTAATTATCGCCGACGAAGGCAGCCATGTCAGTTACCTTGAAGGTTGCACCGCGCCACAGCGTGATGAAAACCAACTGCATGCTGCGGTAGTTGAACTGGTTGCGCTGGATGAAGCGGAAATTAAATATTCGACCGTGCAAAACTGGTACCCAGGGGATGAAGAAGGTAAGGGCGGTATTTATAACTTCGTGACCAAGCGTGGTATTTGTCACACCAGTGCCAAAATTTCTTGGACTCAAGTTGAAACAGGCTCATCGGTTACTTGGAAATACCCAAGCTGTATCCTGAAAGGCGATAACAGTATTGGTGAATTTTATTCAGTTGCCCTAACGCGTGGTCGTCAGCAGGCGGACACGGGTACTAAGATGATTCACCTTGGTAAAAACACCAAGTCCACCATCATTTCTAAAGGTATTTCTGCAGGTAAGAGTAATAACAGCTACCGCGGCCTCGTTCGTATGAATCCAGGTGCGCAAGGTGCTCGTAACTTTACTCAGTGTGACTCTTTGTTGATCGGCGATCAATGTGGTGCCCATACTTTCCCTTATGTGGAAAGCCGTAACCCGTCTGCCATTATCGAGCATGAAGCGACCACTTCGAAAGTAAGTGATGAACAAATGTTTCTTTGCCAACAACGTGGTCTAGACCCTGAAAAAGCTGTTTCCATGATAGTAAATGGCTTCTGTAAGGAAGTGTTTAAAGAATTACCGATGGAATTTGCCGTAGAAGCGGGCAAGTTACTAGAAATTAGCCTTGAAGGCTCTGTAGGTTAAGGAATTAGAGAAAATGTCGAACACCAATAGTCTGTTGACGATAAAAGATTTGCACGCCAGCGTTGAAGAAAAAAACATTATTAAAGGCTTAAATCTAGACATTAAGCCTGGCGAAGTACATGCCATTATGGGCCCTAACGGTGCGGGTAAAAGTACCATGGGTTATGTTTTGTCAGGTCGTGACGGTTACTCAGTAGAGAGTGGTAGCGTTACCTTAGCAGGGGAAGACCTATTAGAAATGGAAACTGAAGAGCGTGCTCGCGCAGGCTTATTTTTGGCTTTCCAATACCCTGTTGAAATCCCTGGTGTTAGTAACCTTGAGTTTTTGAAAGCCGCGGTTGATGCTCAGCGTGAAGCTCGTGGTGAAGAAGCTGTTACTTCAGCGGACTTTTTGAAAGAAGCTAAGGCGGCTTGTAAACAAGTTAATTTGCCTATTTCTTTCCTAAAACGTGGCGTGAACGAAGGCTTCTCTGGCGGTGAGAAAAAGCGTAACGAATTGATGCAAATGCTGCTGTTGAAACCCAAGCTATGTATTCTGGATGAGACAGACTCAGGCCTAGATATTGACGCTATGCAAGTGGTTGCCGCAGGTGTGAATAGCCAGCGCACAGCGGATCGTAGCTTTATCGTTGTGACCCATTACCAGCGTTTGCTTGACTACATTAAACCTGATTTTGTTCACGTATTAGCAGATGGCAAGATTGTTAAAAGTGGCGATGCGTCTCTAGCGAAAGAATTGGAAGCACAGGGTTATGCTTGGTTACAAAGCGAGCCTGCTGAAGATGAGCTTGAGGGGTAAGGCATGAGCGAATGGTTATCGAATGCCATTGCTCGTGGGCAAGGGATCAGTGATTGGCTGACACCTAAACGAGCCGAAGCCGTTGCACAACTGGCGCAAACTCCTTGGCCAACGCGCAAGACAGAAGCTTGGCGTTATACTCCGCTAAGAAGCGTCGAGCGTTCAGCTGCTAAAGTGATGGCGCCAGACAGTGCTTTAACGCCTGTTAGTATTAATGATTTAAACGCAATTGAGTTGGTGTTTGTTAATGGTCAGTTTGATCGTCAACAATCGACTGCTCAACTACCTGCGGGCTTGTCTATTCATTTGGGTAGTGAACTCGCGCAAGCGGATCAAGGCCAAGCTTTAGTGCAGTTTTCAGCAATTAAACCTGCTCGTCACTTGTTTGGTTTAGTGAACGACGCTCTAGTAGAAGACGTTATTCTTATCCGGGTTGAGGCTGGTGCTAATATTGCTCAGCCAATCCGTATCAGCTCTTTGTTAAGTGCTGGGGCCGAGTCCCATACTCGTGTACTAGTGAGACTAGAGAATGAAGCGCGTGCGACCATAATCGAAGATGTACAGGCCCAAGGTGATAGCCTGAGCACAGCCTTTGTTGAATACGATATTGCCGATGAAGCTCACCTAGAGCATTACCGTTTTGCTTTGCAAACGGATACTAATGTGAGCCTGGGTGGTAGTCACTTTAAGCTGAATAACAAGTCGACCATGCACAGCACTATTGTCGGCTTTGGTTGTGATCTATCTCGCTTGGATACAGATATTATTCATGCGGGAGAACACGCAGACGCTAAGCTAAATGCCATGTACCTATTGGATGGTAAAGAGCTGTTTGATTTGCATGCCACAGTTGAGCATGCCATGCCCAACGGTACTACTGAAGAAAATGTGCGCGGCATAGTAGCTGACCGTGCACGTGCGGTTTTCAATGGACGCATTCATATTCACCGAGATGCACAAAAAACCTTGGCAGAGCTGAATAACCGCAATCTATTGATGTCCGACAAGGCTGAAATTAACACCAAGCCTGAATTGGAAATTTACGCTGATGATGTGCGCTGTGCCCATGGTGCAACCGTCGCTGAAATCGACAAACAGGCTTTGTATTACCTACAAACTCGTGGCGTCAGCCGTTCAAGAGCTCAGGTGATGCTGAACTTTGGTTTTATCAATGAGTTAATCGACCTAATGCCGAATGAAGCATTAGCCGAGTGGATTCGTCCTATTATCCGTGAGCGCTTTGCGCAAATGGAAGTGAAATAAGCGAGTAATTGATGAGTTTTGATGTAGCGGCAATACGCAAAGAGTTTCCCATCCTACAGCGTGAAATTGATGGGCATCCGTTGGTATATCTAGACAATGCGGCCACCACGCAGAAACCTCAATGTGTGATCGATGCCTTGGTTGAGTATTACACTACCAACAACTCCAATGTTCACCGAGGAGCTCACCGTCTTGCGGATGAAGCTACGCGAAACTTTGAAGCAGCTCGCGATATTGTAAAAGACTTTATTAATGCCCCTGCCAGAGAAGAAGTGATCTGGACAACCGGTACTACCGAAGGTATTAACCTAATCGCCAATGGTTTGGGGCAATTGCTCTCAACAGGCGACGAAGTGATAACGACTGGTATGGAGCATCATGCCAATATCGTGACTTGGCAACAGGCTTGTAAGCGCGCGGGTGCGACATTAAAAATCGTACCTGTAACGGATCAAGGAGATTTGGACCTTGAAATATACGCTGAGCTGTTAAATGAGCGTACGCGATTTGTCGCTTTTCCCCATGTGTCTAATGCTTTGGGTACGGTTAACCCTATTAAAGAAATGACGACAATGGCCAAGGCTGTTGATGCTTGGGTGTTGGTGGATGGTGCTCAAGGTGCGGCTCACGCTAAGGTTGACGTGCAAGATATTGGCTGTGATTTTTATGCTTTTTCGGGGCACAAAATTTATGCGCCAATGGGCATAGGTGTTTTGTGGGGACGTGCTGAGTTACTGGAAAATTGGCCTGTATGGCGAACCGGTGGCGAGATGATCTCTACGGTAACCTTGCACGATGCCACTTGGAATGTGCTACCTCATCGTTTTGAAGCGGGTACTCCTAATGTGGCGGATGCGATCGCCATGGGTGAAGCCATTCGTTGGTTGCAAAGTCTTGACCATGAAGCGGTTGTGGCCCATGAAAAAGCCTTATTAGACCATGCGACTAATCTGGCACAAGCTTTTGAAGGCTTAACCATTATTGGTCAAGCGAAACATAAAATTGGTGTCTTGAGCTTTGTGATGGACCAAGGGCACCCAGCCGATATTGGTTTTTTACTAGACCGACAAGGTATCGCTATTCGCACCGGTGATCACTGTGCTCAGCCTTTGATGGCGCGCTTTGGTGTACCGGGAACTGCTCGAGCTTCTTTCTCTATTTATAATACGTTGGAAGAAGTAGACGCTCTATTTGCTGCACTGAAAAAAGTGCGTAGCATGTTGGCTTAGGAGGTCGTGATGACAGCAACAACTTTTGATCCTATCTCAAGCGTGTCTTTGACCGCGGCGGCGGAGAAATATTTTGCCTCGAAGTTGGTGAAGCAACCAGGCAAGCTTATTCGCTTAAGCACCAAAGAGAGTGGTTGTACTGGGTTTGCTTATGTTTTGGATATTGTTGAGCAAGCCGAGCAAGAAGATACCGTATTAGCTTTTGGTGATGTCACGTTAGCGGTTGCGAAAGATTCTGCAACCATGTTAAAGGGCACAGAAATTGATTTGGTTCGCGAAGGAGTGAATCAGGTCGTGAAATTTAATAATCCTAACGTTGTGGCTGAGTGTGGCTGTGGCGAAAGCTTTAGTGTGAGCCAATAGTCCATGCAAAAAATGGTTGTAACCCAGCAAGCTTGCCCGGCACGAAGAGTGCCCAGTGGTGAGCCTGTGATGATTCCTGAAGGTCAATTTATTACCATTAATCAAAGTCTAGGCGGCAACTACACCGTTACTTGGCAAGGTAATATGTTGCGCATTGATGGTATGGACGCTCAAGCTATTGGTCAGCAAGCAGAAGTGTTGAGTTTTGATGACCTAGGCGGCGAGCAAATTCACGAAGAGCAAGTTTGGCAAGCGTTAGACAGTGTGTTTGATCCTGAGATTCCGATTAGCTTGGTATCATTAGGTTTGATTTACGGTGTGCAATTGGACCAAGACCAAAAGGCTGTTGCCATTCAGATGACACTTACTGCACCGGGTTGTGGTATGGGGCCTGTACTGGTTGGCGATGTGGAATACCGAGTGGCGAAAGTGCCAAATGTTCAGTCAGTAAAGGTTGAGTTGGTATTTGACCCGCCATGGTCACGAGAAATGATGAGTGAAGAAGCTCAGCTAGAGGCTGGATTGTTTTTCTAAGCGCTATAGAAGTTTATAATAGTGTCCCGTGACGACCTTAATGACGACTCTTAAGGTCGTTTTTGTTTATAACTGCCTAGCACTGGTTGGGCTGAATAATTGATTGAAGAGGGCTTATGTCTCTACCAAGCACTGAAGATATTGTTGAAGACATGGAGTTTTTTGATGACTGGGAAGACAAGTACAAGTACATCATAGACCTAGGTAAATCTTTGCCCGCATTTGATGAAGAGTGGCGCACGGCTGAGCGTTTAGTGAAAGGTTGTCAGAGCAATGTCTGGATTCAACCCGACAGTTATCAAGATGATGTGGCTGGAGAAGTGCTTAGCTTTGCTGTAGACAGTGATGCCATCATAGTGCGTGGTTTGTTGGGCTTGGTCATGGCCGCTTATGATAAGAAAACTCCAGAGCAGGTTCTAGCTTTTGACATCAACCAGTACTTCTCTGATTTAGATTTAGAACGTCACCTTAGCCCGACCCGTGGCAATGGTCTGCGTTCAATTGTTGCACGCATCCAATCTATCGCCCAAGCTGCCGCTTAAATCAATATAACCCGCTTTCGGAGTGAGAATGAACAACCCAGTATATCTTGATAACTCTGCCACCACGCCTGTTGACCCAAGGGTTGCTGAAAAAATGATGGCTTGCCTAACTCAAGACGGCAACTTCGGTAACCCTGCCTCACGCTCGCACCTTTTTGGTTGGCAAGCAGAAGAGGCGGTGGAAGAGGCCCGTATGCAAGTGGCGCAGCTTATCGGTGCAGATACAAGAGAGATTGTTTGGACATCCGGTGCGACGGAAGCGAATAACCTCGCTTTGAAAGGAGTTGCGCAAGCCTATCGTCAGAAAGGCCGTCATATCATCACTTCTATGATTGAGCACAAAGCCGTGCTGGACCCTTGTAAACAGTTGGAACTAGAAGGCTTTGAAGTTACCTATCTACAGCCTGATGAGCATGGCATGATATCGCCAGCTCAAGTGTCAGCAGCCTTAAGAGAAGACACAATTCTTGTATCTTTAATGCATGGCAATAATGAACTGGGCACATTGACAGATATTAGTGCTGTGGGAGAAATAACACGCAAAAACAATATTTTCCTTCATGTGGATGCCGCACAAACGACAGGCAAGGTTGCGATTGATGTTAAAGCGATGAAGGTGGATTTAATGTCACTTACCGCGCACAAGACTTATGGGCCGAAAGGGATTGGAGCCTTGTATGTCAGTCGTTCTCCCAAAGTGAAGCTGCTTGCGCAAATGCACGGTGGTGGTCATGAGCGAGGCATGCGCTCTGGTACCTTGCCAACTCACCAAATTGTTGGCATGGGGGCCGCCTTTAAGCTGGCTGGTGAAGATATGCAGGATGATTGCAGCAGAATTCAAGCACTGCGTGAGCGCTTGTGGTTGTCATTGAATGAAATTCCTGGCGTGCACTTAAACGGTGATTCTGTTTCTCGCGTCGCGGGCGTTATTAATGTGGGTTTTGATGATGTAGATGGTGAAGTCTTACTGATGTCCTTAGCGGATGTGGCTGTTTCATCTGGTTCCGCTTGTACTTCAGCAAGTTTAGAGCCGTCGTATGTGCTACGAGCTATCGGTTTATCTGAACAGTTAGCACACAGTTCGTTGCGTTTATCTGTTGGGCGCTTTACCCGTGCCGAAGACATAGATTTTGCAGCTCAGACCATTAAACACGCTGTGATCAGCCTAAGAGGTCAAGGTTAATTTTATAAAAAGCTATTTTAATCAAAAATTGCTTAATTTATGTTCATTTGAGCATACAATTTTAACCAATTGATGCGTATAATCCACGCCCTAATCTTTTATGTCCTGGGTGTTGATAATCAGCATCCATAAATTGTTAATTTGGAGTTATATCATGGCGTTAGAACGCACTCTATCTATCATCAAGCCTGATGCTGTTGCGAAAAACGTAATTGGCGAAATCTACACTCGTTTCGAGCGTGCTGGTTTTAAAATTGTTGAAGCAAAAATGATTCAACTAGACGACGAGTTGGCGGGTGGTTTCTACGCTGAGCATAAAGAGCGTCCTTTCTACAAAGATTTGGTTGCTTTCATGACTTCAGGTCCTGTTGTTGTTTCTGTTCTTGAAGGTGAAGGTGCTGTTCTACGTCACCGTGAGCTTATGGGCGCAACGAACCCTAAAGAAGCAGCAGCTGGCACTTTGCGTGCAGACTACGCAGCATCTATCGATGCCAATGCAGTACACGGTTCTGACTCTGCAGAATCTGCTGCTCGCGAAATCGCTTACTTCTTCGGTAAGTAATTATATTAAGAGCCAAGTTGCTCTTAATATTGTGAGAAACGGGCCTCGGCCCGTTTTTTTACAGAGGCTTCTGAAAAGACAAATCTTTTCAGAAGCTTTTTTCGTTTATAATTTATGCTAATTACAGCAAGTGATACAAGACTATGACTGACATCAAAAAAGTAAACCTATTGGGTTTATCCCCTGAGAAACTGATCGAGTTTTTCGAATCAATCGGTGAGAAAAAATTCCGTGCTACCCAGGTGTTGAAATGGATACACCAAAAAGGCGCGGAAAGTTTCGATGAAATGACCGATGTTAGTAAAGCATTGCGCGCTAAGCTGGAAACCATTTGTGAGATTCGTGCTCCTGAAGTAGTGTCGCAAAACATTTCTCAAGATGGCACGCGAAAGTGGATCATTCGCACGGAAGGTGGCAAAAATGACTGCGTAGAAACCGTGCTGATTCCTGATGGCGATCGCGCCACCTTGTGTGTTTCGTCGCAAGTAGGTTGTTCTCTTGATTGCAGTTTTTGTTCGACGGGTAAACAGGGCTTTAACCGCAACTTAACACCGGCTGAAATCATTGGTCAGGTTTGGATAGCGATTAAATCCTTTGGTCCTATGGATCCAAATGGTCCGCGCCGAGTGACTAACGTGGTGATGATGGGCATGGGTGAGCCCTTGATGAATTTTGAGCCTGTGGTGGATGCCATGATTCTTATGATGCATGACCATGCCTACGGTCTATCTAAGCGCCGTGTGACTTTGAGTACGTCTGGCGTTGTGCCAAAAATCTATGAATTGGTAAAGCGCACGGATGTGTCGTTAGCCATTTCATTGCATGCGCCTAATGATCCGCTGCGTAATGAGTTGGTGCCGATTAACAAAAAGTACCCAATTGCTGAATTGCTCGAAGCTTGTCAGCATTATTTAGAGAACTTGCCTGATAAACGTCATATCACCATAGAGTACACTCTGATGTCTGGAGTGAATGATAACGAAGAGCAAGCCGTTGAGCTGGCAGACTTATTGAAGGATTTAGAGTGTAAGATTAACTTGATTCCTTTTAACCCGTTCCCGCACTCTGGTTATGAGAAGCCTTCTAATAATCGCACTCGTCGTTTCCAGAAAATTCTAGCGGATGCTGGCTATACTGTTACCGTGCGAACCACAAGAGGAGATGATATCGATGCCGCTTGTGGTCAGCTGGTTGGCGATTTTCACGATAAAACTCGACGCAGCCAAAAGTATATCGAGTTACGCGAAGTGAAAAGCTAATCTAACAAAAAGTTAAACGTAAACAACGCTTTAGAGACAAGGATGTCATGATGCGCCATTTACCTTTGATGCTGAGCTGCAGTGTCTTACTTTGCTCCGCTTGTAGCTATCAACCCGTACCCACAGATCGACAGGCATTTAATCATGCTGAACGCCTAGCCTTAATTCAAACCCACCTTTTACTGGGTCAGTGGCCACAAGCCAAGAAACAATTGGAACTAATTCCCGAATCTGGGCGTCTACTTGAGTATTGGCGATTAAAAAGTCTTTACGTTTTGAGTGTGGAGGATTCAACCAGAGCGATGGCGATACACGAAGAGGGCTTATCGCACTTTTCTGAAGATGACTTTCTTCTAAATAATTATGGGGTGCTGCTTGGCCAAGTAGGAGCGTGGCAAGAAGCCTGTGAAGCGTTTCGAAAAGCCAGTAACGGTGGACTCTCGATACGTCAATCTGTGTGGATTAACCTCGCTCGATGTGGAATACGTCAATATGATGTAAACTTAGCGACTGTAGCTATAAAAGAAGCAAAAGAAATTGCGGATTTACCCCTGTTAGGTTTGATGACAGAGCTTAATCTTGTTTTAATACAAGACAATATAACAACTGCTCGCCTTATTTTAAAAAACATTCAGGCGGATAAAAAAATTGCCCGACATTCGGTGCATTTTGAAGAATACAACTGTCTGTCGCGGCAAGTAAACGCACGCGAGACTGACCTTACACTGTATTCATCTGCGAGCGCTTTTTCGTGCCTGAATAGCTCAAGGTATTAACATGACAACTGAACCACAAATAGATGCAGCTATCGATACGGCGGCGTCAACTGACATTAATATTGGCGCAACATTAACATCACAACGTATCGCTTTAGAATTAGACGAACGCCAAGTGGCAACAGCCCTTAAAATATCTATTGAGCAGGTTCGCGCTCTAGAGGCGAACCAGTTTGAGAAATTCCGCTCCACCACTTTTGCTCGTGGTTTCTTAAAAAGCTACTGCCGTTTAGTTAAACTGAATGAAGTGGCTATGATTGCCGCATTTGATAGCCTAAAAGCCTCACCTGAACCAAACATAAAGCCTGTTGATAAAGTCAATAAACAGACCCATTTGGGCGACCCCATTATTGTGCTGATCTCTGTCTTGATTGCGGCGGTTATTATCTTTCTAGCCTTTTGGTGGCCGACCTTATCTCAAGACAGTGGCGGGGTTGGCACTGCTCTGTCTGATGCACCGCAAGAATCCTTCACTGAACAACCGACTGCCCAGCCTAATTTGAGCGACGATGTTGTGACTGAAGAATTAGCCACCCTTCCAGAACAAACTAATGTAATTGATCCCATTGTTGATTTGTCTGCTGATGAGGAGGTTGTAACAGGTCTTTCAGCAGAGAAGCTTGCTTTACTTGAAGAGGCTGGGGTGAGTGAGGAAGTGGTTGTTGAAGCGACCAAACAAGCGACGGTTAAAGCGCCTATAACGACCACACCAGAACCAGAACCTGTAGCAAGTTATAAAGATGAGATAGTCATAGATTTTTCAGCTGATTGTTGGACCGAAGTACGCGATAATAGCGGCAGAATTTTGTATTCCGGTGTGAAATCTGCGGGCAGTCAGCTGACTTTGAACGGCCAAGGGCCTTACCGTGTGGTTTTAGGTTATGCACCGGGCGTTTCGTCTTTGGTATACAAGGGTGAACAATTCGACTTTTCATCATTTGTAGGGAAAGATTTGGCTCGCTTTGAGCTCAAGTAGAGAATTTTATGCATTTTGAATCTCCGATAAAACGTCGCCACTCTCGCCAAATTATGGTGGGAAATGTTCCTGTAGGCGGCGGAGCACCAATCAGCGTGCAAAGTATGACGAACACTGAAACCTGTGACGTGGAGGCAACGGTCGCACAGATTCGTGCTATTACTGAAGCTGGAGCAGATATTGTTCGTGTCTCTGTGCCTTCAATGGATGCTGCAGAAGCGTTTAAACTCATTCGCCAGCAAGTAGATGTGCCGTTAGTCGCTGATATCCATTTCGATTACAAAATCGCCTTAAAAGTTGCCGAATACGGTGTAGATTGTTTGCGTATCAACCCCGGTAATATCGGTAACAAAGACCGTGTTCGTGCCGTTGTTGATTGTGCCAGAGATAAAAACATACCGATTCGGATTGGTGTTAATGCAGGCTCTCTCGAAAAAGACTTACAGAAAAAATACGGTGAACCGACACCTGATGCACTAGTCGAATCAGCTTTTCGACAAATCCAGTATTTTGATGAACTTGATTTTCATGAATACAAATTAAGTTTGAAAGCTTCTGATGTCTTTATGACAGTCGAGGCGTATCGCAAAATTGCCAGCCAGATTGATAATCCTTTACACCTTGGTATTACTGAAGCTGGTGGCTTACGTTCAGGTACAGTGAAATCTTCCATTGGCTTAGGGTTGTTGCTAATGGATGGTATAGGTGACACGTTACGAGTGTCGTTAGCCGCTGACCCAGTGCAAGAAATCAAAGTGGGTTGGGATATGCTGCGCAGTTTGAAACTGCGTAATCGTGGTATCAACTTTATTGCTTGCCCAAGCTGTTCCCGTCAGAATTTCGATGTCATCAAAACCATGAACCAATTAGAAGAGCGCCTCGAAGATATCGTTGTGCCAATGGATGTGGCGGTGATTGGTTGTGTGGTGAATGGCCCAGGTGAAGCGAAAGAAGCGGATATTGGTCTTGCTGGTGGTTCTCCAAATAACTTGGTGTATCAAGACGGTAAGCCTAGCAGCAAAACTAAGAATGAAACTCTAGTAGACGATTTAGAAAAAATGATTCGCGAGAAGGCTGCTGTGAAAGAGCGCGAAAACGCGAATATTATTGCAAAAGATTAAGGAATGGGTGTGGCACGTAAAATTCAAGCGATTCGAGGAATGAATGACATTCTCCCTGGTCAATCCTCTGTATGGCAGTATCTAGAAAAGACAGTCGCTGATGTCGTGAAGTCTTATGGTTATCAGCAAATTCGTTTTCCGGTGGTTGAAAATACGGATTTGTTTAAGCGCGGTGTAGGGGAAGCGACCGACATCGTTGAAAAAGAAATGTACACCTTTGATGACCGCAACGGCGAATCGCTAACCCTTCGTCCTGAAGGTACTGCTAGCTGTGTTCGTGCTGCGGATCAAGCAGGCTTACTTTATAACCAAGTGCAAAGACTTTGGTACATAGGGCCAATGTTCCGTTACGAGCGCCCTCAGAAGGGTCGCTACCGTCAGTTCCACCAAATTGGTGTGGAATCCTTTGGTATGCCAAGTGCAGATGCAGATGCGGAGCTGATTATTTTGACTGCCCGTCTTTGGCAGCAACTAGGGCTAATTGAGCAGGTTGAATTACAGCTAAACACAATCGGTTTAGCCAGTGAGCGTGAAACCTACAAAGCCGCCTTAGTGGAATATTTAACCACGTATAAAGACGATTTGGATGAAGACAGCCAACGCCGCCTGACGACTAACCCTCTAAGAATTCTTGATTCAAAAGACACCAAAACCCAGCAAGTTCTAGAAGGTGCGCCAAATTTAGAAGACTTTATTGGTGAAGAGTCTCAAGCCCATTTTGATCGTTTGCAGGCCATGCTAACGGCAAATGGTATTGCATTTGTAATTAACCGTCGTCTAGTACGAGGTTTGGATTACTATGGAAAAACTGTATTTGAATGGGTAACCAGTCACCTAGGCTCACAAGCAACAATTTGTGCCGGTGGCCGTTATGATGGACTGGTTGAACAGTTGGGTGGCAAGTCCACGCCTGGGGTTGGCTTTGCCATGGGTGTTGAGCGTCTAGTGTTGCTGTTAGAAACACTAGATTTGATCCCTGGGGCAGCAAAAGAAAGAACAGATATTTTTATTGCCAGTTTCGGTGACGACGCTGAACTTACTTCCAGTGTATTGGCTGAAACCCTACGAAGTCATCAGCAAGATTGGGTTGTGCTACGCCATTGTGGTGGTGGTAATTTTAAGAATCAAATGAAGAAGGCCGACAAATCAGGGGCGCAATTTACGCTGATTCTTGGTCAAGAAGAAGTAGATAAAGGCCTTTGCCAAGTGAAAAATATGCTGACGGGCGAGCAGCAGAGCTGTGAATTGGCAGATGTCGCTGAATATTTAGAATCACAATTTAATTAATCCCAGTTGTCATACTCTTAATAGAGTCTTGAACCGGTATAAGGAATTAGAAATGTCTGAATTAAAGACAGAAGAAGAACAAATTGAAGCGTTTAAAACCTGGTGGAAGAAGAACGGCACGGCATTAGTGTTGGCGGTCGCTGTCGGTGTTGGTGGCTACTTTGGCTTCCAAGCTTGGCAAACCAGCAAGCTAAACCATACCAGTGAAGCGTCAGAGTTGTATCAAAATTTAGTGCAGGCTTCAGCCGATCTATCTGTTGAGGCTAACCAAAAAACGGTTACTTTTATCGCACAACAATTAAATGATGATTACAGTGATACAGGCTATGCCATGTTTGCCAAGCTTTTCAGTGCGCGAGTGAGTGCTGAAAACGGTGAGTATGATCAAGCTATATCGACCTTGGAAACAGCTCTTGCTAACACAGAAGATGCCTCCTTCATTGCGATTACGAACTTGCGTATTGCTCAATTACGTCTACAAACGAAAGATTTCGATGGTGCTTTGGCGCAATTGAATCAAGTCACGGCGGCAGAATTTATGGCGCAAAAGCATGAATTAAAAGGTGATGCTTTAATTATGCAAGGTAAGCGTGATGAAGCGCGTGTTGCCTATGAAGAAGCTGAAGCCTCTTTAGCAACTGGTGTTACCCACCCATTATTAGACATTAAACTTAAAGACTTAGTAAAAGGCTAACTATGAGTAAGTCACTTTTGGTCGGCATACTATCGGCATTCTTGGTATTGCAAGGGTGCTCTTCGGCACTCCCGAAGCCGCCACCGATAGATAGCGAGGTAGAACTGCAAACTGCTTGGCAAATCGGTGTTGATGCTAGGTATGGAAAGCCTGGAGCTAGATTAAATTTATTGGCGGACGAAGGTGACTTATTTTTCGTAACCGATAGAGGCACTGTATATCAGGTGGTACAGGATGATGGCCGCAAGAAAGTCTTTATTTACACAGACTATGAGCCAAGCACAGGGGTGACTCGCAACGGAGACACTCTCTATTACGGCACTTTTGATGCGAAGTTAGTTGCGGTTTCCATCAGCGAAGAAAAAGTTTTATGGGAAAAACCGCTAAGTTCAGAAATTTTATCTGAATCAGCTTATGCAGCTGGCAAACTTGCCGTGCAAACCGCTGACGGTTGGTTAAGTGTTCTGGATGCCAGCAACGGTGAAATATTGTGGCGAGTGAAGGAAGACTTACCCGCATTAACGATCCGCGGTACCAGTGTTCCAGTGATCTCTGAAGGCAAGCTTATTGTCGGTTTGGCGAATGGTGAGCTCAAAACGTATGACTTAAACTCAGGCGATTTACTTTGGTCTTACGAGGTTGGAAAACCAGAAGGCCGTTATGAAATTGAGCGCTTAAGCGATGTCGACGGAAGACTTGCGGTAAAAGATGGTATTGTGTACGCAGCGGCTTATAATGGCACGCTTGTGGCATTGTCCATATCGACTGGCCGCCCAGTTTGGCAACGTAGTGTGTCAAGCTCTGTAGGTGTCGCTATCTCAGGAGATGTCCTCTCTGTTGTCGACGTTGACAGTAAAGTTTTGGCTTTTAACGCCAAGAATGGCTCAGAGTTGTGGAGTAATGAAAGCCTAGCGGATCGTGACTTATTAGCCCCTGTATTCCTGAAGGACTATGTGGCTGTGCTCGATCGTGGTAGTTATGTCCACTTGCTCGATCTCGTAACGGGCGAAGTGAAAGGACGAAGAATAGTAGAAGCAGATGTTCCTTATGGTGGGCGTATGGTTTCAAATGGCGATAAGCTCTTTGTCATCACCGCGAAAGCCGGTATCACTGCATTCAGCTACAGAAATTATTAAGATTTCTTTATTAGCGATTTTTTAAGAGGCTGTCACTTCTTTGCGGAGTGACAGCCACTTTTGTATTTTTATAGGTAAAAAAATGATTCCAGTAATTGCATTGGTAGGTAGACCCAATGTTGGCAAATCGACTCTCTTCAACCGCTTAACACGATCCCGTGATGCCTTGGTTGCAGATTATCCAGGCTTAACTCGTGACCGTAAATACGGTGACGGAAAAGTCGGAGAGCATGAATTTATTGTTATTGATACTGGTGGTATCAGTGGTGATGAGCAGGGCATTGACGAGAAAATGGCTCGCCAATCCTTGTTGGCCATTGAAGAGGCTGATGCGGTTTTATTCTTAGTAGATGGTCGTCATGGGCTTAATCCTGCGGATGAAATGATTGCGAATCATTTGCGTCGTTCTAATAAGCCTGTCTCCCTTGTAGTCAACAAGACCGACGGTATTAATGAAGATATCGCATTGGCTGACTTTTACTCTCTGGGTCTTGGTGAGTTGCATCCTATCGCTGCGGCCCATGGTAAAGGGGTACATATCTTACTTGATAAGGTTATGTTGCCATTTGCTAAACAGGTTGAAGAAGCCAAGAGTCAAATCAGCTTGTCTTCTAAAGGCATTCGTATTGGTGTGGTTGGGCGTCCAAACGTTGGTAAGTCAACGCTCGTCAACCGTATGCTGGGTGAAGATCGAGTGGTGGTGTATGACATGCCGGGTACAACCCGTGATAGTGTTTATATTCCCTATGTGCGCCACGATAAAGAATACACTCTGATTGATACTGCCGGTGTGCGTCGTCGTAAGCATGTTAAAGAAGCGGTTGAAAAGTTCTCGATTGTGAAAACTCTACAAGCGATTCAAGACGCAAACGTAGTGATCGTGGTGATTGACGGTCACGAAGACTTAGTTGAGCAAGATCTACACATGATTGGCTATGTACTCGATGCTGGCCGTGGTGTAGTTATCGCGATCAACAAGTGGGATGGCTTGGCGAAAGATGAGCGTGAGCACATTAAGAAAGAGGTTGAGCGACGCTTAGGCTTCGTACCTTACGCTAAGGTTCACTATATATCAGCCTTGCATGGTACGGCGGTGGGGGATTTATACGATACCATCGAAAGTACTTATGAATCCTGTTATGCGAAATGGTCAACTAACCGCCTGACGCGTATTTTGGAAGATGCGGTCAGTGAGCACCAACCACCTATGGTGAATGGACGCCGCATTAAATTGCGTTATGCTCACCAAGGGGGCTCTAACCCCCCACGTATCGTGGTGCATGGTAATCAGACAAACTCTTTACCGGGGAGCTACAAACGCTACTTAGAGAATAAATTTAGGACCGTGCTGAATATCACTGGCACACCGATTTCCTTTGAATTTAACTCTTCAGAGAACCCATTCGCTCCGAAAAAGTAAGCGACTGTCCTTCTGATAAACTAATGCCCTTCTTTGCTTGCAAAGAGGGGCATTTTTTTAGCAAAAACACATAAAATTTCTTTCTAAAACCCACGTTATTGACTATTCTCGCGACATCGGATTCCTTCCTTTTTATAGCGCTTTATTTCGAAGTGCTGGCTATTTCTGTTCGAGGAAATATTTATGAAAATTGCCATTTTATCGCGTAACCCTAGGCTTTATTCCACCCGTCGTTTAGTCGAAGCGGGGGAGCAACTTGGTCACGAAGTTGATGTGATTGATACCATGCACTGCTACATGGACATCACCAGTAGCAACCCTTCGGTACGATATGATGGTAAGCCTTTACCTAAATACGATGCGGTGATTCCTCGTATTGGCGCATCGGTTACTTTCTACGGTACCGCGGTGGTGAGACAGTTTGAAATGATGGGAACCTACAGCATCAACGAGTCTGTCGCCATTAGCCGTTCTCGGGACAAACTGCGCTCTTTACAACTTATGTCTCGAAAAGGCCTAGGTTTACCGAAAACAGGTTTTGCTAACCACCCAGATAAAATCAGTGACTTATTGAAAAATGTCGGTGGTGCGCCAGTGGTGATCAAGCTACTTGAAGGGACCCAAGGTATAGGTGTGGTGTTGGCAGAGTCTAATAAAACCGCAGAATCGATAATCGAAGCTTTTATGGGCTTAAAAGCCAACATTTTGGTGCAAGAGTACATTAAAGAAGCGGGTGGTGCGGACATTCGTTGCTTGGTAGTGGGCGGTAAAGTTATTGCGGCCATGAAACGCCAAGGTGCTGAAGGGGAGTTTCGTTCTAATCTACACCGTGGTGGCACGGCTTCCTTGGTTAAGTTATCCCCAGAAGAGCGCCGTACCGCTGTAGAAGCCGCAAAAGCTATGGGCCTTAATATGTGTGGTGTGGATATCTTACGCTCTAATAATGGTCCTTTAATCATGGAGGTGAACTCTTCTCCTGGCCTAGAAGGCATTGAGACGGCAACCGGCAAAGATGTGGCAGCGATGATTATTCAGCACATTGAGAAAACCGCAGAGACAGGCACGACCAAAACCAAAGGTAAAGGCTAATGGCGAAAGACATTTTAACAATTGGTGGAACGGATGTTCCGTTAGGTGGTACGGCTCGTATTGAGTTGCCTATGGTGAAGCTTTACACCGATACCAATATGTCGATGCCTGTTTATGTGAAGCGGGGTAAACGCAGTGGCCCTACTTTGTTTATCAGTGCAGCCGTGCACGGTGATGAGCTCAATGGTATTGAGATCATTAGTCGTATTATTCAAAGCAAATATCTCGATAGTCTAAAAGGCACCTTGATTGCTGTGCCTTTTGTGAACGGCTATGGGGTATTGAGCCAAAGTCGTTATTTACCAGATAGACGGGATTTAAACCGCTCGTTTCCTGGTTCTAAGCGTGGTTCACTCGCTGGGCGTGTGGCGGATCGTTTCTTAAGCGAAATCGTGGCGAAAGCGGATTATGGTATCGATTTGCATACGGGGAGTTTGCATCGAAGTAACTTGCCGCAAGTACGTGCCAACTTAGACGACCCGGAAATTATGACTATCGCAAAAGCCTTTGGCGTGCCTGTGGTGTTGAACTCTAACTTACGGGACGGATCATTACGTGAATGTGCGGATGATGTGGGCACCAAAGTCATTTTGTACGAAGCGGGTGAGGCGCTACGCTTTGATGAACTGTCTATACGCGCTGGTGTGAAGGGCATTGTTGGGGTGATGCGACATTTAGGCATGCTCGCTAAATCGCGCAGTAAAAAGTCCTTGTCGGAGCCAAGGATTGCCCGCAGCAGTAGTTGGATTCGTGCCACAGACAGTGGTTTTACCACTCATATTAAAGAGCTGGGTGACCTAGTGGAAAGCGGTGATGTACTGGCTGAGATTAAAAGCCCTTACGGGGACGTTTTGGATCAAGTGCTGTGCAAAAATGGTGGCATAATCATTGGCAAGCAAAACATTCCTTTGGTGCAAGAAGGGGATGCCATGTATCACATTGCCCACTTTACCTCACCTGATGAAGTGGCAGGTCACGTGGAAAGTATGCAGGACGAGTTGATGGACAGTGACCGTATACCGCCAAGCTTTGTCGCCCAGTTGTAAGTGGATTTGATAAAAATGACACCTATTATGTCTAAATTTTCATAATAAACATGAATAAAGTAACAAAGATGTAATCATGGTGTCATTTAACTCTGGCCTATCGTAGCGGGTCGAGCTTTTCATTAGAATCGCAACTAAATCAAGTTGAGGTTCTTATGTTTATTATTCGCGCGTTTCTTTATCTTATTTTTGTGGCTGTGGTCGCTCAAATGGTCACCTTTGAAGGTTTCCAGCAACTTACTTTAGCGGAATACAGTGAACGTTCAATGGTCGAATATTTGCAAAGTGCATTATTGATCATCGCTTGTGGGATGTTTTATTTCTCATCTCGTTTGCATCAAGGTCTTAACATAGCGGCAAGATTAACCGCCGCTTTGCTGGCGATGATGTTCGTACGAGAGTCCGATGCTTTCCTAGATGCTTATGTGTTTGATGGCGCTTGGCAAATGCTGGTGTTGTCTATTATTGTGCTGACTTTATACTCCTTACGTGGTCACTTTCGTGACATTTATGCTTCGCTAAAAAGTTACTCAGAGCATCCAAGCTTTGGTATTTTCCTTGCTGGTTTTGTCACAGTGTTAGCTTTTTCACGATTAATGGGACGCGGAGTTTTCTGGCAGTCTTTGATGGGTGAAAGCTATATGCGCGTAGTCAAGAATGTGGTGGAAGAGGGGATTGAAACCCTTGGCTATGCATTAATTGTTATTGCCGCCTCTGAGCTATTAGTATTCTGCTGGTCATATCAGAAGAAGCATCAGCAGCAAGCATTAAAAAGACATGGCGTGCTAAAAGAGGCGTCGGTTTAAGGAGCAATACAGCACTAAGTTCATTTAAAAAATCCCAACTTTGAGTAATCAGAGTTGGGATTTTTTTATGGCTAAGTCATGGATTATTGGGCACGAGATTTAACTTTTCTGCGCTTTTTGACTGGGCTATGTGCGCTTGTTGGTGCCGCGCCATTGGGACGAACTGCTTGGCCAGTTTTGTGCTTCTTGCGAGCTTTTTCCGTTGCAATGTTTTTGGCATTGGTTGGACGGTTACTGGTATGAGAAGCGCCTGTCTGTTGACCCGGCTTGGCATTTTTAGGGCGTCTTGAAACTTGTCTGTCTTTATCTTCAGGGGGCACAAGCTTATTCGTGCCATGGCCAATCAGATCCGCCCGACCCATTTGTATTAGGGTGTTTCTTAAGTCTTTCCAATTGCTGGCATCGTGATAGCGTAAAAAGCCTTTTTGTACGGTACGCTGTTTGTAGTCTTTCGGGGTATAAACCTCTTCACTCTTATAGGTGACAGGTTTTAATGGGTTTTTACCTGAGTGGTACATGGCGGTCGCCAAAGACATAGGCGATGGGTAAAAGGTTTGTACCTGATCGGGTTTAAAGTCATTGGTTTTTAACCACAGTGCCAGATTCATCATGTCTTCATCTGAGCTACCTGGGTGGGCGGCAATGAAATAAGGAATCAAATGCTGCTTTTTGCCCGCTTCTTTAGAGTATTTATCGAACATGCGCTTGAAGCGTTCATAAGTTCCCATTCCAGGTTTCATCATCTTGGATAGGGTGTCTTTTTCAGAATGCTCTGGGGCAATCTTTAATAAGCCGCCAACGTGATGAGTCACCAGTTCTCGAACATATTCTGGGTCTTCTACTGCTAGGTCATAACGAAGACCAGAGGCGATAGAAACAGTGTGGATGCCTTCGACCGCTCGAGTCTTACGGTACAGCTGAGTGGTAGGGCTGTGATCTGTGTTTAGGTTTGAACAAATGGTCGGGTAGACACAGGACAGTTTACGACAAGAGGCCTGCACTTCATCGTCATTACAGTTCAAGGTGTACATGTTCGAGGTTGGGCCACCGAGATCGGAAATATGCCCAGTAAAGCCCGGTACTTTTGCCTTAATATCCTCGATCTCGCTTAAGATAGATTCGTGGGATCGGGACTGTATGACTCGGCCTTCATGTTCGGTGATGGAGCAAAAAGTACAACCACCAAAGCAGCCACGCATGATGTTGATCGATGTTTTTATCATGTCATAGGCTGGGATACGGGCCTTTTTGTATTTAGGGTGCGGCACACGAGCATAAGGTAAATCAAATACGCCATCCATTTCAGGTGTTTCTAATGGAATTGGTGGTGGATTTACCCAGATTTCTTTTTTACCGTGCTTCTGAATCAGCGCACGAGCGTTATGAGGGTTAGACTCAAGGTGCAAAATACGTGACGTATGAGCGTATAGCACAGGGTCTTTTGACACCTTTTCAAAAGAAGGTAGCCGAATGTAGGTTTTTTCCGGGTCGAGTTTCTCTCCACGCCGTAATGGCGCAGGAATGACTCGAATAGGCATGACGTCCGATTCTTCTTCGTTGTCTTTGGTTTGGCATTTGCCTTCAGGAATATACTCGTAAGGGCTGTAAATTTTATCAACCTTGCCAGGCCAGTCGACTCGTGTGGAATCTATTTCTGTATAGCCACCAGGCGGTGCATCGCGAACTATGGTGGTACCACGAATATCGGTTAGCTCATTCAAGGTTTTTCCCATAGCGAGCTGGTGAGTTACTTCAATCATCGCGCGCTCAGCATTCCCGTATAAAAGAATATCGGCGGTTGAATCAATGAGTACTGAGCGACGCACCTCGTCACTCCAGTAATCATACTGGGCAATACGACGCAGGCTGGCCTCGATACCACCTACCATGACAGGCACATCTTGGAAGGCTTCTTTACAACGCTGAGAGTAAACAATTACCGCGCGGTCTGGGCGTTTTCCGCCAATTCCATAAGGCGTGTAGGCATCGTCATTACGTACTTTTAAATCTGCCGTGTAGCGGTTGATCAAAGAATCCATGTTGCCAGCGGTAACGCCGAAATACAGGTTAGGACGACCTAAACGCTGAAAGTCATCGACGTTGCGCCAGTCTGGCTGGTCGATAATGCCAACGCGATAGCCTTGAGCCTCCAAAAGTCTGCCTAAAACCGCCATCCCAAAACTTGGGTGATCCACATAAGCATCACCAGTGACAATGATGACATCACAGCTGTCCCAGCCAAGTTGGTCCATTTCTTCACGAGTGGTGGGTAAAAAAGGTGAAACCCCATAGCACTCAGCCCAATAGGATGGGTAAGAAAATAATGGTTTAGCGGTCTTATGTCGTTTGATCATTGGCTACTCTTGCGATTTTGAAAGGGCTTTAGTCAAAATAGACTGGCCTAACAAAAAATGGATTTTATCAATAAATATTTACACGGCATTATCCCAGAAAACGACTCAGGTATATAGTAAAACTCGTATCACTCAAGAAGCACTTGGAGGCGTGATATGCCAAACACTTTCTTCAAAAAAGTCATAACCACGTTCTTTGTATTGAAGATTGGTTTCGACTAAGTTTTCGCTCACTATTTTTTTAATGTTGTTTCCCCAGCGATTGACGATAAAGTCATCGTTGACGGCAAAAGGAGGGGTGTCCGGTGTGCCGTCATGTTGTAGTGCGACCAACAACACAAAAGGATCTGCCTTGAGGCGGGCCTTGGTATGGTCAACATAAAGGTCGCGTTTACTCTCCGGCATGGCAATCATGGCTGCTCGGTCATAGCAGGCATCAAAACCCTGTTCTTGAAAGTGGAAATAATCCCCTTCAATAATGCGTAAGGGTAGACCCATGATAGTATGGATTTTTAGTTCCCCTTGTTGCTCGGTTTCGTAGGACAAGTCGTTGTCCCCTAAAAACTGTACGACAGCCAGAGGAGAAAGCTCTACACCTGTGACTTGATAACCTTGTTCGGCAAGCCAGATAAGGTCATGAGATTTTCCGCATAAGGGCACTAGAACTCGGCTGTTTTTGGGGAGTTGAGGCCAAAATTCTATCAAGCGAGGGTTTACACCCTCTTGATGAAAGCCGATCCGTCCGGTTTGCCAACGGTCTAGCCAAAAATCATTTGTTATCACAATAACCTCCAATAGAGCGGTTTTATAAGTTTGCCTTGCTGGCGGACAAAGCCAAATAACAGTAACGTAACGGCTTGCTCGCACTGGTAACTGAGAAGACTCAGACGATCATATTTTGCGTCTGATGAACAGTATTTTTACACAGCAATTACTGCAATTTAACGATGGAATTATGATGAATTTAGAAAATGCTCCTCAGCACATACAATTGGCCGTGGATCTGATTGAGTTATTAGAGACAAATCAGGTAGCAGATGACGTGGCAGTAGAGGCTTTACGAATAGTTTTGGCGGATTATGAAAGGAAATTGCTGGATAAGAATGACTAGCCCTTTGTCTTGTTTAATAAAGGGCTAGTCAGTAAGCTGCTTAAATTTTAAATAACGTCGCTTTGGTTTCGTACTCTTTTGTCACCTGGCTAATATTATGGCTGCTTTTTGAAAGCTCTTTCATTAGCTCGGCCAACTGGTCTATGGATTGCGCGTTCTTATCTACTTTTTCGTAGATGGTAGCAATTATGCGTTCTTGCTCTTGGGTGTCTTGCGCAATGTCATTACTTGCACTCGCCACCTGGTTTACATCTTTGGCGCGCTTAAGCAAGTCGTCAGAGATTTTTAGGGTGTGTTCAACACTAATAGCGGTACGTTCTTTACCAGACTCAATTGAGCGCACGGTTTTCTCTACACTGGTGTTTAGATTCGCCAGTACTTTTTCTATTTCGTCTGTGGATTCACTGGAGCGTTGCGCTAATGTTCTTACTTCGTCCGCCACTACGGCAAAACCACGACCCGTTTCTCCTGCACGAGCAGCCTCAATAGCCGCATTAAGGGCTAGTAGGTTCGTTTGTTCAGAAATGCCTCGAATAGAATCCAGCAAAGCGGTAATGGCATCAACATCCGTTGTTAGGTTTTGCAGTGAGGTCGATATTGCTGAGGTGTCTTTTGACAGCAATTCCATGTCTTGCATGATGGCCAACGCCTGCTGGCTGTCTTTAACGGTATCTTGCTCCAACACTTTGACAGTGTCCGCAGACTCAATACTGTTATTCGCCACCCGTTTCATAGATTGAGAGACCGCTTGGGCAGAGGTCGTCATGTCTTGAGATCTATTTAAGCTTTTATCAACACTCGCATGGGCTTTCTGGCTGATTTTATCAATCTGTTGACTGGTAGAAACCAAGCTGGTGGCAATTCCTCGATAGTCCGAAAACAGTTTTGCTAATTGATCTAGCAAATTATTTAGTGAAATTTCAGCACTTGAGGAAGGCTTATCGATACGAATCGACAGATCGTTACTCTTGGAAATTTTCTCAATAGCATTGGCAATTTTTATATTGGCGGAAGACTCTTTCGTCATTAAGAAAGCCATATAAATCAGTATGGCAGCCTCAGCGATGGCAAAAGCACAATGAACTATCATTACCCCCATGTGATGAGGACCTGCAAAAATCATGATTGGCATGTCGCCAATATGCACGCCAGCCATCTGCACAAACATAAAGCCAATATGGTAAACCGCCGTGGTTAATAGGGCGGCAATGATGGGTTGCCATTTTTGGTAAATGAGGAAGAGCACCATGGACGCAAAAATATGAAAGTGCATTTCAATCATGCCCAGTTGGCTTTGAATTAAAGAGGATGAGACCAGCATCATCAGTATGCCAGCCAGCACAGAAAAGGTTGTGCGCCCTTTAAATAGGCTGTAGGCCGCTTGCGTACAAATGAATAAAACAGCAGCGGCGACCAAAGTAAAGTCTAGTAGTTTGGCACCAATGAAGCCGCTAAGAATAAGGATAGGAATTTGAGCCAATAAAAAGCGGTATAGAAACACATCGTTTCTAAGGGTTTTGATAGAGGGTTCTGTCATGTCTTTGTCCAGTATGTTGCGTGGTTGCCTAAAATGATGAGTTCAATATGAAAATCAACTTACTTGTCCACTCACCATTCGTTTTTGCTAATCAATCCATACGTTGCATTATCCCATGTGGGTCATAAGTTTATAGGCTTTTACGAAATGTTTACAAAGCATTAAGGTTACTCATGTGTAACGTTTTGTTGGTTAAATTTTTAGGCATGAGTAGAGTCCTGGGTTTTAAACCGTATAATGGGGCTATTTAGAATTAAAGAGCGATATTTTGCATACATTAAAACAACTCAACAGCGGTGAATTAAAAGGCATTAAACGCCTACAAATTGCTGATAACCTTACCCAATTTCCTCCGGCTATTTACGAGCTTGCTGATAGCCTAGAGATCTTAGATTTATCGAACAATGCGCTAACTGATTTACCGGATGATCTGGACAGATTAACCAAGCTTCGCATTGTGTTTTGTTCGAATAACCAATTTACTGAGCTGCCTGAAGTGTTAGGCCGTTGTTCGAAGCTTGAAATGATTGGCTTTAAAAACAATCAGATCGAGCAGGTGTCAGAAAAAGCTTTGCCGGTTCAAACTCGTTGGTTAATTTTGACGGACAATCAGCTGACTCAATTACCTGACAGCATAGGTCGCCTAAAGCCCCTGCAAAAATTAGCGTTAGCTGGTAATCAATTGACGGTGTTGCCGGACAGTTTAGGCCAGTGTCAGAACCTAGAATTGATTCGTTTATCCGCGAACCAACTGCAAGCCTTTCCAGAAGTACTGCTCAAATTGCCAAAACTGGCTTGGTTAGCTTTTTCGGGCAATCCATTTTGTGCTCCTCGTGACCCTCATGATGACTTTAAAACCGTTGCGAGCCAAGATTTAACCCTACAAGAGGTGTTGGGGCAGGGCGCATCTGGCGTTATTTCCAAAGCAACATGGGTTCATAATGCTTTGAGTTTGCCTAATGAAGTAGCGGTGAAAGTATTTAAGGGAGAGGTCACCAGTGATGGTTACCCTGAGGATGAGTTGGATGCCTGCTTGGCGACTGGCAGCCATGACAATCTAGTCAAACCCTTGGCGAAAATTAGTGAGGCGGATCAGTCTGCTTTAGTGATGGAGTTGATCCCTGAGGTTTATACTAACCTTGGCCAACCGCCGAGTTTAGTCAGCTGTACTCGTGACACCTTTACCCAAGGGCAAGCATTCAGTATTGGACAGATTGAACAAATCGTTGAGCAAATGGCGTCTTTGCTTAAACATTTTGCCGAGCGCAAGATTAGCCATGGGGATTTATATGCACACAATGTGCTGATCAATAACGACACAGGTCATATTCTGTTTGGTGATTTTGGTGCGGCTTCCAAATATGGACACCTTAGGGAAGACATACAAGAGGGGATTGCAAACGTTGAATTGCGAGCTTTTCACTATTTTGTGGAAGATATGTTAAGTCTTTGTGTGGCGGAAGATCTCAACAGCAAGGCTTATCAAACTCTGAAAGCCAGTATTGCCTAACCTTGTTTTGGTTTCTCGCTAGGCACAAAAAAGCCGCTGATAAACAGCGGCATTTAAAACACACTGTACTTTAAAGTGCTTTAGCGGCGGCGGTTAAGCGAACGGCTTGGTCGCAAGCATTGGCAAGTTCTACACCTTTTTTCACGAAGTGGCGGCTAAAGTAGTCTTTATGCTCATCATGTTCATGGAAGTTGTGCGGTGTTAGAACGGCTGTAAGAACAGGGATTTCAGTTTCTAACTGAACCTGCATTAGGGCACTACAAACCGTTTGGGCAACGAAGTCATGGCGATAAATACCACCATCAACCACTAAGGCGCTGCCAGCGATAGCTGCGTATTGGCCGCTTTTTGCGAGCAGTTTAGCTTGTAGGGGAATTTCATAAGCACCCGGCACAGGGATAACATCAATTAAGGCTGCATCATAGCCGCGGGCAGTTAACTCTTTCTTAAATCCATCCAAACAATTCAACACAATATCTTCATGCCAAGAGGCGTGAAGAAAAGCAATGCGTTGTGTTGCAGGTGTAAAATTCGTTGAGCTCTGATTCATTGGTAAATCCTATATATAAAAGGTGAATCAGGGCGAACGGACAGGCAAATACACCATTTCAAAATGGCATACCTAGTAGACAAGGGGCACAAAAAAGCCAACCTTGTTTGAGGTTTTGTCTGACACGCTCTCTATCATCCGGACTATAACCGTCGGCTCTGGAGTCACACCAGATCTGCTGACCCTAACAAAACAGAAGTCTGTTAGGCGCTCGCGGGCTTAGAAATAAATTCTTTACCGCCGGTGGGGAATTTCACCCCGCCCCGAGAACGAAATCGGAATTTCCGATGGGGCAAATATACGTTGTTTGAGCGCTTGGTGTCAAAGTGTCAGCTGCATAAAAAGCATTTTGCACGATGAGTTCCATTTTATTTACCAATTTAATCAAAGCATTACTGGCTGAAGTTTCCTCAAGCATTATCCTAGTCTTTTCATGCCGTCAAAGTTGCAATCGGTGTACAATGGCGGCATTTGCAGTACTGCTGCCCACTTTAAATGTAGAGAGACAATGAGCAAGCTATTTGTAATGGGTATGGGCCCCGGTGATTTAGATTTAGTCGCGCCAAAAGCGACACAAGCCCTAGCGGCCTGCACTGATTGGGTTGCCTATGGGTATTATTTAGAATTACTGGGTGACTTAAGTCAGGGTAAGACCTTTCATGATTTACCTTTAGGGGAAGAAATAGGCCGTGCCCGCTTAGCGTTGGATTTGGCGGCACAAGGCAAAACCACCGCACTGATCTCTAGTGGTGATATTGGCATTTATGCCATGGCCACCTTGGTGTTTGAATTGCTGGATCTACAATTACAAGGCAAAGAGAACCATCCTGAGTGGTTAGACGTAGATATTGAAGTGATTCCGGGTATTTCCGCCATGCAAGCGGGAGCGAGTCGCGTAGGGGCCATATTGGGTCATGATTTTTGTACCATTTCCTTGTCGGATTTGCTGACCCCATGGGAAACCATAGATAAACGTCTACATGCCTGTGGCGCAGGGGATTTTGTGGTGTCGTTTTATAACCCAGTGTCCCGCAAGCGGGATTGGCAATTAAACCATGCCCGTGATGTCTTATTGCAGTATCGCCCGGCGAGTACTCCAGTAATGATTGGTCGTCAGCTAACGCGTCCAGAAGAACAGGTGCGTTTTATCACCCTAGGGGAATTAGACGCTAAAGATGTGGATATGTTCACCATGGTCAGTGTGGGGAATTCCGATACTAAGCACATAGTGAATGGCGACAAACAGTGGATATATACGCCACGGGGCTATTCGAAGAAACTCTAGGGGAAAGCATGACAGTTTATTTTATAGGCGCAGGTCCTGGTGACCCCGACTTGATGACAGTGAAAGCGGTGAAAACCATGGAACGCTGTCCGGTTGTTTTGTACGCCGGTTCGTTAATTCCGACCCAAGTGATCGACAGTGTGCGTGACAAGGCGGAAGCCATTCATGATACGGCGCAAATGAACCTTGAAGAAACCACTGCGGTGATCGCCAAGGCCCACCAAGAGGGTAAAGATGTTGCGCGCTTACAGTGCGGTGATCCTGCTTTATATGGCGCCATTGGCGAACAAATTCGTCGACTCGAAGCCTTGGATATTGACTATCAGGTGATACCCGGCGTGAGTGCGGTGGCGGCATCGGCGGCTATGTTGAAAAAAGAGCTGACCCTATCTGGTGTGTCGCAAACTGTGATCATGACGCGCTATGAAGGCAAAACCCCTTTTCCTGAACGTGAGCGTTTACCTGCGTTAGCACAAAGTGGTGCAACCTTAGCCATTCACCTTGGGGTGACTCGTATCCATAAAATTGTTGAGGAGCTGATTCCTCATTATGGTGAGGATTGTCCTGTGGCTGTGTGTTACCGCACAAGCTGGCCAGATCAAGATTATGTCACCGGCACATTGGCGGATATTGTTGCCAAAGTACGCGCTAAAAAATTCACCCGTACCAGCTTGATTCTAGTCGGCAAGGTGCTGGATACCGAAGAGTTTGCGGATTCCTATTTATACGATAAATCTCAGGCACACATTTTTCGCAAAATACATAAAACAAAAAAGGATTCCTCATGCAGTTAAATAAGATACCAACCACCATAGTGACGGGATTTTTAGGCAGTGGTAAAACCACCCTGTTATCCAATGTACTTAAGCAAGCGGCGGGTAAACGCATCGCGGTGATTGTTAATGAGTTTGGTGAACTTGATATCGATTCAGACCTTTTGCGTGCTTGCCCATTAGATTGTGAAGACGGACAAGAAGAAGCCACCCGTAGCGAGGAAGGCTTTTACGAACTTGCCAATGGTTGTATTTGCTGCACGGTGGAAGAAGAATTCCTACCTGTCATGGAGCAACTGGTGGCGCGCCGTGATGACATCGACCACATTCTGATTGAAACCAGTGGCTTGGCCTTGCCAAAACCTTTGGTGCAAGCATTCAACTGGCCGGGTATTAAAGAGCATTGTACGGTTGACGCTGTGATTACCGTGGTGGACGGCCCAGCCGTGGCAGCAGGGCGCTTTGCTCATAATGAAGAACAAGTTCAGCAGCAGCGTTTGGCCGATGACAGCCTAGATCATGACCCAAGTTTGCAAGAACTGCTTGATGATCAATTAAGTGCCGCGGACTTGGTTGTGGTCAGCAAGAATGACCTATTGAACGAAGCAGAGCGCGCTAGGGTCGAAGCTGTCATCAGTCATGAAGTGCCAAATACCGTAAAAACCGTCTACATAGAGAATGGTGAAGCGGCTCTAGACATGTTGCTAGGCATTGATGCGGCCACCGAAGAGCGCATTAGCCAGGTGCATAATCATCACGACCACCACCATGCCCATGGGGAACATCATGATCATGCCCATGACCATTTTGATTCTTTCGTGGTGAAACTTGGCGAAGTGCAATCGGAATTACTGCAACAGGCCCTAACTCAGCTGGTGGAGGAGCATAATATATACCGTGTAAAAGGTTTTGCGGCGGTTAATGGAAAGCCTATGCGCCAAGTGTTCCAAGTGGTCGGTAAGCGTCTTGATCGTTACTTTGACCGCTTGTGGCAGGCGGATGAGATCCGTCAAACTCAGCTAGTGTTTATTGGCAAGGGCATTAATCAAGCCATGATTGAAGATGCCTTGAACGATGCGTTAAGCGCCTAATAGGCAAGTTAGTGGAGAGTTGGTGTGCATTTACTGGCGGCTAAACCAGGTGGTTTTGTAGACGATGAAGGCATTGTCGATCTCGGGCAAGCGCCTGCAGATATTGTTGTTTTAGCCGCTGCCGATACTGTGTTGGGGGCCCTAGCCCATGGCTTAGACTTGGCGACGCAAGAGTGTCAGCACGCGGCTGAAGCTCTGCCGAGTGTACGCTTAGCCAACTGGATGCAGCTGCTTAAACCTGCCGCTTATGATCTTTATGAAGACAAGGTATTAGAGCGAAGCCAGCTGGTGGTGTTGTCTTTATTGGGCGGTGAGCACTACTGGTCTTATGGCTTCGCACGTTTACAAGCTTGGGTGCAGGCCAAGCCCGGTCGTCAATTGATCGTGGTGCCGGGAGATGATGCCCCAGCTCCAGAATTATTGGCGGCTTCTACTTGTGCCATGGAAGATGCCCACAGAGTGTGGCGTTATTTACGGGAAAGTGGCGAAGCCAACAGTAAGCAGTTTTTCTACTTTTTGGCCAGCTTAGGTTTCGCCCAGCAGCATGACTGGCAAGAGCCAAGCGTACTGCCCAGTGCCTTGATTTATCAGCAAGGGCAGGCGATCAGTCAAAGCCAATGGCAAGCCCATTATCAAGAGGCGTTAGCCGCCCAAGCTCCAGTCTGTTTAGTGGTGTTTTATCGCTCGCATATGCAAAGCGGCAATACCGCCATGTTTGATGACTTGCTGGAAACCTTAGTAGCTGAAGGGTTTGCGCCCTTGGCGGTGGCGGTCAGTTCGCTAAAAGATGACTTGTCAGTGGCGCTGATTGAAACGCTGGCTCAACAATACACTGCTCGTGTCATTTTAAACACCACTGGCTTTGCGGCCAACCGAGTTGGCAGCCCTGACCTTGCCGCACAACCGACCCACTTTCAGTCTGCCTTTGCGGTAGATGTTCCGGTTTTACAGTTGATTCTTTCCGCCAGTACTGAAGAGGACTGGCAAGCCCAATCACAAGGCTTGCGCAGCCGTGATGTGGCCATGCAAATCGTGTTGCCCGAAATGGATGGACGCATTATTACCCGCGCCATTAGTTTTAAGGCGTTGAGTTATTATCATGTCGCAGCGCAGATTGATCTGATTCGTTATCAATTGCAGCCCGAGCGAGCGACATTTACCGCGCAATTAGCCAAAAAATACGCGCAACTTGCCAGTAAGCCGAACGCTAAAAAACGCATTGCTTTTGTGCTGGCAAATTACCCCACTAAAGATGGTCGTATCGGTAATGGCGTAGGCCTAGATACTCCTGCCTCAACCGTGAATCTTCTTAAAGCACTCGAAGCTGCGGGCTATCCTATTAATGATATTCCAGAGGATGGTAACGGGTTGATCGAGAGTTTGTTGGGGGCGGTTACTAACAACCCTAACAGCTTGCATGAAAGAGACTGTTGGCAAAGTTTGGCCTTAGATGACTACCTACATTATTTTTACCAATTGCCTTTAGCTGCACAACAGGCGGTGTGGCAACGTTGGGGGCCACCAGAAGACGATCATAAGTGCCGTACTCAACAGGTGAATGGTCAGCTTGAAAGACGCATTATGTTGGCGGGGATTCGTTTAGGGGAAACCTTTGTCGGGGTGCAACCAGCTCGAGGCTTTAATCTAGACTTAGCGGCCAATTACCATGATCCGGACTTGGTGCCGCCCCATAGTTATCTGGCATTTTATTTCTGGCTGCGTCACGTTTATCAGGTGGATGCCTTTGTTCATGTGGGCAAACATGGCAACTTGGAATGGCTACCGGGTAAGGGGACGGCGTTATCAAATGTGTGTTGGCCGGATGTTATTTTGGGTCCAATGCCGAATTTTTACCCCTTTATTGTTAATGATCCTGGAGAAGGGGCGCAAGCCAAACGTCGAACCCAAGCGACTATTATTGATCATTTAATGCCGCCCATGACGCGTGCCGAAACCTATGGTGAGATGGCGGAGCTTGAGAACCTAGTGGATGAGTATTATCAAGCCATGGGCATGGATGTACGTCGCGAAACTTGGTTACGGGAGCAAATTCTTGAAAAAGTCACTTCTAGCCATTTATTAGAAGAATTAGTGGGTGTCCAAGAAGACGATGAAGACTCGGTGCTAGAGGGTCTAGATACCTACTTATGTGAAATCAAAGAAGCGCAAATACGTCATGGTTTACACCGTTTAGGGCAATTACCAGAAAACGGTAAATTGGCTGATACCTTGGTGGCTCTGTTGCGCTTGCCGAGAGGCAGTGACGCTAGCAGCCAAGGGTTATTGCATGCTTTGGCGGCGGACCTTGGTTTAATGACCGACAATGACTTTGACCCGCTCGTAAGTGTTGCTGCCCCTTGGCAAGGGCCACGCCCTGTCATGTTGGTGAATGTGTCAGCAGCGAGCTGGCGTACTCAAGCGGATACCAAGGAGCGTTTAGAACTACTGGCCGCGGGTCTCATTAAGACTTTTCTGTTGGCGGCGGAAGACATTCAAGAGTTGGCCAATGTGCTGCCGCAAACGGCGGCGGTATTAGTACACGCTAAACAACACTTGATGAGCGCTTTGGAGCAAAGTGCCACAGATGAAATTCAAGCCTTAATTGCAGGCCTCAATGGTGGCTTTATTCCGCCGGGACCAAGCGGAGCACCGACCCGTGGTCGTTTAGACACCTTGCCCACTGGTCGAAACTTTTTCTCGGTGGATAATCGCGCGATTCCTTCTCCTGCGGCGTGGGCAATTGGGCAAAAATCCGCTGAAGCCTTGATTGAAAGACACCTGCAAGAAGAAGGGGACTACCCTCGTGATCTGGGCTTATCCGTATGGGGGACCGCCACCATGCGCACAGGCGGGGATGATATTGCTCAAGCCTTTGCCTTGATGGGCGTGCGGCCTATTTGGGCGCCGGGCTCTAATCGGGTAACCGACTTTGAGGTGATTTCCTGCATGCAGTTGGGACGCCCGAGAGTGGATGTTACCTTGCGGGTATCAGGTTTTTTTCGTGATGCCTTTGCCAATGTGATGCGTTTGTATGATGCGGCAGTGCAAGCGATCGCAGATTATGAAGAGCCGGGCACGGGCAATGTCATTCGTGCCAATGTGCTAGCCCGCCAACAGGCGCTAATAGAGCAAGGTGTTTCTGCACAAACCGCCACTCGACAAGCATCTTATCGAGTATTTGGCTCAAAACCCGGCGCTTATGGAGCGGGTTTACAAGGCTTAATTGATGAGCGCTGTTGGGACATAAAAGCTGACTTGGCGGAAGCCTATGTAAACTGGGGCAGCTATGCTTACGATGGTGGCAAGCAGGATGGTGTGGCAGCACAAGACGCTTTTGTCGAGCGTTTGTCTAACTTAGATACCGTGGTGCAAAACCAAGATAATCGTGAGCATGATATTTTAGATTCAGACGATTATTACCAATTCCAAGGCGGCATGACCAATGCGGTGACAGAACTGGCCGGTCAAGCTCCGAGTGTTTATCATAGCGACCATTCTAATCCTAGCGCGCCAAAGGTACGTACTTTAAAAGAAGAGCTGAATCGTGTGGTGCGCTCCCGCGTGCTGAACCCTAAATGGATCAGCGCCATGCAAAGCCATGGTTATAAAGGGGCCTTTGAGATGACCGCCACGGTAGATTACTTGTTCGCCTACGATGCCACCACGGATTTAGTGGCGGACTATCAATATCAGCAAGTGACCGATCGCTTGCTGCTAGACCCTACTAATCAGGCCTTTATGCGAGAGAATAACCCCCACGCTCTAGAAGAGATGGGGGAGCGTTTGCTTGAAGCAATACAGCGCGACATGTGGCAAGACAGCGAAGGCTATCAAGAGAGAATCCAGTCCCTATTGCTTGATCTCGATCAGCAACAGGAGCAAAGCCAGTGATCTTGGGCAGAAGACCACTGAATATTAGTTAATTGGGCGCTACAATAGCGCCACAGCAATGAATCAAACAGAGAGAGATAATGAGTAACACAACTCAAAGCAAAAAAGGCATTATGATTTGCGGCCATGGTAGCCGCGATAAAGACGCAGAACGCGAATTCGGCCTAGTGGCCGAAGGCTTGAGGGCTCGTTATCCAGAGTTGCCCGTCGAATACGGTTTTTTAGAATTTTCAGCCCCAAACATTCATATGGGTTTGAACCGATTAGTAGAAAAAGGCGTTGAGGAAATCTACGCCGTGCCAGGCATGTTGTTTGCAGCGACTCATGCTAAAAATGATATCCCTTCCGTATTGACCACCTATGAAGAAAAACACCCGGGCTTGAAGGTCACTTACGGTCGAGAGCTTGGTTTGCAAGACGATATGATTGACGCCTTCCAAGCGCGTATTTACGAGTCTATGGGGCTGGATCCAGAAAACCCACCGGAAAATTTATACGACACCCTGCTGGTGGTGGTTGGCCGTGGTACGTCTGATACTTCAGCGAACGCAGAAGCAGCGAAACTGACCCGTATTGTTAACGAAAACATGGGCTTTGGTTGGGCTGATACAGTGTATTCTGGGGTGACTTATCCATCGGTTGGTGTCGGACTTGAGAAGCTGATGAAGCTAGGCTACAAGCGCATTGTGGTAGCGCCTTACTTCTTGTTCACTGGCCGCCTGATTAAGCGTATTCAGGGTTATGTGGATAAAGTAGCTGGGGAAAATCCAGGAATTGAGTTTATACAAACACCTTATTTGAATGACCATCCGAAAGTGATCGATGCCTTTCAGAACCGTGTAGAAGAGATTATGGAAGGAGAGTACGAATCGATCAGTGAGGAAACCCTGATGAACTCATTTAAACGTCGTTTGGCGGCAGGGGAGGTGGATGTGCATCACCACCACGCTGAGTTTGTTGATCCTCAAGATGATACCCAAGGCTTGTCACATGCTGATCACAGCCATGGGCATGATCACTCGCATCATCATGGACACAGCCACGATCACAGTCATAGCCATGATCATTCGCATGACCACGGACATGCCCATAGCCATGATCATTCACATGGACACAGTCACGGTCACTCCCATGGAGTTTACAAACACATAGGTCACCCTATGGGGCCAAGAACCATGATAGGCGAAGGTGTTTGTTGCTGCTTCATGGGCCAATTTACCGATGAGATCCTAGCGGAAGAAAAAGACAAAATCGACGCGGATTGCACCCAAACCGCTTTTGCTCACCGCAAATAGTCAGAGGGGGTTAGCCAACAGTTGCGTTGGCTAACCCTTGATTCGCTCAACTTCTAAGGTTTTAACCTTCTTGTTAACTTCCGGCTTTACTTCAAAGCTATCACGTCATTCCCTTGCGCCTGTCTCGTGCCTCGACGCGTCAGCGGGAATACTCGTGACAGCTTTTCTTTTATCTAGTACTAATTACTTTCTTCCTAACTAAGACAGGCACGTCTGTAAGCCTTTAAAAGCGGGCTTCTTTTGTTACGGGAAGTTTTGTTGATGTGTACTAATCAGTGCATGGTGGCGGATCACCTGAAAAGGCGTACATGAGGCAGCTGGCTGCTGTGATAGAGCTGATTTTTATATGAGTTGCCAGTTAAGTGGTTGATCGCCACAAACGACGATGTCAAAAGTACCTTTTTCAGCAGTTAGACTTGTTGAACATGAATAGCGATGGAGAAACTAGCAATTCACACGAGATTCATTCTTTTAAACTTGGTGACTATTAAAGAAAAATAAATAGAGGCTGAGAAGTTCACAGCCTCTATCGATAGTATAGCTAGTACCCAACAACAGCTCCATCTGTTCTATGTTCGGTACCTCCAACGAACAGGTTTTGTTTCTCAATCGTATCTTTGATAATAATTTGGCCCCGACCAAATGTCCCACCATCACGAGCAATTGAGATATTGTGCCCTCGTTCAATAAGAGATTGAATTATGTGAGATGGCATGGATTGCTCTACGGAAATATCATTCCCTTTAACCCACTGCCAACGCGGTGCGTCTAAAGCAGATTGAGGGTTTAAACCAAAGTCAATTAAGCTCATTATTACCTGCATATGTCCCTGTGGTTGCATAAAGCCGCCCATAACACCAAATGGCCCGATAGCTTGATTATTTTTAGTAATGAAGCCAGGAATAATAGTGTGGTATGTTTTTTTCTTTCCTTTCAAACAGTTAATATCTTTTGGATTAAGAGAAAAGGTTTGTCCTCTATTTTGCAAGGCTATTCCAGTGCCGGGCACCACAACACCGGAACCAAAGCCCATATAGTTACTTTGAATAAATGAGACCATGTTGCCATCATTATCTGCTGTTGCTAAGTAGACCGTGCCGCTTGATTTAGGGTCACCTGGGCAATGCTCTTGAGCTTCTTCTGTAATGCATTGCGCTCTTTTCTTTGCGTAGCCTTCATCCAATAACTCATCAACGCTGACAGTCATTTCATTTATATCTGTGATGTTGTGTAAACCATCAGCAAAAGCGAGCTTCATTGCTTCAATTTGCTTATGTATGTTCTCTGCATCGTTAACTTTTTTATAATTGAATTGCTTCATTATATTTAAAGCCATTAAAGCAACAGTACCTTGACCACTAGGTGGCATTTCCCAAATATCATAACCATTATAATTGACGCTAATAGGGTCAACCCATTCTACCTCATGCTCAATTAAGTCTGTGATTGATAGGAAAGCATTGTTATCTTTAGCAGCTTCATAAATTTTATTGGCTAATTCACCTTTATAAAAAGCGTCGCCATTAGTTTCACCAATAAGGCGCAGTGTTTTCGCATGAGCAGGAGATTTCCATATATCTCCTAAGGTAGGTGATTTACCATTTGGAGCAAAAACGTCTAACCATTCTTGATAAATTTCTCCATTATCTTTTTTTCTTAAAGCTGAAAATTTATCAAATGCGACTTTCCAAAACTTTGCTAGTGTAGGGCTGATTGGAAAGCCTTCAGTGGCATAATTTATAGCAGGTGTTAGACATTCTAATAATGATAAATTTCCCCAGCGCTTATTTAATGCTGACCAAGCTGATGGTACGCCGGGAACGGTAACAGGTGTCCATCCATAAGTTGGCATTTCAGATAAACCTTGAGCTTTTAATGCATCAATGGAAATAGAGGCTGGAGACATTCCATTTGCATTTAATCCGTGCAATTTATCTTTCATCCAAACTAATGCAAAGGCGTCACCCCCTATACCGTTAGACGTTGGCTCTACTACAGTTAAGGCCGCAGCCACAGCTATAGCGGCATCAATGGCGTTACCCCCTTTTTGGAGTATATTTAAACCAGCTTGCGCAGCTAAAGGTTGAGATGTGGCAACCATACCGTTAGTGCTGTAAACCGCATTTCTCTGCGAAGTAAATGGGTATGATGTTGAGTGAATATTCATAAATTATCCTTTTCTATTTTGGATCAAACGCATCGCGAAGGGCATCACCAAATAAGTTAAATGCTAATACGATTGTAAAAATGGACAGACCAGGCAAGATGGCCATCCACGGAGATTGGGTTAAAAATCCTTTAGCTGCATTTAGCATACTTCCCCAGCTAGGGTCAGGTGCTTGTTGACCTAGTCCTAAAAATGACAAGCTTGATTCAGCGATGATGGCACTCGCTAAAGATAAGGTCACTTGGATAAAAAGAGGAGCTAGGATATTAGGCAGGATATATTTAAACAGTATTCCCATATGTGATACGCCAATGGAATAAGCTGCTTCAACATATTCCATGTATTTTACGGATAAAACTTGGCCTCGAGTTAGGCGAACAAATAAGGGCACATTTGCAATACCGATCGCAATCATGGCATTGGTTAGATTAGCGCCAAGAACTGCAGCCAGTGAAATGGCTAAGATAAGTGATGGAATGGCCATTAAAGCTTCGGAACAGCGTGAAATGATACTATCTAGTTTTCCGCCAAAATAGCCAGCTATCATGCCTAAAGGCACTCCAATTATAAAGGCGATAACTACGGAGAAAAAACCTGCCATTAAGGAAGCCCGTGCACCATATAATAAACGGCTGTATATATCGCGACCTATCTCATCGGTTCCAAACCAATACTCTAAAGAAGGAGCTTGTCGGACGGCTAACCAATTTGTTTTAGTTGGATCATAATTTACTAGTAACGGTGCGAAAACTGCTAACAATACAAAAATAATTATAATACTTAATCCAAACCAGCCAACTGGATTCTTACTGAACTTCTTCCAAGCTCGATTATCTAGCCATCTGGAAAAAAACGTCCAACGAAATTGTTTTGTGTAAATGGAAGTAGACATTAGTTCACCTCTTTATTGCGTAGTTTCGGATCTAGGAGGTAATAAGCAATATCAGCTAAGATATTACTAATGATGAACATCAAGGCTGAGAACATAACTATCCCTTGCACGACAGGGAAATCACGATTGTAAACAGAGTCGACTATTAATTTACCTAGGCCTGGAATAGTAAAAACCTGCTCAGTTAATACAGCACCGCCTAGTAATTCACCGAACTGAATGGTCACCATAGTAACCACAGGGATTAAGGCATTACGTAACGCATGTTTTAAGTAAATGACCTTTCTTTTCACACCTTTTGCTCTTGCAGTTCGAATAAAGTCAGCACTCAATATTTCTAACATTGCACCTCTAGAGTGACGAAATATGGTGGCAGCTAACCCAGTACCTAATACAAAAGCTGGCATAATCATTGTTTGAATATTTTGAGATATACTTTCAAAAGGGCTGACATATCCTGATGCGGGTAATACCCCCCAGTAAACAGAAAATAGTAATATCATCATAAAACCTAGCCAGAAATTCGGAATAGACTGACCAACTAGAGCAAAGATACTTGATGATAAATCCCATTTTGAGTTTTTCTTAACCGCTGCGATCACACTCATCGGTATACCAATTAAAATAGCGAAAAGCATCGATAAAACACTAAGTTCGATAGTAACGGGAAGTTTCAGTAATAATAGTTCCATTACAGACTGATCACTTCGAATAGATGTACCTAAGTCGCCCTGTAGAACATCACTTAACCAATAAAGGTATTGCACTATAAAAGGTTCATTCAAATGGTAAGTTTCACGTATATAGTCCATCGCCTCAGGGCTACGATCTTCTCCCGCCAACATTAATGCAGGGTCACCAGGCATTAATTTTTGTAATCCAAAAATAAAAAAAGAAATCAATAATAACGTTGGAATCGCTACACATATTCGACGAATAATAAATTTGAACATTACCTATCCTTTCAGAATGATGAGAGGGTTTCCCCTCTCATATCGTTATTTATTTCACATCACGCAATCGAGGCATGCCATCAGCATAAGGTTTAAAACCTTCAATTTTATTCGAAACACCCCATTGCCATTTTGGGTGGTACAAATACAACTGAGGTCTCATTTCTAAAACCTGCTCCATTGCATTGGAGTAAAGAGCTTGACGCTTAGAAATGTCGGGTTCACTTCTTGCTTCAACAAGAAGGTTCTGAATACTCTCATCGTCAAAGCCATTTTCATTTAATGGCCCACCATCTCCATAAAAAGAATAAATATTGCTATCAGGGTCAACTCGACCGCTCCAACCTACGATAGTAGCTTCATATTCGCCTCTTGATTTTGCATCTAAAGCTGTTGCGTTATCCATTGTATTGAGTTCAATACGAATTCCAGCTTCACTGGCCATCGCTTGGACAACTTGTCCTATTTGAGTAGCCTCTGTTGTATTAGCAATAGTTAGCTCAATACTCACACCATTTTTATACCCAGCGGTTGCCAATATTTCTTTTGCTGTTTCAATGTTGCGTGCCGGCATGGTTAAGTGGTTTGCATAAAAAGTACTTCCAGGAGTTACCCATTGATTATCTGGTACATATTGCCCTGCAAAAACCACTTGATTTAATACATTTCGATCAATGGCGTATTCAAAAGCTTTTCGAACCAAAGGGTTTTTAATAGCCATATCTTTATTTTCATAGGCTCCAAATCCTAAGTTAAAAGTAATACCGTTATAACCAAGTCCTGCTGTTTCTAATACATGTAGATTGCTATCTGTTTTAATGCTTTCTATATCTGTAGGAAGAACTCGCTCTGCAATATCAATCTGCCCAGAGCGCAAGTTTGCTAACCGAATGGTGGCATCAGGTAATGGTAGGTAGGTAACTTTATCAAAGTGATAATGCTCAGCTTCCCAATAGCCACTAAATCTATCTAACACAATTCGATCTTGAGGAACTCGACTTTCGAATTTATACGGTCCTGTTCCGACTGGATTTTGCCCAAAGTTTTTGCCTAACTTTTTAGCTGCAACAGGTGAAACCATCATCCCTGATCGATCTGTAAGTGTTGCTAATAAAGGTACAAAAGCTTGTTTAAGGTGGATTTTAACTGTGTAGTTATCTAAAATCTCAACATGATCAACCATGGCTAATTCCGTTTTACGTCGAGAGCCTTCAAGAGTCATAGAGCGATTAATATTAAATTTCACAGCTTCAGCATTAAATGGAGTACCATCATGAAAAGAAACACCCTCTCGTAAAGTAAGAATTAATCCCTTGTTTTCATCTACCCATTTCCAACTAGTCGCGAGCATTGGAACGAGATTTAGCTCCTGGTCTATTTCAATTAACTTATCAAATAAAGACGTGAAGACTTCGCGCCCAGCCATTGTGCGACCTAAATCAGGGTCTAAGGCATCTGGGTCAGAATTCAATCCTATCGAAAAATCTTTCGCATAAGATAAGGGGGTTATTGTTAGCATAAGTAGCAGCGAGGCAGTTTTAAGTTTCATTATTAGGTTCCTTTAAGTGATTGAATTATTGCTATGATTTCATTCATTTTTTGAATGCATTTGATATAGTTTTCGACGAACTTGGTAGCCTTTTGACTTGTTCTCTTTAAACTTAAGAGGCACAAAGGCTGGTATATTTTTATGCATGAAACAGGCGACTTGGTGTGGCTCATTATCGTTTATTTGTTCGTCATTTAGGGACTGAACTAAGGTAGGCCTTTCTTGCTCACAACGAATACCTGCATGTTTGCAACGTGTTCTAAAGTAGCAACCTTCAGGGAGCTTTTTGGGGTTGGGTAACTCCCCAGATAGTAGGCTAAGTGCTTTGTTTGTAGGGACTGGATGTGGAATAGAGGATAATAAGGCTTGTGTGTATGGGTGTTTCGGATTTGTAAAGACATCCTCAGTTTTGCCCATCTCAACAATTTCTCCCAGATACATAACCACAACCCTATTAGACATATGTTTAATTACTGATAAATCATGAGATATGAGGATTAAAGTGAGTCCAAATTTTTCTTTCAAGTCATTAAGTAAGTTTATGATTTGTGCTTGTACCGATACATCTAAAGCAGAGACAGGCTCATCACCCACAATCAGTTTTGGCTTACTTGCTAAGGCTCTAGCAATGGCAATTCGTTGGCGTTGTCCTCCACTGAATTCTTGTGGGTAGCTATTTGCGTGTGTGGTAGATAACCCCACTAATTCCAAAAGCTCGAATACGGCATTTCGCAAATTCTCACCTTTAAGCTTTTGATGAATTTTTAATGATTCAGCCAGTGTTTTATACACTGTCATTCGGGGGTTCAAAGAAGCAAAAGGATCTTGGAAAATCATTTGCATTTCTTTGCGTAACGCTTTCATTTCAGCACTATTGACATTAAGAATACTATTACCTTCATAAGTAACGTCACCTGAAGTCGGCTCATGTAATCGTAATAGCATTCGGCCTAATGTTGATTTTCCGCAACCAGATTCTCCGACTATAGCCAATGTTTCACCAGCATAAACATCAAAGCTAACATCGTTAGTGGCATGGAGAACTGCCCCTCCACTAGAAAAGGTTTTGACTAAATGCTTGGCAGATAGAATTACTTTTTCCTTTATGAAAGTACTAGACGTCATGAGTATTACCTTCCATATAAATATTTTGGTCAGACTCTATATCCAGTTGAGATAGGTCTAAATTCTCTTCTAAAGGCGTTAACCAACAATAACTTTGGTGATTTAATTCATGTTGAATACTAGGTGGTTTATCATTGCACTTCTCATGAGAAAAAGGGCAGCGTGTTTGAAATCGACATCCTTTAGGCATTGAAATTACTGACGGAACCATGCCAGGTATAGTTTGCAAGCGCTTTTGTTTCTCATCGAAATTTGGGATTGAATTTAGTAGACCAATTAAATAAGGGTGTTGTGGGTCATTAAATACAGTTTCAACAGGACCACTTTCTACAACTTGTCCGCCATACATAACAATGACGTCATCAGCAATTTCAGCCACAACACCAAGGTCATGTGTAATAAACAGAATCGATGATTGGTGTTCTTTTTGGAGATCCTTTATAAGGCTTAAAATTTGTGCCTGAACTGTTACATCTAGAGCCGTTGTTGGCTCATCTGCAATTAATAACTTAGGTGAATTAATTAATGACATCGCAATCATAATGCGTTGTCTCATCCCACCAGATAGCTGAAAGGGGTATTCATCAAACCGTTCCTCTCCTGAAATATTAACCTTTTCAAGAGTTTGATTGACTCGCTCCCTGACTTTATCGCTGGAAAGATCCTCATTATGAGTTCGAACAGCCTCAGCAAGCTGCTCGCCAATAGTCAAGACAGGATTAAGTGAGGTCATCGGCTCCTGAAAAATCATTGCAACTTGGTCTCCGCGCAGTGATTCCATTTGCTTATCGCTTCTCAACAGTAAATTTTTCCCTTGGAAAAGGATCTCTCCACTTGCATTTATAGTATTATTTTTAGTGGCAACCAAAGGCCGCTGTAAGCCCATAATAGAAAGGGAAGTGATACTTTTTCCACAGCCACTCTCTCCTACTAGGCAAGTTACTTTACCTTCACGAAGACTGAAATTGATGCCATCCAAAATATCTGCTTGACCTTGATGTGTACTTACACTCAAGCGTAAATTCTTTACTTCTAATAGCGCCTTTCTATTCATGAAAACTCCCATGAGTATTTCTTTTGTATGGACATATCAATGCGTCATTAACCGATCTTTAAAATATCGAAATTATTTCAATATCACAAGATAATTAATTTATATATATAATTTTGCGTTTAGTCAACAAAGTTAAGGAAAAAATTTTTTTTGTATAATTTTATTTTTATGATAACTTTGTCAATCTTCATCTATACAGGTTTTTATTTATGAACAATGAAAGGAAGACGGCTTCTGAGACAATTTATCAGGGATTGAAAAGAGACATCATTCATGGTTTTTACCCCTGTGGCGAAAAGATTAAACTCGAAGAAGTAAAAGATAGGTACAACGTAAGCTACAGCCCTATACGTGAAGCACTATCAAGGTTAGCTGAGAGTCGTTTACTGACCAATTCAGGTCAGAAAGGATTTCGTGTATCTGATATGTCTCAAAAAGATTTTGAAGATATTACAGAGACAAGGATCAAGCTTGAATGTATCGCATTAGATGTATCACTAAAAAATGGTGATGCTGAATGGGAAAGCAATATGGTGGGTGCCTATCATAAGTTGAGCCTGCAAGAAAAATTGATACATGAGAAAAAAGAAGTAAACACCGAGAATATTGAACGATTAGATGACGCTCATGAAGCGTTTCATCAAGCGTTACTTGCGGGTTCAAACTCACCGTGGTTACTGTTTTTTGTCAAAAGTCTAAATGCACAATTTGATCGCTATCGACGATATAGCACTACATTTCAATTTAGCCAAAGTGTCAGCGTAGAATATCATCGTAAATTGAAAGACTTAGCATTAGAAAGAGATATTCCTCAAGCGTTAAAACTACTGGAAGAACATATCCGCTACTCTGCGGAAGCCATAATTAAATAACAACAAAGAATGAACTTATGCGAGTATTAATTGATATATTTTTAGCTTTTTTTAGAGTAGGAGTATTAGGTTTCGGTGGCGGACCGACTATGATCCCATTTATTCACAATGAGGTGGTAATACGCTACAAATGGATGAAAGAAGATGAATTTACCAATGTATTAGCGATAGGTAATACATTGCCCGGGCCAATAGCAACAAAGATGGCCGGCTATATTGGTTACAAAGTATCGAGTTATAGTGGTATGTTGATCGCTATCGTCGCTGTTACTGTTCCTATTGTTATTTTACTTATAAGTGGTCTGTCTGTATTAAATGAATATCGCTACGAGCCATGGGTCACGGGGATGATCAGTGGCATCATTCCTATTGTTGCCTGGATGCTAACAAAACTTACCTGGGACTTTTTTTCAAAAGGCTATAAGTCCATAGGATTAATATTTACACTGGTGATGTGCTTCGCTTCCTTTACCTTAATCTATCTTATCGGCATCCATCCTGCGTTTATCATTGTCACTATTTTAGTAGCGGCTTTTTTTAGACAAGAAAAGAAGAGCTAATATGATCTACTTTGATATTTTTTCAGCATTTTTTATACCAAACATTATTGGGTATGGTGGAGGTCCTGCGATTATTCCGTTGATTGAATCCCAGGTTGTTGGTCATTACGGATGGATGACGACTAATCAATTTTCTGAAATACTAGCTTTGAGTAATGCTCTACCAAGCCCTATAGCAACAAAAATGGCTGGCTACATTGGCTATGAGGTAGCTGGTGTTTTAGGTGCTGTTGTTGCACTTTTTGCTACAGTTGCGCCTACTTTATTTGTAATGATTTTTGCTTTGCGCCTACTGTATCAATATAGAGATTCACCACTTGTAAAGCAGATGGGAACATGGGTATTACCTGTTGTCACAGTGTTAATGGGGGTACTCACTTTCAAACTCACAAAGACTAGCCTAAACATTTTTCCATTGCATTTTATATTATTATTTTTAGCATCAGCATTGGCTTTAGATAAACTCAAAGTTCATCCAACTTTTGTTATCTGCACAGGATTAATCTATGGTGGCTTGTTTATCAGATAGTTGTGGGTGGAAAACTATATTTGGATTCAGGTTAATTTACTTATGCAAAGTATGCTAAAGGGAGGACTAGAGTTGTCCTCCCTTTATCGGTCTTAAAAAGAGAATTTATTTACTTCATTACTCAGAGATGTGGCGGACTTTTGTAGGCTACTGGCTACGTCAGTATTCTTCTGTGCATTATCAAAGGCTTGCTTCGCATTATCATTAATATGAATTAGGCTGCTCGAAATTTCGTCCGCTACGCTGCTTTGTTGTTCAGCGGCGGTGGCAATTTGAGTGTTCATATTTTGTATTTCTCCAACAGACTGCTTGATTGCTTCCAATGAGTGGTTGGCTGCATCGGTTTTCGCTGCGGTATCTTTGGCTCGAGATGCGTTGTCCTTCATCAGAGAAACGGATCTGGTGGCCTCAGTTTGCAGTTCACTGATAACTTTTTGTATCTCGTCTGTGCTTTCTTGTGTTCTCGTCGCTAGGTTGCGAACTTCGTCGGCGACTACTGCGAAGCCTCGACCTTGTTCACCTGCCCTTGCAGCCTCAATGGCCGCATTCAAAGCGAGTAGGTTAGTTTGTTCAGCAACGCCCTGAATAACATCAAGGATGCCGCCGATGTTGTTGGTTTGCGATGCTAGGTCATTGATGACATTTTGAACATCTTCAATTCCCATCACTAGAGTGTTTATATCTAAGTTCATCTGATTAACGAGTGTCATGCCCTGCGTGGTTTGCTCATTGGCATCATTGGCGGCGGTGGAGGCATTGAGTGCATTTTTGGCCACATCTGTAACAGATACAGACATTTCATGCATGGCAGAGGCTGTTTGCTCAAGTTGCTGCATCTGTTCTTCAGCATTTTTGGCTACACCTTCAGCAGTCATTTTCATTTGATCTGAAGACTGAGTCACATCTTTAGTGGTTAAGTTAATCTGGCTGATCATGTCTTTTAAATTATTGACCATAACATGTACTGCTTTATAAACACCTGTAATGTTATCTAGGTTACTTTCATTAAAAGATAAATCGCCATTTGATATTTTCTGAACAGCCGCTTCAATATTTTTTGGCTCACCACCAATAGGGCGGTAAATCAGTTTTGTTAAAATGGTATAAATCATTATTAATGCTGCAATAACGAAAAGACTGGCAACAGAAGCGGTAATGATTAAGTTCTTATTAGATGCTGAGTTTATAACGTTAATTTCGTCTAGGGCCCAAACGTTCCAACCCAAAGATTCTGTTCTGGCAGAAGCGACGAAGTAATCTTCTCCGTCTTGTTTATAGGTGTGACTGCTTGCTTCTTTATTTTGATAAGCTTGATAGCTTGGCTGGAGGTCGAAAATATTTTCTCCAATTAATTCAGCGGAAGGCGCCGCGAGTAGGTAACCATCTTCTCTTGATACAAAGATTCTTTGGTTACCCGATAGGCTGTTGATGAACTGAGTAAGAAGGTCTACACGCAAGTTAACAGCTAACAGAGCGACTTTCTTTCCGGATCGGAAAACTGGCACCGACATCGCAATAGCAAGATCACCTTCACCATTCTTGTAGACTTTTGTTAGAACTCTATCTTCGCCTTCAAATATTCTCACGTACCATTCGCGGCCTGTCTCTTTAGCGTTGACGCTTTTAACGAAGCCGCCTGCTAGGGAAGCATATATGTCACCGTTTTTCATGGAGATGTGGGAGCCCATAACATCAAAGTTATCAGCAATGGAGGTGATTGAAGCGAGTACCGCATCTTCATTTAATGTTTCGTCTTCATAGATTTCAAGTTCTGCAGCGACAGCATTGAGCACATCAAACATACGATTGATTTTCTGCTCAATGCTCTTGGAGATTAGAAATGATTGATTTTCTAAGCTTTTTGTATAACCTGAAACAGATTCGGATTTGAAATTCACATAGCTAATAATGGAAATTACCAATACAAGTAAAGATGTCATGCCACCCATTAGTAACATTATTTTTGTGCGAATAGACATTAAATACCCCAGAAAATTAGACGTTAGAGTGTGAAATTTAATTCATAATACAAATTAAAGATCTTATTTGAAAGAAAATAATCTCTATGAGTTTGACTCTATTATTTGAGGCTGATGAATGGGAATTATTTTTATTATTTTAGGGAACTAATATTTAGAGGTTATATTGTGCCAAGAGTTAGTGAGAGTGATAGCAAGCTTATTGAACAACTTCATAACATGGTTTTTCATGATTCCACCACCCAAGAGATTCTAGCCTCAGCCTTCCAAGAAGCATTGGCGATTTTTAAAGACCCTGAATATTCTCTTCCTTTTGCTTCCTACAACATACCTGTTACGCATTTTACTCAGGCTCTTAATGCTCCGGAGCAATCCATGATTGGCTTGTGTCGAGTCTTTATCTTGCGTGCCGGTTGCAAAATGCCTCGCCCTGAAATTCATAGAAACAGTATACAGCGCTTGGTGTCTTTTAAAGGGGAAGGCAGTATTTCTTCCGCTTCCCCTGGTGGTGTGGATATGACTTTTAAAGCGTGTGCCATTGTTAGTCCAGAGTTGGACAGTGCAGAAGACCTTATGAATTGCTGGGATGTGGTGCCTGAAAATACTTGGCATTTTCCTCAGGCAGATGCAGGCCAAGACTGGTTCACAGTAACCTTCCACAGTGCGACAGAGGACACTATAGTGGATGAATATTGGGAGCCACAGGATTAACCATTAAGAGCTAATTTTACCCCCTCTACATTTTGAATGGGAACGATTAAAGCCTCGGCAATTTTTTATTCTGAGTTAGAAGATAAATTTATTGATATAAGAGCTATGTGAATAGTGAAAGAGGCTGATCAATGGAGACCACAAGGGAGGATATTAAAGATAAAAAAACGGAATAGCATTAGAACACTATTCCGTTAAGGGGCAAGCCTTACGCCCTGAAAGTTACGCTCTTGAGTGGAAACCTTGTGTGTGCCTTGCACTCAGGGTTCGCCAAGTTAATATTTCATGCAATAAACGTTGCTTAATGGCTTGATGTTCTTCGTCATTCCACAAGTTGACCTTTTCTTGAGGGTCATTTTGTAGGTCAAATAATTGACCAGCTTCATGATCGACGAAATGAACCAATTTGTAGTTACCTTCTCGCACCATCGTCATATACATGGTGCCTTCGAGTATTGGGTCATCTGAATGTTCAGCAAAAACACGTTCACGTTTAGTTTGTTCTGTGTCTGTTAAATAACCATGTAAGGAAATTGCTTCCATCCAGTCTGGCTTGTTAGCCTTAGCTAAATCTAGAATCGTTGGCCCTAGGTCAAAGTGCGCCACTAGATCGCTTACTTTTTTGCCTGCTGCAACTTTCCCTGGAGCCCAGACGATTGCAGGTACATGAATGCTCTGTTCAAACATATTCCATTTTTGGCTTAGGCCATGGTCATTTAGACAGTCACCGTGATCTGTAGTGAAGATAATGATGGTATCGTCTAATACGCCACGTTTATCTAAGGCTTTCATCAGCTCACCAACCTGATCATCGATCATAGTAACGTTGGCATAATAATGCGCACGCTGGCGATGCGTTTGTTCCGGTGTTGGGTTTCTTAAGTGATAGACAGCATCATGATCGTCATTTATGTGGTTCTCACGAAGTTTTTTTAAAGGTTCTGGGTGACTGTCTAGGTCATAGTCTCGAATAGGCTTAGGTAAATCCTTTCCAATGTATTTGTCTAGGTAACGAGCGGTTGGGTCATATGGTGGATGCGGACCAGGGATACCAATTTCTAAGAAGAAAGGTTCATTACCATTGTATCTTTCTAACCACCAAACCGCTGTTTGTGGAACAAAAACATCTGGGTGTAAATCTTCATCAATCTCCCAAACGAAAGCACCTAAGCAGTCTTTATAGTCTTCACGTTTACGGTAGCTAACGCGGGAAGGTTTATCGACGCCTCTGGCTTTTAATGCTTTATCCCAATTATCCAAATAGAAAGGTAGGTTAGGGTGGTCACGATCTTTGTTTTCAACCACATGACGCTCATGAAAACCGAACGGGCCTTCGATAGGCATGGTGTGCATTTTCCCTACATTGACGCAACGATAGCCTGTATCGGCTAATTCCTGTACCCAACAATAATTCCAAGGCTCATCATTTCTAAAAATGCCGTTTGTATGTGGATACAGCCCACTGAATAACGAAGCTCTTGAAGGAGAGCAAGAAGGAGCGGTAACGTACATGTTCTCGAAAACCGTACCTTCGTTTGCTAGTCGATCAAGGTTTGGGGTTTCCATATGCGGGTAGCCCAATGCAGCGATGGTATCCAACCTCTGTTGGTCAGTTAGAATCAATACAATATTTGGACGTTTATTTTTATTTTCCATAATTACCTCGTCAGTCAAAAGTGAGTTTGGTTGCCTTGGGCTATTCAGCCTCTAGGCAACACGATTACTCGAAATTTATTGCAATAACTTTGTGTTTTTTAATCGCCTCTTGTAGCTGTTGTTTTACCTCGGCAAGCATTGATAAATAGGTTTTGGCTTTTTCTTCTTTATCTCGAACAGGAATAGCCGCTTCAGCAATACTGAATAGATGTAAGAAATTCCCATTTTCATCCTCGATAATGGTGGCAAATCTTCTGACACCTACGTGGTTACCTTCCATGTCATAAGCAAAAGAGTCATTGGCGGTGGTATTAAGTATGTCTTTTGCTTCATTTGCTGTGAGGCTTGCACGATCAACGCCTGCTCTGAAAAATCCATTTGGGTTGAATTTATAACTAATGGCATCCCAATCACTTCGGCTTAAATACAACCTTGAAAGTGCATCAAGTTCATATAAATTTCGTCGGAAACCAACGTGCGCTCGCAGTTTTACAGAAGCATCTGGCAGTTCTGTTTTTGAATGCCATAACAAGTCAAATCCACTCACGACAACAACTTCAGCTGAAACGCGATATTTATTAGTGGTTCGCTGCATGATTTCGTCGAGGGTTTTTAGATACTGCTCAGGCATAGGAACGTTGCGGGTTAAACGGAAGTTAACGACACAGCGTTTATCACTGGTGCGAAATAAATAGCCGCGATTCGATAGAGTTGTGACCATTCTGTTGACTGTCGCTGTAGACAGATTTAGGTCTCGGGCAATATCCACCTGTCTGACCGGCTTTTCTCCATGAGCCATTAAGTATTCCATTACCATGAGAAACCGAACGGTTGGGTTCGTGTTCTCTGTAGTGCTGATTTCATCAGCGGGATTAATGTTTATTTGTTGGCTCATAGCATTCCTTGAATGACACTTGACAATTTCAATAATGGAAGTCACTATATCAAATATGAAATTTGTGTCAACTCTACTAATTTACTAAAGCCGATAAAAATAAGAATGTTGGAGTAGGAAGTTATGACAGTGAATACAGGGAAATTAGTACCTAAAAGAGGCCTTACGGCCACAAGACAAACACATTGTATGGGGGCAAGTGTTGCCGCCTATTCCAAATGTTCCATGCCTTATCTGTCTGATAAGGCTTCACAGTGCCCGACGTCTAAAGTTGTGGCAAAAATATTGAACGAACTATTCGCCTGCTTGAACCGTAATCCAACGCAGGCTTTAAGTTGTTTAAATTTCCAATGTGCCTTGTTAGGCAAGCGCCCGTTATCTGATCTACTCATTTCCTTTAATGTCGGGAAACGAACGTTAGATTTTTAATTCGGTTTTAACTTAAAAGTAAGTATCAAACTAATAAATATAAAAAGGTACAGTATGAGCTGGAAAAAATGTAACAACCTAATATCCATTTTTTTGATTTTTATCGTCGGGATTTACGTGTATGACGTTAATTACAGTGCATCACAAGCCATTATTTTCAACTCTGGTGGGGTTGGTCCAACGTATTTCCCTAATGTTTTGGCAGGGATAACGATTTTCTTATGCCTTGTCGTTTTAATTAAAGATAATGTTAAAAGTAAAGAAAATAGTGTCTTTGAAATATTAAATTTAAAGCTGGTTCTACTAACGGTTATGTCGACGGTAGTGTTTCTATTAAGTTGGCAGTTCTTTGGTTATTTTTATTTCAGTGTGTTTGCTTTGGTCTTTACGTTACTGGTTTTTTATCGGGATAGCTCTTTCACTAATAGAATGATAGTTGCTTTTTTTACAGCGATATCTGTTTCTGTTTTTGTTTACCTGTTATTTGGAAAACTACTGTCTTTATCTTTGTAGGAGGGTTCTGATATGGAAATTTTTGGATACGATTTACTTAACCTGTTCACCTTAACAAATCTATTATGCATTTTAGTCGGAACCGTAGTCGGCATGATATTTGGCGCGCTACCTGGGCTTGGAACTGTAATTGCTGTGGCGTTGTTATTACCCGTAACCTTTACGCTGCCTCCTTTAGCTGGGATTTTGATGTTGCTAGCAACGTATCAAGCAGGTGAATACGGTGGGTCTATTTCTGCGATTCTATTGGGTGTGCCAGGTACACCTCAGGCCGCTGCGTCAGTATTAGACGGTAATGCTATGGCTGTGAATGATTCGCCGGGTAAAGCTTTATCTTACTCGTTAGTTTCTTCATCTATTGGCGGTATTTTTGGCGGATTGGTACTGATCTTTGTTTCGATACCGCTGGCGAATTTTGCTCTCAATTTTGGTAGCCCTGAGTATTTTTTGATAGGGGTCATTGGGCTGATGACGGTTGGGCTTCTTAGCGGGCAAGACAAAATCAAAAGCATGATTTCAATTCTGCTTGGCCTTATGGCGGGTACGGTGGGAATTGATACATTGACGGGCGTGAATAGGGCAACTTTCGATCAACCAGAATTGATGGACGGCATCAATCTAGTCGCCTTTCTGGTTGGGATGTTCGCGATCTCCGAGCTCTTTATTATGATCAGTAAAGGCTTGAATACGATTCATATATCTGATCAGAAAAAACTAAAAACCTCTTTAAGCCTTAAAGAATACAAAGGCATAGCTAAACCTACTTTTATTGGCTCAAGTATTGGTGCAATCACAGGTATTTTGCCTGGCATTGGTGGTGGGGCATCTTGCTGGTTTGCTTATGCACTAATGAGAAAAGTATCCAAAAAGCCCGAAACCTTTGGTCAAGGAAACCCAGAAGGGATTGCTGCGCCTGAGTCTTCTAACAATGCTTCTGCAGGGGGGGCTCTTGTACCATTCCTCGCGTTAGGAATACCAGGTTCAGCCGCCATAGCGATTATTATGGGGGCGTTTATTATGCATGGTATTCAGCCAGGACCTAACGTGTTTAAAACGGATGGTGAGCTGGTGAACGGTATATTTTATGGCTTTTTAATTACGACAGTAGCTATGTATATTATTGGTCGTCTATTAACACCACTATTCTCAAGAATCTTAATGGTACCAAATTCCTTTTTAGTCTCAATCGTCTTGGTTATGTGCTTAATTGGAGTTTATGCGTCTAAAAGTTCATTCTTTGACTTATGGTTGGCTTTGGCTATCGGAATAGTTTTTTATTTCTTAAAAAGATTCGATTATTCGATACCATCAGTAATTATTGCATATGTATTAGCGCCAATTATAGAAGAAAACTTTAGGAGATCTTTAAGTATCTCATCAGGTGATTATCAAATATTTGTGTCGAATGTTTATTCTGGTGTGCTTGTCTTTATAATTCTGTCAATTGTTTTTGGAGCATTATATGGGGCATATAAGAAGGGTAAGATATAAAATTAAATTTTATATTTTTCAGGGAAAGTAAAATAAAAATAGTAAAAAGGTGGAAAGTTATATGAATATTAAAAAAAGTCTAATAACAGGTGTGGTAGCTTTAAGTTCATTTGTGATGTCAAGTTACGTCTTAGCTGATACTGACAGTTACCCAGAGAAACCTATAACTTGGGTAATTCCTGATGGTGCGGGTGGAGGTCTAGATACTATTGTGCGGACTTTATACCCTTACGTGCAAAAGTATATGCCAAACAATGCTAACTTCGTTATGAAGAACTTGCCTGGCGCAACACAAACCATCGCGCTAACAAATGTATTTAACGCCAAGGCTGATGGCTACACAATTGGTCAGGCTTCTGTCGCTCCACTTACCATTATGCCGCATTTAGGCCGCACCCGATATTCTGGAGTCGAAGACTTTGAATTGATTGCCAATGTGTTCGATGCCGCGCACTTCTTAGTCGTTCCAGGGGATTCACCTTATAACACTTTTGAAGAGTTTATGGACTCTGCAAAAAGTAACCCTGGGAAAATAAAAGTTGGTATCGATGGTGTTTATAACGTTCAGCATTTGCCACTTATGGATCTACAAAACAGCTCGAACACAGATGTGAATGAGATAATTTATAAAAGCAGTGCTGCTACAAAGAAAGCGCTTTTAGGTCATGAAATCGAGTCTGGCATTCTACCTTCTCATACCTTTATAGCGGAATTCCAAGAGGGCAGCTTGAAGCCATTAGTTAACATTATGGAAGTAAAACCGAGTTATTTTGACTCAATTCCTTCTCTAAAAGATAAGGGTTTTACTCCGGGTCAGTTATTTGTCGGTGTTGTGGCTCCGAAAGGTACCCCTGCAGACAGGTTGGCAATCTTGAATAATGCAATCCAAAAAGCGTTGAGCGATCCTGAATTACTTGCAGCCTTTGAGAAAAGAAAATTATTGGTCAATTACAATGGATCAGACGAATACCGGTCGCGTCTAGAAACTTTGAATGTTAGCAATAAAAACATTCTTAAAGGTTTAGGTGTATTGAAATAGTCAATTAAACAGACCCGCATTCAACAAAGCTCTAACAGGCTCGCTGTTAGAGCTTAAAAGGAGGAATAATGAACAATAAGAAGCCCAATATTCTATGGATTTGTACTGATCAGCAGCGTTTTGACACCATTCGCAGTTTGGGTAATCAACATATCCATACACCACATTTAGATCGCTTGGTCGAACAAGGGGTTGCCTTCACAAACTCTTATTGCCAAAGCCCTGTGTGTACACCAAGTCGAGCGAGTTTCTTAACGGGCAGATATCCGAGAACCACAGGGGCGACTAGAAATGGTAATGACTATTTCCCTGAAGGGGAAGTTTTGATTCCTTACATGCTCTCACAAAATGGCTATACCTGTGGTTTAGTTGGAAAGCTTCATTTGTCTACTGCAGATGGGCGAGTGGAGACACGTTTACCCCATGATGGCTATAAAACATTCAAATGGAGTCATGGGCCTCGTGATGGTTGGGGGGAAGAAAACGCTTATCAGGCTTGGCTGAAAGCAAATGGTGTCTCTTGGGAAAAAGACTACCATGGTCGAAATGGCGGAATAAAATCTGAATATCATCAGACCACTTGGTGTATCAATGAAGCGATCGACTTTGTGGATGAAAATGCCGACAAACCTTGGTTATTGAGTATCAATATTTTTGATCCGCATCATCCTTTTGACCCTCCGGCAGAGTTTAAAAAGAAATACCCAGTTGACGATATGCCACTTCCGAAATGGAAAGATGGGGAGCTAGACAATAAAACTCTCACTCAGCAGCAAGATTATGAGTTTGGTGGGCAAGGTGGATTAGGCCCAAGTTGTAAAAAGCTCTCAGACTGGGAAAAGAAGAATTATGTGTCAGATTATTATGCCATGATCGATCAAATTGATGAGCAAGTCGGTCGGCTTATTGAGCATTTGGATAATACTGGGCAAAGAGAAAATACTGTCATTATTTTTCATAGTGACCACGGTGAATTGCTTGGTGATCATGGCTTGATCTTAAAGGGCGGCCATTTTTATGAAGGTTTGGTGCATGTTCCATTAATTTTTTCGTGTCCAGGATCCTTGCAGCAGGACCTTAAAAGCGAGGCGCTGGTAGAATTAGTTGATGTGGCACCAACCATCTTAAATCTTGCTGGTGTTGATATCCCACAAAGGGTTCAAGGGAAAAGCCTAATCGATATTTTGACTGGTCGAGTCGATTCAGATTTCCACAAAGACTCTGTTTATTGTGAATATTACAACTCACTACCAGGGGTTCATGAAGATGTTCATGCCACCATGTATTTTGATGGGCGATACAAATTGGTTGTTTATCATGGTTCTGAGATTGGTGAGCTGTACGATTTACACACCGATCCATCAGAGTTTGATAACCGATGGTTCGATACAGAATATGCTGCGATCAAAAATAGACTGATGTTGGCCAGTTTCGATAAAAGTATTATGACTGTTGATCCTGTTCCTGAGTGTGTCGGTAACTTCTAAACTTACTGGTGAGAACCGCGTAAGTAGAGGACAAATCTCTACTTACTGCGGTGTGACCGCCGATCAAGCTTCGAAAATTCATCTTATTACATCCTTTTCTTCAAAAGCTTTTCTTATGGTTTAACGCAAAGGCCCTAATATGATTACTAGGTTTTTCCCTTTCTTAATTTGGTTCAGAACGCTTACGGTTGCTGATATAAAGGCTGATTTCATGGCGGGGATCACAGGGGCTGTGATTGTGTTACCTCAAGGAGTTGCCTTCGCGACGATTGCAGGACTTCCTCCTCAATATGGCTTATATACGGCGATGGTTACGCCAGTTATAGCCGCTTTATTTGGGTCATCCAGACATTTGATTTCAGGTCCAACAACCGCAATTTCGATAGTAGTCTTTTCTTCTGTCAGTGGTTACTCAGAACCAGGCAGTGCTGAGTTTATATCCATGGCTCTAACCCTTACTTTTATGGCTGGGGTGTATCAGCTTGCTTTTGGTCTGGTTAAACTCGGCAAAATGGTTGATTTTGTAAGTCATACAGTTGTTATTGGCTTTACAGCAGGTGCGGCTATCCTGATAGCTACCAGCCAAATTAAACATATGACCGGACTCTCTATAGAGCGAGGTGCCTCATTTATAGAGACTTGGAGTGTCAGTGTTCAAAACATACATGAATTGAATTTAGCCATCCTAAGTGTGGCGCTTTGCACATTGCTAATCGCGATCTTCTTTAAGGTGAAGTACCCCGCACTCCCTGGCTTGTTAATCGCTATGGTTATTGGAAGCCTAGTTGCTATGTTTGCTGGTGAGGACAAAGGAATTGAGTTGGTCGGTGAGATCCCTGGAAGCTTGCCTCCTTTGAGTCTACCAGACTTTTCCATCAAGACTCTTCACCAGTTACTTCCAGAAGCCTTGGCAGTTGCCATTCTAGGGCTAATTGAAGCTGTGTCGATCGGTCGTGCTATTGGAGTTAAATCTCAACAGAGGATAGACCCCAACCAAGAATTTATTGGCCAGGGTTTGTCTAATATATTTGGCAGTTTTTTTTCGTGTTATGCAGGCTCTGGCTCTTTTACACGTTCTGGTGTGAATTATACCGCTGGTGCTAAGTCTGGCTTGTCTGCTGTTTTTGCTGCCATTCTACTGATGTTTCTGGTGGTGTTAGTTGCGCCATTAACAGCCTACTTACCTGTGTCAGCAATGGCGGGGGTAATTATACTTGTTGCCTACAACCTAGTTGATTTTTCTCACATTAAGAAAATTTTGATAACCAGCCGATCTGAGTCTCTCGTCTTGCTAGTGACATTGTTATCAACTTTATTCTTTGAACTAGAGTATGCAATTTATTTTGGTGTGTTTGTCTCGTTAATCTTATTTCTCCTAAAAACCTCTGTTCCAGAAGTGACAGAAATGACGCTAGATGCAAGTAATTTCTTATTTACAGAGATCGATTCAGAAGATTCCAAAGATAAAGAGGTTCAGTTTTTAAGAATTGATATGTCTATTTACTTTGGTTCAGTGGGGCACATACAAAGTAAGCTGGAGGCTGTTACGGCTTTACCTAAAACAAAGCGAATCATTATTTTGTGTGGTGGCATTAACTCAATAGATTTAAGTGGTATTGAGTTGTTAGCAAGTATAAATCATAAGCTGATGACAAAGGGTGGTGGTTTGTATTTTTTTGGTATGAAGCCTTTAGTGAAAAACCAAGCTTTAAAATTAGGTGTGAAAGAACATTTAGGGGAGCACAGTATTCTTAATTGTCGGCAAGAATTACTTAATGTTCTTTCAATTGAGAAGCAAGACCTTCCGTGAAAATCACGTCAACTTGCTACGATCAAAACTGTCTTAGGCAAAGACTGCTTTTGATAGAAAAGATCTGAACCTTCTTAAAATACGGCTTATTAGGATGATTTAGTGGAAATTCCTGTAAGTCTTAACAGTCAAATGTTTCATTTGACTGATCAATGCTTGGGCTCTGTTTTTATTTTTAGATCTATTGGTAATATTAGATTACGTTTTTAGAGTAAAAGTAATGAAGGTGGACGAGTTTCAACCTAGCATTTATCTTCCTTTAATCCCTGTCAATAAATGGCTCTGCTTTATAAAAGGGCATAATCATCTTTAATGAAAGTCAGATAACCTGCTACAAAACTACACTAACACCCCAATTTAATGCATGAATGCATCTAGACAGTGCGAAAAATGCGTTGGCTGATTTTTATGTAAACAATTCTCATTTATTTAATATGTTTTCTTTGTTGCTGTTTGGGCAACATAGCGATAATTCTAAAGCAACATGGAAAGGCGTTTTATAAAAAGGCCACATTATTGAGCGCATCTACTAAATAAATGGAGTCTTGAATGAATAACACATCTAGCTTAACGAGCTTACTGCTGAATTGGCGGCTGCATTTAGTTGTCGTCATCGTGTCTGTTTTATCTGAATTGATAGGGATTCAAAGTATCCCTGTTGCTAATGCAAAATTGTTGTTTTTACCTTTGTTTTACGCTTTTGCTATTTGCCTGTTCATGAACCCAAATATCACAAAGTTCTCTCAAAAGGTTTTAACAAAGAAAAGTGCGTCCATTGCCGCACCGTTAATCGTAATCGGCATCCTGCCATTCATTGCTAAATTTGGAACTTTGATCGGGCCTGCTTTACCGAAAATCGCTGAAGCAGGCGGTGCCATGATACTGCAGGAGATTGGTAATTTAGGCACCATGCTGATCGCCATGCCAATCGCTGTACTGGTATTCAAGATGGGTCGTGAAGCCATTGGTGCAACCCACTCTATCGCCCGAGAGCCAAACATCGCATTAATCTCTGACCGCTACGGACTAAAGAGTAAAGAGGGCATTGGTGTGATGGGAGTTTATGTGATGGGGACCATGTTTGGCACCATCTACTTCTCGTTAATGGCTGGCTTTTTGGCAACAACCGATTGGTTTGACCCAAGAGCCCTTGCAATGGCTTGTGGTGTCGGAAGTGGCAGTATGACGGCCGCTTGTTCTGGCACTTTAGCCTCTGCCCATCCTGAAATGAAAGACGAGTTATTGGCTTTTGCTGGTGCAAGTAACTTATTAACTAATGCCACAGGCTTGTATGTTGCCATCTTTATTGCCCTGCCTTTCTCGGAATGGTTCTACAAAAAATTATCCGGTGAAAGTTCTGCCGATCTTGTTACAAAAGAGGTGAAATAAAATGAGCTCTAGTATTGAAAACACTGTAGAAGAAAACATCACTGAGACAAAGCTAACCCTTAAAGAAAACTTACTTGCCCTAGCGGTTATTTCCTTAGTGAGTTTGATTAGTAACTGGGCAGGCACAGGCATTAACCCAATTGTAACACTACCGGCCATGATCATTATTTATGCCATGGTGGTGATTGGTGTATTACTAGCCAAATTTATTCCGATCGGTTTTCCAGCAGTGGCTTGGGTGTCATTAGTGAGTGTTGCCTTAACCATTCCAATGTCACCGGTTTCTGCGGTTATCTTGGCAGAGCTTAAAAACATTAGTTTTCTAGCCATGGTTACCCCCATTCTGGCTTATGCGGCCATTGCCATCACCAAGATGGAAGTTGAGTTGTTTAAGCGATCTGGAGTTAAGATCGCCATCATCTCAATTTTGGTGTTCACAGGGACGTATGTAGGCTCTGTTATTGTTGCCGACGCTTTACTGTAAGTTCAATTCGCCAGTCATATTTATACGTTAATTAAGCTTTATAGCTATGACTGGCGCTTTAAATCCATTTTAAGGATGAATGTCATGAGTCTAAATATAGGTGTTATTGGACTGGGCAATATGGGCCGTAATATGGCCGCGACGTTAGTGGGTAAAGGCTTCACGGTTTCTGGCTTCGATTTATCCAAAGAGACACGTCAAGCTGCTCAAGAATGCGGTGTATCCTGTGTTGATGATCTAAAAGCTCTGACCAGTTCAAGCGCTATTGTTATTTTATCTCTGCCAAAAGCAGAGCATGTTGAGGCTGTTTGCTTAGGGCCTGAGGGCTTAATACATTTATTGCCATCCGACAGTATCATTATTGACACAACGACATCGGTACCAGAAACCAGCCGCCTTGTTGGGGAAAAACTCTCTAAAAAGGGTATCGCATTTCTTGATGCTCCTGTTTCAGGTGGGCCAGCAGGAGCCGCATCCGGCACCATGAGTATGGTTATTGGTGGTGATGAGTCTGTTTATCAGTCAGTGCTTCCGGTGCTGGAAGCAATGAGCAGGGTGCGTGTACACGTTGGAGGAATCGGCGCCGGTAATATCGCCAAAATTGCCAACAACATGTTGGCGGCAGCTCATTTAGTTACCACAGCAGAAGCTCTTACTCTCGCTGAAAAGGCTGGGGTCGATCCTGAAAAAGTGCTTCAAGCCATTAATGCAGGCTCTGGTCGCAGTGGCGCAAGTGAAGCCATGTTCCCAACTTGGGTTATGAACAAAGCCTATAACTCAGGTTTCACTATGGGCTTGATGCGTAAAGACATCGGCTTAGCCAAAGATCTAGCAGAGAGTCTGGGATTAAATTTACCTATGACCTTACAGACTGAGCAGCTATGGCAAGCTAGCGCCACGACGATTTCGGATGATAAAGACTTTTGTTGCATTGCCCAATACACCAATGCGGACTTATTTGGCTAAGGAAGACGATTCATGAAAGCAGATTACCAACGCATTATTCAGAGTTACTGGGATAACACAACGAGTATCCCAAGTTTTGTTAATGGCCAGTTTGTTTATGGTACTGGTGAAGAGGTTGTTATCCATGATGCCCATACGGGGTTGGAACGCTTGAGCTATCCTGATGCCGACGAAGCTATCATTGCCACGGCAGACGCTGCCAGCGCTGAAGCAGGAAAAGCTTGGTGGAGCCTGACGGCACAAGTTCGTGGGCAAATCATGCAACGAATTGGTGCTAAGATTCGAGAAAATCTAGAGGATCTTGCTTTGGTAGAATGCTATTCCGCCAACAAACCTATTCGTGACGCGAAAGTTGAAGTGTTAAAAGTCGCTGAGATGTTCGAATACTATGCCGGCTGGACGGATAAACTTCATGGTGAAGTTATCCCTGTGCCGACCAGCCATCTTAATTATGTGAAGTACGAGCCACTGGGCACTGTTTTACAAATTACCCCTTGGAACGCTCCCATCTTTACTTGTGGGTGGCAGTTAGCCCCTGCCATTGCCGCAGGTAATGCGGTGATTCTTAAACCTTCTGAGCTAACACCCGTCTCGTCACTTTTGGTGGCCGTCTTAGCCGATGAAGCTGGCGTTCCAAAAGGCTTGATCAATGTGATTGCAGGTTATGGACATACAGCAGGTCAAATGGCGATTAAGCAAGCCAAGATACGTAAAATTGTCTTTGTTGGTTCTCCTGCCACGGGTAAACGAATTGCCGTTTCTGCCGCGGAGCAGGGCATCCCATGTGTACTAGAGCTTGGCGGCAAGTCAGCCAATATTGTCTTTGATGATGCAGATTTAGAGTTAGCAGCGAAAGGCGCGCAAGCAGCGATTTTTTCCGGTGCTGGGCAAAGCTGTGTGTCTGGCTCTCGATTATTGGTGCAAGAAAGCATTTATGATCGTTTTTGTGAAGCCGTCGCTCAGGCGTCAAAACAATTTATTATCGGGGATCCAAGCGATGCCCAGACTCAAATCGGCCCCATCCACAACTTAAAACAATATCAGCATGTGAACCACATGCTAACGGTCGCACAGCAAGAAGGTGCGGTCTTACTTGAAAACGGCCATCCAGGTGTGGATAAAAGCGAAGGCTATTATGTCGCCCCAAGTCTTTTAAAAGGGGCAAATAATATGGCCTGTGCTCAGGAAGAAATATTTGGTCCTGTGGTGGTCGCTATCCCATTTAAAGATGAAGATGACGCTATTGCCATTGCCAACGACAGTAAGTTTGGTCTAGCGGGTGCGGTTTGGACTAAGGATGTGGGTCGTGCTCACCGGGTGGCAGATCAAGTAAAAGCTGGAACTTTTTGGATCAATAGCTATAAAACGATTCATGTTTCCTCTCCTTTTGGTGGCTATGGAGAGAGTGGTTACGGACGATCTTCAGGGTTAGAAGCTTTACGAGAGTACAGTGAAGTAAAAAGTGTTTGGGTGGAAACCGCACGAACACCTGCTGCAAATTTTGGATATAGCGCGAATTTGGAATGATTATGATAGATATGAAGCAACTGGTTGCCGATGCAACAAAATGGCGAAGAAGTTTTCATCAGCACCCAGAGCTGGGCTTTAATGAGCATCAAACCTCACAAAAGGTGGCTGAGTTATTAACCAGTTTTGGGCTTGAAGTGCAGACCGAAATCGGTGTAACCGGTGTTGTCGGAGTCCTTAAAAATGGCGATGGCCCTACCATTGGGTTACGAGCAGATATGGACGCCTTGCCCATTCAGGAATTGGGTTGTGCCGATCATAAATCTCAACACAAAGGCTGTATGCATGCCTGTGGCCATGATGGACATACGGCAATGTTGCTAGGGGCTGCATGTTATTTGGCCGCTGAAAAGCCTTTCCAAGGCACGGTATATTTTATCTTCCAGCCAGCAGAAGAGAATCTTGGTGGCGCACAGAAAATGATCGAGGATGGTCTTTTTGAACGCTTCCCAGTGGATGCCGTATACGGTTTGCATAATTGGCCTGGTTTACCGGCGGGGGATATTGCCGTAAATGATGGGGCTATGATGGCGTCATTAGATACCTTTGAAATCAAGGTGACAGGTAAAGGCTGTCATGCGGCGATGCCTCATATGGGTGTTGACCCGATCGTGGCCGCTTCAGATTTGGTGCTGCGCTTGCAAACCATAGTCTCTCGACACGTTTCTCCTCTCGAGTCTGCCGTTCTTAGTGTCACCATGTTTAATAGTGGCGAAGCCATAAACGTATTGCCAGAGTCTGCTACGCTGCAAGGTACGGTGCGTTGTTTGAACTCTCAGGTACGTAAACAAGTTGAGCAAGTGATGACAGAATACGTTGCCAGTTATGACATGTCTCCCGGCTTACAAGTCTCGTTAACCTTTAACCGAGGTTACCCTGTTACCACTAACCATCCTGAAAATGCAGCCATTATCTATGAGGTTGCCAAAGGCCTATGTGGTCAGGATAAAGCTCATCATAACCTGCAGCCCTCCATGGCTTCGGAAGATTTCGCTTTCATGCTAGAAACGTGTCCAGGCGCGTACTTTTGGTTAGGGGTTGATGAAGACGAATCCATTGCGCTTCATAACCCATATTACGATTTCAACGATAAAGTGATCGAAGTTGCGATTAAATTTTGGTACGAGTTAGTGAAACAGCAATTGCCCAAGTGATAGTAAAGGCTGTGTAGTATGATCTTTGGGGTGGCCTGTGGATTGGCCACCTCTTCTATACCTCAAGACTGCTGCCTAAGGCTGTGAAAATGAAAGATATTAATGCTAAGCGTTTAGCCTATTTTTATGAAGCGGTTTCATTAGGGACGATTCGCTCAGCCGCAGATAAATTAAGTATTGCCCCCTCGGCGATTAGCCGCCAAATTGCCCAATTAGAAGAAGAGCTGAACTGTATTCTCATTGAGCGACACCGCAAGGGTATCTGCCCGACGGAAGCGGGTGAATTGCTATTGAAGTATTACCGAGAAGCGTCGGCGAATGAAGAAAGCTGCTTGTCTGAACTTCGAGCCCTTAAAGGACTGAAAACCGGCCATATATCCTTGGCGATTGGCGAAGGGTTTATTGGCGAAATTATGTCGAAGGTGCTTCCTGAGTTTCAAGCACAGTACCCAGATTTAACCCTCTCTGTGCATGTGGCCGGTTCCAATGAACTAATCCGACAGTTAGAAGAAGATGAGGCCCACATAGGGGTGTTATTCCATCCTCCCCATCATCATAAATTACGCTCACATGAGGTTTCTTTGCATCCTTTATGCGCCATTGTGCCACCAAACCATCCTCTGGAAAGTCTTGGTAGACCTGTGCACTTGGAAGATGTCATGCCTTACCCATTAGTTCTGCAAGAAAAGGAGTTTGGCGTTCGACAATTAATAGGCGTGGCAGAGTTTAAGCACAGGGTGCGGTTAGCTCCAGTGATGACGGTAAACTCGTTCGCCCTGTTAAAAGAGTTCGTGCGCTCCAATATGGGCGTCACTATTTTGCCAGAGTTTGTTGTGCGTCGGGAGCTGGATGATCAAACGGTGGTTTCATTACCCATTGAGGATCCAATCTTATCCTCTGGCGAGGTGCATATTGCCACACGGTTAGGTCGTCAATTAACTGAGGCGCCCTTAGCTTTATTAAAACATTTGCAATTATGGTTACGAGATTTTCATGCCAATGAGCACTAAGCAAATGACAGAGGGAAACCATGGCGATTAGTTTGTTTGACCTATTCAAGATAGGTGTTGGCCCATCCAGCTCCCATACCGTTGGGCCTATGATTGCGGCCAACCAGTTTGCGCATCAAATTGAAACTCTAGGCCTAATGCCCCAATTAGAACGTTTGAAGATTGATCTGTATGGCTCTCTCGGAGCAACAGGAAAAGGGCATGGTACAGGTACAGCGGTATTAATGGGCCTAGAAGGTGAAATGCCGGAAAGCATAGATACACTCATGGTAAATGAGCGAGTGGCTGCCATCGAAAAAAATGCTCAAATACAGCTGTTAGGCCATAAAAAAATTCCCATGCAGGTTGAAAATGATCTGATTTATCACCGCATCGACCGATTAGATTTTCATGCCAATGGCATGACTCTTATTGCCTACGATAAACACTTGCAAGTCTTGCATAAGGCCACTTTCTACTCGGTTGGAGGCGGCTTCATTGTTGAGGAAGATGACCAAGGTAAGGTCTGTTTGGTTGAGGATACTACCCAGCTTCCCCATGAATTTCATGATGCGAAAACCCTACTCAAACTCTGTCAGCAAGAAGGCAAAAGCATTGCTGAGCTGATGATGGAAAATGAGAAAGTTTGGCGCTCTGAAGATTCTATTCAAGAAGGAATTTTGCGTATCTGGTCTGTCATGCAAGCTTGTGTCTCTTTAGGGACTGAGCGTGAAGGTATTTTGCCCGGAGGCTTAAAAGTTAAGCGTCGTGCCCCAAGTCTTTATCGAGATCTCAACTCAAAAAGCAAAATGGAACTTATAACCCCTTCATTAGAAGCGATGGATTGGGTAAACCTTTATGCTTTAGCGGTTAATGAAGAAAACGCCGCAGGTGGGCGCGTGGTTACAGCCCCTACGAATGGTGCAGCAGGAATTATTCCAGCAGTACTGCATTATTATTGGCAGTTTGGGTCGAACCCTAACCATCAGGGAATTTTTGACTTTTTCCTCACCGCAACTGCAATTGGCGTTTTGTTTAAAGAGAATGCTTCTATCTCAGGGGCCGAAGTCGGTTGCCAAGGAGAGGTTGGTTCAGCATGCGCTATGGCAGCGGCAGGCTTAGCTGCGGTAATGGGCGGAACACCAGAGCAAATAGAAAATGCTGCGGAAATTGCCATGGAGCATAATCTTGGACTGACGTGTGATCCTATTGGTGGTTTGGTTCAAGTGCCTTGTATTGAGCGAAATGCCATGGCAGCAATGAAGGCGATCAACTCTGCTTCAATGGCTTTGCGTGGCAATGGCAATCATTATGTATCCCTCGATAAAGTGATTGCGACCATGCGAGCTACGGGCATGGATATGAATGAGAAGTATAAAGAAACCTCACGAGGAGGGTTAGCCGTCAATATCATCGAGTGTTAACGGTGACGGACCCATTTGCATAACAAAAGGCCAGAATAAAATTCTGGCCTTTTAGTTGAGGATGAGGTTATCAGCACTCATAGTGGAAACTATGAGTTTTGCTGATGAATCGCATCGAATTGTGCTTGCAGCTCAGAATATTTCGCTTGGTAAACCGCTTCTTTCTGTGCGTAAGTACGAGCACCGTCTAAGTTAACTTTGGTATCAACAGCAACACCTTCATTTTTTAGAGTCGTTGCTAGAGCTTCAACGCCAGCTTTAGCGGTACGTACTTGCTCAATTGGGCTGTCTTCAGAGCTGATTGCAAAAGCACTTGTGCTTAGTAGTGCGGCAGTGATAACGGCTAGCGTAGATTTAGTAAAAGTTTTCATAATATTCTTCCTTTCAAATTCTGTTTAATAATTTAAATCGTGATGGCTGTTTAGCGATTAAGAGTTTTGTTGGTTCAAAGCATCGAATTGTGCTTGCAGCTCAGAATATTTCGCTTGGTAAACCGCTTCTTTCTGTGCGTAAGTACGAGCACCGTCTAAGTTAACTTTGGTATCAACGGCAACACCTTCATTTTTTAGAGTTGTTGCTAGAGCTTCAACGCCAGCTTTAGCAGTACGTACTTGCTCAATTGGGCTGTCGTCAGAGCTGATTGCAAAAGCACTAGTGCTTAGTAGTGCGGCAGTGATAACGGCTAGCGTAGATTTTGTAAAAGTTTTCATAAAATTCTTCCTTTCAAATTCTGTTTAATAATTTAAATCGTGATGGCTATTTAGCGATTAAGAGTTTTGTTGGTTCAAAGCATCGAACTGTGCTTGAAGCTCAGAATATTTCGCTTGGTAAACCGCTTCTTTTTGTGCGTAAGTACGAGCACCGTCTAAGTTAACTTTGGTATCAACAGCAACACCTTCATTTTTTAGAGTCGTTGCTAGAGCCTCAACACCAGCTTTAGCAGTACGTACTTGCTCAATTGGGCTGTCGTCAGAGCTGATTGCAAAAGCACTTGTGCTTAGTAGTGCAGCAGTGATAACGGCTAGCGTAGATTTAGTAAATGTTTTCATAATGATTCTCCAATATATATTTAAAAAGTTTTTAACTGTTTAATTAATTTTTTTGCTTTCGATGGAATATATAATAGCTCTTTTAATTTAAATAAAAAGAGCTCGGAGGGTGCTTCCATTTTTGATTCGTATAGAGAAAAAATAGAATGAAAACCATCTTTTTCACAAGAAATAATTACTTATTAGTTGAATGCGTAGAAAGTGTTTATAAAATTAATAAGAAATGTGCAGTTAGGTGTGGATACTCGTAACAATGAGAAGGCTAAGGTGTTAATTGGTAAGAAAACACCTCAAAAGTGCACGATGTCGTCTTATTTTTTATTTTAAAAAGCTTGAAAAACTTTCTTAAATCGTTGATTTAAGCTTTTTAACAGGCAGTCATCATGGCAATGTATGTCTTCAAGCGCATAATAGACTCAAACTTACCCATGAAGGGGTATCGGATATAGGTGGTTAAGATATGAATGTAGCCGTAAAAACTTCCCCGCCAACGCAGAGCTGTGTGCAATCCAGGATTGCAGGTGCCTATTTTTATGATGCTTGGCAGGTGAACGCTGCGTATCCAGAATTGGAGCCGTTAGAGCAGTATATTCGTGTAATGCAAGATACACCTAAATGGTTAGACGGTTTAATGAGGCTACGTAACCTTATTGGAGGCATTGTAGGCCTTAAGGATTTAGGTGTATTTTCAGCGATTGAGCCGAATAAAGCTGGTGCAAGTTACTCAATCGGTGATCGAGTGGGTATTTTCACTTTGCTGGAAAGGCATGCTCATGAAGTTTTATTGGGAGATGAAGATAAGCATCTTAGTGTAGTGGTTGCGGTTTATATGGAGGAGGACAGTGTATCCGGTGTAACTAAAGTGACCATTACCACATGTGTACATATTAAAAACTGTTTAGGGAAGTTATATATGCTGCCTGTAACACCAGTGCATCATCAGGTTGCTAGGCGAATTACTCAGGCAATAGGACAAGTATAGAAACGGGCTAAATAGATGAGTGTGTCAGGATTGTTAGTTATTGATTTTAAATAAAAAAGGCCAGAATAATAATTCTGGCCTTTTAATGGGTAGTGCTGTCTAGCGCACTCATAGATTGGACTATGAGTTTTGCTGATGAATCGCGTTGAATTGTGCTTGCAGCTCAGAGTATTTCGCTTGGTAGGCTGCTTGTTTCTGTGCGTAAGTGCGAGCACCGTCTAAGTTAACTTTGGTATCAACAGCAACACCTTCATTTTTTAGAGTCGTTGCTAGAGCTTCAACGCCAGCTTTAGCGGTACGTACTTGTTCAATTGGGCTGTCGTCAGAGCTGATTGCAAAAGCACTTGTGCTTAGTAGTGCGGCAGTGATAACGGCTAGAGTAGATTTAGTAAAAGTTTTCATAATATTCTTCCTTTCAAATTATGTTTAATAATTTAAATCGTGATGGCTATTTAGCGATTAAGAGTTTTGCTGGTTCAAAGCATCGAATTGCGCTTGAAGCTCAGAGTATTTCGCTTGGTAAACTGCTTCTTTCTGTGCGTAAGTACGAGCACCGTCTAAGTTAACTTTGGTATCAACAGCAACACCTTCATTTTTTAGAGTCGTTGCTAGAGCCTCAACACCAGCTTTAGCGGTACGTACTTGCTCAATTGGGCTGTCGTCAGAGCTGTTTGCAAAAGCACTTGTGCTTAGTAGTGCGGCAGTGATAACGGCTAGAGTAGATTTAGTAAATGTTTTCATGATTATTCTCCAATATGTTTAAAAAGTTTTTAACTGTTTAATTAATTTGTTTGCTTTCGATGGAATATATAATAGCTCTTTTAATTTAAATAAAAAGAGCTCGGAGGGTGCTTCCATTTTTGATTCGTATAGATAAGAAATGGATAGGAAATGGTCGTTTTCGCATCAATAGTTCAATTTAAATATAGAGTTAGTAATTAATGTTTATTAAATAAACAAGAATTGTGCACAAAACGAGTCGTTGAATAGGCTTATGTTCGTTTGTGTGTTAATGAGCAAGTAAAGCCGTTAAATATGCATAATTACTACACTGTTTAACGCCATATTATGGAATGGAAGTTTAAATTTTTAGTGCTGCGATGTTGACAGGTCTTTTGGCAGGGAGGAATTACTAGACTTTGGTTGCTAATTTCATTGACACAGATTAGAAAGATTACGCCCTTATCGGCTAAAACCGGGTAAAAGGTCCCGATGAAGCACAGGCGTAATCGATTGGACTAACTTAATACTCTAGTTTTTACTAGATGCGAGTCAGCAGCTCGGCTTTTTTTGTGTTGTAGTCTTGTTCAGAGATAGCGCCGATCTCTTTTAATCTGGCAAGCTTTTCAATCAACTGAATGACATCATCAACACTAGAAGTGGTCATCATAGGCGTTTGAGGCGTTTGAGGCGTTTGAGGCGTTTGAGGCGTTTGAGGCGTTTGAAGTTCTGGTTCAGGTGTATAACTAGGTTGAGCAAAATTCGTGGAAGGTAGCGGTGGATTACCTGAAACGATAGGTAGTGAGTTTACGCTTAGAGTGCCGTATTGGCTGCTAAAAGTAAGGGAGTTATCACTACCTTGTTGTTGGCTAACACCACCAATGTTGTTGTCTAGAGTGTCATAGACGGTCACTTGTCCATTTAACTCAACAGCCAATCGGTTAGGAAAGACCGCATAGCGTAGGTTGTTCTGTGCACCGCTGCTGAAAGGTTGACCAAGATCACCCGGCCACCACATTGAACTACCAGGCATACCCTGAGGAATCTCAGCAAATACTAACTGATTAGACAAACCGTTCGCTAAGTCATTACAAAGATTGTCCACCGTCATTTTTAGTCCATGATTAAACATATCACCGACCATTGTCATGCCACCACGCATCCATTGTCCACCGCCCCCGAGTTCAGGGCAGTTAAATTGTGCCATAGAGCCAGCGCCATTATTCACACTGATCAACATATGCATGACAGCATCATAGCTAAGGTTATATTTTGCACTCAGGTTATTGACCAGTTGTTGGCCATAATTGGTAAGGTTTTGCATAATTTTTTGCTCTCTTAAAAGTCATAAAGACACAGAGCTGTACTCATTTATACATTATGAATATGTATAAGAGAGGAGATCAGCATCATGCTGATGGCAGGTTCCGTGGGGGTGCAGTCTAACACAGCTAAGAAGAACTAAATGTGACTGAATTGATTATTTTTAGACCAATCGGGTTGAGCAATCCCCCTTGGCCGTTATTCACAAAGTAATAACGCCAAGGAGGGTGAATACCTAGTGATGAGACGGTAAATATTTACTCATCAATACCAGCAAGTCATAGTGCTGCAAGATACTTAAACGCTCGTCTTCTTGTAAGCTACTGAGTAAGTGATCCAATGTTGGGCTGTTTTGAATTTGCCACTCAGCACATATCTTTGATCGCAAAATGCTTCCAACTTCCGCATTACTCGCAGCTCTTGGTAGTTGAGCAAGGTGCCAGTAATACAGCTTTGGGTTGTCGACTAAGCGCGAAAGTGCTGTGCTAGCGGGCAATTCTTCCAGTTGCTCAGTTTGGCGTTGCAAAGATTGCACTATGTTATGGCTGCGTTTTTCTTCTGGGGCTCTTAATAAACCTAGGTAACGAATGAGATTACCTCTATTTTTACCACCACTTAGCCAAGACAGAGGAATGGACAGCATTAGGCCGAAAGAGATGGGGAGCGACCAGTAAAAAAGCTCTTCACTTAGAAAGAAGGCACCACCAGCTAATGCGAAGCCTAGCAATGTATGGCTGCAATGAGCACGGCCAGCGGCTTGCCAAGAGTTGGCACCATCATCCCGGGACTGAGGCTTCCAACCACTGTCTCGGCCACGCAAAATATCACACACCACTTGAAACTGAGAGAGCATCAAAATCGGCGCATAAAGGGCAGATAATAAAGTCTCTGCCAGAGTGCTGAGCGTCAGTAAAATGGGCCCACCGAACGCTAAGCAACGGCGAATGTTCAGCAAGGCTGCCAGCCAGCCATAGAGCTTGGGCGCCAATACCAAAAACATGGACAGCATAAAAAGGGAGCGAGCTTTTTCGAAATCAAAGACCGGCCAAGTTGGAAACAAGGACGGATTAGCGAAATATTCTGGTCGCACAAAATAGGCCTGAACGGCCAGTGCGAAACCCACCGCGATCAGCAAGAACCAAAACACCGCACTTAAATAAGACATGATGCCTGAGACCAGATGCACACGGCTGGCAAAATGGAAGCCATTGGCGAACACAAAGGCCTTGTGTTGAAGGTTTCCTTGGCACCAACGACGGTCACGGACAATCACATCGATTAACGATGGAGGGGCTTCCTCATAGGAGGCTTGAAGGTCGGTATCAAAACGTACCTCCCAACCTGCGCGTCTTAACAATGCCGCTTCCATGAAATCATGGCTCATGACATGGCCCCCAAAAGGCGCCTTGCCTTCTAAGATAGGTAAACCACAGGCTTGGGCAAATGCTTTGGTACGAATAATGGCGTTATGCCCCCAAAAATTTGAAGCATTACCGTGCCATGCCGCCAAACCTGCAGCATAGATAGGGCCAAAACAATGATTAGCAAATTGCTGAATGCGACCATATAAAGTGTTGGCGCGTATCAGGGTGGGTAAGGTTTGAATTAAGCCAAGACCAGGCTCGGCCTGCATTCTTCGGCGCAAAGAAACTAAGCAATCAGCGCTCATTAAGCTGTCCGCATCAAGCACTATCATGCATTCATAGGCACCGCCAAAACGGCTCACCCAATCGGCAATGTTGCCAGCTTTACGTTCCTTGTTGTTATGTCGACGGCGATAATAAACCGGACAAGTCGATGAGTCTTGATTCAATAAAGGCAGAAAACTTTCTTCTTCTTTAATCCAAGCATCCGCTTGATTGGTATCGCTGAGAATAAAGAAAGCAAATTTACCCGGAGCCTGTTTTAGTAGGTCTTCACGCATGGCTTGAAGACTTGCCCGAATGCGCATGGGGTCTTCATTGTAGACCGGCAGTAGGATAGCGGTTACCGCATCGCTCTCGAGCTCTTTGGGCTTGGGTTTGAAGGGCCAGAGCTGATAAAACAAGCCTAAAGTAGCCTGAGAAAATGCGAAGGCGATCCAGCTAAAGTTAATGCAAAATAAGACCAGAAATAGCCACTGCAACCCCGCGATACCATTAGTGCTCAGCACCAAATACATTTCGCTGGCACCATAATAAGCAAGGCCTAATGACAGAGTGATCACAAACAGTCGCGAAAACAAGGTGAACGCTAGGCGATAGCTGGTGCTCGACTTTAGTGCTTGGCGCGACTCATTTACCTCGTGACGAGGCATAGCAATCGCGCTTTCTCTCGGCAATGAAAGCAAGGTGTTTTTTGGGTTACGAGACATTATTGCTCCTTCAACCATCGGTACAACCAGGTCGGAGCAATAGGTTCATCGTTCTGCTTCAATGCTACTCGCAGTTCAGAGACATCCGCATTTTTAGGGTCGAAAGTGACATAAACGCGAACCCCTTTGTTATGAGGATGTTTAACCACCAAGGCTTCTAAAATTTCCCCTTGGCTGATGTTAGCGTCTACGGTAATAGTGTTGGGGTCTACATCCCCCATTTTATTGTAATCAATGACCACTTCAGGGTGCTGGCCAAACAGCTTGGTGCCTTTAGCACTACGAACCACTCTTGGTTGATCCATCATAACCGGGGTGTCGTTGGACCAAGTCATCAGATATTGATAGGTGTATGACTCTCCTTGTTTGAAGCCACCTTTAGGTTGCCAATAAGCCACGATATTGTCATTCGACTCGGCATCCGATGGAATCTCTACCAACTCCACATGACCTTCACCCCAATCGTTTAAGGGCTTAATCCATGCGGATGGTCGAGACTCATAGGTGGCTTCTAAATCTTGATAATCATAGAAACTGCGTCGGCGTTGGATCAGACCAAAACCTTTAGGCGACTGGTCTGAAAAGGCGCTGACTTCCAGAGACTTAGGGTTATTCAGTGGTCGCCACAACATTTCGCCTTTCCCTGTGAGGATCTGCAAGCCTTCCGAGTCATGCACGGCTGGACGATAATCCGGAATGTCTGAGGCGTCTAACGAGTTGTTGTGCATAAACATTGAAGTGAGCGGAGCGACCCCAACATGTTTTAAATTCACACGAGGGAAGAGTGTTGCTTTTACATCCACTCGGGTGGGTTTACCGGGATAAATACCAAAACGATACGCCCCCGTCACACTCTTACTGTCCAATAGGGCGTGAACCACAATGGCATCTTGGCTTGAAGAAGGGCGTTCAATCCAAAACTGCGTAAACATTGGAAACTCTTCGCCCTTGGGTTGAGCCACATCCACGGCTAGGCCGCGAGCAGACAAGCCGTAGCTTTGACCTTTTGACACCGCACGGAAATAGCTCGCCCCTTGGAAGACAATAAATTCGTCGTTGTAATCTTCGCGGTTAATAGGGTAGTGCAATCGCAACCCCGCGTATTTACCCACTTGCGAGATAAGTTGGTTGATCTCATCGTTCGGTGTTGAGAAAGAGTCAGGAGACATGGTCAATGGAAAGGCTTTGCCATTCTCTACCACGTTAATGGACACCAAATCCTTAAACAGAAAGCCTGGCGCAAAAAGTTGTACAGAAAATTTCGTTGGGGTGTTTCCCCATACGGCTTGGTTCTGCTGAAAGTTAATTTGTCGGTAGGTGCTGTAATCCATATCCGTTAGCGCTTTAGGCGCCTTGGCTACGGGTTGCATGGGCACGTCCGCGAGCGATTTAGCAAGGTCGATCACACTCTGATGAGAAAAAGCATAACCTTGCGATGTGGCTTTTTCAGTTTGTTGTGTGGCTTGGCCTTGCTGAACAGGCGCTTCTTTTTCTTCCGGTTGAGCATGAAGCGCAGCGCTGAACAGGATGGATGCCATGGTTGAAACCGTGGATGCCAACATGCTTGCTGATGGGGCTTTAGTCGATAAAAAATTTGTTAATCTCAAAGAACAACTCTCTTTATTTATGTGACTGGCTATGGACGATCACTGTCCATGTCATGATTTATTGCTGTCTTAGTATCTTATAATAAAGTTTCGTAGATGTAGGGCTGAGGGGATCAGTAGAGTCAAAAGAATGAGCAGATAATATGTCAATATTGTCAGTAGAACCACCACAAAAAGTAGGGCTTTTTAGACGTTTTATTTGAAATTAGTGAGATTAAATTCACTATTCGTTATAAGGCTATCAGCGCTTTTCTGGTGGTTCAAAAACCTTAGCGGTAAAAATAAGAAACCCGCTTTATGCTAGCCATAAAGCGGGTTTGTAAAGGCTATTAAATGAGCAAACTAGCACTTAAAGGGTAAAAGGGCGGTCGCCATCTTCATCTTTAATACGTGTTGGTAAGCCCATATCGTTCAATAAACCGAGGAAAGGTTTTGGGTCTAGTTGTTCAACATTGCGCATTTCTTTCGCATCCCAAGTACCATTTGCTACAAGAATGGCTGCCGCAACAGGTGGCACCCCTGCCGTGTAAGAAATGCCTTGGCTACCTACTTCATTGTAAGCATCTTTGTGGTCGGCCACGTTGTAAATAAAGACTTCTTTTTCTTTGCCATCTTTAATGCCTTTTACCACATCACCAATACAAGTCTTACCTGTGTAATCCGGTGCAAGTGAAGATGGATCTGGCAGTACTGCTTTCACAACTTTTAAAGGAACCACTTCTAGACCTTCTGCGGTTTTAACAGGCTGCTCAGAAAGCAAGCCTAGGCTTTTTAGTACGGTAAAGACATTAATGTAATGCTCACCGAAGCCCATCCAGAAGCGTACGTTTGGTACGTCTAGATTTTGTGAAATAGAGTGCACTTCATCGTGACCTGTCATGTAAGCGGTTTGCTTACCTACAACAGGTAGATCGTCGGTACGGCTAATTTCAAACATTTTGTTTTCTTGCCAAGCACGGTTTTGCCAAGAGTAAACACGACCGGTAAATTCACGGAAGTTAATTTCTGGGTCAAAGTTAGTGGCGAAGTATTTGCCGTGGCTACCAGCGTTGATATCAATAATATCGATGTCGCTAACAGAGTCGAAATAATCATTGTAAGCCAAGGCTGCGTAGGCGTTTACGACACCTGGATCAAAGCCAACGCCTAAAATAGCGGTAATGCCTTTGTCTTTACAAAGGTCGCGGCGTTTCCATTCATAGTTGGCGTACCATGGTGGTGTTTCACAGATTTTCGCTGGGTCTTCATGAATGGCAGTGTCTAGGTAAGCTGCACCAGTTTCAATACAAGCTTCAAGTACCGACATATTAATGAAAGCAGAACCCACATTAATAACAATTTCAGATTGCGTGTCATTAATCAGTTTAACGGTTGCGGCAACATCTAATGCGTCTAGGGCGTATGCCTGAATGCGGCCCTCAACTTTCATACTGCCTTTGTCTAGGACACTGGATACAATATCGTCGCATTTCGCAACGCTGCGCGAGGCAATTGCGATATTGCCCAGTGTGTCATTGTGTTGGGCGCATTTGTGAGCCACTACGCGCGCCACACCTCCACCACCAATAATAAGGACATTTTTTTTCATAGTGTTTGTCTCTCCAAATACATAAATAGTCGTTAAACAGTGTGTATAAAGTTCTTAAGATAAGTTGTTCATAAAGTCATTGTAGTCAAATTCTCTTACTAACTCGATGCTGCCGTCCAGTTGGCGGATGGCGATAGATGGCATTTTCACACCATTGAACCAATTCTTTTTCACCATGGTATAGCCTGCAGCATCTTGAAAAGAAAGTCGATCGCCTACCTGTAGAGGCTTTTCAAACATGAACTCTCCAAAAATATCCCCTGCTAAGCAAGACTTACCGCATACCATATAAGCATGGCTGCCATCGTTAGGTGCCATCTTGGCATTTTCACGATAAATCAGCAGGTCTAGCATGTGCGCTTCGATGGAGCTGTCTACCACGGCGAGGTCTTTGCCGTTATAAAGTGTGTCGAGCACGGTTACTTCAAGGGTTGTGCTGTTAGTAATAGCGGCTTCGCCTGGTTCTAGGTAAACCTGAATCTGGTAGTTATCTGCAAAGGCTTTTAGGCGTTGGCAGAATCTATCGAGAGGGTAGCCTTCACCGGTAAAGTGAATACCGCCACCTAGGCTGACCCATTCAACTTGCTTAATAAGATGACCGAAACGGCTCTCGATGAGCGTTAACATTTCATCAAAGCGATCAAAATCACCGTTTTCACAGTTGTTGTGGAACATAAAGCCAGAAACTTGGTCCATAACCGTGGCGATTTTCTCTGGGTCCCATTCCCCTAAGCGGCTGAATGGGCGGGCAGGGTCAGCGATTAAAAATTCGGACGTACTGACCTGCGGGTTAACACGAAGACCGCGTGTTTTATCAGAGCTAACCTCATTAAAACGCTCTAGTTGGCCGATGGAGTTGAAAATGATTTTGTCAGAGTGCTCTAGCACTTCAGCAATTTCATTATCAGCATAGGCAACGCTGTAGGCGTGGGTTTCCCCTTGGAACTTTTGCTTGCCAAGTTTTACTTCGTATAAAGAAGAAGAGGTGGTGCCATCCATGTAGTCTTGCATTAGGTCAAATACCGACCAAGTTGCAAAGCATTTTAGCGCCAATAAAGACTTGGCACCGGACTGTTGGCGCACGTAGGCGATCTTCTCAAGGTTGTTAAGAAGGCTTGCTTTATCAATGAGGTAATAAGGTGTTTGAATCATGGCAACCTGTCCGAATTTTAAAGGCGTGTATTCTAGAGCAAAGCTGGCTAGTTTTTCTAGCGTTAAACATCATTCTAGCGCGCTTTTTATGACACTTTTACGGGGATAAAAGCCCAGTTCAAGATTTGTACTTGAGATATAAAGAGGGATGTCTACAATGCGGCATCCATCACAGTCTCGCACTCTTCATACATATATAAGGACCCCATACACATGCTGACGTTACTTTTAGGGCTAGTGTTGTTTTTTGCATTACATTCCATTGGCCTGTTAGCGCCAAATTGGCGTCAAGCCTCTATGGCACGTCATGGCGTGATTCGCTGGCGTGTACGCTATAGCATGGCCTCGTTACTGGCTATTGCGTTTATTATTATGGGGTTTCAAGAAGCACGACTTGCGCCGACATGGGTTTGGTTTCCGCCTCAGTGGACGCGTCATGCTTCGGCACTTCTCATGCTGCTGGCACTGTTTTGTGTCGGTTCAAGCTTTAGCCCTAACTCCACATTAAAATCCAAAATGGGCTATCCGCTACTGTTAGCGGTAAAACTATGGGCGTTTGCTCACTTACTAAGTAATGGTGCTTTAGCAGAGATTCTGACCTTTGGTAGCTTCCTCATCTGGTCTATCGTCAGCTTTGCTGTGTATCGTCGTCGTGATCGTCTAGCGGGTGTAACCTATAAAACCACGGGCTCTTCTCTGGTGCCGAACTTTTTCTCCTTGTCTTTTGCCATGATCTCTTGGTTTGTAATTGCCTCTTATCTTCACGAGATGGTGTTAGGCGTTTCCCCTCTATTTTAGAGAAATTGAGACATTTTCATTCTAAATAAGCCTCACTTTAAAAAAAGAGTGGGGCTTTTTTGATGGCTTTTAATGGACTTTCTTGAGAGCCATTAAGCATTTATTACCATCAGCTGACAGAGCGAAATCAGTGTGTTATCTTGCGCGCCCTCTTTTGAAAACCCATCTATAAAGGTTAATAGACACATGAATTGCGGCTTTGACTACGGAACATCTAATTGTGCATTAGGGGTAACTGACCCAACAGCAACACAGACAGGGTCGGTTCGTCTTGTGCCATTAGAAAGCCAGCATACGTTTTTACCTTCAACAGTATATGCCCTAGATCGAGATTTTATAACCGAATATGTCGCTCACTCTATGGGGCAGGGAGAGGCGCGACAAAGCTTCGTGGAGGCTCGTCGTCCTGCGTTGATGCGCGCTCAGAGAGCACGTCGCGAAGAAGACCTAGAGGATTCGGATCAAACGCTATTTTTTGGCCGCGCTGCCTTCGATGAATATTACCAATGGCCAGAGGACGGCTATTTTGTAAAATCGCCGAAATCCTTTTTAGGGGGTACTGGCTTACGCAACGAGCATATTGCTTTCTTTGAAGACCTTGTCGCAGCCATGATGCTAAACATTAAGCGCAAAGCAGAAGCTCACTTAGGCCAAACTCTTACTCATACTGTGATTGGTCGGCCGGTAAACTTTCAAGGAGTCGACGCAGAGGCCAGCAACCAACAGGCCCTCGAAATTCTGACAGCAGCAGCGAAGCGAGTTGGCTACAAGGAAGTTGAATTTCTCTATGAGCCCATCGCCGCCGGACTAGATTTCGAAGCAAAACTGACCGACAACAAAACTGTGCTAGTCGTGGATATTGGGGGTGGTACTACGGACTGTGCCATGGTGCGCATGGGGCCGGACTATGCCAATAAGATCGATCGCCGTGATGACTTTCTTAGCCATACCGGTGAGCGAATTGGTGGTAACGATTTGGATATTCGTATTGCTGGCAAACATTTAATGCCTTTATTTGGTATGGATTCCCAATTAAAAACGGGTCTGCCTATGCCGACACAGATGTTCTGGAATGCAGTCACCACCAATGATGTATCCGCCATTGCCACCTTCAACAGTAAAGAAACCAAAAACCAAATAGATCAGCTTCGCCTTGATGCGGCCAACCCTAAGTTAATTGAGCGTTTCCTTCGCCTGCGAGCGGAAAAACATAATTATCACCTAGTGCGCAACGCCGAGCAGGCAAAAATTTCCTTGTCTGAGACTTTGGATCACACCCTAGCCTTGGACTACATTGAAGCAGAGCTTGCAGCTTCTATGACCCGTGAGCAGATAGCGCATTCGATACAGCCACCTTTAGACCGCATGTTGCAACTAATGAATGATGCCATCGCTCAAGCAGGCGAACAGCCAGACCTTATTTATATCACCGGTGGTTCAGCCAAATCTCCCATCATTCGACAAGCCATACAACAGCAAATTGGTGATATCCCGGTATTAGATGGCGACCACTTTGGTAGCGTCGCGGCGGGATTAACCGTTTGGTCCTCGCGTATTTTTAAATAACCTCTAAGCGCAACTTCCCTTCACGGAATAAAAATTGGATCTCACTTTTGAGGTCCATTTTTTTTGCTTAAAAACTGTCAATTTTAGGGCGTCTTAGCGTTATTGCCTTGCTATGGTGCGCAGTCAAAATTCTCCTTACCTTATTTTTCATGAACTGGTTAGGTTGTAACTTGTTGTTTTATATAAATTTTTAAAAAACATTTACAAATCGTTAAAATTGGTTCAATTGTTGCTAAATGTAATTTCGTGGGTTCAATTGTTTCACTAATTAAGGGTGCGAAGAGTTATGAAAATCAATTTGAAAAAAGCGTTTGGTGGTTTGGTTGTTGTGTGCTCATCAATATTCACAGCAGGAGTAGCACAAGCTAACCAGCTTGAAAGTATTATGGATGCAGGAGTGTTAAAAGTGGCAGTTCCACAAGATTTCCCTCCATTTGGTTCAGTAGGTACTGATTTTAAGCCGCAAGGCTATGATATCGATATGGCCAAATATTTAGCTAAAGAGCTAGATGTTAAGCTTGAGTTGGTTCCTGTAACCAGTGCAAACCGTATTCCATATTTACAAACACGCAAAGTTGATTTGGTTATTTCAAGCTTGGGCAAAAACCCAACACGAGAAAAGGCCATTGATTTCAGTGATGCCTACGCTCCCTTCTTCCTAGGTGTGTTTGGTTCGAAATCAGAATCAGTTGATTCAGTGGAAGCCCTTAGCGGTAAAACTGTTGCAGTGACTCGTGGTTCCGTCGAGGATCTTGAGTTGAGTAAGCTAGCACCAACTGATGCTGTTATTCAGCGTTACGAAGACAATAACGCAACCTTGTCTGCTTTCTTGTCATCTCAAGTTAGCTTGATTGCTACAGGTAACCTTGTTGTAACCGAGATAGCGACACGTTTTCCAGCCAAAGCGCCAGAAACTAAGTTCTTGCTTAAAAACTCTCCTTGCTACATTGGTGTGATGAAAGGCGACACAGAGTTATTGGCGAAGGTAAACAGCCTGATTGCTAAAGCAAAAACGGCTGGTGTACTTGAAGGTCTTTCTCAGCAATGGTTTAAAGCGCCATTTCCACAAGACCTTTAATACGGCTTAAGACTTAGAGTAGGGATATTAATATGAGCTATAGTCTTGATTTTGCTGGACTGCTTCCATACCTACCTGAGTTCATTAAGGGCTTGAAGATGACGGTTACACTAACCGTCATCTCTACCTTTTTGGGTTTAGTGTTAGGTACTTATTGTGCTATTGGCCGTATGGCTAAATCAAAACTGATACAAGGGATCTGTGCCATTTATATTGAAGTGGTGCGTAATACCCCCTTCATTATTCAGCTGTTTTTTATATTTTTTGGTCTCCCTATTCTTGGTTTGAAATTTACAGCTTGGCAAGCAGGTTTGATTGCTTTGGTGTTGAATCTAGGGGCCTATAGTGCAGAAATTATCCGAGCAGGGATTGATGCAACACCCAAAGGTCAATGGGAAGCGGGCAAAACCCTAGGCTTCAGTCGCTGGCAAATTTACCACTATATTATTTTACCCCCAGCTTACTTACGAATTTATCCAGCTTTGGTCAGTCAGTGCATTATCGTAATGCTAGGGTCGGCTGTGGTATCGCAGATCTCTGTCGAAGAGCTGACTTTTGCAGCAAACTTTGTTCAATCTCGAAGCTTCTTAAGTTTTGAATCTTATATGTTAACGGCCTTAGTTTATCTGTTATTGGCCATTTTGATGCGCAAAGTGTTTATGTTGCTGAAGCGCGTGTTATTTAAATCAAGCGTGGCCTAGGAGAAGGTTAATGGCTTATTTTTCAGATTGGGACATTTTTAGAAACCTGCTTCTTGCTGCACGCTGGACATTATTACTTTCACTCTGTGCTTTTATTGGAGGAGGCTTGGTTGGTCTCTTATTGACTCTACTTAGAAGCATGAAGATTAGTTTAATGAATAAATTGGTGGCTCTTTATGTAGAGCTTTTCCAAGGAATCCCGTTATTAATGCAGTTATTTTTGACCTTCTTTGGCCTGTCGCTAATAGGCTTTGAGGTCGATGCTTGGACCGCGGCCATCTTATCCTTGACCCTATTCAGTAGTGCATTTTTACATGAAATTTGGCGTGGTTGTATCGACTCTCTACCTAAGGGGCAGTGGGAAGCATGTCGAACATTAGGTTTCACTTATATGCAAACAATGAAGGAAGTGATCATTCCTCAGGCCGTAAAAATTGCGATTGCGCCAACTGTTGGTTTTTCGGTGCAGATCATCAAGGGGACGGCTCTTGCTTCTATTATCGGCTTTGTCGAACTGACTAAAGCTGGAACCATGTTGAACAATGCTACGTTTCAACCTTTTAAAGTCTTTGCGCTTGTCGCTCTTTTATATTTCTTAATGTGCTTCCCACTTTCGGTCATGGCACGTCATTTGGAGAGAAAAAACAATGTCAGTCGTTAGTGTTGATCAAGTTCACAAATATTATGGTGATAACCATGTACTTAAAGGCATTGACTTAAAAGTTGAGGCCGGTGAAGTGGTTTCAATTATTGGCCGCAGTGGTTCTGGTAAAAGTACCTTGTTACGTTGCATTAATGGGTTGGAAGTGTTCCAAGAAGGTGCGATTGTTGTTGATGAGCAAGCCGTTGAAGATGACGAGTATAAGTTACGATTACTCAGCCAGAGCGTTGGAATGGTGTTCCAAAACTTTAATCTTTTTCCCCACAAAACGGTGGGCGAGAATGTAATGTTAGCGCCAAAACTGGTATTGAAAAAAAGTGCTGAAGAATGCCGTAAAATAGCCAAAGAGTTGCTTAAAAAAGTTGGCTTGGCGGATAAATTTGATGCTTATCCGGGTAACCTTTCTGGTGGTCAACAACAACGTGTAGCGATTGCAAGATCCTTAGCTATGTCACCAAAGGTCTTGTTATGTGATGAAATTACCTCAGCTCTAGACCCTGAGCTAGTAGAAGAGGTGCTGAAAGTGCTAGAGCAATTAAAAGAAGAAGGAATGACCCTGATTCTAGTTACTCATGAAATGAACTTTGCCCGTAACGTTGGCGATAGGGTGATTTTCATGAATCAAGGGAAGATTTGGGAGAGTGGCCCAAGTGACAAAATATTTGCAAACCCACAGACGGCAGAACTGCAGAGCTTTTTAGCTGCAGTAATATGACTTTTTTCAGTATTATCTGGGGAGTCTAATGGAGAAAATTCAATGCAAAACAACAATAACCCATTAAGTGCTCGTATTACTCAGCATTATTCAAAACTTACGGAAGGTAATCGTAGGTTGGCTGATTATTTGCAGCTTAATCCAGATAAAGTACTGATCTTATCGACCAATGAAATTGCCGAAGCTTGCTCTGTGTCGAAAACCAGTGTGAGCCGTTTTATTCGTAAGTTGGGCTATGACGATCATCTAGCTCTTCGTAACGAGTTGATCGCCGCGAGAGATCAAGGGCGACCAATGCTTATTTCACCGGCGGAAGCGTCGGAGTTTCAAAGTGAGTTAAGTTCCTTAGAACAGCTTTGGTCTCAATTGAGTGAAACGGATTTAGAACCTTTATTAGAGAAAATTGCTCACGCCAAGCGTATCAAAATTATTGGCTATCGAAACAGCTACCCTTTGGCCATGCATTTTCGCCAGCAGCTAATGCAGTGTCGCGGCAGGGTTGATCTACTGCCATTGCCAGGGCAGAGCATAGGGGAAGATTTAGCCTCAATCGATGAAGAGGATTTTGTCATTGTTATTGGAATACGCCGTCGGGTGAGTCAATTCTCGAAGATGATAGATAAATTAAAAAACAATGAGTGTTTTTTGATTACAGACCAATCCGGTCAAAAATACCTAGATAAAGTAAAGCATGTCTTGGTATGTCATATGAACAACAGTCGACCCCTAGATAGCTATGCCGTACCCATGAGTCTGATCGGCTATTTAGTGAATCAGGTCTATTTGAAATTAGGCAAAGAGGCTTCCTCTTTGAGCGACGATATCATTGCGAACTATGCCGCTTTGAATGAAATTGAATAAGCAAGGATAAAGAGAACAACATGAATCTAGTCAGTAAGATAAAAAAAGAGTGGTTTATAGTGGGTATGGTTCTCGCTATTGTCTTGGCGACCTTTACCTCAGAGCTTGGCCGCTCGGGGGGATGGCTTAACCTGCAAGTGATTGTCAGTGTAGGTGTGGGTATTGTGTTCTTCTTACATGGCTTAGGCTTATCGCCCAAGGACATTAAAGCAGGCGTCAAAAACTGGCGTTTGCATATCTTTATTCAGCTGGCGACCTTTGCTTTTTACCCGCTAATTTGGCTGCTGTTCGACGATGTGTTCTTGTCATTAATGCCTAGCGCCTTAGCCTTTGGTTTTTGTTACTTGTTTGTTTTACCCAGTACCATTTCCTCTTCTGTGACCATGACAGGGGTTGCTAAGGGTAATGTTCCTGGTGCCATCTTTAATGCCTCTTTATCAAGCATCTTAGGGGTATTCATTACACCATTCTTGATCCAGATCTTCATGAAGTTTGAAGGGGTGGAGTTGGACTACATGTCTTCGGTTAAGTCTATTCTGCTGTTGCTTATTCTGCCTATGGTGGCCGGTCAATTAGCCCGTCCTTTCTTATCCGCTTTCGCTAAAAAGCATAAGGCTGTGATTGGTAAGATAGATAAATACGTGATTATTTTGATTGTCTACAACGCTTTTTGTGATTCGATCTTTAACCGTATTTGGAGTGATTTCTCCATTCAAACTTTGGCACTGTCTATCGCTATTTGTGTCGTAGTGCTGTTGTTTGTGGTGCACAGTATTCAGTGGCTGGCGAGCCGCTCGAAATTCTCTCTTGCAGACGAAGCTGCGGTAGTTTTCTGTGGTACGAAGAAAACCCTAGCAGCTGGGATTCCCATGGCCAAGTTGATTTTCGTCGCCGATCCGAACCTTGGCATGATCTTGTTGCCAATTATGTTGTATCACCCAATCCAAATTTTCTACTGTGCAATTTTGGCCAATAAATACGCGGCCAAAGCGACAGCGGCCTAACCACAAGGAGAGTTCCATTGAGCCAAGCAAAAGAGAATGATATCAGTGTGTTTTGCGCCCAAGGACCTTCACATATACCGCCTCAAGCGTCTGGGGCGTTATCTGGGTTGAGTTTTGTTTTCAAAGACCTTTTTGATGTGGAAGGCTTTACGACTGGGGCAGGTAACCCTAAGTGGCTGGCCAGTCATGGAGCGGCAACTCACACGTCACCCATTATTACTCGTTTGTTAGCCTCTGGCGCAGAATGTAAGGGGCGAGTGCAAACCGATGAGCTGGCTTACAGTTTAAATGGCCAAAATATACATTATGGCACACCGGTTAACCCTAAAGCACCAGACTGCTTGCCGGGAGGCTCCTCCAGCGGCAGTGTGGTTTGTGTTGCGAATGAATTTGTAGATTTTTCGATCGGCACCGATACCGGTGGTTCCGTGCGAGTGCCCGCCAGTTATTGTGGTATTTATGGCTTACGACCAACCCTTGGTAAAATTGACTTAAGTCATTCTTTTACCCTGTCTGAAAGTTTTGATACGGCAGGAATCTTTGCCCGAGACTTGAAGATACTCGGCGAGGTATTCGAGCTGCTTCAATCTTCTGCCAACGATGAGGCATCGACAGCGGCCAAGGCTTTGTATCTAGAGTCAAGTTTGGCGAAATTTATGAGCCCAGAACGGCTCGAGCAATTCGTACAAAGCTGTGAGCAGGCAAATATTCCGTTATATAAAACGGACTTCTTAGCTGCCAATGGATTTACTTTTGAACATCTCAGTCTGTTATTCCGAACCATCCAAGGATATGAGTTGGTCACCACTCATAAAGACTGGCTGGCAGCTTATGGTGACAGCCTAGACCCCTCCATACTGGTACGGGTTGAATGGTCGCAAGGTATCAGCCATGAGGAATATCAAGAAGCGAAACAACAGCAAGCGCAATTTACTCAGTGCTTAGCAGAACATATTACAGAGATGTCTGGCCTATTGGTGTTGCCTACTACACCAGCAGGGCCACCTAAACTTACCATGGCGGGTGAGGCGCTTGCAGCTTATCGCACTGAGCTGATGGGGCTTACCAGCCTAGCAGGGCTAAGTGGTTTTCCACAGTTACATATTCCTTTGCCTGGTTTGGCAGAAGGGCCTTGCGGGGTGTCTTTGTTAGGCCTAGCAGACAGCGAACTGAGTTTATTGGCAACAGCGCAACAACTGGATAATAAGGGCAACGAATGACGTATCAAACTTCTTTTACGGCGCCTCACTTCAAAGCTAGCCAAATAGGCCAACAGATTCTTGATGCGGGCGGTACGGCCAGTGAGGCGATGGTTGCAGCAGCGGCTATGATCGCTGTGCAATACCCACATATGAATGGCTTAGGTGGAGATGGCTTCTGGCTGGTTTGTAAAGCTGGGGAAAAACCTGTCGCCATTGATGCTTGTGGTGCTGCCAGTCACACCATTGATGTGCCTTATTATCAAAACAAATATGAAGAGCTACCTGCCTGTGGCGGAGAGTCTGCGATAACCATGGCGGGTACAGTATCAGGTTGGCAGCAAGCCTTGGCATTAAATGGCGGCGATTTATCCTTACAAACCTTGCTGCAACCTGCGGCCGATGCGGCTCGTCATGGTATTGAAGTGACGCAAAGTCTAGTCAATGCCAGTGAAAAAACCTTTGATCGCTTAGCGCAATCAGCCGCATTTGCGAAAACTTTTTTGCCTGAGGGTAACACCCTAAAATGCCATGATGTGGTTAAGAACCCAGCGCTCGCCGAGACGTTAGAGCGTTTGGCTAAGGTGGGCTTAGATGACTTTTATCGCGGGGAAACCGCTGCCAGTATGGCAAAAGAGCTGGCAGAGGCTGGTAGTCCAATTACCCTTGATGACTTTCATCGTCATACAGCGAAAGTCATGGATCCTTTAACGGCGAATATTTCGACTGGCCAGTTATACAACTTTGGCGCGCCTACTCAAGGGGTGGCCTCGCTGCTCATTTTGGCCATTTATGATCAGCTGGTGGCTAAGGCTGACAGTGAATTAGATCACATGCATTTGTTGGTCGAAGCCACCAAACAAGCCTTTATTTTACGGGACAAAGTCGTCACCGATGAGGCGAATTTGGCGGCGCCGCTACAAAGCTATTTGAATGAAGAATGGATTAAAGACGCTGCGGCTCGTATTGATATGACCCAAGCTCAGCCTTGGCCCCATAAGGGTAAGCCTGGCGATACCATCTGGATGGGCGCCTGTGACCAGTATGGCACTATGGTGAGCTTTATCCAGAGTGTTTACTGGGAATTTGGCTCGGGCGTCATGTTGCCATCTACTGGCGTGCTGTGGAACATTCGCGGCAAAAGCTTCTCGTTAGACAGTCATTATCACAATGTTTTGGCACCGGGTAAAAAGCCATTTCATACTTTAAACCCAGCTTATGCCGAACTCGCGGATGGCCGTCGTATGGTTTATGGCACCATGGGTGGGGAAGGGCAACCACAAACTCAAGCCTGTCTCTTTAGTCGTTATATTTATCAGCAGTCATCGTTAACGGATGCCGTAGCGAAGCCCCGTTGGCTATTAGGCCGAACGTGGGGCGACAGCACGGACAGCCTGCAAATAGAAGGCGAATTATTTGATCGTGTTAGCCCTGCTCTTAGTGCTATGGGCCATGAAGTGACACGAGTTGCCGAAAACAATGAGTTGATGGGCCATGCCGGCGCCATTGTACTCAACACGGATCACACTACCTCTGCTACCACGGACCCACGCAGTGATGGGCTAGCAACGAATGGAGAAAATTTATCATGAGCAAACATAATACTTTTGAAACCTTGAATCCTCCGGCTCGTTTATTGATGGGGCCGGGGCCAATTAATGCTTATCCCCGTGTCCATCAGGCTATTTCTGCGGCGTTGATTGGTCAATACGATCCGGCCATGACGGAATATATGAATCAGGTGCAGAGCCTATACCGTGGTGTGTTTGAAACAGAAAATACTCATACCATGTTGGTGGATGGTACGGCTCGTTCGGGTATTGAAGCTGTATTTGTTTCGCTTTTACAGCCTGGGGATAAGGTACTGATTCCCGTAATTGGCCGTTTTGGCCATTTGCTTTGTGAGATCGCTACTCGAGTGGGCGCTAAGGTAAAAGCCATTGATATTGAGTGGGGTGAGGTATGTCCTGCTGAGCGTATAGAAGAGGAAATCAAAGCCTTTAACCCTAAACTCGTTGCCAGTGTTCAAGGGGATACTTCCACTACTATGAATCAGCCATTGGCTGAGATTGGTGAAATTTGTCAGCGTCATGGGGTGTTGTTCTATTGTGATGCCACCGCTTCCATTGCGGGGAATATCCTTAAAGTTGATGAATGGCATTTGGATGCGGTTTCTGCAGGCTTACAAAAATGTCTGGGTGGGCCATCTGGTAGTTCTCCGGTGACCTTAAGTGATCGATGTGCCGAGCTGATTAACCAACGTAAGCACATAGAAGCCGGTATTAAATCCGACCATCATACGGCGGGCGAAGGCCGAATGATTCAATCGAATTATTTTGATCTTGCCATGATCATGGATTACTGGGGCGCTGAGCGTCTTAATCACCACACAGAAGCCACCAGCATGCTGTATGCCGCCCGTGAATGTGCGCGCATTTTCCTAGAGGAAGGTATCGAAGAGACTGTGTCACGTCACAAGCAAGCGGGTGATGCTATGGCGGCGGGTTTGCAAGCCATGGGGCTGACTTTGTTTGGTAACCAAGCTTATAAGATGAACAATGTGGTGGGTATTTACATTCCAGAAGGCGTCAATGGTGATCTGGTTCGTGCGGAATTGCTCAGCTGCTTTGGCATCGAAATCGGCACTTCTTTCGGGCCTCTACATGGTCAGGTTTGGCGTATTGGCACCATGGGCTTCAATGCTCGCCAAGAGTGTGTACTCAGCACTTTGGCGGCCCTAGAAGCCATTTTATTGAAACACAAAGCTAAAGTAGCGTTAGGACAAGCGGTTCCGGCGGCGATGGCTTATTACAGCAAATAATGGGATGTGAGCAGATGAAAGACACAAGTCGTGCCGCAAAAGTCATGGAACAAGCCGAGGTTTTGGCGACCTTCACCGACATAGATTATGGCCTAAGTCGCTCCTATTTAACCCCTGAGCACAAAGCGGCGAATGGGCAAATTGCTACTTGGATGCAGCAGGCTGGATTGGAAATTTGGCAGGACAGTGTTGGCAACCAATGGGGACGCAAGGTCGCAAAAGATCCAAGCCTTCCGACACTGTTATTAGGCTCCCACAGCGATACTGTCGTGAATGCCGGTAAATATGACGGCATGCTAGGTGTGTTGTTGGCTATTGAAGCTTTGGACGCTCTTAAAGAAGAGGAATTTCCTTTTCACATTGATGTGGTAGCCTTTGCTGACGAAGAAGGCACGCGTTTTAACACCACTTTAATTGGTTCAAGTGCGGTATCGGGGGACTTTGACCCTGCTTGGTTAGAGGTTGAAGATGCTAACGGTATTACCATGGCGCAAGCGATGGAAACCTTTGGCTTAGACCCAGCATTAGCAGGCAAGGATAACCGTACCCGTGAAGAAATTCTGGCTTACCTTGAGGTCCATATTGAGCAAGGGCCTGTATTGGAAAATGAAGACCTAGCCGTTGGTGTGGTCACGGGCATTGCCGGAGCTAAGCGTTATCAAGTATCCCTAACGGGTGTCGCCGGTCATGCGGGCACAGTGCCTATGTCGTTACGCCAAGATGCCTTGCCTTGTGCTGCACAAATGATGTTGGCTATTGAAAAATATGCCATGGAAAACGGTGTCGTAGCGACCGTTGGTAAATGCCAAGTTGAGCCCGGCGCGGTGAATGTGATTCCCGGTAAAGTGACCTTTACTATTGATATTCGTAGCCAGGTGCAAAGCCGATTGGAAAACGCATGCAGTGATGTATTGGCGTTTTTAGAGACCATCGCCCTTGAGCGAGCAATTGATTGTAAGGTTAATAAGCTTTACGAAGCCGAAGCTGTGCCTTGTGATGAAGGCTTACAACAACAATGGGCGAGGGTGGTTGAGCGTCATACTCAAAAAGCGGCTTTGTCTTTGTCGAGTGGTGCTGGGCACGATGCCATGATCATCGCCAATATTGCAGACATAGGCATGCTGTTTGTCCGTTGTGAAAAAGGCATTAGTCATAACCCACGAGAGAAGGTGGAAACACCAGATGTGGCGGTGGCGTTAGACTGTTTTGTCAGCATGATTAAAAGTGTCGGCGCACAATACAAGTCCACTGCCGAGCCTTTATTCGGTCTTGGTATTGGCGGTAATTCCGCAGGACATCTTGAGCAGACAGGGGAAATTAATGGCTTTGATTCGCCAGCGGAACAAGCTGGGCCTCAGGCAATATTTCCTTTCTATGTGCCCCAATGCCAGGAAGCCTATTTGGCCTGTAACCCTTATTCGAGCTCTTTGCTCAAACTGCCTCTTGGCGAAGAAGGAGTAGAGCCGAAAGTTCAAATTGAGCCAGAGTTAGCGCTTAAGGTTCGCTTGCAATACGCGGATGATAAGTCGGTCGTTGGCTTGTCTCCTTATGCTATGACGCTAGTGAATGATGTGTCGTTCCGTAATGCTAAGGTGACGAAGCTTGCCGAGAAAAAGAACTGGGGCGAGGCCAGTAAAGGCTTGGCTTCTCAAGAAATCGCGCTTGCTAATTTTAGTGAAGAGAGCAGTTTAGAGCACTACCGTATTTGTGGTTTTCTGCAACGTGATGGAAAGTGGATGCCATGCTCTGAAGACGTTTCGGTTGCTGCTTATAGCTATTTTTATGAGCCTTTATTGGACTGGGTGGTGGCGCGTTTTGCCCAGCAGAAAGGCGAAGGTATCTTGCATAATTTACAAGATCTGCTGGCTCAGGCGAGCTATCCAAGTGAGATTTTGTTGTCAGTAGGCGCTGCCAGATACAACGCTTTTGGAGAAGGTCATAATCTGCAAGTAGGGGATAAAACCCTTGTGGCACTTTATGATAGCTCTAAGCATTCTTATCAGGAGGTGTTTACTTTGATTAGCAGTAATCAAGATTTAGAGGCATTCTCGACCGAAGATGTGATGTTTTTGCAGCAAACGGTTGTTTAGCTCTTATCTCAGACTCGTGTTTAACATGGTAAGTTTTATCGGGTAAGTTTAGGCTTATTCACAAGAGCTCTCATTGACTGCACCGCGCTCCACGCGCAGGCGCGAACGGTCGCTTAGGCGCAGTCGATGAGAGCTTTTTTTGCAAAGTTTTCTGGGTTCAGAGTCTGGAATTTAGTAATTCACATTGGGTGCGCTTAGCTACATGTATAAGCATCGGCTTTTTCCTAAACCCCTTATTGACTGCACCGCGCTCCACGCGCAGGCGCGAACGGTCGCTTAGGCGCAGTCGATAAGAGCTTTTTGCAAAGTTTTCTGGGTTCAGAGTCTTGAATTTAGTAATTCACATTGGGTGCGCTTAGCTACATGTATAAGCATCGGCTTTTTCCTAAACCCCTTATCGACTGCACCACGCTCCACGCGCAGGCGCGAACGGTCGCTTAGGCGCAGTCGATAAGAGCTTTTCGCAAAGTTTTCTGGGTTCAGAGTCTGGAATTTAGTAATTCACATTGGGTGCGCTTAGCTACATGTATAAGCATCGGCTTTTTCCTAAACCCCTTATTGACTGCACCACGCTCCACGCTCCACGCGCAGGCGCGAACGGTCGCTTTGGTGCAGTCGATGAGAGCTTTTTGCAAGCCTTGTTAGGCTGGTATTACTCCCAGTCTAGAAAACTATCCAATGGCCATCCTTGGCCACTTTGTGCATAAGTTGGAAGTTAGAGTGCTTACTCTGCAGCCTCTTCTACTATCACTTCATCCGTTTCTTCAAGAGTGTCACTTTCAAGGTTTTCTTGAGGCGTTTGGGTGGCGGCATCTAGAGCTTGTTGTAGGCTTGCTTGTTTATTTTTTGCAGCCGTTAACTGGGCGTTAAGATCACCAAGTTGTACCCGTAGGTTATTGATTTGGCTGTCTTTCGCATCCAGTGCAAGTTGCTGATTCTCTAATGTAGTCTTGTCATCTTGTTGAGATTGTAAGGCGGTTTCAGCGTCTTCTAGGCTTTGCTTGATAAAGCTAACAATGGCTTTGCCTTGCTCGGTTAGTGCTTGGTCGCGGCCATCTTCAGCACCGAGAGCCTCGCTAATTTCCAACAAGATGTTTTCAAGATCAAGGATATAAGTCTCGTAGTCTTTTGCTGAAGTGCCTTTTAAGTGTTTAACCGCAGTAGCGACTTGCTCAGCATGATCAAGGAAGAAGTAAACCCCGTCTGATTTTGCAATGATTGCTTCAATTGCACGTGGGTCCGCTGCAATGAAGGCTTTGGCAGCGGTTAGGCTTGCGGAAGCTTGTGACAAGCTTTTTGGTGCATGATCTGCAATGTCAGCTTTAAGCAGCTTCTGTAGTTGCTCATCTGCGTCGCCTAGGTAAACCACGGTAGTTACTTTGATGATGAGGGTGTTTTGCTTACTTGTTAAGCTAGGCTGTTTCTCAATAGCTTCGTCTTTGTCACCCTCTGCCAAGCTATCCACTAAAGATTTAAGTTCTTTATTAAGCTCAGTCACGGTTTTAGGGAAGTAAAGGTTCGCATCCAGCTCTTCTAGATAATGACGGTTGTCGAATGCCGTAGCTAAGGTCGTCATGGCCTCAGTGCGTATATTTTGCGCTTGGTTGTAGTGTTGATTAAAGAGCGCAAGGCTTTCATTCGTCGCTTCTATGTAGGTTTTGGAGCTAAAAAAACCTGTACTGTCGCTGGCTTTACTCGGGTCGAACTCGAATTCACTGTAGCTCTCTTTGGCAGCATCGAGTGCTTCATTGGCGGCTTCCATTGAGTCTTTGGCGAACCAAGATAGCTCATCACGCTCCGCTTGATTAAGCTGCTCGATAGCTGTGTCTAAGTCAGCTTTTACTTGGGCAATTTGGCTGTTGGCTTCGGATTGAATCGCATCAGCTTGTAAGGCATCGCTAGAATCTGGATTCGATGCACAGCCAACCAGTGAAAGAGCGGCAAAAGTTGTAAGTGTCAGTAAGGTTTTGTTAGCTTTCATTAAGACTCCATGTCTAAAGGTGATTTTGGTGTTTTTTTGAAAAGTAATTTATTGTAAGCAATAACTGTTCCCAGTTGTATGTATTATTTTGTAGTAACCGACATTGGATGACTTTTATCAATTTTTCGAGGTTGGCGTTGAAGTTTTTAAGTTGCGGTCAAGTCAATTAGTACGTAGGCTTGCCAGTAATGCTGTTGATGGCTTTATGGTCAGTAGCAGAGAGGATGAAGGTGCCAGCGAGTACTGGTGAAACTGGGAAATAGGTATGTTTTTACTAAGCCTATGCTGCCCCCGCAACGGTGAATAAATTGCCAATGGTGATTTGTAAGTCCGGAGACCGGCCTTCATTTATTTAGGATGCTTAAAGGTATCCGCAAATTTGCTTCATACGGGTGGTATGAATCATTTTTAGGACATGAATATGCATATTGAACCTGGCGTCGTTGATGGCGCAAAAATGGCGTTAAGTTACGCCACTGCTTTGGCCGCTTTTGGCCTGTCTGCAAAAGCTTCTATTGATACGATCAAACAAAAAGGCTTGTTGTCCTTACTGGCTCGTAGTTCCCTGACCAGTTTATTGGTGTTCTTCTTCTTTGAAGTCATGCCCCATCATGGGGTGGGAGTATCTGAAGTTCACTTCATTTTAGGGTCAACGCTATTCTTAATGTTTGGCGCGGGTGCGGCTTCGATTGGTCTATTTATGGGACTTTTACTGCAAGGCCTATTGTTTGCGCCTTTTGATTTGCCCCAATATGGCATGAATGTCACCACCTTGTTATTGCCACTGTTTGCTATGGCCGCTGTATCTAAACGCGTGATTAGCAGTCAAACCGCTTATGTGGATATTTCTTATAAGCAGGCGTTGCAACTGTCTTTAACTTATCAAGGTGGCATTATCGCTTGGGTGGCATTTTGGGCGTTTTACGGACAAGGCTTTGGCGTTGAAAACCTAACCTCTGTGGCGACTTTTGGTCTCGCCTATTTGAGTGTCGTGTTGATCGAGCCTGTGTTGGATTTGGCTATTTTAGCCGGGGCTAAGCACTTGGATCGCATGAAAAATTCCAGTTTGTTTGAAACGCGTCTGTTTCGCTAACTCTTAAAGGGTCGTACTTTTAAACAGCTAAAAATACCCGTCAGTAGAGTAATTCCTCAACTGGCGGGTATTTTTTTGTCTATCTTTGGCCGTGTTGGGTGACAAAGTCTAGAAAGGCTTGGTTGGCTTTGGAAAGGTAGCTGTCTTTGCGCCAAGCAATGCTCAGATCGAGCCAAATAGGTGGCTCAAATGAGCGGGTAATCAGTTGGTCGTTTTTTTCGATTACCATGGCAAGTAGGGTAGAAATACCGAAGCCTTGTTGGGTAATGGATTTAATCAGCGGAATTAGGTTGGTTTCAAAGCTGATTTTAGGTGTCATGCCCGTACTTTGCGCTAGGGAATCGACAATGCGGCGGTGAAAGTACCCCTCCTTGAACATTACCAGTTCTTCTTCAAAAAACGTTTCTGGCGTCACGCTTTTAAGCTCGCTAAAGGCATGATCTGTGGCAACGGTTACCAGCATTTCCTCTCGTATTAAAGGTTGGATGGCGAGGTTATCGGGCAGGGATTCTGTGACGATCACGCTCAAATCCAGTTCCCCCTTCTCAAGCATTTTTTGCAGTTGCCAAGTGCCTCCTTCAATCACTTTTAAGGTGAGAGTAGGGTATTGATGACGAAACGCCATGAGTATCGGTGGGAAATAATATGAACCCATCATGCTGGGAATGCCGACCCTAACTTCTCCTTGGGCGAGTTCATTTAGCTCACTCATTTCCAATAGCGCTTCATCACAGGCTTGCACGATACGCCGAGCATGCTGTAGAAGCTTTTGGCCTTCATCGGTAAGGTTGATGTTTTTATCTCGGCGATGAATAAGCACTAGACCTAAATCATTTTCGAGCTTTTTAATTGCCATACTTACAGCCGGTTGAGCAACCCCGAGCAGCTTGGCTGCTTTGGTAAAGCTTCGTTGGTCAGCAATGGCGACTAGGTAACGCAGGGGCTTGGTATCCATCAACAACTCTTATGATTTTGATAATTTAGATATATTTTATTGATAAAAAGTCTAGGCGTATAGTGGCTTTCAAAGGATCACCATTAACTGAGAGTGAGGGGTTGGCAATGATAGAAGCAAATACTGGTAAGTTTTGGCAGGGCACGTTAGCGCTGGTACTAGGCTCCATCATGGTGTTCGCCAATGTTTATGTGACCCAGCCTTTGTTGCCTATGATTGCGAGTGAGTTCGCCATTAGCCCTTTACAAGCCAGTGCCAGTTTTACCATCACTACCTTAACCCTTGGTGTGTCGTTGTTGTTTTATGGCCCTATTTCCGATGCTCTCGGGCGCAAAGGAATAATGATGATGACTTTGGTAGGCGTCACAGTTACCACCTTTTGTTTGTCGCAAGTGAACAGTTACGAGTCCCTTTTGTTACTAAGAGCTGTGCAAGGCTTTTTCTTGGCAGGTCTCCCTGCCATTGCCGTGGCCTATTTGGGAGATGAGTACACACCAGAAGCCTTAGTCGTGGCAGTGGGTTTATACATTAGCGGAAACACGTTAGGGGGAATCGGTGGACGCTTGGTTGGAGGCTTTGTTGGCGAGTGGCTAGGATATTCGGCGGCTTTTTTTGTGATGTCTATAGTCAGTCTAAGTTGCTTACTAGCGTTTTATTGGCTGCTGCCAGCTTCTCAACACTTTACCCCTAAGCCATTAAAACTTGGTCATGTACTAACGAACATGGGTGGCCATTTAAGCAATCCGCGGTTACTGACTTGCTATTTTATCGGTGGTTTAAGTTTTCTCATCTTTATTAACCAATATAGCTATGTGACTTTTTTACTTGAAGCTGCGCCTTATCATTTAAGTGCTAAGTACGTGGGCTTGTTGTTTTTGACCTATTTAGCAGGAACGTTCGGCTCTGCGTTATCGGGTAAATTAGCCAAACGATGGGGGCAGGCACCGATTATGGTGCTTGGTAGTTGCATCTTTATGCTGGGCTCTTTGGTGACCTTAGGGGAAACATTGTGGTCGATTATTCTCGGTTTGTTGATAAACAGTTTTGGCTTTTTTCTATGTCACTCCACCACCAGTGGTATGGTGAGTCGCTTGGCGAAGCAAGCTAAAGCCAGTGCCTCGTCTCTGTATCTGCTGTTTTATTATGTGGGCGCCAGTGTCGGTGGCTTTTATTTAGACCCATTTTGGCAATTATGGGGTTGGAGTGGAGTGATCGCGGCATCTTGGCTGGTATTAGGTGTGGTGGTGTTGGCTGGGTTAAGTTTGATCTGGCGAAACAGCGTTTGCCATGAGAACTTGGTAAAGCTTTAGGATGAAAACTCATCCACTTTGGGATGGCTTGCGTATGATATATAAATACTTCAATTCACAACATTAAAGAGCCGATATGTTTTCTTTGTTTAAGTCCGACCCAAGCAAAAAACTCCACAAGAGCTATGCCGCGAAACTAGAGCAGGCCATGCAAGCGCAACGTAGTGGTGACATTCGTGGCTATGCAGAACTCACTGAGCAGGCAGAGCAAATCAAGGCGCAGCTGGATGCGCTGGAGGCTGAGAAAGGTACCCGCTAAGCCAGTGCTTGCTGGTTGCGCTTTAGAGAAAACTTGTTACTATGGTGGCATATAGTCGGGGGGCCAATTTGGCTGAGAGTGCATGTTATGCAGACCCGTTGAACCTGATTCAGTTAACACTGGCGTAGGGAACTATAGGTCGTTTCTGTCTCGGCAAGTGCCTGCTGCATTTGTTTATTCTATGGCTTGATATAGTTCCTGCGCTCGTTTTGGAGCCACTATGTCAAAGTTGTCCCCCATATCACTCACTGGTACTTTACCCCCAAAAGCAACGCCTATTGTGTTGACCATTGCTGGCTCAGATAGTGGCGGTGGAGCTGGTATTCAAGCGGATATCAAGGCTATTAGTGCCACCGGTGGTTATGCTTGTTCCGTGATCACAGCGATCACTGCACAAAACACTCTGGGTGTTGATGCCATTTTTGCAATTCCTTTAGAACACGTTGAAAAACAATTAGATGCTGTGTTCTCTGACCTGAATGTTCAAGCCGTTAAAATAGGCATGTTGGCGGACTGTAACATCATTAAGCTGGTGGCAAAAAAATTAGCAACGTATCGACCTGCTCACGTGGTAATTGATCCTGTGATGGTGGCCACCAGTGGTGATTTGCTGTTGCAGCAAGACGCTATCGCTACCCTCAAAACTGAACTCTTTTCTCTGGCTGATCTGATTACACCAAATTTACCTGAAGCGGTAGCATTAACAGGGGCGCCTTTACCTCAAGACACTAACGCCATGACAGACATGGTGAGTCAGCTTAGGCAGCTAGACTGCGGGGCGGTATTACTGAAAGGAGGACACCTAGAGCAAGAAGCAGACAGCACTGATTTATTAATCTTTGCTGATCGCATCGAGCACTTATCTGCTCCTCGTACTCAAACCCAAAATACCCATGGCACAGGCTGTACGCTTTCTTCGGCTATCGCGTGTTATCTGGCCCAAGGCCATGAATTATCCCAGGCGGTGGCATTAGGGAAAGAGTATATCAGCGAAGCCATTGCACATGCTGATGAGCTAAAAGTAGGGCAGGGCCACGGCCCTGTTCATCACTTTTTCCGGGGAGTGTAGCCTTGTCTCACTCATCCGATGCTCGCAAATGCCCACTTGGGATAATGCTTAGCAACCTTCAAATTACCTATTTGCAAGGTCATGAAGCGATTGTCGATAAGCTCTCTATGGATGTTCCCCCAGGGCAGTGGACCTGTTTGCTCGGCCCAAGTGGCGGAGGTAAATCCACTCTTTTGAAGTTCCTCGCGGGCTTATTGGATGATCAGGTACTCTGGTCCGGAGAGCTTAATATTTATCCAGATTCCGCAAGCTTAAAATCACAAGTGGCTTACATGGCTCAACAGGACTTGTTATTGCCTTGGCTGACTGTGCTGGACAATGTGCTGCTGAGCCGAAAATTTACGGATTCGGCTTCAGGTAAGGCAGAACAAGAGGGCGCTATAGAGCGAGCTAAAACACTGTTGGCGCAAGTAGGCTTGGCAGAACAAGAGCAACAATTCCCCCAGCAGTTATCCGGAGGTATGCGCCAACGAGTGGCGCTCGCTCGAACCTTGATGCAGGACAAAGGTGTCATTCTTATGGATGAGCCATTTTCTGCACTCGATGCGGTCACCCGTCACCGTTTACAGACTCTAGCTTATGAATTGTTGGCCGATAAAACCGTTATTTTAGTGACTCACGACCCCTTAGAGGCCATTCGTTTGGCTCACAATATGTATATTTTTAAGGGACGTCCAAGCCGAGTCGAAGCCTTATCTGTGCCCGTTAATTCCCCGCCTCGGGAATACGACGGCGAGTGTGCCGATCTTCAGCAAAGGATAATGAGCTTGCTGCAAAGTGATATAAAAGGGGGCTTACAGTGAGTGACTTTTCGCCACTAGACCCCGCATCTCATCGTGCAAATTTGGTAATGGCTCGCTCAACCGCACCCATATCCAAGTTTCTCACCGGACTTGGGTGTTTTCTTTTTATCTTGCTGCTGTGGCAGATATTGGTCAGTGCATTAGCCCTTCCTAGCTTTATATTGCCAGGGCCCATGGAGGTGCTGGAAAAGCTTTTTCAGCGCTATGAAGTATTGCTCCAGCATACTCTTGTCACCGGTCAAGAAATTATTTACGGCTTGATTCTTGGCCTCACCATGGGCTTGTTCTTTGCCTTGCAAATGCTGTTTTTTAAGCCGTTAAAACGTTGGTTGTTGCCCATACTAATTGTTAGCCAGGCGATTCCTGTGTTTGCTCTCGCGCCGATTTTGATGCTGTGGCTTGGTTACGGCATGGCCTCCAAGATTCTAATGGCCGCCATCATCATCTTTTTCCCTGTGACCACCTGTTGTTATGACGGTTTGCGTAACACCCCCCAAGGCTATTTGGACTTGGTGCAAACTATGGGGGCGAGCAAGTGGCAAAGACTTCGTTATGTGCAATGGCCTGCTTCGTTACCAACCTTAGCCTCCGGTGTTCGTATTGCTGTGGTCATTGCACCGATCGGTGCGATTGCTGGGGAGTGGGTGGGGTCTAGTGAAGGTCTGGGGTATCTCATGTTGCAGGCCAATGCACGCATGATGGTCGACGAAATGTTTGCCGCACTTTTTATCCTCTCGGGGCTATCCGTCACCCTGTATTTTGTCACCGATTACTTATTAAAACGCTACATCCATTGGTAAGGGCTCAGGCTGTGGCGGATGGTTATTCAAAGGTTTTTTAACAAAAGGAAAGATAATGAAAAATAACAAAGTTTTAAGTGCGATAGTGCTCAGTGCCAGTTTACTCTCGGCGCCTTTACAGGCGGCAGAAAAGTCACTGGACTTAATGTTGGATTGGTTTGTAAACCCAAATCATGGCCCCATTGTGATCGCGCAACAAAAGGGCTACTTTGCGGATAAAGGCTTAACGGTCAACATCCAAGAACCTGCGGATCCAAGTACACCCGCTAAGTTAGTGGCCGCTGGCAAGGTGGATCTAGCCGTGTCTTATCAGCCTAATTTAATTATGGATGTGGCCGCTGGCTTGCCGTTGATTCGTGCCGCGACTCTAGTCGCCACGCCTCTTAACACACTCACCGTGCTAGACAATGGTAAGATTAATAGCATTGCGGATTTGGCGGGTAAGAAAATAGGTATCTCGGTGGCGGGTAACGAAGAAGCGATTGTTGGCACCATGCTCAATGCTCATGGCGTGGATTATCAGGACGTGACCATAGTTAATGTTGGTTGGGCGCTGTCCTCGTCTTTAGCATCAGGTCAAGTCGATGCAACATGGGGCGGCTTTCGAAACTTTGAAACCAACCAATTAGCCTTAGAAGGTATTGCCGCCAAAGCGTTTTTCCCAGAAGAGCATCAAGTGCCAATTTACGATGAGCTGGTATTTGTCGCCAATGCTAATGACTACGATGCCGCTGCTTTACAGGCGTTTAATCAGGCCATTGAACAAGCCACAGTGTATATTCTTAATCATCCAGAAACGTCTTGGCAGGAGTTTGTTGCTTACTCGCCAGATACTTTGGACAACGAGTTGAATCGACTTGCTTGGTTAGCAACTTTGAGCCGCTTTGCGTTGCGCCCCGCCGCAGTTGATTTACCTCGCTATGATCATTATGCCCGTTTCATGTACGAGCAAAAAATTATTAGCCGTTTACCCGAAGCCAAAGATTACGTTCCCGTACTGTCTCGCTAAAAAACTCTAAGGCCGCTATATGCGGCCTTTTTTAATCCTAGTTCCTCATTCTTTACTTTTTTAACCACTGGTTGACACTTGGCTTAGGTATTAGTGTGGTAGCACGCTCAGTGCCGCCCTAGGCACAAATTATTTGATAGGAATAATGAAGGAATACAATGACCACATTAAAAGCACAAACCGATGCCAAAATTGAGCAATCTCGTAATGCTAATCCTGAATTTATGAAAAAAGTAGATGCGCTTATGGCGAAAGCTAAAGCGTTTGAGCAAGGCGATGAAGCGCTTAAAGTGGCACAAACAGCCCCAGACTTTGCACTGCCAAACCAAGAGGGTGAAGCCATTAATCTGTCTAAGCTTCTCGAAAAAGGCTCTGTTGTGGTGAGCTTTTATCGTGGCAGCTGGTGCCCATATTGCAACTTACAACTGCGCGCTTTGCAGGCTCATTTAGATGAAATTCATGCTCTTGGGGCTGAGCTCGTTGCCATCAGCCCACAAGTGCCAGATGGCAGTATGAGTAAAAATGATATCAGCAAAATGACTTTCCAAGTGCTGTCTGATCAAGGGGCTCAAGTTGCCGCTCAATATGGTGTGGCCTGGGAAGTACCTGAGTTCTTGTTGGAACATATGAAGGTTGACCGTCAGTTAGACTTAGAAAGTATTAACAACGGCAATGGCCAAATTTTACCAACCCCTGCAACCTTTGTGATCAATCAACAAGGTGAAGTTGTATGGCGCTTTGTGGATGTGGATTACCGCACACGTTCTGAGCCAGCTGATATTATTAAGGCGCTACAAGCCCTATAAGAGAGTAGCGAACCTCTATCACATTGATGCAAGTATTGGCTTGCATCAATGCAGTGATTGCCAAGTTAACCAAGGCAGTCCGACACGTACCGCTGCCATCAAGTCCGCTTTTGACCCTTCGTGATAACCGTATACACGTATCCCAAATATATGCAGCATCAGGCTTGCAGCCTTAGCTTTTGCTTCAGCCTCGGAGTTGGTCGTTAGCAATTTTTGGGCATAAATGTTTTCAATTTTACGTAAACACTCGGAAACGTAACTCTTTAATGAGGCATGTTCTGGGGTGAGCTCTAGTTGGCTTTTGACCAGAAAACAACTGCAATAGTCCGCTTGTTGGGATTCTTCGATAAAGCTCATGAGTATCCTTGGAAGAGCGTCCTCTGGTTTTTCGTATTGCGCTAAAAGAGATGTGAGCTGATCGATGGATTGTTGGACGTAATAGTCTAAAGAAGCTTTAAATAAACCTTCCTTGTTACCAAAGGCCAAATAAAGGCTACCCGGCTTTAGGCCTGTTTCCGCAACTAGGGTTTGCATGGACGTGGCGTGATAACCAAGCTGCCAAAAGGCCGACGTTGCTTTCTGCAAAACCTGCTGTTTGTCATATTGTGCTTTCGCCATGTGGAAGTCCCTGAATTTGAATTTATCCGAAATTGGTGCACTTTTAGCCATTATATCGATTCAATTATGAAGACTGCAATGAATTTGAGTAAATGCTCAATATGATGTTGAATGTTCGTTCAAATGCTGTTTGAATACCTGTTCAAGATAAATTTTATTGCTGAGGTTATTCATGTCTTTACAAGATCAGATTGCAGAATATAAAGCTGGCTTTGTACAAAAAGCGCCATTAAACGTTCAAGAGCTTATGAAGCTAGCCACTCAAAACTTGGCAGATTCTGGCATTGTGGATAAAGCCCCTAAAGTGGCAGACACACTGCCAGCATTCTCTTTACCTAACCAAAATGGTGACGAAGTGACATTGGCAGCGCTATTGGCGAAAGGACCTGTTGTGGTGACTTTCTACCGTGGCGGTTGGTGCCCATACTGTAATCTTGAGCTAAAAGCTTACCAAGATCAGCTAGCAAACATTAAAGCGCAAAATGCTACACTTGTTGCCATCACACCAGAATTGCCTGATGCGTCTTTGTCTACTGCAGAGAAAAATGCTCTAGAGTTTGAAGTACTATCCGATGTTAATTCTGCTTACGCTAAGAGCCTAGGCTTGGTGTTCTCTCTACCAGAAGAGCTGCGCCCAATTTACCTGTCTTTTGGCATCGATGTAGAAAAACACAATGGCGAAGGTCAATTTGATCTACCATTGGCGGCGACTTTTGTTATAGCACAAGATGGTACTGTTGCTAGCGCATTTGTTGATGCAGACTACACAGCTCGCCAAGAGCCTGCTGAAATTGTAGAGGCTCTTAAAGCTCTATAAGAGTGTTCTGATTGCGTTGCCTATGACGCAGCCTTAACAGCATTAGCCAGCTTATCGGGAACGATAAGCTGGCTTTTTGCATTTGGGTAAGGCAAATAGCCATTAAAGAGTGGTTTCATCATATAATTGCTCTACCATTAGTCACCCTCAATATTAGCGACGCAAGAGTAAGTACCCATGAACACAAGAGTGTATAAAGAAGTCCATCGATTGGCGAAGGCGTTAATGACGGCGGCTCAGAAAAAAGATCAAGCAAGCTTTGATGGGCATTATACGAAGCTTAAGCAGCTATGTGAGCTGCATGATGGCAGCGATAAAGATCATCCAGTGCAGTGGGAAACCCTTGGGGATTTTACCGATGATTTTGATTTAGCGATTAGTATTTATGAAAAGGCCCTGAGCAAAGCCAAGGCAAAAAATGCCCAAGAATATATGGCTTCCATTGGTTATTCTGTGGCGTTATTGAAGGTTGAGCTGGGTGACACTCAAGCTGCCTTAGTGAGTTTGCAACAAGCCAAAACCAATGCTCAGAATATTATCGATAAAGATTTAAAGACAGAGATTCAGCAGCTCATTAAAAAGCTGGAATCTGCTTAGGCTAGCTTGTCGTTTTGGTCGGCAAACCATTGAGCTAACAGGCTGGCGACCATTCGGGCGCCAGAATTTTCTGACTCAATTTGGCGGATTAATGCTGACCATTCTAACCCTAGGGCATGTTCTCCTAAACTCACGGCTTTTAATGTGTTGTTCTTTAAGCTGGCTTGTATCGCCCAGCGGGACAATATACTCACACCAAATCCTGCCGCCACTAATTCAAGTATCGCATCTGTTGCTTCAACAACGGTCACAAGGTGGGGAAGTACTCCAGAAGGTCGAATAAACCTTTCATATTCAAAGCCAGGTTGGGCGCTTTTACTGTAAGTTAAATAGTCTTCACTGGTTAAATCTGCGGCCTCTATAAAGGCCTTGCTTGCCAATTTATGGTAAGGGTGAGTGACTAAAACCAGTTCATCTTTGAAGACCTGATAAGCTTCGACGCCAGGTTGTGTTAGGTGGCCAGGCGCTAAGATCACATCCACATCCCCTTGTTGTAAGCTGGTCAAAGGGTTTTGGGTAGCAGAGGCAACTAATTCTAATTGCAGTCTAGGTTCTGTTTCTTTTAAAAACCTTAAGAAAGCGGGCAGCCAGTGATAGCAGGTGTAAGCGGCAATACCAAAGCGCACCACATACGCTTGTTTGTGGGCCAGTTGCTGAAAGTCAAATTCTGCTCGTTGCAGTATGGGAATAATTTGATTGGCTGTTTGCGTCATGGCACGTCCAGCCGGAGTTAAGCGCAGCCCTCGACCCTCTTTTTCAAATAGGCTACCACCTAAGCGTCGCTCAGCTTCCGCTAATCTATGGCTTAGGGCTGATTGGCTAATCGCCAAGGCTTGAGCCGCTTTCCTGAGGGTGCCAGCTTTATCTATGGCAGTCAGCATTTGCCAATGTTTGATGTCCAATTGCATAGCCAAATAGCCACTCGATAAATGAAATAGATGTAAATTATTAATCAATTGGAATAATTATTCATTATTTTGTTCATCTATTATGCCTTAGAGTGAGTTTTTATTTCACGGTGAATAAGGGTGCTATGCAAACTCAACAAGATAAAACTGGTCATTATTTGGTGCTCATGGCGGCTTGTTTTTATGGTTTAAATCCATTTTTCGCACAATTGTTGTTTCAACAAGGGCTTGGTGCCGAGGTAGTGAGCTTAAGTCGCTTTATTTTGCCGGCCTTATTATTTTCTGGATTTTTAAAGTGCCAGCGTGAAAATAGAGGGGAGGTGGCACGTAGTCTTGCTTTAGGGATGATGGGTGGGGTGGCCATTTTTGCTTACTTTTATGCGTTACAAATCATTCCCGCCGCTACAGCCATATTAATCTATTACAGTTATCCGTTATTTAGCGTGTTAATCGGTTGGTTTTGGTTCAAACGTGGGGTTTCGCAGAATACCCTTGTATCGGGTGCTTTAGTGGCCATCGCAGCCTCTTTAACCGTTCGTCCAGAAGGCTTGTCGAGTGAAGCCTATATGGCCATTATTGGCTGCTTTATGGCGCCATTGGCTGTGGCCACCCAAGTGCAGTATTTATCTAAACCTAAGCATTTTTTGCCCATTAAACAACGCATGGCATGGATCACTCTTGGTCATGTTGTGATCTTGTTGCCCCTTACGCTCTGGCAAGCTCCCGAGCAGTTACTTCCCGTTAGTATGGAAGGCTATTTTGCACTTGGGGGCATTGCACTGTTATCGGCAGCGTTACCTCAGGTGTTGTTTATGATGGGGGCAACCAAGTCCTCGGTGGACAAAAACACCATCGCAGGTTCACTTGAGCTGGTGGTCGCCTTAATGACAGGAGCTGTTTTATTGTCCCAACCACTAGATCGCTTAGACATCACCGCCATGTTGTTAATCTTCGCCGCATTACTTATTCGACAAGAAATGCGTCAGCAAAACTCAGGTTCTGTGGTATCTACTTAGTCCTAGAACGAATTATCCACGGTGTTTTTTGCTCACCTTGTTAAGGGGGAATCGGGTAAACTGATGGCAATCAGCTCGTTTAGTAGCTGTCTGAGAAGAAAGTGAAGTAAGTCAAAATGCAGCGTCCGAGCAAAGAAGAAATACGATTATTACCTCCCTACCAGGGACTGAGCCTTGAAAATATAAGTTTGGTGGAAACAGAGCAGGATGCTCAGCAAGCCTTAGCGATTCTGTCCGCTCAGGCGAGTGTTGGTTTCGATACAGAAAGTAAGCCCATGTTTCGTAAGGGGGAAGTGAGTCCTGGGCCTGTGCTGATACAACTCGCCACTGAGCATCAAGGTTTCCTTTTTTTTCGACGTTTTCCTGCGGCTATGGCTGCGGCGGCGCAGATTTTGGCGAATCCTGACATTCAAAAAATAGGTTTTGGATTAAAGGACGATAAAAAAGAACTGCGAAATAAATTGGCGATCGACATAGAAAACACCAAAGATTTATCGATCACCTTGAAGCATCTAGTCGGTGAAAAAAACAGTATCGGTGCCAGAGCGGGTGTGGCTATGGTGCTGAAAACCCGTCTGAGCAAAGGTGCTCAACGTTCGAACTGGGCCCGTTACCCTTTAAGAAAAGAGCAGGTACTCTATGCTGCTAACGATGCCCATTGTGCTATTTGTATCGAGTTAGCTTTACAAAACAACTAGTGATTTAGACGCATTTAGCAATGTATTTGTGCTGAAATAGCTGTGCCATAGGCAAAAAAAAGCCCCGCAAGCGAGGCTATAAAACTAGAGAGTAACGTTACAATTAAAGGAGTAACGTGCCGCCGCTAAGCGGCTATCTGAATCACTACAGATACCTGTAGAGAAAGCAGTCGTGATCCTTAAGGTCTTGTTAGTCGACCTATTCGGAAATTTCTAAACGGCACTTTGTTTAAGTGCTTTGTCTTCCAATACTTCTTTTAGGTGTAGCCAAGTTTCGATGACTGTGTCCGGGTTAAGGGACATACTCTCGATACCTTGCTCTACTAACCAGTCTGCAAAATCCGCGTGGTCAGAAGGGCCTTGGCCACAAATCCCCACATATTTTCCCTTAGCTCGACAAGCTTCAATGGCAAGTTTAAGCAGTTTTTTAACGGCTGGGTTACGCTCGTCAAACTTATCTGCGATCAAGCCAGAGTCTCGGTCTAACCCTAGGGTTAGCTGGGTCAAATCGTTAGAGCCAATGGAGAAGCCATCGAAGTATTCTAAGAAGTCTTCAGCCAGTAAGGCATTAGATGGCAGTTCGCACATCATGATGACTTTTAAGCCGTTTTCGCCTCTTGCTAAGCCTTGCTCCGCTAGCAGTTCGGTGACTTGCTGAGCTTCTTCTAGGGTGCGCACAAAGGGGATCATGATTTGCACATTGGTAAAGCCCATGTCGTTACGGACTCGGCGAATGGCTTCACACTCCAAGGCAAAGCAGTCGCGGAACGAGTCATCGATGTAGCGAGCAGCACCACGAAAACCGAGCATTGGGTTCTCTTCGTCCGGTTCAAACAAAGGCCCACCCACTAGGTTGTGGTACTCGTTTGATTTAAAGTCCGATAAACGCACGATGACAGGCTTATTGGAGAAAGAGCAGGCCAGCGTGGCAACCCCTTCTACTAGCTTGTCTACATAGAACTCAACTGGCCCTTGGTAACCCGCAATACGATGATCGATTTCCTCTTGTAGCTGAGGTGTCATTGTCTCGTAGTTCAGTAGCGCTTTCGGGTGAATACCAATCATACGGTTGATAATGAATTCTAAGCGCGCCAGACCGATACCAGCATTCGGTAGCATAGCGAAGTCGAAAGCACGGTTAGGATTACCCACGTTCATCATGATTTTCACTGGCAGCTCTGGCATATTGCCCACTTCCGAGGTGATCACATCAAGCGCCAGTTCCCCTTGGTAAACAAAGCCCATGTCACCTTGTGCACAAGACACAGTGACTTTTTGGCCATCCTGCAAGACTTGTGTGGCATCACCACAACCGACGACCGCAGGTATGCCTAGCTCACGAGCAATGATCGCCGCGTGACAAGTACGGCCGCCACGGTTAGTGACAATGGCAGAAGCCCGCTTCATGATAGGTTCCCAATCTGGGTCGGTAATGTCCGTGACCAGAATGTCCCCCGGCTGGATACGATCCATTTCCGTGATAGAAGATAAGACTTTCACCTCACCTGTGCCGATTTTGTGACCAATAGCACGACCGGTAATGATGACGGGCGCTGTTTCTTTTAGGCTAAAGCGCTCCATACTTTGCGCGCTGCCTTGGCTGCGGACAGTTTCTGGGCGAGCTTGAACTATGTAGATCTTGCCATCGACACCATCTTTGGCCCACTCAATGTCCATTGGACGTTGGTAATGTTCTTCAATGATGCAGGCTTGTCGTGCTAAGTCTTGAATCTCATCATCTGTTAGAGCAAAGCGGTTTTGGGCATCCAGTGTGACCGGTACAATTTTGACAAATTCATCGTCGCTACCGGCTTCAGCGTATTCCATTTTTTGCGCTTTGCTGCCCAAACTTTTGCGTACCACAGCAGGGCGTTTAGCGGCCAATGTTGGTTTATGAACATAGTATTCATCAGGATTGACCGTACCCTGTACGACCATTTCCCCAAGACCGTAAGCTGCCGTGATGAAGACCACTTCGTCAAACCCTGACTCAGTATCAAGGGTGAACAGCACACCAGAAGCACCGATGTCACTGCGTACCATTTTTTGGATACCAGCAGATAGGGCAACACCTTGGTGCTCAAAACCTTGGTGCACACGGTATGAGATAGCACGATCATTAAATAAAGAGGCAAACACTCGTTTAATGGAGGCTTTGATGTCGGCAAGCCCAACCACATTCAAGTAGGTTTCTTGTTGACCAGCAAAAGACGCATCTGGCAAGTCTTCTGCGGTGGCAGACGAGCGCACGGCAAAAGAGCTGTCTTCGGCATTGTCATCGCATAGGATGGCAAATGCGGCTTCAATTTCTTGGTTAAATTCGTCTGAAAAATTGGCTTCTTCCACCCATTGACGGATTTTTATACCCGCCTCAGCAAGGGCGTGTACATCGTCCACATCTAGGGCATCTAGAGTTTGATGAATTTTATTGTCGAGGCCACTTTCAGTTAGGAAGCTTTGATAAGCATAGGAAGTGGTCGCGAAACCATTTGGTACTTGGATACCAAGGTCTGTCAGGTTAGAAATCATTTCTCCTAAAGAGGCGTTTTTACCGCCAACTTCACCGACATCTTCTAAACGAAGATCTTTGAACCACTTTATAAACTTGCTCACTTGAGCCTCCAGATTACGTTAGTTGAATTTTATTTTTACTAACATGATTGTTATGTCGCGTTTTGAAAGAAGGTTTGAACCATGGGTTAAGTTCAGCCCCCTTTCCATGACACCAGTGACGAACAGCTACTTGTCAAAACACTAGGTCTGGAGTCATTGTATGTAGGAGCGAGCAGGGGAATAAAATCGATTATTCGATGTAGTTTTATTTCAATCGAAAAAATAAATGTCGTTACATAACAACAAAATAAGGAAAATTTCATGAAGGTGTACTTCGTATCTGATGGCACAGCTATTACGGCTGAGGTATTTGGTTCGGCAATGTTGTCGTTTTTTGATGTGGCAGTAGATACCCAGAGTGTGCCTTTTTTAACCACCAAGGATCAGGCTTATGGGTTGAAAAAGCAGGTCGACTTAGAGGTGGGAAATGGTGTGCCACCCCTGCTGTTTTATACCATTGCAGACCTTGCCATAAGAGAGATTATTCAGTCCTGTGACTGCCATTGTTATAACCTGTTTGGTGATTTGCTATCGCCCATTGAAAAAGCTTTGGGTGTGCCAGCTCAGCCCACGGCACAAAAAGCTCATGGTATGAAAGAAGGTGTCTATGATGGCCGTATAGACGCCATAAACTATGCCCTAGCGAACGATGATGGGGTGTCTGTAAAGAACTTTGATCAAGCGGATATTATTCTGTTGGGGGTTTCTCGATCGGGCAAAACCCCAACCAGTTTGTATCTCGCTATGCAGTACGGCATTAAGGCCGCCAACTATCCCATCACAGAGGACGATTTTGCTGCAGTGGGCTTGCCCCGAGTGCTAAAAGAGCACAAGAAAAAGCTTTTTGGTTTAACCATAGATGCCCAGCGACTGCATGAAATTCGCACAGGCCGAATGGCGGCCAGTAAGTACGCTTCGCCACGACAATGTCGCTATGAAATTGAAGAAGTGGAGTCCTTATATCGCCAAGAGCGGATTCCTTTTTTGAACTCTACTAAACTCTCTGTGGAAGAAATTTCCACCAAAGTGATGGCAGAGATGCAATTAGTGCGGCATAGACAGTGAGTGAAAACCCTAAAACTTATCGAATTATTCGATGTGTCAGCTTAAAACGCTCATAAAGTAGACGATTAGGTGATAAAAAAGTTTTTGATAGGTCAAAATGTCATCAAAATCAGCTAGTTTAATGATGAAATGATCGATGAAATATCCATTTTGTTGTGGAATTACCAAATTTCATAAAGGAAGTTGATTGAATCGGCGAACATATTCCGTTACTTAAAGAGTATTAAGGCAGAATGCTCTATAATAGCGGCTAATTGAACTGGTTAGCGACTTGGTTTAGAGAGAAACAGGGCGCTGCAAAGGTTCTAAACAGTAAGGTGTGTTAAAGGTTTCCAAAATACTGCCTACAGATGACACCTTATTTTGAGACTGATGCACTCAGTGCGTGGCAAACATAGCCACAGTAACGCCGAAAAGATGAACGGCACCTGAGTAAACGTCTCTTTTTAAACCAAGGATAATAAACATTGAGTAATAAAAATATTAACGACCCACATAAACAACGCGAAGCGTCTAAGTACGATAACCCTGTACCCAGCCGCGAGTTCATTCTTGAATTCCTCGCGAAGCAAAATAAAGCCTACGGGCATCTAGATTTATGTGGAGAGTTTGCCCTGCAAGGGGAAGATGAGATTGAGGCACTACGTCGTCGTCTTATCGCCATGTGTCGTGATCACCAGCTAAACAGCAACCGCAATGACGAATACACTCCTGTGCTCGAAAGTGAGCTGATTGAAGGTTACATCCAAGGCAATAAAGAAGGCCATGGTTTTCTATTGCGAGCTTCGGATGATGATATCTTTATCTCGGCGCGCCAAATGCAAAATGTGATGGACGGCGACAAGGTTAAAGCGCGTTTATCAGGGCGCAGTGTGAAAGGTCGCTTAGATGGCGTGATCGTTGAAGTTCTAGAGCGTAAACACACCCGTTTAGTGGGTCGCTACTACGAAGAAAGCCGCACCGCGTTTGTAACCCCAGAAAACCCTCGTATCGCCCAAGACATTCTGATCACTAAAGACTCTGGCTTAACACCAAAACACGGTCAGTACGTGGTGGTAGAAATTGTTGCCTATGCAGAGCGTGGTAAGCCATTCCAAGGTCTGGTGAAGCAAATTTTGGGAGACTTCATGGCACCGGGTCTTGAGATAGACGTGGCTATGCACCGCTTTGAAATCCCCCATGAATGGCCAAAAGCCGTTGCCCAGCAAACTCAGCATTTCACCACAGAAGTGGCCGAAGAAGACAAAGCCAATCGTGTTGATTTGCGTGATACACCCTTTGTTACCATCGATGGTGAAGATGCCAGAGACTTTGACGACGCGGTATATTGTGAAAAAACTCCGGGTGGCTGGAAACTATTTGTCGCCATTGCCGATGTTTCTCACTATGTGAAAAAAGGCACAGCACTGGACGAAGAAGCCATTGTGCGCGGGAACTCTGTGTACTTCCCGGGTCGTGTTATTCCTATGCTGCCAGAAGTACTATCAAACGGTTTATGTTCATTGAACCCTGATGTTGATCGTCTGGCCATGGTGGCGGAAATTTCCCTTACCTCTCGAGGTAAAATGCGTGGTTACAAGTTTTATGAAGGCTTGATTCGATCCCATGCACGTCTAACTTACACCAAAGTTGCGAAAATGATCGCTGAAGAGCCAGAAGAACAAGGGCTTGAATTGCGCGAGCGTTATGCCTCGATTGTCTCTCATATTGATGATCTGAATGGCTTGTACCATACCCTTAAAGGGGCTCGTGACGAACGTGGTGCGATGGAATTTGATACAGTAGAAACTCGCATGGTTTTTGATGAAAATTCAAAAATCGAGCATATCGTGCCTGTAGAAAGAAACGATGCGCACAAACTTATTGAAGAGTGCATGTTGTGTGCGAACGTAGCAACCGCAGAATTACTGCTAAAAGCGGATTTACCTGCCCTGTTCCGTGTCCATGAAGGGCCAAAAGAAGATCGCTTACTTAACCTGCGCACCTATCTTGGCCTATTAGGACTTGAGCTATCTGGTGGTTTGAAACCAACGCCAGATGATTACGCGCAACTGGCCGAGCAAATCAAAGACCGTGCCGATGCCCGTAGTATTCAAACTATGATGCTGCGTTCCATGTCTCAAGCGGTTTATCAAGCCGATAACATGGGACACTTTGGTCTAAATTACCCAGCTTATACTCACTTTACCTCTCCAATTCGTCGCTACCCTGACTTATTGGTACACCGTGCGATTCGTTACTTGATTCGTGGCGAAGGTCGCCCTGTGGTGCGTCAAGCACATCGTGTGGCAGGCAGCCCAACCCTAAAAGCCAATAAAATCTACGGTTATGACCATGCGGATATGGACGGCTTCGGCGATTCTTGTTCGCAAAGTGAACGTCGTGCCGATGAAGCTACCCGTGATGTAGAAGCTTGGCTGAAATGTCAGTATGTGGAGCAACATTTGGGCGAAGCCTTTGATGGTGTTGTGACAGCGGTTACTGGCTTTGGTTTATTCGTGGAACTGCAAGGCTTGTTTGTAGACGGTCTGATCCACATTTCTGGTTTGGGGCAAGATTACTTTGTTCACGATATGGAGCATCAAGCCATTATCGGTGAACGCACTGGTCGTGTCTTCCGTCTTGGCGACACACTTAAAGTACGTGTGGCCAGCGTCAACCTAGAGCAACGTAAGATTGATTTGAGCCTGGATAACAGCCAGCAACCGCGTCGTCCAAAAGTGGAACGTAGCGATTTGACTGAGCTGGAAATGCAGCTGGCACAATTACCGCCGATAGAGTTGGGTGGGCGTCCTCGCAAGCCTAAAGCTAAAGCCGAAGCGGCTGACGCTAGCAAAGAGAAAGACGCTGCTAAAGATGGCAAAGATACAAAAAGCAAAGCCAAAAAGCGCCGTAGTCCTTCTAAAGGTAAACGAGTTAGACAAAAGAAAACGGCTCAAGCTGCCGCCAAGGATAGCGCGGGTAAAAAGCCTGCTGCCAAAAAAGCCAAAGCGAAAAAGCCTAAAAAAGCGAAAAAGAACAATGCTAAGCCTCGTTCAGCCGACTAAGTTTCTGGCTGGGCGATGCATTAAATTGTGTTAAATAGCACACAAAAATTAAGAGTAATAACGTAAAAATGTCAGATTTAGAATGGATATACGGCATGCATGCCGTGGAAAACGCCTTATCTCAGCAACCTGAGCGTGTCAAAGAAGTGCGTTTTCAAGAAGGCCGCGACGATAAAAAAACTCAACGCCTAGTACAGTTATGTAAAAAGGCAAAAGTACGCTACAGCATTGTTCCCCGTCGTGATCTCGACCAGCTGTTTAGCAAAACAAAAGAACGCGTCGTCCACCAAGGCGTGGTGGCTTATACCACAATGACCAAAGCGGGTGATGAAGGCGAGCTGCATACTTATATTGCGGGTTTAGAAGAAAATCCCCTAATTATCATCCTAGATGGTGTGACGGACCCTCATAATCTAGGGGCTTGTTTGCGTAGCGCCGATGCAGCGGGTGCCCATGCTGTGGTGATGCCAAAAGACAAATCGGCACCGCTAAATGCCACGGTGAGTAAAGTCGCCTGTGGCGCGGCAGAAAGTATGCCTGTTTATGCGGTAACGAACCTTGCGCGCACCATGAAAAAACTGCAAGACCAAGGTGTGTGGATTTTCGGTACAGCGGGTGAAGCTACGCAAACCGTTTATGAACAAGACTTTACCATCCCCACTGCCATTGTTATGGGAGCTGAAGGGGAAGGCATGCGCCGCTTAACTCGAGAACAGTGCGACTACCTTGTGAAGCTGCCAATGGCGGGAGTGGTATCAAGCTTGAATGTCTCGGTTGCCACAGGAGTGTGCTTGTACGAAGTGGTACGCCAACGAGCAGCAAAGGCTTAAAGGATCTGTGACTGTGTTTGATCAATTTAATATTTTGCCAATTAGTGACGATTTCGTCTCCGAGTTACGCCACAAAATAGACACGAAAACCAAGCCTTTAGGGGCGCTAGGTGAACTAGAATCGATCGCCCTGAAATTGGGTCAGATACAGCAGAGCCTAACCCCGAAGGTCGATAACGCCAAAATGTTGGTGTTCGCAGCGGATCATGGTGTGGTCGATCAGGGTATTAGTGCGTTCCCGCAGGAAGTGACGCCGCAAATGGTGGTCAATTTTTTACAAGGCGGCGCTGCAGTCAGTGTGTTTTGCCAGCAGCATCAGGTGCCTTTACGCATTGTGGATGTGGGTGTTAAAGCGGACTTAGCGGACCATCCTTTATTAGCGCAACGAAAAGTTGCTTATGGGACGCAAGATATTAGTCTCCAAGCGGCCATGGATGACCAAGCGTTAGCGGCAGCGATTGCCGCCGGTGTGGCTGAAGTGGATTTAGCCCTGCAAGAGGGTGTCACCTTACTCATGTTTGGCGAGATGGGCATAGGGAACACAGGTGTTTCTTCTTGTATGCTGAGCGCCATGACTGGGGCCAGCAGTGAAGCGACCGCTGGGCGCGGTACGGGGCTTGATGACGCTGGTGTGTCTCATAAAGCTAAGGTAATCGCCAAGGCGCTTGCCCGTGCAGAACAAGAGACAGGTCAAGCTTCAAGCTCTTGGCCAGCAGCAACCTTGGCGAAGCAGGTGGGTGGTTTTGAAATTGTTGCGATGGCCAGTGCCATGCTACAAGCCGCTCAGCACAAAACCGCGTTTGTGGTGGATGGCTTTATTTGTTCAGTGGCCTTGATGTTAGCGCAAAAGGTGTCGGCGAATGTGCTGGATTACGCTATTTTTGCACACCAATCTAATGAGCAGGCCCACCAGCAAGTGCTGGCACAATTAGGCGCTGAGCCCATTTTGTCCCTAGATTTACGCCTTGGTGAAGGCTCCGGTGCAATATTGGCTTACCCATTAATCAAGAGTGCTTGTGTGTTTTTGAACAAGATGGCGAGTTTTGAGCATGCAGGCGTTAGCGAAGGCGAATAGTGGTGAAACATTATAAAGAGTTGGCGCAACCTCATTGGCAAGGCTTTAAACGTAGCCTTTCAACTTATACCCGACTGCCCATTAAAGTAGATTGGCAACAAGAGGTGAAGCATACTTCCCCTGTGGCTTTCCTGCCTTGGGTGGGCTTGATCGTTGCTGTGTTGAGTGCTTGGCCGCTATGGTTTGACTGGTCTACCTCTTTGCAAGCTTTGCTCATGTTACTCACCGCCGTGCTATTGACTGGCGGCTTCCATGAAGACGGTTTAATGGACGCTTGCGATGGTCTTGTGGGGGGCTGGGAGCCAGAGCAAAGGCTTAAAATAATGAAAGACTCACGGATTGGCAGTTATGCGGCCTTATCTGTGTGGTTTTCCTTGAGTTTAAAATGGCTGCTGCTCAGTGAGCTATTAAGTGTTATCAACCATTCCTTTCTTGGTCTAATACTGGCGTTATGCGCTTGGTGTGCGGTGCATATTATCGCCCGCTTTACCCCCTTAGTGATAATGAACAGCCTTGATTATGTCAGTGGAGGCCAGAGCAAGGCGAGAAGCATGATAGCGCAGCTTAACCTTATAGAATGGGGTGTTGCCTTGGTGCCCGTTGTTCTTATGTGGCTGTTGGCGTTTGATGGTAGTGATCTTATCAATATCCTGTTAATCGTGATCTTGTATCTTGCCGCCTTACGCTTTTACTTACAGAAAAAAATTTCTGGTTACAATGGCGACACTTTAGGGGCCTGTGAGCAGTTCGCTGAGGTATTAATTCTGTTCTGCCTGTTTGTTTCCTACACGTGAAGCTGTTCCTAATTCGACATCCTAAGCCTGAGGTAACAAAAGGCTTATGCTATGGGCAGCTTGATGTTCCCCTAATGGCCAATTGGCAGCAATCAGCGGAGCCTCTTAAGCAACAGCTTATTCAGTATGTTTCATCCTCTACCAAGGCTTCTCAGGCTAGGTGTGCCTATTACCATAGCCCGCTAAGCCGTGCGGCCTTGTTAGCGGAATATCTGAGTGATGGCTGCTCTCACAGTGTGGATGCGTTAAAAGAATTGGATTTTGGTAAATGGGAAGGTCGCTGCTGGGAGGATATTCCGAAAACAGAGATTGACCTGTGGATGCAAGACATAGTATCAACTGCGCCCTACGAAGGCGAGTCTCTGCAAGACCTTGCACAACGCTTATGGCAGTGGTGGTCGCAATTGGCTCATGATGAACTTGATGCTTGTGTCTTGGTGGCTCATGCGGGTGTGATTAAGGTATTGGTGAGCTTGCTTTGCCAGTGGCCATTAGCTCAATGTCATCGCATTGATGTTGGCTTTTGCAGTGTCACAGAGCTGCAAATAATGGGTGATTATATTCAGTTAAAGCGCCTTGGGGCAGGGGACTGGGTACTTTAACCTCTTAATTTTATTAGGCTTATCAGATAAGCCTTGTGTGTTCTTGGTGAGAAAAATCAAATGTTACTTTATATTCTGGGCATGATAGGTATTGCAGCCTTTGCCATTACCGGTGTTATTTCCTCTGGCAAAAAAGACATGGATCTATTTTCCTTGCTGTTTTTAGGCATGGTTACCTCACTAGGGGGAGGCACCATACGTGATGTAATTTTGTCGGTGGAAACTGTGTATTGGGTAAAAGATACGTCTTATCTCTGGGTGGCGTGTTTGTCGTCGGCCTTTGCGTTCTTTACCGTGCGTATCATTGAAAACCGTCAAACCCTGTTCCATTATGCGGACTCTTTTGGGCTAGCGCTTTTTACTGTAGTGGCGACTGAAAAAGTATTGCTGCTGGGTTTTTCCCCTTCAATCGCTATTACCATGGGTATCATCACTGGGGTAGCAGGGGGCATTATTCGCGATGTATTAAGCCATAGACCACCGTTAGTATTGGGCAAAGAGTTTTATGCCACGCCGGCGTTTTTGGGGGCAGCTTTGGTGGTGCTACTAGAAAAAAACATACCTTCACATGAATTTAACTCGATTTACGCAGTGGCCTTAATCTTTATACTAAGGGTGTTTGCTATACATAAAGGCTTGTATTACCCGAGCTGGCTACTCTACAAAAAGAGGTGATCGATGAGTGATTCAGGCAATACCTCTGCTCAAAAAGCAGAACAAGCAGCGAAAAATGAAGTCCGTTTATTAAAAAAGAAAGCGGTTGTTGACCAGCGTATCGCAGCAGCAACGGAGGAGCGTGGAGTCACCATTCTTCTTACCGGCACTGGTAAAGGTAAAAGCTCCAGCGCGTTTGGCACTATGGCCAGAGCCTTAGGGCACGGCCAATCTTGCGCGGTGATTCAGTTTATTAAAGGTCGTAAGGCTACGGGTGAGCAGCTGTTTTTTGGCGAACATCCTAAAGTTGAGTTTCACGTAATGGGACACGGCTTTACTTGGGAAACCCGTGACCCAGAACTTGAGCAGAAAGCTGCTGAACAGGCGTGGGAACTGGCTAAAAATGTGTTGGCTAACCCTGATATTGATTTTGTTTTGCTCGATGAAATCACCTACATGTACAAATATGGCTACTTAAACGAAGCCGATCTCGTTGCAGCTTTGGCAAATCGTCCCGCTCATCAAAATGTCATGATGACAGGTCGTACGGCACCAAGAGCACTGCTGGACAGTGTGGATACTCATAGTAAGGTGAATAACGAACGTCACGCCTTTGCTAACGGTGTAAAAGCCCAAGCCGGTATTGAATGGTAGTACGGGTTGCAAGCTATAACACGGCTCTTAGCCGTGATAGGGCAGGCGAGCTAAAACAAGCTATTATCAGTGGTTCAGACAAACAGGTACTGGCCACCGAGCGCCTGCTTGAACAGATCAATGCAGATATCATACTGCTTAACGAAGTGGATTATGATGCCATAGAGCCACTGGTTGAGCGTCTTGCCCTGCAACAAAACTATCCTTATGCCTTCTATTTGCCCGTCAATACTGGGCAAGCGTCAGGACGGGACTTCGACAAAGATGGCCTGTGCTCTGATGTGGGGGCCGATGCCCTAGGTTTCGGACACTTTCCCGGTCAATATGGCATGCTGCTACTGTCCCGCTTTGCCATTGACCATCAAGCGTCCCGAAGTTTCCAACATTTCTTATGGCGAGACATGCCCTCGGCAAAAATGCCTCAGCATCCAGATGGCCGAGCTTGGTTTAATGAGCAAGACCTCGATGTTTTGCCCTTATCCTCAAAATCCCATTGGGATGTGGTAATTGAAATAGGGGAGCGCAAGTTACACTGCTTGTGTTCTCATCCTACTCCACCAGTCTTTGATGGCCCTGAGCGACGCAATGCTTGCCGAAATCATGATGAAATACGCTTTTGGTCAGACTATTTGTCTACGAAAAACTACTTTTATGATGATCAAGGCCGACAAGGGGGCTTCAGTGGGGAAGATTTTGTCTTGCTGGGGGATTTAAACGCTTCCTCAAAAGAAGGTGACGCTTTTCAGGGCGCCATTGAACAGCTTTTAAACCATCCTAAAATGGGTCGATACCCTTTCCCTACAAGTGTTGGTGGTAAACAACATTCTCCTAGAGCCAATAATAGCCCTTACCACACAGCAGTTTGGCGCATGCAAGCAGATTACGTGCGTTTAAGTCAGGGCTTAAAACTCATCAATCAAGGGATATTCTGGCCTGCACCCCAAGACCCATTGGCCCAGCTACTCAAGCACACTTCCGATCATAGATTAGTATTTGCTGATCTTTCTCATATTTAAGTGTTACATTATTGATAAGTAAACAGAAAAAATAGGACACTATGAAGCGTTATCCATCGACTACCGCATTGCGAGCATTTGAAGCCATTGCTCGACTTGGCAGTGTCTCGGCTGCAGCTCAAGAGTTAAGCCTGACACGTAGTGCAGTGAGTCACCAGTTGAACTTATTAGAGGATTTACTGGGATTCCCACTGACTCAAAAAGATGGCAGAGGTTTGACGCTCACTTATCAAGGGAAGCACTATGCCGATGAGGCAAAGAAGGTCTTAACGATTTTGCTGGAAGCGTCGAGGGCTAATGATGGCGAGGAGGTAACGGGAGAATTGATGGTTAGTTGTGCACCTGGGCTTGCTAACTATTGGTTGTGCCATAAGCTTTCTGCTTTCACTCAAAAGTATCCCAAAGTTTCCCTGCATATTGTCTCACCAAGTTTTCCTGGAGACATCTCTAACGATGATGTGGATTTATTTATTACTTATGGCAATGGTAATTGGCCTGAAAAGTACGTTAAACAGCTGATGACCATCCGCTTATTTCCTGTCTGTAGCCCCCATTTTTTTCATCAGCAAGGCGGTTTGGGCCATCCTTCAAACCTGGTGAAAATGCCCTTACTTCATCTTATGGGGCAAACAGATTGGCGAGTATGGTTGGCCGCAAATGGCGTGAGTAATATTCAGCTGGAAGGTGGTGTGGTTTTCTCCGATGCTAATTTTGTTCAGTCAGCAGCGATTGCAGGCCAAGGTATTGCCATTGGTGACAATATGGTCAGTGGTGATGCGCTTGCTAAGGGGTTGCTAATACGACCTTTCGAGAAAAGTATAGAATCCCCAAGAGCCTATTATCTGGTTACCTCCCCAGAAAAAATCGAAAGAAAAGAAGTTTTTTCCTTTGTTGAGTGGTTAGAAAGTCTTCTATCTGACGCTCAATCCCGCTATGACAAGCAATAAAACCTAGGCTTTTGTCGAGCACTATATGTGTGCTCGTAAGCGTTTTATCCGCACCATATTAAACCTCACATATCCTTTTAGACGGAAAAAAGGTTCTTTATACGGCTGAAATATCGATTAATTGGCCTTTAGCCGATATCTGTAATCTCTAAATCGTAATCTTAAAATTCCTGATTTCGTGCATTTATATAGTGCAAATAATCCCCATAGTTAAATATTTCTTATCTTTAGTCTTTGTAATTTCATTAATTGTCAAATTTTATTGAACAATGGTGTCAATATTATTCGATTGTTATTGGTTTTTTTCTGATCAAGAATCGAATTAAGGCAGTGAATGGATGTAGATCACATCCTTAAAGCGGCCTATCAATTTACGCTTACAAGATATTAGAGGCAGTTGTATGAGTGTTGAGGCAGGAACCGATTTTGTAACCGATATATACCCTAATTTATCCGAAGAAGAACGAGTACGGGTTGATTTGGCAGCGGCATATCATTTGATTGAGCATTTTCAAATGAGCGACAGTATTTATACCCATATCTCTGCCCGTGTTCCTGGTGATAAAGAGTATTTTTTAATTAACCCTTATGGGACTCGCTTCAGCGAGGTAAAAGCCAGTCAGTTGGTCACCATTGATCTTGACGGCAATATCATAAATGACCCATGCAGCATGGGGGCAAACCCTGCCGGTTTCACCATTCACTCCGCTATTCATGAAGCGCGTCCAGATTTGAAGTGTGCTTTACATACTCACACGGTTGCTGGTGTGGGGGTAGCTTCAACTCAAACTGGAATCTTGCCTATTAATCAGTGGGCTCTGCAATTTTATTACGGCGTGTCGCGTCATGCGTATGAAGGCATCGCTTTGAACCTAGAAGAAAGGGAGCGATTGGTAAACGACCTTGGTGCCGAAAATAAGGTGATGATTTTAGATAACCATGGACTGATGACCATGGGGTCAAGTGTCGGTGAGGCCTTCACTTTAATGTTCAACCTAGAGCGTGTTTGTAAGGTGCAAATGTCTGTTTTGGCCAGTGGTCAGCCTGTTAATCAAATAGATTCATCGGTCTGTGATTTGACTTACCACCAATATAAACAATTTGCCGAAATGAGTATGAAAGACGGCTTTCATGTGGAGTGGTTGGCGTACCTGAGACTACTAGAAAGGGTGTCGCCTTCTTATAAAGAGTAATGATGTTGATAGTGGAACTGGCAGTTTGCCAACTTAAATTTAAATATTTTGAACCTAGGAGAGAAATATGAAAAAGCTAATGATGGGGGCGGTAATCGCTTGCTTACCTTTCACTGCAAATGTTTATGCCCAAGCGCAAGATGGAGGAACTATCAATGTGGTTGTTCAGCCTGAGCCACCAAGCTTAATGATTGGTATGTACTCTAATGCGACTACTCAACAAGTAGGCGGCAACATCTTTGAAGGTTTGATGCGTTACGACAAAGACTTGGTTCCTCACCCACTGTTGGCCACTTCTTGGGAAAACTCTGAAGATGGTAAAACATGGACTTTTCATTTAAAAGAAGGCGTTGTTTGGCATGATGGCAAGCCTTTTACATCCGCGGATGTTGTCTTCTCTATCGATAAATTATTGCGTGAAACAAATGCAAGACTACGCACATCATTAGAGTTTGTTGAAAGCATCACAGCGCCTGATGACTACACAGTGGTGTTTCAGTTAAAACAGCCGTTTGGCCCTTTCATTCGACTATTTGAAGTTGGCACCACGCCAATGTTGCCTAAGCATATTTACGAAGGCACAGATTACAAATTAAACCCAGCGAATCACCATCCTATTGGTACAGGGCCTTTTGTATTCAAAGAGTGGCAAAAAGGTTCCTTTATTCACCTAGCAAAAAATGAAAATTACCACGTTCAAGGCTTGCCTCATATTGATGAACTTTACTGGCATGTTATTCCAGATGCGGCTTCAAGATCGGTTGCTTTTGAAACTGGAAAAATTGATGTCTTGCCTGGTGGAACCGTGGAAAACTTTGATGTGCCACGCTTAAGTGGGCTAGACAATGTCTGTGTTACCACCGAGGGTTGGGAATTCTTCTCACCTCATGCTTGGCTATGGTTAAACAACCGTCAAGGCCCTACAGCGGATAAGCGTTTCCGTCAGGCTGTTATGTACGCCATGGACCGAGAGTTTGCCAAGTCTGTGCTTTGGAACGATTACGGGAAAATTGCCAAAGGCCCTGTCGGTTCAAAAACCACTTTCTTTGATGAAAGTATCCCGGATTATGAATACAACCCTAAGAAAGCTAAAGCGTTACTTAAAGAGATGGGCTATGACGGCACCCCTGTTCGTCTAATGGCAATGCCATACGGTGAAACTTGGCAACGTTGGACAGAAGTTGTTAAGCAAAACCTAGAAGAAGTGGGCATTAAAACTAAGATTGTTTCTACGGATGTTGCAGGTTGGAACCAGAAAATTGCTGACTGGGACTACGATATTTCCTTCACATATCTATACCAATATGGTGACCCTGCACTAGGCGTATCTCGTACTTACCTGTCAAGCAATATTGCCAAAGGTTCACCTTGGAATAACGCTGAAGGCTATGTAAATAAACAAGTAGATCAGTGGTTTAACGAAGCTGCAGTGGCTTTCCCTGATTCCAAACGTGAAGAATTGTACAGCAAAATTCAGCATCAATTGGTGGAAGATGTTCCTGTTGCTTGGCTGATGGAACTGGAATTTCCAACCATCTACAACTGTAAAGTACAAAACCTTGTTGACTCTGCCATCGGTATCAATGATGCCTTCGGTACAGCTTGGATTAAACAGTAATCTAATGGGAGCAAGCCTTTCGGCTTGCTCCCTCAATAAGAGTAATCTTTTCTATGAGTGTTCAAACCCTAATTTATATTGCTGGTCGCTTGGTTAAAGGGGCAGTGGTGTTGTTGGTTATTGCTATCTTTAACTTCTTCTTGATTCGTATGGCACCGGGTGATCCCGCTCAGGTGATGGCGGGTGAAGCGGGTGCAACGGATGAAATATTCCTTCAGCAACTAAGAGAGCAGTTTGGCCTAGATCAGCCTTTGTATTATCAGTTGTGGATCTATGTCAGCAACTTATTGCAATTTGATATGGGGATTACCTATCGACAACAAATGCCGGTTTTCGATCTGATTATGGATCGCATGCCAGCCACCTTGCTATTAACCGGTGCAGCATTTGCCTTGTCTTTACTGCTTGGTGTGCTTGCTGGAGTGGTTGCCGCCGCAAAACACCATAAATTTATGGATTCTGTCATTACAGTCGCGGCATTGATTTTTTATGCTACACCGCTTTTTTGGCTGGCAATGATGGCCGCACTTTTCTTCTCTGTGTATTTAAATTGGCTGCCAAGTTTTGGTATGCAAACAGTCGGTGAGAACCTGACTGGCTGGGAAAAAGTGAAAGATATTGGTCTGCATCTAATTCTGCCAGCGACAACTCTAGGGCTTTTCTTTACCGCGGTATATGCCCGTATGACTCGTACTTCGATGATTGAAACGAGCCGTTTGGATTTTGTCAAAACAGCCAAGGCCAAGGGCATGAAGCCTTCTCGTGTCACGACTCACCATGTACTGCGTAATGCTTTGCTACCTGTGGTTACACTGGCTGGTTTGCAAGCAGGACAATTAATTGGCGGGGCAGTGCTCACCGAGACTGTATTTGCCTGGCCTGGAATCGGTCGATTGATGTTTGAAGCACTGTTCCAGCGAGACTACAACTTGCTACTAGGTGTTTTCTTTATCTCATCCGCCATGGTTGTTCTCTTCAATTTGGTCACAGATGTTATTTATTGCATCGTTGACCCACGAATCGAGCTCTCAAAATGAATGTCATAAAATCTTTAACACATAACAAAGTGGCTATGGTTGGCTTTGCTATTCTTTCAATGTTTATTCTCATTGCGGTATTTGGTCCTTATCTATATGACGGTAATCCTTGGAGAATGGTGCAAAGGCCGTTCATTCCACCCTTTCAAAACAACCAATATATTTTGGGCACAGACACCCTAGGTCGAGATGTGTTGGCAGGATTGATTCATGGTGCTCGCATATCCTTGCTAGTGGGTCTGGTGTCGACGACCATCGCCTTACTTATCGGTATTCCTTTAGGGGCTTATGCTGGCTACTACGGTGGCTGGGTCGATGAAGTCTTGATGCGCTTCACCGAAATTTTCCAGACCGTTCCAAGTTTTGCGTTAGCGATTGTCTTGGTGGCTATATTTGAACCTTCTGTTTACTCCATAACCGGTGCTATTGCGATTGTGAGTTGGCCGCCTGTTGCACGCCTCGTACGTGGTGAGTTTCTATCTTTGCGCAGCCAAGAATACGTGCTGGCGGCGAAACTGAATGGCCAGACAAATCGCAATATTATCCTGCGTGAAATTCTGCCAAATAGCTTATCTCCCATCATAGTGCTGGCTTCTTTAATGGTAGCAAGCGCAATTTTGCTGGAATCGTCCTTATCCTTCCTTGGCCTAGGAGACCCAGAAATTATGTCTTGGGGCTATATGATCGGCGCGGCTAAGACGGTTTTACGACAAGCTTGGTGGTTAAGTTTTATCCCAGGCGTCGCTATAGCGGTAACCGTACTTTCTCTCAATCTGTTAGGCGAAGGCTTGAATGAAGCCTTGAACCCTAAACTATCTGGTAATCGGGAGAACTAATATGAAGCCTTTATTAAAAGTTGAGAAATTAAGCCTACGCTTACCCGAAGGTAGTGATCGAGAATTTGCTATTCGCGACATTAGCTATGACTTGATGCCAGGGGAATTACTCTGTGTTGTAGGGGAGTCAGGTTCCGGAAAATCTATGACAGCCAATGCCATCATGGGGCTATTGCCAAAAGTGATTGAAGTCGATCAAGGGGCCGTGACTTTTGACAGCTATGACTTAACGTCACTGGAAGAAAAGCGCGCTCGTGCGTTACGTGGCAACCGTATCAGTATGATCTTTCAAGAACCTATGACGGCACTCAATCCGTTAATGCGTGTTGAGGATCAAATCTCGGAAGTATTTTTAATACATACTCAAATGACACCAAAAGAGCGTTATGAGCGGACACTGGCATTACTTGAGGATGTGGGTCTACCTGATCCCAAGAAAATGTTGCGGGCTTATCCACACCAACTTTCTGGTGGCCAGCGACAACGTGTAATGATCGCCATGGCGTTAGCTCTTGAGCCTTCAATACTGATAGCCGATGAGCCGACCACAGCCTTAGATGTCACAACGCAAGCTCAGATACTAAAACTGATCAAAGAACTGCAGCGTAAGCATAATACCGCAGTGATGTTTATCACCCATGACTTTGGCGTGGTAGCGGAAATCGCAGATCGTGTTGTGGTAATGGAAAAAGGCGAGTTGGTCGAGATTGGTAAATGCGATGAGGTACTTAATCACCCTAAGCACCCGTATACCCAGAAATTGATCGCTGCTGTGCCACCCCTTGTTTCTCCACATCGAGAGGCCAAAGTCTATCAAGAACCCCCGATTCTATTAGTTAAAGACCTTTGCAAAACCTATTCGACCGGCGGTAGTTGGTTTAGCAAGGCTCGAATTGTGAAAGCTGCAGATAACGTAAATTTTGAGCTTCATCGAGGTGAGACACTGGGGCTTGTTGGAGAGTCGGGTTCTGGTAAATCCACAGTAAGCCGATGTGTTGTGCGTTTACTCGAAGCCGATAGTGGACAAATATTTTTAGCGGGAAATGAAATTCAATCCCTTGGAAGTAAGGCGCTTACCCCTTTTAGAAAACGCATCCAAATGGTGTTTCAAGACCCTTATGCGTCTCTTAATCCTCGTAAAACCATCGGACAAATTATTGCAGATGGCCCAATAGCTCAAGGTGTTGAGCCAAGTGTCGCGTATCAAAAAGCAGCGGATTTATTGGAATTAGTAGAACTGCCGAAAAGTGCTTTAAGTCGCTACCCTCATGAATTTTCTGGAGGCCAAAGACAAAGAGTCGGTATTGCCCGAGCCTTAGCTCATGACCCAGAAGTGCTGGTTGCCGATGAAGCTATTTCTGCTTTGGATGTGTCAGTACAGGCGCAAATTTTAGAACTGATTGAAAATCTAAAGAAACGTCTAAATCTAGCGGTTTTATTCGTTGTTCATGACCTTCGTGTGGCCGCGCAAGTGTGTGACCGAGTGATCGTCATGGAGAAGGGCAAAATTGTTGAAATGGGCGAAACCACGCACGTATTTGAATCGCCAAATCATGAATATACCAAGAGCTTAATTGCGTCGATACCCGGTGCGGGTTGGCGTTCAGGTGTGAGTGATGAAAACATTTCTCAGGGTGAAGGAGTGTGTGGTTAATGTTGTATGGAATTGCTCACAGCAGCTATTTAGATATGTCGACTTATGTCGCTTGCTTTGATCAATACTCAGATGAAATGACGTTGGTTAGTAGTGATCAAGTGGAAGATCCGTTAGCGATAACCTTCGCTTTGCTTTGGTTTCCAGAAGATGATTTTTTTGAACGTTATCCGAATGTACGTATAGTCGCTTCCATTGCCGCAGGGGTAGACAGCATCTTGGCCTGCCCAAGTTTACATGAAGGTGTCATGGTTTGTCGTAATCGTGACCCTCAGCAAGCGGCCATTATGAGTACCTTTGCAATATGGAATGTGATTAATCACCAACGTAATTTTGCTCAATATCGCCACCAGCAAGCGCAGAAAATCTGGCAACGCTTACCCATGAGAGCACCAGAAGAAATCAGTGTGGGCGTTCTTGGTTTAGGTTTTATGGGAGAGAAAATGGCCATAGACCTTCATAACCTAGGCTTTGATGTGGCGGGTTGGCGAAAAAGCAGTGCCCAAATTTCGGATTATGACATTGAGGTCTTTAGTGGTGAAAAGCAGCTAACCGATTTCTTGCAACGAACAGAGGTGCTGATCTGTGTGCTGCCTTTGACAGAGCAGACCCAAGGCATTTTATCAGCCCAGCTGTTTTCTCAATTAAAAGAAAATGCCTATCTAATTCATCTAGGACGAGGGGGACACTTGGTGTCTCAAGACCTTTTAGTGGCATTGGAAGAAGGGGCTTTGGCTGGCGCTTCAATCGATGTTTTTGACCAAGAACCATTGCCGCAAGATAGCCCACTCTGGCAACACCCCAAAATACTTGTGACACCACATGATGCAAGTGATGTTCGCCCACAGGCCGCAGTGATGAACTTGGTCCAAGAAGTTAGACGGCTAAACAAAGGCGAAATGCCGAACAATATCGTGGCAGCAACCCAAGGCTATTAAGTAGAGATATATTATGACAGTTGAAAAATGTAATCGTGAACGTCTATGGGACTCCATTATGGAGATCGGCCAAATTGGTCACGCGGAAGTGGCTGGTAGTAAAGTCGGTGGTTGCCACCGATTGGCCCTTACGGACAAAGATAAGCAAGCAAGAGATTTATTTGTTGGCTGGGCAAAAGACATTGGTTGCAGTCTAAGAGTGGACGCGATCGGTAACTTATTCCTAAGACGTGATGGTATTGATAATAGCCTAGCCCCCGTTATGACGGGCAGCCATCTTGATACGCAGCCCACAGGCGGTAAGTTTGATGGTGTCTATGGCTGTCTGGCTGGCCTTGAGTCACTTCGTTGTCTCTCTGAAAATAACATTCAGACATTACGTCCAATCGAAGTCGTGGTTTGGACAAATGAAGAGGGGGCTCGATTTAAGCCAGCAATGCTAGGTTCTGGTGTTTATGCCAATGTCTTTAAGCTCGAAGATATTTTAGCCACCAAAGACGCCCAAGGGATTAGTCTAGGTTCCGAGCTTGAGCGTCTAGGATATCAGGACCTAATGAGTAAAGAAGATCCTGGATGCCACCAATATTACGAGTTACATATTGAACAGGGACCTGTGTTAGAAGCTTTAGGAACTGACCTAGGGGTTGTTGCTGGGGTTTTGGGAATGCGTTGGTACAATGTGGAAGTTGTTGGTCGTTCCTGCCATGCAGGGCCAAGCCCAATGGAGCTGCGAAACGATGCCCTAGTCGGTGTCGCTGAAATGATTACCGAATTAACAAATATTGCTGGGCAACATAGTAAAGATAGTCGCTGCACTATTGGCGAATTAACCATTCCTAATTCCTCGACTAATGTTTCTCCAGGCAAAGTGTGTTTTTCTCTGGATCTTAGAGAAGGCAAGTTAGCTGAATTGGACGAACTTCAAACAAAAGCATTTGAGACCATTCATCGCATCGCATTTCATCATAATTTAGAGATTGATATTAAGGAAACTTGGTCTTTACCACCTTGTCCTTTTGATGAAGCCTGCCTTGCCAATATTAAACAAGCCTGCCAAACGAGCTATCCACAAGATAAGGCACATCAATTGATTAGTGGTGCAGGTCATGATGCGGTGTATGTGAGTCGCGTAGCACCGACGGCGATGATTTTTGTGCCATCCGAAGACGGTTTAAGCCATAACGAAAAAGAATACACCAGCCCAGAGCAGCTAGAAAAGGGCTGTAACGTGCTTCTTAATGCGCTGATCTTGTCGGCTAATTCTAAGTAGCTAATGGTCTAATTTCATAAGGAGAGTGTTTAATGAAAGCCTTCTATCATCAAGATCAGAGTCAGCATGATCCCAAGTTTTATATGAAAAATGGCAAGCCTATCCCTGCGCGGGAAACACCAGAGCGAGGGGATATTTTTCGTCAGGTTCTAACGGATCTGAATATATCTATCAACCCAGCGAAAGATTTTGGTTTGTCCTATATAAGTGAAGTACATTCGCCAGATTATGTGGATTTTCTTCGCTCTGTGTATGCCAAATGGAAGCAGTTGCCAGATGCGAGCGAAGAAATTATCCCGAAGAGTAACCCTGGTCGCTATGCGGCGACATACCCAAAAGATGTTATTGGTCAAGTCGGTTGGCACTTAATGGATACCTCTTGCCCCTTAGGTGAGGGGACTTGGAAAGGAGTGTATGCCTCTGCACAAACAGCGATTAGTGCCGCTGATGCACTGGCAAACAAGGAATGTACCTCTGCTTATGCTGTGTGTCGGCCACCGGGGCATCATGCCTTTAGTGATGGCGGCGCGGGATTTTGTTTTCTAAATAACTCCGCGATCGCAGCCCAGCGTTTATTGAAAGATTTTAATCGCGTGGCTATTTTGGATGTAGATTTGCATCATGGTAATGGAACACAGGCGATCTTCTGGCGTCGAAAAGATGTGATGACACTATCAATTCACGCCGATCCGGCTTATTGCTACCCACATTATTGGGGCTATGCCCATGAAAAAGGGGAAGGTGAAGGCTTCGGGTATAATGTAAATTTACCCATTTCAGAAGGTACGGGGGATGCTGAGTTTCTAGAAACGCTAGATATCGCACTTGAGCAACTGGATGCATATGCTCCGGATGCAGTGATTATTGCGCTAGGTCTGGACGCATCAGAACAAGATCCCTTCGCTGTGTTGAGCTTAACAACAGAGGGCTTTGGTGAGATTGGTAAGCGTGTAAAAGCTCTAAACAAACCGACGCTTTTTGTTCAAGAAGGTGGATATATTTCACCAATATTAGGTAGCAACCTTGCTGCTGTGTTAACCCCCTTTTCGTAATTGCTAGAATTGACTTTAACCCGTTAGAAAATTCTAACGGGTTAAGTGGTATTGATAAGCTAGAACTGATACCCAGCGTAAAATAAAGTGGCACCGGTATCTGATTCACCAGCGAGGTTTGACAGGTAAGTGAATCCTAAAGATAGTTGCTCTGTTGGCATAAATCCAGCCCCAAAATATGTTCCCGTACCTGTTTGGTTGATAGTCGCTGAGGTAACTGTATATCCAGATATGGCGCCAACTACAGTTGCTTCGATTTCGGAGCGATGTAAACCTACTTTCAAATAAAACTTATCTGAGGGCTTGTATCTCAACCCATAGTCAAATCCAGCTGCTTCAACGCCTACATCGATAGTTGCTGTTGTCCCCAAAGCTGTGAATGAAGCGTCAAGAGATGAGGCGTTAAAATAGCCAACTTCTAAATCTACTTTTTCTGATACTTCAAATGCTGCATAAAGGCGAATGAAAGAAGTTGCTTTCTCTTCTGTATATTTAATGGTTCGCCCCGTAGAATCAGCTAAAGTTTGGGCTAAATCTTCTGCGCCTAAATCTGAAGTTAAGACGCCTCCCTCAACACCAAAGTTAACGCCTTCCGCAAAGGTACTACCAGCACATAGACAAAGAGCGACCGCAATACTTTTTTTCATTTAATATCCTTATTTAATTAGACAATTTTTAACGCATGAAACAAGACCAGCACAAGCAAGAGTACTTTCTCGTTGTGTTAGTTAAGAGTGGTTTTATTGAATTCGAATTGGCGGAGTACATCTATCTGCTTAGAGCTCAGATGAACCATGTAATAAGCTGAGCAAAACTTAAGCAAAATGAGGAACGCTAGGTTTTGGTACATTTTTAACTAATAGACATATCAGCCAGATTTTCCATAAACCGCTGTATACGAAGAGGTTTTAGCCTTTACTGTCCCTAGTAAAAGAATACACTTTTTAACATCTAACGAACCATGGATTATTTTAACTACAGTCAGCATTAACCTGACATAAGCAATTCTCCGTCCAAAGCCGAATAAGAATACCTTTTATGGAAGGGTATGTTAAGTTTTGTGTCAATTTTACGAAAAAAAACAACGTTGAAAACAATTTAATTATGCGATACCTCAATTCAGTTATGACGGTCTAGCATTTTCCTCTTTTGCTTATATTCATCTTAGACAATTAGAAAGCCTGTTAATGAGATTTATTCTCAAATGTCTGGATATTTATTTTTTTATATATAATAATGGTTCTCATTACGTTTTCATGAACGATTGATGGGGGTACAGGATGCAACATTGGGAGCGCTTAACCAGACAGGCCAACCGAGCTTATTCGAACCATGCTTATCTAGAGGCGGTGGATTTGAATCGCCAAGCTTTATCGCAAGCCGAACTCTCTTTTACGGAGGATTTTCACAAGGACGCAGAGTCTGCTGTGGCAGCCGCTGTGGTGAGCTTCCTTAATATCGCTGAGTCATACACGGCTTTAGGAGATTTCATCTCTGCAAACAGCCAATATGAGTTAGCGGTGAACTTCCTGCAAACCATCATAGTTCGAACCGATGTTACCGAAGAGCAACGTGATCTAATTTCCCGAACGGGTACGCATATTCGTTTTGAATGGGAGTTGTTTACCCAGAGCCACGGTAAAGCGTTCTCTTCTCAAAGTAAGGCGTTGCTACAGGCGCTAACCCAAGCGGTGTCTTATTCTAATTCGGCAGTGCAGCATTAATTTGCTGACTTGGTTTTATTCAATTTAGAGGATTATTTATGAAAAAATTGCTTTCTAATCTCATGGTGTTAAGCCTTGCAGTTCTAACGAGCCAAGTGGCACTTGCTCACCCAGGTCATGACCATTCTCACTGGACCAGCAACCCAATTCATATCATCACTATGGTTGCCATTGGCACAGTGATCGTTGGTGGTTTGGTATACAAACAAACGTCTCGTATCCGTAATCGCAAGGAGAAATAAGACATGATGCATAGTGTGATTAAAACTCTAGATAAAGTAATTGGTTTTCAAACGGCGCAAGCTCATTGTGACATTCCTTGTAAAATCTACGATCCGTCTACTGCTCAACTGGCGGCTTTAAGCTGTGTTCGTCTGATTGATCTGATCGTAGAACTTGAAGCAAAAGAAGCGTTGGGTGTTGCCGATATCGCGCAAATTTCTCGTTTGGTTAGTGAAAAAGAAACAGCCAGCAGTGAAGTGAAAGAAGCCGTACGTATCATTTGGGGTGATTACTTCAAAGGGCCACAATTTGAGCAAGTACCAAATGCCCACGCTTTGACTCACAGCATCATGATGCAAGCGTCGAAATGCAAGCAAACGGTTGATAGAGAAGAAGCTGAAAAGCTGGTTGAACTGGTCAATGAGTTTGCTGAGGCATTTTGGTTAACCAAGGGCGTGGCGACTTATCGTAGTACTTGTCCTTACCCACCACTATTAGAGGTGGTTTACCCAGATCTAAAAGGTTAGTAAAGATCACTAACAGGGAGGTGCAATGCTGCGCTTAATTAAAGTTCAAGGTGAAAGTATGGCGCCGCGACTATTAGACGGGGATTTTGTACTAATCAGTCGTTGGTATCCTTCTTTAAAGGCAGGACAGCTGGTGGTGGTTGACCATGCACTGTACGGCGTTATCGTGAAGAAAGTTCTTCACATTGCGCCGGATGGACAACTTTGGTTGGGTGGTGAAAACAACCAAAGTTTATTATCGGAACGTATTGGTTGGGTATCACCACGACGTATTCTGGGTAAGGTCATCACCTGCATTTGTGCTTCTGCCCAACATAAGCTGGTAAAGGATTAGGCTCATGTTGGTCCTCTCCAGAAAGTGTCTAGATTTCTAGACACTTTCTATAATTTTCTAAAAATGACTCCCAGGCAGACAGTTGGCCTAAGCCGCCAGTTTCACTAAAATCTCGGCAAATTCACCCCATTCCTGTTATTTGCTTTCTGGAGTTTGAAATGTCGTCCGCTACGTTACCTCAGGCTAAAAAACACACGCGCTTAGAAGATGCTCAAGCCATGATTATTGGCACCATGATCATTGCCCTTGGTGTTAACCTCTTTACCCAAGCTGGCTTGCTAACAGGCGGTTCTGCTGGGTTGGCATTCTTAATTCAATATTCGACACCGCTCTCTTTTGGTCAGGCTTTTTTTCTGATCAATATTCCCTTTTATGCTTTAGCTATTTGGCACTTCGGCTGGGAATTCACCTTAAAAACCTTTTTGGCGGTCTTTTGCCTGTCAGTTTTTTCTGATGTGACACCTCTGCTTGTTAGCTTTGAGAATGTAGATCCTATCTATGCAAGTGTGGCCGGTGGCTTTTTAATGGGGGTTGGTTTTCTCATGCTGTTCCGCCATAACGCCAGCCTAGGTGGTGTGAATATCTTGGCGCGTTATCTGGCAGAAAAATATGGCATTTCTATGGGCAAGTTTCAAATGGCCATTGACTGCATGATAGTGCTGACATCTGTCTTTGTGATGGATGTAATGCTGATCGCCATTTCATTTATTGGTGCTGTGGCGCTGAACATGATCATTGCGGTCAATCACAAACCTGGCCGTTACATGGGCAATGTTTAACGCACAGATTTATCGATGTTCAATAGAAAGGCGGCAATTGAGCCGCTTTTTTGCGTATATTTTGGACAATATCGTTTTGCTCGGGCGAGTTGATTCCTTCAATGGCGCAGGTCGGGTATCATAGCGTTACTAAAGGCATAGAAGGAAAATCAGTTTGGAGCTGCTTAAAGTCGATAATCTTAATCCTTATCTAGAGGATTTAATTGAGCTGCTATGTGATGCCGTTGACTCCGGTGCCCCCATAGGTTTTTTACCCCCCATGAGCGAATCTGAAGCCAAGGCTTATTGGCTGTCTGTGAATGATGATTTGCAAGTAAATAGTCGCCAAGTACTCTTGGTTCGCGAAGACGATAAGGTGGTAGGCAGTGTACAGATTGCCATGTCTCCGAAAGCCAATGCCTTGCACCGTTGCGATGTTGAAAAGCTTATGGTGCATACTCAAGCACGAGAAAATGGCCTTGGCAGTGTCCTAATGCAAGGGGTCGAGCGCGTTGCCGCCGCCATGCAAAGACAGCTTCTCATCCTAGAAGTAAGAAGTGACGACATTGCCCATGATATGTATGTCAATATGGGCTACATCCCCTTTGGGGAAGTGCCGGGTTATATACGCAGTGCAAATGGCATGTTGTATAATTCGACCTTTTTTTACAAAGAAATTGAACCTACACACGAAGTGTTTACCTAATTTTAAATAGCCTAGGCGATTCTTTTGAGACTTGATTTTTATCTATCCCACGTGACCGATCTGGCACGTAAAGCAGCAAAAATAGCCGCGGCAAAAGGCCGTGTAACCGTCAATGGTGTGGAAGTGAAAAAAGCCAATCACACCATAGTGGAAGGGGATCAAGTGTGTCTTGATGGCGAGCTGCTCGCTTGGCCTTCTGAGGGTTACTATCTGATGCACAAACCAGCTGGCTATGTTTGTGCAAACACCGACGCGGAACATCCAACGGTGCTGGATTTACTGCCAAGCCATCTGGGTCAAGGGCTGAACATTGTTGGACGTCTCGATAAAGACACCACAGGTTTGTTGTTATTAACCACAGACGGACAATGGCTGCACCGAATTACCTCTCCCCGTAATGCTTGTCATAAACGTTATCGTATGATGTTGGCTGAGCCCATCAGTGATGAAGCACTACAGACGCTTGAAGAGGGCGTGATGCTCAACGGCGAAAGCCAAGCCACATTACCAGCAAAAGCTCAGCGTTTGGCGGAACAGGAAATTTACCTGACCATTCAAGAAGGTAAGTATCATCAGGTGAAACGTATGCTGGCGGCAGTGGGTAACAGAGTGGTTAATCTGCATCGAGATCAAATTGGTGAGCTGACACTGGATGCAGAACTACAAGCCGGTGAGTTTCGTGAACTCACGGAACAAGAAGTGGCCTACTTCTAAAATTTATTGCAAGGTTTAACTATTTTACTGGGAGTAATGCCATGAAAGAATTATCGATGGATGAAAGAGTGCAGCTGTTAGTGGCTCCAGATAGCGAACGTTTAGCTTATTTTGTTGAGCAAGCGAAAGCCACAGAAACCGTTTGGAGCTTGAGTAACGACGAAGGCTTTGTGATGGTGGAAACCGACGACGGCGATTGTGTCATGGTGTGGCCAGACGCAGAGTTTGCCAGCCAATGGGCAATCGAAGATTGGGAAGATTGCGAACCCGTTGCTGTCAGTTTAGACATTTTCAAAAGCCAATGGTTACCAAGTTTGGCGATGGATAAAATTACGGTTGCTGTGTTTCCTAACATAGAAGACGAAGGCAGTTTATCCAGTGCAGAAGAGTTGACCGAATTGTTTGCTTAACACTGTCATCGTCAGTGGAGGCTTGCTAGGTTAGATAATAATGGAATGACAAGAAAGGTATTGTTTGAGCATGAGTACTCGCAAAGCGAATCGTATTGAAACCTTGGCAAAGATACTAGATGCCGCAGAAATTGAGTTTGGCTTAAAGGGCTTTAGTGGTGCTAGTTTGCAGCATATTGCTGATCGAGCAGAGCTTCCGAAGGCAAATATCGTCTATTACTTTCAAAGCAAAGAAAAGCTTTATAAAGAAGTATTAAACAATATCCTAACGGGCTGGAACGATGTTTTTTCACGGGCAACCGTGAACGATGACCCTGCCCATGTTCTCGATGAATTTATTCGTACTAAACTCGCCTTTAGTGTCTCGAAAGGTCGTTCCTCACGTATCTTTGCCATGGAAGTCATTGGCGGCGCAAATCACATAGGGGATTACTTAAAAGATGAATTATCCCCTTGGTTTGAATCTCGCATAGCCCTAATCGAAGCTTGGATCGCAGCAGGCAAAATGCGCGCGATTGAGCCGGCCAGCTTGATCTATATGATCTGGGCGACAACGCAACACTACGCTGATTTCGAAGCGCAAATATTGGCTCTAGGTGGCGACGATGCTATGGATGAAGCTCATCTACAGCGTATTGGCGATACCGTAAGCTCCATTATTTTGCAAGGTTGTGGTTTAAGCCTAGAGGCTTGATTGTAAAGGTGTGAGCACAAAAAAGGGCTGCTCGTTGTAAGACGAGCAGCCCTTTTTTCATGAGGCTAAGTTAGCTTCTAAAGTGTTTGGCTAAGGCCTGCCATTGTTGTTCAGATTGTGCGGTTAACATTTCTCCATCCAGCATGCTGGGTGAATATTCTTCCCCTTGGAGTGTTCTGCAAACCCCACCCGCTTCAGTATAAATCAGCACGCCAGCAGCATGATCCCAAGGCATCATCTTGTAGGTCAGGCTAAAGTGAAAATGCCCCTGAGAAAGTTGTCGATACGCTGGGCAGGAGGGCAGGTTATTAATGCGAGCAAACTTGGTCGCTTTAAGGGCAAAGTCTTGTTTCTTCGCTCCTGTGTAGGAGTGAATCGACATAATACCGGCTAACTTGCTGAGGTCTTCTTCGGCGCTCACCTGTAAAGCCAAAGGTGCTTGTTCTAAGTCTTTGATGGCTGCCTTACCTTGCTCGTGCATTAGAGTGCGCTGATAAAACGCCCCTTCTCCTTGGTTGGCGTAGATCCAATCATCATTCACTGGATCATAAAGTAGACCAAAGCGAGTGGTGCCTTCGACGACCACAGCCAAAATAATGCCGAAGTCGGCAATGCCATGGGCAAAGTTCCAAGTGCCGTCTATAGGGTCAATGATGACACAGGTTTTGGCGCTGCTAATTAAGTCTGTCGTGTTTGGATCCGCGGCGACCGCTTCCTCGCCAACAATGGCCCAATCTGGGAAATACTTTTTAATTTCTGCGCTAATGAAGTCTTCACTGGCTTGATCCGCAATGGTCACTAAGTCGCTCACGCTGGTTTTGACCGCCACATCCCCATGATTGAGTTGTCGAAAGTTGGGCATGACGACCTGTTGTCCTGCACGACGTACGATATCTATGAGTTGATGCTGGCTGCTCTGCTCAAGATTCATTTGTGGTCACTCCTTAAAACACAAAGATAAAAGCGCAATTCGTTTTTTTAACTAAAAAGGTATAGTTTAACTGAATCGTAACCAATCAATGTTACGGTTCGGGTATAGTTATATGAAAACTTAGTGGAAGTTAATCATGCCAACATCTGCCTCGGCAGTCCAAGAGAACCTGCATTTTCTTTTAAATGAAATAGAAAATCATTGTCAGCTAGCAGAACTATTTTACAGCAGTCATTCGCCTGATTTACTGCTGCGTATGCGTTCGCGTCGCGGCTACGTGCAAACCCTGCGGGAAAAAATGGAAAAAGAATGTGCTCAGCTGATCGAACGAAGAAAACCGGGTACGGCTTTCTATATGCGGGTCGAGGCCTTTCGAAGCTTAGCTCACGTGCTGGATAGCATTTCTAATGACTTTCTAAACTGCCTAGAAGAAGCGACCTTACCACAAGCTTACCAAGCTCCAGCAAGCACGCTTTGCCATGAGCTAGTGCGCCGCATTCAACGTTCTATCCGTCTAGTAAAACTGGGTATGGAAAAGTCTCACCGCCGCACAGGGATCAAGCTTGGGCGTCGAGTGCAAAGTATGCTCAGTGCCTATGAGGAAATTCAACAAGTCACCTTGGCCGCTAAAAACACATTAAGCGATGAGCAGCTACGAGCGGCGTTACTCGCCAGTTACTGTTTGAAAAACATTATCTCGCGCTTAGCCATGGTGGGGGAGGCGCTGATCAAAGCCGATCTTGGCCAGGTGGTTTCCTTACAAAACTATGATCACCTGCGCGCTACGGCCTCTTCATTGAACTACAGTTTGAGCGACCTAAAAGTAAGGCGCTTAGCGCTAACCCGTTCGGGCAGTGCCATTGCCACTATTAGCCATAAAAAGAAACTGGATGGTGAAGTACTGGCGGTTTACAAAGAGGGTGATCAGGAAAAAATTGCCGAAGAAGTGCAGGGCGTAAAGCAGTGGCGTGATGTGGATCCAAAGTTGGCGCCGGATGTACTTTCTCACAGCCAACCGAGTAAGGATACTTCAGCATTATTAATTGAACATATGCCGGGTAAGACTTTAGAAGCCTTATTACTGGGTGAGAAAAACCGCAGTGTTGCCGCTGCCCTCAAGGCACTTTTTGATACCCTAAAGAACATTTGGGAAAAGACTCATACTAACGAGTCTTGTAATCCAAAATTCATGCGTCAGTTAGCAAAACGCTTGCCTGACAGCAGCAAGGTTCATCCTAAGTTTTTCACCGAGGAGCATAACTTATGTGGTTATGTATCCGCTTCTTTTGATGATTTAGTTGCGCAGGTGGAAAAGCTAGAAACCAGTTGGAAAGCACCGTTTTCAGTCTTGATTCACGGTGATTTTAACGTCGACAACCTGATCTATGACGATGCAGCCCAGCGTATCTATTTTATAGATTTACACCGTTCTAGCTACTTTGACTATGTGCAAGATATCTCAGTATTAATGGTGTCCATCTACCGCTTACAAGTGTTGAGTGGTTCTACCCGAGCACTGATGATGGATTCCGCCAAGGAGATTTATCTGTTTGCTCAACGCTTTGCAAAACGTCATGATGATAAATATTTTGAACTTAGATTGGCTGCTGGGCTGGCTCGATCCTTTGCCACGTCAACACGATTTATTTTTGATAAAAAGTTAGCGTCACGTATGCATTTAAGAGCGCGCTATTTGTTAGAACGTTTAGCCGCGCTGAGTCCAGACGAAGAACTAACATTTAAAATTCCCTTAAAGGAGCTGTATTTTGAGTAATCCCTCTGCGTTGCAAGAAAGTGTCGAGGCTAATGGTCGCAAGAAGCGTATAGGCGTCGTAGGGATACCGGGCAAATGGTCAACGGAAGTGCTGGCCGATCGTCTTGAGGCCAAAACTGGCTTTCGAGCAGTCATTGATATGAAAGATGTTGAGCTGCGTTTAGACACTAATCAGGTCATGTGGCAGGGACTAGATTTGTCCACTCTAGATGGCTTGATTGTGAAGAAAATCAGTGAAGTTTACTCCCCAAGCACTGAAGATCGTATCCACCTGCTTTCTCATTTAGAAAAGCTAGGAGTAAAGGTATTTAGCCCGACTCAAAGCATGGACAAGTTGATCAATCGCTTGAGCGGTACATTGGCTTTGCACCAAGGTGATATTCCTATGCCTAAGACTCGAGTAACCGAGTCTGCACAATTAGCTTTCGAGACGGTTCGTGAATACGGTTCAGCCATTTTAAAGCCCTTGTACTCAACCAAGGCTCGAGGCATGTTGATACTGGGTGAAAAAGATTCAGATGAAGTAGTCAAAGAACAGTTGGCTGAATATTTAGAACATAACTCTATTTACTACATACAAGAAGCTCTAGACCTGAATGGCCGTGATCTTGGCATGGTCTTCTTGGGCGGTGAATACTTGTGTACTTATGCACGAGTGGCGGGCGGTGATGCTTGGAACACAACCATTCATAGTGGCGGACGTTATGAAAAATATGAAGCAGACGAGGCGCTTATCGAGTTAGGTCGACGTGCGCAAGCGTGTTATGACATGAGCTTCACAACCGTTGATATTGCCTTAACTGATCAAGGGCCAGTGGTCTTTGAAGTATCTGCATTTGGTGGTTTTAAAGGCGCTAAAGAAGGTTGTGGTGTCGATGCGGCCGAAGCGTATGCCCAGTATGCACTGGCTCAGGTGGAGAAATAATATGCTGACAAACCCTCTTGATAATCATCAAATTAAATTGGCGATGGCAGACTGTCAGCATCAAGCGAGCTTGGTGTTTGGTGGCTTAAAAGTTGTGGTTCATACAAATGAAAAGTCGCTTTTGGATGAGTTAAAAGATTATTACAAAAGTTATCTGATCGTTGGCGAGACCACAAAAACCATCAATGTGTACGCTATACATCAGCCAGCAGTTGAGGACTCTCTGGATTGGTTAGATGTGCCGAGAGAAGCGGGAAAACAAGGTAAAAAAGAAGGCTATTTAGACAGCACGGCTGGTCGTTGGATCAAGAAATTTAAAACTGGCATGTTAATGCTACAGCGTCAGCGTGACCCCGTGGTAGTGGGCCCTTGTTTGGACAATCTTGCGCAGATTATCAACTTTGTGAACAACCAGTTTATCAATACCTATTTACGCCAAGACTGCTTACTTGGCCATGCTTCTGGTTATTGCATCGATGGTGATGTCACGGCCATTGCGGCAGGCTCTGGTGGCGGTAAATCGACCTTGATGCTGCGCTGCTTAGAAGACAGTCGTCGACAGTTTTTGACTAATGACAGATTATTGATGCAGGTGGCAGACCAGCAAGTCAATGCTATTGGTGTGGCGAAATTACCGCGAGTCAATCCGGGCACCTTATTGCATTCGCACCAAGAACGCTTAAAACATATTTTGCCAGATGACCAACAAGTAGCTGTGCAGGCACTTACTCAACAAGAGCTTTGGGTGTTAGAGCAGAAATACGATGTGCAAATTGAAGATGAGTATGGTCCAGGTCGCGTTACCTTAACCGGTAAGCTGAAAAATCTGATTATGCTTGATTGGACGTTAAATGAAGCTCAGCCGACTCAGTTGAACTTGGTTGATCTAAATCAAGAGCCTGATGCCATTGAAGGCCTTCGTAAACGTCCAGGGCCTTTTTATCAAGACGATGAAGGGGACTTTAAAGCCTTAACCGAATGCGATTCTGTCGAGAAATACTGTGCCGCCTTGCAGTCTGTGAAGGTATATCGTCTGTCAGGGCGTATCGATTTTGATAAAGCCTTTGAGCTTATCGCGGAGTTAGACAAGTCATGATGAAACGCTGCGCTTTAATACGCCATGGAGCCTATGAGCAACTTAAAAATGTGCCGAGTGCTTTGCAACCTTACCCTCTCACCGAAGCGGGTGAGGAGGAAGTGCGTCAACAAGCCAGAGAGTTTGCTCGCTGGCTAAAGGCTGATGGGGCGCAGCTTGATCCCATCATTGACTCTTCAACCTTGCTAAGGGCTTGGCAAACAGCCGACATTTATCGCCAAGAGCTCAGTGAGTTCTTTACCGAACCTGCCCAGATAAACAGCTATGCTGAATTATGTGAGCGCAGTGTCGGAGCGGTAGCGAATTTAGATATTGCAGAAATAGAGCGGATAATTGAGCTGGATCCTAGATACAGCACTCCGCCAGAAAACTGGAAATCCATGAGTACTTATAAGCTGCCTTTTGATGGCGCTGAGTCCTTATTGGACGCTGGTGAACGAGTGGCCAACCACCTTCGTCACTGGCATCAACAAGCGGGAAATAACATTAAATTGATCGTGGGACACGGGGCGTCGATTCGCCATGCCGCTTACCATCTAGATGTTATTTCCTTAAGTGATATTAAAAAGCTTAGCATGTTTTATGGGCATCCCGTTGTATTTGCGTTTGCCGATGACTTGTCTGCTAGTGGCCCAATTTATGGCCAATGGAAACAGCGTCAGGCCCAAGACGTACCTGATTAACAACGTATACACATAGGTTTAACCCATGCGAAGCCCATTACCCCAAATTAACGATAAACCCGAACACGCAGAGATTATTGCTCGCCTCCCTAATGAGTGGACGGCATGGCCCCAAGACAGTGGCTCAAGTAATGCCATGGCGAGAACTTCTGTAAACACGCCAGGCAAAACGCTCAAAAAGAGCAAGCTGGCATGGCCTAAACGTCCTGTGGTGTTTATTTCTGACCCTCATGCGGATGCTACAGCGTTTGAAGCTTCCCTTATCGCGGCTGGTGTTGCTACCCAACGTAAAACTGGGCTGGGCAAACTCAAGCTCACCAAATCTGGCCGCAAAACGGAGATCATTATCGGTGGGGACTGTCTGGATAAAGGACCAAGTAACTTAGCGTTATTGCGCAGTGTAAAGCAGCTGTATCGTTTAAAAGCTCGAGTTACCTTGCTAGCAGGCAATCATGACCTACGTTTGATCATGGGCTTATTGGCTTTAGCGCGCAAAAAAGACATTGGTAACCAACATTTCTTCGTGCGCATGGGGAAAAAAGTAGTGCCATTATTTAAAGAAGTGTTTGAACAGTATTTGGCGGACACCAAGTGGGACAAAAAAATTCCAGATGAAGATACTTGTCGCGATATTTTGTTTCCCAATGATAAATGGTTCGAAGCTTTTCCTTACCATGCTGCAGGTCAATTGACGGCGGAAGGTATTGATCGGGAAGTGCGTAAAATGCGCTCTAAAGTACAAAGCTTTGAAAATCACTGCTTGGCTGCGGGCTTGTCCCTCAGACATGTGTATGCGGCTTCTCTCATGTGCCAAAAACTGTTTCTACATAAAAAAGGCGAGTTTGCTTGGTTCTTCCGCAAAATGAAGCTGGTGGAAAAACGCGGCTCCTTCTTGTTTTTACACGCGGGCTTGGACGATACCATGGGGGAATTATTGCTAAAAAGCGGCATCAAGTACGCGAATAAAGCCTTCCATCGAAACCTGAAACATCGTGATTTATTTGGTTTTTATTACAGCTCTATCGCCAATACCTTCCGTACCAAGTACCGAGATGCCGACTTGCCACTCACTGAACGTGGCGTCAAAGCCATCCATAAAGCTGGGATTCATGTGGTGGTACAGGGGCATGTGAACCGACAGCAGGGGCAAAGAGTCACAGTGAAGAAAGGTCTGATTCATGTGGAAGCGGACATCACCTTAGATGAACATTCCCGCCGCAGTGAAGGGCTAGACAGTTACGGCATAGGTGCTACCTTGATTAACAAGCGCCAAGGTTTAATCGGTATCAGTTGTGATTACCCCACGGCGAAAGTGATGAAACCTCAAGCATTACGCCAAATATACGGATAACAAAGATGAAGTCGAAAACAGAGTTCAAACACGAAGCCTTGCTCGACGCAGAAGATGTGCAAGAGTTGTTAAAGTCTCTTTCTAAAGGGCTTGGCAAGGGCAAGTTAGAGTTTAGTGATGATAAAGGCATGTTAAGTCTGCAGCCAGAAGGCTTGCTGTATCTGAAGGTCACAGCCGCAGAAGAAGATGATAGACAACAAGTGGACATTAAAATCCGTTGGGAAAAACAGCCCAAAAAGCTAAGTAAAGACTTGCCGAAAATCAGCAGTTAAAAATGACCCTAGGACATACTAATTTCCTAGGATCATTAGTGTTATGCCAGTCGATAACCAGTGCGATCCTTGTGCTCTTCTAAGCTGGTAATGTTCTCCAGTGTCGTTTGAGCAATATGAGCGAGCGCTTCTTCAGTAAAGTAGCCTTGATGTCCTGTCACCACCACGTTAGGGAAGGTAAGAAGAAGCTGGAAAACACTGTCTTGGATTATGTCTGAGGACATGTCTTCGAAAAACAGCGAGCCCTCATATTCGTAAACATCTAACCCGAGATAGCCAATTTTGCCACTGTATAACCCTTGGATAGCGTCTTGTGCATGGACAAGGGCACCTCGACTGGTATTGATCAGCATAACCCCATCACGCATTTTTTCGAGGGTTTGTTGGTTAATAAGGTGATGAGTAGAAGCATTCAGTGGGCAATGCAAACTGATGATTTGGCTGTTGGCAAAGAGGGTATCTAAATCCGTATATTCACAGCCTAAATCCATCAATTCTTGGTTAGGTTCTATGTCATAGCAAAGTACCTGACAGCCAAAGCCATTCATAATGCGACAAAACGCTTGCCCAATTCGGCCTGTCCCAATGCAACCAACGGTTTTCCCTTGTAAGTTAAAACCTAACAGTCCCTCAAGGGCAAAGTTGCCTTCTTTCACTCTATGGTAAGCACGGTGTGTCTTTCTATTGAGGGTCATGATTAGAGCTAGGGCATGTTCAGCGACGGAGGTTGGGCTGTAATCGGGCACATGATAAACCTCAATGCCGAGATTTTTAGCGCAATCAAGATCTACATTGTTATAGCCTGCACAGCGCAGTACAACCGCTTTAATACCTTGTTCTGATAGCTGATAAAGCACCTTAGAATTGATCACGTCGTTAACAAAGCAAGACACAGCGTCATAACCTTGTACCAAACTTGTGGTTTCTTCACAGAGCTTGCTTTCAAAAAACGACAGCTCGACTTCCAAACCTTTTGCTTGATTTGTAAGGGTTCGTATATCGTAAGGTTTACAGGAAAAAACAGCGACTCGCATGATGACTCCAGTTTCAATCTCAAGATGTACTAACTCTAATACGAATAGTATTTCATGGGTGGCTTAGTTGATTAAGTATTGACCCAAAGCAAGCTTTAAAATCTTTTAAACCAAGACGAATAGAGCGTTAAAGTGTTTAGCAATTAAATAAGGTGTAATACAGTGTGTCACTTTACTCATGGAATTAGGGGGTATTTTTTCCTTTCGGAAGACGAGCTCCGCTTAATCAAAAACACCCGCTATGGCTTATCTAAGCGTTAAATATAATGTAGCGTTATGTAAGAATATAATTATTTTTAATTGTAAAGCTGGAATTAAGGTCGTTAAGACAGGTAATATTAAGTTAATGGAAGTGGTTAAATAACTTACTATTAGTAAGTTTAATCGTTAAACGTGGGCTTTATTCGGTGAAGTATTTAGGGAAATGATATGTTCAATAAACATTTGCACGATGAGATAAAGAGTTTAAAAGAAGAGGTTCTTTCCTTTCAGCAAGTTACCGATAGCTTAGAGACAGAAATGCTGTCCTGCACCTTAGATGCGCATGGCAGAATCACTTCAATCAATGAAATTTGCTATCGTGCGATTGGTTATTCTGATGGCGCAAGCTTTATTGGTAGAGAGTTAGCCGATTTGGTCCGCATGAGCTCCCGTAATACTGCCCATTATCACGACTATCTTGAAGCGCTTAAATCCGCTAAGCATTGGTCTGGTGCCATGCAGGTTGAAAGAGCGGATGGCTATGAAGCCTGGTTACGTATTATTCTACAGCCTGTTTTTTGTGCTGAAGGCAAAGTAAAACACTTTAGCGTTTATGGTAATGATTTAACCCGCACTATCACGACTTCCCGTGAACATGAAAACCTCATTTCTGCTCTAAAACGTTCCACCGCGACCATTGAATTTGATCTTTCTGGTCATGTGCGCACTGCCAACGATTTATTCTTACAAAGTATGGGTTACTCCCTAGCGCAGATCCAAGGTAAGCATCACAAGATGTTTTGTGAAGAAAGCGAAGCCAATTCCGAGGAATATCGCCAATTTTGGGAAACGCTAAATGAGGGTAAGTTTATTGCGCAACGCTTTAAACGGGTAAACAGTGCCGGTGAGATCGTTTGGTTAGAGGCCTCTTATAATCCGATATCAGACATTGAAGGCAAGCTCTACAAAGTCGTTAAATTTGCAACGGTTATCACTGAGCAAGTGAAGCGTGAGCAAGCTATGTCGAATGCAGCTGACATTGCCTTTTCAACCTCCCAAGACACAGATGCCTGTGCCCGCAAAGGCAGTGCCGTGGTTAACGAGACAGTAGAAGTTATGCGTCAGCTTTCTGCTCAAATGGCAGAAGCGGCGGAAGGTATTGCTGAGTTGGATAAACAGTCTCAGCAGGTTGGTCAAATTATTCAGAGTATTCAAGGCATCGCCGATCAAACTAACTTGTTGGCACTAAATGCCGCCATTGAAGCGGCCCGTGCTGGGGAGCAAGGTCGTGGCTTTGCTGTGGTTGCAGATGAAGTTAGACAGTTGGCTTCCCGCACCAGTGCCGCCACAGAAGAAATTGTTGGTGTGGTCGAGAAAAACCAAGTCTTAGCAGAAAAAGCCGTGGCGTTAGTGAACACAGGTAAAGATCAAGCTGAGAAGGGCTTAAGCCTATCTAGCCAAGCCGGTGAAGTTATCATTGAAATTCAAGAAGGTGCTAAGAAGGTAGTTAATTGTGTTGAGGAGTTTGCTTCACAATTTAGTAAATAAGCAGATTTATAATGTCTCTTTATAAGCCTTTGCTTTCGCAAAGGCTTTTTTATTGGGCGCTGTTTAGGTGAATAGGCTGGAGTTGGGATTGGCAGCTGTCTGAGGTTTCTTTTTGCGTGGTCGTCAGGCTGTCAAGTAAGCCTCCTTGGAACCATAGGGTCAAATAAGTGCAATGCTGAAAATCAATGAAGCCTGTGTATTGCCAAACTTCGGTACTACCCATAAAAGAGCGTAACTCTGGAGCACCGACTATTTCCAAGGTTTCTTTTTTGGTGAGACCTGGGGAAAGGTGCATGGATTTATCTCTTAATGAACTGCATCCAGCCAGCCCAAGTGCCAGACACATAATCAATGATTTTTGCATGAGCTTAACTCCTTTTAAAAGCACGCTTGTGATTTAGTTAAGAGAGTTTATCTCTTAATTTATAATACAGCATACCGGAAACCAATCCAGGCCACCTTAGCAAAGTACCACCTGGGAAATTATGGTTGGGCACATTGGCGAAAACATCAAAGCGTTCTGCTGTGCCGCTCACCGCCTCTGCCATCAGCTTTCCCCCCAGTGTTGCCATCGCGACCCCATGACCGGAATAACCTTGGGCAACAAAGGTATTGCCTTCTTGTCGACCAAAATAGGGCATTCTGTTAAGCGTTATGGCTAAAGTGCCGCCCCAACTGTAATCAATTTTAAAAGCTTTTAATTGCGGATACACCTCTAGCATGTGCTTTTTTACAAAGCTGGCGATATCTTTTGGGAAGCGGGATGAATAGTTTTCGCCTCCTCCCCACAGCATGCGTTTATCAGCCGATAATCGAAAGTAGTTCACCACAAACTTGGAATCCGCAACCGCTAAATCATCTGGATTTATTGCATTGTAAATCGTCTCAGGCAGAGGTTCAGTAGCGAGGATAAAGTTATTAATCGGCATGATTTTTTTGGCGGCAATGGGATTGAGTTTGCCCAGGTAACCATTGCAGGCGAAGAGTAAGTAGTCGGCTTTGACAGTAGCTTTCGCACAATTCACTTGCGGCTTCTGGCCCCCCTGATAATCCATTACTGGGCTGTCTTGGAAAATCTTCACCCCAAGCTGCTGGGCCGCTTTTGCTAAGCCTAGTGCGTAATTATGAGGGTGTAGGTGGCCCCCTTCGGCGTAATATTCCGCCCCAAAGTATTTATTGGTACCAAGCTTTTGTGACAGATCTTGGGCGTTAATAAAGCTTGCTTGTGGGTAGTCTAGTTCCTTGTTGAGGTAATCGATTGTGTGTCGTGCGTCTTCTTCGTGGGAGGCTTTACTTGCCACATGTAATAGACCCGACTTCAGATCGCAATCAATCTTAAATTCTGCCACTAATTCTTTAACAAGGTCTACGGATTCCACCGACATTTGCCATAGGGCATCCGCATGGTCGCGGCCTAATTTTTCCGTCAGCTTGTCATGGGACATATTAAGCCCCTGGCAAATCTGGCCACCGTTTCGGCCAGAGGCACCTGTGCCGATTTTATGCGCTTCTAGCAAGCTGACGCGATAACCTTTTTTCGCCAGGTGTATGGCCGCTGAAAGCCCTGTATAACCAGCGCCAATAATGCAAACATCGGTTTCATGACTATCATTTAGCGTGTAAAAGGTTAGGTTTTGGTTGGCGCTATGGGCATAATAAGATTGCTCAAAACCTTGGTTTTTCATAATAAAGACCCAGCAAAAAATGAGCGAATAAGAGAAGTTATTTTCTCCATGTTAAGCGTTTTTTAGACCATAAAGAAGTTCTCGTTCTCAAGATAATGGCACTAAACTTGCTCAATTAAACTAAATAATGCATCGAAAGTAGCTACCCCTAAGTGGGTATATTTTCTCGCGACAGCAATGTGTTATTCATATAAGCCTCTTAACTAAACGAAAGGTGATTCATGGGTGTGTTAGAAGATTTTCTGAAAAAGCATTCAATTACAGAAATCGAGTCTACATTAGCGGATATGACAGGGAACGCTCGGGGGAAATTTTACCCGACTCGTAAGTTTTTAGCAGAAAATGGCGGACGACTACCCGAAACAGTTTTAGTACAAAGTGTGACAGGTGACTGGGCCTACAACCACTACGACATAGTGGATGCCAGAGACCGTGACATGATTCTGGTGCCTGATACCAACACCTTACGAATTGTGCCTTGGGCAGATGAGCCAACGGCCCAGTTGATCAACGATTGTTACGATACCCAAGGGAATCTACACCCACTTTCAAGCCGTACGATTTTACGTCGTGTCTTGGCGCTATTTGAAAAAGAAGGACTACGCCCAGTCATCGCCCCAGAGGTAGAGTTCTATCTGGTACAAAAAAATGATGATCCTGATTATGAATTAAAAGCGGCGACAGGCCGTTCAGGTCGCCGAGAAACCGCTCGACGTTCTTACAGTATTGATGCGGTAAATGAATTTAACCCTGTGATCGATACATTGTACGCCTATTGCGAAGCCCAAGACCTAGATGTGGATACCTTGATTCACGAGTCAGGTGCGGCGCAAATGGAGATCAACTTCCTCCATGGGGATGCTCTAGATCTTGCTGATCAGGTGTTTGTGTTTAAGCGCACCTTACGTGAAACCGCCTTAAAGCATGATGTCTATGCGACCTTCATGGCCAAACCAATGCAGCATGAGCCTGGCAGTGCCATGCATATTCACCAAAGTATCGTGGATATTAAAACGGGTAAAAATATCTTTACCGAAAATGGCGAGTTCAGTGATGCCTTCTATCACTACATGGGTGGGTTACAGAAATACACCCCTAGCGCCATTAGCTTCTTTGCGCCAAACGTGAATTCCTACCGTCGTTTTGCCCCAGAAATGGCAGCACCAGTGAATATGAAATGGGGCATAGATAACCGCACCACAGGCCTACGAGTGCCAGTGGCCAGTGCCGAAGGAACACGCATTGAAAACCGCTTCCCTGGGGCAGACTGTAACCCTTATTTAGCCATTGCTGCGAGTTTGGCTTGTGGTTATTTAGGGCTTAAAGAGAAGTTGCGTCCGACGGAACCAATTACAGGAGCGGCGGCCATGGACCACGATAACGTGGAGTTGTCCCGTACCCTAGAAGAAGCGTTAAGACTTTTAGAAGACTGCCCAGAGATTTGTGAAATCATGGGACAAAGCTTTGTCGATGCTTACATTGGCGTTAAGAAGTCAGAATTTGAAACCTTTAACATGGTCATCAGTTCGTGGGAAAGAGAGCATCTACTGCTGAATGTGTAAGGCGTGACAGAGTATTACTTGGAATGGACGTTTAATTTAACTTTGAATCAGAGGTAGGACAGTATGAAGAACACCGCTTTTCGTTTGTGTAAAACCATGATGCCCATCATTGCCAGTGCCGCCATTGTGGTACCGGCTGCAGGTCTAGCTCAAGAAGAACTTAAGTTCTATAACTGGTCGGACTATATTGGTGAAAATACCATCGCTGATTTTGAAGAGCGTACCGGTATTAAAGTCATTGCCGATGTCTTTGACAGTAACGAAGTGTTAGAAGCCAAGCTGTTAGCGGGTGGTTCTGGCTATGATCTTGTGGTGCCGACGGCGTCTTTTATGGGGCGTCAAATCCAAGCTGGGGTTTTTCAGACACTGGACAAAGATAAATTACCGAATGGCAAAAACATTGACCCTGAGTTGTTAGCTTATTTAGAAGCGGTAGACCCAGGTAATGCCCATGGTATGCCTTATTTATGGGGAACCACGGGTATTGGTTATAACCCTGCTATGGTCAAAGCGGTTTTAGGGGAAGATGCGCCAGTAAACAGCTGGGACTTGGTGTTTAAACCAGAGAATATGGCCAAGCTACAAGAGTGTGGCGTGATGTTCTTAGATTCACCAGATGAGCTTTACCCGCTGGCGCTTAATTACCTAGGTATGGACCCTAATAGTCGTAGTCCTAAAGACTATGCTCTGGACAGCGCACCGGCTCAACTGCTGAAAAGTGTGCGTCCTTACGTGACTCAGTTCCACTCATCCCAATATATCAGTGCGCTGGCTAATGGTGATATCTGTGTGGCCATTGGTTGGTCTGGCGATGTGATTCAAGCCCAAGACCGTGCGATTGAAGCGGAGAATGGGGTTGAGGTTGCTTACAGCATTCCGGATGAAGGCACACAAATCTGGTTTGATATGCTTGCCATTCCAAAAGGTGCTGAAAATGCGGATAACGCCCACACCTTTATTAACTACCTAATGGAGCCTGAAGTGATTGCTGAAATCACCAACTATGTGGCCTATGCTAACCCAAATATGTTGGCAACCGACCTACAGGATCAGGAAATTTCGACTAACCCAGGTATTTACCCATCAGCTCAAGTGAAAGAGCGCTTTTTCACACAGAAGCTTCGTGGGGCAAGAATCGAGAGACTGATGACGCGTTTTTGGACAAACCTAAAAACCGGCAAGTAACTCAGTAAATAAAATGCCCGCTGCCTTTACAGGGAGCGGGCATTTTTATGTCTGGCAGTTAGGAATTCTGCACGAGATTGAGCGAATTGTCAGCGTAATGGGCTTCAAGCTCTATGGCGATGCTTTTCGACGTTGGGGTATGGCTGAACTCACCATAACTGTCTAGCGGCACCAGTGGATTGGTTTCTGGGTAATAGGCAGCGATGTTGCCCGCTGGAATATTGTAGGGAACCAAAATAAAGCCTTCTACTTTACGTTCCACTTGATCATCCCATAAAGAACGTAAATTCACTCGCTGGCCTTCTTGAAAGCCCAATCGCTGAATGTCTGCAGGGTTAATAAAGACGACTTTGCGCTCCCCTTTAATGCCTCGATAGCGGTCGTCCATGCCATAGATGGTGGTGTTGTACTGATCGTGAGAGCGCAATGTCTGCATGATCAAGGTACGCTGGTTTCTAAGGGCTTGAGCACGCTTCGGTAAAATACTTTCTGGTAAAGAGTGGGTATGCAAAATAGCCTTCTTAGCAGGCGTATTCCATTGGCGCTGGCGGGCACTATTGCCCAAATAAAAACCGCCTTCTTGCAAAATGCGTTGGTTAAAATCTTTAAAACCCGGTATCACGGCCGCTATGTACTCACGTATCACATCGTAATCATCTACCGCTGCTTGCCAATCAATTGGAAAATTGCCTAGAGTGGCTTTGGCCATGCCAGCGATAACAGCAGGTTCAGACAATTGATCTGTACTCAAAGGGCTCAATACGCCACCTGATGCGTGCACCATACTGAAGGAGTCTTCCACTGTGACTTTCTGAGGACCTGCCTTTTGTTGGTCTAAATCGGTTCGCCCCAAACAAGGTAGGATGAGGGCTTGCTTGCCCGGAATAAGGTGCGAGCGATTAAGCTTGGTACTAATTTGTACGCTCAGATCGCATTGGCTCAAGGCTTGTTTGGTTGCCTGTGTGTCTGGGGTGGCGGCTGCAAAATTGCCTCCTAGGGCAATAAAGACTTTCACCTTGTTATCTGCCATGGCTTTAATGGTATCCACCACAGCCAAGCCAGGCTTTTGCGGAGGGGTGAAATTAAAGTGCTTTTCCATCGCGCTTAAAAAAGCTGGAGAAGGGCGCTCATTGATGCCCATGGTGCGATCCCCTTGTACATTACTGTGACCCCTTACTGGACAGGCTCCAGCACCGGGTTTGCCTAGATTGCCTCTTAAAGCCAGTAAATTCACAATCTCATGGATAGTGGGGACCGAGTGATGATGCTGCGTGATGCCCATGGCCCAAGTGCAGATAACGGATTTTGCATTGGCGTACACCTGAGCGCAGTAGCGGATTTGCTCTTCGGTGACACCGGATTGCTCCAGTATGTGCTCCCAAGGTGTGGCTTCAACTTGAGCAAGGTAGCTGTCCATACCTTGGGTGTGATTGATGATAAATTCGTGGTCAAAAACTGCTTTGCCTGCTTGTTGAGCAGTCGCTTCCAATTCGATCAAGACTTTAACTATGCCTCGAATCAGAGCCATGTCGCCGCCAATTTTAGGGCATAAATACGCGGTATTAGTGGGCTTAGAGCCATTGGTAAGCATTTCTATCGGCTTTTGAGGGTTTTGGAAACGCTCTAAGCCACGCTCTTGTAACGTGTTAAAACTAATAAGGTCGACACCACGGCTCACGGCTTCTCGTAAGGTTTCGAGCATGCGAGGGTGGTTAGTACCAGGGTTTTGACCGAACACAAAAATCGCATCGGCTTCTTCAAAGTCTTCAATGGAAACCGTTCCTTTGCCAATACCGATACTAGAGGTTAAGGCATAACCACTGGCTTCATGGCACATGTTGGAACAATCTGGAAAGTTATTTGTGCCATAGGCTCTGGCAAACAACTGATAGAGAAATGCCGCTTCGTTGCTGGCACGACCAGAAGTGTAAAAGGCAACCTGATCTGGATCGGATTGCTGTTTCAAGGTGGTCGCGATGAGCTCGTAAGCCTTATCCCAGCTGATGGCTTCATAGTGGTCAGTGTGGGGGTTGTAACGCATAGGTTCAGTGAGTCGTCCTTGGTATTCTAAGAAATAGTCACTTTGGCTGCGTAACCAAGACACACTGTGTTGTTCAAAAAAGGCTTTGTCTACCCGTCGAGAAGTGGCCTCCCAGTTCACCGCTTTGGCACCGTTCTCACAGAAACGGATTTTCGAAGGGTCGTGTTTTTCTCCCCAAGCACAGCCCGGGCAGTCAAAGCCGTGGGGCTGGTTAGTCTTGAGTAGGGTGTTAATGTTACGCACCGCATTATCACTTTTTAGCCAATGCTTGGTGGTACTTTGCAAAGCCCCCCAGCCGCCTGCAGGTCCTTTATAAGGGCTAAAAAAATCTAATTTTTTACTCATCGTGATGCGTCCTTGAATGGGTTAATGGGAGCGTATAAACGCGGGCTATCTTGCTTGGGTAAATGGATCAACACCAAACCATAATGTCGAGCCATGGTCACAGCTTGATGGCTCGGGGAGGCTAGGTGAATAAGCCTTGAAAGCTTTGCCTTGACGGCTTTTTGTACCAGCTCAGTACTGCAACGGCTAGACATAATAACACTGTGATCATGAAGTTGAAGGCCATTAGAAAGAGCATAACCTATGACTTTATCCAGTGCATTGTGACGGCCAATATCTTCCATGCAGACAATGACTTCACCCCGGGGAGAAAGTAGCAAGGCTGCGTGGATCGCCCCAGTTGTATGGGCTAGCTCTTGGTGCTGATTAAGCAATGATCTTGCTTGCGATAAATCGCTCGGTGCAATGTCAGTACAAGCGCTAAGGGCAGGTAATTTAGGAAAAGCTTGAGCTAAAGACTCAGTGCCGCACAGGCCGCAACCTGAAGCCCCCAGCCTTACTTGTTGGGATTGTTTAAACAGACGAAACATTCTCGGGCTGATGGTTAGCTCGATGGTCAGCTGTGAGACGAGAGCATCGCTATCTGGGAAGTGAATTTCAAGATCCCGAACATCTGTGGCGTGCTCGATAAAGCCTTCACTGAGAGCAAAGCCTAGGGCAAAAGGTTTGAGGTCATTTGGGCTGACCATCATCACAGCTGTGGCAATGCCATTAATGCTGATGGCGGCAGCGACTTCATCAACAAGCTCGATATTAACCGCTGGCGTGACTTGCCATGAACTCTTGTCACAGGCCAATGATTGATAAGAGTTTGTTTTGGAAGAGCTCATGCATTACCGCCAATAGAGGATGTTTGTTCAAGCTAACAGCTTGTAATTTCGTTCGAAAAACAGGGGGCTATGTTACTTGATTATCATCTTGGCAAACAAACCCGTTTGCCAAGTCTTGACGTTATTGTTTAACCCTTGGTCGTATCTGTCACTAAACAGCAAAGAAAACAGATTTACCTTTTATTCCGCTATTTCGCGTAGTCAGAACGAGATATTCCTGTAAAATTGCCAGCTTTTATTAAATGAGTAAAAGTCTAGAAAGCGCTAGTAAGGGCTAGACTTTTGCTTCGAGAGATTAGTGAATGCCAAGCAAGAAAAAACATAAGCCGCAAAAGCAAAAGCCACAAAAACAGTCGAGCCCTTTGATCGGCTGGGGCCTGATTCTAGCCACCTTCCTATTAATGATGGTGATTTATCAAGCCACAGTGCCATCAAGTGAGCCACCTGAGTCTTTCCATTTGCCGCAAGTGGATACGCTAGAGAACCAAAGCGCACCAGAGGAAGACAACATTCCTGTTTCTGAACTTGATCCCGCCAGTTTAGATGAGCAAGTGTTGGAAGATATTCCCTTAACCGCGCCTATTGAGTCGAGCCAAGAGCCTATCTCTCCAGAGGTTTCCGTTGTTGAGTACAAGATAAAATCTGGCGACACACTGGCCAAAATTTTCAAACAACAAGGCTTGACTCTAAACGTCATGTACCAAGTTCTAGAAGCCGACCAAGAATATTTAGCGCTGGAGCCTATCATCACAGGTAACTCTTTATTTTTCGTAATTGATGCCAATGGTGTGCTGCAAAAAATCTCCCGCCCAATTGATGCCAGTAAAACCATTTCTTATCAGCGACATGAAAGTGGTGGCTACAGTTATCAAGAAGATATTAAGCCCATTAGCTATTACCAAACCGCTTACCATACCCAGATAAAGGGAAGCTTTTATCTAACTGCGAAAAAAATTGGCCTATCGGATGCCAATATATTGTCGATTCACGGTTTATTGAAAGGCTACATCAATTTTAGTAAAGACCTACAAGCTGGGGATGCATTTGATGTGGTCATCCAGCAAGGGGAAGTGGATGGTGAAAAGGTTGGGAGCAGCCAAATAGAAGCTATTCAGATCACTGTGAAGGGTCATACCTATCAAGCTTTTCGACACACCGACGGACATTACTATGATAGCCAAGGGTTAGGTTTAACCCCTTCCTTGCGTCGCTGGCCAACGGCCAAACATTATCGGGTTAGCTCACCTTTTAATGGCAACAGATTACACCCAATAACAGGACGACCAGCACCCCATAACGGGGTGGATCTAGCAACGCCAATTGGTACGAAAATCTTAGCAACGGGTAATGGCGTGGTGACACGTGTGGCGGATCATAAGTATGCGGGTAAATATCTTGTGATAGACAATCCTGGGCCCTATAGCTCACGTTATTTGCACCTAGATAAAGTCTTAGTGAAGAAGGGGGACAAGGTTCAAAAAGGCCAAGTGATTGCTCTGTCTGGAAACACAGGAAGAACCACGGGGGCTCATTTACATTATGAGTTGCATATTAAGGGTAAGCCTGTGAACCCAATGACAGCCACCATTCCTACGTCTCAAAGTATTGAAGAAGATCAGCGCGAAGCCTTTAGTGAACAGGTTGCCAAATGGCATGAGATGCTAGAGGCCAGTTAGGGGAATGAGAGACAAAAAAAATGGCGCACCTTTAAGGTTGCGCCATTTTTGTTTGTGCTGAGATGTCGCTATTTCATGCTTGGCTCAATTCGCTCTTGTATGAACGGTTACCAATCATAAATTGTGCTAGGAACATGGCCAAACCAATGGCTTGTATCCATAGATCTAGCCCCGGCCATAGCATCAAGCCAGAAGCGATTAACATTGCCACACGAGACAGAATGTTTAGCTTATTCTCAAGGTAGCCTTCCATTGCAGCCACGAGAGCATACATACCGAAGATGGCAAAAATGGTTAGCCTTAGTAGGGTTTCTGCATCGCCACCGATCAGCGGTGTATAAGCCATAAGCAAGGGCACTATGTATAGACCTTTTGCTAGTTTCCACGCCATCATACCGGTTCTCATCGGTGGTGTTTTGGCAATGGCTGCGGCCGCAAACGCGGTTAAACACACAGGTGGTGTCACGTTACTGTCTTGAGATAACCAGAAAATGATCATGTGAGCTGTCACTAGGATCATAGCAACGCTTTGAGCACCTAAGGCTTGATCCATCAACATACCCTTAAAGTCTGCTGGCACTTGCGCTAACATTGCCGCGGCATCGGCGCTGGACATGCCTTGTGCTAAGGCACCTATGGCAGCAGGGTCAACCAGCATGAAGACCGCACTGGCCGCTTCAGGTAGATTGCCAGAAGCCATCATCTCGATCAGTTGGCTTTCTGCAATTAGGTTGAAAATTGCAGGTGCCGACAAGGTTCCCAAGACAATGTAGGAAGCGGTAACAGGCAAGCCCATACCCAATACTAAAGAGGCAATTGCTACCAAAATAATGGTGAAGAATAAGCTACCGCCAGCCCAATCTGTAATTAAAAGAGAGAAGGTGTTACCTACCCCTGTGGTACTAATAACATTGACCACCAAGCCGATACCGATCAAAAGTACCGCGGTGGTGGACATGTTTTTCGCCCCTTGCACCATGGCATCTAGGATCGCCAAAGGTCCCATACGATGACCTTTCGATAACCAAGAAGAGACAATAACCGCAATGATACTCAAGCCAGCAGCATAGGTCGGAGTGAAGCCTTGAATCAGTAAGGCCACTAATACCCCTAAAGGAATAATATGGTGCCAGCCCTCTTTGAACACCTGTGATACCGGCACAGAGTCGTCTTCTGTAGCGATTACTTTACTGCGCTTAGCTTCAACACGAACAAAGAAGCCAACAGATAGGAAGTACAACAAAGCTGGAATCGCTGCCACACTAATAATAGTGACGTACGAAACTTGCGTGTAGGAAGCCATGATGAAGGCACCAGCACCCATTACCGGAGGCATTAACTGACCACCTGTAGAAGCTGCGGCTTCAATACCCGCTGCAAAACGTGCAGGGAAGCCCGCTTTACGCATCAAAGGAATGGTAATTACCCCAGTAGATACCGTGTTGGCAACCGAAGAACCCGATACTGAACCCATTAGGCCAGAACCTAAAACAGCTACAAAGCCTGGGCCACCAATCATTTTGCTGGCTAGAGAGCGAGACAGGGCAATGATGAAATCACCCGCGCCAGATTTTACTAAGAAGGCGCCAAATAGAATGAACATGAAGACGAAGCTCCATGAAATTCGCGAAATGGAGCCAAACATACCATCAGTACTAAAGAAGCTACGGTAAAGTAAGGTTTCGACACTTAAGCCTGGGAAGGCGAATGCGCCTCCAAGCCAGCTGCCCCAAAGGACAACATACGTCAGCGCCACAACGATTAAGAAAGGAATAAACCAACCGCTGGTACGGCGGATCAGTTCTAAGGCTAGTAATACCGCCACGCTGGAGACTATCCAGTCACCGGTATTGAAAGTAACGCCTCGGGCATACAAGGCATCTTCAAAGAAGACAATGTACAGCACCATAGCAATTAAGGCGGCCACAATGACGCCATCCATGATGATAGCCAGCTTGCTATCACGCCATTTTGGGTGAGCAGGAATAAGGAGTGCACAGAGTGTACCGAAGCCTGCAAAGTGGAAAGCAGAGACCCATAACTCAGGCAATGTGCCTATAGTATTGATGTAAATATGGGCAACGGCCAAAAAGATAGAAATGGCAAAAACGATACGATTTAACAGAGTGCCAGAGCGATATTTGGTCTCAAATTCTTCAAGATTAATATCGTTGTCTTCAGCAGGCGTTGCTGGGGATGAAGCAGTCATAAAACAGCTACCTTACGTTGAACAGTAGAGAGTTATTACAAAATACAGACACCGTGAGATAACGGTGTCTGTATTGGTTAGTTCAAATGCAAAGAACTAGAGGGTTATTATTCTGCAATCAAGTGTGCAGGAATTTTCACACCTTGCTCACGGTAGTAACGAGCCGCACCTGGGTGCAATGGTACAGGTAAGCCTGCAATGGCTTTTTCCAAAGACATAACCGCTGTCGCTTTATGAATAGCGCTTAGGTAAGCAAGGTTTTCATAAATAGACTTAGTTAACTGGTAAACATCTTCTTCAGAAAGGTCTGCACGAGACGCTAGGAAGTTAGGCTGAGCAACTGTGTTGATCGGCTTAGTTTGACCTGGGTAAGTGTTCGCAGGAATTTCGTAGCGAGTCCATAGCTTGTAGTGGCCGTTAGCCGCTTTCATTTGCTCATCAGTGAAGTCCAGTACTTGTACTTTATCACCCATAGAAGCGTATAGACGCGTCACGGCACTTACAGGTACACCTGCTGGTGTGTTCATGCCATCAATGTTGCCGTTTTGCATGGCATCGGCGCTGGCACCATAGCCCATGTAAGCGAGAGCAAAGTCATCGGTTTGTACGCCAAGACCTTCAAGCAACTGACGACCTGAGCCTTCAGTACCAGAGTTCTTTTTACCGATAGAGAACTTGTGGTTAGTGCCTTCAATGTCTTTTAAATCTGCCACTGTGCCGGTTTTAGCCAGGTCAGTTTTTAACACGAAGTGCTCAACGTTTTGCCAAAGCATAGAGATAGAGCGCAGTTCTGTTTGCTTACCAGAACTTTCTAGAGGACCTTCGCCGTTCCATGCCCAAGCGCCGTATAGGCCTTGTAAAATAGCAAGTTGCGCTTGGTTTTCACGCAACAGTTTGATGTTTTCACCAGACCCTGCTGAGCTGATCGCTGACAGTGAAAGGCCAAATTTTGGCTCTAACTTCACTTTACTCAAAGTGGCGATGGCTACCCCTACTGGGTAATAAGTACCACCAGTAGAAGCTGTCGCTAGAATGTAGTTGCGGTTATCTGCTGCACTGGCTTGAGTGGCAGATAGTGCGATGGCTGCTGCGGTAGCAGTGGTAAGAATAGTTTTGCTAACAAATCCCAATTTCATATTATTTTTCTCCGTTAAAGGGTTTTTGATTCACAAGCCTATATAGCGAAAACTGTGCCAGAAATATAAGTTATTGATTTATAATTATTTTTTATAAAACCCAAAGATATTGCAAGAAATAAGCATGTCTATGGGCGGTTTATTGCTGATAGCAGGAAAAATGCTATCGGCAAAAAATGGCTCATGATGTAAGCTAGCAAATCTAGACCTCTATTGAGTTATTTAGGGGAGGGCGTTTTTTTAATGAGCAACAATTTGCCGATAGGGCGCTAAAGGACCAGAGGGAAACAATGCAAGTAGATTCGCAGATAAGTGTGGTGTTATTCGATTTAGGAAATGTGTTGGTGGACCTAGGTGGTATAGAAGAGATGCATGCCATGCTGAACACTCAAGGAGAAGAAGCAGAAGTTTGGCTTAAATGGCTGAATTCTCCTTCCGTGGCGGCATTTGATACCGGACGCATTTCTTTTGATGAATTTGCCCAGCGTTTACCCGCAGAAGCGGGCAGTCAGTCGGACAAGGAAACCTTTAAAAAAGCTTTCAAAGCTTGGCCTTTGGGGCTATTTGATGGCGCATTGGCATTAGTAGAGGCTATTAAGCCTCAATACCATAGAGCGATTTTGTCCAATACCAATGCTGCCCATTGGCCTCGCATCATGGGAGAAATGGGCTTAGCGGGTCACTTCCATAGCTATTTTGCTTCTCACTTGATTGGTGAGGTCAAGCCTGAGCCAGCAATTTATCAATATGTGTTAGACAAACTACAGGTAGCGCCAGAACGCATTGTTTTCATTGATGATAATCAGGTCAATGTGGATGCCGCCATAGCGCTTGGCATGAAGGCTCACAGGGTAAAAGGTGTGAGCCAAGCCAGAGAGGTATTAGAGGCTTATCAGGTGTTAGCTGATAAGCCTTAGTGGGTTAATAGCAGCGAGGTAGGCTATCGGCCTTGAGGCTTTGATAAACGGCCAAAGGTTGGGGCATATTTGCCCCTAATGACTCAATCCGTGTTTCGTTGGAAGGGTGAGTCGAAAGGAATTCTGGCGTATCTGAACTTCCCAGCTTGGCCATGTTTTGCCAAAGAGTAACGCTTTCACGAGGGTCAAAGCCCGCTTTAGCCATGAGCTCTAGGCCGATCTGGTCAGCCTCGGATTCATGGGTACGGCTGAAGGGTAAGATAATTCCCACCTGAACGCCTAGACCCAATCCCTGAAAAATAGCCGCTTTCTGAGGGCTGTCTTCGCCACTTAGCTGATAGCCTGCAGCGAGCGCTTGGCTGGTGGCTAGGGAAGTGGATACCCTCTCGTTACCATGACGGGCCAATACATGGCCGATTTCATGGCCCATCACAGCAGCCAGCTGGGATTGGTTTTCAGCCACTTCTAAAAGCCCCGTATAAACACCTATCTTATAGCCGGGCAAGGCAAAAGCGTTTACCTGTTGGTCATCAAATACCTGCACTTCCCAAGCCTGTTGACGATACTCATCGGGCAGCACGGCGATCAGTTTATCAGCCACACACTGGACATTCTGATTAGTATTGGCTTGTTGGTTTAATGGAATGCTGTCTTTCATTTCCTGAAAGGAAGCCACGCCCATTTCATCTAACTGGGAGTCAGGAAGCAAAATAAGTTGTTTGCGGCCAGTAGGAGATGTACTGCAAGCGGCGATAGATAGAATTACCAGTGCCATCAAAATGTATTTAGAAATGCTGAGCATGCTAAGGCCTTTGAATATGAAATACGTTGAATACACAATAAGTATAAATATCTAAGCGTTAGAAGGCTAAGTCAATTTTGTTTAGCTTGACACTTTCACTCAGCCTTTGCCGATAACGCCACAATTTTTTCAATGGCGTCTTTTACTTTGTTCATATGAGTCATGTGAATGATGTGCCCCGCCTCTTCTAACCATACGACTTCCGTATGATTATTCTTAAAGAGCGTCTGAGCTACCTCGGCATTGGCAGGCGTGACCAGAGTATCTTGTTTGCCTTGCAGTAGGATCAATGGGCTGCGCAATTGAGTGAACTTAGCGCCAATGTCTTTAAGGCTTGCAGAGAGTTGCAGTACTTCATCATTAGAGTTTTGCCACTTTTGCGGCACCAGTGCATTAGGTAACCAATCCAGCAAGGTATTATACCAACGAGGCGTGGCCAATTTAGGGCTAACATCCCCCGCTAACATTATGGTGCCAGCGACGATTTTAGCGTAATCCACTGCTAATAAGGGCACTAAAGAAGCTCCCAGCGAGTGACCAATCAAATAGATTTTTTGCTCACCGTTCTGACTCCAGATGTGCTTGATAAGCGGGCCAATTTCATTGGATTGCAGTTGCAAATGCGTAGGTAGAATTTGACCGCTGTAACCAGACTCACCCCAGCTTGGGCGATCAATAGAAATGAGACGATATTTTTTGTTGAGTTCTGGGTCTAAAAAGTAGCGAGAGAAAGAAGACCAACTGCCTGGGGTGCCATGAATAAATACCAGTACAGGGCGCGGCTCTGCTTGGCTTTTATTACTCACGTAATGCAGCTTATGGCTACCATCTAGGCCGTTTACATAATGATGTTCGATCAATTCTGGCGTATTGATCACATGTTCGGTAATGGCTATGTTTTGTTTGAGTTCATCTGGGCGGCCACAGGCGGACAAGACTAGGGCCAGAGCGCTCAGCAATAGCAACTTCATCATTAGAAAACGTCTCTATTTAAGGAATGCTTTTCTGACTGTTGCTGCTATGCAAAGTTCCCAGTTTTTTTGAGGCTTTACACAAGCTCGCGGATGGCATTGGCAAAGTTCTTAACACTTTGCCAATCGGTAAATTCAGTGTCGGATTTAAGATCGGTCGGGCCTTTCGTCATCCACATAATGAAACGTATCATGTGGCGATCAATCAAACCGTATTTAGGGTAATTTAAACGCCCTGCAAACACCCCTTGTAAGCTAGGTTGCCAAGCCAATTCCTGTAGGAATTTAATAATGTAAGGGTTGGTGTCCGGTTGGTTTTTCTCGCTTTTTCGAGCGACCAAGTTAACGGTATAGAAAGCTGTCTTTTTCGATTCCAACAAGGTTTTATTGGTCTTGATCAAATCTGCCACCACGGCCTGATGTTTACCATAGCGAATGCTGGCACCAATGACGATGCAATCAAACTCTTGCAGGGTGGCAGAGTTAACCTCTTCAACCGGCATTAGGGTCACATTTTGTAAGAATTGGGTTAGGTGATCAACCAAGGTTTGACTGATTTTTAGGGTATGACCGTCAGTGGTGGAATAGATAACAAGGGTGCGTGCCATACGGGTATCAGTAAAACTGCCTCATGATAGGGATGAAAAAAACAGCCCTGTTATAAACACTCAAAGGGAACATGTAAAGCTTACCTCACACATAGAAGCAGAGGCTTGTATGTGTGAGGTCGCTTGGCGGGATTAGGATTGGGAGATTTTTTGCGGAACTTGTTGGGTAATACAATGAATATTACCACCGCCCAGTAGTATGTTACGGGTCGGCACGCCAATCACTTTATGGTTCACAAATGCTTCTTGTAAAATGGCCAATGCTTGGGAATCTGTGCTTGAATCCAGCAAGGGGACAATCACACTCTGATTGGTTATTAAGAAGTTTGCATAGGAGGCCGCTAAACGTTCTCCAGCCTGTCGATCCATAAATTCACTGGCCTGCACACTTTGCGCTTCCTCTGGTTGTACAAAAAGCGGCCCGGGCATAGGTAATTTTATGATCTCAAGTTGACGGCCTTGGGCGTCCAGACTGTTTTGCAACACATCATAGGCCTGTTGGGAAATCTCATATTGTGGATCACTTGGGTCTTCACAATAGGTTAACGCCACCACACCGGGTCGAATCACATGCAGAATATTATCAATATGACCGTTGGTCTCATCGTTATATAAGCCGTTCTTCAGCCAGATAATAGTGCTGACATTCAAATATTCTTTGAGTAGGTCTTCTATCTGGGCTTTGCTAAGGCTCGGGTTGCGACTTGGGTGTAATAAGCATTCTTCTGTGGTGTACAGAGTACCTTCACCATCCACATGGATGGAACCACCTTCTAGGATAAGTGGTGCGTGATAGCAAGCATCTTCTGTGATATCGGCCATGTGGCTGGCCACTTCATTATCCAGCTCCCAGTTATCATAGAGACCATCAAGCTCTCCGCCCCAAGCATTAAACTGCCAACTCACCCCACGGCGTAGCCCCTTATCGTTGACCACATAGGTGGCGCCGATATCACGCATCCAACTATCGTTAGATGGAATCTCCAATACTCGGATGTGATCCGGTATCGCATGGCGAGCCTGCTTGATGTGTTCAGGGCCAACAATGAAGGTTACCGGTGTCGTTTGTGCGATGGCTTTTGCTACGGCGACAAACTCATTTTGCGCGGGAATGCCTTGTTCGCGCCAATTGTCTTCACGCACAGGCCAAGCCATCCACACCTGTTCTTGTGGCTCATGTTCACCGGGCATGCGAAAGGCATCACGTTTAGGGGTAGTGCTTAATTGGGTAGCCACACTGGAATCCTTTGTGAAAGCGTTGAAGTCATAAGATTAGCCCAGCATGACTGGGCTAATCATTTTATGAACGAGCTGGCGTTTTGCCGTCTAGGGTCATGATTGGATCATATAAGCTAGGACGACGATCACGGTATAAGCCCCAAGCCTGACGCTGGAAAGCGATGTCCGCTAGATCAAATTCATGCACTAACACGCCTTGGCTAGTACGATCTGCTTTTGCCACCAATTGACCTGTACTGTCTGCAATGAATGAGTTGCCGAAGAAGGTTAGGGACAAATCACGGAATTGCGCTTGTTCAGTACCAATACGGTTAGATGCAATCACTGGAATCTGGTTCGCCGCCGCATGGCCACGCATAACGGTTTCCCAATGAGGTTGGCTGTCCAACTCTGGCTGGCTTGGTTCACTACCAATAGCGGTTGGGAAGAACAACAACTCAGCGCCTTGTAAGGCCATGCTACGTGCCGTTTCTGGGAACCATTGGTCCCAACAAATGCCGACACCAATTTTCGCGTAACGAGTTTGGAAAACTTTGAAGCCTGTATCCCCTGGGCTGAAGTAGTATTTTTCTAAATAGCCGTCACTGTCTGGAATGTGGGTTTTACGATAAGTGCCCAACAAACTGCCGTCTGCATCAATAATAGCCACAGAGTTATAACGCACGTTGCCAGCTTTTTCGAACCAACTAAACGGCAATACCACCTCTAGTTCTTTTGCCAAGGCTGAGAAACGCTTAAAAGCGCCATTTTCTTCCAATGTGGTCGCCATTGCATGGTAAGACTCACTGATTTCGATACAGAAATATGGGGCTTCAAACAGTTCTTGCAACAAGATGATTTGCGCGCCTTGCTCAGCGGCTTGTCGAACAAGAGTTTCTGCCTTGTCTAGGTTTTCTTCTAGGTTCCAAGTGCAGGCCATTTGGGTCGCAGCAACGGTGACTTTTTTCACAGTAAAGGCCTCATTAAGGTCAATTTGTTGGTGATTTGCTAGTTGTAACGCGATTTAGGTTATTATGGAAATGTTAAATTCCGTTTTCAGTATGAGAAAAGCGAATAACCTATGGACATTGATATCAGTCAACTGCGATTACTGGTGGTTTTGGATAAAGAACGCAGTTTGTCTCGAGCAGCAAAATCTTTGCACATGAGTCAATCTGCCGCAAGCCATATCCTAGCGAAGCTAAGGTTAAGGTTTGATGACCCTTTGTTTGTCAAAACGAAAACCGGTATGGAGCCTACCCCCACAGCTCAAGCATTAGTGCCCGATTTACGCAAAGGTCTTAGCACTTTAGAAATGGCGTTTAATCGCATTAAGCCTTTTGATCCGAAAAAAGAAGCTAAAACCTTTTATATTGGCGCCATCGATTACTTTGAATTCTTCGCCTTACCCAAGTTGGCGGAGCGCTTTCAGCACGAGGCGCCGAATATCCGCATTGGTATTGAAATACTGCCGGAGAATCTGCGCATCGATAAAATTGAAGAAGGGCGCTTGGATCTTTTTGTAGGGGTAGATGACGTGCATTCCATTCCCCGCTATTACCAACGTCATCATTGGTTGACGGACAGTTATGTAGCCATAGTGCGCGAATCCAGCCCCTTGCCTGATAAATTAGATTTTCAGCGTTTTGTCAGCACCTCACAAATTCATTTGCCCTTGGCCAATTCGGGAGCGGATTTGATTGATGCTTGGTTGTTAGAGCGACATCAATCACGACAAATCGCCATGATAGTGCAGAGTTACGCCATCGGCGGCATGGTGACGGCGAAATCGGATTATCTCATGTGTGTGCCCCGTAATATCGCTGAAAAACTGGTGACCATGTTACCGGTTAAAATTTTGGCGCTGCCTGAGGGCTTTCCAGATTTATCACTGAGTTTATTTTCCCACCAACTGTACGATAGCCAAGAAAGTGTGCAATGGTTGATACAACAAATCCTGGATTGTCGCCCCGCTCATAAGGCCAGCGTTTAAGTGGCTACCCCTTAGGGGATATGGCTATTTCTATGGTTTTTTAATAGCGTGGCGGTCAGTTAGATAGAATTTAAAGATGGGCTAAGCCCAAGGGAGTTTCTATGAAAACCTACGATCAATGGCAGCAGCTCGCTGACACTGTGGCTATACCCGACAAAGCCTACATTAATGGACAATTTGTGCCCGCCTTGAGCGGTGAAACCTTCGATTGTGTGAACCCGACAACAGAGCAATGTTTGGCGAAAGTTGCCAGCACAGATGCGGCGGATGTAGACCTTGCGGTGAGCGCCGCGAAAAAAGCCTTTAAGTCTGGGGTTTGGTCGCAAATGGCTCCCCGTGACCGCAAAAACATCATGCTGAAATGGGCCGATTTAGTCAGCCAGCACCAAGATGAGTTTGCTGTTTTGGATACCTTAGATATGGGGAAATCCATTTCTGAAATGCTGGCCATTGATGTGCCAGATTCCATTGATTGTATGCGTTGGACAGCAGAGGGCATAGATAAGCTTTATGGCGAAATCGCCCCAACAGGCGGGCCAAATTTGGCCTTGATCAGCCACGAACCAATTGGTGTGGTGGCGGCCATTACCCCTTGGAATTACCCCCTAATGATGGCCTCTTGGAAAATTATGCCCGCTTTAGCGGCGGGTAACAGCGTGATTCTTAAGCCTTCGGAAAAGTCGCCTTTAAGTGTGTTGCGCCTAGCTGAGTTAGCGACCCAAGCGGGCATGCCTGATGGGGTGTTTAACGTCTTACCCGGATTTGGTCATACGGCAGGTAAAGCGTTAGCACTGCATAACGATGTGCAAGTGCTGGCGTTCACTGGCTCCACAAGGGTCGCTGGTATGCTGATGCAATACTCAGGACAATCCAACTTAAAACGAGTGTGGATCGAAGCCGGCGGTAAATCTCCTTGCTTAGTTTTTGATGACTATGAAGACATAGAAAAAGCGGCTCAAGGCGCGGCGGCGGCGATATTCACCAACCAAGGGGAAGTCTGCATTGCTTGTTCGCGTTTGTATGTGCAAAGCAGTATTAAAGACGTCTTCATGGCGGCGCTATTAAAAGCCGCTAAGAAATATGTGCCGGGCAATCCCTTGGATCCTAATACCAACATGGGACCATTGGTGGATAAAAACCAAATGGATACCATGACCCGCTTTGTAAACAGCGCCAAAGAAGAAGGTGCTCGTTTAGTGTTAGGAGGCGCGCCTAATTATCAGGCTGGCCAAGGCTTTTTTGTGGAACCGACTATTTTCGTCGATGCCGAGAATCGTATGGAGTTTGTCCGTGAGGAAATATTTGGTCCAGTACTTGCTGTATCTACCTTTGATACGGAAGAACAAGCCATCGCCTTAGCAAATGACTCCCAATATGGCCTAGGTGCTGCTATTTGGACCAGTAACTTGTCCCGTGCGCACCGAGTTAGCCGCCGTTTAGAAAGCGGCATGGTATGGGTGAACACTTGGGGGGATGGAGATACCACTGTGCCGTTTGGTGGAGTGAAAGCTTCTGGTAATGGTCGTGATAAATCTTTGCACGCCATGGAAAAGTACACAGAATTGAAGAACGTTTGGATACGTTTATAAAAACTGCCGAGTAACTGTTTGATAAAAATGCCGTTCTACCCCCTTAAGGGTATATCCCTTGATAGGGGGGAATTTTTAGAATGGCGCTCTGAATACAAAGTGGTGTTCGAAGTGCTGGGCAAACCCGAGGCTTGCCTTTTTTATTATGGCCACAAGCACCTTTCATTAGGTGTGATTGATGAGGTTGTTTATGTCAATTCCTACTCATACTAATTCCTATTATGCAGCGTCTGCAAACGACACTGTGCTGCGCCCTGAGCTAAGCGGTGAGCATAGCTGTGATGTTTGTATCGTAGGAGCAGGATTTACCGGCATTTCTTCTGCTTTACATCTGGCGGAAGCTGGCTACAAGGTCATTGTTGTTGAAGCAAGCCGTATTGGTTTTGGAGCTTCGGGTCGTAATGGTGGTCAGTTGGTAAACAGCTACAGCCGAGACATCGACTTCATTAAGCGTCACTATGGCGAACAAGTGGGTGAACAAATGGCGGCCATGGCCTTTGAGGGGCAAGCCGTGATTCGCCAGCAAGTGGCCAAATACCAAATCTCTTGTGACCTAAAGCAAGGCGGTATCTTTGCGGCTTGTAATGCCAAGCAATTCGAAGAGTTGAAAGCAAAAAAAGCCCTATGGGAAGCCCATGGCAACGACCAACTAGAGCTATTAAACGCAGATGAAATTCAAAAACACATAGGGACGGACCGTTATGTGGGTGGCCTATTAGACCGCTTAAGTGGCCATGTTCACCCGTTGAATTTGGTGTTGGGAGAAGCGGCTGCTTTTGAATCTTTAGGTGGCGTGATATACGAAGCCAGCCCAGTGACTAAGGTTCAAGAAGCTAAGGCTGAAGGCGAGCTTGCCACAGTAACCACCGCAAAAGGTTCCGTGAAAGCCAAGCATGTGATCGTGGCGGGCAATGCTTATATCACTGGCATTATTCCAGAGGTAGAGAAGAACTCCATGCCTTGTGGTACTCAGATCATTGCCACAGAGCCTTTAAGTGAAGAAATGCAGAAGGCTATTATGCCAAATGATGTCTGTGTGGAAGATTGTAACTACCTATTGGACTATTTCCGCTTATCGGGTGATGGTCGCTTATTGTATGGTGGCGGTACAACTTATGGTGCTCGTGAGCCTGAGAAAGTCGAAGCTTTGATTGTGCCAAAAATGCTTAAAACCTTCCCTATGCTAAAAGACGTAAAAATTGATCATGCGTGGACAGGCAACTTCCTGTTAACACTGATGCGTTTGCCGCAAGTGGGTCGAATTGGCACGAATGTGTATTACTCTCAAGGTTACAGTGGCCATGGGGTAACCAGTACCCACTTACTAGGTAAAGTATTGGCAGAAGCCATCCAAGGGGATACTAAGCGCTTTGATGTCTTTGCTGGTCTGCCCCAGTATCCATTCCCTGGTGGTCGCGCCTTGCGTGTGCCTTACACTGCTGTGGGAGCGGCTTACTACGCCCTTAGAGATAAACTGGGTATTTAATTGATCCCTTAGTTTTGCTCAGCCTAAAGCCGCTCTTCATATAGAGCGGCTTTTTTGTTGGTCTGGGTTAAGGTTTGCTTTGATCGAGAGATTCTAAGTGATCTAGAAACAGGGTGAAAATTTCCGACTGGGTAGAGGTGTCGAGGCGGGCATGGATGTTTTTTCTATGTACTTTCACTGTGCCTGCACTAATGCCCAGATCGTCGGCAATGGCTTTAGAAGAGTGACCCCGAAGGATCAAGCCAAGCACTTCTTGCTCTCTTTGCGTGAGTACGCCACTGGCAAAGGTTTTAAGGGCATGTTTGATTGGCCCCATAGAGGGTTGATAATCCAAATAGCCTCTAGATTGAGACAACCAAAACTGCTGGAACAAGGACTCTATTAGCGGGAAGACTTCCTTTAGCTTGTTCATTTCAACTCGCTTAATTGACCCCATCTGGCTCTTTCGACCCAATGAAATGGCGCAAGTGGTTTCATCGTCTAACGGGATGATTAGATTTATTTCATCCACCAAATCAAATTTTCGATAACAGGTTTGATAATACTCAGTGTCTTTAAACGAGTCTGGGGCAAGGTCAATGAGACGACTAATGCCACAGGTCATGCCTTGCTGAATGCTGTTAAATAAAGGGTCTAACAGATAGGCAGAGTTCAAATAGAGATTGAGAGTAGGGCTGTGAGCAGACTTGTCTTTAGGGTGAATAATGATGGGCTTAAAGGATTTTTTATAGGTCACTATGATGAGGGTATCGAAGTGACAAAGCCGCGCCAAAAAAGTCTCTAAAACCGTTGGAAAGCTCGGTACACGTAGGTGGTTCACCAGTACTGCCAGCTCCTTCAATGTGTCGGAAGAAATTCCGTCATGAGTGGGTTTGCTTGGCAACATGTGAACAGCCTCTTAAATGGTTATCAGTAAATTTCTACCATAAGGGATAATGAGGGAATAGTAAATATTGTGATCACAAAAATGAGTGGTTAATGACGTCTAAAAAATATTTTTTTATTTTTTTTGAAATTATTTTTGCGCAGATTGCTGAATAAATTCGTGTAGAAGTTCCGAAGTGCCAACAAAGGCAAAGCCTTCACGAATGTCTGCCGCGATGGCAATTTGCAGTGCGACAGCGTCCTGATTTTTTATCGCTTTTAGGGCTTCTTGGTGGCGATCAATGACGTAATGTTCCCGTACTTTTTCATTTGAAAGGCGTAAAAAAGGGCCAAGCTGTAACCATAAACTTTCAATTAAAGGCATACCAATTTGGTGCGGGTTAGCCGTATAGAGTAAGCGATGGAAGGCTTGGTTATAGGTAATGGTTGCTTCAAACTGCTGGAGTTTCATGGCCTGATCTATGTTTTTATCGAGGCATTCTAGCTGCTCCAAAATGGTGCTATTTATGTAGGGGAGTGCCCTGATAGCGGCATGAGACTCAAGCGCTATGCGTGTTTCACATAATTCTTGGAATTTCATGGCACTCATGGTCGGCACAATAATACGTCGATTCTCTTTCACTTCTAACGCCCGTTCTGCACACAATCTTTTGATGGCTTCACGAACCGGCATAGGGCTCACCCCTAAAATTTTTGCCAACTCCCGAAGCGTTAAACTGCGTCCCGGTAGGATCTGTCCACACATGACAGCGTGTCTTAAAACCTCATATACCCACTCGGTGATAGTTACACCGTCATTTCGGTCGGTTAATGTTATGTTTAAAGGAGCAGGCTTACTCAATTACTTATCCTTTTCGAGTTTTTTATTGTATAAAGATTCAATCTAATTCAATACAAAGTTCGGATCGGTTTACCAAAGATCGTAGTCTGATCATAGAGTGATATAAAAACATTACAACAATATAATTCTTTAAGTTGTGATCACAAAGTAAAGAATTATATTGTTCGTTTAACAACACAATAAAGCAATGCATATAAAGAGAGAGCAGGTTATGCCAGGACAGGTAATGGGTGACAAAGAGTTCGATCTGTTTATTACGGACTTGAATGGTAATCTGCGCGGTAAACGCATTCCCGCATCGGGACTTAAAGGCGTCATGCGCGATGGCGTTAAGCTTCCTCAATCAGTGATCGGTTTTGATCACTGGGGTGATGATGTTGTAGAAAATGGCTTGGTTTTTGAAACCGGTGACAGTGATGGTATCTGTATGCCCGTTCACACCACACCGATTCCTGTACCCTGGTCCGAAACCCCACGAGACCAAATCCTAGCCATGATGTACAACCCAGATGGCAGTGCTTTCTACCCAGACCCGCGCCAATTGTTGGCCAGTGTGGTGGAGCGCTTTAAAGCCCTAGGTTATACCCCTGTGGTGGCCACAGAGCTGGAATTTTATTTGTTAGATGGCGAGTCCGAAGCCAACCAGCGCCCACAAGAACCTTTAATGACAGAAGGTAATGGTCGTCGTTTAACCGATACCGACTGCTATTCCATTGAAGAAATGGACGGATTGTCTAACTTCTTTGCGGATGTGCGAGCAGCTTGTGAGGTTCAAGGCATCCCAGCAGACACCATTATTTCCGAATTAGGCCCAGGTCAGTTCGAAATCAACATGAAACATGTGGATGACGCTTTGTTAGCGGCAGACCACGCCAATATGTTTAAACGCTTGGTGAAAGGTGTGGCACGTAACTATGAATACGGCGCTACTTTCATGGCTAAACCTTATGCGCAAAAAAGTGGTAATGGCTTCCATGTGCATTTTAGTTTGCTAGATAAAGACGGTGTGAATGTGTTTGACGATGGTGGCGAAGAAGGTACGCCGTTATTGAAACACGCCGTGGCGGGTCTGCTCGACAACATGGCCGACAGCATGCTGATTTTTGCACCGCATCTTAATTCTTATCGTCGCTTCCAGAATGGTGCCCATGCACCGACTTTCGCAAGCTGGGGATATGAAAACCGTACCGTTGCGGTACGTATACCAGAAAGCCCGACTGTAGCTCGTCGTATCGAGCACAGGGTGGCGGGAGCAGATGCTAACCCTTATTTGGTGTTGGCGGCTGTTTTAGCGGCGGCATTAGATGGGATTGAACGTCAGCTTGAGCCGACAGCACCCATTGAAGGGGATGCGTACGCGGTGAGTGATGATTTCCCTATTTTGCCTAACCGTTGGGAATACGCCACTAAGGTGTTTAAGGAAAGTGCCTTTATGCAGGAGTATTTAGGTGAATCTTTTGTGCGTGTACTCAGTGCCGTCAAAGAGCAAGAACAAGAAAGGATTTACAGTCGTATTTCGGATGTAGAATACGAAGCCTATTTATAGGGTGTTTTGGTTATCTAAATGTTTATTTTTCTGGAGAATCGATAATGCAAATGAATAAAAAACTGCTGTCTGTAATGTGTTCTTTGTTGGTGTCTGGCGCTGCGGTGGCAGAAGACAAGGTGCTCAATATTTACAACTGGTCTGACTATGTGGCACCTGATGCCATCGCAAACTTTGAAAAAGAGACTGGCATCAAGGTTAACTATGATGTTTACGACAGCAACGAAGTACTTGAAGCCAAATTGATGGCGGGCGGTTCAGGTTATGACCTAGTTATGCCTTCCAACTCTTTCTTTGAGCGTCAGGTACAAGCGGGCATTTACCAAGAGATTGATAAATCTAAGCTAACCAATATTGCTAACCTAGATACGCAATTAGCAGATCAATTAGCGAAGCACGATGCGGGCAACAAACATAACATTCCATACGCTTGGGGTACGGTAGGCATTGGCTATAACGTAGACCTAGTAAAAGAGCGCTTGGGTGATGTGGAGATCGATTCTCTAGACATGCTGTTTAAGCCAGAAGTGGCCGCGAAATTGGCAGACTGTGGTATTGCGGTATTGGATTCACCTGCAGAAGTGATGGCGACGGTGAATAACTATTTGGGCGAAGATCCAAACTCAGAAAAAACCGATGTTCTGAATGCCAGTGCAAAAGTCTTGTCTGAAGCGCGTCCTTACTACAAGTACTTCCACTCTAGCCAGTATATTTCTGACTTAGCGAATGGGGAAATTTGTGTTGCATTAGGCTATAACGGCGACATTTTACAGGCTCAAGATCGTGCTGCAGAAGCAGGTCAGGGCGTAAATGTTGGCTATGTGATTCCTAAAGAAGGTGCTTTGGTGTGGTTTGATGTGATGGCAATTCCAAAGGATGCCCCACACGCAGATGCCGCTATGAAATACATAGATTACATCCTGCGTGCAGACATAGCAGCAGGCTTATCTAACTATGTTTTCTACGCAGTGCCAAATACCGCGGCTGAGCCTTTGCTTGATGCTGAGGTAGTTGAGAATAAAGGTATTTACCCAACTCAAGCGGTGAAGGATAAGCTCTTTATCCAGGTTGCTCACACCAAACGCTTTGACCGTTCGTTAACGCGCGCTTGGTCAAACATTAAAACGGGCCGTTAATCCCCAAGCCCTTTGGGAGCAATCCTAAAGGGCTATTTATTTACCCTTGGTTACTTCAAACCTTGTGAAAAGGTTTGAATCTATCGAATTAGAGCATATTGAATTAAAGGTAAAGCATGTCTATATCCTCAGAAACTGAAAAAACGAAACCACAAATCACTCAATCTTGGCGAGACACTAAGGCAAAGCCTTTCGTGCAGATCGAGCAGATTACCAAGAAATTTGGCGAATTTACTGCGGTGGATTCAGTTTCATTGGATATATATAAAAATGAGCTTTTCTGTCTTTTAGGTGGCTCAGGTTCAGGGAAAAGTACCTTGTTGCGTATGCTGGCTGGATTCGAAAAGCCTACGAGTGGACGCATCCTCATTGATGGTGTCGATATGGCAAATATCGAACCGTGGGAACGCCCTGTAAACATGATGTTTCAGTCCTATGCTTTGTTCCCTCATTTAAGCGTTGAAGCCAATGTAGCCTTTGGCTTGCGTCGCGAAGGGGTAAAGAGTCAAGAAGTGACTCAGCGTGTGCAGAAGATGCTAGACATGGTGCAATTGGGCCATCTAGCAAAACGTAAACCCCACATGCTATCCGGTGGTCAGCGCCAACGTGTGGCATTAGCCCGAGCCCTAATTAAACGCCCTAAGCTATTACTATTGGATGAGCCGTTAGGGGCGCTGGATAAAAAGCTACGGGAAGAAACCCAGTTCGAATTGATCAACCTGCAAGACGAGTTAGGCATCACCTTCGTGGTGGTAACCCATGACCAAGAAGAGGCCATGACGCTGGCGACTCGTATCGGGGTAATGGATCAGGGTAATATTGCTCAGATTGCGGAGCCTCATGAAATGTACGAATACCCAGCGAACCGTTTTGTTGCCCAGTTTATTGGTAACGTGAACCTGTTTGAAGGTTCAGTGATAACCAGCGAAAAGGACAGCGTGACCATACACTCTCCAGACATGGACCAACTAATAAAAGCCAACCATGGTATTAGCTGTGTGCCGAACCAGAGTGTTTCAGTGGCTATCCGTCCAGAAAAAATGCGCATTAGCCGTGAACGCCCTGATGCTGAGTTTAACAGTACGCCGGGAATCATCACAGATTACGCCTACATGGGCAGTCAGTCGGTCTTTAAAGTGCGTTTGGCCAGTGGTAAAGAAGTCCGCGTAACCTTGCCGAACAATGCACGAGATATGGGGGATAGATTGACTTGGGACGAGTCGGTTTATTTGTCTTGGGACATGCCTAGCAGCGTGGTATTAACGTCATGAATCTCGCTTCTTCCAATGTTGAGACGCAATCCTTTTTGCGTCGTCAATTAAGTCGATTGCTGGCGTTTAATATTGGTCGTTTGGCCGTTATATTGACGCCAACCCTGTGGTTAGCGGTGTTTTTCTTTATCCCATTTTTGGTGGTATTTAAAATATCCCTGGCGGAATCCATGATTGCTGTACCGCCGTATTCGCCATTGGTGGAATGGAACAGTGATGAAGCTTACGCCACTCTCAAAATTACCCTAGGTAATTATTTGTTTCTGTTTGAAAGCCGCTTTTATCTTGATGCTTACTTGAGCTCGATTCGTATTGCCGGCATCTCGACGTTTTTTACTTTATTGCTCGGTTTTCCGATTGCCTACTTGATTGCGAGAAGTAGCCCAACGCGACGTACTATCTTGTTGTCATTAGTGATTTTGCCATTTTGGACATCCTTTTTGTTACGTGTTTACGCTTGGATGGGATTGCTCAAGAAGAACGGAGTGGTCAATGAATTCCTCATGGGCTTAGGCATTATTGATGAGCCTTTGATCATGCTACAAACCGACTTTGCTGTGTACATAGGCATCGTATATACCTATTTACCCTTCATGATATTGCCACTTTATACGGCCCTGGAAAAAATGGATTTAACCTTACTCGAAGCCGCGAAAGATTTAGGCGCTAAGCCTTATCAAGCCTTCTTCCTTGTGACCATACCACAAGCCATGCCGGGTATTATTGCTGGCTGTTTGCTGGTGTTTATACCAGCTGTAGGGGAATTTATTATTCCTGCATTATTGGGTGGCTCAGACACTCTAATGATAGGTCGTGTCTTGTGGGACGAGTTCTTCTTGAACCGAGATTGGCCAATGGCTTCTGCCGTGGCTACCGTAATGCTGATCGTTCTGGTGGGACCTATTATGTTTATTCGTAGCCGTAGCAAGCAGGAGGAAGTGTAATGAAACGTGGATCTCTGTTTTTAAACGGCTCTGCTTTATTTGGTTTTGTGTTCTTATACGCGCCGATCATTTCTTTGATCATCTACAGCTTTAATGAATCCAAACTGGTGACAGTATGGAGTGGCTGGTCAATTAAGTGGTACATCGCGCTATTTCAAAACGAACAGATTATTGATGCGGCATTATTGAGCTTTAAAATCGCAGCCATCAGCGCCACCCTTGCGGCGGTGTTGGGAACCATGGCTGGGTTTGTGCTAAGTCGAATGGGACGCTTTCGTGGCAAGACGATTTTATCCGGTTGGGTAACGGCTCCCTTGGTAATGCCAGACGTTATTACTGGTTTGTCCCTGTTGCTGTTGTTTGTTGCCATGGAGTCAATGTTTGGTTGGCCAGCTGGTCGTGGTACTGGAACAATTGTTATCGCCCATACGACCTTTTGTTTGGCCTATGTGGCAGTTGTTGTACAGTCGCGCTTATCCTCCATGGACGAAACCTTGGAAGAAGCGGCAATGGATCTGGGCGCTAAGCCTTCTTCCTTGTTCTTCTTAGTGACCTTGCCCTTGATTGCACCAGCGATTATCTCAGGATGGCTGTTGTCTTTTACCCTATCTTTGGATGACTTAGTTATTGCCAGCTTTGTGTCTGGGCCGGGTAATAGTACGCTGCCTATGGTTATTTTTTCTAAGGTACGTTTAGGGGTGTCGCCTGAAGTCAACGCGTTGGCCAGCTTGATGATATTGGTGGTCGCTATTGCCGTCATCGCTGCCATTGTGATTATGCGTCGACAAGACAAGTACAAGATGCCCTAGCGAGTGATGTGATTATGTAGACAACATGGCCGCTTTCTATCAGAACAGTAGGAGCGGCCGATTTGAATAAGGTGAAATGAATGAAAGTTGGAATCTTAGCGGCGGGTATTACACCGGATAGCTTATTGCCAGAATTTGGTTCTTATGCAGGAATGTTTGTGACCTTGTTAGGACAACAAGCAGCAGATTTTGAATTTGAAATCTTCGATGTACGTGAGGATGTTTTTCCAGCCAATGCCAGTGTTTGTGATGCTTGGTTGATTACCGGGTCTCGGTCAAATGTGTATGAAGCTCTGCCTTGGATGCTAAAACTCAATGACCTGATTCGTGAAATCGACGCCAACAAACAACCCTTGGTGGGTATTTGTTTTGGTCATCAAATTATTGCCGATGCGCTTGGTGGTAAGGTCGCTAAGTTCGACGGTGGCTGGGGCGTCGGTATCCATCAATACGAGACAGTGCAGGGCATTGCTCCGGTAGCTGGATTAACGGAAAAGCTTGCTGAGTTTTCTATTTGTGCCATGCACCAAGACCAGGTGGTAGAGAAGCCAAGTCGAGCGACAAGGTTTGCCCAATCGAGCTTTTGTGAAAATGCAGGGCTGGTTTACGATCAGCATATTGTGACCTTACAAGGCCATCCAGAGTTTAGCAAAGCCTATGAATCGGTATTAATTGATACCCTTAAAGGGCAAAGTTTCTCTGCACAGATTGCTGAGCAAGGGGCTGAAAGTGTGGCAAGATGTGAGCTGGATTCGCCTGTGGTAATCGCTATGCTAGCTGACTTTATTAAAGCTGCGCATCAGGCTCGTATTGCATAGTTTTTGAAACTCTCGCGAACGCTGAACATAAAAATGCCCGCTAACTTTGAGGTTGCGGGCATTTTTGATAGTGCAGAGCAAAGTCTAAGGGGTAATGATTCGATAACCAAGCTTGCCAGTCACTTGACCTTGTTGATCCGCTGTTTTGATCGTAAAGCTGGCATCGTTTTTTTCTTGATTCGGGTTGATGGAGACAATCAATTGGCCATTGAGTAGGACCTGATAATCTTCGCTGAAGGTCACACTGAGTGTTTCCGACAAAGGTGGCTCGATAAGGAAGTTGTTATTTAAACGGATACTACGTTGCTCGCCACGTACCCATTGGCCAACTAAGGGTTGGGCATTGAAACCATTATCTGGGTGCTGAATGCTGATTTCTGAGAAGAAAATTTGTACATGATCGCCTTTCATCACGCTGCTTTTACGTTGCTTGGCTCGTTCGGCTTGTGAGGCTAAAGTGGCTTCAGCTTGTTGGTTATAGGCTTGTAATTCGAGTGTTTTCTGCTTCACCAAATTATCCGTTAGTTGTTCAGTGGTTAGGCTTCTAGGTAATTCTGGTGCTTTTTCTGGGCCCATGACATGAAGCAATGTTTGGTAGTTTTCTAGCGCAAGCTGATGTTCCGTGTTCATTTCACTGATGAGCTTTTTATCCACTAAAAGCGTTGGACTGGTGATTAAATTATCAGGATTTATTTGTGATGGTGTGGTGTGTTCGTGATCAGTTTCAGTTGTTGGCAACGCAAGCTCAGTGTCACCTCCATCGGTTTGAGTGTTCTCTGTTAGAGAGTCAGAAGTAGATTGGTCTGCTTGATTTGTAGACTGGTGCAGTGGCGATGTAGAACATGCACCCAGTAATAGAGTTAACAGCAAAAGGCCAAGACGATATGACAGCATGAAATAATCCTGAGATTAATAATAAATAATACAAACGCTAAGTATGAGGTATGCGCCTTGGCATGTCGAGGTACGACACGGGGAGATAGCCCTTATTTGTTGTAAAGCTTAGAACAAATAAGGGCTCAGAATTAAGCTTGCTGGGCTTGATTGAAAAGAATGCATTCGTCGAGGGTGACACCGGCACCACCAAAAATATCCAATGCACTACCTATGGTGAGATCCACTTTCCCTTGAGATAGAGTATGAACTCTTTTCAGATCTGAAAGTGAGCGAGCGCCCCCTGCGTAAGTAACTGGAACCGGGCAGTCTTGACCAAGTAGGCTGACAAGTTCTTCATCAATACCGGCTTGTAGGCCTTCTACGTCTGCGGCATGAATCAAAAACTCATCACAGTGGTTAGCCAGCTCAACTAAATTTTCTTGGTTGACTTGGGTAGAGGTAATGGTCTGCCAGCGGTCAGTTGCAATGTACCAACCATCTTGAGTACGTCGACAGCTTAGATCTAAAACAAGGCGGTCTACACCGGTTTCTCGTTTAATTTTGTCGAGTCTATCCCAAGAAAACTCACCGTCTTTAAATAGGTAGGAAGTCACAATAACATGGGAAGCACCTGCTTCTAAGTAACTTGCAGCATTATTGGCTTTTACACCGCCGCCAAATTGTAGACCGTTAGGGTAGGTGCGTAATGCGCTAATGGCTTCGTCTTGGTTGCCTTTGCCGAGGGCGATAACATGACCACCGGTCAAATTATGCTCGCGATACAAGGCTGCGTAATACGCCGCATCATAATCACTGATAAAATTCTCTTTGGCACCTTTATCATTAAGGCTACCACCTACAATCTGTTTTACCTTGCCTTGGTGAAGATCGATACAAGGGCGAAACTGAGTCACTTAAAGCTCCAAAACAATAGATGAATACAAGAGAGTCAGTGTAACCGATCCTAACGGCTTTAACGATATCTGTAAGGTGAGAAAAGTTTGTCTAAGGCGAGAATTACGCTTTGATAATTGTTATTATTTGAGAATTGATTCTATTAGCTTTGGTGAGACAAGTGCGAAAAATTCTACAAATAATGATGTTGATGGGTGTATTAGGAAATATTAACGTGAATGCTGAAACACAGAAAACAGCGGCTTCGATCGCTCAGCAAGTAAAGCCGGGAATGAGCGAAATATTCACCAAGCTTGAAGAGCACCAAGTAGTGGCCATCGGAGATGCGCACTTTTATCCTGAGGTAATGGGGTTTATAACTGGCCTAGTAACTCAGCCTGAATTTAGCCAACAGGTACGCCATATTATTGTCGAGTTTGGTAACTCTCAGCATCAAGCTCTGTTGGATCGCTATCTAATGGGGGGCGAGGTATCGGATCAAGAAATCAAACAAGTGTGGCAGGACGCTTTATATTTCACTGCTTGGACACCGAAAGTATACGGGGACTTTTTTAAGCACATTCGTGATTACAACTTACAGCAAGATAGCGACCAGAAAATCACCATAACCCTCGCTGAAGCCGCATTCGATTGGCAACAACTCTATTCAGGCCAGGCATGGCAGCAGCTCGCTAAAAACAAGGTCTCAGGCTATGTAAATCGAATCCGCAGCAGGTTAGCAAAAGACGAAAAAGCCCTCATGGTGTTTGGTGCATTTCATACATTAAGCTTGAGTGACGAGATTGCGACTAACCTTGCTGTTGCCCGAAGACCCTTGGTCAGTCAATTAGAGGAGTATGGCTACGATGTTTATGCGATTTGGCCGCTTATTCAGCCGACTTTAATGACAGAGCTCAGTTCACAAGGCGCAATAATCCCAGGTTTTATTGATATGCAAGAGAGCATGATCGGTGAGCGTGTATTTGTGGAAGATTTTGCTAAAGCAAAAGGAGCGTTACAGGCCATGCAAGCTCCGAATGCCCGTACTAAGGAGCTCTTTGATGGTTTGCTTTATCTTGGTGATATTCAGGCGGATTATGCATTGGATGAAAGTGTCCTTAACGATCAAGCATTTATCGATAAAGCAACAGAAAGGGTAAGAATGATTGGAGGGCGAGTGGAAGCCAAATTTATGGAATTGCTTGCACAGCCAAAGCCCTAAGGAAACAAAGCCCCGAGCCTTGGCATAATTTGTTATCATAAGGGCTGATTATTATTGGCAGCTCTTATGTTACAAATCTCTAACAACGTTTCCATCCCCGAGCATGAAATCGAACTGACGGCTATTCGAGCCCAGGGAGCAGGTGGTCAGAACGTTAATAAAGTTTCTTCAGCGATACATCTAAGGTTTAACGTTCATAACTCCAGCCTGCCTGTTTTCTATAAAGAGCGACTGTTATCGTTAAAAGATACCCGCCTCACCAAAGAAGGCGACATTGTTTTAAAAGCGCAACAGCATCGAACCCAAGAGCTCAATAGAGAAGATGCTTTGAATCGTTTAAAAGACTTGATCCTAGAAGCAACCAAAATACAAAAAGCTCGTCGTGCTACCCGGCCGACTAAATCTTCCCAGCGAAAGCGTATCGAAAAGAAAAAACAAAAAGGCCAAACCAAAAACCTACGCCAAAAAGTCAGTTACTAACTCTCTTATTTATCAGACAGGCATCATTCCAGACCAGGCATCATCAGCTCTCAAAACTTTCCCCTGATTATTTCCAAATCTTTTCTATACTTAATTGCTATTCCAAGGAAGGAGAGAGTCATGGCGGTTTCAAGGAGCAAGAAAATCTGTTTAGAAGATACTCCCTATTATCATTGTGTCTCTCGTTGTGTTCGACGAGCCTTTTTATGCGGGAAGGATTCTGCAACCGGAACGAGTTACGAACATCGGCGTGCTTGGGTCGAAAAGCGTTTATTGTTTCTAGCAGGCGTTTTTTCTATCGATGTTTGTGCTTACGCAGTAATGAGCAACCATTTGCATGTAGTTCTCCACGTAGACGAAGATTCAGTTAAGAATTGGTCCACACTAGAAGTACTTGACCGCTGGCATAGGTTACACAGAGGAACTTTCTTTACACAACAATATGTTAGAGGTGAGGCATTACCGGAACATACGCTTAAACTTGTTGAAAACCTTGCAGATACTTATCGAGCTCGTCTAATAAGTATTAGTTGGTTCATGAAAGAATTGAATGAGCCTATTGCTCGCAAAGCAAACAGTGAAGACAACTGCACTGGTCATTTTTGGGAAGGTCGATTCAAATCGCAAGCTTTGTTGGATGAGGCGGCCTTAATCTCCTGCATGGCTTATGTAGATTTAAATCCAATCCGTTCTGACATCTGCCAAACGCCAGAAGATTCGGATTATACCAGTGTTAAACAACGAGTAGCCTGTGCACAAAAGTGCTATCAGCCTAAAGCATTGTATCCTTTTGTGGGTAATCCTAGGCAAGACATACCCAGTGGTCTGCCTTTTAATTTAGTGGATTATCTAGAACTCCTAGATATGACGGGAAGAATAGTGAAATACGGAAAAGATGGAGTCATCAATGTTGAGCTCTTGCCTATTTTGAAGCGACTCAATATATCATCAGAAAACTGGCTGTCGATCGCCATAAAATTTGAAGAACGAACAGGGAGTGTGGTTGGCCAAGAACAATCAGTGAGTCATTATTGCCAATGTCATCATAAACGGCGAAAGGCTAGTCCAAAGAGCAGTCAATTGTTCGCTTAGCAAGCCAGAAAGCAACCTAAGTCCTTATAGGCATTCAATGTTAAATTGAGCCTTTGTTGCGCTTTCATTTTAGTAATTTCCTTATTTATTTTTCTTCTTCATACAAATAACTCAGCTTAACCCTTTCGCTCCATTAAACAGCTGCCTTCCTCCGCTGAAAAGGGTGTCTGCCTGATAGTTTGTGTAGAGATAAAGATGCCTGTCCCAGTTAGATGTTAGTCAGGTGAGGTGGGTATAAAGGTGTGTGTCCCAGTTAATTAGAGGGTGGTGTAAGGGGGCGTTTTTATTTGTAAACACTTTGTTTGATCTGGGTCAATAAATGGTGATCGGGGATGGTTTTTATTTAAGTTTATGATTTTTATGTATTTATTTTGTTTCTTTGTACACATACCTAGAGGCTCAATTTATCTTGATCTACAAAATTGACACAGGGCAATGTTCTGCTCGATGCCTTCACAGATAATCCACGCTCATAGTAGGCCTTAATGTTAAGGCTACGGTGAGGCGCTGTACAAAAAGAACATTGTATGAAAAAGATGTCTGAAGTCGCCTTTGTCTCAATCAAATGTATGGGTTGAAGTCATTATGATAAATGAAGCGGTCGTGGACCTCTCGCGGTTACAGTTTGCGTTAACGGTGATGTATCACTTTTTGTTTGTTCCCCTGACGCTAGGTATGGCGTTTTTGCTGGCGATTATAGAGTCTGTCTATGTAATCACTGGTAAGCAAGTTTACAAGGACATGGTGAAGTTCTGGGGCAAGTTGTTTGGTATTAACTTTGCACTCGGGGTGACCACAGGTCTTACCATGGAGTTTCAGTTTGGTATGAACTGGTCGTATTTCTCGCACTATGTGGGGGATATTTTCGGCGCGCCTTTGGCGATTGAAGGGTTAATGGCTTTCTTCCTTGAATCAACCCTAGTGGGTTTGTTCTTCTTTGGTTGGGACAGGCTTAGCAAGGTGAAGCACCTGATGGTGACTTGGGGGGTAGCGTTAGGCTCCAATTTGTCCGCTTTGTGGATCTTGATCGCCAATGGTTGGATGCAAAACCCTGTAGGCTCAGAGTTTAACTATGAAACCATGCGTATGGAGCTGGTGGATTTTGGCGCTTTGATATTGAACCCAGTGGCACAAGTTAAGTTTGTCCATACAGTCTCAGCCGGTTACACCACAGGGGCGATGTTTGTGCTGGTAGTGTCCAGCTATTATCTCCTTAAAGGCCGTGATCTAGCCTTCGCACGTCGCTCTTTCGCCATTGCTTCGGCGTTTGGTCTGGCGTCTGTGTTAAGTGTCATCATCTTGGGTGATGAGTCCGGTTACGAGTTGGGTGAAGTGCAAAAGGTTAAATTAGCTGCGGTCGAAGCTGAGTGGGAAACCCATGAAGCGCCAGCGCCTTTCACTATCATTGGTTTCCCTAACCAAGAGTTAGAAGAAACGGAATACGCGTTACGAGTGCCAGGGCTTATGGGCCTGATCGCCACCCGTTCTTTAACGGAAGAAGTAACCGGCCTGAAAGAGCTGAAAGAGCATAATCGCCAACGTATCATCAACGGCATTTATGCCAATCAATTGTTGGAAAAAATACGTTCAGGTGCAGCGGATGACTTAGTGATTGCCAACTTTGAAAAAGTAAAAGGTGATCTAGGTTATGGGCTACTGGTAACAGCTTACAATACAGATTTTAATCAAATCACAGCAGAGCAAATCGATCAGGCGGTAGATTATTCCATTCCGCAAGTCGCGCCTTTGTTCTTCTCATTCCGTGTCATGGTTGCTTGTGGCTTTATTATGCTAGTGGTATTTGCCGCCGCCTTTTATCAAAACGCTCGTCGTCGTATCGGTCAAAACCGTTTGTTTCTTAAAGCCATTATGCTGTGTTTGCCCCTGCCTTGGATCGCTTGTGAAACAGGCTGGTTCGTTGCGGAATACGGCCGTCAACCTTGGGCGATTGGTGAAATATTGCCAGTGCATGCGGCGGTTTCAAATCTAACTGCCGGTCAAATCTGGACCACCATGAGTATCATGACAGCACTTTACACCGTGTTCCTAATTGCCGAATTGTACCTAATGATACGTTTCTCTAAGCAAGGTCCATCAAGCTTGCATACGGGCCGCTACGCATTAGAAAAAGAAACCGCTCAGCTACACGCGAAGACAGAGGTGTAACATGGATTACGAATTTTTAAAGTTAATTTGGTGGGTGCTGGTTGGGGTATTACTGATTGGCTTTGCAGTGACCGATGGCTTCGACATGGGAGTTGGTAGCCTGTTGAAAGTGATAGGTCACACTGATTACGAACGTCGTATCATGATCAACTCGATAGCCCCTCACTGGGATGGTAATCAGGTCTGGTTTATTACCGCAGGTGGTGCCTTGTTTGCTGCTTGGCCTATGGTGTATGCCGCGTCTTTCTCTGGCTTTTATATGGCCATGATGCTGGTGTTGGCAGCGCTATTTTTCCGTCCCATTGGCTTTGACTACCGCTCAAAACTAGAAGGCAGTACTTGGCGTAACGCTTGGGATTGGGGCATTGTTTTTGGCTCTGCTGTACCGCCGATCGTGTTCGGTGTGGCCTTCGGTAATTTGCTGCAAGGAGTGCCATTTGAATTCGACAATTACCTACGCATGACTTACACAGGCTCTTTCTTTGCCCTGTTGAACCCGTTCGCAATCTTGTGTGGTTTGGTGAGTTTGCTAATGCTGGTGACTCAAGGGGGAGCGTGGCTGCAAATGAAAACCGAAGGGGACTTGCAACGTAAAGCTTCTAAGGCCACTTCCATTAGTGGTGGCTTAACTCTATTGCTGTTTATTGCGGCGGGTGTTTGGTTAGCAAAGGGTATCGATGGCTATGTTGTTACCAGTCAAATTGATGGTAATCAGGTGCTTAACCCTCTAATGAAGACAGCTGAAGCACAAGCGGGCGCTTGGCTAACCAATTACGATAAATATCCTCTGCTGATGTTAGCGCCGATCCTTGGGGTTTTAGGCATGCTGATGTCGGTGTTCGTGAAACAAGGTGTGTTGCCATTCTTAAGCTCTTCCATGGGGATTGCTGGCATTATCGTCACCGCTGGGGGCTCTATGTTCCCATTCTTGATGCCCTCATCTACTCACCCAAGTATGAGTTTAACCATGTGGGATGCCACTTCCAGTGAAAACACACTAACCATCATGTTCGTGGTGGCCTGTGTGTTTGTGCCGATTGTGTTGAGCTACACCCTGTGGAGTTATTTCGTGATGTATGGCCGCTTAAATAAAGCAGACATCGAAAATAACAAGCACTCACTTTATTAACCAATATGTATAGGACGCATGGTGGCGCATGGTCACCATGCAGGAGGAAAAATATGTGGTATTTCGCTTGGATTTTAGGCATTTTGTTGGCTTGCTCGTTCGGTATTATCAATGCCGTGTGGTTGGAGTTTAGTGGTTATGACGGGGAAGAAGAACAGTCCTAATTCATTCCAACAAAGGTTGTCACCATGCTAAGAAAGCAACGCAGCAAAGCAACTAAAGCACGTCGAGAAAAGTCTTTAGAGGGGCAGTTTTTGTCCTCATTAGCGCTTTCTCAACAACGTCGTTACCTTTGGGTGAAAGCCTTTGGGGTCCTGTTTACTTTGGCTCTTATTGTGCAGGCTTGGATGCTGGCTCAGGTATTTTCCGAACTTGCTTTGCAACAAAGCTTTAGCATGGTGTTTTTAGGCGTGGCTTTATTGGCCATGCTGGTGCGTGGCATGAGTAGTTTTGTCCGTGATGGTCTTAGCGCTGCCGCCAGCCGAGAGATCCGCTATGGGTTGCGGGCGAGACTGATAACAACACTTACTTCTCTTGGTCCTGCACGCTTAAACATTGATGAGGATGGTGGCTTATCTACTCGTATCTATGAGCAGATAGACGCCTTAGACGATTATTTCAGTCGTTATCTGCCCCAAGTGTTTATGGTGAGTTTTATTCCCTGTGCCATTCTACTCGCCGTGTTGCCTGTGTCTTGGGTCGCATTTGTCATCTTTATGGTGACAGCACCACTGGTCATTATCTTTATGATTTTTGTCGGTCATAAAGCGGCAAAAGCTAATCGAAAACAATTTTCGGTTTTGTCCATGTTGTCCAATCAATTTATGGACTTGAATCAAGGGCTGGCTGAGCTCAAACGCCTACAACAATGTGAACAAGCCAAGCAACGCTTGTCGACCAGTGCCAGCGCCTATCAGCGCACCACAATGAAGGTGCTGCGTTTAGCTTTTTTATCGACCGCCACGCTAGAGCTGTTTGCCTCCTTAGCGATCGCCATGGTGGCCCTGTATTTAGGGCTGGGCTTATTAGAAGCTTTGCCTTGGCAGTTAGGGGAGTCGCCAGTTACTCTCACCCAAGCCATGTTCTTGTTACTGCTTGCTCCTGAGTTTTACTTGCCCTTACGCCAATTAGGTAATGACTATCATGCCAAGCAAAAAGCCGAAGCCGCCGCGACGGATTTGATGGAAATTAGCCAATTCGCTGAAAAAACAACCCTAGAACAAGCCGTCTCTTGGGCAGAAAAATCTATGGTGTATAAGCAAGCAAACCAGCAAGGGGACGACAGCCTGATAAGTTTTGAGGGCTTTGCTTGGCAAGAGTCGGGTCGAACCCGCCTCGGCGACATAAACGCACAGTTAGGCAAAGGTGAAAGAGTCTGGCTAAGCGGTGAGTCTGGAGTAGGCAAGTCGAGCCTATTGCACGTGTTGCTAGGCTTTGAGAAGGGTTACAGCGGCCAGCTAATCGTTGCAGGAGAGGATTTTCGTCAGTTAGATATGAAGGCTTGGCGGCAGCGTCTGGCTTGGTTGCCTCAAAAACCTGAATGGGTGAATGGTAGTATTCGTCGTAACCTCCTTCTGGGTATAGAAGGGTCTTGCCAAGAGGATATAGAACAAGCTCTTAAAGACAGTCAATGCGCAGATTTTATTCAGGCTCTACCGGATGGTTTGGAAACCAAGCTAAATGAGATGGGGGGCGGCTTATCTGGCGGCCAAATGCAGCGTTTAGCCATAGTTCGAGCTTTGTTGTCCAAAGCTGATGTTTGGCTATTGGACGAGCCTTGTTCTGGTTTAGATGTGGACACCGCCAAGGCTGTTTTAGCCACCTTAGAGAAAGCATCAAAAGGCAAAACCATGTTGGTGATCAGTCATGATACCCACCCGATACCTTGGGCCGATCGCCATTGGCAGCTAAGTAAAGGAGGCCTGTATGAAGCAGAGCAAAAAGCTATCGCTTAAAAGCGTCATTTTGGCTCAGCCTATGAGCTTTATTGTGCCTGTCCTGCTTGGGGCCATTGCCAGTTTAGCGGCGGTGGTATTACTGGGCTTGTCTGGCTGGTTTATCAGCGCGGCAGGGCTGGCGACTGCGTTGGGGCTGGCTCTGGTGTTTAATTATTTAACCCCAGGGGCGATTGTCCGCCTTATGGCAATATTACGCACCGCTGGGCGTTATGGTGAGCAAGTCACGGCCCATAATCATCTTTTAGGCCTATTGCGAACGCTTAGATTATGGGTTTGGGAGCAAAGGGTTAAGCAAGCTTCGGCGGATCAAAGCCAGCAAGCAAAAGGGGATCTGCTACAGCGCCTAGTGGGTGACCTTGACCTGATTATTCGTTGGCCACTGGCGGTTTTCCTACCTTGGTTATACGCCAGCTTGGCCTACCTTGGAGTAATGGTATTTGCCCGTTTGATTGATCCAATCCTTATTTGGCCTTTGTTATGTGGGGCTTTTTGTCATTTGATTGCATTGCCTTATATTGCAGGGAGGCAGGCTCGTCGCGCTGTTCACATAGGGCAAATTTTAGGCACCCATAGACGCAGTCGTTTCATTAGCTTTTTTTCTGCTCTGGTAACTTTGACGATTCGCGGTCACTGGCAAGATTATGGCGCTCGCTTAAAAGTGCTCGATACGAGACAACAAAAAATGGAGGCGAGAATTCAGAAGGCCACCATTAGTGGAAGATTAGCTGCTTATATAGTGACCATAGGGCTTCTGTTTAGCTGCTTTTATCTGCTGTCTGTTTGGCAAGATGGGCGTTTCTATCTCAATGAAGGCGTTCAAGGGCCTTGGGTGGTCGGTTTTATTTTATCCATCCTTGCGGTCAACGAATTAGTCTTGCCACTTATCCAGTGCTTTGTGGCGCAGGGGCAATCTCAGGTGGGTATAAAACGTTTAAATCAATTGTGCCAAGATCATGAGCTAGAAGATCAACCCTTATCGTCAAAAGTTGAAACGATTGAGCTGCATCAGTGGCGAGGCTTTCATGGGGCGACAGGCTTGGGTAACGAACCCTTAACGATGCAGGTAAAAAGAGGCGATTGCTGGTGGCTAAAAGGGACGAGTGGTGCTGGGAAGTCGACGTTTTTAGCGGCTTTGGCAGGTGACTGTCTGTCTCAAGGTGAAGCTTTGTTAAATGGTCAGTCTATCGACTTTTATCAGCATCAGGGCGTTCGCCAAGTGATCAGCTATTTGCCCCAATCCCCCTACGTTTTCCAGCAAAGCATTGGGGCGAATTTATTACTGGGCAACTCTCAAGCGACAGAAGAGGAGCTGTGGGCAGTATTAGAAGCTGTGGCATTAGCTGATTGGGTAAAAACCTTACCCAATGGTTTGAATACCTTATTAGCGCCTCAAGGTAGGGATTTATCGGGTGGTCAATGCAGGCGTTTGGTGCTGGCGCGCTTGTTATTGAGAAAAGCCCCAGTGTTACTACTGGATGAGCCTTTTGATGGCTTGGATAAAGAAACTATTGCCCATTTAAGTCATCACCTAATGGGAGACTTTAAGCCAGATATCTTGTTACTCGTTAGCCATGTTTCGAGCCCTTTAGGGGAGCAGGCTAAGATCCTAACCTTATAAAGTGGCTTCTAGAGGGGCTGCCTAGGGCTGAGATACCTAAGTGGCCAAGTTTTGAAATACCTTTTGTCATATATTTTCTCTACAATACAGCCAGTTTGATTTTTAGGACATGGCATGGCTCACAAAGAAATTGTGTATGTGAAGGTAGCAAACCCTGGCAGTGCCGCGGGTGGTATAGCTTGTCTATTTGCTGTCTTAGGTATTTTTACTCTTGGGGTAGTGTTTGTGCCATTAGCGGCCGTTATTGCCTTAGTAGGCAGCGTGATGGCGATAATGCATCTGAATATTGCGGGTATGGCGATGAACGCATTAGCATGGTTTTTAGTCATTATTGGTATTCTTACCTCTCCAGTGCTGTTGGCTTTCTTCTTCGCCATACTCAGGGCCCTGCATATCCAATACACCTAATAGCAAAGGAGCTAACATGAAGTTTCTATTATTTTTAGGCAGTGTGCGTGACAGCACACCACCGCGACCAGCGCGATTAGGCTTAAGAGTTGCTCTGGCCTGTATGGCCGCTTTTAAACACTATTATCCTGACCACGAAATCGAACTTATTGATGCGCTGGATTTTCCTGTGGAACCTGTCTTCAAACCACACTTTGCTTACTCGAAAGATCGAGCCCCAGCCCAGCTCAACGAACTAGCCCAGAAAATTGCCGACAGTGATGGTTATTTGATGGTGAGTCCAGAATACAACCACACCATGAGCCCGGCTTTAGCGAACTTGCTGAATCATTTTGGCAGTTCCCTGTTTTCTTATAAACCAAGCGCGATCGTAAGTTACTCTGCGGGGCAGTGGGGTGGGATGCGTGCAGCCGTCACAATGCGAACTTTTCTGGCTGAGTTAGGTTGCTTGCCTGTTTCCGCCATGATCCATGTGCCAAAAGCTCAGCAAGTTTTTGATGAGCAAGGCGAGATGATGCCAGGAGAAGAACAAGCGGACTGGTATGAATATTTTGCCCGCACCATCCATCAGTTAGAATGGTGGGCACAGGCCACTCATGATCATAGGGAAGAGGTCGATCCGCTTTCAAAAACGGCCACTTTTAAGCAAAATCCAGCGCAACGTAACGCCCCTTAAGGGTGGGGTGAGGGCAAAATTGTTATTTTTGTCACTCAACGATTGCCATAAGATAAACAGATGTATATTCTGTACGCCTTGCTAATAATATAATAATACAATTACACCTTTTAGGAGTTAAATATGTCTAAACCAGTTATTGGTTTTATTGGCCTTGGCCTTATGGGCGGCAACATGGTTGAAAACCTGCAAAAGCGCGGTTTTCAAGTAAATGTTATGGACCTTAACAAAGACGCTGTTGCAGCTGTTATTGCTCGTGGTAACGCAACAGAAGCGTCATCTGCGAAAGAACTTGCTGAAAACAGCGACATCGTGATGTTGGCTCTTACGACATCTGCGGTTGTTGAAAAAGTTGTTTACGCAGAAGACGGCATCCTAGCTGGTATTAAAGAAGGTTCTGTTCTAATCGATTTCGGTACTTCTATCCCGGCTTCTACACGTAAAATTGGTGCTGATCTTGCTAAGAAAGGCGCGGGCATGATCGATGCTCCATTGGGCCGTACACCTGCTCATGCTAAAGATGGTCTACTAAACATCATGGCTGCTGGCGATCTTGAAACTTTCAACAAAGTTAAGCCAGTGTTGGATGAGCAAGGCGAAAACGTTTTCCACCTAGGCGCTCTAGGTGCTGGTCACACAACGAAATTGATCAACAACTTCATGGGTATGACAACCGTTACGGCTATGTCTCAAGCCTTTGCTGTTGCGGACAAAGCAGGCGTAGATCGTCAGCAATTGTTTGACATCATGTCTACTGGACCTTCTAACTCTCCATTCATGGGCTTTTGTAAAAACTACGCTGTAGATGGCGTAAGTGACCTAGGTTTCTCTATTGCAAACGCGAATAAAGACCTTGGCTACTTCCTAGAAATGGTTAACGATCTAGGTACAGAGTCTAAAATTGCTGAAGGTACTTCTGCAAACCTACAAGCTGCGGTTGCAGCGGATATGGGTAACGGCAACGTTCCAGAGATCTTTGATTACTTTCTTAAACTAGCTAAGTAATCTCACGCTCTGTAAATAAGGCCGGATGAAGCAAATCTCGCATCATCCGGCCTTATTACTTCACAATTCTTCCATTCTGTTCACCCTATAAAATCGTCTATATTCATGCTTTTTCAACATTCTCTTTTGCTTATCCGCTTTTTTTGATTTTTTCCGTCTAAAACCCCTTTAAACCCTGTTATTTGGCCACTTTTTACAGTTTTTTTAAGTTGTTTTCATTATCTGAATTTTACCAATTTGCTTGCACCTTTGACTCTAGAAGGATGTGGTCTTGGGCACTATCATAGCCCGCATACGATAGATAAGGCCTCCACTGGAGAGTAACGCATCGGGGCGTTAGAGAATTCAGCAAAGGAGTTGCCTGAGTCATCGATATGGCAAATCGACCAAGGTCTTTGTCAATATCAACTGCAGAGTATGCATGAGAGCATACCGGGAAATAGGTTTTAAAATGATTAGAATGATTTTTATGTGCGATGCAGAGCGAGTGATTGGTGCATCTGATGCCGCGACCAACGCAAAACGCTGTGATTTACTGCCCACTTCAATGATGGGGGAGATGTGTAAACTCTACCATACGCGCCATGCGGTACTAACCGATGAGCAGCACATGATGGGGCTGCATGCCCAAGGTTTCGTTGAGGCGACAAAGTATGTGGTGACTTATAAAGATAAATTTAACCAGCCCAAAGACTTAGCCAATGTAGTACCTGTGGCAGACCTTGCTAGTCTTGCGAAACAGTATCAAGAAAGTGGCGAGGAACTGTTAGTGATTGGTGGATTGGCAGTCTTTAAACAGCTTTTACCCTACACATCACAATTAGAGGTTCTAGAAACCGAAGATCTAGTGCCTGGTGATCTGATATTCAGTGAATGGGATAACGGTAATTTTGCGGTTAATGGTGAAGAGCGTTGGGAAGGGGGACGAACTCTACACCTAGTTCGTCATTAAGCTCACACCTACTGTTGGGCATAAAAAAAGCGGGTCACTTCACTTGAATGAAGTGCCCCGTTTTTTTGTGTCCGCTGAATGCGACTTAGAAGTCGTAGGCAGCGCTTAGGTAAACTCGACGAGGTTCACCCACGTAAGAGCCGATTGTTTCAGTGAAACCGCTGACAGCGTATTCCTTGTCAAATAGGTTTTTCACGTTAACTTGGAATTTCCAATCTTCCCAGTTAGTTTGCCAAGACAGATCGTAAACGGTGAAAGGCTTAACGATTTGATCATCACGGTTCTTCTGTTGGCTAACATAGTCTGCACCCAAAGCAATGGAGGATGAAATACTAGGGAAGTCGTAGCGTGTCCAGACACCTAGCTGGTGGTATGGAGAGTTAGCTAGGTTGCGGCCATCGTCACTGGTTTCACTAACTTTTAAGTCATTGTAAGCGTAGTTTACATTGGCAACCCAACGTGGCGTGATGTCCACTAAAGCATCAACCTCAAAACCTTTACTGCGAATTTCACCAATGGAGATTAGGTAATCTTCTTCGTCTTCATCTGGATCATCCGTCAGCATGTTGTTGCGAATGATGCGGTATAGGGCAAAGTTAAGGTTTAGACGGTTGTCGAACAAGTAGCTGCGTACACCCACTTCCACTTGCTGGCTTTTCTCTGGATCAAATAAGCTGCCATCGGCTGAGTATTGTTGATCTTCCGCACTTTGTGGAGTGAAGCCGGTAGAATAAGAAGCGTAAGGTTTCAGTTGCTTACTCAACTCATAGGTTGTCCCTAAACGGGTAGAATAGCCGATATCATTGTAAGACAAGTTGTTTGAGCTATCAGTGTTATCCGTGAAATCCTCGCTCATATAGTCCGCGCGACCACCAGCGACCAGGCTAAGTTTATCTGTCGCACGCCATTGATCTTGTAAGTAAACACCGCCGCGGTTCAGTATTGTACGATCATCACTGCGCAGTGCTAGATCGTAACTGCTAACATTGGTTTGTCCGTAAACTGGGTCAGTGAAACTCAGATTCGAAACTCCATTAGTTTCACCCTCGGCACGGTAATAAAGCATGTCGTTGACTTCATGGTATAGGTCAACTCCCGCTAGGATCGTGTGGTCATCCAGTTCCGCCACTAGACTGGAAGCCAGAGTCAGACCTTTAGTTTCTTCTTGACGGTCACGGTATTGGCGAACTGTTTCGTCATAGTTACCGTCGCCATCATTGTCGAGTAGCTCAGCGATTTCATGGTAGTTCTGGACTTCTTTGTTTTCGAAGTAACGCGCACTGAAGCGACTGTCTAACCAGCTGTTAATGTTGTGGTCGAGAGTTGCTTGGAAAACCTGAGCGTCCAGTTCTTGGAAGTCAGACTTTTCATTATTGTTCCATGAAATGTCTGTTAAGAAGTTGCCATCGTCATCGGTAGGGATACCGCGAATACGAGCACCGGTAATATATTGTTTTATGTCGGTGTATTGCAGGCTTAGAGTGTTTTTAGCGTCTAAATCCCAAGCATAGCCTAGGTCAATAATACGGTTTTCTTCTTCCACATTATTGCGGTAAGAGTCTTCGCCGCTTGAGTAAATGCCAACTCTATAGCGCTGGGAAGCGTCTTCGTTAGCAGGGCCTGAAGACTCAATGCTACCACTTAGGAAGTCTTCATTACCTGCGGTGACTTCAAGGCGGTTTTGCTGCTCATAACTAGGCTTCTTGGTAACATAGTTAATCACACCACCAGCATCACCTGCGCCATAAATGGCACCAGCAGGTCCTTTTAGGACTTGAATCTCACTGATGTTGAACAATTGAGGAATACTAAAGCCGCTAAATGGGTCGCCTTTTAGACCATCATAAAGGATGACGTCTTGTTCAAAGCCTCGCATGGTGACCACAGAGAAGTTGTTATAGGAAACGCCAGATATAGAGCGGTAAAGATCGCTTATTTGACGAGCGGCTTGGTCTTCAATCAAGGTCTCAGTAAGTACCTGAACAGACTGTGGTGTTTCATCAATTGGTGTCGCCGTTCCTGTGGCAACCGTGGTTTCATCTTCCTTGTAATACGATAATGCGCGACCTTCAACTTGAATGGCTTCAAGCTGAACATTGCTGTCATCTTGCGTGACACTAACCGACGTGTTGTCGTTAGCCAGTGCAGAGCCAGCAAACAATACGGCTCCGCAAGCAGGCGCTAATATGAGGGAAAACTTTACATTCATGATTACAATTTACACCGAACTGAGAATTAAGCGCGCACTGTAATAACATTGAGAATCACTATCAATTAAAATTCAAAAAATTTACATTAATTTACTAAGTTAGAGGGTATGACCCCGTCTTCTAGTGACTGTATTAAAAATTCAGCTCAACTCTTGGTTTGCCATCACGGCTTAGATCAAGTTCTGGTGAACATAATAGAACCCTAGAAGACTTAATTCCGGCGTTTACCAAGTACTCTTTTAAGGCGTCTGCTCTGAGCTCTGCAAGCTGTTTAAGCTGGCTGGTTTGCTCGTCAGTGATCGCTGCTTCAGATTGTGTGTCCAGCATTAGATCTTGATAGCTGGCGACCCCACAAGCTTTAAGCTGGCTGTCTTCTTTGCTCACCATTAAGTTGTATAACTCTTCGAGGAAAGTGTGCTGTTCTTCTACCAAGCCTTGTTGACCTGGAGCGAAGTTAAGAGGCTTCACGCGTATCCTCAGAATTTGCTCACTGGCCAACTGGGCAATGCTGATGACATTGGCATAAGGCACAAAGGTCTGCATTAGATAGCTACTCGAAGCGGAAAACAATGCTTTACGTAATGGCAGCATAAGCAGGCTGCGTAGACCGAATTCAGGGTTATCGACATTACCTGTTAAAGGAAAGTCCAGCTCAATATTGTCTTGGCTGTCTTTTAATGCCCCGACAGCAATATTAAGAGGGACGGCGCCAGCTTTGACGACAGAACTGCTTTCATGGCGTCCACCTAAGTTAAATTGGCGTAAGGTGATATGAGATTCACCATCCAGCTCGCCATTTAGAGAGTCTAAATCCAGATCCAGATCCAGTTGGCCAGAATCGATTTGATAACCAAGGGTGTCGGCGATATAAGCGGAATAAGGTGGTAGCTCCGCTTCGCGCACCTTGAGCTTACTTTGCATCGTAAGCTCATCTGCTAAAGGCCAAAGATTTACATCCGCTTCTAGGGTGGCATACTTGCCGTGTTTGGCTCGTAGGACAAGTTGGGTGGCTTGTTCTTTATCCTGAGTATTTACGTTGCGTACAGATAAATTGTTAATGTCCAAGTCACGATCCAAAGGAGGGGACTGGCTAAAGTCTTGTAAACGCACTTTTGAATCACCCAGCACATCAAAACTGTCTAAAACCAAATAATAGGGCGGTTTGAATTCTGCTTCTTCAACTGGCTGAATCTCATTGGCAGGGATTTCGGTCGCCTCGGGTATTGCTGGCTCTGTTGTCTCGGGCGCTGTGGATGAGGTTTCTTCAACAAAGACGAGGTTTTCTAACTGCTTATCTTTATTTAAAACTAAGTTTGCAATGAGGGAATTTACCTCAATTTGTTTGATGTTTGCCCCTTCTTGATCGGCCTTAACGTCTGTGATTTTCAATGATGCAATGTTAGCTAAAGCGGGCAGCGCTGTGTTAGCTGTAAGGTCTTCTGAAGCACGAATATCAAGAATTTCAAGGTTATCTAGTGAGGCGTTAAAGTCTTCACCTTGGTATTGTAAGTTAAGGTCTTCAAAGCCCCCTTGTTGCCATGCAAGAGCGCGTTTGTTGGCTGATAATCTAGCATCTAAACCTTGGCTGGTTAGGCTCAAAGTTTCGCCTTTAACAGCAAGAGGCTGCTGCTCACTTTGTGCTACCTCAAGTTGTGCCGCATTAAAAAGAAGCTGCTGAAGATCGAGCTGTTCACGCTCTCCTTGTGCGGCGGCAAGGCCATTAAGTTGGACGGATAAAGCCTTGTTCGTCAGCGTTAGGCCTTGGGAGTGTTGCTGCAAAGATAAGGTGTCTTGAATGGTTAGGTCTTGGTAATTTGCTTGCAAGTCTTCTTGTTGAGCAACAAGATTACGGCTATTAATTTGGCTAACTAGGTTAACATCCAGCGTGTCTGGGCTTTGCTTTGCACTAAGGTCCGTTAAGGTTATCTCAGTCGCGTCATTGGTTAAACTAAGTGCGTTGCTGAGAAGGTTTAACCCTTCAGTTTGAAGCGTTAGCCCACTACTAGCGAATGATAAATGCTCCGCGTCCTGTTCGAAGGCCAAGGGGCTATTTAAAGACAGTTTAGCTACCTCTACTTGCTGGTTTGATGGATCAGCTTGGGCGTCATTCACCGGTGCTTGAGTAAGAGCAAGTTGCTCAGCCGTCAGTTTGCTTAAAGGGCTGTCAATTTTAAGTAGCTCGGCATTTTGCTGAACTTCGATAGGCAGAGAAAGTTCTAGATTGCCAAGGTTTAAGCTGTGGTGAAGTGGCGTGGTTGACTCTTCTTGTGAAGGATTGGCTTGTGTTTCTGAGCTGTCCGATTCTTGTTGAACCTGTGATAGTGCCAGCCCCTGAAGGGCTAACTGCGTCTCTGGGGCAGATAACTGAGTAGCTTGTTCACTAAATGTTAAAGTAAAAGGCCAGTTGAGTTGTAAGCCTTCTAGCTGAATCTGTTGCTGAGCTTGAGTTTGCCCTTCAAGCATGGCCAGATCAAAACTGTTGCCCTTAGTACTAACCTTGAGTTCTCCTTGGCTTTGTTGAACATCAACTTGGGTTATCCATTGTAATCTATCCAAATCAAGCTGCTGTTGCGCATCTTGGTAATGGCTCGCCTCCAAAAGTACGTCAATCTGGCCTTGAGCGTTTGCCTCCTCGCTACTAATAAAGCCAAGTGTCGCATCCTTGATAACAAGTTTACTAAGGTCACTGCGAATTACTCTATTTGCGTCCAAGGTTAAATCTAGCCCATTGATGCGGGTTTCTAGGTTTAACTTGTTAAGCTGATAGCTGGCTTCTTCCCCTTGCATCTCAAGCCTTGCCTGAGTTTCGCCGCTAATCTGTATAGTGCCTTGTGCTAGGTTATATGGAGCGGGCAGGAAGTTACGTAAAGACGGCAACGGAAGATCAAACTGAGTAATTGTAATGTCAGCAGTGCTTTGCTGTGAGGCGTAATCAAATTGGCTATTAATGTCTAGCTGAGCGTCATTCAAGCCCGCGTTAATGGAAATCTGTCCTTGCCAATCTGTGCCTTGTCCTATTAATGACTCAACAACAAATTTGTTAATGGCGATAGTGTCCAGTTGCGGGGTGCTGTCGGCAGTGGCTTGGCGGCTAAGGTTTATCTGGCTGTTAGTGAAGCTGAACAAAGGCAATTTAATCCCCCAAGGTGAGGCTTGCTCTTCAGGGCTTGCTTCTGGCTCAGCGGATGTTTCACTCTCTGTGTCAGCTTGAGTGTATTGGTCAAGGTTAATGCCCGCTATGGTTAAGCTGTCATCTTGCTGGGAAACAGACAACTCAAGACCATCAATTTGGGCCTTAGAGATCCGTACTGTTTTTTGAAAAAGTGGCAGCCATTCTACTTCAAAATCGGCTTTGGTGAGCTTTAGCGTTTCTAGTTGTTCTTGACTGACCACTAACTGGTTAACTACCACTCGAGGAGGGAAGAAATCAATCCGAAGGGATTCTAGCTGAACCGTCTCACCTTGTTTTTGAAAGTAATCGTTTAAGTAATGCTTGGCCAGCATAGGGCTGACCAGCCAGAGGATAACGATAAGCCCAGCGATAACAATGGCAGGAAAAAATACCCAGTTACGAAAATGTCGACGTGTCATAATAAAACGCATCAAATCCTATTGAGCTAATGTTGCAGTGAATTAGTGGTTGTCCTCATTGCTTTCGCTACGCAGTGGCATGCGTAATAAATAAATGCTGACGCAAATGCCAATACATACTAGCCCAACCGTTGCCCAAAAACGACCGACCATTAAACTGGAAATAGCCATGCCTAACCACATGAAAATAATGGCGCGGTTACGAGATTTTCTAGGAATACCGTCGTTAGACTGCCAGTCACTGACAATGGGGCCAAAAAACTTATGGTTAATGAGCCAAGTATGAAAGCGTTCGGAAGATTTTGAAAAGCACCAAGCCGCCAGCAAGACCAAGGGCGTTGTGGGCAATAGGGGCAGGAAGATACCAATGATGCCTGTGATCAGAGAAAACCAGCCTAATAGTAAATAGAAAATTCGTTTTCCTTGCATAGGGCCGCTCTTATTCATGGTCTATGTTGCTATTCTAAGCCAGTGTGGCAGTGCAAGCTAGCCTCGAAAGTTTGAAGATTAAGAACTTGGCGTGCACTTTCGGGCTCGGCCAAGTTCTATTCGGCCTTAATGGGAAGCGTTAAACAAAGCTTCCATGGAATCTTCTCTATCATTATCCTCTTGGATAAGAGGCCAGCCGCCAAGTTGTTTCCAACGATTCACCATTTCACAAAATAGCTCTGCGGTTTTTTCCGTATCGTATTTTGCGGAGTGGGCTTCAGAATTACTGAATGGAATAGCTGCAGCTTCACAAGCTTTTGCCAAAACGGTTTGACCAAATACCAAGCCTGCAAGACTAGCCGTATCAAAGCTGGAAAACGGGTGAAAAGGGTTGCGCTTAATTTCTGCCCGTTCAATCGCCGCGTTCAAGAAACCATGGTCAAAAGCCGAGTTATGACCAACGAGTATGGCGCGTTTACAGCCTGTCGACTTGAGCTCTTTACGAACTTTTGCAAACATCTGGGTCAAAGCTTCTTGCTCTGGAATATCTTGACGCTCTGGGTCAAATGGGTCGATTCCAGTGAAGTCTAAGGCGGCTTTTTCAAGGTTCGCCCCTTCAAAGGGTTTGATTAAAAACTCCATGGTTTCATGGATATAGAAGTCACCATTGTCATCCATTCGAAGGATGCTGGCAGCCATTTCTAACAATGCATCGGTTTTTTGATTAAAGCCTGCGGTTTCTACGTCGATAACAATCGGTAGGAATCCTCGGAAACGATCTTTGATTTCATGGTTAGACAAAAGAAGGTCCTTAACTCTGCTTATTGCTAGAGGGTGAAGAAATTAATTGGGCCAAATGATAACATAATTGATAATACTAGAACGAGATGTCTCAATGGGAATTACCCGACAGAAAATAATTCGCAGCGCTTTTATTTTAATGGTCCTATCTGTCAATCAGGCCAGCGCACTTATTTATTACCAATCCAGCATTGCCAATTCTGAGTGGCTTTTATCTGGTGATATTTTTTCCTGTAGCTTAACACATCCTGTACCGAATTACGGCGAAGGGCACTTTATTAAAGAAGCCGGTGAGCCGATGAAATTCGTCTTGCAGCCGCAAAATGAAAAACTTGGCCCAGGGCAGGTGTACATTATTTCCCAAGCACCGGAATGGTCGCCGGGTTTGAAACCAGAAACCCTAGAAATTCTCCCTTACCCAGGCTACGGCTTAACCGTTGAAGTGGGTGGTCAGGTTGCTGAACGCATGTTGACCAGTTTGGACAAAGGCCGACACCCAATTGTTGCCGGTCGAGCTTGGGAGAATCAGCGAGAAACCGTAGAAGTGGGCTTGTCGAACATTAACTTTGCCCCAGCATATAACGAATTTCGTCGTTGTTTAGCAACCTTGCTACCCGTCAATTACGATCAAATTGCCAAAACAGCGGCCTTGTTTCCCACCAATGGGGTTGAGCTAACACCCAGTGTGAAAGCGCGCTTGGATCTTGTAGCCTTGTATGTGTCCTCTGACCCAAGTGTGGAATACATTTATATTGACGGTCACACGGATAACATCGGTCCGCGTCGTGATAACCGTCAGCTGTCGAAGACTCGCGCCGAAATTGTGACCGCCTATTTATTGGACAAAGGCGTGCCGGCCAACAAGATAGTGTCTCGTTATCATGGGGAACGTTACCCTGTCACCAATAACAATTCCTATACAGGCCGAGAGCGTAACCGACGGGTAACCATTCGTTTGGAAAAACAATAGCAGGCCGAACGGCTAGGCAATGAATTACAATTAATTGCTGGCGCGGATCGACTGTCATAAAGCCTCTGTTTTGGTGGAATTATCTACCAAGGCAGGGGCTTTTTACTTGCTAAGATTGGGGTGAAAACTTACACTTAGCGCTTCCCTTTTTTAATCATTTGCGCGGCCATTTAAAAATGGTGTGGGAGCGTAATCTCGTTGAGGAGAATAGAAAGAATGTCTGACGTGAAGAAGGTAGTGCTAGCCTATTCAGGTGGCCTTGATACTTCCGTAATCGTGAAGTGGCTTCAAGAAGAGTATAACTGTGAAGTGGTGACTTTTACCGCTGACTTGGGTCAGGGTGAAGAAGTTGAACCCGCTCGCGCAAAAGCTCAAGCGTTGGGTATTAAGGAAATCTTTATCGAAGATTTGCGTGAAGAGTTTGTGCGTGATTTCGTCTTCCCTATGTTCCGTGCTAACACCATTTACGAAGGCGAATACCTACTAGGTACGTCTATTGCGCGTCCTTTGATCGCTAAGCGTTTGATCGAAATTGCGAACCAAACAGGTGCCGATGCGATTTCTCACGGCGCGACAGGTAAAGGTAACGACCAAGTACGTTTCGAATTGGGCGCTTATGCTCTTAAACCAGGCGTTAAAGTAATCGCTCCTTGGCGTGAGTGGGATCTAACGTCCCGCGAAACTTTGATGGCTTACTGTGAAGAACACAAGATTCCAGTGGATTTCTCTACTAAGAAGAAGAAATCTCCTTACTCTATGGACGCCAACCTACTGCACATCTCTTATGAAGGTGATCAGCTAGAAGATCCTTGGACAGAAGCTGAAGAAGATATGTGGCGTTGGTCTGTATCTCCTGAAGAAGCGCCGAATGAGGCAACCTACATTGAAATCGGTTACGAAAAAGGTGACCCAGTTTCATTAAACGGCGAAGCCTTGTCTCCAGCAACTATGCTAGAAACTTTGAACAAAATTGGTGGTGCGAACGGTATTGGCCGTGTAGACATCGTTGAAAACCGTTTTGTTGGCATGAAAGCTCGTGGTTGTTACGAAACACCTGGTGGCACCATCATGATGAAAGCGCACCGTGCGATCGAGTCTATTACTCTAGACCGTGAAGCCATGCACTTAAAAGATGAAATGATGCCACGCTATGCCAAAATCATTTACAACGGCTTCTGGTGGTCAGAAGAACGTCGTATGATGCAAGCCTTGATCGACGCTTCACAAAAATACGTGAACGGTACGGTTCGCCTGAAACTGTACAAAGGCAACGTAAGTGTTGTTGGCCGTCAGTCAGAAAACAGCTTGTTTGATAGCTCTATTGCAACATTTGAAGACGATGCAGGTGCATACGATCAGAAAGATGCAGCAGGCTTTATTAAATTGAACGCTTTGCGCATGCGCATCGCTGCTCAAAAAGGCCGTGGTTTCCTAGACAGCGATAAGTAATTCTTCGCTGGTTCGAAAAACGCCCCATTCTTAAGGAATCGGGGCGTTTTTTTATACTCAAAAACTGTCGTTTATTCATAGATTTAGATACTAGAGTAATTATAAAAAGAGACATAAAAGAAGTCAGTTGTTGAAGTCTCTATATATCTTCCTGTTGACATGAAAGTAATGCTAACCCGCAAGATGAGTCGTTGACTGAAGTATAAAAAAAGAAGGGACACTTTATAGTTGCTTGAGACAAGGAAAAAAGCACAACGGGAAAGACCTGAGAGCGTAAACGGAAAAGGCTGGAAGTTAAGTATATATTGATGAACGATAGTTTTTAAAAAATAAAAATCTCTTTGCTAATTGATAAGTCAAGATGGTTTGAGGTGAAAAGAGAATAGTGAAAATTGTAACTCTATTAGGAATATATATTTTACCTGAAATAGTTATTTCAGCATCAGTGATAGAAATGGTTGAGAGTACTAAAGAGTTATTGATGTCTTTTAAGTGATATGTATAGGCGATTACAGGAAAAACGATTGCTAATTAGCTAGGTTTTTTGAAAGTTGGCATTGTTATAATTGCTATGTTTGTGTATATTTTGATCAGGTTTTTTTTGAAATAAAGAATTTAGTGTGAATGGAATGAGAATATAAAAGTAAATAAAATGCTTATGTAGTCTCCTTGATAAGAAAAATACTGTTTCCGTACTATAAAATTTTAGTCATATATTTGAACTGAGGTTGCAATTTTTGATACCTATCTGGGTTTAAATTAAGGAAGATTGAGAAGGCTATGTTAAGAAACCTTTTAAAAATCAATTTTATATTGATCGCTGTTGTAAGTATTGCTGGCTGTCAAAGTACATATAAAATGACACCCTTGGAAAGTGCAATACATTTAGCAGATGAAGAGCAGGTGAGACTTTTAGCCCCAGTCAGTGATGATGTTTTCTACTGTAGTGATACAAACCCTCTCTTTATTGCGGCTGAGAAAAATGCGGCGGCAGTCCCTATTGCACTCAGCTTAGGTTCAAACATTGGCTGCCAAACTTTAGATAAGAGAACTGCTTTACACATTGCGGCTTTTAACAATATTGATGTTGGTCCTTTTATCGAGGCAGGTGCGGATGTTAATCAAAAGGATAAGTATGGATACACTCCACTCCATTTAGTGGCATTAAATTCCTTGGATAACCCTGTTTATGCACCTGATTTTCCAAAGCTGTTAACGCTTGAAATTCCGCAGAATACAAATGAGATTAAAGAAGTTCGATATATAAGGGAAGAAAATGAAAAAATAAGCATTTCAAATATTGAAAAGTTAATAAAGGCTGGGGCAAATGTAAATAGTCAAGATTTAGGAGGTGATACACCTTTGCACAAAGCAGTCTATAAAGCGGTTCATTCTCCAAATTATGGTGAATCTTGGATATGGGGTTATGGAAAACTTAGAACGCTTGCTTTGATTAAAAATGGTGCGGATTCCACGATTGAAGATAATTCGGGATTCAATGCTCTCGACCTTTTCATTGAAGGTACAAGCTATTTGTTCGTAACAGAATCTTCAAAAAAATCTGCAAAACCCTCATCAATTAAATATCACCATCCAATTTCTCTATCAAAAGATCTCAAAAAAAGCTATCCAAATTTAGGTTATTATAAAGATCTATATGATGGAATGTCATTCGCGCTTTTTAAAGCAATAGAAAAGTCACCAGAAAAGGCTGGAAGAGTATCTTTTGATATGCCGCTTTGGAGGCTTTACACAGCGCTAAAGTTTAGTATCTATGGTTTCTACGATATCGATCAAGACGTTGATACTTTATTAGCATTTGAAAAGAAAAAGATATTCGAGTTTAAAGAACAAGAGAATCTAAAAAAATTACACTTAGCGGCAGAAAAAGAGCGAGAGAGACAGAGAGTTGAACGCGAAAGGCAGATAAAGAAAAAGATATTTAATGATAAGGTTGCTGTCATTAAAGAAGAAATTGGAAATAATAGCACTTTAAAAAATGCCTTTGAGCAGGCGGGTTACAATATGGCTTACTGTAATGCTTTTGGGGCTCAGGCAAGTAAAATAAATAATCAAATGTGCTCTTTTCAGAATAAGTATAGAGAGCATGATGAACACGAAGGCTGTTTAAGACTGGTTGAGCAAGTAAAAGATGTGTATAGAAAAAATAGACATGCAATTTGTGATGTACAGGCAAGTAATCAGTTGGTTTCATTATTTGGTAAAGAAAACAAAAAGGAAGTTGAAGCGGTAATTAAGCAGTACTCTAAAAATAAAAATGTTAACTCTCACACTATATTAGAAGATCATCCTTACTTAGAGTCTACGTCAATTGAACGTATGGTTGATGAACATAGAATATCAGTTAATAAAGAAATTGAATTACGTAATAGGCAGAGAGTTCAGAGTTTGATTGATTATGCCGGTAGCAGAAGTACTTCAGGTGCAGAATCAGTTAATCGAATATTTAACCAACACTTTAACGATATAAAAACCTATGCGGATAGTGTAAGGCAAAGTAGGTCTATGCCTAAGCCACTTACCAATATTAGGGCTAACTCAGTCGATAAAGCGACATTAAGTCGTCTTAAAGAAACAGAAAAGCAAACCACTTTGAGTCCATCTTCTGTTTCTACTAAAGAAAATAAGCCAGTATGTAGCCCAATTGATGAAAATGGTGTTGCTATCCCGACTGCTGGAATTCCTGAAAACATGTGGTGTTACCAGTATTCAAATAATCGTCAATTGCATTGGACAGAAAGTGATATTTCTAAACAGGGCTTATTTAATTATGAGTCGGGGTCACTAGATCGAGCCAAAAAACAAGTACAAACATCGCTTAAAGCTAAGGCGCGTAATGCCTGTAAAGCAGATGGCTATAGTGGTATTTATGATGCTCAGTATAAATTTGGGGGGCTGATCAACTGGACTGCTTTACAATGTAAAGAAAAAAATAGATTGGGCAGTACTTTCCATTATTGTTTAGGTGAAGCTGAATATCGTTGTGGTGTTAGGCAGAAATAAGCTCAGAGTATGAGTTTGCGGTTAAAGCAAGCTCCAGTTGCTCTCTATGCCCCATAGTTTAAATTTGGCATTGTTTTTTAAGGAGTGGATCTTAGAAACATCGATGATCAGAACTTGAAGTTTATTGAGAAGGGATTTACTGAACCGCCAAGAAGGTGTTTAAGTTTTGGGTCACCAGTTGTCATTTCCTGAACTTTGTAAGATGACCTATTTTAGGAGGTTCCCTACAAAGTCATGACTAGGCTATAGCAGAAAGCGTTTGGTTTTTTTGTTATCATGAACAAGTATCTTCAAAGGGTATGTAAAAACGCTCCATTCTTCAGAATGGAGCGTTTTTTATGGGTGTTGTTTTGCTAGTCTTTGAAGATAAATTTATATTTGTTCAATCGGTCAGAAATTTATACAATCGAAAGACGATATACATTCTTGCGCTATGTTGATGGCATGCTATTTAGCACAGTAGACGATAGGTTCACTTTTAAGTAAGCCCTGAGGGAAATATGACAATTTACAACTTCGGCTCGATTAATCTCGACCACCTTTATCAGCTTGACCATTTTGTTCGACCTGGTGAAACCATGGCTTCAGAAAGCTACCAGTGTTTACTGGGAGGAAAAGGGGCAAATCAGTCAGTGGCTTTAGCGCAAGCGGGTGGTGGGGTGAAACACGTCGGAGCTATCCACAGTGTCGATACCATGATCTTGAACCAGCTTGAAGAGTTTAAGGTTGATGTGTCCTTGATCGAAACCCTAGATACCCCTACAGGTCATGCCATTATCCAGCTTACCAAGGCGGCCGAAAATTCGATTATCCTCTACCCAGGGGCTAACCATTGCTTGAGCAAAGCAAGAGTTGATGAAATTCTATCGGCTGCCCAGCAGGGCGATTGGGTGTTACTGCAAAATGAAACCAATTTAGTGGATTACATTATTGAAAGTGCCCACGGTAAAGGTTTAAAAGTGGCTTTCAATCCTGCACCAATGGATGCTGAATTGACGAAAGCGGTATTGCCTTTTGTGCATTTATTAATCGTTAATGAAGTCGAAGCGATGGACTTGGTTGGCGTAGACACAATTGATGCCGCGGCGCAGTTGTTGCCTGAGCGTTACCCAGAATTGGCAGTGCTCATGACACTTGGAAAAGACGGTGTGCGTTACTTTGATGGGGAAGAAAACCTACATGTGCCTGCTTTTCGTGTCGACGCTGTGGATACCACGGCCGCTGGGGATACCTTTATTGGCTATACTTTATCGGCGATTTTATCTGGTACTCCCATCGCTGAGGCCATGCGTCGTGGTTGCGCCGCCTCCGCTATATGTGTGACACGTCTCGGGGCGATGGCTGCGATACCTTCTCAGCACGAAGTCGAACAATTTCTTTTAGAGAATTAAAAAATATTAAGGATGTCTTTCATGGCTCGTAAAATAATTATTGATACAGATCCGGGTATAGATGATGCAATGGCCATTTTCTTTGCCTTTCAAGCACCAGAAATCGAAGTGCTGGGGCTGACAACCACCTTTGGTAACGTTCCAGTAGCATTAGCCACCCAGAACGCAATCACCCTAACTGAAATTGCCAAGGTTGACGTACCTGTGGCTCAAGGGGTGGCAGTACCTTTTGAAATCGCACCACGCCCTCATCCTGACTTTGTTCACGGTGCAGATGGCTTTGGTAATATCAACTGGCCTGCACCAAAGGGCAAGGCGATCGATAAAGACGCCGCCCAGTTTATTGTCGACACGGTACGTGAATATCCAGGGGAAGTGACCATTATTGCCCTTGGACCATTAGGTAACTTAGCGAAAGCCCTAGAGCTAGACCCAGAAGTGGCAAGCCTAGTGGACGAAGTAGTCTTGATGGGTGGTACAGCCATTGAATATGGCAATGTGTCCCCAGTGGCTGAAGCCAACATAATGAATGACCCACATGCGGCGGATGCGGTGTTCACTGCCCCATGGCAGGTGACCATGATTGGTCTAGATGTAACTCATCAGGTGTTGCTAGACAATACTGTTTTGGATCGTATTCGTCAGAAGAATCCAGAGCAAGGTGGTTTCTTGTATGACTGCGCCCAGCATTACATTAATTTTTACAGCAGCCGTTTCGATATGGACGGTTGTTATTTCCACGATGCTTCCACCATAGCCTATGTCATGGACCCAAGTATCTTTGGCGTCGAACTAGGAGCGGTTCGAGTTGCCTGTGAAGGCATTGGTATTGGCCAAACCATTTTTGCGCCACAAGGCATGGAGTTTCCAACACCTTATTGGAACGATGTGCCTATGACTCAGGTGTGTATGGAAGTGGACAGTGAAAAATTGCTTAACCTATTCGAGACGACCTTGTCTTAATAATTACCCTAAGTAATAGGTTAAAACCACAAGGCATGAGAACATGTAGTTCTTGTGCCTTTTTTTATGGCGCAGGCTTTTAGTATGAGCCTGCGCCTTTATTCAATGTTTCTTAGAAGACATTGCCAAAGAGAAAAATGAAATGAAACTATTAGTAAGAAACCTTGCCCGCAATACCACCCAAGAAGAGCTTAAAGCGGCTTTTGCAAAGTTTGGAAGCATCCAATCCTGCACCCTAGTGATGGATAAAGAAACGGGCGAATCTAAAGGATTCGGCTTTGTTGAAATGCCAAAAGTGGGCGACGCTAAATTAGCGATTAAATCATTAAACGGCGCGGAAATTGATGGCGCGAAAATACGAGTGAAAAAAGCAGAAGAGGCGGGTGCTGCACCACAGGAATAGCGCCTAGCAAGGGGGAAAGCAATGATAGATGCGGTCAGCATTGAACAATTGGTGATTCTATTCGTGATAGCCGCGGTGTATCTGCTACCACTTTTCTTACTCTTGTTTTCCCGCCGAGTCGCAGGGCTGACTAAACTTGCTTGGCTGGTGGTGATATTTTTCACCAACTGGCTTGGTTATTTAGTCTTTCGCTGGCGAACTAAGCCCACGACAAGCTCAGCTCTTGGCAAGTCCAGCAAAGCTTAACTGTGATCGTGAATAAAGTGCTCAATAAATAACTTGTCTTGATCCGAAATGGTATGAAAACTTAATCGAATATAGTGCTTATCGTGCTCATTGATAATGTCTTCAAGTGGATCGCAAAGTATTTTTAATTGCTCATTGGCACCTTGATGGCTGGCATTCAGTTCCAGAAACACTAACTTGGAGCGATGAATATCACTAGGGGCTTCTATTTCTGTCATGGTTTTAGATATGTGGGTACAGCGGACAGGCAGGATGGTGCCGTCGATCAAATGTAATGCCCCAGGCCAGAAACAGCGAATATAAGGGTTAGAGGAAATCGTCACTTAGGCATCCTAACTCAACTCTATGATGGAAACCTGAGTATATCTTGCTTTAGTCTAAGCCTGTAGTGCCGTCGGAAATTATCAAAGCAGGCTGTCAATGACTAGCCTGCTTTGTGAGCTTATTTAGCCTTATGAAACTTCATTGATCGTTTCACCCAGGGCGTTTATTAAACTATCAATCTCCGACACTTCAGAAGTGAAAGGAGGGGCTAATTGAATGGTGTCAGCACCATATCTTACATAATAGCCCTTATCCCACATGGCCATGGCAATCTGGTAAGGACGTTTAGCGGGTTCTCCATTGATGGGGGCAATCGTTAACCCTGCAGCTAGGCCATAGTTACGAATATCGCTAATGTTGGCGCAGACATCTCTTAGTTGATGAACCTTATCTTCAAAAATAGGGCTCAAGCTCTGCACTTGGGCGATCATACCTTGTTGTTCTATCTCTGCAAGAGAGGCTAATGCCGCCGCGCAAGCGATTGGATGGGCTGAATAAGTATAGCCATGGGGCAGTTCCAACATGTATTCTGCACCACCATGTTCCATAAAGGTGTCATAAATTTCTTGTTTGAACGCCACGGCCCCCATAGGAATAACACCATTGGTGACCTGTTTTGCCATAGTGATGGCATCTGGCGTGACGCCAAAGGCTTCCGAACCTGTGCAAGCACCCATGCGGCCAAAAGCGGTAATTACTTCGTCAAATATCAGCAGAATATTGTGCTGATCACATATCTCTCTCAAACGCTTTAAGTAACCTTTTGGTGGCACAATTACACCACCAGAGCCGGACATAGGCTCTACAATAACGGCAGCAATGTTAGAGGCGTCATGTAGATTGATCAGATTTAATAAATCCTCTGCGCGCTCTTGGCCTTGCTCGGCCATCCCTTTGCTGAATTCCGTACCAGGAACTTGGGTGTGAGGTAGGTGATAGGACTCCAAGCCTTGTCCATAAAGGGTGCGGTTAGCCGGAATACCGCCCACACTGAAGCCTGAAATACCCGCTCCGTGATAGCCCTTAGCACGGCCAATAAATTTGGTTTTTGTACCTTGGCCTTTTTTGCGCCAATAAGCTCGTGCAATTTTAAGGGCGGTATCCACCGATTCAGAGCCTGAACCGGTAAAGAAAATACGGTTTAGACCTTCAGGCATAAACTCGCCAATTTTTTCCGCCAGAATGAAAGATTGTTCATGGCCAAATTGAAAAGCAGGTGAGTAGTCTAAGGTTTTCACCTGATTGGCCACCGCTTCATTGATGCTAGGTACGCTGTGACCCAAACCACAGGTCCATAGACCCGAAAGGCCATCAAAGATTTTTCGACCCTCAATGTCTGTGTAGTAATTGCCCTGTGCGGAGGCGATTAAGCGAGGGTCTTTTTTAAACTCACGGTTGCCTGAATAAGACATCCAATGGGCATCAAGCTGAGCTTGGGTAAGACGAGATTTAGAAATATGGCTCATGGCATCCTCTGCAATATAGTGAGTATTGAATAGGTCAAGAATGCCGAGCTTGAAAGGTTTAATAAATGTTATGTTATTTAAATTTAAGTTAGTGTTTAGTTAACTAACGGTGGGTAAGATTAGAAATCTAATAGTGTTGAACGGAGGTGGACAATTGGAAGCTTGAGGGCGTCTTGATCAGTCTGAGGTCTTTTCTTTAAATTCGCACAAATCTTCGATGATACAGGCGCCGCACTTTGGCTTGCGAGCCACACAGATATAGCGACCATGAAGTATCATCCAGTGGTGGGCATCCAATAAAAACTCCTTAGGTACAAACTTAAGCAGCTTCATTTCCACTTCCAGTACGTTTTTACCCGGTGCCACCTTAGTGCGATTACTAAAGCGAAAGATATGGGTGTCTACGGCCATGGCCACCTGACGAAATGCCGTGTTTAACACCACGTTGGCGGTTTTGCGGCCAACACCAGGTAAGGCTTCCAGTTCTTCTCGGGTTTGAGGGACAACACTGTTGTGCTGTTCCACCAAGATTTTGCAGGTCTTAATGGCGTTTTCCGCTTTGGCGTTAAAAAGCCCTATGGTTTTGATGTAGCTCTTGAGGCCTTCTACCCCTAAATCCAACATGCTTTGGGGGGTGTTGGCCACAGGGAATAATTTGCGCGTGGCCTTATTGACGCTCACGTCGGTGGCTTGTGCGGAAAAGAGTACGGCAATGAGCAGCTCGAAAGGAGAGCTGTACTCCAACTCCGTTACCGGATTGGGGTTTTCAGCTCGTAAGCGAGAGAAGATCTGATGACGCTTGTCTTTATTCACGTTACTTTTCCTATGCCGATTGCGCTCGTCTTGGATTAGCCTGCCTGACCGGTTACGCGGACACGCTTGGATGCGCTCGGGCCAGCTTTGGCTTTTTCTGCCGCAAGACGTTTTTTCTCACGCTCATCCAAATAGTTTTTACCCGCGATAAGTAAGCCAAGTCCAATGAAGGCACCAGGAGGCAATACAGCAAACAAAACGCTTTGGTAATCACTGAAGACCACCCATTTCCAGTGTACGGCAGACTCGCCAAACAACAGCTGCATATCGCTAAATAGAGTGCCTTGACCGATCAGTTCACGCATGGCGCCTAGTAACACTAGGATAAACATAAAGCCTAGCCCCATCATGAAACCATCGAGGGCAGAAGGCAGCACAGGGTTGCGGCTAGCAAAAGCATCTGCACGGCCTAGGATGGCACAGTTGGTTACGATCAAGGGAATGAAAATCCCTAGAATCTGGTACAGTTCGTAGGTATAAGCCTGCATGATCAATTCAATACAGGTGGTAAATGAGGCGATGATCATCACGAAAGCAGGCAAACGCACCGCGTCTGCTACATAGTTACGGATCAATGAAACCGCGATGTTAGAGCCTACTAGTACCACTAAAGTGGCTAATCCCAAGCCAATGGCGTTCACCACTGTGCTGGTTACCGCCAACATAGGACACAAGCCTAGCAGCTGTACCAGCGCTGGGTTGTTTTTCCAAATGCCATTGTAAATAATTTCGGCATAGTTAGCGCTAGGTTTGTCAGCAGGAGCTGTGTCTTCGACTAATGTATCGTCTGTACTCATCTTAGTATCCTATTGTGCTAGCAAGCTGGCTTTGTTTTGTTCAAAGTAGATAAGCGTGTTCTTAACCGCTCGCACCACGGCTCTTGGGGTAATGGTTGCCCCAGTAAATTGGTCAAATTGACCACCGTCTTTCTTCACGCCCCAGTCTTTCTCTAAAGGGTTGCTTAGGGACGTGTTAGCAAAGCTTAAAATCCAGTTAGACTTTTTCAAATCGACTTTATCACCTAAGCCAGGGGTTTCTTTGTGGCTGATGACACGGCTGCCTGTAACCGTGCCGTTTTTATCAATGGCCACCAATAAATACAGATTGCCGTTATAACCACTTGGCGCAATGGTCTCGAAAATAATGCCAGAGACGTCACCTTGCTTGCGAGCAATATGGATTTTTACCGGTTCTTTAGAGCCTAATAAATCATCTGGTTCTAGCAGAGCAGAATCTTGAGTTAGGTCGTTGTCGTACAGTTGCGCCGGTAAAATTTCATTAAAGGCCGCCACTTGTGCAGCAATAATATTGTTTTCAATGGTCTTTTTTGTATAGAGCTGAGTAAGGGCGATTAAGCCCGCAGTGAAGACAGCGAAAATACCCAAGCCAATACTGTTGCGACGGATAGATGAGAGCAATTCCATTAGTTATCCTCCCCAACTTTTAGGCCTTTTTTCGCCTTCTTATGGCCGTAGGTACGTGGTTGCGTGTAGTAATCAATAAGTGGTGCGGCGAAGTTCATGAGCAGTACGCCAAAGGCAATACCATCTGGGTAACCGCCCCAAGCTCGAATGATATATACCAGAATACCAATGCCCGCACCGTACACTAATTTGCCACGATTACTGGTACAAGAAGACACAGGGTCGGTAGCAATGAAGAAAGCGCCAAACATAGCGGCACCTGTTGTCAGGTGAAACAGAGGGCTTGCGGCATCCGCAGGGTTCAACAAGTAGAAGAAGCCCGCCATCACAAATAGAGCACCCAACAAAGCGGCTGGTGTGTGCCAAGTAATCACGCGAATATAGAGTAACCACAAACCGCCCAATAGGTAGGCAAGGTTTACCCACATCCAACTGTTAAGGCTGGCTGCTTGTAGGGCAGGTACGCTGGCAAAAGCCGCTTGGCTATCTAGGACATCTTTATTTTTAAAACCATCGAGAGGGGTGGCCATGGTGTAAGCATCAATGGCAGGCAGATGGCTAAAAATCGCTTGGGCACTTTGACTAAACGACAGGCTGTCGGCGGCCGCTACCAAATCCGCAGCGCCAAGCCATTGGCTCATTGGCACAGGGAAAGACACCAAGACAATGGCGTAACCCACCATAGCAGGGTTGAATGGGTTGTTACCCAAGCCACCATAAAGCTGTTTCGCAAAAATGATCGCAAAGCCTACTGCGGTGACGGTCACCCACCAAGGCACAGTCGGCGGTAGGGCAATACCCAGCAACACAGCCGTTAGTAGTGCACTGTAGTCCTTTAGGAAAAAGCTCACGTTGCGACGACGCACGGATAAAATTGCTGCTTCACAAACCAGAGCGGTAATACCTGCTACCGCAATATTCATCAAGGTGCCCCAGCCAAACAGCCAAGTTTGCAGCAATACCCCTGGCAGGGTAGCTAAAATGACCATCTGCATTACCCAAGAGGTGCGTTGTCCTGCACGTTGCGTATGGGGAGAAGTGATTCTTAATAATGCCATTTAACGACTCTCTTGAGCGTGTGTAAGTTGTTCGAGTTTAGCTTGTGCTTCTTGCAATTTTTGTGGCCATTCGGACTCTGCGATTTCGCTGTCGTCCTTACCTTGTTCTTTTAACAAAGCAATGTTTTTCTCGGCCTTTTTAATACCTGCTTTGGCAATGGCTAGGTCGATTTTAAGTTTTTTCTCAGCATCCGCATCCATCACAGGTGCGGCTTTAGCGGCTGGCGCTTTTTCTGCTATAGGAGCCTGTGCAGGTGCAGCATCGGCTTTTTCTAGCTGTGCTAATTTTTGCTGAGCTTCTTGTAGCTTTTGTGGCCATTCGGACGCTGCAATTTCGCTGTCGTCCTTGCCTTGCTCTTTTAATAGGGCAATGTTCTTCTCGGCCTTTTTAATGCCTGCTTTGGCAATGGCGAGATCGATTTTGCGTTTTTTCTCAGCATCCGCATCTACCACAGGTGCAGCTTTAGCAGCAGGCGCTGCTTCTGCTACAGGAGTCTGTGCAGGTGCGGCATCGGCGCTTTCCAGCTGTGCTAGCTTCTGCTGAGCTTCTTGTAGCTTTTGTGGCCATTCAGACGCTGCGATTTCGCTGTCGTCCTTGCCTTGCTCTTTTAATAGGGCAATGTTCTTCTCGGCCTTTTTAATGCCTGCTTTGGCAATGGCGAGATCGATTTTTCGCTTTTTCTCAGCATCTGCATCCAGTGCGGCTTTAGCGGCTGGTGCTTTTTCTGCTACAGGAGCTTGTGTAGGTGCGGCATCGGCGCTTTCCAGCTGTGCTAATTTTTGCTGAGCTTCTTGTAGCTTTTGTGGCCATTCAGACGCTGCAATTTCGCTGTCGTCCTTGCCTTGCTCTTTTAATAGGGCAATGTTCTTCTCGGCCTTTTTAATGCCTGCTTTGGCAATGGCGAGATCAACTTTACGCTTTTTCTGAGCATCGGCATCTGCACTGGTTGCCGCGCTCGGGGCAGGGGCAGCACTGGCGCTTGCTGTTGGGTTATTCAACGCCTGCTCTAGCTCATCGGCTCTTTGTTGAGCGTCTTTTAGTTGCTGGCGTAGGGTTTCAAGCCCTGGCGATTGAATTTCTTCGGCTTTCCTTAATGCCTTCTCGACTTTTTTAACCGCAGCCTTAGCAATGGCAGCGTCAATTTTTAGTTTCTTCGCTTCATCGGATAAGCCGGCTTTACTTGGCGCCGCTTCGACTGGCGCTGTGCTTACTTCGCTGGCAGAGAGTTTTGTCACTAAGGCTTGCGCGGCTTCAAGGTCACTGTTGAATCCCTTGATCTTATCTTGCAGTTCCGTGTTGTCCGGCTCGCTGTCGAGTTGTTTTTGCAGTTTCTTCAACTTAACGCCAATCAGTGCCACATCCACTTTTGCCTTTTTCAGTTCGTCGCTGACAGGGGCTTTGGCCGCAGGAGCAGGTTTGGCGGCCACCACAGGTGCCGGCGCAAGTTTAGCCAGCTCAGCTTCTTGTTTTGCCAGTGTTCCTTCAAGATCCGTGACCTGCAGTTGCAGGGCATTAATCTCTTCAAGGTGCTCACTTTCTTGGGCGGCAAGTAATTGTTTCTGCAATTTCTTCAGCTTGGTTTTACCAATGGCTACATCAATTTTTAGCTTCTTAGCATCGTCACTGATGGGGGCAGCTGGGCTGGCTGCTGCCTTACTTGGTGCTGCCGCTGTCGGAGCAGGTTTATCCGTTGTTTTCTTCGTGCTGGCTTGTTGACGAGCCAAACGTTTAGCTTCTTTCTCTGCAATCTCGGCTTCTTGGCGCGCTTTACGAGCTTCAAAGCGTTGCTTAGCAATGTCCGACTTAATCGCCGCTTCGCGATTTTCACGAATGGTGCTCTTACTATGGCGGTAATACTGCACCAGAGGAATACTGCTTGGGCACACATAAGAACAAGCACCACATTCGATACAGTCGAATAGGTTGTAATGTTCGGCTTTTTCTAATTCTTGGCTTTTACTAAACCACAATAATTGTTGCGGCAATAAGCTGGCTGGGCAGGCTTGCTCACACATACCACAACGTATGCAGGCTTGCTCTGGCTCAGGTGTTGGTAATTCTTGAGCAGTAGCGGCCAAAATACAGTTACTGGTTTTAACGATTGGCACTTCTGTGGCATTTAGGGTGAAACCCATCATAGGGCCGCCCATTACTAGGCGCTGAATACGCTTTTGGTCCGCTTGAGCGTAATCCAAAAGGTGCTCAATCGGCGTGCCAAGCAACACTTCTACGTTTTGCGGTGCGCCTAGGGCATCCCCGGTTAAGGTGGTGAAGCGTGAAATCAGCGGTTGACCAAGATAAATGGCATCATGAACGGCGACACAGGTACCGACGTTTTGACACAAAACGCCAATGTCGGCTGGGTATTGACCACTTGGTACTTCTTTACCAGTCAGCAATTGAATCAGCTGCTTTTCGCCACCCGACGGGTACTTAGTGGGCACAACCGCTACTTGAATCGCGCTATTTCGAGCTTGAATCGTCTGTTTTAGAGCAGCAATCGCAGTAGGCTTGTTATCCTCGATACCGATTAACATTTGTTCTGCTTGTACCAAGTGTTGAAGCACTTCAATACCTTGAATAAGTGCGTCGGTCTTTTCGCGGATCAGCATGTCGTCGGCTGTGATATAAGGCTCACACTCAGCCGCATTAATAATGAAATGCTTAATGGCATGCTTGTGGGCACCTTGCAATTTTACTTGCGTAGGAAAGCCCGCGCCGCCCATACCCACAATGCCCATTTCCCCTAAAAAGGTTAGGGTGTCTAGATGTGGAATGCTTTGCCAATCCAGCAAAGGGGTTCTGTCTTGCCAGGTGTCTTGTCCGTCTGGTGTCAGCACAATACACAAATCGCTTAAGCCAGAAGGGTGAGCAATTAAGCGTGGCTCAATCGCCTCTATGGTGCCAGAAGTCGGAGCGTGTAAAAAACTGCTCAGAAAACCATTGTTTATGGCAATAGGCTGACCTTTTAAAACCTTAGTGCCGACTTCCACGATAGGGCGAGAAGACTGACCTATATGCTGGCCCAGAGGCAAAATTAATTCAGCAGGCAGACTTGGGCGACCTAGCGGTAGTTGCAAGGATTGAGTTTTGTTTTCCGGTGGGTGTATGCCGCCGTGAAAAGAAAAAATATTAACCGCTGTTTGCATTAGTGAACTACCTCAGCCTGACGGTCTGTGGCAATAATTTTGCCAGCAACCGCTGTGATACCTTGGGGCTTATCCCATGACCAATTTTTCGAGGTAACACCCACTTCTACCATATCAATACAATCTACCGGACAAGGTTCAACACATAAATCACAGCCAGTACACTCGTCTGCAATGACGGTGTGCATTTGTTTGGCCGCACCCAAAATCGCATCAACAGGGCAGGCCTGTATGCACTTGGTACAACCAATACATTCGTCTTCACGGATCACTGCCACACGTTTGGCGGTTTCTGTGCCGTGGTCACCGTCTAGAGGAATCGCTTCCACATCAAGAAGGTCTGCAAGGGCTTGGATGGTGGCTTGACCACCCGGTGGGCAGTGGTTGATAGCCTCACCGTTAGCAATGGCTTCAGCATAAGGACGACAGCCCGGGTGACCACATTGACCACACTGAGTTTGCGGGAGTAACGCGTCGATCTGTTCAACAATCGGGTCGCCTTCCACATGGAAACGTACATTGGCGTAACCAAGAATGGCGCCAAAAATAAGCGAAAGAATGAGTAGGATCCCAATGGCAATAAATACAGTTAACATGGGAGCTCCTATATTTGCACTAGGGCAGTGAAGCCCATGAAGGCCAGTGCCATAAGGCCTGCGGTAATCATACCGATAGCGGAACCTTTAAATGCAACAGGAACGTCGGCCACATTGATTCGCTCACGCATGGCGGCAAATAGCACCAATACGAATGAGAAACCGACTGCCGCGCCAAAGCCATAAAGGATGGATTCGACAAAACCGTTTTGTTTGCTGATATTTTGTAAGGCCACACCCAATACAGCACAGTTGGTGGTGATCAAAGGCAGGAAGATACCCAGTACCCGGTAAAGTAGCGGGCTGGTTTTACGTACCACCATTTCGGTGAACTGCACCACAACGGCAATCACTAAGATGAAGGAGATGGTTTGTAGGTATTCCAAGCCGAAGGGCTGCAATATATAGGTAAACGTCAGATAGCTGCATAGGCTAGACAAGGTCAAAACAAAGGTGGTGGCCATGGCCATACCTATGGATGTTTCGAGCTTACCCGATACGCCCATGAAAGGGCATAGTCCTAAAAATTGTACCAATACAAAGTTATTAACCAAGATGGTGCTAACCAGTATAAGGAGATAATCAGTCATCTCACGTCCATAAAAATAGTCGAAAAAAATATGCTAATAAAATGCAAAACGATAGGTTTTTGTGCAGCGTAACTATAGCAAGTTGCTTATAACTAACAAGATCAAAACATGACCTTATTTAGTTTAATTTAGAATATATATAATAGGTTGAGATTATATAACCTCACATTATGTAATGATTAAGTACAACTGGCCTAGCTTATAAAGACCAGTTGTACCGACTCTCTAATGCTGTGCTTACATAACCCGTTGGCCAGGCTTAGCGCCTGAATGGGGCTCAAGTAGGTAAATCTCGTCACCACCTGGGCCTGCTGCCAATACCATGCCTTCCGACAAACCAAACTTCATTTTACGCGGCGCAAGGTTGGCCACCATAACGGTAAGCTTGCCTTCTAGATCTTCTGGCTTATAAGCGGATTTAATACCAGAGAAAACCGTGCGAGTTTCACCACCGATATCGAGGGTGAGTTTTAGTAGCTTGTTGGCTTTTTCCACATGCTCGGCTTTAGCGATCAAGGCGATGCGCAGATCCACCTTCGCAAAGTCGTCAAAATTGATTTCAGCTTCTAGAGGCTCTTTGCTCAACTCTGTAGCTTCTTGCTTAGGCTCAGATTCAGCTTTGGCGGCAGCATCGGCTTCAGCTTCCAAGCGGCCTTCTTCGATCATGGCATCGATCTGCTTCTGCTCAATACGACCCATTAGCGCTTTAAATTTGTTTACCTGCTTACCAAACAGCAATTCACTACGGTTGCTCCAAGTCAGCTCTTTGTTCAAGAAGGTTTCGGCATCAGCCACCAAATTTGGCATCACAGGTTTCAGGTAGGTAGCCAAGATGCTAAACAGATTCAATGCGACAGAACAAACCTCTTGTACTTTAGGTAAGGTGGCTTCATCTTTCGCCAATACCCAAGGGGCTTGGTCAGCAATGTAGGTGTTGGCCACATCCGCAAGACGCATGATCTCACGCACGGCCTTACCGTATTCACGTTTTTCAAAAGATTCCGCGATGCCCTCGCCTGCGTCGATGAAGCTTTGAATCATTTCCTGTTCGCTGACAGTGCTTGCCAGTTGACCATCGAACTTTTTATTAATGAAGCTTGCGGTACGGCTGGCGATGTTGACCACTTTACCGACCACATCCGAGTTCACACGCTGGATAAAGTCTTCTAAGTTCAAATCGATGTCATCAACACTGGCATTTAGCTTGGCAGCAAAGTAGTAGCGCAAGTACTGAGGGTCTAGGTGATTTAAGTAAGTGCGGGCTTTAATAAAGGTGCCACGAGACTTCGACATTTTAGTGCCGTTTACCGTTACATAGCCGTGGGCATTCACGCCTGTTGGCGTACGGTAACCTGCACAATCCAACATGGCAGGCCAGAACAAGGCGTGGAAGTTGATAATGTCTTTACCGATGAAGTGGTAAAGCTCAGCATCGGAATCCTTACCCCAGTAATCATCAAAGTTTAGCTCTGGTGTACGATCACATAGGTTTTTGAAGCTGGCCATGTAACCGATTGGGGCATCTAGCCACACGTAAAAATATTTGCCCGGAGCGTCTGGGATTTCGAAACCAAAGTAGGGGGCATCACGGCTGATGTCCCATTCTTGTAAACCAGAATCCAACCATTCCGCTAATTTATTGGCCACTTGATCTTGTAGGGTGCCACTGCGGGTCCATTTCGCTAGGAAATCTTGGAAGTCAGGCAATTTGAAGAAGTAGTGCTCGGACTCTTTTTCGATCGGTGTTGCGCCGGAGTAAACCGAGCGTGGATCGATCATTTCCATTGGCGTATAAGTCGCAGAACATACTTCACAGTTGTCGCCGTATTGGTCTTCGGCTTTACACTTAGGGCAGGTGCCTTTAATGAAACGATCCGCTAGGAACATTTCTTTTTCAGGATCGTAGGCTTGAACAATCGAACGCACAGCAATTTTGCCATTATCACGAAGGGCCGTGTAAATGCTGTTGGAAATTTCGCGGTTTTCTTCTGAGTGGGTAGAGTGGTAGTTATCATAACCAATCAAGAAGTCGTTGAAGTCACTCATGTGTTCTTGGCGCACGCCATCGATCAACTGCTCTGAGGTGATACCGTTTTGTGCCGCTTTGATCATAATGGCTGTACCGTGGGCATCATCGGCACACACGGCGGTACAAAGGTGACCACGCATTTTTTGGAAGCGAACCCAAATGTCTGTTTGGATATGCTCCAGCATGTGCCCTAAATGGATTGAGCCATTGGCATAGGGGAGGGCGCTGGTAACTAAAATTTTGCGTTGCGTTTGTGCCATTAGATATAAGCCTACTGGATGTTAAATAGTCGAATGTTGGTTTGAACACTAGGCGAATTGAATTCTGGTTTTCACCAAGCCTAAAATGAACGAAACATTTTGAAGGCGTAATTATAAGTCCCAGTAACTTGTGTGCAAGAGCTAGACTTGCTTTTCCGCAATTTGCCCTCACACTAGGCACATAAACTGAATTTATTTTGATAGATTTTGCGCAGCAAGGGCAAAGACCCAGATGAATCGCTGCAAATCGTCAATGCTGATGGAGAACCCACCATGTTAAGTGATGCCCAAATACAAGCACAACTAGAGCAGCTTATTGATCTCAATACTGCTCAAGCCTATGGGCCAGTATGGCAAGTGATCAGTGATGATCAGCGTATCCATGTCACCTTAAGCTTGGGTTACCCTGCGGAGCAAGAACAAGCCAGTTTGCGTGAACGTATTAGCGAGCAGCTTAAAGATCAACGCCAGCTAGTGTTAGACATTGAAGCCAGCATTCAGCGCCACAGTACACAGGGCAACATTGCAGGCTTAGAAGGGGTGAAAAACGTCATTGCTATTGCTTCCGGCAAGGGCGGTGTTGGTAAATCCACCACGACGGTTAACCTTGCCCTAGCCATGGCGAGGGAAGGCGCACGGGTAGGAATTCTGGATGCAGACATTTATGGCCCGAGCCAAGGCATGATGATGGGGTTTGCTGAAGATACTCGCCCACAAGTACGCGACGAGAAATTCTTTATTCCACCCAGCTCCCATGGTGTACAGGTGATGAGTATGGCTTTCTTAACCACTAAGGATACGCCAGTGGCTTGGCGTGGACCTATGGTGACAGGCGCCCTGATGCAGATTCTGACGCAAACCGATTGGGATGATTTGGATTACTTGTTTATTGATATGCCACCGGGTACAGGCGACATTCAATTGACCTTATCGCAAAAAGTGCCAGTAGCAGGTTCTGTAATAGTGACCACACCCCAAGACATTGCGCTATTAGATGCCCGTCGTGGCATCGAAATGTTTAATAAGGTGCAAATTTCGGTTTTGGGCGTGGTAGAAAATATGTCCACACACATTTGTTCCAATTGTGGTCACCATGAAGCCATTTTTGGTGACCAAGGTGGCGCGAGTCTAGCCGCGGAATATCAGGTCGATGTCTTGGGCAAGTTGCCTTTGAGTTTAGCTATTCGTGAGCGCAGTGATGCGGGGCGTCCTTTGGTGGTGAGCGAGCCAGAAAGTGAGGTGGCGAATATTTATCAGTCGATTGCTCGTAAACTTGGTGCTACCCTTGCTCACCGACAAGATCAGCAATTTGCCATGCCGACCATTGGCATGAGTGACGACTAAGGAAATACCATGCGTTTGTGTGACCGAGATATAATTAAAGCCCTAGATGATGGCGCGATCGTAATCGAGCCGCGCCCTGATAACAGCGTCATTAGTGGCGTATCGGTGGATTTACGCTTGGGGAATTCATTTCGTGTTTTTCAAGGGCATCCTGCCCCCTACCTAGATTTAAGCAGCTCTAAAGCCGACTTAAGCAAAGTGATCGAATCGGTCATGAGCGATGAAATACTGGTGAAAGATGGCGAACCTTTCTTTATTCACCCAGGTGAGTTGGTGTTGGGTGTGACCAAAGAATCCGTGACTGTCCCTGATTATTTAGTGGGTTGGTTAGATGGTCGTTCATCCTTGGCACGCTTGGGGCTAATGGTGCATGTTACGGCACACCGTATTGACCCGGGCTGGAGTGGCGGTATCGTACTGGAGTTTCTAAACGGGGGGAAATTACCAATCGCTCTAAGCCCTGGTATGACGATAGGGGCGATCAACTTTGAAACCCTATCTGGCCCTGCTGAACGTCCTTACAATAAGCGTGACAACGCCAAGTATAAAGACCAAAAGTCTGCCGTTGGCAGCCGCATCAGTGGCGATAAAAACGACTGATTTGGATTATTGGACAAAATCAATCCCTCTATCGATCAAGTAAGCTGGCAAGCTAAACGCTTGCCAGCTTACTGTCTCTTCAAGCGATAACCCTTTTAATACCTTTCTTATCCCTTGGCATCTACCTGTATCTTTAAACAATGTAATAACCCTTTAATACCTTTCTGATTGAACAAGCTGATACAACTAGCCTGCGAACTTTTTATTCTTAAGGAGCAGGTCATGTCTAATAAAAAAATACTAATGATTACTGGCGATTTCACTGAAGATTACGAAACCATGGTGCCGTTTCAGGCCTTGATGAGTGTTGGTCATACCGTTCATGCGGTTTGCCCTGATAAACAAGCAGGGGAATCCGTGGCGACGGCCATCCATGATTTTGAAGGTGACCAGACGTACACAGAAAAAGTAGGGCATCGCTTTGCTCTTAACGCCAGTTTTAATGACATCGATCCTGCCGATTACGATGCTTTAGTGATTCCCGGTGGCCGCGCTCCAGAGTATCTGCGACTCAATCCGCAAGTCATTGCCATGGTGAAGCACTTTTTTGCGGAAAATAAACCTGTGGCGGCAGTGTGTCATGGGGCTCAATTATTGGCCGCGGCGGGTGTTTTGGCGAATCGTAAATGTTCAGCTTATCCGGCTTGTCAGCCTGAAGTAGAGCTTGCTAAAGGTGTCTATGCAGACATACCAGTGGATCAAGCCATTACCGATGGAAATCTAGTGACAGCGCCAGCATGGCCGGCTCATCCCCAATGGTTAGCGCAATTTTATGCCTTGCTAAACGCCTAATTTATCTTATTAGCAGACTGAATATAGCGACAACGAAATAAGGAAGTTGCCTTGTTTAGTCTGCTTTGCCTCTAGAACTTGTCCGTTGATTTCGCTATTTTCTATGCTTGAAGATCATTGCAGTCCTAGTAAACAAAAATAATAAGTGCGACAAGGAATCCATGCTATGTGTAAGCTATTTGTGAATTCAGATCCTAGCCTATGGCAAAACGTTACCCGTTCATTACGTATTGATGGCATGGTAACCAGCATTCGTTTGGAAAGTTTTTTCTGGTTTACTCTCGAAGAAATTGCCCAGCGAGATAAATTAAGTTTGGCGCAGATGATCGCCAAGCTTAATCATGAAGCCCTCGATGCAGGCCATGATCTGGATAACTTCACTTCCTTCCTACGTGTCTGCGCCATGCGCTACTTACATCTTCAAACCCTTGGCATGCTGCCACACTCTAGTGACATCAGTATTGCGTCCCTAAACAGTGATCGCATACTCAAACAAGAAAAGTACTACTTAGACACCCACCAATAGGCTCTTCAGTCATAAAAGCAAAGTTTTCGGTCAGCCTTATAAAAGACTGACCGCTTTGCTGTATAATCTACTCAAACTATCGAGCGTTTAAAATGAGCGTTGGCTGAGGGCTTATGACCTACGATGAATTTAACCAGTTTTGTGCAGCACTACCTGCCGCTACTCATGTGGTTCAGTGGGGCAATTCACAAGTTTGGAAAGTGGGTGGCAAAGTGTTTGCCATTGGCGGTTGGGGAAAAGATAAACAACCCGCTTTTACCTTTAAAACCTCAGAATTAAACTATTTGTTTTTAAGTGAATGCCCAGGTTATCAACCGGCACCATACCTTGCTAGTCGAGGCCTTAAATGGATCCAACAGTACGATAACAACAATGTGAACTTGGATGAATTGCATTATTACCTTAGTGAATCCCATCGCATTGTCTCTTTAGGCTTAAGCAAGAAAAAACAAAAAGAACTGGGTTTAAACCAAAATACAGAGTCTGAATGACCTGTCACCAACCCCCTCGATAAGATATTCAAACAACCCTTTTTCAATTGGAAATTTATGTTTACAGCGTCCTCCACCCGACTAAATAAATACATCAGTGAAAGTGGTATCTGCTCGCGTCGTGATGCCGACCGATTTATTGATCAGGGTAATGTTTTTATTAATGGCAAGCGGGCGAAGGTCGGGGATCAAGTGAACCCTGGTGATACCGTTCGCGTAAATGGCCAGCTAATTGAGCCTCAAGACGCCGACGATTTTGTTTTTATCGTCCTTAATAAACCTGTGGGCATTGTAAGTACCACAGAAAGTTCAGAGCGTAATAACATTGTCGACTTTGTCAGTCATGGGGTACGAATCTTCCCCATAGGGCGCTTGGACAAAGACTCTCAAGGGCTGATCTTTCTGACCAATAACGGTGATTTGGTTAATAAGATATTGCGTGCTGGCAATGACCATGAAAAAGAATACTTGGTAACCGTTAACAAGCCCATTACAGAGTCTTTCATTGAGGGTATGGCGGGTGGCGTGCCTATTTTGGGCACTATGACCAAAAAGTGTCCGGTGAAAAAAATCTCTCCAACGGTATTTAATATCACCCTAGTGCAAGGTTTGAATCGACAGATTCGCCGTATGTGTGAACACTTTGGTTACGAGGTAATGAAGCTAGAACGAACTCGTATTATGAATGTCAGTTTGAAAGGGGTGCCAGTTGGGGAGTGGCGCGACCTCACTCAAAAAGAACTGAGTGTACTGTTAAAATCCGTGGAGGATTCTTCCTCGGAAGCGGCCCCTAACCATAAAAGCCAAGGTCGGAAAAACAAACCTTCCCAAGCGGCTAAAGGCCGTGCGCAGGCATCAAGAACAGATGGCAAACCGAAGCGCACGAATGGCTCAAAGAACAGCCCTAAAAATGTGCCAAAGGGCAATACTAAGCACCCTCAAGGGGAAGGGCGTGGTGGCAGATCCAAAGATAAGCGACCCTTTGGTGAAGGTAAGAATATCACGGGCAAAGGTCGCAAACCTGCCGGAAAGCCAGCACCTAAAGGCCAACCCAAGCGCCCTAATAATGGCCCGAAAAGATCACCGAAACGTTAAAGTTTTGATGTTTTGGTCACCACAACACCGATTAGATATAAAAAAGGCTGTGATAGCGATGACTACCACAGCCTTTTTTAATGTCATGAAAGCTCTCTCGAATTAAGCTTTGCTCTTAGCTTCTTCATTGACCACAATGACTTTACGATGAGGGAATGGAATTTCAATACCATTTTCATCCAGTGCTTTTTTGATTAATTCCGGCACTGTGTAAAGCACGTTAAAATAATGCTCGCCTTTACAGAATGGGCGCACAATAAAGTCCACTGAACTGTCGTTTAAGGTTTCTACTTCTACAAACGGAGCAGGTGTTTTTAAAATGTGCGGATGGTTGGCTAAAACATTATCGATCACCGCGCGTGCTTTATCCGTATTTTCGTCGTAAGCAATACCAAATCGCATATCAACTCCACGCTCACTGTAGTGAGAATGGTTGATGATTTGTTGTCCCCAAATTTGGCTATTTGGAATAATGATTTGCTGGTTATCAAACGTTTGTAGAATAGTGGTAAACATGTCGATTTCCGTCACATTACCGAATCTTCCCGCCGCATCAATAAAGTCACCTACTTTGTAAGGACGGAAGAATAACAGCATTACCCCAGCGGCTAGGTTCGACATAGCTCCTTGCAACGCAAGGCCTACGGCTAAACCAGCAGCACCTAATAGGGCTACGATGGAAGCGGTTTGCACGCCAAAACGGTTTAATACCGCAATGATGACAAACGCCAAGATAATATAGCGGGCGACACTGCCAAGGAAACGGAATAAAGTATCATCCAACTGATTGTGTTTTTTACTTAAACCAATAACAAGTTTATTGGCGCTGCTGGCAACCCAAAGGCCCAACAATAAAATCACACTTGCTAATAAAATATTTGTGGCCCAAGACAAGGCCATTGGAAAGTACTGATTCACATCCAATTGCTCTATAAATTCCGACATGCTTATTACCTTTTAATGAAATGAACTAGCTGATTTATTCAGATACTATGATGATTCTCATTAGTATTTATTCTCGAAAGAATATTATGGTGTCGTCTATTAAAAGGAAAGATTAATACTGTGACAATTTGTTTACAGATCATTACTTTCGGAATAAACACCCACAAGTCATGGTTTGGGTCGGGGTGAAACTTGCAGATCGCGAATTTTAATAAAACCGTATTATCTCTGTAGTAAAATGTCTTAGGGTCTATTCAGGGTTACTGCTAGCAGAGTAATCTTTCAAAAAAAGAGTGAACTATGAAGGCCTGTCATACCTCTAATAGCCAAGATAGCATGCATTAGAGGCACACAAAGCCGACGATAAAAGGTATAGTTAGGCGTGAAATTTTAGATGGTGAGTGACTGAGTGTTACAAGAAGAAAGCATTGTATGCGATGAATGCGATTGGGTGAATCTGGTACCACCTTTAGTAAAAGGAGAGCGGCTAAAGTGCGAGCGCTGTTCTCATGTTTTATTGAGTCTGCATCAACACGTCAATGGTCGTATCTTAGGTTTTAGCTTTTCTGCTTTATTAATGCTGGCGTTATCGTTCGTTTTTCCTTTCTTGAGTTTTTCAAGCAAGGGCGCACAGTACACAATGGATCTATTTGACACCATACGTATCCTACTAGGGCAAAGTTATTTGCTGCTGGGCAGTCTAGTGTGTCTCATTCTGATCGTCTTGCCAGTTCTCTATCTGGTGTCCATTTTCCACCTCTCTTGGTCGTTAAAATGGCGACGCAGAGTCCCTTATGTACAGCGTTATTTAGCCCGCTGGTTTATTGTCATTGAGCCTTGGTTAATGGCCGATGTTTTCTTAGTGGGCATTTTAGTGGCCTTAGTGAAAATGAGCAGTTTGGCGGACATTGAGTTGGGGCTGTCTTTTTGGGCATTTTGTGCCTATGTGGTACTCATGGTTAAGACGGTTTCTTTGGTGGATAAACGCTGGTATTGGCTGCAAGTGGCTGGCCCTGCGAAAGAAGTACCCTCTATACAAGCCATGCCAGCTAAGCAACAAGGACTAATAGGTTGTCATTTTTGTGGTGCGACCTTATTAAAGGATGCAAAGCATTGTTATCGCTGTCGTCATTCCGTTCATAGCCGCCGTCCTGGAAGTTTGAAAAAGACGCTGTCTTATCTCATCGCAGCCATAGTGATGTATATTCCGGCCAATGTTTTCCCCATTATGGAAACGACTTTTCTAGGGGCAACAGAGTCCTCCACCATAATGGGAGGCGTATTACTGCTTTGGTCGATTGGTTCTTACCCCGTTGCCATGATTATTTTCTTTGCCAGTGTGGTGATCCCGTTAGCCAAAATACTGTCTTTGAGCTGGCTCACATGGCAATGCTACTTTCCGACGGAAAGAGCAACCATGCAAAAGATGAAACTTTATCGGCTTACAGAATTAGTCGGGCGATGGTCAATGATTGATATATTTGTGGTCGCGATTTTGACCAGTTTAGTACAACTAGGAAATTTGATTTCCATTTTACCCGGCCCTGCGGCCATGTCATTTGCCTCAGTGGTATTACTGACCATGTTGGCCGCTATGGTATTTGATCCAAGATTACTTTGGGACAAAGATAAGGGCAGCTTAGGTTTACAGGAGAAACAACGTTGAATTTGCCGAAGAACAATGTCGAGAGTTTACGACGCGTTCATTTCAATACCATTTGGTTGGTACCACTCATCGCCATTCTCGTGGCAAGCTGGATGCTCTACCAAAACTGGGCCAGCCAAGGTCCCATCATTACTCTAGTCGCCAGCAATGCGGAAGGGCTGGAAGCGGGTCAAACCACCCTTAAAGCTCGAAACGTAGATGTTGGTAGAGTAATTGATATTCGTTTAAGTGAGGATTACGACAACGCTATTATAAGAGTGCGTATGAATCATGGTACGGAAAATATGCTCCGTGAAGATGCGCAGTTTTGGGTGGTAAAACCGCGCATCGGTAAAGAAGGGGTGAGTGGTCTTGGCACTCTATTATCCGGTGCCTATATAAATATGTCGCCCGGTGAAGAAGGGGATATTAAGAGTGAATTTACCGTCTTAAGTCAGCCGCCTCTGTCGACCGAGAACGAAGGGATTCGGGTGGTTTTACACAGCAAAGACGCTTCAAAACTAGAAGTGGGTGCCTTGGTGCATTTTCGGGGTTATGAAGTGGGTTATGTAGAAGAAGTGGGGTTCGATGCTGAGCAAGGAGCCATTACTTATCGGGTGGTGATTCGTTCTCCCTACGATGCTCTGGTCAATACCGCGGTACAGTTTTGGATAACCCCAGCCTTAGCCTTTAAGAGTACGGCTAAAGGCTTTGAAGTCAGTTTGGATTCCTTGGAAACCTTCCTCTCTGGGGGCATTACCTTTGGGTTAGCGGAAGATCGCCCAGCTGGGCAAGCCGTCACAGATTTACAAGAATTCCGTTTGTTCGCCTCAAAAACCGATGCGGATAACAATCGTTTTGATGACTACATAGAATACGTCTTCTTGTTTGATGCCAACTTGACCAGTCTACTACCGGGGGCGCCAGTGGAGTTCCGAGGCATTCGAATTGGTACTGTCATGGAAGTACCTTTCACAGGTATTTCCATGAGTAAACTGGCACAATTTGAAGAACCACTGATCCCAGTGATGGCGCGCATAGAGCCCCAGCGATTAGGCACACAGAGTGCGGATGATATGTCCTTGCAAGAGTGGAATGCGCTTTTTGATGAACGCATCGAGAAAGGCTTAAGGGCGTCGATAATAATTGGTAACTATCTTAATGCGGCCAAATTAATCAGTTTGGACTTTATGGACGATGCGCCGCCACCGCGTTTTAAAGAATTTGAAGGCCACCGAATTTTCCCTACGGGCCCCGACTTCTTTGGCAACATAGAAGGTAAAATTTCCGGCATGCTAGAAAACTTTGCTGAAGCGCCGATTCAAGAAACCTTTGCTTCTTTGAATCAGACGATGGGAGAAGCCAGTAAAACCCTAGCTCAGCTGCAAGCTTTGAGTAATAGCGTGCAGTCATTAGTGGAACAAACTAAGGACGAAGAGTTACCCGCAGAAGTGGCGAAAACCTTGCAAGAGGTGAATAACACCTTGGCCAGCTATCAGGCTAATGGCCAAATCGGTGGTCCTTTGCGATCTAATATGCAGGCCCTAGAGCGGGCATTAAACGAGCTGCAACCTTTGTTAAGACAATTGCGTGAGCAGCCTAATACATTAATCTTTGATGCCAAACCGCGCACAGACCTAGAACCTAAAGCGGCCCGTTAATAATGAGGAAAAGTAGTTCATGAGAAACTGGCGATTATTTTGTGTGGTAATTATTAGCGGTTTATTAGTCGCCTGTAGTACGCCTCCTGTAGCCCCAAGCAAGGAATACCTATTGTTGGATAAAGGCCAAGTTGAAGCTGAGCCGATTGCCACGAAAAGTGTTGCCATGCATCTATTACCTGTCAGCGTTGCGCCTTACTTATTAGGAACAGAACTTGTACTGGTGTCGTCCCAAGGGGAAGTTTTTCGTTCGCAAAATAACTTATGGGCAGAACCTTTATCGACCCAGTTGACGCGTATTAGTCAGCAAAGTTTAGAGCACCGCTTGCCAGACATTACTTGGTTTGGTCATCAGTCTGTGCCGGTGGATGGGGTTTATCAGTTAAACCTTGAGGTCGATGCTTTTTATGCGGATTTAGATGGTAATGTCCACATAACAGGGCGCTGGCAGTTGGTTTCCCCAGCAAGGGAATTACTACAAGTGGAAACCTTCACTATTGTGGAGCCGCTTCAGGCGGATGGTTTCCCTGCTATGGTGAATACCTTATCTCACCTTTGGTTAGAAAAGGTTGTTCAGGTAGTGTCTACGCAAATTTCTAAAGATTTATTATAAAATTGTTTTATTCATTGCATGATATAAGGTAATAATAATTTGACTGCATAATATCTGTACTGCATGATGAATTAAATCATTTAATTTAGGTTCAGTACGATGAAAAAATATTTACTTTTTTTTCTATTTAATACGCCTCTTGTTTTTGCGTCTTCTTATGAAGACTGTATCGATCTAACCGCGCATGAGAAGTTTTCATTACCTAATGGTTATGTGGAATTTGAAGCGATTAATTGGAAGGAAGCACTGCCTGTCTGTGAGCAAGCAGTTATTGATTATCCTGAAGATTTTAAAGTTTTATATGGCCTTAGTCGAGTATACGCTCGTCAATTCGATGAAACAGGTGATAAAGAGCTAGCTGAGAAAGAAGTCTACTACATGGTAAAAAGTTATTGGGCCGGTTTTAGTCACTCAGGCTGGGTGTTGGCTCTTCACTACCTTGAAAATAAAGAGTGGGATCAAGGAATATACTGGCTTGATCAGAGTATTAAAGATGGAAATGAATTGGCAATTAACAAGAAAGCCCTGTTGCTATTTGATGACAGCGAAGAGTACCCATACAAAAATTATCAAGAAGCAATAGCTCTGTTAAAAACCGCCTCCGAGGGTGACAATAAAAATATCCACTACAACTTAGCGGTTTTACATTTTCTTGATAAATATGAAAATGTGGATTATGAACTTGTCTTAAAACACTCCATCAAAGCCGCAGATTTAGGCTCTGTGTCCAGCTTATATATATTAGGTCAGATTTATTATGATGGTTATGGTACTGAAAAGGATTATAAAAAGGCTGTAGAGTACTTTCTTGCTGCAAAAAAATCTGGCTTAAAAAGTAATGAACTTAATTTTTATTTGAGCCAAAGTGCGTTGAAAGCTTGGGAGCAAAGTGAAGACTTTGAATATTTTGATGTGTTCATAAATACCTTAAGGTCGATGGCTTTAAATGATCACCAAGAAGCCAAAAGAGTTTTAAGACAGCATCAAATTGTGATTTCTCCTGAAAATACATCATTGGATTACGTCACGGTCATATCTCAAGGTGCCGTCCATTTGAGGAAAGTCAATGTTTATTCGAAAGCTTATTCAGAAAATAAGAATGATGAGAACAAAGAAAAGGTCATTTCGGAATTAGATAAATTTGCTCAGATCATGATAAAAAATGGGTATTACGATAAGGCTATTTCGGTTTTTGAAGACATTGTAAGTCAAGGTTATAGTCCTTTTGTTACGACTAGCAAACGCCATCTTGCAAAGATGTATGTATTATTATTTGCAGACTACGAACAGCGGTCTGATGCTGTCCAGGCTTTAGCCTCAGCGTTGATTACTGGGAGTGACGGTCTGTTTGAAGAAGTTTCTTCTGTTGTGCATGAAAGGGTCGATGAAGAAACCTATGATTCTTATCTCGCTTCCGCTGAACAGATTTTTAAAGACTATAAGATTAATTATGTGATTAATCTATTTGAAGACGCTCTCAAACTCCAAGTAGAGATACCCAGTCTAGCATTAGAAATATATTTGCAATACAGCGATCTAAATATAGATGCTCAGCGGAGTCAAGATGGCCTTAGTATGCTGCATTTAGCCATTCTTCATAATAATACTGAATTGGCAAGGCGACTGATTCGTGACGGTGCTGATATTAACCTAGAGGATCATTATGGAGATAAACCGCTAGGTTATGCTGAGCATATGAAAAATAAGGAATTGATAACTTACCTGAGAAGACTGGGTGCACAACTTTAGCTGAAACAATTGGGGGCAGAGTTAAATTAAACCCTTTCTTAGCAATTTTTCGTAGGATTGGTAATCTTTATTTTTATTTTACTCTGACCCCATTAATTTCCGGTGTTAGCTGGCAGGAAGCTTATGAGACAAACTCCAACAATTGCTGAAAACTACCCTTACGGAATGACTAACTCTGAAATTGAAAAGGACATTCAGGCTTTTTCCCGAGAAATCAATGTCAAAGCAGGGAAGCCAACTGTGTCAGCCTGTTATGCTCCACTAATTCAGTTGGGGCAGTCAGAGTTGCAATTTAGACTAGCTAAAAAGACGTTTTGGATAAGTCTTTTAATTGGTTTACTTTCACTCACAATATCCTGTGTTGCTTTGGGGTTAGCATACAACGCCAATCACTCCAGTGACGAATGGGAGAAAAGCCAAATCGACTTGCTTAAAATTATTAGTAATCAACTGGAGAAACCAGTAATTAAGAGTGAAAAAGACATTACGGCGGAAAAGCCAGCTAACAATCTGCTGTAGTCGCTCGCAGGCTCGCTGAGGCACAAACGCGTGGGTTGTGTCACTTCGCTCCGATTTTAGCCCACGTGTTTGTGCTCCTAAGCGGGGCGTTATACTTTTCAGGAAAGAATATGTTCTCAACGGTTGGGTGGAGACTATTATGGGTCTTCGGGTTTGCTATTAATTTTATATTTTTCCCTTTGTTTGCAACAGCGCAGTTATTCGCATCTCAGGAAAGTTCTAATGTTCATTTAATGCTTATTGGCTCTTTAATCGTATTTATAACCTCATTTATAAACGTTTTCAGGCGCCATCATGAATTTCAATTATGGTCGCAGTTACTAAAAATGTTAGTAGCTATTTATACGGGAATTGTTACTTTCGCAGTTATATATAGGTTTGGAGGTGTGGTTACGCCAGAGGGGAATGTAAGTCATGATGTTTACGATAGTATCTATTTTTCTGTCGTAACGTGGACAACGTTAGGCTATGGTGATTTTCAACCTTCAGAAAGTATCAGGATTTGGGCTGGAGCGCAGGCTATGCTAGGTACATTATTCATGCCTTTGTTTTTGGCTGCGATACTTTTTTCAGTTGAGTTAAGTAAGCCCCAAAAAATATAACAAGAACAATTGGGGGCAGAGTTAAATTAAGTCTCTTTCTTGTGGGTAGCACCATTTCCGCTTCACGCTAAAGCGTGACCTACAAAGGGTGAAACAATTGGGGGCAGAGTTAAATTAAGTCTCTTTCTTGGGGGTAGCACCATTTCCGCTTCACGCTAAAGCGTGACCTACAAGGGGTGAAACAATTGGGGGTCAGAGTTAAATTAAGCCTCTTTATTGGGGGGAGCATCATTTCCGCGTCACGCTAAAGTGTGACCTACGCATATAAAAGAGCGTCTAAGTCAGTTTGATTTAGACGCTCTTTTTAGTCGTGTTACTTTAAAGGTTATCGAACCACGGCTTTGGGTTGATTCAATTCTTGGCGCTTACGCAAGGATTCAAGGGGTCAGAGTCGTTGATTTCAGGTGATTCTGGGGTAGCTGTGATTGACCTAAGACAGCAACGACTAAGATAAAGCGATCTTCTTTGCTGAAATAAGCTGTGTGTTTTCCAATCGGGAAATAAAAGCCATTTGGGTATATCTCGTCACAACTTCTTCCTAAACTTGGATTATCAGCTAGCATCTGAAACCCTGATAGCAAAGTGTCTATATAGTTGCGCCACTGTAATTCAGAAAAGTTTTCAACAGTGTTGTTTTTGACCTTGCACAAGTGAGATTGTGCGAAATTACTTAGCTTGTCGTTGTTCTTTTGCATAAGTGAGTTACAGCGAATTTAGAAAGCTTTCGCCATCAACAGTGTTTCCATTGTCCAAGTCTTCTTTAGCTGATTGAAAGCAGTGTTTGAGGCACTCAACTTTCATCGCTTCTAGTTCTTCAAAGTCACGAATGGACATGACAACGACAGCATCTTTACTGTTTTTGCTGATTTTTACTGGTTCGCGTTGTGCCCTTAGACGTAGTTCGCCGAAATTTCGTTTGGCATCATTGGCTGTTAGTGTATGCATGGTCAGTTCCCAATTGAGTGTATAGTTAGATTATCAAACAATTGGGTTCAGAGTTAAATTAAGCCCTTTCTTAGCAATCATCATCAATCATCAGCAAACAAGGCCTATATTATGTCTATTACAAGCAAATCAGATGCAGAGATTCTAGCAATTGCTTTACCTATGATTAATGCTGTTGTTAATGCCTCAAATCAACAAGATTGGACTTCTTTTTGTGCCTATCAAACTAAACAGGAGGCTTTTGACCCAGATAACAAAGCCTCTGTTCTAAAGGCATGGAAAGAACGACCACTGTTTACATCTTTAAGCATCGATAGGGAATTATTGGGTGTACTGCGCAATGGTGAGGTTGCACAAATAATCTGGAAGCAAACCAGCACAAAAGTTGAGGGTGAGTATCTAGCTCGCTATTTCATCCAAGAAATAGACCAAGAAATAAAAGAAGTCGGCTTTTTAATCAATTAACTCGCATATAACAAGGCCATCAAACATCGCCCCCTACGGGGGGTGGGCTCGCAAAATGCGTTCGCCGTTTAAAACAATTGGGGGTAGAGTTAAATTAAGCCTCTTTCTTGAGGGAGCATCATTTCCGCTTCCCGCTAAAGCGGGACCTACAGTGGGTCATCAGTAATAATTCGGGTCAGTGTAAAATTAGCCCTTTTCATGCGTGAGTCGTCGAACAATTGGGGGCAGAGTTAAATTAAGCCTCTTTCTTGGGGGAACATCATTTCCGCGTCACCGCTTATAAAAGAGCGCCTAAGTCAGTTTGATTTAGACGCTCTTTTTAGATGTGTTGCAGTGAAGGTTATCGAACCACGGCTTTAGGTTGATTCAATTCTTGGCGCTTACGCAGTGACTCATAAAATGGTGCGTAGGTGGGGCGGTCAATGTATTGGCCATCGCCCGATTTCGCCATTAGCTTGCCATCATGCCACGCCAACTTACCATTACATATGGTGGTTTTTGGAATGCCATTTATGGTCATACCCTCAAAAATACTGTGTTCAATATTGGATTGATGGGTTTTCGCAGACAAGGTTTTGCTGTCGTTCGGGTCCCACAGCACTAAGTCTGCATCGGCACCGACACGGATACAGCCTTTATTCGGGTAAATGTTAAAGATCTTCGCCGTATTGGTGCTGGTTAACGCCACAAATTCGTTGGCAGAGATCTTGCCTTGGTTGACGCCTTTCTCCCATAACACCATCATGCGCTCTTCGACGCCTGCAGTACCATTAGGGATCATTGCGAAATTATCTTTACCCATGGCTTTTTGCTCAGCACAGAAAGCACAGTGGTCGGTTGCTGTGGTTTGAATTGTTCCGGCTTGAACACCTTTCCAGAGGGCATCTTGGTGCTGTTTAGGGCGGAATGGAGGGCTCATTACGTGGGCAGCAGCCGTTGCCCAGTCTGGGTTCTGGTAGACACTATCATCCACTGTTAGGTGACCGGCAAGCACTTCTCCAAACACGGTTTGCCCATGGTCTTTTGCATAACGAATGGCATCCACGGCTTCTTCTGTGGACACATGTACTAGGTAAATTGGCGCTCCTAGCGTATTGGCAATACTAATGGCTCGGTTAGCGGCTTCGCCTTCTACTGCTGGAGGGCGTGAAAGAGGGTGCGCCTCTGGGCCTGTCATGCCTTGCTCAAGTAATTTGTTTTGTAGGTGATAAACAAGTTCGCCATTTTCCGCATGCACGGTAGGAATGGCGCCCAGCTCAAGACACTTGGTAAAGCTGGACACTAGAATGTCATCCGTGGCCATAATGGCGTTTTTATAGGCCATGAAATGCTTGAAACTGTTCACCCCTTTGTTCTCCACAAGATATTCCATTTCTTGTGCAACACTGTCATCCCACCAAGTAATGGCCACGTGGAAAGAGTAGTTAGAGTGAGCTTTTTGTGCCCATTCTCGCCATTGGTGGTATGCCTCTACTAAGGATTGTTGAGGATTGGGAATGACAAAATCAATGATGCTGGTGGTACCACCTGCCAAGGCGGCAGCGGTGCCAGAGGCAAAGTCATCTTTTGCGACCGTGCCCATAAATGGCAATTGCATATGAGTGTGTGGGTCTATACCGCCGGGCATAACCAACTTGCCTGTGGCATCAAGCACTTCGGCGTCTGCAGGGGCGCTTAACTCTTTGCCGATGGCGGTAATTTTACTGCCTTCACATAAAATGTCGGCTTGGTAAGTTTCTTCATGTGTGACAATCGTGCCACCTTTTATTAGTAGACTCATAACAAGTGTCCTTTTTTACAACAACGCAAAGGCGTTACAGCTTTGTGTAAGCACTCAAAGCAGGTGTGATATCGAGATAAAATTTAGCGGTGTTACGAAAGGGCGGCTGACGCCGCCCACAAGTGGTAATTAAGACTGCACAGCGCTGGCTTGATTCGCTGCAGACTGTTTCATATTGGCTAGGATGAAATAGACCACAGCACCAGTGAAGGCTCCTGTAAACCAACCATAGCTGTAGAACCAACTGATCGCGGGAACGTTCAAAGCAATGATGGTTAGCAGAACCGAGAAACCAAAGGCGGATAATCCGGGTACATTGAAGGCAGGGTATAAGCTACCTGGAGTGTAAAGAGCCACTAGATCTAAATGCTGACGCTTGATCAAGAAGTAATCCACAATCATGATGCCAGCAATAGGGCCAAGCAGGCTGGAGTAACCAAGTAACCAGTTGGAATACATGCTTTCAACACTGACATCGGATTCCAACCAACCCATTTTTTTCAGCAGCTCCCAACCCATTAATAGAATGCCCACCAAACCTGTTAGCAGTGCACCACGGGTATGGTTAATAAGTTTTGGCGCAATGTTTTGAAAGTCATTGGTTGGAGACACCACATTGGCTGCAGTATTTGTCGATAGTGTTGCAATAATGATCAACACCATGGCAATGGCTACCCAAAATGGGCTATCGATTTTACCGATCAATGAGACAGGGTCAGAAATGGTTTCGCCAACAAGCGTGCTGGATGCAGCCGTTAGCACTACACCTAATGCCGCGAAGAAAAACATGGTCACAGGTAGGCCGATAATTTGACCAATAATCTGGTCTTTTTGAGATTTGGCATAACGGCTAAAGTCTGGAATGTTCAAGGATAGTGTTGCCCAAAAGCCCACCATAGCCGCTAGACCACCAAAGAAGTAACCCCAGAAACCTGCCTCTTCAGGGCGATTCGCAGGCGTTGCCAATATCTCAGTGAAGGAAACTTTTTCCCCTGCCCACATCATTAGGCCGATACTCACGACCAGTAGCAATGGTGCAGATAGGGTTTCCAACCATTTAATGGATTCGGCACCACGAATAACCACATACATGTTTAATGCCCAGAAGACGAAGAAACCAATTACTTCACCGACACCACCAAGGCTTGCCCAGCCATCGGATACGGCTGAGAGGAAAAGGTGAATCGCCAAGCCGCCAAACATGGTTTGAATACCAAACCAGCCACAGGCCACTAAGGCTCGTATGAGACAGGGAATATTTGAGCCCACCATGCCAAACGAGGAGCGTAGTAAAACTGGGAAAGGGATACCAAATTTGGTGCCAGGGTAAGCGTTTAACGTTAAAGGAAACAGCAGAATGGCGTTGGCGACCAAGATGGTAATTAGGGCTTCCATGACAGACAAACCAAAGTAAGCCGTTAACACACCGCCTAGAGTATAGGTTGGAACACAAATCGACATACCGACCCAAAGGGCGGTAATGTTCCATTTATTCCAAGTACGGTCTTTAATCTTAGTTGGCGCTAAATCGTCGTTATAGGCGGTACTGTCTTGGAGGTCTTTGTCCACCTCCAGTTCATAAAACTCACCTTGCTGTACGGATTTGCTGCTCATAGTACTGCACCTCATTTATGTTAATTTTTTGGATAATTTCAGTTATTGGTTGCTTAAAACGTGACTCAATTGCTGTTGTGTTCCTTGGCGATACGCTCGCTAGCTTCTAGCATGGTATGCAATAAAACGTTGGCGCCCGCGGCACATTCTTCTGGCGAGCTGTATTCTGCTTCGTTGTGGCTAATGCCTTTTAAACAGGGGGTGAAGATCATGCCTGTAGGAACGAGGTCTGCCATGTAGCAAGCGTCATGGCCGGCTCCTGCATAAATGTCCATGTGGCTGTAACCGAGTTTTTCTGCGGCACGTTTCACATCATCCGAGGCATTAAATTCCACCGGAGCAAAATACCAGAAGGGGTCAAGCTTCACTTCTAGGCCATGGTCAGCGGCGATCTTCTCGCAGAAGGTTTCAAGTTCTTCGTGCATTTCTTGGAGCACTTCAGGAACCGGGTTGCGTAAGTCGGCGCTAAATTTCACATTGCCGGGGATGGTGTTTCGAGAGTTCGGCCACACTTGCATGAAGCCTACTGTGCCTAAGCCGTTTTCGTAGCGATTGGCAATCTGTTGCATTTCGGCAACGATAAGCGAAGCGGCTAGCATGGCATCTTTACGCAGGTGCATAGGGGTTGTGCCTGAGTGAGAAGGGCGTCCTATCACTTCAACATTGTACCAACGTATGCCTTGGCCTAAGCGGACAACGCCAATAGCCTTTTTCTCATCTTCTAGGATTGGACCTTGTTCAATGTGGGCTTCAAAGAAAGCCCCCATGTTACGGCTACCCAGCTCCATATCACCCAAATAGCCAATGCGCTCAAGCTCATCTCCCAAGCGAATGCCGTTTACATCGGTTTTGTTTAGTTCGGTTTCTAGGTCAAAGCGACCAACATAGGTGCCAGAGCCTTGCATGGCGGGTTGAAAGCGTGAGCCTTCTTCGTTGGTCCAAACGGAGAACTCCATGGGGGTCGGGGTTTCTATGTTGTTTTCGTGCAGTACTCTTAGAACTTCTACCCCTGAAAGTACCCCAAAAACACCATCAAACTTGCCGCCGGTAGGTTGGGTATCAAGGTGGCTCCCTGTCCCCACAGCGGGTAGGTCATTGTTTTTACCTGGACGGCGCGCAAAGATGTTACCGATTTTATCCACCGAGATGCTGCACCCTGCCGCTTCACACCAGCTAACAAACAGGTCTCTGGATTGTTTGTCTAAATCTGTTCCCGCAAGACGATTACAACCGCCTTTTTCTGTCCCACCTATTTCTCCCATTTCCATCAAGGTGTCCCAAAGGCGTTGCTGATTAATACGTAGGTCTTGCATGCTTTCTCCTTTTTCGCGCAAATATAAAAGTACTTATATTTTGTTTTTTTAATTATTCTTTACCAAAAGGTAAAAATAAAAGTTAAGGGAATAGATTTCTTATTTAAGACATAAAACGATATGTTTGAGTAATGGATGATTTTAAATAGGAAATCGAACTGTCTTTTTGGTCAGCAATAACTAGGCCAACTTGATTTGGTTGTCACGAAAATAACTCGTTTGAAAAGGTTAAATATGTTATTTTAATGTCGTTTTTGAATGATAAAATCAAGTAAAAACATAGAGTTAACCGTTTGGTTGGAAAGATGAAAGTAGGACAGGAAATTGACAGATAAAAAGCTAAGGAAAACTAAACAGTCGGTAAATCGAGCGTTACTGGAGTCTCGAATTTTACGCTCGGCAGAGATCGTTTTTGCTTCCAAAGGTTTTAGTGGGGCTTCGATGGAGCGCATTGCTGAGCTGGCAAAAATATCCAAGCAAAACCTAATTTATTACTTTCCAAACAAAGACTTACTGTACAAAAGGGTGCTTAAAGAAATACTCGATATCTGGATTGAAAAGCTGTCTTTTCTGGAACATCAAGAGGATAGCCCTGAAGTGGTTATCGCTAACTATGTGCGGGAAAAAATGCAAATTTCTCGTCTTTACCCCAATGGTTCTAAAGTTTTCGCTCATGAAATCATCAGCGGTGCACCGGTGCTAAAAGAATACCTTATTAGCCATCTAAAACCCCAGTTCGACCGTGATGTAGAGTTAGTTAAGTCTTGGATTAATAAGGGTTTAATTGAGGAAATCGACCCTCAGCATTTATTTTTCACTATCTGGGCTGCGACCCAAACCTACGCGGATTTTTCGGTGCAAATGGAAGTTCTATTAGGCAAGGGGCCGTTGTCCGACGAAGATTTTAAAAGAGCGGAATTAGCGGTGACAGACCTCGTAGTGCGCGCTATTGGTGCCAAAAAAATAATTTGATAATTTTTAAAAAGCGATTCTTCGTTATTGCCATTTCATGTATCCCTGCTCGTTGAGCAGGGAATCCTCGTAAAAACCCTTATATTTCATAATCCTAACCATTTAGTTAAGTATTTATTAAACTAAACTTTAATGTGCTGGTGCTCTAATGGTGCGTCTTCTGCACCGAAAAAAACTATTTACTCTCCTATGAATGATTGATATTAATTTTTATACCAAATGGTAAAAAACTTAATTTAATAGTGTGTTGGGGGAGAATATGATCTCTGTTTCTGAAGCCATATCTTATGAATTTGCGACTGGGCCTGATGTGTATGCATTATGCCAACAGGCAGCAAATATCCGAGATGAGTACTGGGGTAAGCAACTGACTTACTCTAAGAAAGTCTTTATACCCCTCACCAATATGTGTCGTGATACCTGTGGTTATTGCACGTTTGTACAGGGGCCAGATTCCCCGCACGCTAACTACATGACACCAGAGCAAGTGTTGACCACGGCTCGAGAAGGGGCCGCGCTAGACTGTAAAGAAGCCTTGTTCAGTTTAGGAGAGCGCCCTGAAGAAAGACATCAAAAAGCTCGTGACCTGCTGGCCAGCGTCGGCCACACCAACACACTAGACTACTTATATGAGCAGTGTGAAAGTGTACTGACTCACACCACCTTGTTACCCCATGTGAACGCTGGAGCGTTAACCTATCAAGAACTGAAACAACTTAAGCCTGTTGCCGCCAGCATGGGCATGATGTTGGAAAACATTTCTACCGAGCTGTTCCGAAAAGGCCAAGCTCACCATGCCTGCCCAGACAAAACCCCAAAACGTCGACTCGATACCATTGAACAAGCCGGGCGCTTAGACATTGCCTTTACCACTGGGATTTTGATCGGCATTGGTGAGTCATGGGAAGAACGTATTCTGAGCCTAATAGCCATCCGTGATCGTCATCAAGCCTATGGCCACATTCAAGAAGTCATTATCCAAAACTTCCGTGCTAAGCCAGGGACCGCTATGGCGGGTTGTAGCGAGCCAGATTTAGAAGACATGAAGCGCACCATTGCCGTGGCCCGTTTGATCTTGCCTGCTGAAATCAGCATCCAAGCACCACCCAATTTGGAAATGGAATACGGCAGTTACATCAGTGCTGGCATTAATGATTGGGGAGGCATTTCGCCACTCACCAAAGATTTTATTAACCCCGAGCGTGCTTGGCCACAAATTAGCAGTGTTGCACAAGCCTGCCAGGGGCTGGGCTATTCCCTAGCTGAAAGATTGACCATTTATGATCGTTTCGGCCAACAAAATGACAAGTATTTGACGGCCAATATGACCCCGAAAGTCTCCTCACTTGCGAGGGATTTACTGGCCCAAAACCATGCTCTTCAAGGAGGTATTCGCCCATGAGTTTACGCATTCAGGATCTTGAGACCAATACACCATCGGCGATTTTTGACCCAGCCATTAGCCCCGCCATCAATGCCATTTTGCAGCGGGCTTTATCGGGGGAAGAGCTTGACAGCGAGGATGCTTGTGCCTTGTTTGCGACCCAAGGGGCGGAAGCTCAGGCGGTTTTAGACTGTGCCGATGCAGTACGAAAAAAACGTGTTGGTGATGTGGGAACCTTCGTGGTCACGCGCAATATCAACTTCACTAATGTGTGCTATATGGGTTGTCGATTCTGCAACTTCGCCAAGGAAAAAGGCGATAAAGAAGCTGAATTCTTAACGGTAGAACAGGTGGCAGATCGAGCTGAAGAAGCTTGGCAGCGTGGCGCAACAGAGGTTTGTATTCAAGGGGGCTTGCACCCAGATATTGATGCGGACTATTACCGAGAATTAATTGTCGCGGTTAAAAAGCGTGTGCCAGATATTCATATTCATGCCTTTTCTCCTTTCGAAATATGGTACGGCTGTAAGAAAGCGCGCTTAGAACCTGAAGTGTTTTTAGCCGAATTGAAACAGCTAGGGTTGGGCTCCATGCCGGGTACCGCCGCCGAAATCCTTGATACGGAAATCCGCAAAAAGCTTACCAAGAACAAACTCACCACAGAAGAATGGGTGCGCATTATTAAAGCCGCTCACTCAGTCGGTGTGCCGACCACTTCTACCATTATGTATGGTCATGTTGACCAGCCGATTCACTGGGCCAATCACTTAAAGCTATTGCGTGATATTCAGCGTGAAACCGGTGGCTTTACGGAATTTGTTCCCCTTGGCTTCATTCATTATGAGACCCCTTTGTACCTTGATAATCCAGATCAAGTTCGTCCCGGTCCAACCCAAGACGAGCACTTTAAAATGCACGCCATTGCCCGTCTGATGCTGCAAGGCTATATCGATAATATCCAAGCTTCTTGGGTGAAAATGGGCCCAGAAGTGGCCGCCAAGATGCTGCGTTCTGGCGCCAACGATTTGGGTGGTACCTTAATGAACGAGAGTATTTCTCGTGCCGCTGGGGCGACCCATGGTCAGGAGGTATTCCCTGAAGACATGGTGGCCAATATACAGGCGGCTGGCCTTAATGCGGTACAACGTAATACCCGTTATGAAGTTGTAGAGTCTTTTAGCCAACCACAAGCGCCACGCTTTATTGCCATTCAAGGAGTCGCCTAATGGCTGAGCTAAATATTACCTTGCTCGCAGGCGGTGTAGGCGGCGCGAAAGCGGCCGAAGGCCTAGCGGCCAGCCAGTATGCGAGTGGAACAAGGGTGGTCGGTAATATCGCCGATGATGAAGAGTTTCACGGTCTTTGGGTTTCCCCAGATATTGATACGCTGATTTATTCCTTGGCCGATAAAATTGACCGCCAGCAAGGCTGGGGGCGAAAAGGCGAGACCCATCAGGTTTTGCAAGAGCTTGCCTTACTAGGGCAAGAAACCTGGATGACTTTAGGAGATTTGGATCTCGCTACGCATATTTATCGTACTGCCCTGAAAAAACAAGGCATGAGTGCCAGTGAGATAACCCGCCGACTGGCGCAATACCATGGTGCCAGCCTGCCAATCTTATTACCGACTGATGATGTGGTGCAGACCAAACTTCACACCGATAAAGGCTATCTCTCTTTCCAAGAGTATTTTGTTCGTGAGCACTGTGATGCTCAAGTAAAACGGGTGGAATATGTGGGTGCCGAGACGGCGACCCCTTGTGAGGCCACCCTAGAGCAGATTCAAAACTGTGATTTAGTGGTGTTAGCGCCGAGCAACCCTATTGTCAGCATTGGCGCCATTTTAAGTGTGCCAGGCATAGCTGAAGCCTTGGAAAACACTTCGGCCTATGTGATTGCTATTTCACCGTTAATCGCTGGTAAAACCGTCAAAGGGCCGGCGGATCAAATGCTCGCGGCCATGGGAAAACCAGCGAACTCTATGGGTATTTATCAATGTTATCAGCGTTTCATCGATGCTTTGGTGATTGATGAAAGTGACCGCCAAGAAGCCAGTGCTTTGCATGATCTAGGTGTGGATGTCTTGGTGACCCCAAGCTTTATGAGCAACACAGATGAGAAGCGCGATTTACTCAGTAAGGTCGTGGACTTTGCCCTGCAACGACAAACCATTCGGGTGGCCTAATGAAGAATCTATGTATTGTGATCCCTATGAAGTCTCCGATCCGAGCCAAACAGAGGTTACGGGAATGTTTGACTAATGAGACACGAGAGCAGCTTGCTGTGCACCTTTATGAGAAGACGCTAGGTTTTTTTCAGCAACATTTTGATTGCCCTTGTTTGGTGGTCAGTGACTCGCAACAAGTGCTGGAAATGGCGCAAAGCTACGGCACTCATACCCTATATGATAATGGCAAAAAGGGCTTAAACGGTGCTTTGCAACAGGCTTGCCAGTGGGTCAAGGCGCAAGGTTTTCACCAGCAGCTCATTGTGCCCGGTGATATAGCTTCGTTGGAAGAAGATGAGATCAACCAATTGTTGCAGGCTTCCGAGCAGGCGCAAGTGGTGATTGGCGTGGCCAAAGATGGCGGCACTAATGCTTTGCTGACCAGCCCGCCTGATGTGATTGAGTTTGCTTACGGTCGACAGTCGGCGTTAGCACACCAAGCGCAGACCATTGCTTTAGGGGTGACCTGTGAATGTTTACACCTTACCAATTTGGCACTGGATATTGATCAAGGGATGGATTTGCAACAAGCCTTACAGACACCTTTATTTGACCCTTTTCTAGCCCATGCTAATCGTGTGGCGAACAGCACCACTCAGCAAGAATCTCAGGTGGCCTATGTCTAATTCCATTTTTAGCAGCAGTGAGCTGTCCATGTTTCGCTTAGCGGGCTTGCCAGATTTTCAAGCTGGGGACGATCTTGCTCAGAGCATCATTGCCACCCTTGAGGCCAACAAGCAAAGCCTGCAACAAGGAGACATCTTAGTCATTGCCCATAAAGTGGTGTCTAAAACCGAGGGTGCTTGTGTGGAGTTGGCGGACATTACCCCTAGTGAAGAGGCTATAGAACTTGCGAAACAGGTCAATAAAGACCCGCGTAAAGTGCAAGTTATTTTGTCCCAGTCAAAGCGTGTTGTGCGTGCCATGAAACGCCCTGACCAAGAGGAAGGGGTGCTCATTGCCGAACATAAAAAAGGCTATATCTGTGCCAATGCCGCCGTTGATGAATCCAATGCTGATCATCCGGGGCAATTAATTCTACTGCCTGAAGACCCAGACAGCAGTGCTCAAACACTCTGCGCTCGTTTAGAAGCACACTTTGGTTGTGATTTGGGCGTGGTGATCAGCGATACCTTTGGCCGCCCTTGGCGTTTAGGCCAAACCAATGTGGCCATTGGCTTGGCCAATGTGCCAGGCGTGATGCACATGGCAGGAGAAGTTGACGCCTTTGGTCGCCCGCTAAGCGTGACCGCGCCGGCTTTTGGTGATGAGTTAGCTGCCGCATCGGGATTGTTAATGGAAAAAAGTGCCAAAGCCCCAGTTATTGTTTTTCGCGGTTTGAGTTGGCCAAAAACTGACAGCTCAAGTCGTGATCTTATTCGAGCCCATAATGAGGACCTTTTTAGATGAATGAAGTAAGTCGCCCAAACAATGTTGCCATTATTGGTGGTACAGGCCCCCAAGGTAAAGGTCTCGCTCTGCGTTTAGCCAAAGCAGGCGTCAGTGTCATTCTTGGCTCACGTAGTGCCGAAAAGGCCCAGCAGTGTGCTGAAAGCCTGATGACACAACTGCAAAGTGAATATGGGGTTAAGGCCGATATTGCAGGCATGACCATGGTGGATGCCACCCAAGCCGCGGATGATCTGGTGATTTTATCTGTGCCATACAGTGGCCATGATGAAACCTTATCGGCTTTAGCACCTCAGTTAGTGGGTAAAACCTTAGTGGATATTGTGGTGCCCTTAACTCCGGGTAACCCTAAGTCTGTGACCATGCCTCCAGAAGGTTCTGTTACAGAAGCTGCTCAAGCTCTGCTGGGTGATGAGATCCCTGTGGTGGGGGCGTTACACAATGTTTCCGCCATTACCTTGAATGACCTAGGTCGTGAGATTAACTGTGACATCTTAGTGTGTGGCAATGACTTGACGGCCAAGAAACGCACCATGGCGATGATCGAAATAATGGGCACCAAAGCTTATAACGCAGGTTTAGCCGATAGTGCCCGATGTATAGAGGCCATTACGCCTATTTTAATTCGTTTGAATATCTCCAAAGATGTGCCGTTTTCCCATGCGGGGATACGCATTTGCCCACCCACTGGAGAGCACTAAGCATTTTTTAACTGACACCATCACAAACATTTAAAAATTAATATTTAGAGGAAAAAAACATGGAATTTGGTATTACGTTTAAAGGCTTTGTAAGCCCAGATAGAGCCCGTAATTTAGTGCGCCAAGCGGAAGCGGCAGGTTTTGATTACTGCTGGTTTTATGACTCTCATATTCTATGGCGTGAGTCATTTGTCGCCATGGCCATGTGTATGGAACATACCAAAACCATGCGTTTTGGCCCTTGTGTGACCAACCCTAATATCCGAGATTGGTCATTGTCTGCCAGCTTATACGCAAGTCTTGCTCATCAAAGTAATGGTCGTTTTGATATTGGCCTAGGTCGCGGTGACTCTTCCATGCGTGTGATGGGTAAAAAGCCCGCTACCTTGGCGCGCTTGGCAGAATTTACCACTAAGGTAAAAGCCATGGTGCGCGGTGAAGAAGTAGAGTACGGCGAGTGCCCAGAACCTGTGAAACTGCCTTGGGCGACAGGTTATGATCTTCCAGTATGGATTGGAGCTTATGGTCCGAAGGCCTTGGCGACAGCGGGTCAGGTAGGGGATGGTTTGATTCTACAAATCGGTGATCCTGATCTGGTGAAATGGTTTAAAGACCAAGCGATTAGTGCTGGTGAAGAAGCGGGTCGTGATATGTCCAACTTTAAAGTGCAAGCGGCGGCTCCAGCTTACTTCGGGGATATGGATTACTGTATTGAACACACTAAATGGTTCCCAGCTATGGTGGGTAACCATGTGGCGGACATTGTTGAAAAATACGGCAGCGATTCTGGTCTAGTGCCTAAGAGTTTGACGGACTACATTGAAAACCGTAAAGGCTATGACTACTCAAAACATGGTCAAAGCGATAACCCATTCCTAGACTTTATTACCGAAGACATCATTAAAAGTTTTTGTGTATTGGGTACGGTGGAAGATCACATTACTAAGATTAAAGCTTTGGAAGAGGCGGGCACTACCCAGTTTAATATCTATCTGGACAATGGTGACGAGGAAGAAATTATTGCCAAATATGGCCGTGAAATCATCCCGCAATTCAACAAAGCTTAACCCTGAGTTAGTGGATCATCAAGGCCTGCGCAAGCAGGCCTTTTTTATTGCCAAAAGCATTTTTAGCACAAGGTTTTACCGCTATACTGAAGACATAAAAGCTTGTTTCTTAAGCACAAATCCCTTTGCTTAAGCTAGGAGGTAGTATGAATATTTCATCCATTATGTCTTCCCCTGTGGTCACCGTTGAAATGGATGACGATTTATCTGTGGTCAATGAAATTTTCTCCAATACTAAGTTTCATCACCTATTAGTGGTGGAGGAAGATCGTTTAATCGGAGTGGTATCGGACAGGGATTTATTGAAAGCCATTAGCCCTCGAATCGGCACCGCAGCGGAAGAACCCAGTGACACGGCTACTTTAAATAAGAAGGTGCATCAAGTGATGACCCGTAAGCCTGTTTGTATCCGACAAGAAGACAACCTGTATCGAGCAGTGGATTTATTCATCGAGCATAATATTTCGTGTTTGCCGGTATTGGATAAAGACCAGTTACCCGTCGGGATTATAAGCTGGCGGGACTTATTAAAAGCCATTAAAAAGCCCCGTCCTGTAGAGTGATATTCACCAACAAAAAAGGGCAAGCTCCACTAGGAACTTGCCCTTCTTGTGAGAATGTAAGCCTTATTCTGGCTTGTCTTGAGCCGCTTGAATGCTTTTTTGGATCAAGGGAGAAATGGTTAACCCCTGTACTATGATAGAGAAAATCACCACCACATAAGTGATCACCACCATTAAGTCATGTAAGTCGTAATCGGCAACAAAGAACTCATTGCTCGGAATCGCTGCTGCCATGGCGAGGGCTAATCCACCGCGTAAGCCACCCCAAGTCAAAATCTTCACCGAATGCTTATCGTATTTTCGGTAGCGTTTGAACACCAAGAAAGGGCTGCCAACACTGATAAAGCGTGCCAGTAAAACCACAGGAATCATTAATACTCCTAGGCCGATAATTTCCCAAGACAGTGGAATGGTGACAATCAGCATACCGATAATTAGGAATAATAAAGCGTTAAGGAAGCTGTCTGTGGCGTGCCAGAAATCTTTAACATAGCGGGTGCCATCAGGACCACGACGTTTAGAGGCTTTGGCGCGGGTAATATTGCCCAACAAAATACCGCAAGTCACCATGGCTAGGGCACCGGAAATGCCCCAAATGTTCGCTAACGCGAAGCCTGCGGAAGGAATGGTCAATGTGACCAGCAAGCGGATGTTCATGTCACGACAATTAATGATCACGAAGTGACCCACTACGGCGATGGCCAAGCCAAATAAGATACCGCCAATGGCATCCACTAAGAAGAGCTCAGCTACGCCTTCAAAATTGGCTTCTGTACCATAAAATGCCACCGCAAAAATGGTGGTGAAAATCACCAAGCCCACACCATCATTGAACAGGGATTCTCCTTCGACTTGAACCGAGATACCTTGTGGGGCCTGCATTTGCTTAATAATGGCTAAGACTGCGATAGGGTCGGTAGGGCTGATCAGCGCGCCAAACAATAAACAATAAATGAAGGGCACGGAAAAACCGCATAGGGCAAAAATATAATAGCTTAGATAACCCACGATAAAGGTGGAAACCAGCGTGGAGAAAAGCACTAATATGGTGATTTCCCAGCGTTGTTTTCGCAGCGCGGTCAGGTCGATTTCTAATGCCCCCGCAAAGAGTAGGAAACCAAGCATGCCTTTTAACAACAGCTGGTTAAAATCGATGTCGGCAACCACTTGGGTAATAAAGAGTGCGGTTTGGTCACCCAGCATTTTTACGGCCACGATGAGCAGTAAAGATAAGGCCACAGAGCCTGTGGTGATGGCTATTGTGGTCTGCATTTTCAGTATGTATTGGTTAGTAAAAGCAATAAATACGGCCAAAGCAGAAAGAAAACAAATTAAATACCAAGCGTTCATCAACGAGCCTTCGAGTATCTGTCAATCAAGGATAATAGGGAGGGTAGAATGGGCTGGCATTTTATAGCCAGTTGTTGGCGCTGTCACCGTCCTGAGGGGCTGGTGAGGAGCTTGCTGGTGACTCTTTGGGGCCATCTTTCCCCGAGAGCTTTAGGCTAGATGAGTTTTTCTATCCGATGAGACAGGAATCTTGTTAATTACGACTTTTAAGCGCAAAAATCCGTTATCAAATGCGCATAAAAAGTTAACTTCAAACGCTCGGTTGGGCTTTGTAAAGATATTGAAAAGTTAGCTTTTGGAGGGAAGGCTTTTAACACTTTGGCGGTTTTATAACGAAAATAACAGACACTTTTAGTAAAGCGGGTGAAGCCCTTAGTTAAGCCTTGTATAATGGCTTAACTAAAAAATTCACGAATTTAAATATTTCTTTGAGGCACATTTATGGCAACTCCTTCTCAGCATGATTTACGCAATGATTTTCGCAATTTGCTGGCTTCCAATCAGTGTTATTACACCGCCTCGACTTTCGACCCTATGTCTGCGCGAATTGCTGCGGATTTAGGTTTTGAAGTGGGCATCCTAGGGGGTTCTGTTGCATCGCTACAAGTATTAGCTGCGCCAGACTTTGCTTTAATCACCCTAAGTGAGTTTACAGAGCAGGCTACCCGTATTGGTCGCGTGGCCCGTTTGCCTATCATTGCCGACGCTGACCATGGTTACGGTAATGCCTTGAATGTGATGCGCACCATCAGTGAGTTGGAGCGTGCAGGTGTTGCTGCCCTAACCATTGAAGATACCTTGCTACCTGCTAAGTATGGTCGTAAATCTACTGACCTTATCCCTGTGGAAGAAGCCGTTGGTAAATTGAAAGCGGCATTGGATGCACGTATTGACCCAAGTATGAGTATCATTGCTCGTACCAATGCAGGGCAATTAAGCACAGAACAAACAATCTTGCGTGTGAAGGCTTACCAAGATGTGGGTGTAGATGGCATTTGTATGGTGGGCATTAAAGACTTCGCTCATCTAGAAGAGATTAGCCAACATATTCGTATTCCAATTATGCTGGTGGCTTACGACAACCCAGAGTTACGTGACCCAGAGCGTTTGGCTGAAAACGGTGTGCGTATCGTGGTAAATGGTCATGGTGCTTACTTTGCTGCCATTAAAGCCACTTATGACTGCTTGCGTGAGCAGCGCGGTATTGCTGAAGGTAAGCTGAATGCTTCGGAACTTTCTACTCGTTACTCAACTCTAGAAGAGAACCGTGAGTGGGCGAATAAATACATGGACGTTCAAGAGTAATCTGAGCGTTAGAATGAAAAATGCCCACCTATGAGTGGGCATTTTTTATGGATGTTATTCACCAAGTTGCGCAAGTTGTTGGTAGGCATTACGTAACCATACCTTCATGCGTTGACGCTCGGCAATGTTCATAATGCTGCGATTATTAGCCACCGCCCAAAAACTACTGTTGTTAAAGTCGATTTTCTGGGTGAGTTTGGTTTGTAATTTTGGCAGTTCAATGATCAAGGCATCTCTTGCTTGAGCTTTGCTGTAGGTGTCGGACTTTTCAAAACGTGCGAAGTCGTTACCACGGCCAAGGTTTTTTACCACAATGAAGTCTAGGCTTGGCTCGCTGTAGCGATCTAATAGCTTATCAAGCAAAGCAACTGAGTCGGCACCATCGTCCATGACATGCCATAAACATACTTGGTAACCAAGTTCTTCTAGTAGGCCGAAAACATCGGTTTCTTCAATCCATTTGCCCAACGGCTGTGCGGCTTGAGCGGCTAGATCAATAATCAGATCATGATCTGGTTTTTCTTCTAACGCGGCTAACATGCCATCTAGGCTGTCGTCTTCACCAACAATAATAGGTGAGGCAAACTCACTATAAAAGCGTGAGAAAGTGCCATGGGACGAGTCGCAGTCAAAGCCTAAAAAAGGCTTGTCATGATCGATATAAAACTGTGCGAGCAAACGTGCCGTCATGGATTTTCCGACACCGCCTTTCTCACCACCAATGAAATGTACCTTAGCCATTTATCTCTCCCTGTAACAAAAGTTATGAATCGTCTAAAAGCGTGATTTTTACAGCGTTTTTGTCGAATATGGTATGGCTACTTTACCAAGAATTGCTCAGTAAAGTAGCCTTATTACACAAGATTTTGTGACTTTTTTTGTCTTCCTATGATCGTGTTTCTTTTAGCCCAATTAGACTCACCGAATAATGGCGTGGTGAGCCTATGAGGCGGCGACAAATAGGCTTAGATCAATTCAAGATCTTGCATCACTTGGCGTATGGTTGCTTTTGTTGACGCTTGTAGCGGTACAATCGGCAGGCGGCACTCTTCACTGCACAGACCTAACAGTGATAAAGCGTACTTTGGTCCTGCAGGGTTGGGCTCTATGAAGAGGGCGTTGTGCAAGGCAAACAATTTATCTTGCAAGGCAGCCGCTTCTACAAAGCGACCGGCTCGGCACAAGTCGTGTAATTCGACCACTTGTTTTGGTGCTACGTTCGAAGAAACGGAAATACAGCCTTGACCGCCCCCCACATTGTAAGCGACGCAGCTTATGTCATCGCCACTTAGGTAATCAAAATCTTTTTGGATACTGGCGCGCTCGCGAATAGGACGGGTAAGATCTCCGGTGGCATCTTTTACCCCAATGATACGAGGTAATTCAGCCAGTCGAGCTAGGGTAGAAACTTCTACTCCAACGACAGCACGGGGTGGGATATTGTAAACAACGATAGGCAGTTTGCTGTGGTCATGGACGTATTTGAAATGTTGGTACAAGCCTTCTTGGTTAGGGCGATTATAATAACCCGCTACATGCAAGGTGGCATCGGCTCCAGCTTGGTAAGCAAATTCCGAATAGTTGACGGCTTCGATAGGGTTGTTTGAGCCCGCCCCCGCTAAAATTGGCACTGCTTTATTGGCTTCTTCAACGGTGATTTCAATGACACGTTTATGTTCGTCTTCACTTAAGGTTGGGGATTCACCTGTAGTACCAACTGGTACTAATCCATTGATGCCTTGATCAATCTGCCAGCGCACAATTTTACGCAAGGCTTGCTCGTCAAGTTGACCATTTTGGAAGGGAGTAATTAACGCTGTGATTGCACCGTAAAACATAGTTTCGCCTTAATTTAGGCCGGTGGCATTCTGCTGAAAAGAAAGTGCTAACCCGTCAGCGAGAATGCTGCCGGGAAGTTAGGTATCTTAAATTCGCACGTCAGCATCGCAAAGCTTGTAAGCCTTACGTTTATCGCCGTTGCGTTTATTCAAGATTACTGAGGTCATAACAAATACATTTGTTGGTTAAAGTAAGTTTATCCTGCCTTGTTTTCCACTAAAGGTCAACGACGCAAAAAAAAGAATTTTAACCCAGTGTTGAGTTGAGCTTTATAGCAATAAAAAGAGACCAAAATTGGCCTCTTTTAGAGAAAAGCGAGTGAATAATTACGCTTATTTTTTGAGGGTCAGTTTAGAGAAAGTCGCGCTGTTGTAATCACCATTGGCTTTATCTTGGTGGAAGTCACCCGTGCCAGCACAACCTGTAGACCAGAAGCCCTCATCGTCTTTGACACTACATTGGCCATAAGCACCGGCTTTAAAGTAGAAAGAGTCCTTGGCGTAACCCATTGGGTTATCTAGAGGGTCGACCTTGCCATAGGCGTCTACATTATCGGCCAGATTGATTTGGTAGCTGACTTCCCCATGTCGGCGATTATTAAAGGTCAGCTTCATCACGTCACCATCTACATGAATCTTATAGCTAAATTCTTCCCCAAGTAGGACACCTTCATCTTTTGGATCTTGATGGTTTTCCCAAGTATTACCCCACACTGGGTAGGCAATATCGGTACGATCAGGGTCTTTTTTCGCTAGGTTGCGTTCATAGGTCCAAAACACTGAGCCTGCATCATGACCAGGCCATTTTTTGTAGAAAATCTTGATCGGCTCATTACCGTAGCCAAAGCCTGTGTTCGCTGCGATTTGTTTAGAGTCTTTGCTGGCATGCACTTGGCCCACAACCACTGAGTAAGCTGGGTATTTGTTTGGGTGCTTGGAGTGTGTAGAAACATGATTCACTTTTAAGCTGGCAGCCAGTTCGCCACCAATAGAACCAAACTCTTGGGCACTTGGGTGGGAAGCAAGAGCAAAATTATTGCCAGGATCTTTCGTACCAATTTTATCGTTATTACCACGATTCATTTGACGTAATTCTGAACGGGCATTTGAAGAACCGGAAGTGGTAATAGCCTTGTTATGGACTTGGAAAACCAGATGCTGGTTTTCGTCTAAATAGAAATAATCTGGGTGTGAATAGCTGAGGATACCGACCCCCACGATCTCATCTACCTTGCCATTTTGATCCTTGTCCATGGGTAAGGTTATTTTCCAATGGCTCATATCAAATTTATCGGCAGGAATTGGGTGTGGGGCATTATTGTGGGCCAAAGTCGTGCCAGCTAGGCAGGTGAAAACTGAAGCTACGAAGGCTTTTTTTAGCATTGTATTATCCTTTTTTGTTGTTATTGCATGGATATTTATAGATTTTGTCGTTGTTATAAAAAGCTACAACAAACAAATACTATAGTAATACAAATAAATTTTGCAAGCACAGTAGAGTGTTACGAGAAGGGCTTAAAGGGGGAGTGCTTAAAGAGAAAAGAGAGAACAAAAAGCGCGAGTAGCTAACATGGGTTAGCTACTCGCGTTTGGGAGAGATTAACCGTCTTGGTTGATCGCATGGATAAGCGCTTCTAGTACGCTATCCGCTTGATCGTTTTCTACCTGACACGTCCCCGCATTCAAGTGACCGCCACCATTGTATTTTAAGCACAGTTCGCCGACATTGGTGTTTGAAGAACGGTTAGTGATGGATTTGCCTATGGCAAAAACCGTATTTTGTTTTTTCAGTCCCCACATCTTGTGAATGGAGATATTGCAGTCTGGGTAGAGTGCATAAATCACAAAACGGTTAGTGGTATAGATGGTGTCTTCAGCCGTAAGGTCGAGTACTACTAAATTTTTGTGTACCGTCGCACAGCGTTGGATCTGTTGCTTAGCTAGGGCATCGTGCTCTTGATAAAGAGCAACACGTTCTTTCACATCCTCAAGGGCAAGAATTTGCTCAATGGAATGGTCACGGCAGTAATCGATAAGTTGCATCATCAACTGGTAGTTAGAGACACGGAAGTCGTGAAAACGACCTAGACCTGTACGGGCATCCATGATGAAGTTTAATAATACCCAATCGGTAGGGTTAAGGATTTCATCTTTGGAAAACTGCGCTGAGTCACCTTTGTCTACCGCTGCCATCATGTCCACAGAGATATTCGGAAACTTCTCTAAACCACCGTAATAATCGTATACCACACGCGCGGCAGAAGGCGCATTCGGGTCAATAACATGATTTTCTAGGTTGCTATCGTTTCGTACTGTTTCGCTTAGGTGGTGATCGAAGGCCAAATGACAGCCCGCCACATAAGGTAGGTTAGTAGTGATATCGTTGGCGGTGATTTCTACCTTGCCGTCTTGCATATCTTTTGGGTGTACAAAGAGAATATCGTCAATGATATCGAGATCTTTTAATAAAACAGCACAAACGAGACCATCGAAATCACTGCGGGTAACCAGTCGAAATTTATCGGTAGACATGTAAAAACCTATTCTTTATTTGTTGTCATTTATAATATGTAAAATCAGTTTATAAGCCAGTTATTGCTTAAAAATGAAATCTTGTGATGCCATAAGGTGTTTTGTCCAAATAGCGTAACCTTTTTTATTTAGGTGCAGTCCATCGCCTTCAAAAAGCTCTTCATCCACTTCATTGTCACGGTTTAGCAAAGGCTCATACAGATCCAAGAACTGGGTGTTAGGTCGAGTATTAGCAAGCTTTTTCAGCTGCTTGTTGGCCATTTCAATTTCTGTTTGCACATTGCGTCTAGCAGGACTTGCTTTGATACTGATCAGGGTAACTGGGATACCCGCCAAATGCTGATCTATCTTCTGTAAAAGCTCGATGTAGAGTTCCACGACCTTATTACAATTGTGAGCATTGCCAAGATCATTATCCCCGGCATAGATCACTAATGAACGAGGGTTATGGGGCAGAATCAAGCGTTCAAAGTAGTAAACACAAGCTTCTAGGGTCGCGCCACCAAAGCCAAGGTTCAGAGCATCTTGATCATTAAAGGTGGTATTGATGTCTTTCCATAAACGAATGGTCGATGAACCATAAAAAGCCACAGGTCGGTTGGTGTATTCTTTACGAGTGAGTAAAAACTCCAGCTCACGTACATCCGACTCAAACTCAATATCCAGCTGGTTTAGGTTGAGTACGTTTGAGCGGTAACCCACTTTGCGACTAAAAGTTGGGTACTGGCGAATTTCTCTCGACAAAGCCACTGCTTCGTCCACATAGGTTTTGTATTCTTGTTGGTATTCCGCTAAGAATTTCCCCATAGCTTTACTGTCACTAATGTCTACTCGGTCCGACAGTTTGAAGGCAGGCTTAATAATCACGGTATAGATATTGTGGTCAGCACGTTTATCAAAGTTGGCCACCACAATTGGCACAATCCAAGGCTCGTCTGTGCCCATGGAGGCTGCTATCTCAAAAGCATGAGGGAGGAATGCGCCAGGGGATTGATGAGTGCCAAAGCTTTGCCCTTCTGGTGAGATCATCAGCGGGAAGTTGTTGCCCAAGGTTTCTTGGGACTGACGGATAAAGTCTTCATATTCTGGGGTGTTCTTAGTCAGCGTTTCCCAAGAGTCCACAAAGATATTACCGAAACGCTCATAGTAATCGTCTCGCCAAAACTCACTTTCTTTGCTGCGACGTACGATACGTTGTCCGGAAATACCGTACTCTTTATCGATGACCATGGAGCTAATGAATTGAGCATCCATGGAAAAACGGAAACCATTAGGCAAACGGTTAGTTGGAGAACCTAGCAAGTGGTTGTAGATGAATAAACTACCGGCTTTTTTAGGCAGGTTTTCTAATCCCTTGATCACGTAAGGCACTTGCTGGAAAGCCAATTTAAATTGCTCTGTGCCTAGGCGTCTCGCATCTAAAGCTGGCGTGTCTTTTGGTAAAGCATTGATGCTGTCATAAGCATTTTGCAAGTGACGGTAAAACGCATTTTCACGTTGTAAGTCTTTAAGAATATCCAGACACATACCAGAAATAGTACGTTCTAGGACACAGCCAAAGTGTAGGCATTTATAAAGGACACCAAAAGCCTCGTCCGTGGTGATGGCACTTTTTAATAGCTGGCTTACTTTGTAAAGAGGCGAACTGACTGGAAGCAAGGCTGCGTTTTGTTCAATAACGTTATTAACCGCGAGGATTTCATCTTTTGCAATTTGCGATAGGTAGCGCATGCGCGAGGCTTGTAAATGTGTGCCGATTAACCAGATTAGACGGTGTAAGTACTTCACTGAGAATTTCGCGTTATCAGCAAATAAGCTCAGTAAATCTTCTCTGGCGATAAATAAGATGCTGCTGTCACGAGAAGAAATAATCGAGGTGCGGTTTTTAAGGCCCTCTGCCTGAGTACACCAAGCCAGAATCGTACCTGAACGGGAAATCGAGCGGGTGGTGATCTGCTCTCCTGATTCGGTTTGGTAATTGATGACGACCTTACCTTTCACCAATAAATACAAACCATCAGCTGGCTGGTCTTGTTGGCTAATAATGTCCCCTTGGTGAGCCAACAGTATGGTGGACTGCTTGGCCATGCTGTGAATTTCAGCTTGGGTAAAAGACTCACAGAAAGGTGCGTAGTTGAGCAATTCAATCGCATCTTTTAAGGACTGCTTTTGGGTTTTAGGGTTGTTTAAAGGGCGAGTTTCTTCAAAAGACAAAGACTCATTGGAAAAGAAAGGTCGCGTCTGGTTTTGAATATTCGTTAAGACTGGTAGAGATTCTTGATACACGTATTGTAAAAACTGATTGGCAAACTCAAGGTTGTCGTCCAATAGCTTTTGTAATTCAAGAATTGGGAACACCAGCAGGGTGGTTGATTTTGTGGCCGTGAAGGTGGTGGCGTAACGGGATGGGTGTCTGAAAGCAGACCAGCCAATGGGCGCTAATAAGGTATTGATCATTCCTACATTATAGGATTTAGCTTCTTCACGTAGTGGTACAGAGATTGCCACTTCCCCTTCAATTAGAAAGTATAAGGAGTGACCAATTTGAAACTGCTCAGCCAACACTTCACTGGCTTTTAATTTTTTAACGCTGGCAAGCTCAACTAGGGCGGAAGTCAGCGCTTTGTCTGCTCCTGCCATGAAGGGAAAGGCTTGAATGTGTTTATTTACTGCCATGGTAATTTCCTTAAATCCGGAGCTTAATTGGGTCGTTTAATGGTGATGTTTTTGCCAAGTTCAGCGTAATCATTACCACCAAGGCGAGCTAAAGGGTTCAGCTTCTGGTTATCAATAATTGTGCGTTGCTCTTGCTGTGTGATGAGGTCGTCATCCACATGGAGCGAAAGTATTTCTAAATATAGCGCCTGAGTCGGTGAGTCACCTAAATTGTGTACATCGTATAATCGACAATGCAGGGCGACTTTTGCTTCTTGTAAACGCTCAAAATTCTCAGTGAAAGGGCAAAGGGATAAGCCAAGCTTTTCGATTTCGGACTCCCCATAGGCTAGGTTAGCGGCACTGTCATTGACCGCATGGGCCCATTCCACACTAGGAATATGCAAAACACATTCCTTATCCCTTAGTAAATTTAGCTTGGTATCTTTGGCGGTGTCTTGGTCTTTGTTGCCGATGGAAACAACTAACAGGGCTGGGTCAGAAGATAGTGCCGCGAAATAAGAGAATGGGGCAAGGTTGTAACTTCCTGAGAGGTTTTTCGTCATGATCCATGCAATGGGACGAGGCGTGATGGTTTGAGTGATCAGGTGGTAACGTTGATTACCATGGAGTTGATCAAACGAAAAAAGCATTTATGCACCTACTTATTTGCAAACATTCACCCTTAAATTACTACAAATACCAAGGGGTTGTGAACATCTAGTGATGACTTATCGAGATATTGATGAAAAAAACTGCCCCCACACACCATATGTCTATGGTGGGGGGAATAGATAGAGGCAAAGCGGGTGGTTTTGGTGCCCAAAAGGACAAAGGCGAGAGGCTAATACGCCTCTAAAATACAGTTGAAGGCAATAACAATGCGATCACTGTCACCAAAATAAGGCAGTGCAGAGTGCTTTAAGTAAGAAGGGAAAATGACTACTTGGCCTTCGGTGGGTTGGAAATCCCACACCCCTTGGCCGCCCAAATAGGCTGTCCCAAGGTCTGCGTAATGTTCGGCGTTGACTCTAGGGTCATAAAAGCGGTTCAGTCCACCTTTGTTTAAGTTAGCCGCGTCGCCCGGTTGGAGGTAGTAAATACCACACCATGAGCAGTTCGGGTGGGAGTGAGCGTCATGGTAACCACCTTGCTGGGTCACATGATACCAAGACTCAATAACATGAGCGTCAACTTCCAGATCCTCTGGCCAAAACCCTTGATTAAGGTTGCTGGCGACACCCAGCACGAGCTCTTCTAAAATTCGCTTGGTCTCCATCACATTAGCCTCTTCTGTTTCCAGAAAATCCAGAGTGCTCTCGTGTAGGGCATGTTTGGCTTTTGGGGCTACTTGGCTGGCTATAGCGGTAGATTGCTGCGCTTTCTGCTCATATATCTGCGCCACCAAGGCATCTTTTAGAAACTCATGATCAGGCATTTCCGCCACATATAAGGGTGTTGTCCAAACATTGATTTCTTCGATACTGGTATGACTCATGGCTGGCCTGTGTTGATGGTTTTGCTAGGTTAAAAATGAGGAGCTAGGTCTAATTCTGTGCAAACGGGCTTGTAGCCACAAAACATCATGACGAGATTTCGAAAGCCGGTGGCGTTATCTGGGCCTTCTAAGCCTTTAATGCTTTGGTCCATTAGGGCCAAATAATTCTGTATGTAGGGCAGGGTTGTTGGGTTATGGCGAGACATGGCGCTTTCATAGAAAGGAATGCGCTTATCCCAGATACGTTGAGCTTGGCAAGCTTGGCGTAATGAAGTGGTTTGCATGGCGGCCAGCAAACTCACCAAGGTCTGGATTTCCCGATTAAACAACCAAAGAATAATATTCGCTTCCACACCTTCTGCCAGTAATTGATTCAGGCAGTGCATGGCTTCTTTGGTTTTACCCATTAATAGGCGATCACTGAGATCGTAAATGGAATAACGGCTACTGTCGGCGACAGACTCCGCCACCTGACCACCATCTATGTTGGCACCGGGACCATGAATTAACACCAGCTTTTCGAGCTCTTGGGAAAGGGCCAAAAGGTTACCTTCACCACGTTCACAGATGAGGCTGGCCGCATCACGAGAAAGGCTAAGTTGTAGGCTTTTAGCTCTTTGTTGTACCCAATTGGGCAGACGATTGGCATCAATCGGCCAAACCTGTACGAACACCCCTTGGGACTCTAGTTGAGTAAACCATTTGCTTTTTTGTGTGCGGGCGTCAATTTTGGGTAGGCTGAGCAAGATGATGTTGTCTTCACCTAAAGACTGCCCTAATTGGGCAAGGGCCTTGGTGTGTTTTTCGGCCAGTTTGTCTATTTGAATGTCGAATAAACGTCGGTCGGAAAACAAAGACAAGCTTTGATTTTCATTGATGATGTCTTGCCAATCGAATTGAGCATCAACCACATAACGCAAGCGTTCAGCAATTTGCGCCCCATGAGCCGCTTGTCGAACACTGTCTGCCGCTTCTTGGCACAAAAGCACTTCGTCCCCAGACACTATGTATATGGGGGCTAGGCTTTTTTGCAGCTGTTGAGGTAATTGGTCGGCTCTTACTTTCATATAAGTGCCGACTACAGAGGCGAGTAGCTAAGATCGCTGAGCAGTTGACTGACAAGGTCTTCATACATGCCTTCGGTCTGCTGCTGATTGTAGGCAAGCTTGGTACTCTCTTCGGCATTTTGGTTGGCTAAAGACTTGGACGTACTCACGGTACGCGGGCCATATAAGGCTTTGCCTTGGTTATTTCGAATAAAGTAAACCGCCGATAAACGACGTTCTATTTGCGTAATATCGTTGTCGCTATTGGTGGCGAGGGTTGTATCCGAAGTACTAATAGCGTTGACTTTTAATTCAGGAATGTCAGCACTGGCCTGAGCTTTATCGAGCACAGTTACCCCAGCTTTTTTTAGGGCGATTCTAAGGTCTCGGTCGAAATCGTTTGAACCACTGGCTGAGTTAAGCGTGATGACTTTTAATGAGTCAGGAATGATGATTTGGCCTCGCAAATGGAAGCCACAAGCCACAAGACTTATTACCATAAAAAACAGCATGCATAGACGGCTGGATTGCTGAACTACACGAGTCATGGAAGTCTCCTTTATGAGCAAAGAACTAAGAGGTGGCTTGACCACCTCTTAGAGGGATAGTCCTAGTTAGCGACTATGTTTACCAAGCGGCCTGGCACCACAATTACTTTACGAACCGTCTTGCCTTCTAGGTATTTCGCCACACCTGGGTGGGCTAACGCTTCAGCTTCAATGGTCTTGTTGTCGGCACTTGCAGAAACCGTTAATTCGGCGCGTTTCTTACCCAGTACCTGAATAACAATGGTCAGCTCATCTTTAACCAGAGCCGCTTCGTCTAAGGCTGGCCAAGGAGTGTCAACCACATTGTCAGTATGACCAAGATCTGTCCAAAGTTGGTGAGCGATGTGTGGAACAATAGGAGACAACAATAGGGTTGCTGCTTCTAAGGCTTCACGCTCTACTGCAAGACCAAGTTCAGAGGTATCTTCGAACTTGCTGATCTCGTTGCAAAGCTCCATAACCGCTGCAATGGCAGTATTGAAGGTCTGGCGGCGCTCAATATCGTCAGTTACTTTTTGAATGGTTTCGTGGGTTTTACGACGCAAGGATTTCTGCGCACCATTCAGGGCGGAAACGTCTAATTCACCGACTTTTCCAGCATTGGTATGGCGGTAAGAAAGCGCCCATAGACGACGTAGGAAACGTGATGCGCCATCAACACCAGCGTCATTCCACTCTAATGATTGCTCTGGCGGCGCGGTAAACATGATAAATAGACGAACCGTATCCGCACCGTATTTCTCAATCATTTGTTGAGGGTCAACTGTGTTGCCTTTGGATTTCGACATCTTGGTGCCGTCTTTGTTCACCATACCTTGAGTCAACAAGCGCTTGAATGGCTCGTCAGAGTTTACTAAGCCGGCATCACGAAGCAATTTGTGGAAGAAGCGAGAGTACAACAAGTGCAAGATAGCGTGCTCTACACCACCAATGTATTGGTCAACAGGAAGCCAGTAATTGGCCTCTTCTGTTAGCATGGCATCGGTTGAATCTGGGCAGCAGTAGCGTGCGAAGTACCAAGAAGATTCCATAAAGGTATCAAAGGTGTCGGTTTCGCGTTCGGCTTCTTCACCGTTGAACATGATGCTGGAGAAGTCAGGGTTGTTTTTGATAGGTGAGTTAACCCCATCCATGATGACATCTGTTGGCAATTCAACTGGCAGTTGGTCCGCTGGAACTGGCACTACAGAACCGTCTTTTAGATTAATGGTTGGGATAGGTGTGCCCCAGTAACGCTGACGGCTTACCCCCCAATCACGTAGGCGGTAATTCACTTTGACTTCACCAAGCTTGTGCTCGGTCATCCAAGTAGAGATGGCATCAAAGGCTTCTTTGAAGGCCAAACCGTCAAATTCACCAGAGTTACACAGAATACCTTTATCAGTGAACGCAGCTTTGTCTAAATCAATCGCTTCTTCGCCGGCTGGCTTGATAACCTGTTTGATTTCTAAGTCATATTTTTTAGCGAACTCAAAATCACGCTGGTCGTGAGCAGGCACAGACATGACTGCGCCTGAACCGTAATCCATCAAGACAAAGTTGGCCGCGTAGACGGGTACCACATCACCTGTAATTGGGTGAACGGCTTTAAAGCCAGTGTCCATGCCTTTTTTATCCACGGTTGCCATGTCGGCTTCTGTGGTGGATATCAGCTTGCATTCTTCAATGAAGGCGGCAAGTTCAGGATTGGTTTGCGCGGCTTCAAGAGATAGCGGATGTTGAGTTGCCACAGCGACATAAGTCACGCCCATGATGGTGTCTGGACGGGTTGTGTAAACAGACAAACGCTCTTCTTTATTTTCAACAGCAAAGCTGAATTCTAAGCCTTCAGAGCGGCCAATCCAGTTGCGTTGCATGGCTTTAACGTGTTCTGGCCAGCCATCTAGCTGATCAAGATCGTTAAGTAATTCTTCCGCGTAATCGGTAATACGGATAAACCACTGAGAGATTTCCTTGCGCTCAACCAATGCACCAGAGCGCCAGCCGCGACCATCAATAACTTGCTCGTTGGCTAATACTGTCTGATCGATTGGATCCCAGTTTACCGCCGCGGTTTTTTTGTATGCTAAGCCTTTTTCCACAAGTTGAGTAAAGAACCATTGCTCCCACTTGTAGTATTCCGGTGTGCAAGTAGCAACTTCTCGGTCCCAGTCGTAGCCAAAGCCAAGCTCTTTTAGTTGGCCTTTCATGTAGGCAACGTTTTCCATTGTCCATTTGGCTGGTGCGGTTTTGTTCTTGATGGCTGCGTTTTCCGCTGGTAGGCCGAATGCATCCCAACCCATAGGTTGTAAAACGTTTTTACCTTGCATACGCTGGTAACGAGAAATAACGTCACCAATTGTATAGTTACGAACATGACCCATGTGGAGACGGCCACTAGGGTAAGGGAACATGGAAAGACAGTAGAATTTCTCTTTGTTGGAATCGGCAACGGCCTTAAATACTTGGTTTTCATCCCAAAAAGATTGAGCAGCTTGTTCGATTTGCTGCGGATTGTATTGCTCTTGCATGATGTTTAAGCATCCCATGTTCGATGTTAGGTTGGCAGGTCTGTACTCTTGATTAGAGTCATACGGTGATGTGATACAAATGCTTTGCAATCAACAGAGTCTGTAAATATCCGCTATTTTATAGGGATGCTAGGCTAATGAGAAGCTGCATATAGGAGGAGTTATGAATTCTATGAAAAAAGATGGGGTAAATACGCCAACGGATTCAAATTTGGTGGAAGAAGCGCGCAAGACGTTAATCGGTGCCAAAGATTGGCTACTGGAAGATGTGGCGCTAATGGGGGCTTATTGGCACGATAAAATGGGTTACACAGAAGCTTGGATTGACGCTAACTGGCATCTGGTGTTGGAAGAAGGACAAGACCTGATCCATGAACTGGATGAAAAAGAAGATGCGGCCCTCTTGTGGTTAATTAACCATGTGAATAATAACCCTGTACCGCTAGAAGACTGTCATGTGGTAGGGGATGAGGTGCCGGCAGGCGAGTATACCTGTATGGCTTGCGGCCATAATAATCTAGTGCTGAAAACTCAGGCGCTAAACGCTTGCGAAGTGTGTCATTACGGCTTGTTATCAAGCCATGATTAATTGTGCCTAGTTTTTAGGTGGGGTTTTGTTCGCTTTCTTGGAAGGCGCGAGTAGGCATAAAAAACCGATAAGGGCGAGCAGCGCTAGGGTCACAAGATTGCCCCATTGCACATAAGGGGTTGTGCCCTTGTAGAGGCGAACTTGTGAGGTGAGGCTAGTTTTCTCAAACTGTGGTGCTTGGGCGTGAATTTCACCTCGCTCATTAATGACGGCTGTTACCCCTGTGTTGGTTGCTCGTAACACAAAACGGCCACTTTCTTTGGCTCGGAACTGGGCAATTTGCAAATGTTGCCAAGGGCCAATGGAAGCGCCAAACCAAGCATCATTACTGATGGTGACAAGGAAATCACTGTCTCTTACCATGTTTCTCACTTGTTCTGAGTAGACAATCTCATAACAAATAAAGGGAGCTGCGGCCCATTCTCCTACTTGCAGTACAGGCTGGTTGGCTTCCCCCGGTAAGAAGCCTGCAATGGGCATATTAAAAATATCCAGAATAGGGCCAATAAAAGAGGCTAGTGGTATGTATTCCCCAAACGGTACTAGGCGCTGCTTGTAGTAAAGCCCAAAGCCATTTCCGGTTGCCCAAATGGCATTGTAGTACTGGCCTGTTTCAGTATTTTTATCTGGTATGCCTGTGATTAAGCTGGTGTTTGATTGGCTCAATTCTTCGATAAAGCTTTCTAGATGAGGGCGTATTTGCGGGTATAAATAGGTGATGGCGGTTTCTGGCCAAATCACCAGATCACTGTCTAGGTGCTCTATGGTGGTTTGCTGATATTCTGCCAAAGAGGTGCGGGCGGTTTGAGATAGCCACTTTTCGTCTTGGCTGACATTGCCCTGAATTAGGGTAGCCTTGAGTTCTCCAATGGGAGAAACCCATTGCATAGGGCTAAAGTGCAGGGTGGCAGCTAACCCCCACAAACTAAGCACACTTAACCACACAGACCAGTGATTAGCCTGTCTCGCCAACAAAGTGGCAAGGCTAACACTGGTTAAAATAACCAAGGCGCTGGCGAACCAAATACCACCAATGGGTAGCAGTTCAAACAACCAAGTATCTTGAATGGCATAACCTGGTAGCAGCCAAGGGAAACCGGTAAATAAATGACTTCTTAGATATTCCCCGATTAATAAGCTTAAGCCTATGGCAAAACTGCTGGGTAATTGTGGGATTTTTCGGCTGAGATGCCAGCCAAGCCAAGCAGAGAAACTCCAAAACAGGGTTAAGACAGCGATAAAGCCAAGGGTGATGACAACCGCTATGATGTTCCCCACCTGTCCATATTCGGAAATACTGACAAACACCCAAGAGACGCCCCCAGAGAAAAAGCCTAAAGCGACAGAGCTGCCTCGATAACAGGCGACTTTTGCTGTCGGACTGGTCATGACGAGCAGGCCGTACACCACAATGGTGATGAAATAAGCCGGCCAGAAATGGAAAGGGGAGAAACTGCCTACCCCAATTAGTCCTGCCACAATGCCAATTAGGTAAATCACAGGGGTGGGAAGAGAGGAAAGACGTTTTAACAGAGGTGAAATTCGCCCCGTCTTAGTTGCTAAGAGAGCATCATGACGAGACGAATTCATAACTTATTCCGTAGTATCAGGAAAAGGCTGGGAGACTTGGATCGTCTTTACGCGACGGCCATCCGATTTAATGACATTAAAGTGAAGACCATTGAAGGCAATGGATTCATCTCTTAAAGGTACACGTCCAAATTGCTGGACTAGGATGCCCCCAATGGTGTCGAACTCTTCTTCGCTTAGGTCAGATTTAAAGAATTCATTAAATTCTTCAATGCTGCATAGGGCAGAGACCCAGTAGACGCCAGACTGATCCGTTACTTGAATGTCTTCACTGTCTAGTTTGTCGGTTTCATCTTCGATTTCACCAACAATCTGCTCTAGCACATCTTCAATAGTAGCAAGACCTGAAACACTGCCGTATTCATCAAGCACGATGGCCATGTGGTAGCGCTTGGTACGGAAGTCGTTTAATAAAACGTTCAAGCGCTTACTTTCTGGAATAAAGTTAGCAGGACGCAAGCGGCTTAAAATGTCATCAATAACAATTTCTTCTTCTTTGAAGAGGAGCGGAAGTAGGTCCTTGGCTAACAATACACCAAGTATTTTATCCGAATCTTCGCCCACAACAGGAAAGCGTGAATGGGAAGATTCAATCACTTTGCGGATTGAGGTTTTTGGATCATCTTCAGATTTGATCACCACCATTTGAGACGGTGGAATCATAATGTCACGAGCTTGTACCTCAGAAACTTCCAGCGCCCCTTCCACAATAGTGAAAGCGTCTTGGTCAATAATGTCAGATTTTACGGCTGTTTCTAAGAGTTCAACAATATCTTTGCGACTTCTTGGTTCATCATGAAAGGCTTGCGCTAAACGCTCAAACCAAGATTTTTGTTGATCGTTGGAGCTACTCGATCGGTCTTCACTCATTGGGGTGTGAACTCACTCTTTTATCAAATAAGGGTTGTTAATGGACAGTTGGGCTAATAGTTCGACTTCTAGCGCTTCCATTTCTTCTGCTTCATCCTCATTTATATGATCATAACCACGTAAATGCAAGATGCCATGGACAGTCAAATGTGCCCAATGGTGAAATAATGTTTTGTCTTGTTCTTGTGCTTCTCGCTCAACCACCTGACGACAGATGATTAGGTCGCCCAGCAATGGCAACTCTATGCCTGGTGGGGCCTCAAAGGGAAAGGATAAAACATTAGTAGGCTTGTCCTTGCCACGATAATCATGGTTGAGCTGTTGGCTTTCTGCTTCGTCGACTAAGCGGATGGTGACTTCAAACTCATCATTACGCTCTGGTAGCGCCTTACTTGCCCATAATGCAAAGTCTGCTTCAGTGGGCATGCCTTGGCTGTCTTGGGTGGCAATTTGCAAATCTAACTCTAGGCTTGCCATTAGGACTCACCTGTTGTTTTTTCGGCATCTTGGCGAGCTTGATTGCGCGCTTTTTTCTCTGCTTCAACTTCCACATCAAAGCGGTCGTAAGCTTCCACAATACGCTGTACCAAAGGATGACGAACCACATCGGAAGAGCTGAAGTGAGTCATGCTAATACCATTCACGCCTTTCAACACATGCATTGCATGGGCTAGGCCAGAAGAGGTGCCGCGAGGTAAGTCAACTTGTGTGGTGTCTCCGGTGATCACTGCAGTAGAGCCAAAACCAATACGCGTCAAAAACATCTTCATTTGCTCGCGAGTGGTGTTTTGGCTTTCATCAAGAATGATAAAGGAGTTATTTAACGTACGACCACGCATGAAGGCAAGTGGGGCGATCTCAATAACATTCTTCTCGATCAGCTTATCGACCAATTCAAAGCCAAGCATTTCATAAAGAGCATCGTATAAAGGGCGTAAATAAGGGTCGATTTTTTGTGACAAATCCCCTGGCAAGAAGCCCAGTTTCTCGCCGGCTTCAACCGCTGGTCGAACCAACATAATACGCTCAACACGATCCGCCTCTAATGCTTCCACCGCACAAGCGACGGCAAGGTAGGTTTTACCAGTACCTGCAGGACCAATACCAAAGTTAATGTCGTGTTTACGAATCTGCTTAACATAGCCTTGTTGGTTTTGGCCTTTAGGCTTGATAAAGGCTTTACGAGTCTTGATAACGAGCTGTTCCGCGTTGCCTTTCTTCACCTTGTTTAAAGACTCAATGGCCGACTCTTGCAAGTATAGGTGTATGGTCTCCGGTGAAATGTCGGTTTTGGCAAGGGCTTCACGGTAAAGGTTTTCCAGTAGCAGCTTAGTTGCAGCCACATGATCCGCACTTTCACCTGAGATGTCGAAAAGTTCACCACGATATTGGATGGTGACCTCAAGGCGTTTTTCTACCTGCTTGAGGTTTTCGTCCAATTGTCCACACAAGAGAGCCAAGGCACCAGCATCAGCTGGCAGCAAGCGTATTTGTTGAGTTGTTAGAGTTGTTTCCAAGGGTTACCTTACTTAATGAAGTACGAAATCACTGTCAAGTTCAGAGCCGATAAACTCACCAAGTAGGGAGTTCGGATAAGCATCTGTAATGACAACGTCGGCAAATTTGCCAATAAGTTGTGGGTCGCTGGCACTGAAGTTCACAATGCGGTTGTTTTCAGTACGGCCCTGTAATTGGCCTGGATCACGAGGCGAATAGCCACTGATAAGTATACGCTCCACATTGCCCACCATGGCCAAACTGATATCGTAAGACTGTTGACTAATACGGCGTTGCAAAATCGCCAGACGCTCTTTTTTCAGCTCTTCAGGGGTATCATCTTCAAGGTTTGCCGCAGGTGTACCAGGGCGCTGACTGTATACAAAACTGAAAGAGTGGTCGAAACCAATTTCTTGAATCAAGTTCATGGTGTCAATGAAGTCTTCATCTGTTTCACCAGGGAAACCAATGATAAAGTCGGATGACAAACTGATGCCTGGGCGCGCTTCTTTAATGCGGTTGATTTTATCAATGTAGTATTGACGATCATGGCCACGTTTCATGTTGCTCAGCACATTGTCTGCACCACTTTGTACTGGTAGGTGCAAGTGACTTACCAGCTTAGGTTCGGTGCGGAAAGCATCGATTAGGCTATCCGTAAATTCTACTGGGTGAGAGGTGGTGAAACGGATGCGTTCCACGCCATCAATTTTGGCCACCGCATGGATGACATCCGCCAAATCGGCTTCGTCCCCATCGCTGGTTTCACCGCGATAGGCGTTTACGTTCTGGCCTAGTAGATGGATCTCACGTACACCTTGTTCAGCAAGTTGCGCCACTTCGACCAAAATACTATCGAAAGGACGGCTAACTTCTTCACCACGGGTGTAAGGAACAACACAGAAAGTACAGTACTTGCTACAACCTTCCATGACGGAAACAAAGGCTTCTGCACCTTCCACTTTAGGTGCTGGCAAGTGGTCAAACTTCTCAATTTCAGGAAAGGTGACGTCCGTGATAGGAATATGCTTAGCGGCGGCATTCACCATTTCTGGTAGCTTGTGTAGGGTTTGCGGGCCAAAAATCATATCCACGTGCTTAGCACGTTTACGAATGGTGTCACCTTCTTGGCTGGCCACACAGCCACCCACGCCAATGACTAGATCTGGATTCTTCTGCTTAAGTTTTTTCCAACGACCTAGTTGATGGAACACCTTGTCTTGGGCTTTTTCACGAATTGAACAGGTGTTAAGCAACAATACGTCGGCTTCGTCTGCGTTGTCGGTGAGTTCCATTTCATGACTGTCGCCAAGTAAATCTGCCATACGTGACGAATCGTATTCGTTCATTTGACAGCCATGAGTTTGAATAAATAATTTTTTTGCCATGTAACCTTTAAACCTAAAAAAGAGTTTGTCTTATCGACTTTGGGTCTATTATATTGGGCTTTGCAGATGAATCACAGAGGTGTGTTTCTAAACGAGTACTTTATATGCAAAAAAGTCTTATTTGGTAGGCCGTTTAGGTGTTCCTTAGAGGGTGAAATGATAACGAGTATTAAGACAAGGATATCCTAACGTTTTGCAAAAATACTATCTTATATTGATGTGTGCCATGGGCTTGAGTAATGCCGCATGGGCAGAAAAAGAACCTGTAAATTTTGAGTTGGGTCTAGGTTACGGTTTGCTAGAGCGAAAGTCCCTACTGAATATCGATGCCAAAATTAATATGCCTTTGGGAGAGCACAGTTCTACCCAAGTGTATCTTAATAGTAACTACCTAATTACTGGCTCAGATAAAGATACCTATGCGTTATCGGAATTTGCGTCAAACTGGTTTTTGTTTAACGACTATGGCCGTGTTGGTGCGGGTTTAGGGGTGACAGAACTGGCGCCAAAAGACACCAGCCAAGAAAGCGAAAGAGAAGTCACTGGACGGGTGATGCTGGATGCTTTTCTAGAAGATTTTTCTTTTACAGGACAATATGTAAGCGCGGACAAGTCGTTAAGTAACTTGACCAGTAGTCGACTGGGACTTAGCTACTACATTGACGATACCCGACGTATTTCAATCTACAAAGAACGCTTTGATGAAAAAGTGGTATGGCGGGCTGAACATTACTTTCAACCAGACTCCCTTGAACAATTAGCCAGTGTGGGCTTGATAGCTCGTAGGGGGAATGGCCTTAGTTACTTTGGTATTGCAATTGAATACTATTTTGATCAAGCCTTTACCTTGAAAGGAAGAGACCGAGCTTATCATTAATTGGTGTTTTAGCTGGGTTTTAAGGTGCTCATAATGAGCTGCCAATCTGCTTCTTCCACCGGCATGACGGACAAACGACTGCCTTTTTTAGTAAGCATCATTTGCTGCAAAGCAGGGTGCTGTTTGAGCGTCTTTAAGGTTAATAAACTGGGCCATTTCTCTACAAATTCAATGTCTACCATGAACCACCTTGGGGTTTCGGGAGTGGATTTCGGATCAAAATAAGGGGATTCAGGTTGCCAGCTGGTGTGGTCTGGATAAGCACTTTGACAAACTCTTGCAACACCGGCAATGCCTGCAGGCGTACAACTGGAATGGTAAAAGAACACCAGATCATCCACGCTCATGGCTTGCATAAAATTACGCGCTTGGTAATTGCGTACCCCATCCCATGGGGACTGTTGCATTTGCTTTAAATCATCGATGGAAAAGGCGTCAGGTTCAGATTTCATTAACCAATAGCTGGGCACAGTCGTTACCTTTGATGGTGGATTTTTGTGGCTAGGATTTTATCTGTAATGACTTTGTGATACTACTAGTGTTATTACAGTGAAGTATGTGTGATTGAGAGAGCCATGGTTGGAGGTGTATGAGTCATTTTGCTTGTAAAGAATTTTCCGCCCTGGAAAAAGAGCTGAAAACGGATCTCATCGAATGTTTTGATGAGGCTCAGCAAGAGATGGAAGCCATCATCAATAGCATTGAAGACGAAGGTTTCTCTTTTGCAAAGTTGGATAATCTGTTTCGTTCATTACACAGTATGAAAGGTAATTGCTCCGTATGTTTTTTAGACCCTTTAGTGGATGTCTTGCATCGACTGGAGGAGATAGTCGATGGCATGCGTGGGGGCTATATTGCTTATCATTACACGCTAGGAGAGCTTATTAATGTGGTGGTGGAGCAGGTAGGCTTACTACTACAAGATTTATACCAGCATCATGGGGCTGAGCATGCCACCTTGGTGGTGTTGCAAAAAGGTCTGGATGAACTCTACGCCTATGAAGACACTCAGCAGCACCCGTCTTTAGCCAAAAAAATACTGGCCAAGTTTAGCGATGAAACCGATGTTGAAGATGAGGCGCAACCAACACAGCCACTTTTAAGCGAGGTTAAATATACTCCCGAGCAGCAAGCAGACATTGATGAATTTTTTAAATTTAGCCAAAAGCTTAATCCCCTATTAGGGTATTCCTCAGAGCGAAGTGAGCGAATTTTAAAACTGTGCTTGTTGATCAATGCCGAGATAGCGGAACAAACCAGCCCTGTCCAATTGAGTGCCGCCGCCTATATGCACAATATGGGAATGGCGATGATCCTAAAATGTAAGGATGACTCTGCCGCTAAACAGCAAGCTAAGCAGAATCATCCAAAGGTGGGGGCCAAACTGCTGCGTAGTCATAAAGGCTGGGAGGAAGCGGCAGACATTGTTGAAGCTCACAAGGAACGTTTTGATGGCAGTGGTTACCCAGAAGGTATAGTGGGTGGCATGATACCTCAAGGGGCGTTTGTGCTGTCTATGGCTGTGACCTTTATTGATATTGTCTGGGGCAAGACGGCTAGTGAATACAATAAGAGTGCGTTACAAGCGGTGCAAAGTATAAACTTTGAAAGTGGTAAAGGCTTTCCTCCTCACTTGGTTGAATGTTTTAATGGGGCGATTCGTAAGGTCTTAGTGGCTAAAAGAAAATAAAAGCCAATCGTTCACCGCTTCAATAAGACAGTTTAATGAAAGAGTCCCATTTACTCCCTTTGGTATATCACCCCCATTATTCCATCCCCTTTCCAGCAGGCCATCGCTTTCCCATGGCGAAATTTGGATTGTTGGCCGACACGCTACAACAACAGGGCATTCTCACCAAAGCAAACCATTATCAGCCTAACCCCATGTCCCTCAGTGTTTTGATGGCTGCTCACGATAAGCACTATGTTCAAAGTTTTATTCGTGGTGAGTTAAGCCCTGAGCAGATAAAGGCAATAGGGCTGCCTTGGTCTGAATGGCTAGTGGAAAGAACCTTACGAGCCGTCTCTGGCACCTTGTTAACCAGTCAATTGGCATTAAAGCACGGTCTTGCTTGTCACTTAGCAGGGGGAACTCATCATGCCAAACCCGCCGCTGGGGCGGGCTTTTGTATTTTTAATGATTTGGCGGTTGCAGCGATCAATCTAATTAATGAAGGCCAAGCCAAAAAAGTCTTGATACTGGATTGTGATGTGCACCAAGGGGACGGCACCATTGCTTTTTGTCATGAACGTCAGGATATCGTGCCTGTGTCTTGGCATTGTGAGGAAAATTATCCTGCTGTTAAAGAAACTGGCGGGGTAAATATCAAAATTCCAAAAGGAGTGGGCGACGCTGAATATCTGGCTATTATAAAAAGTACCTTGCCCCAGTTATTGGAAGAGTTTCAACCAGACTTTGTTTTCTATGACGCTGGTGTGGATGTGCATAAAGATGACAGATTAGGTTATTTGAACCTTACCGATGACGGCATTCTTGCCCGAGATAAATATGTGATCAAAACTTGTTTGGAGGCAAAAATTGCAACCGCTTGTGTGATCGGAGGAGGCTACGATAGACAGGAAGAGAAAGTAGCCTGGCGCCATAGTTTATTGCACCAAGCGGCTCATCAGGTTTGGCATAACCGATAAGATGGCAAGCTCTGAGTGAAAGCCGCTTGCCATCTTGACCGATTTTAAACCTTAAACTTATCCGTAATTTGTTTAATCAGCTGAGATTGCTCTTCTAATTTGGCCATTTGTTGCGCCGTTTTAGCAGAGTCTTCGCCGATGTTTTCCGCAAGAGAGGCAATGCCTGAGACATTTTGCGAAATACTGTTGGCTACTTGGGATTGCTCGTTGGCCGCATTGGCTACTTGCACATTCATCAGCGTCAAATTCTTAATGGATTCGGTGCTGGAGGCAATGATGTCATTAATTTTTGCCATGGCTTCCGTTACTTTTTCACGCTGTGAAACCGAACCCTTCATATCATTGATGGTCTTTTCAGCACTGGCTTGCAACTTCTCCAAGATGTCTTTGATCTCTACAGTGCTTTCTTGGCTACGTTGTGCCAGACCTCGAACTTCATCCGCGACAACGGCGAAACCTCGGCCTTGTTCACCAGCGCGGGCGGCTTCAATAGCGGCGTTCAGCGCCAGTAGGTTGGTCTGTTCAGAAATGCCTTGAATAACCCCAAGGGCAAGGTTGATTTCTTCGACGTTGACGCCAACCACTTCAACAGAGTTTTCCACGTTGTGAAGTACACGGCTTAGCTCTTCTAGTTGTTGGCCAGACACTTGTACTTGTTTAACCACTTCTTGGATTTCCGTTTCGGTATTCTCCGCCGTTAATTTAGTCGATTTAGCGTTGTCGGCGATCTCAATAGAGTTAGACGCCATTTCTTCGATGGCGGTGGCTACCATGTTGGTTTCATCAATCTGCTTGTTGGAAACCTGCTCAAGTTTTTGTTTTTGCTGATTCGCATTTGCAGAGATAGCGTGCAGTGCATCACTAGACTTCTTAAGCTCGCGAATGTCTAGGGCCATGGACTCAAGGAATTGATTAAAGCTCATGGCGATATTATTCAAAATATCAATGGAGCTGCTAGGGAGTTTTTGGCTTAAGTCCCCTCGACCAGAGGCTAGGTCATGTACAGATTTACTAAGATGGCTCAGAGCATTAAGAATCGTTTGCGACGATAAAATGACAATGAATGTCAGGCCTGCAAAAATCACCGCCAAGATGATAAAGCTGCTGACTAAGCTTTCATTTTGAATATCATCAATGGAGGAGTGGATACCACCAATGATGGCGTCGGTACTATCAATGTAAAAGCCGGAACCCACCACTATGTCCCATTTTTTGATGTATACCGCATAACCGTATTTTTCTGCGGCTTCTGTGCTGCCAGGTTTCGGGAAAAAGAAGATGCTGTAACCGTCCCCTTTCATGGCAGCGTTGACGATATCTTGTATAAATAGGTTGCCCGCTTTATCTTTTGCTTGCCAGAAATTACCCCCTATAGGAGCACCAGCACCGTGCATGACACGTTTGCCCTTGGTGTCGTAGGCATACAAATAACCCTGGCCATTATCAAACTTGATCTTATTTAATTTAGCGAGTGCATCGGCCAAGCCTTGGGTACCAGGCTTGTTTATATCGTCTTGAATGGTGCTGATAGAGGAATCAAGAACCGTTTTTAAACGATTTTTCTCGATTGCAATGGTGGAGTTTTCGACAAGACTAGAGACGCCACTATTGACCTCTGAAAGTGTTTTTATCTGAATAAATGCACTGATAACCGCAATTAATAAAAATGGCAGAAAAGACAGCAAGTAAATGCGCAGCTTTAAGGATTTGAACATAATGGGTGAGTTCTCATAAAGGTTCTATTTAATATCTACCTAGCTTGTGACCAGGCCTTTCAGAGTATATCGGTTACTTCACTAGCAAGTTTAGTGACATGGTGTGATTATTCGAGTTTATTGTAATTTTGCCCCTTTAGCCTTGTCTAGTTTTGTAAAATCCACCTTTAGCTCATTAAAAGGGGCAGGGGGCAACAAAGGCTAGCCAAGCACCAGTAAAAGGGTGGCGAAACTCAATGCGATAGGCGTGCAGCAATAACCTTGGCTCGTTATTAAATAGCGCATCGTAGAATTCATCTCCAACAATGCCATGCCCCAAGCTTTGCATATGCACTCTAAGTTGATGAGAGCGACCTGTATAAGGAATTAACCGTACTCGAGTGAGATCATTTTCGTAACTCAAATGCTCCCATAAGGTAATGGAATCTTTGCTCCACTGATCAGTACAAACGATCTGACGAGGGCGATTGGGCCAGTCACACCTTAAGGGTTTTCGCACTTCACCGCGTTCTCCCATGAGCCTGCCCCGTACTAATGCACGATACTCTTTTTGGACTTCTCGTTCTCGAAAGTGGGCATACATACGCTTTTGGCATTCGTGGGTTTTTGCCACCAAGATAAGCCCAGAGGTGGCTTCATCCAATCGGTGAATCGCAAACGCCTCACCAAAAGTGAGTTCAGCACGATGCAAAATAGAGTCTTGCTTATCTGGCCCTCTACCGGGCACAGATAAGCAATTAGCAGGCTTGTTGATGACTGCGAACCAGTCATCTTCATACAAGATGTCTAACATTGAGAGGTTTGTTTTCACTCAAGGTTATTCCGGCTTAGTGGTCAAAATGATACGGATGGCATCCAAACGAATTTGGTGCTCATCAATGCGTACTAAGCCTTCTTGCATGTTTTTCTCAAGTTGCAGAATGTCTTCATCGCTGATGGCGTCGTTATAAGCTTGTAGCTCAGATAGACGCTCAATCTCATTTTGACAGCGATGCTGATAAGCTGTTTTGGCTGATTGCACAATAGGACGAGCCTGATCTTGCGCATTCAGCTGGTGGGCTTGCAAGACCTCAATAAGGTCTTTTCGCAGGGCTGCAACCCATTGCTCAGCGACACGGTTGGGGACACCTTTGAGTTTTTCAGCCCATTTATCCGCCGTAAACTGCTGATGAAGGAACTTACCGTTCGCATCCGACAACTGCCACATAGGGGTCATAGGTAAAGACTGAGCAAGTTTTAACCTTGGGTGTGCCGTGGCTTCAATGATAAACATACTCTCCACCAACACTGTACCCTCTGGTAGTGCAGCGATAGGCAAGATAGCCGAAGTCAGTTTGCCTGAATCAAAGCCCTGTACTTCATCCATCAGCATGGTGATTAACGGGTGCTCCCAAGTGGCAAAGGCAACATCTTCCCTTTGGCTTGCTTGACGGCGATCCAGCATGAGCATTTTGCCTTCTTCTTCAATGCCGGGTAAGGCTTCGAGCATCATGTCACTGGAAGGGCGTAAGAACCACGCGCTCTTTTCAGGGTCATCGTTGATACAGTCGGCATAGATGTTGAAAGCGTGGGTTACCTGTTCAATATAATGATGCAGCCCTTTGGTGGCTTGGTCATTGATTTGATCGATCAAGGCTCTGGCTTGCTCAGGGCGACACGAGCTCATTTCCAGTAGACGATTGCGACCTTCTTCCATTTGCTTAAGAAGGGCTTCATGGTAAAGGTTAGCTTCTTGCAGTAAATCTGCATCGTCATCTTGGCCATGTAGGTAAGCATGCAAACTATCACCGAAAGCTTCTTCTACTTTGTCACCGGAACCTGTGGTGCGGCAGAAAGCATTTAGGGCATCGTGATACCAGTGGAATAAACGTTGCTGGACACTTTCTTTAATGTAAGGCACATGAATTTGTACGTCATTAAGCTGACCAAGACGATCCAAGCGACCAATACGTTGTTCCAAAAGGTCTGGGTGTTCAGGCAAGTCGTACATTACCAGGTGATGACTAAACTGGAAGTTTCGGCCTTCACTGCCTATTTCGGAACAGACTAGAATTTGCGCGCCTTCTTCATCGGCAAAATACGCCGCGGCTCTGTCTCTGTGTATTAATGGCATTTGTTCATGGAAGTCGGCACTTTGGAAGCCCGCAAAGGTCAGTTGATCATTTAGCCATTGGGCCATGTCGGCAGAGTGACAAATGACCAGCACTTTATCCGCTTGGCATTCCAAAAACTCTTTTAACCAAACCCAACGTGGGTCTTGTTCCCATAAGCCATCCGCTACCTCGGATTCAGGCAGAACATGGTGGTTCGCCGACACAAAATGCTCGTTGTTATCCAGCGGGTAAGAATGCAAGTGGCGGCTTGGGAAGCCACCCACTGCCGCACGGGTGTTACGGAACATTTCACGACCCGTACCATGGCGGTCAATCAACCAACTAATGGCTTCGGTAACGGCTTCACTGTATTGACCAGCGCTGGTTGTTGTTAAGCTGATAAACCAATCTTTGCTTTTCACTTCTTCTAAGTAGGCTGCAAAAACTTCAGGCCAATTTAAACCGGTCGCTGGCGCATCTTGTTGAGTATATGGCAGTAGCAATTCTGCCAGTTCGGCAGCTTGTTTAAATTCTTGTTGCTGAGCTTGGTAACGCTCAAAACTGTGGTAGTGATCCGCGTCTAAAAGCTGCAAACGAGAGAAGTGTTCACGTTCACCAGTTTGCTCTGGGGTGGCACTCAGTAGTAATAGAGACTCACTCGCTGCGGCTAGACGAGCCACCACTTGATAGCCAATGCTAGGGGTTTCAGGGTGCCAAGCTAAATGATGCGCTTCATCGACTATCACCATATCCCAACTGGCTTCCAGCATGTGCTGAGTCGCATGTGGGTGTTGGCTGGCCCAATCAATGGGGGCAATGACAAAAGGCTGCTGCTCGAATGGGTTGTCATCCCCTTCCATGTAGTCTTCGTAGACCGCTTCATTGATTAAGGAAAACGGCTGATGGAAGCGACGTAGCATTTCCACTAACCATTGGTGCTGTAGGTTGGTTGGTGTCAATATTAAGGCGCGTTTACATAAACCATTGAGCAGGCGATGGTGCAGTATTAAGCCTGCTTCTAGGGTTTTACCCATGCCGACTTCGTCACACAACAGCGCTCGTGCTTGCGGGCGGTTGGCAATGTCATGGGCTAGGTAAATCTGATGAGGTAGCAATTCAGCTTTTAGGCCCATTAAGCCACGAACATCTGAGGCCGCATGGGCTGCTTGGTGTTCAAGGGTGTGACGGCGTAAGTCAAACCACATACGGCGTGCTGGGGATAAAGCCAGTAAGGAATCGAGTTCGTTTTTGTCGTTGCGTGGGAATTGGATGATGGACTCTTCAAGCCAGTCGTCGTCATCACTAATGCGATATTCGATTAAACCGTCAATTTCTTCCACTTCCAGAACCGTGTAGGTTTCGTCTTGGAAGTGCAGCTGATCACCGACGGTGAGGGTGCGGCGTACTAAGCTGGTTTGCGTGTTAGCATATTGACGATCGGCTTCAGCATCCGGGAAATGTAGGGTGAAAGACTTACCTTGTTTTTCGATAATCATGCCAACGCCGAGATCTGGCTCGTTGCGGCTACTCCATCTTTGTCCTGTTTGATACATGGTTATGCTTTATCCGGTTCAATTAAAGTTAAGCTACCCTGGCATAAGTCGATAAGTGCGACTTTTTGTTGGGGCCAGGTGCGTTCAATAACAGCAAGATCAATGATGATGCTGTCGCTGTAGGTTTTATTGTCAATTTCGATATCACTCTGTTCTAACCAATATTCCACTTTACCCAATAAAGAGTAGGCGATTTTTAGTTGAACGGGTGATCTTGGGTAAATGTTTTCACTTATGGTCTGGCTTAACGCTTCTTGCACAGCTTGGCTATAGGCTCTAACTAAGCCGCCGGCACCGAGTTTTATGCCGCCAAAGTATCGTGTCACCACAAGTGTGGTTTCACCAAAGTCAGAATGTTGTAAGACATTCAGCATGGGCTTGCCGGCGGTTCCTTTAGGCTCCCCATCATCGCTTTGGTCCCACAAATGGGCATTGTTAGGCACACCTGCCACAAAGCACCAGCAGTTATGGTTGGCGTCTGGATATTCTTGTTTGATTTGATCAACAAAGGCTTTGGCCGCGTCACGACCCTTGGTGCGTGCAACATGGGTAATAAACTGACTATTTTTGATTTCAAGATCAAAGCGCTGGGTGTGTGTTGGGCTTAGATAGTAATCCATGTAAACTTATTAACTGAATTCCAGAATGATTGATTTCATTATAAAAAATAGCAGGTTGTTAAATATATGACAGATTGGCAATGGCAAGCCGCGTTAGTGTTGTCCGGCTTTTGCGTGAGTGCAATTTTGCTGTCGGGTGTTGCAGGTCTAATTGTACAGGCTATGCGTCGTCAGTGGCACCTTAGCGAAGCAAAAATGCAGCAACAAAATGAGGAATTACAGCGCCTTTTACAGCAATCTAAGGATCAGGTTCATTATTTAGAGAAAGAATCGCTGACCTTGGAGCAACAGTTTGCTGCAGCCCAAAGTGTCTGGCAAGAAAAGGAAGCCTTTTACCGAGAGCAAAAACGTCAAAACGAAACGGAATTTAAGCAATTGGCCCAAGAGATTATGAGTCACCAAGGGCAACAATTAGCGAAAGAAAACGAACGTCAGCTAGGTACCTTGCTGACGCCTTTGGGCAGTCAGATTCAAAAGTTTCAAGAAAGTGTCGAGAAAAGCTATCAAGAAGAAGCACGAGAACGTTTTTCCTTGGTGAAGGAAATAAAAGGCTTGCAACAGCTTAACCAAAAAATCAGTGACGATGCTCTTAATTTAACTCAGGCATTAAAAGGGCAAAATAAGCTGCAAGGGGGCTGGGGTGAAGTCATTCTAGAGCGCATCCTAGAACGCTCTGGTCTGGAAAAAGGCCGTGAATATGAGGTGCAAGGCTCTTATCAAACCGAAGCCGGCAAACGCTTGCAACCGGATGTAGTGATCTATTTGCCAGAAGGGAAACAGGTAATTGTTGACTCAAAAATGGTCTTGATCAGTTACCTAAGCTATATGGAAGCCCAGACCGATGAGCAAAGAGAGAAAGCCTTAAAGCAACACTTAGAGGCTGTTCGTCGCCATATGAAGGAGCTCAGTGCTAAGTCTTATCATGATTTACCTGGGATTACCTCGTTGGATTTTGTATTGCTGTTTATTCCTATTGAGGCGGCTTTTGGGTTGGCATTACAAGGGGATAATGGTTTGTTTAGCGAAGCGTTCGAGCACAATATCATCATTGTGGGGCCTTCTAATTTATTGGCCACCTTACGCACCATTCAAAATATTTGGCGTAATGAAAAACAGAGTCAGAATGCGATCGAGATCGCACGCCAAGCAGGCGCCATGTACGACAAGTTCTCTGCTTTTGTGCAAGATATGGATGAAATCGGCAGCAAGTTATCTGCGGTGAACCGTAGCCATGATGCGGCCTTGAAAAAACTCACCACTGGTCGTGGAAACCTGATGGCAAGAGCGGAAAAACTGCGCGTCATGGGAGCGAAAACCAGTAAAACCTTGCCTGACCATCATCGCCAAAATGCGTTAGGAGAAGAGGGTCAAGAGGAGTGAATTACTGGTTTGGGTAACGCCAGAGTATTTCCACATCTTTAAGGTAATGAGCCCCTTGTAGATCCATCATAATGCCTGCGTTAGCCTGCTGCTGACTGGTGCGTTCAGCAAGTTTATCGCTGTTGGCAATCAGCTCAATGCTCAGAGTGTTGCCCAAATAATGCAATCGGGTTTGCGGTATGTCTAAATATTGGCTGTGTTGACGCAATAAAAAGCCCAGGTCCGCCATGACTTGGTGACGTGCTGGCAATTGTAAGTGCTTTGGTCTGACAGAGGGATCTGTAGGGCGAAAGCTATCTTTCTGAATGCGATCATCCGTATCTATGTGCACCAAGACATCTTCTACCTGAGGGTGAGCTTGTTTAATGGTGTAGGCCACGAGATCCCCCAAATAGTGCCCCTCACTGACGCTTGCATGACTAGGTACATGAATATGCATGTCTAAGTAAATCTTACCCGCCATGGAGCGCGCTCGAACATCATGGGGCGCCACGACATTTTTTAAGCTGTCTGCCGTCGCTTTAATTTGCTCTATTAATTCTGGGTCGGGGGCTGTGTCCACTAATTCGGCAAGATTATCCCAGATCATGGTGACAGCCATTTTTCCGATTAAAAAGGCCACAATAAAGGAGGCCGCCATATCAGCCCAGGGATAACCTAGGTACACCCCAATGAGGCCAATTAATACCGCAATGGAGGACAAGGCATCACTACGGCTGTGCCAAGCATTGGCAAGCAGTAGTTGGCTGCTAATTTGCTCACCAGCACGCTTGGTGTAGTGAAAAATGGCTTCTTTCACCCCTATGGTGGCGAGTAGAGCAAGGATGCCATACCAAGTGAGTTGTGCTTGCTGGTGGCTATTAAAGGCTTCGTAACCTATACCAATGGCCACTAACATGAGTACAAAGCCTAGAAACACCGTCGTGAGGGTTTCAAACCTTAGATGGCCGTAAGGGTGGTTTTGATCTGGGCCTTGGCGAGCGTTGCTGGCCGCAAAATAAACAAAGACATCGGTGACTAAATCCGATAGAGAGTGAATACCATCGGCCATTAAGGCTTGCGACTGGGAAAAATACCCCGCAAGTATTTTCGCCACGCCCAGTACGGCGTCCCAAAATGCGCCAATGAGCGTGACTCGTTTAGCAATGCTTTGTTCTTCTGCTAACTTAGACATAGTGTTTTAGCCTAGGCCTCATGGGCGGCGTTAATTTCAAACCATAAGGAGTAAGAGGCAAAAAACTCTCTCAAAGTGAGGGACATCAATGAGAAGTTGGCATCCATATCAGCCAAACCGCCCCCTTGGGAGTCATTGAAAGCCGCATCTTTTAAGGTGTCATCAAACTTGATTTTGCGCAGGGTTAGGTCATCATGGAGTACAAAACTCAGTTTATCCGCCCAACGTAGAGCAAGGTTTTTTACGGCCATGCCGTCGGCTAGGTGGCGAGTGACATCGTCAGATAAGGGCTCTAAGGCTTTAAAGCGAATCTTGGCTTTATCTTCGGAGCTGTCTTGGATCTCACATTCATCACCCGTTTCTAAACTAGCTGGCACCTCATTTTTAACCAACCAATCCGTCATTAAGGAAGCTGGAGAAACTTGTGCTTGCAGAGGCATCATTTGGAAGCTGCCTAAGGTTGTTTGCAGATGTTTGAAAAGCTCTTCCGTCATGCTTGCGTTGGTGCTGTTTAAAACAATGATCTTGGCTTCTAGATCAAGGTAAGCCCATATGTCGGTACGTTTTGCAAAGGCTCTAGGGCGTAGCGTAAAGACAAGTTCGTCTTTTAAGTCGGTCTTTTCTTTACGACCTACTTTACGACCTTCAACCAATTCTATTTCGGCTACCTTGCTTTCTAATTCTTCACGGACCACCGCAGAGGGCAGGACTTTTTCTTCTTTGCCGGCGCGGAGCAAGATGCAACGATTGTTAACCAAGCTCCATTGTTCGCTGTTGCGGATAAGCGGCATCCAACCAAATGAAAACTCGTCTTGAGAGCCACATTCTTTTAGTGGGAAATCCGCTAAGCTGTCGATCAGCTTGTTGGTGTCCAGTGATTCAGTGTCTTTTAAATGGAATATTTGCGCGTTGTTGAACCACATAATTAGTTTCTCACAGCTTCTTTAAAATGTTTTCGACAAACAGAAAGGTAACGGTCATTACCACCTATTTGTACCTGATCGCCTTCTTTTACTGGCTTACCGTCACTGTCTAGGCGGATAACCATGGTGGCTTTGCTACCACAATGACAGACGGTTTTTAATTCGATAAGTTTGTCCGATAACGCCAGCAAAGCCTGGCTGCCAGCGAACAGCTCGCCTTGGAAATCCGTGCGGATACCAAATGCTAAGACGGGAATGTTTAACACGTCGACCACATCAGACAGAGCATAGACTTGCTCTTTGGTCAGAAACTGGGCTTCGTCTATTAAGATACAGCTCAGCTCATTGCTTTGGCTTTCCAGCAGAACGGTTTGCATTATGTCCGTATCATTAGTGAACAAGCTGGCTTGGGCGCTAATGCCTATGCGAGAGGTGATCTGGCCTTGGGTAAACCTATCATCTATGGCGGCGGTTAATAATAAAGGTCGCATACCGCGTTCTTTATAGTTGTGAGCCGATTGTAACAATACCGTGGACTTGCCTGCGTTCATTGCAGAGTAATAAAAATACAGTTTGGCCATAAATCCGTCTGTTCTGTCTATGCATCATGGGTGAGCAGGTGAGTATATCAAATTGGATTTCCCTAAGCGGTGACTTTTTTGTTTTTAATTTTTGAGTAACTCAGAGCAATTTGCATGGTAAGCCACTCGGCACGCTTTATGTCGTTGAGCTCACATAACTGATCAAGCTTGGTAATGGTTTCTTGATCCACTACTAATTCCAGCCGTTTTAAACCTTGGGCTTTTTCTTTTTGTCGCTGGACACGTTTATTCACCTTCAATTGATCTTTTCGGGTTAAAGGGTGCTTACGAGGCCGGCCGGGTGGATTGGTAAATAAATCAATGGTGTTTCTATCGGATGACGCTTTAGCCATGGTGCTGTTGGTTCGCTGTAAAAATAGGAGTAATAGGGAAGAGTCGCCCTAAAGGAATGGCCTCCTTTAGGGCGTAAAATTCGCGTTTAGTTTGCCTGTTCTTGCTGAGCCTTTTCACGCTCCGCCAACTGGTTGATGGCAATAAAATCCAGCAGAATTTCTGCTGCTTCCTTGCTGTATACCAGTTTGTCGGTCGGCTCGATATCATCAACCGACTCTATGGCTTCTAAGCCTAAAGCAGCACGACGGGCGTTTTCTCGGTCTAATTCACGCTTTTCTGTCTCTTCATTGATCTGAATACGGGTGTTCTCATTTAAAGAGAGGGTTTTGTATTTGTCCTCATTTTCTCTAAATTCTGCAATTTGATCATTCAAGGCAATAAAGTCAGGGTCTTTTGCCATGCGTGCTTGATGACGTGGTTCTAGAATTGGGAACAAAGAAGGCATATCCCAATAAATAGGGTATCGAGTTTCGTGAATTTTATCCCAAGGAAGAGGTCTGTCTAAGGAGCTTTCACCGACTTTTTCTGTGTCAAAAACACTTGGGAAAATAATGTCTGGTACAACACCTTTGTGTTGCGTCGTTTCCCCAGAGACACGATAAAATTTTGCCTGAGTGATTTTTAGTTGGCCTTTATCGACTTCCTGCAAAGCTTGTACCGTACCTTTACCAAAGGTTTGTCCACCTAAAATAAGTGCTCTGCCATAATCCTGAAGAGCGCCCGCGACGATTTCTGATGCGGAAGCACTCATACGATTGGTCAGTACCGCCAATGGGCCACTGTAGGCAATTTTAGGGTCACGATCACCAAGAGGGGTAATGCGACCATTTTGATCTTGTATTTGAACCGTTGGGCCAGAAGGAATGAATAAGCCAGTTAAGCTGTTGGCTTCTTGTAGGGAACCGCCGCCATTATTTCTAAGGTCTAAAATTAGCGCCACAATACCTTCTTTACGTAGCTCCTCGATTAATTTTTTCGTGTCTTTAGTGGAGCTTTTGTAGTTTTTATCCCCTGCCTGTTGGGCGGCAAAGTCAGAATAGAAAGTCGGTAGTTCAATCACGCCAACTTTGTAGGTATCATCACCTCGGGTGACTTCGACAATCTCTTTTTTCGCGGATTGATCTTCTAATTTAACTTTTTCACGAACGATCTTAATGCGTTTACTGGTTTGTCCTGTGCCTTTGCTGGGGATGATTTCAAGGGTGACTGTGGTGCCTCGCTCGCCGCGAATCATATCGACCACATCATCTAAGCGCATGCCGACAACGTTGATCATTTCTTTGCCTTCTTGGGCAACACCGACAATCTTGTCATTGGGAGACAGTTCGCCTTTTGCGGAAGCTGGGCCACCAGGGATCAGGCGTACGACCTTGGTGTAGTCATCTTCCATCTGTAAGACAGCACCAATGCCTTCTAGGGACAAGCTCATGTTGATGTTGAAAGTCTCTGAGGCCCGTGGGGCAAAATAGCTACTGTGGGGGTCTAGTGCTGCAGTAATGGAGTTCACAAAAATTTGGTAAACATCTACCGCATCCGTTTGGTGAATACGTTTTAGCTGATTTTTAAAACGGCTTGTGAGTACTTCACTGATGGCCTCAGGGGTTTCACCATTAAGTTTTAAAGTCAGAGCACGGTTTTTTAACCGCTTGCGCCAAGTCTCATCTTGCTCTTGTTTATTCTTTGCCCAAGTGTAGTGCTCTGAGTCTAAATCAAGGGATTCATCTAGGGTGTAATCGAATCCTTCAAGCATGGCGCTCAGGTTATTTTCGAGATCAGTAAGCCTTTCTTCCACACGCTTCAGGTAGAGGTTGTAGATGGTGTAGGCGACCTGAGTGTCTCCAGATTTTATGGCATCATCAAAGCGCTTTTTGTAAACGGAAAGGGCGTTAATATCATTTTGTAAAAAGAAACTTTTCGTCGGGTCGAGAGCATCTAGGTAATCTTCGAAAGCCAATTCGGAGATTTGATCGTTGATACTTGGCTTGTTGTAGTGAGTGCCCTCAAGTATTTCTACGATTTCTTTGGAGACTTGAATGTAATCATCTGAAGGTTGTAATTCTTGGAAAGCGAACGCCGGCGATGTTGCGACCGTGAAGCCAGTGAATAGGCAAAATAATAGACGTTTATAGTTCATCCGATAGGGGTTCTCTTGGTCTGTTGGTCAATCATAGGTAAAATCATATTAGACGTGGCGCATTAAGGCCAGCTTAACTGTTAAAAAGTCACTTTTTTAAGGCATTGTCCTACTAGGAATTTATGGAAACTTCTAAGTTTAACGACCAACTATTGTCTTTCTTACAGGCTTCACCAACACCGTTTCATGCGACCGCATCCATGAGCGATGAACTGCGAAAAGCCGGTTTTGTAGAACTGTTTGAAAATGACAACTGGGTAATTGAAGAGGGCGGTAAGTATTTCGTCACTCGTAACGCCTCTTCGCTGATTGCTTTTACAACGCCAACGCTTGATGTCAGCCAAACTGGTTGGCGCATGATAGGTGCTCACACGGACAGTCCTTGTTTAAAGCTTAAGCCTAATGCCCACGTAGAGCGCTTTGGCTACCACCAACTTGGCGTAGAAGTCTATGGCGGAGTATTACTGCATACTTGGTTGGACCGAGATTTATCCATCGCAGGCCGCGTAACCTTTAAAGACAAGGCTGGTGCGGTCACTAGCCGTTTGGTAGATTTTAAAAAGCCCATCGCTGTGGTGCCTAATTTGGCGATCCATATGAACCGTGGTGTGAATGATGGTTTTTCAGTGAACCCCCAAGAAGAGATACTGCCAATTCTGTGTGGGGCTGAAAATACCTTTGAATTGCATGCCTTATTGGTAGAGCAACTTAAAAAACAGCATGACGGCTTAGACATTAGCCACATTTTAGACTTCGAATTAAGCTTGTACGACACTCAAGCACCGGCTTTGGTGGGCTTGCATGAAGAGTACATTTGCTCGGCTAGACTGGATAATTTATTGAGCTGTTTTGTGGGCTTACAATCCCTTATCGACTCAGATTGCCAACGTCCTAGCTTACTTATCTGCACTGACCATGAAGAAATCGGCAGTTTGTCCGCCTGCGGTGCCAATGGCCCCTTCCTTGATGACGTGCTGCGCAGGCTATCCCCAAATCCAGAGCAATTCGTACAAGCTATTCAGCGCTCTATGTTGGTTTCTGCAGATAATGCTCATGCTTTGCATCCTAACTATGCCAATAAACATGACAAGCTGCATGCCCCAGGTATCAATAAAGGGGCTGTGATTAAGGTGAATGCGAACCAAAGGTATGCAACCAACAGTGAGACCGCTAGTGTGTACCGTGACATTGCCGCAGAGGAAAATTATGAAGTGCAGTGTTTTGTAGTGCGCAGTGACATGGCCTGCGGTAGTACCATAGGCCCTATTACTTCGGGAGAGATTGGGGTGCCAACCATAGATATAGGTTTGCCGACCTTTGGGATGCACTCTATTCGCGAGCTGGCGGGCAGTCAGGATGCCTTCGGCTTGTATAAAGTGCTAGTTCGCTTTACCCAGCGAGACGCTTTAATTTCACGACCTGCTTAAGTTCTCTTACAGACAAAACAAAATAGGCCGCTTTAAAAGCGGCCTATTTTTTGGGCTAGCTGGAAAGTGCTGTTATTTCTGTACTAGCCATTTATCCAGAGCTTTGATTTCTTCTTCGGTCAATTCACCTGTCACTTCTAAAAGATTTAGACGTTGCAGAATGAAATTGTAACGGGCCGTTTCGTAGGAGTTTTGTGCATCGTAAAGATTTGATTGAGCGTCTAGCAGCTCAACCAAGTTACGTGTTCCCACATCGTAGCCTGCTTTGGTGGCTTCAAGGGCGCTGGTTCTTGAACGAATTAACTGTTCTTGAGCAGCAATCTGAGCAACGGAAGTTTGAAGCTCAAGCACCAAGGAGCGAATGTTTAACTCAATGCTTTGTAAGGCACTGGCTCTAAGTTCTTCTGCTGCGGTCGCGCTGGCTTGGGCTTGTCTAACCGATGCATTGATCGCGCCACCGCTGTACAGTGGAATACTGACACCTAGACCGATCGATGCATACTCAGTGTTACCGTTGGTACTACGGCTAGGGGAGTAGTCATAGTTGGCGTGGGATAAAGAACCTGTCAATGACACAGTAGGCGTACGGCCACTGGCTTTTTGGATGCTGATATTGTTTTGAGCCGATTGAACGTCAATGTCTAGGGCTTGAATGTCTTTATTGTTGCGACGGGCTTTATTGATCAGTGAATCCACTGTCATGTCAGCATTTAAACGAATTGGGAAGTCGTCTGCTAATTCAGGGATGCTACTAATGGTACGTCCGGTTCTTTGGTAAAGCGCTTGCTGGGCATAAGCAACATCGGAGCGAGCACTAAGCTCGGTTACACGAACTGAGTCGTATTCTGCTTGAGTGTCTTGTAGGTCAGTGATAGAGGCTAGACCAACTTCGTATTGCTTTTTCGCTCTGTCCAGTTGACTCTCAGTGGCTTTTACTTGTGCCTGAGTGGTCTTTAACGTGGCCTGAGCAATCAATAATTGGAAGTATTCCGTAAGCGTTGTTAAGGCTAAGTCTTCTTCTGTGTTGGCAAGAGACAATTCAGCGCTTTGAGAACCAAGTTTTACACCGTCTACTGCATAAGTTAGTGCAGGGGAGTAAATTGGGTAGTCCATATCTAGAGATAAAGATTGAGCAAGGCCGCTATCGTCGTAAACTGGGCTGCTGGTCTTGTCGTAAGTTAAACCGCCACTGAAGGTTAGGCTAGGGTAAAGGTTGCCCTCGCTTACGGTAACGCCCTCTTTTTGTGCTTGGAAAGTTGCTTGAGCGGCTCTTAGGCCTGGGTCACTTTGCTTGGCAAGTTTGTAAACTTCGAAAAGAGTTTCTGCATGGCCAGTTGTGCTGTTTAAAATGGCGGCAGTAATCAGTGAGGTTAGAATATGCTTTTTCATGGATATTAGTCGGCTCTTAGTATGAAATACAGTTATACTACCTTAGTTAACTAACCTGTGGCAGTGAGACATTGCTATATCTGTTATGAATCCTGACAATATCATAACGTAACTTTTTGCATCTGCTTAGAATATGAAATCATATTGTTTTAGTTTCCATATTTCTTAAACTTTTGACTGGTTTATTTTTGCTGCTGTAGAGTGTATCGCCAAACGCGCTTTTCGTTTGCATTTAACGTACCAGTTATTTCAACACTGTTGGCAGTATTTTGTCGTAACCCCGCCACGCCATTCTCAACGCTTAATAAAGCATTGCTACTTTGAATAATCTTATAGGCTTGGCGCTGATTAGAATGATTTTCTAAGGAAGCTTCCCAGACTTGTCTATTGGGTAAACTGGTCGAAGTAGAACTGATCAATTTCAGCTGACCACTAATATCTTGGCTGGTGTTCGTGTTAATACTTGTCGTAGTGCCTTTACGCAGTTTTTCTAGGGCGGTGGCGTTTGCTGGAATTAATAAACCGTCCTCTGTTTGCCAAAATACCTGATACACCCCGGGCATAGAATCTTGATTAACGGTAAAGCTCAATTCACTGTTAAATTTGAGCTCTATGTCGCCACGACTATTAGCGTGAGTGAAAACTTGTGCCGAATGTTGCTTCTTATCGACCTGACTGTGCCCCGTTTGCAAGGGATATAAAGTATCCGAATAAGCGGGTAGGGTAAGAGCTTGAGCTAAAGGGTAGGTCACTTCATTTTCATTAAATTGTACGGACGCAGGTTGCGAGTCATTAAGCATTACGGCTTTGCCCATAGCGGCCCGCTCTGTTGGCCTTGCGGTGTTGGAGTAATGCAGTAGGCTATTGTCTAGATCAATTGGTTTATCTGCATTGTTGTGGATCAGCGCTCGCTGGAAAAAGCTAAGCTCTTTTCCGTTAATAATTAGGCTTAGTTGGGGCGTCCAAGAAAGTTGGTTGGTCTGATAGCTAATGCTTTGAGGGTATTTATCTGCTTGTGGTGCGGGGATGGATTTATCCAGAGGAACCAAATAGAAATCATTGATGGGTAATTCAACAATGCGATTTTTTACCATTAATAAAAAATTCCCAGACTGGGGGGAAACCTTTTTCAGCACACCTGTGTAACTGAGCGTTTGTAAGCGGCTATCTACGCGAACCAAACGCTCAACCTCTTGTAACCAATAATTAAAAGGCGTTTCCTTAGGGAGAGGCATGCTCGAGAAATCTTCTTGTAACGGCATTAGGGTATTACGATTGGCCTCTAAGGTAAGTTTACCTGCCTTGGTGGTGTCGATAACTTGGCTGGCATTAAGGCCAATCACAGCTTGAATAGGGGCAGCGTAAATACTCTGCACTGAGCAACAGATAGTCAATAAAGTGGCATAGGTAGTGAAAGGCCGAAACATCATTTAAATTCCTTTTCTCAGCTAAGTAAGACAGTTAGCCAGTTTCTAGTGGAAAACAGTTAGAATAAACTAGTATCAAATAATTGTGACAAAAAGATAAGGTCTTGGGGTGGAAAAAAAGTTTTTAATTATCGACGGCATGAATTTAATTCGCCGACTGTACGCTGCTCTCGAGTCAGAAACGGATGCGGTTCGCAGAGTGGAACGCTGTCAAAGCATTACCGTGGATGCGCTGGCCAAACTTAGCCAGCAATTTAACCCAAGTTATGCGGTGATAGTGTTTGACTCAAGTGGTCAAACTTGGCGTCACAAGCTGTATCCAGAATACAAGTTGGGCCGTGTACCCATGGACGATACCCTGCATGACGCCATTCCAAGCTTTGCGAAGTTATTGCGTTTTAACGGCTTTCCTTGTTTGCGAATGGAAGGCTGGGAGGCGGATGACTTAATCGCCACCTTAGCCGTGAAAGCAGCCGCGAACCAGATTAAGTCCTACATTATTTCCACCGACAAAGGCTTCACCCAGTTGTTAGAGGATGAGCATATTTTACAATATGACTATTTTGCTAAGTTGGGCTATGACAAGGCTTGGGTGCCCGGTAAATATGGAGTAGAACCCCATCAGTTATTGGATTATTGGGCCCTAGTAGGGGACACCACTAACCGTATTCCTGGGGTTAAAGGTATTGGCCCTAAAACAGCCGTGACCATTATTCAGCAACAGCCTACTTTAGAGGCAATTTATGCTAACCAAGAGGCGTTCGCGCCGCGTATTCAGGGTTTGTTAGCGGGGGGCTATGAGCAGGCCATACAGTCCAGACAATTGGTTCAGCTTAAAGTAGATGTGGACATCGGAGTGCGATTATCGCAATTACGTTATCACCCTAAAACGGCAAACTAATAGGCTATATAAGCCATCATCTTATCTTCTTGTTTTAATCCAAACGATTTCCCTCCAAAGGAGGGCATTGTCAGGAAGTAAATCCCTAAAAGAGCTGTGTTTACCCCTTACCGAGAAGGTCTCTGAAGACTATAATAGCCGCATTTGTAGAAACGGATAGATGAGATCAATATGTCTGAGGTTAGAACTCGTATAGCACCATCGCCTACTGGTGACCCACACGTAGGTACGGCATACATTGCCCTGTTTAATATGGCTTTTGCTCGTAAAATGGGCGGTAAATTCATTTTACGTATTGAAGATACAGACCAAACTCGCAGTACCCCAGAATCAGAAAAAATGATTCTTGATGCTTTGCGTTGGTTGGGTCTGGATTGGGCGGAAGGACCAGATGTGGGTGGTGAATACGGTCCTTACCGTCAGAGTGAGCGTGGTGACATTTACGGCCAATATGCACAACAGCTGGTGGAACAAGGTCATGCATTCTATGCCTTTGAAACCCCAGAAGAATTGGATCAGATGCGCATTGAGCAGAAGGAACAAGGTCTTCCTCAAAAATACGATGGCCGTGCTTTGGCGCTGTCTGCCGAAGAAGTGCAAGCTAAGTTAGACGCTAATGTGCCCTATGTTATCCGTATGAAAGTACCGGAAGAAGGCACTTGTGTTGTGCAAGATATGTTACGTGGCACCATCGAGATTGACTGGGCTCAAGTTGACATGCAAGTGCTTTTGAAAGCCGACGGCATGCCTACTTACCACCTTGCCAATGTGGTTGATGATCACTTAATGAAAATTACCCATGTGATCCGTGGTGAAGAATGGATTAACTCTGCGCCTAAGCACATTTTGCTTTATCAATACTTTGGCTGGGATATGCCAACGCTATGTCATATGCCTTTGTTGCGTAACCCAGATAAATCTAAGCTGTCTAAGCGTAAAAACCCGACCAGTATTCTGTACTACCAACGCATGGGTTATATGTCGGAAGCCGTCATTAACTACCTAGGTCGTATGGGTTGGTCTATGCCGGATGAAAGAGAGAAATTCTCTTTAGATGAAATGATCGAGCATTTCGATATTCAGCGCGTATCTCTGGGTGGCCCAGTATTTGATGTAGAGAAACTTAGCTGGCTAAACGGCATGTGGATTCGTGAAAACCTTAGCCCTGAAGCCTTCGCTCAAAAATATGTTGAGTGGGCGTTAAACCCTCAATATCTTATGCAGATCCTACCTTTGGTTATGCCAAGGGTTGAAACCTTCTCTGATGTGGCGGACGTGGCAGGATTTTTCCTAAAAGGCATGCTGAACATTAGCAAAGAAGATTTCTCTACCATTAAAATGGAAGAAGAAACCTTGCGTAAAGCGATGCAGTTCTCCTTGTGGCGTTTAGAAGCCCTCAATCAATGGAACAAGGATAATATCTTTACTGAGCTTAAAGCCTTAGCGGTAGCGATGGAAATTAAACCAAAGGACTTTTTCGCGCCTTTGTTTGTGGCGATTTCTGGTTCTACTGCCTCCGTTTCCGTATTTGATTCAATGGCTATTCTTGGTTCGGACATTTCCCGAGCACGTCTGCGTACGGCCGTAAATGTGTTAGGTGGGCCTTCTAAGAAAGAAGCTAAGCGTTGGGAAAAAGAGTATTCCGCGTTGTAATCACCTTAAGTAGAGACAAAAAAACCAATCTTGGCGAAAGCTAAGATTGGTTTTTTTATGGCTAGTTGATCAAGTTAAGAAGTTGTAAAGACTCGAGTCTTAGCGTCTAAGCTACTCACCTGCTCATGGATGTGGCGGGTGTTGCCTTCAATGCTATTAATACTCGCGTTATCGCTCTGTAGTTGCTGAGCAATTTTATCCATTTCCTCACTCATATGTATCGCCGTTTTGGCAACTTCTTGGATAGAGCGGGCCATATCGACAGAGGTGGATGAGCTGGTTTGGGCATTGAGCTCAATTTCACGAATGGCTTGTTCAGCTTTTTCACTGTATTCCTCAATGGCATGCAAGCTGGCTTGGCCGTTCTCCATGGTTTGTATGGCAGTTTGTGTCGAGGTCTGGATAGTGCCGACTATGTCGGTAATTTTAGCCGTTGCGTCGACTGTTTTCTCTGCAAGGGAGCGCACTTCATCTGCCACCACCGAGAAGCCGCGACCCGCTTCACCTGCTCGTGCAGCTTCAATGGCGGCGTTGAGAGCCAGTAGGTTGGTTTGGTTCGCTAGGTCGTTGATCATTCCTATCACGTTATCAATGTCTTTTGATAATTTGCCTAGTTCATTTAGCTGTACACCCGTTTGATTCACTATGGTAATGGTGCCAGACAGGTTCGACAAAGCACCTTTGATGGTCTCTGCGCCAACTTTCGCTGAGTCATAAGTGTTTTGTGATTGTGAACTGAGTTCTTCCGTTGTATTGGAAATACTGGTAATGGTAACGGAGATTTCTTCGGTTGCAGCTGCCACGGAATTTGTCTGTTCACTCACCGAGCGGTTGCTGTTGGCGATATTAGTCACTGCAGAATTGAGCTCAGATACCATGCTGTTAACATCTTGGGTGGTATGAACCACATCGCCAATAACAGAGCTTAGTCCTGTGGTCATTTCATTCACAGAAGAACATAGGGAATCAAACTCATCACTGCGTTTAGTGTTTACATTGAGTCGAGCAGTCAAATCACCATTTTTAACCTTACCCAAATCCGAGATAATTTGATTAAGTGTTTTATTAACACTGCGACCAATCCCAAACATGAGCAAGGAAGCAATCGCCGCCACTATGATGCTCACTAAGATCAAACTAATGCTGGCTTGCTGAGAGCTATCCGAGGCTTGTTGTTGAGCATCAATGACGGCATTTTGCATAAAGTCTGTGGCCACAGCAGTGGCCTCTAGGAAACTTTTTCTTGTGTTATCAAAGGCTTTTTGAGCATCGCTTAACGCTAAGGTCTCGTCTGCATATTCGTTGAAGGCGGTAAAATAGGCTTCAATATTAGCGCCAAAGCGATCTTCTAAACCAAAGCTAACAACTTTTTCAAAGAAGGCCTCATAGCGAGTAATGAATTCAGCTTTATTTTCAACGGTCGGTTCGAAGATATAGTTTTTTTCAGCTTCTTGAACAGGAAGGAGCTCTTGATGAATTAGGGTTAAGAAGGAGATTTCTTGTGAAACTACTTCTCCTAAAGAGGCAATTTTACCTTTTAGACCAGAAGAAATGCCAAAGCCCACTTTATGTTGTTGGGCTTCTAGTAGTATTAGAGAGTCGCTGTATTGCTGTAATGCAATCTCGACATTTTTCATCTTTTGCTGACCTTCGGAGTCACTAATACTTTGTGTGTTAACTTCAAGGGTTTGCAATAGTTGGCTGTGGTTGGTCTCAAGGGCCGCCATGAACTCTTCATAATGGCTGTCATCAAGAGCAATGAGGGATTGGTATTCTTCCATCAAGCTGATGGTCAATGAGGCAAGATCTTTATCAATTTTAGTGAGGCTTTGGAATTTTTGTGAGGCGATGGTTTGATCTTTTAATCCGCCAAGGGCTACCAAGGTCACCACAATAAAACCCAAAATCGCGGAGCTTAAGAGAGCAATAAGTTTGGTGCGAAAGCTGAGGTTTTCTAGCATAGATTTACCCATATCATTTAAAAGTCATTAGCTTAGTAAAGGTCGGTTACAAAAAGTAACGAAAATTACTGATTTTTTAACTATAACAGCTTTTATTTTTTTTACATCCCTGAATGTGATGGAAGTTAGTCATAAGAAAAAGACAGTTCCCTGATATTGGCAAGGGCTTAAGAAGGAGAGGCTAGAGTGCGTAGGTCTAAGAAATAAAAAGAGAAGAGTGTTAAATACTGGGATTTATTCACGCCAACAAAAAAGCCAACCTTAGCCTTGGCTAAGATTGGCTTTTTACTGTTAGAGCAAAGCGTTACTGAGTGGTAAATACTCGGGTCTTATCATCTAGACTGTTTACCTGCTCATGGATATGACGAGTGTTTCCTTCGATACTGTTAATACTCGAGTTATCTCTTTGCAGTTGCTGAGCAATTTTGTCCATTTCTTCGCTCATATGGATGGCGGTTTTTGCAACCTCTTGGATAGAGCGGGCCATATCAATAGAGGAAGTTGAGCTTGTTTGAGCATTTTGCTCAATCTCGCGAATGGCTTGTTCAGCTTTTTCACTGTACTCCTCAATAGCGTGCAAACTGGTTTGGCCATTTTCCATCGTTTCTATGGCAGTTTGAGTCGAGGTTTGAATGGTGCTAACTATGTTGGTGATCTTAGCCGTCGCATCCACTGTTTTTTCTGCAAGGGAACGAACTTCGTCTGCCACCACGGAGAAGCCACGACCGGCTTCACCTGCCCGTGCAGCTTCAATGGCCGCGTTGAGAGCCAATAGATTGGTTTGGTTGGCCAGGTCGTTGATCATGCCGATCACATTATCAATGTCTTTAGACAGCTTGCCCAACTCATTAAGTTGCACGCCGGTTTGGTTAACAATGGCAATAGTGCCTGACAAGTTCGACAATGCGCCTTTAATGGTCTCGGCGCCGACTTTTGCGGAGTCATAGGTGTGTTGAGACTGAGAGCTGAGTTCTTCCGTGGTATTGGAGATGCTGGTAATGGTAACGGAGATTTCCTCGGTTGCTGCGGCCACAGAATTGGTTTGCTCACTCACTGAACGGTTGCTGTTGGCGATGTTTGTAACAGCAGAATTAAGCTCAGACACCATATTGTTGACATCTTGGGTGGTATGAACCACATCTCCAATTACTGAGCCTAGGCCTGTAGTCATCTCATTTACCGAGGAGCATAGAGAGTCAAATTCATCGTTACGTTTGGTGTTAACATTAAGTCGAGCGGTTAAATCACCACTTTTAACTTTGCCAAGATCCGTAATGATCTGATTAAGGGTTTTATTAACACTGCGACCTATTCCCAGCATGAGTAGGGAAGCAATGGCCGCAACCACTATGCTAACGAGGATTAAGCTGATACTGGCTTGTTGGGAGCTGTCTGCTGCTTGCTGCTGGGCCTTAGTAACCGCATTTTGCATAAATTCAGTGGCTGATGCGCTGGTTTGTAAAAAGCTTTGGCGGGTGCTCTCAAATACTAGCTGGGCATCCGTTAATGCTAAGGTTTCGGTTGCATACTCGTTGATTGCAGCAAAATAAATTTCAATATTCGGTCCAAAGCGTTCGCTTAATCCAAAGTTTACTACGCGCTCATTAAAGCGCTCATAACGTGTCATGAACTCGGCTTTATTTACATCGGAAGGTTCGAAAATATAATTTTTTTCCGCTTCTCGTACCGGTAAGAATTCTTGTTTAATGAGGCTTAAAAATGAAATTTCTTCTGCTACGACTTCACCGGAAGAGGAAATCTTACCTTTTAACCCAGATGAGCCAGTGAAACCAACTTTGTGCTGCTGAGCCACTAGTTGCTTCAGGGCCTCACTGTATTGGTTTACAGCAACTTTCACATCCAGCATTTTTTGCTGACCTTCTTGGTCACTAAAGCTTTGTGTGTTGGTTTCAAGTGTTTGCAGCAACTCGCTGTGATTGGTCTCAACTTTGCCCATAAATTCATCATATAGGCTGTCATCAAGATTGCTAATGGACTGGTATTCTTCCATCAAGGTGATGGTTAAAGAAGCAAGATCTTTATCGACCTTGGTGAGGCTTTGGAATTTTTGTGAGGCAAGGGTTTGTTCTTTTAAACCGCCTAGGGCAACCAGGGTAACCACAATAAAACCCAAAATCGCTGAGCTTAATAGGGCAATAAGTTTGGTGCGAAAGCTTAGATTCTCTAGCATAGGTTTACCTATATTATTATTTTTAGAGTATTTATAACCTAATAAATGCGTACTTACAAAAAGTAACGATATTACTAATAATTCAACTATAACACTTTTTATTGATTTTACATCCCTGAAAAATAGGTGATTTTTGCATTATAGGAAATTAAAAATGATGAGGGCTAACCCAAATGTCGGTTTGATAATTTCCAACATAAGTAATGGTTCCAGAATAGCGAGCCATGCCAGTAGAGGTGAATTCAAATTGGTAAATACGCTTAATACAGGGTTGACCATATTGCCATGTTGGTCGCCATTGCTTTCCAGCAACACTGCCATCAAGCAATTGTAGGTTAAGGTTTTTACAATGCTGCTTGGCCGCCTGTAGGGCTCTTTCACGTATGCTAGCGTTACGCCACCAAAAATAAATAGCACAAGCTAAACAGAGAATGATAACCAGGTCGGAAAGTTGTAGATTCATTATTCGATCTCAAAACGCAGTCAGTCTCTATCATAACTAACTTGTCGTTAAGTCACTACTAAGAATAAGTTCTGCACTTATAGAAAATACGTGGCTACTCCCAAGCAGGAGAGAAAGGAGGAGTAGCCACGGTCTTCACGCAAAAGGCAAATGTTATAATGATCGCATTGTGTTCGGTTAAATTTGGTCATTCGGGGCAGCGAATGAGTGGAAATCCAAATTGAGTCAATAACCTAAGCAATGGCCAGTCAGTGATCATTATGCCAATTCAACAGCCTTTTCAGCGTAAAGTTGGATGACCCACTGTTCAACACGTTGATCAGTTAGGTCGAATTGTTGGTCTTCATCTATCGCAAGACCGACGAAATGTTCTTTATCTTTTACACACGCTCTAGACGCTTCAAAATCATAACCTTCAGTTGGCCATTCACCGATAAAGGTAGCGCCTGTCGGCAGGAGTTTTTCGTATAACCAGCCCATGGCATCGACGAAATAATCTCCGTAGCCGAACTGATCACCAAGGCCGTATAAAGCAATGGTTTTATCTTTTAGAGAAAGTTCACTTAGGGCATCGCCTAAATCTTCCCAGTCCGACTGAATACCACCAAAATCCCAAGTTGGAATGCCTAAAATAAGCATGGAATACTGTTCTAATAAACTAGGCTCAATGTCTTTTATGTTGAAGAGTTCAACTTCTTCGCCTAGTTCTTGCCATTGTTTCGCAATTTTTTGCCCAACTTCTTCGGTGTTATTGGTATCGGTGCCATAAATAAGGGCGATTGACGATTGCTCCATTGGTGCTGTGTTCCTACTACTTAATGAATTTGTTTGTATTGCTGGCTGGTAACGCCAAATTGTTGCACAAATGCGGCTTCAAACTGGGCTTCGGAAAAACCACTTTGAGCCAGTACATGATCTTTTGCTGTCGGATCCTCGCGTAATAAAGCTGCGGCGAGTTTAATGCGACTGTTCAAGCAATATTGTTCAATAGGCTGACCGACTTGCTGATAAAAGCCGATAGCTAAGGCTTCTTTGTTTAAACCCACGCGTTTGGCTAGTTGAGCCAGATTAAAAGCGTCTTGATTTGGCACTTCCAAAAGGTTTTGGGCTTGGAAGAGCTTACCTTGACAGTCTGGGCATTCGGCCAAATGGCTAGCCATTTGCAGTTGCTCGATCAAGCTGAAAATTAAGGTGTAAAGGTGTCCCGCTAGGCTAATGGAATGCCCAGAGTGGTCTAAAATGTCCTGACAAACCTTAGCTGTCTTGTGAGTGAAGGCAAGATTGATCACCCCTGATTCTGGTGCCAGCTTTTCACCCATGGCGACAAAATGCTGAATGATCTGTTCTTCAGTTTCCCCTAACACACCAGCAAGGTGCTCGCAGCTAATATGAACTTGCAATAAACTGCGTTGCTCATTTTCAGCCATCACAAAGTCACCACTGATGTCTCGTGGCTGATAGCAAATCTGTACGGAAGTTACGTCATTGACGCTGCGAATAGCTTGTTTGCCTGCAAGCGTAAAATACAGACCTTTACGGGCGCTCTCGTTGAACGAAATAGCGGTTTTACTGTGAATGTGCTGATCAATAAGTTCAAGGTTGGGTAGCAAAGCGACATGCTTTTTATGACCAGCTAAGCAATGGCGTATGCTGCTGTTCACTTGCCCTTGCTTGTCATATATATCGTGCATATTAAAGTGCATCTCTTGTGTCCCGTAACTTGATAATGGTTATCATTAAAAAGTATTTATGGGTTTGATGCAAGTGATTCTCATTAATTTCTTTGCAAATATTTTGTCAGTCGCTGAGGCTACTCTAAATAGTCTGCACGATTCAGTCCGTATTTCTGCATTTTTTGATTAAGTGTGCGTCGAGGGAGCTGTAAATGCCCTAAAACAGCTTGGATGTTGCCTTTTTGCAAACGAATGCTGCTTTCAATAAGGCTGCGTTCGAACTCTTGGACTTTAACGCTAAGAGGGAGTGGGCTTAAAGTATCCACATCATCCTGAGCTTGGTAGCCGGCCAATATTTTTGCCACACTGGTGTTGGGCTCTAATGCGTAGCGTAGTGCCACATTTCGCAATTCTCGAACATTACCAGGCCAGCCATAGAGGGTAAGGGTTTCATGATCAATGGGGCTAAGAGGTTTAAAGTTACCGCCACGCTCTTCGGCCGCAAGACGACCAAAATGCTCAAACAATAGGGGAATATCGGCGCCACGATGGCGTAAATCCGGTAGATGGATTTGTGAAACGTTTAAGCGAAAAAATAAATCTTGGCGAAAGTCTTCGAGAGTTTGTAAATCATTCTTGGCGGCAGCGACTACTCTAAGGTCGATCTCAATCGTATTGTTGCTACCAATACGCTCTAGTTGATTTTCCTGCAACACTCGAAGTAATTTGATTTGCATGGGCAGTGGCATGCTTTCTATTTCGTCTAAAAAGAGCGTGCCACCACTGGCATGTTCCAATTTACCGACCCGTTGCTTGCTTGCGCCGGTAAAGGCCCCAGCCTCGTGACCAAATAACTCACTTTCAAACAAGTCACTGGGAATGGCTGCACAGTTTATGGCGACAAAAGGTTGCTTGGATCTTGGGCTACAGTCGTGGAGGGCTTTGGCAACCAATTCCTTACCGCAACCGGTTTTTCCATAGACAATGACATGGGTGTCCATGCCTGCAAAGGTTTGAATTTGATGACGAACACGAATCATTTGGTCGTCTTGGCCTATGATGGTTTGTTCCAAGCCGTGTAATTCGCCTAAATACAGAGATTGGTTAGCCTGCTGATACTGCATTTTTCTAAGATGAATGGCTTTTTCGACCGTTTGGGTTAAACGGTTAGGGTTGAACGGTTTTTCAAGGAAATCAAAAGCTCCGTCTCGCAAGGCGTTCACGGCGGTGTCTACATCCCCATGGCCTGTAATGAGCAAAATAGGCAGGTCTTTTTCTAACTTTAAGCATTCGTGCATCAGGGTTAAGCCATCGATAGGGCTCATGCGGATATCGCTGACAATAATACAAGGTAAACCGGCTGAAAATTGCTCTAGCAGTGTTTGGCCGTCTTGAAATTCCCGCACATCATAACCAGACAGGCGTAACCATTGGGCTGTCGTTGAGCGGACAATGTCGTCGTCATCTAAAAGCCAAATTTCTATAAGAGTATCCGCTGTTTTTGTGGTCATGTTATGCCTTTAGCAGTGTGAGTTTAAAGGTCAGTTGTGCGTTGTCACTAAGGGTCGCACTGAGAGTGCCATTCATGTCTTTTGCAAGGTTGGCGCTAATGGCCAAGCCTAGCCCTAAGCCTTTGCCAATGGGTTTGGTGGTATAAAAGGGTTCGAACAAATGCGCCAATTTGTCTTTCTCAATACCGCCACCATTATCTGTATAGGATAGCTGGATTGCCCCTTCATGGGTGCTGGTTTCCATGCTGATGCTAGGAGAAATACCACGCTCATGACAGGCCTGTAAGGTATTGCTAATCAGGTTTGCTAGAATGCGTTCCAACCTTGTGGGTTCAGCCATGACAAAAATGTCATCGTTTAATTGAAGGTGCCATTGAATATTTTCTGTAGTTTCTCCAAGACTTTTAATGGCCTTATTTAAACAGTCGAGGAGTGAGGTTGGGCTCAACTGCTCAGGTCTTCTATAAGCCAGCACTTTCAGCTCACTGGTGAGATCCTGCATTCTGTTGACCAGAGATTCGAGATCGTTAAGCGTCTTGATGGCCTGCTCAGTTTGTTCTCTTTTCAATAAGAGTTCAGCAGTGAAGGCAAGGGTTCGAATGCCCGTAAGAGGTTGGTTTAATTCGTGGGCTATTGCGGTAGACATTTGGCCAATGGCTGCCAGTTTTTCGGTGCGTAGTAATTCTTTCTGGGCTTTTTCTAACGCCAAGGTTCTTTCCAAAACTCTTTCTTCTAAACGACTATTAACTTCTTTTAACCTAAGCTCTGCCAGTTTTCGCTTACTGATGTTAATGAGAGTGACTAGGTAGCCTTGGGACGCACTCCATTCCAGTGACGATATGGAAAGTAGGGCGGGGAAGGTTTCACCATTGTCCTTTTGCAGTATGACTTCTTGTTCCAAAAAGTGGTTCTGGTCAATTTGTTGATGGGATAACTGTTCAATAAAGCTTAAGGCAGCACTGTTTTCTTCACGGAGAGGTAACAGGTCATGTAGTGACTGGCCTTCAAGTTGGGTCTGGTTGCCAAAGTAGCGCATGCCCATCGGGTTAACGAAGGATATTTTGCCCTGACAGGTGAGCTGTAATAAGCCTACATGGGTCTTTTCTATCAGTACTCGTTGTAACTGTGCGCTTTTAGCGATGAGAGCTTCATTCTCCAGTTTAGAGGCAATTTTTAACGATCGCTCACGACGGTAAAGCCAGAATACAAAAATAAGAATACAGATACCAAGGCTTGTGAAAGCAATGTTTTGGGCGGTTTTTTCAATGCTTTTAAGGCCAGAAAAATAGTGAATCTGCCATTTTAGATCATCCAATATGACGTTTTGCAGCAGGTAGTTTTCATCATTGTAACGATAGGTTTTGGCGCGGGTAAAATTTAGGAACTCAACATCTTTAGCCTCTTCAAACCAGTGCAGGTTAAAGGCGTTATTTAAGCGATTGGCAAGAAAAACTAGGTTGTTCTTATCCGTCATAATGACAAGATCCCCAGAAAGGCTCCAGCGCTCAATAATTTCACTGACGTTAATGCGAACGGCCACCGCCCCACTGAGACCCTTTTGGGTATAAACAGGCGCAAGTACAAGGTGTACCGCTTCGCTTAAGGTTTGATTGTAGCCAGAGACAAGGATGGGTTCTCCCTGCTGTTCTTGAAGAATGTTTGCTAAGTATTGATCATCAAAGTAGTCGTTAAGTTTGAAGTTTGGGCTTTGCTCACTGGATAGTAGTAGCTTGCCTTGCTTGGACAAGATTAACCAGTCGCGGGTTTTGGAAACATGAGTTAAATCTTCTAGGTGACGCTGTAGTAATTGGCGAGTGTGATTTTGTTCGTAGGGCGCTTCCATAAAGGCCAATAAAGTCGCGTTATCCGCTAAGGCATAGGGAAGAATTCGATAGTTTTTAAGCTCATTGCGTAGCTCAATCACATAATCCAGCAAACGGTTTTGACCGTTAGCATGGCGTTCAATGATTAGGCTTTGGTAGGCGAGGGTGTTAACACACCAATATAAGATAGTAAGTACGAGTAAGCCAAGGGGGATAGAAAGAAAACGTTGTCTACGAAGGAGCTTGTTCAAAAGTTTGATCCGTTGCAAAAAAGGTCGGCACCCAGCCTACTGACTAGGTGCTACATTAAATTTAAGCCACGTAACAAGGTAACGCCAATACTAGTGGTTAGCAAGGAAGCAATCGTGGTTAGAACAATTATATTGGCGGCCAGTGCAGAGTTACCATTGATTGCACGAACCATGACATAGCCTGCCGATGCAGAAGGTGCAGAGGCCATTAAGAAAAGCACGCCAAGCTCCATGCCTCGGTAACCTAGCCAGTAACCCCCTAGGGTGAGGACAATAGGGATGAAAATCAATTTACCTGTGGCGGCCAGAGCCGCTACGAAAATATCGTTCTTTAACTCACTAAAACGTAAGGATGCCCCAGCACATAACAAGGCTAAAGGTAGAGTCATTTGGCCGAAGTAATTGCCTGTTTTCAGTAGGGTGCTTGGTAAAGTTAGGCCGCTGGCTGAAAACGCTAGCGCTGCGATAATGGCAATAATTAACGGGTTTTTAGCAAGGCCCTGAATTGTTTTGAGAAGGCTTTTATTCGTTCCCATTGCCCGATTAAGGGTGATAACAGACAGCACATTGAAAAGCATGGTAACACCTCCTAAATAGATAGAGGCGATGGAAAATACCTCATCTCCATAGGCGTTAACACAGTAGGCAAGGCCAATGATGCCCATATTTGAACGAAAGGCCCCTTGCACAAAGACCCCGCGATCAGTTTTCTCTTTCACCCAGTGATTGGCAAAAAGCTCAAGCAATAGGTAGGTGACCAGCACCGCCAGCATGGCGTAAATAACTAATGAGAAATTAGCGTTTTGATCCAGACTGGTTTTAGAAATGCTAATAAATAGTAGGGCAGGTAAGGTAACGTTAAAAACCACCTTAGAGGCACATTCAATGAAATTATCATTGATGATACGTAACCTATACAGCACAACCCCCAGCGCAATAATGATGACGATGGGGGCAGTGATGGAGAAGGAAAACGCTAGAACGTCAAAAAAGTTACTCAAGCTGTTAGCCTACTAATATAGCGTTAGTCGTTGTTTTCGAAGCGGTAACCTGCACCGTATACAGAGTGAATAACATTCAACTCAGGGGCAACCGCAGAGATTTTCTTACGCAGTTTTTTGATGTGGCTGTCAATCGTACGGTCACTTACTACACGGCTGTCAGCATAAATGCTCTTCATAATTAAATCACGACCGAAAACACGGCCCGGCTCTTTAATGAGAAGTTGCAATAGTTGGAATTCTACCGTCGTTAGGTCGATCAGTTCGCCTTTGTAGGTCGCGCGTAAACGGTCTACGTCTAGGTCGAAACCATCGGTACGTGGTGATTCGGTTTGGTCAAGTTGTACGCGACGCAAGTTGGCTTTAACTCGAGCAACAATTTCACGTGGGCTGAAAGGTTTGCACACATAATCATCTGCCCCCATTTCTAGGCCGATTAGACGATCAATCTCTTCGGCTTTTGCTGTCACCATAATGATGGGCACACCACTGAATTGACGAACCTGCTTACACACTTCGATGCCGTCTAAACCCGGTAGCATAAGGTCTAGTAGAATAAGGTCAACTTGGTTGTTCTTAACATAGTTTACAGCGAGATCGCCACGGTCTAGGTGGTGATTATCGTATCCCGCTTGTGTCAGATAGGCTGACATTAATTCGGCTAATTTTGGTTCGTCTTCAATAATGAGTACATTGCTCATAATAATTATACTTCCATCTTAATTAATAGGGAGTTCGATTCTTATGCCTAGACCATTATCAGGTGAGTGATAGGCACTAATTTTACCTTGATGACCTGCGACAATTTTAGAACATATTGCCAGACCAAGGCCACGACCACCAGTGGCACGGTTACGAGAATTCTCAATTCGGAAGAAAGTGTCGAAGATTTTTTCTTTGTTTTCTTCACTCACGCCAGGGGCGGAGTCTTCAAAAAGAATCACGGCAGTTTTCTGAACTTTACTCAGAGTAACCGTTAATTTACCCGGCGCATCGGTGTATTTTAGGGAGTTATTCATCAAATTAACAAATAACTGATAAAGCCTGTCCGTATCACCATTAATGGTAATGGGATTGCGGCCATTGGCTTTCATGGACACTTCTAAGCCCGCTTCGTTGAAAGGCAACACCATGGACTGCACGGCACTTTCAATCAGTTCATTGAGGTTGGTTGGCTCCATGCTGTAGTCAATGCTGCCAAAATCGTGCATAGAAAGCTGGTTTAAGTCGTCGATAAGACGCGCCAAGTGCAGGGTTTCTTGTTGCAGCGACCCTAAACTCTCTGGTGTAACGGGAATGATGCCATCTTGCATCGCTTCAATTTCACCGCGCAATATTGCCACAGGGGTGCGTAGTTCGTGGGCGGTATCGGCAATCCAGCGTTTACGAGCTTCACGAGTGTTTTCCAGTGCGCTCGCCAGATGGTTAAAATCACAACTAAGGTGAGACAGTTCATCTGAGCCTTTCACTTCGATACGAGTTTCAAATTGACCCGCCGCTAGTTTTTTCGTGGCATCTCGCATCACACATATGGGGCGGCTCAGCCACTGGGCTAGAGGCCAAGTGAGTAGCGCAGCTATGGTCAGCATGAAGGCAGAGATCAGTAAGAAGGCCTCACCCTGTTGGCGCACGAAGCGCAGGGTTTGGTCTTGGATCAGCTCTTTGATTGAGCGCAAGCCAACGTAACCAACCACTTCTTTATTAACCACAACGGCTTGAGTTTCAGCGTCTTGGAACTTGGTAACACCGATAATAGGCTGCTTGTCATGGTCAAACAAAAGGAAGCGCTTACGGTAATACTGGGACGGATAAATCATGTCCAAATTAGGCGTGCGTGGTGGTGGCGCTAGGCTGTTGTAGTTTTCAAGTTTGGCTTGAATCCAATCCTTTTCCATTTCGTGCTCACGAATAAGAAAAGCCCAGCTGTTGTAATAGTGGTAAAGGTTGGCAGACCGGTTGGACATCTGAGAAAGAAAGTCGCGGTCACGCTCTGTTGCATAAGACACAAAGCCACGATCGAAGCTCCACTGAAATACCTGCCACATAGAGCCGATCAGTAAAATGTTGCTTAGTACAAACACCAGAAAGAGTTTATGGCGTATTTTAAACCCTTTGGCAATCGACATCATTTCAGTGTGTTTCCTATGGTCTTTGGTCCGCGAATTGAACGGGATTTATTAAGTGAGTGGCCAAGCTTATTAAGTGTTTGACTTTTAGCCAATTTTATCAGGCCACTATAGCGCTTTTTAGTGAAACATGGCTATGCCTTTCTGGTGTAAATAATGAGGATTTCCAATCCTTTAAGGCCTTTAGTACTATGGTCGAAAATATAAAAAGTAGGCGAATTATGTCCGGTGTTTTTGTTCTTCGAGGTTTGGTGGCAGGCTTAATATTGGTGCTAAATACCTTGTTTTGGTTTTTGCCCATTATGTTATTGGCAGTGATCAAAGTTGTTCTTCCTTTTAATCTTATCCGAGTTCCTATTAATAAAGTGCTAGATGCCTTTGCGACTGGATGGATAACCATTAACAGTGTTTCTCAGCGTTTGCTCGGCTGCAGCCATTTGATGGTCAGTGGCGGTGGTAAGTTAGATTTACAAGGCTTTTATATGGTGACAGCGAATCATCAGTCTTGGGTGGATATTTTAATCCTACAGCGGGTTTTTAACCGTCAAATTCCATTTATCAAGTTTTTCTTAAAGCAGGAATTAATCTGGGTGCCTTTTATTGGTCTTGCTTGGTGGGCATTAGACTTTCCTTTCATGAAACGTTATAGCCAAGCACAGCTCAAGAAGCGACCAGAGTTAAAGGGTAAAGACATAGAAGTGACTCGAAAGGCCTGTGAGAAATACCAGCATGCTCCGGTTGCCATTATGAATTTCTTGGAAGGCACTCGTTTTACCCAACTTAAACATGAACAGCAGGCGAATGAATTTCAAGCCCTATTGAAGCCCAAAGCAGGGGGGCTATCCTTTGCTCTTTCCGCCATGGGAGGCAAGCTTCAACAGCTGGTGGATGTGACGATTGTTTACCCCGCTGGTATCCCGAATATGTGGGATTACCTTTGTGGTCGGGTATCTCAAGTGAAGGTTCATATTCGATTGCTGCCCATTGATAACGAGTTGTTGGGTGACTACCAGCAGGATGCAGAATATCGAGCCAAGTTTCAGGCTTGGGTAAATAGTCTCTGGCAGGAAAAGGATCAGAGGATTCAGTTAATGTCAGAAGGTGTGGGCAAAGCTGGCTCTAACTGAGGGTGCTTTGCGTGGTATTGGCCTTACAGGGCGATTTTGTTGCAGTGACTTAATGCTTTTATGGTCTTTATCTAGGTCAGGCAGTTCCTTCTTTTGGGGTGACACGTTAGAATTGCTGCTTTCAAAAATGAATAGAATAGGAAAACGTAATGGGCAGAGCCTTTCAAAACCGCAAAGAGTCCATGGCAAAAACCTCTGATCAAAAAGCCAAGGTGTACAGTAAATATGGTCGTGAGATCTACGTATGTGCTAAATCGGGTGGTATAGACCCTAATGGTAACCTTGCTTTGCGCGGCATGATTGAACGTGCGAAAAAAGATCAAGTGCCAACTCATGTTATCGAAAAAGCCATAGATAAGGCGAAAGGCGGTGGCGGAGAAGATTTTGATACGGCTCGCTATGAAGGTTTTGGCCCAGGCAACACCATGGTGATTGTGGACTGTTTGTCCGACAACCCAAACCGTACTTTTGGTGATGTGCGTACCTGTTTTAACAAGGTGAAGTGTAAAATCGGTACCCAAGGTAGTGTGAGTCATATGTTTGACCACAGTGCTATTTTGGTCTTCTCTGGAGATGATGAAGAAGCGGTACTGGAAGCCTTAATGATGGCGGATGTCGATGTCACAGACATTGAGTTAGATGATGGTAAGGTAACGGTTTTCGCTCCTAACACAGAATACAACAAGGCAAAAACCGCTTTACTAGATGCCTTCGGTGAAATGGAATTTGATGTGGATGAAATTCAGTTTGTACCACAGAATACCCTAGAAATTAGTGGTGAAGACGTTGAGCAATTTGAGCGTTTCTTAGATTTATTAAATGATCTAGACGACGTTCAGCGCGTATACCATAACGCTGAATTCTAAGGGATTTAGCATTATCATCACGCCCCGATAGACGTTATCTGTCGGGGCGTTTTGTTTTTTTAAAGCTGACGGCACGTGGTCGTGAATGCTTGTTTTTCATCTAGGTGTTTGCCATGAAGAAGACCGTAAAGTCCCCCTGCGTGAACCTATGTTCATTAAATGATGAGGATATCTGTATAGGTTGTTTTCGTACTGGTCAGGAGATTACCCGCTGGGGGCGTTTAACCCAGCGAGAGAAACGTGATGTGTTAATTAAAGTGCGCAAGCGTGAGTCTCAAAGTCCGTTTGTGAGTAAATAATACCCTCGTTACTTGTTCTTCAATTCTATCCATTGAGACATATATTGGCTGCTTTTCAAACTGTGGTGTCTTAGCATGCTTCCCCAAAAATGGCGTTTGCGCAAAGCGTCCTTCAGTTTATATTGATTTTCTAATCGACGGATAAGAATAGGTTGCCAGTGGCTGGCTAAATAGCGCTGGGAGAGGATTTGTGTGCCGTTGTATTGCATGAGCTCCCAGCTGGTTTTGTCTTCGTAAAGGGAAACCGCTGCGTTACAAAACTCTCGGGCATCGTCTGTAATCACACCGTTCCAAGGTAATAGTCCGTGCATGGACTCCGCTCCCACCTTAGTCGTGATGCTGGGGGTACCCATTTGCATGGCTTCTACTAGCTTGCCTTTAATACCCGCGCCAAAGCGTAAGGGTGCAAGACAAATTTTTGCTTCTTGCATGACTGTCAGGGCATCTTTGGCCCAGCCCTTGATCAGAAAGCCTTGTTTTGGGTTGTGCAATTGCGTGGCTTTCGGAGGAGGGTAGGCGCCATAAATGTGGAGCTCCGCTTGTGGGAGTTGTTGGCGAATCATTGGCCAAAGGGTGTTTTTAAGGTGTAGCACCGCATCCCAATTGGGAGCGTGGCGAAAGTTGCCAATGGTAATAAAATGCTGGCGGTCTTCAAAACTGGGTAATGTGTCCAGGCTTTGCGGAGTCGGTAGCATGAAGGGCAAATGCAGTAGGTGACTTTCAGGGACGTGAAATTTATCAATCAGTAATTGTGTTTCAACCTCGGATATCATCAGGGTTAGGTCGCAACGATGAATGGCGGCGACTTCTCGAATGGCCAATTCTGAGTGCAAATCGTCTTCTTGAAACTCGCGATTCTGCTTCAGGGCGTTATGTCGGGCATTCCTTAATGAGTGTAAATCCTCAGTATTCAGTACTCGCAAGGCTTCTGGGCAATGTTTTTCTACTCGCCAAGCAAATTGCTCTTCCATCATAAAGCGATCAAATATCACCATATCGGGTTTGAGTTGCTGAATAAACTCATCAAAACTGGTGCAGTTTAAATTGATGGAAGTGCTGTGAATGCCCAATGAGGATAGGTCACTCATGTGTTCGGTGGTTTGTGCTGGGCTAGCAAAGGTAACTTGCCAGTCTTGTTGTCTAAAGCATTGCAGTAGCTGCATCATGCGGCTGCCCGCTGCGGAAGAGTTAGGCTCTGGCCAGACGTAACCAATAACAAGTAAATTCACAGGATTCTCTTTAACTGAGGATTTTAATGGCGCAATGTCACGAGAATTGGGACATATTCATCAAGCTATTGTATCATGCCCGATAGATTTGTGTTGCTCTCCCGTCTGGATGGACGTGGGGGTAGGACGTAAGCAAAACATGACGTTGAGAAAAAGATTATGATCATAAAACCTAAGATTCGCGGATTTATTTGTACAACTACTCACCCAGTTGGCTGTGAGCAAAACGTAAGGGATCAGATTGCCTTTACGAAAAGCCAAGGTGTTGTTCAAAACGGCCCTAAGAAAGTACTTGTGATTGGTGCATCGAGTGGTTATGGCTTATCTTCGCGTATAGCTGCGGCCTTTGGTTCGGGCGCGGCAACAATCGGCGTGTTTTTTGAAAAGCCAGGTACCGAGAAAAAAACCGGTACCGCAGGTTGGTACAACTCTGCAGCGTTCGATAAAGCGGCAAAAGAAGAAGGCTTGTACGCCAAAAGCATTAATGGCGATGCTTTCTCAAATGAAGCTCGTGACACTGTGATTAACCTGATCAAAGAAGATCTCGGTCAAGTGGATATGGTGGTTTACTCTTTGGCATCACCTGTACGTAAATTGCCAGACACAGGTGAAGTGATCCGCTCTGTGTTGAAACCTATTGGTCAGCCTTACCGCTCAACCGCCATTGATACCAACAAAGATGTGATCATCGAAGCGGAAATTGAGCCTGCAACAGAAGAAGAGGTTGCGGCAACAACGACTGTTATGGGTGGTCAAGATTGGGAGCTATGGATGTCTGCTTTGAGTGAAGCTGGCGTGTTGGCAGAAGGTGTTCGTACCGTAGCTTATTCTTACATAGGTTCTGATATTACTTGGCCAATCTATTGGCATGGCGCTCTAGGTAAAGCCAAAGAAGATTTGGATCGTGCCGCCAGTGCTATTGATACTCAGTTGGCACCACTTAATGGTGGCGCGAATGTTGCGGTACTTAAGTCTGTGGTTACCCAAGCTTCTTCCGCTATTCCTGTTATGCCTTTGTACTTGGCAATGGTGTTCAAAATTATGCGTGAGAAGAGTTTGCATGAAGGTTGTATGGACCAGATTTACCGCATGTTCTCTGAGCGTTTATACAATGATTGCAACATTGCAGATCTGACTGACGATAACAACCGTTTGCGTCTTGATGATTGGGAATTGCGCGAAGATGTTCAGCAAGCTTGTCGTGATTTGTGGCCAACAATCAATGATGAAAACTTGTTTGCCGAAACGGACTACCAGCTTTACAAAGATGAATTCCTAAAACTGTTCGGCTTTGGTGTGGACGGTGTGGATTACGAAGCAGAAGCTGACCCAGTTGCTGAGTTTGATGTGATTACTCTGTAATACTGGGTATTACTCAATGAAAAGGAGCTGCACAATTTTTGTGTAGGCTCCTTTTTTATTGCCGTGATATCTCTTATAGTGGAAGCATGTTTTCTGAGGTGGCTATGAAAAAGTATCTTTTAGGCTGGGTTTTGTTTTCCACAGGTGTTATCGCCCAAACGGTCGAAGTGCAAACTGTGGATATCATTTATGGGGATCAGATTATTCGTGGTCGTCATCAGGTGGTACTTAGCTCCCCAGAAGAGGTCACCGTGATTCCGGTTGAGCAAACAGCTGGCCCAATTATCGCCCCTAATGTGGTTGTCTCTGCTTCCGGTCAGCAGCTTTCGTATTTGGAAGAGTCGCGATTGGCAGAAAATGAGCAGGCGATTTATGATGAGGTGAATCGTCGAACAGAAGAAAACCCCTTCACGGTACTGTTTACAGGCAGGATTCCAGACGAAATCCAAGAAAAACGTGTGCGCATGATGTCTGATGTGGGGGTCTTTGCTGACCATCTAAACGAAGATAAAGCTAAGGCGGAAGAGCCTGTACAGACGAGCGCTGTAGACCCAGGTGATTTTTCAGAAATAGCGCCGGCCACGGAAGTGCGGCAGCCAGAGACAGAACAAGCTGATCAGCTCTCAGAAGAAGAGCGTCTTGAGCGTTTGATCGGCGGTTAAATAGTTAAGAGAAAGTGAGAAGGCACTGGATAGTTAGGCTATCCAGTGCCTTTTTTTATTGCTGTGCGTCGATGGATTGGCCGTTGGTGCCTTGGCTGTCTTGTCCCATTAGAAAAAGGTAAAGAGGCATGATGTCCTCGGCTGTGGCAAGCGTTAACGGATCTTCATCTGGGTAAGCGTTGGCGCGCATGGCGGTGCGAGTTGCCCCCGGATTAATAGCATTGATACGTGTTTGGCTGCTTTCGGGTGTTTCTGAGGCAAACAGTTGCATCATGGCTTCAGTGGCAAACTTGGAGACAGCATACGCTCCCCAGTTGGGCTTGGCGGTGCGCCCAACCCCAGAAGAGGTGAAAATGATGCGCCCTTGTTCTGCTTTGTTAATCAGTGGCAATAAGGCTTGGGTGAGTAAAAACTGGCTGTGCACATTTACCCGCATGACCTGTTCAAATAGGTTGGGGTCATAGTTCGCGATCGGGGTGCGTTGGCCGAGCAAGCTGGCATTGTGTAGCAGGCCATCTAAGCGGCCGAACTCGGCTTCAATGGTGTTGGCGATCTCCAGAAAGTCGTGCTCAGTGGCGCTTTCTAGATTAAGTGGGATGATGGCCGCTTGTGGGTAGCCTAGCTGATCAATTTGATCGTAGGCGCTTTCAAGCTTTTGCGTGGTGCGGCCAAGTAGAATGATGGTGGCGCCGTGTTGAGCGTAACTAAGGGCGGCGGCTTTGCCTATGCCGTCCCCAGCGCCAGTGATGAGAATGACCTTGTCTTTTAGGAGTGTTTCAGGTGCTGTGTAATCAAACATAATCTCTCCTGATGTGTCGGTTTATTCGGTCTCGGGTCGTTGTGTATGCATCATATAGTTAACAGAGACGTCTTTGTCGTTTAGTTTGTAGATTTTCGTTAAAGGGTTATAGGTAAGGCCTGTCATATGAGTGACTTCTAGGCCAGCGTTGCGGGCGTAGTTGTTAAGCTCGGCAGGTTGGATAAATTTGGCGTAATCGTGGGTGCCTTTAGGTAGCATATTAAGAATGTATTCTGCCCCGATAATGGCAAATAAATAAGCTTTTGGATTACGGTTAATGGTAGAGAAAAAAACGTGGCCGCCAGGTTTGACGAGCTTCATGCAGGCGTTAATGACGGAAGCTGGATCGGGAACGTGCTCGAGCATTTCTAGACAGGTCACCACATCGTATTGAGCGGTTTCACGGTCAGCAATTTGTTCTGCGGTAATGCGCTCATAGTCGACTTCTAAATTGGACTCTTTTAGATGAAGGCGTGCGACTTCTAATGGCGCTTCGCCCATGTCGATACCTTTTACTTGAGCGCCGAACTGCGCTAATGATTCCGATAAAATGCCGCCGCCGCAACCAATGTCGATTACCTTTTTTCCCTCTAATGAAGCGCGCTCGTTAATGTAGTTGGCGCGTAAAGGGTTAATCTCATGCAAGGGTTTGAATTCGCTGTTTTTGTCCCACCAGCGGCTTGCTAGAGCCTCAAATTTAGCAACTTCATCTAGATCTACATTCTTGTTCGCGGCATCTGTCATGTTGATTTTTCCATTGATTTGTTTGTGGGCGTACTGTGTTCGATGTGCTGAATCGCGCCCGTGAATTGTTTGCTGTATTGGTGCAATGGTGAGTTATTGCACCTCATTATAGCGCTATCCAAGGGGGCGACCAACAGTAAACTTGTTTGTCTTAGGTATTTACGAGATGCGCTACGGATTTGTATCACTTAGAAGGATGAGAATTGGTCACAAAAGCACTTAGTGTTAGAGGTTTATTTATTTCATTATGGTACAATGTAGCGCTTATAAAAAAGATATTAGGATGTCTCTCAGACTCCGACGCATAAGGATCGGTTGTATCTATGGGTGAATTAGCCAAAGAAATTATTCCCGTCAGTATCGAAAATGAACTAAAAGGCTCTTATCTAGATTACGCCATGAGTGTAATCGTAGGTCGAGCACTACCAGACGTTCGAGACGGTTTAAAACCTGTACATCGTCGCGTTTTGTTTGCGATGAATGAACTTAAAAACGATTGGAATAAGCCATACAAAAAGTCGGCACGTATCGTTGGTGACGTAATCGGTAAATACCACCCTCATGGTGACTCTGCTGTTTACGATACGATTGTTCGTATGGCTCAGCCTTTTTCCATGCGCTACACCTTGGTGGATGGTCAAGGTAACTTCGGTTCGGTCGATGGCGATAGTGCCGCGGCGATGCGTTATACCGAAATCCGTATGGAAAAGATCTCCCACCATTTGTTGATGGATCTTGAGAAAGAAACCGTTGATTTTGTGCCTAACTATGATGGCACAGAGTTTATGCCAGAAGTTCTTCCTGCACGTGTTCCTGGCTTGCTAGTAAATGGCTCGGCGGGTATCGCAGTAGGTATGGCGACCAATATCCCGCCTCATAATTTAGGTGAGGTAATTGATGGTTGTCTTGCGGTTATCGACAACGCAGATATTTCCATTGAAGACTTGATCGAGCACATACCAGGGCCAGACTTCCCAACAGGGGCCTTCATTAATGGTCGTGCTGGTATTATCGAAGCCTACAAAACTGGCCGTGGTCGTATCTACATGCGTGCCCGCCACCACTTTGAAGATATGGAAAAAGGCAATCGCCAAGCGATTGTGTTTACCGAGATTCCATATCAGCTAAACAAAGCCAAAGTGATCGAAAAAATCGCAGAATTGGTCAAAGAGAAGAAGCTAGAAGGCATCAGTGAATTACGCGATGAGTCTGATAAAGACGGCATGCGTATCGTGATTGAACTACGCCGCGGCGAAAACCCAGAAGTAGTGGTTAACAACATCTTCTCTCAAACCCAGCTTCAATCTGTGTTTGGTATGAATATGGTAGCTTTGGTGGATGGTCGTCCACAGCTGCTAAATCTAAAACAAATCCTAGAGTGTTTTGTTAAACACCGCCGTGAAGTGGTGACGCGCCGTACTATTTTTGAATTGCGTAAAGCCCGTGAACGTGGCCACATTCTAGAAGGTTTGGCGGTGTCTCTCGCCAACATAGATCGTGTTATCGAACTGATTCGCACCTCGCCAACGTCAGCTGAAGCCAAAGAGAAATTGGTGACGGAGTCTTGGCAACCAGGTGATGTGATGGCCATGCTAGAGCGTGCAGGGGCTGACGCTTGTCGTCCTGATGATCTAGACGCTGCCTTCGGTTTTGTGGATGGGGCGTATCATTTGTCTCCAGAGCAAGCCCAAGCGATTTTGGATCTTCGATTGCACCGCTTAACCGGCTTAGAGCATGAAAAACTGCTTGGTGAATACAAAGCCTTGATCGAATTGATCGCGGAGTTGTTAGAAATCCTATCGAACCCAGAGCGTCTAATGGCCGTTATTCGTGACGAGCTAGAAGAAGTACGTGATAGCTTTGGTGATGAGCGTCGCACAGAGATTCTAACCTCACGTCAGGATTTGACCATCGCAGATCTGATCGACGAAGCGCCAATGGTGGTGACTATTTCCAATACGGGTTATGCCAAATCACAGCCTTTGGAAGAGTACCAAGCTCAACGTCGTGGTGGTCGTGGTAAGTCCTCGGCGAGCATGAAAGATGAAGATCATATTGAGCACTTACTGGTAACAAGTAGCCATGACACCATCATGCTATTTAGTAATTTTGGTAAGGTTTACTGGTTGCGTGTTTTCGAAATCCCAGTTGCAAGTCGCAACGCCAAAGGTCGTCCAATTGTTAACCTTTTGCCGTTGAGTGAAGGGGAATCGATTTCTGCCTTGCTACCACTTGTAGCGCCAGAAAAAGAAACCGATAGCGAAGATGCTGATGTTGAACAAGATGAGTCTGGCGAAGAAGCCTCAAGCTACATCTTTATGGCGACAGCAAATGGTACTGTGAAGAAAACCGCCATGTCACACTTTGCTCGCCCGCGTTCAACTGGTCTGATTGCTTTAAGCCTAGACGAAACGGATGAATTGGTTGGTGTGTCCATGACCAATGGCGATAACGACATTATGTTGGTGTCTTCATCGGGTAAAACGATTCGCTTCAAAGAGTCTGATGTGCGTGCCATGGGTCGTACCGCTGCAGGTGTTCGTGGTATTCGCCTTGCGGACGATGCGAAAGTGGTTTCTTTGATTGTGCCTCAAGAAGGGGCTGCGGTACTGATGGCGTGTGAGAACGGCTACGGTAAGCGTACCCTAACGGACGACTTCCCTGTTTACGGACGTGGTGGTCAGGGTGTTATTGGTATTCAGGTGTCTGAGCGTAATGGCCCTGTGGTTGGTGCAACCCAAGTAGATGAAAGTGATGAAATTATCTTGATTACGGATCAGGGCACTCTAGTGCGTACCCGTGTTACAGAGGTTTCTTGTCAAGGTCGTAACACACAAGGGGTAACCTTGATTCGTTTGACCAATGACGAACACCTAGTTGGAGTAGAGCGCGTTGTAGAAGACGACGAGTCCGATGAGGTTGAAGGTGAAGAAGGCGCAGTAGAAAGCAATGATTCTGCTGCACCAGATGCGCAAAGTGATGATGCCTAACAGTGTCGAATGAAAGCGGCGCACCCTAGGTGCGTCGTTTTTCGTTGTAGTGTTTTGATATGGGTCTTAAATAGTAGAGGAATTAAGCGGCATGAGCCGAGTATATAATTTTTGTTCTGGTCCAGCGGCGCTTCCTGAAGCGGTATTGAAAAAAGCCCAAGCCGAGTTGTTAGACTGGCATGGTACAGGCACTTCCGTGATGGAAATGAGTCATCGCAGTGCTGAATTTATGTCTATCCTAGCGTCCTGTAAGGCACGTTTAAGTCGTTTGTTGGATATCCCTGAAAACTACGAAGTCTTGTTTGTACAGGGCGGTGCATCGACATTATTTGCCCAAATCCCTGCTAACCTTGCCAACGGCTTTGAATCAGCCTGCTACCTTGATACCGGTACCTGGTCAGCGAAAGCCATTAAAGAAGCGCAAAAATACCTAAAAGTCGATGTGGTTGGCTCTTCTAAAGAAGGTGGTTACCTTACGGTGCCTGACATTCCAGCTGATGCTCTAAACGCTAACGCGGCTTACTTGCACATTACCCCTAATGAAACCATTGGCGGGGTGGAGTTTGACCACTTGCCTGAGACGGATTTGCCGATTGTTGCGGATTTATCATCGACTATTTTATCCCGCAAAATTGATGTCAGTAAGTATGGCTTGATCTACGCTGGCGCGCAGAAAAATGTCGGCCCTGCTGGTGTGGTCATTGTGATTGTTCGCAAAGACTTGTTAGAACGCAGCTCTGACGATTTGCCGAGCACTTGGAACTTTGCCAACTTGGCGAAGAATGATTCCATGATTAACACACCACCTACTTTTGCTATTTATCTAGCAGACCTAGTGTTTGAGTGGCTAGAAGCTCAGGGTGGCGTTGCGGCCATCGAAAAAGTGAATGAGCACAAAGCCCAATTGCTGTATGACTTTATTGATCAAAGTGCTTTCTACTCCAACCCAATTGATGTGGCCTATCGTTCACGTATGAATGTGCCCTTCATCTTGGCGGACGAGTCTTTAGAGGCCACATTCTTGGCTGAATCTGAGGCGGCTGGCTTGCGTACTCTGGCTGGGCATCGCTCAGTGGGTGGTATGCGTGCCAGTATTTACAATGCTATGCCACTAGAAGGTGTGCAGGCGTTGATCGCATTTATGAAAGCCTTTGAAGAAAAACACGGATAACGAGTATGTCAGATTCTACAAATAAGGTGCCGCAAACCTTGCCTTTATTGCGAGATCGTATCGACGCGATTGACTCGCAAATTCAGTCTTTGATCAACGAACGCGCCCGCTGTGCTGAAAAGGTAGCGGAAGTGAAAATGGCGGATCAAGGAGACACGGCGGTGTTTTATCGCCCAGAGCGTGAAGCGCAAGTTTTGCGTCGTGTGATGGAGCGAAATGAAGGACCATTGGGTAACGAAGAAATGGCGAAAATCTTTCGTCAAATCATGTCTTCTTGCTTAGCGCTTGAAAAGCCTATGCGCATTGCTTTCTTAGGGCCTGAAGGTACCTTCACTCAGCAAGCGGCTTTGAAGCATTTTGGTAAGTCTATTGTTAGTGCACCTATGGCGGCAATTGATGAAGTTTTCCGCGAAGTAGAATCTGGCGCTGCCAACTATGGGGTAGTACCTGTCGAAAACTCTACCGAAGGGGTGGTAAACCACACTCTCGATAGCTTCCGTGACTCGAAACTAAAAATTTGTGGTGAGGTGGAAGTTCGCATTCACCATCACTTGCTTGTGAGCCCAAATGTACGCTCAGAAGATGTCACCCATATCTACTCTCACCAGCAGTCGTTGGCCCAGTGCCGTGCTTGGTTAGACCGCTACTGGCCCCATGCAGAGCGCATTGCAGTGAGCTCGAATGCGGAGGCCGCTAGATTGGCGGCAGAAGCAGGGCTTGCTGGACGTGCTGTTGCAGCCATTGCGGGTGAAGTGGCAAGTGAGTTGTATGGTTTGATTGCCGTTTCAGCCAACATAGAAGATCGACCTGATAACACTACTCGTTTCTTGATTGTGGGTAATCAAGATGTGCCTGCCAGCGGTAAAGATAAAACCTCTTTGTTGATCAGTGCGAAAAACGAACCGGGTGCCCTTTACAATCTGTTGGAAGCTTTTCAACGCCAAGGGGTGGACATGACGCGCTTGGAAACACGCCCATCTTTGATGAGCCGTTGGGGGTACATCTTCTATATCGATTTCCTCGGGCATCATCAAGATCCTTTGAGCCGTGCCGTGATTGAAGATTTGCAGAGTAAAGCTTCAGAAGTCAAAGTGCTGGGTTCTTATCCTGTTGCTGTGTTGTAACGAGCTGACTGGCTTTCGGTGAGATGTATAAAAGGGTTGATGATTCGGTGAATAAGTTTGGCAATGTCATGATCATAGGTCTTGGCATGATTGGTGGGTCCTTCGCAAAAGCGCTTAAAGATAAAGGTCTTGCTACCTTATATGGTGTTGATCGACGCAAAGGTGAGTTGGCGTTAGGTGTGTCCACTGGCGTAATTGATTATCCTGCCGAGCTGACGGCCGAGTTCGTTTCTAAAATGGATGTGATTATGCTCGCCACACCTGTGCGTGCCATGGCCTCTGTTTTAGCGGAATTAAAACCCTTGCTGTCTGCCACGACCTTGTTGACGGATGCTGGCTCGACCAAAGGCAGTGTGGTGGCCTCGGCCCAGGAAGTTTTTGGTGAAGTGCCAAACAACTTTATCCCCGGTCATCCCATTGCTGGGGCTGAAAAAAGCGGTGTATTAGCAGCCAACCCAAAACTTTTTGAAAATCACATGGCCATAGTGACTCCGCTGGTGGACAGCGACCCAGTGTTGCTAGATCGTCTGCATCAGTTATGGACAGCCGTTGGTGCGGATGTGGTCAGTATGGATGTGGATCATCATGATCATGTGCTGGCATCGTCCAGTCATTTGCCACATTTATTGGCTTACACCTTGGTAGATTCCTTGGCGAATAGTGAACGCAGCCAGGATGTCTTTAAGTTTGCGGCAGGTGGCTTTAGAGATTTTACCCGCATCGCCTCCAGTGACCCGGTGATGTGGCGCGATGTTTTTATGGCCAATAAAGACGCTACTTTAGCGGCCCTTGATCAGTTTACGGCACGCCTTGCCGATATGCGCCAAGCAATTGAAGAGGGTGACGGTGCGACTATGTTTGGTGTGTTTACCCGAGCAAAATCTGCCCGCGATCATTTTTTACGTCTATTAGAGCAAAGAACCGTGGGTTTGGCTCAAGATACTCGCCCAGTCTCTGTAACGGTGGCTTCCGCCTCGGCCATTAAAGGCAAAGTTTATTTGCAAGGTGACAGATCTTTGTCACATAAAGCCATTACAATGGCGGCCCTCGCTCAGGGGGTTAGCAATATCGATAACATTGAACTGTCTGGTGAAGTGCGTATAACGCTGCAAGCTTTCCGCGACATGGGCGTGGTGATCGAGGAGTTGGCGAGTGATCGATTGCGTATCCATGGGGTTGGTTTACGTGGCTTAAAAGCGCCAATTGCGCCGATTAATGTCCATACCTCGGTGGAGAGTTTAGCCATTATGGTGCCCGTACTGGCGGGGCAAGATTTCTCTGCGGTGATCAGTGCTGAGCAAGGTTTATTAACTCAGCCACAACCCGAGCTTATAGCCTTAGCAAGAAGTATGGGTAAGTGGGTTGAGTCGGCGGACGCGGATTGTCTGCCATTACGTTTTTCGCCGAATCCATCGGTTCAAAGCGATAAGGTAAGTGCTGAGCTTACGAGTAATGGTGCTTTTTCTGTGTTGCTGGCAGATTTGTATAACGCCGCTTCAGGCGCACCTTTGTCTACTCAAGGTGCTTTGACGCAAGCGGATACCTTGCTACTTGAAAGCTTTGCTGGCGCGACAACAGAAGAATTGGATAAATCATGTTTGCCGCAAGAATTAATAGGGCAGAATCTTGTCTTACCAGCGGATCTTGATCAAAGTGCATTTTTGGCCTTGTTAGCGACTTTATCCCCAGGTTCTGATTTGCTGATTGAGAACGTGGCAAGCCATGAATTAGAAGTGGGCTTTTTGGGTTTTATGCGCTCAATTGGCGCTAATATTGTTAAGCAAGAAAATAGTACAGACGTCCTTGGTTGTCAGTCTGTGGCGGTGAGTTTTACCGCCTTGAAAGGTTTTGTGGTAACACCTGAACAAAGTAAGGCCATGGCGAATAGTTTGCCTTTGTTATGCGCAGCAGCGGTATATGCTCAAGGTGACACCTGTATTCAAGGGATTAATTTACTACCTTATTACTGTGAAGATCGTATTTTAGCTTTGGTAGATGCCTTGGATCATATGCAGGTGAGCTGCTCATACGCGAATGGCGAGTTGAACATTTCTGGAGGCGTGCCCCAAGGTGGTGAGCTGGATTGTGCAGGGGATGTTCCCATGGCTTTAGCCATGTTGGTTTTAGGTGTTCGCAGTCGTCAAACCACAAGAGTGAACGACTGTCAGAAATTACTAGAAGAATTTAATGGGTTAGAACGTGTCGCCATGCAGTTAGGTTTTCACTGCACAGTGACACAGTAGATTTTAAGAGGAAAAAATATGTTAAACCAAGCCCCGGTGATTGCGATTGATGGTCCAAGTGGAGCCGGTAAGGGGACAGTAAGTCAATTATTGGCTGAAAAACTCGGTTGGCACATTCTGGATAGCGGCGCATTGTACCGTCTTTTGGCATTGGCTGTATCCCATCACGGTATGGACAACGAAGATGTGGATACTTTAAAAGTATTGGCTGAGCATTTAGATATTCAATTTCAGCCAACGGCTGATAATAAAGTTGAAATTATTTTAGAAGGTGAAGCGGTTACTCAAGCTATTCGTACCGAAGAAGTGGGTAACAGCGCATCAAAATTGGCGGCTATTCCTGAAGTGCGCGAAGGCTTGCTGTTGCGTCAGCGTGACTTTGCCCAGCAGCCAGGCTTGGTAGCGGATGGTCGTGATATGGGAACCGTCGTGTTTCCTGATGCACCGATTAAAGTCTTCCTAACAGCTTCTGCTGAAGAGCGTGCACAGCGTCGCATGCAACAATTGCAGCAGAAAGGGGAAGCTGTTAATCTTGAGGAACTTGTTAAAATTATCAAAGAAAGAGATGAGCGCGATGCTAACCGTAGCGTTGCCCCTCTAGTGCCAGCTGCTGGTGCCTTGGTAATAGACAGTACAGATCTCACAATAGAGCAGGTTGTCGATATGGTTTTTGCTGAAACAGTAAAGGCCGGTTTCGCATAGCCTGTTCTTTTTTGCGTGAAATTTGTGCTAGAATGAGCGAAATTTTTTCAAAGTCGGTGAAGAGTCAGCAGGTCTTCATCGCAACATTTATAAAATTGACCCGCATTTGCTGACAATGTGGTTATGGCTTAGATCTTTTTAAGCCAACTATATAGGAAATACAATGACTCAAAGCTTCGCAGAACTGTTTGAAGAAAGCCTGTTAACCGTCGAAATGGCGCCAGGTTCTATTGTTACTGGTATTGTTGTTGATATCGACAGCGAGTGGGTAACTGTTCATGCAGGTCTTAAATCTGAAGGCGTAATTCCTCGTTCTCAGTTCCTAACGGAAAGTGGTGAGTTCAACGTTAACATCGGTGACGAAGTTAAAGTTGCACTTGATGCTGTTGAAGATGGCTTCGGTGAGACTAAATTGTCTCGCGAGAAAGCGAAACGTGCTGAAACTTGGGCTGTTCTTGAGAAAGCCTACGAAGAAAGCGCCATCGTTCACGGTGTTATCAACGGTAAAGTGAAAGGTGGTTTCACAGTTGATATCGCAAATATCCGTGCTTTCTTGCCTGGTTCTTTGGTAGATGTTCGCCCAATCCGCGACACTTCTCACCTAGAAGGTGTGGATCTAGAGTTCAAACTTATCAAGCTTGATCAAAAACGTAACAACGTTGTTGTATCTCGTCGTGCCGTTATGGAAGCGACTAACAGCGCTGAACGTGAAACACTACTTGCTTCTCTTGAAGAGGGTCAAGAAGTTAAAGGTATCGTTAAGAACCTTACTGATTACGGTGCGTTCGTTGATCTTGGTGGTGTTGATGGTCTTCTACACATCACTGACATGGCTTGGAAACGCATCAAGCACCCAAGCGAAATCATTGCTGTTGGCGATGAAATCGACGTTAAAGTACTTAAGTTTGACCGCGAGCGTAACCGTGTGTCTCTAGGTCTTAAGCAATTGGGTGAAGATCCATGGGTAGCTATTAAAGCTCGTTACCCAGAAGGTACTAAAGTAACGGCTAAAGTTACTAACTTGACTGATTACGGTTGCTTCGCAGAGCTTGAAGAAGGCGTAGAAGGTCTAGTACACGTATCTGAAATGGATTGGACTAACAAAAACATCCACCCATCTAAAGTTGTTCAGATCGGTGATGAAGTTGAAGTTATGATCCTAGACATCGATGAAGAGCGTCGTCGTATTTCTTTGGGTATCAAGCAATGTACTATGAACCCATGGGAAGAGTTTGCTACTTCTTTCAACAAAGGCGACAAGATCTCTGGCGCAATCAAGTCTATCACTGACTTTGGTGTGTTCATCGGTCTTGACGGCGGTATCGACGGTCTTGTTCACCTATCTGACCTATCTTGGGACGAAGCAGGCGAAGAAGCAGTACGTCAATACAAGAAAGGCGATATGCTTGAAACAGTTGTATTGTCTATCGATGCTGAACGTGAGCGTATCTCTCTTGGCGTTAAACAGCTTGAGGAAGATCCATTCCTAGCTTACGTTGCTGAGAATGATAAAGGTGCTGTTGTTACTGGTACTGTTTCTTCTGTTGATGCAAAAGCAGCGGTTGTTGTTCTTGCTGAAGGCGTTGAAGCGACATTGAAAGTATCTGAAATCAGCCGCGAGCGTACTGAAGATGCAAGTGCTGTATTGAAAGAAGGTGACAGTGTTGAAGCTGCGATCATCAATGTTGATCGTAAAGCACGCACAATCGCTCTTTCTATCAAGCAGAAAGATGCAACTGAAGAAAAAGCTGCGATGAAGTCTCACTCTGAGAAACAGCAAACTGAAGCGAACGGTCCTACCACTATCGGTGATTTGATCAAAGCTCAGCTAGAAAACCAAAACTAAGTTTAGGTTTTTAAATGTGTTGTAAAAAGCGGGCCTTGGCCCGCTTTTTTTTGTCTTTTTTTTATATCAAGTGATCTCAAACGATTGACAGAAAAACTATACATATAACATGTGGATAACCATGGGTATAGGCTTGGTGTATGTTCTATCTTAACGACTTTAATAGACTTTGAATGTCGTTTTCATCCCATTCAGTTTTTTCTATTAACAGTTTAAGTTCTTCATTTTTATGAAGGTTTTCCAGATTTTTCTGAAATTTCGCAAAGTGCAAATCTTTGATGAGCCGTTCGTCTTCAGGTGAGCGATAAAGAGGCTTTTGGCTGCTGTAGGTTTCTTTTTGTTCTGGCTTGTTTTCAGTTTTGCTGGGGGTGCTTAAGCGGCTGACTTTGCGATAAGTGTCCAAAAATTGTTTTTTGTTCATAATAATACTGGCCAGTCAAAAATGGTTAAGAGCACTAATAGGTTAGGAGCTTTACAGCGAGATTACCAGTGTCTTAGCTGTCTTAATAGCGTCATGAAATTGTCTTAACGCCATCATCTAAATGTAATGAAAGCTTGGCTTAATAACCCTACTTTAAAAACATCATTGGTGCGCTTGTGGAAAGGTAAGCCAATGTTTATTGATGACAATTTAAGACTTGAGGATATTGCGATGCCAGTTAAGCAGGATCAAGTGCTTGGTTTTGATGAGCACGATGAATTAGTAAGACCCGCGCCAGAGATGGTGGAATTTGAAGAAACCGCTAATCGTATGGTTTCTCGCCGTGGCTTTTTGTCAGGTGGTGCTGCTGTGGGGGCTTCCGCTTTTGTAATGGGCTCTACAACACTTGCTGCCAGTAAAGCGTTGGCGGGTGAAGAGATGAAGATGTCTCGTTTGGCATTTGATATGGTCAAAGCCAATGCAGAAGACACAGTAACCGTTCCTGCTGGTTACAAGTGGGATATCTTGGCTTCTTGGGGCGAGCCAATGTTTTCGAATGCACCAGCTTTTGATTCAGCAACTGGTGGTACGGGTGCTTCTCAAGAAATGGCTTTCGGTGACCATTGTGATGGTATGGCGTTATTTTCGCACCACGGTCGTCAGATTCTATGTGTAAACAATGAATACACTAACCTTAAAACCCTACATGCTAACCGCACTGACGGCGTGCCTACTTCTGCGGATGATATTCGTAAAAGTAAAGCAGCCCATGGTGTGAGTGTCGTAGAGATTGCTCGTGCAAATGGCAAGTGGGCGATTGTAAAAGACTCTGAATACAACCGTCGTATTACAGCAGATACCGAAATGGACATTACAGGTCCTGCTCGTGGTCATGATTTGATGAAGACCAAAGCAGACCCTAAAGGTGTGCTTGCGAAAGGTACTTGGAACAACTGTGGAAATGGTCAGACACCTTGGGGCACTTACCTAACCTGTGAAGAGAACTTTAATGGTTACTTCTCTTCAACGAATGACAATGCGCCGCTAACACCACAAATGAAGCGTTACGGTATCAGTCATAAGGATTGGGGATACAAATGGGCAATGGCAGATGCGCGTTTTGATATTTCTAAAGATCCACAAGAGCCAAACCGCTTTGGTTACATTGTTGAGATTGACCCATTAAACCCTGCTGCGCGCCCGAAAAAGCGTACCGCATTGGGTCGTTTTAAGCATGAGAATGCAGAAGTAGAAGTAGCGGCAAATGGTCATGTGGTTGTTTACCTTGGTGATGATGAGCGTGGTGAGTTCTTGTACCGTTTTGTTTCTAAACACAAGTTTGTTGTGGGTGGGGATAACAGTGAATTGTTGGAAGAAGGTACGCTTTATGTGGCGAAATTCTTCGATAACAACACAGGTATGTGGATCGCACTGACGCCAGAATCTACTGGTATGACCGAAGCTGAAATTGCCATTTATACTCGTTTAGCGGCTTCTAAAGTAGGTGCGACCACCATGGATCGCCCAGAGTGGGTTGCTTCTAACCCAGCTAAAGTGGAAGTCTACTGTGCTCTAACAAACAATAAAAACCGTGGTGTTAAACCTAATGCGGGTGGTGATGAAACACCGCCACAGGGCCCAAACCCACGTGTTAATAACAATTTTGGTCAAATCGTTCGCTGGCGTCCAGAGAACCAAGATCATACCTCTGTCAACTTCTCTTGGGACTTGTTTGTCTTGGCGGGTAACCCAGCGGTTTATGATGATGCCAATGCAGGTTCAAGCAATGTTAACAAAGACAATATGTTCAACTCACCAGATGGTTTGAAGTTTGATAAAAACGGTCTGCTATGGATCCAAACAGATGGTAATTACTCAAACGCGAAAGGTTTTGAGGGTCAGGGTAATAACCAAATGTTGGTAGCTGATCCTGAGACTGGTGAAATTAAGCGCTTCTTGGTAGGACCAAAAGAGTGTGAAATCACCGGTGCTGCTTGGAGTCCTGATCGCACTACTATGTTTATTAGTGTTCAGCATCCAGGTGAAAAAGGCAATTCTCACTGGCCTAATGGCGGCACACCACGTTCAAGTGTGATCGCGATCTCACGCGAAGATGGTGAAATCATCGGCTAATCGCTTACTTTAGTGATAAAAAAGGCACCCTAGGGTGCCTTTTTTATTGGCCTATGCAGGGTTTAAAGCAAGTATTTCAAGGTGCTCTTTTCTTGCACACCACTTAATATCCAAGTTCCATAATAGGGTGCCATGTTCTCTATCGAGTTGCTCTTTAAGATAAGAGGGGCGGGGGTCTTGTCCGATGACCTGTTCAATTAAGTCTTTAATGTTTCTATTGTGTTGTTGTTTGTAAGACTCACATTGCTCTAGTGCTAACGCCGAAAAAAATACGGGTTTGGTTTCAGTGGCTTCAGGGGCAAAGCCACCTGTTGCATCCGGTAGGCTGTCTGCATAGGGCAGATAAGGCTTGATGTCTAAAATGGGGGTGCCATCTAATAAATCAGCACCATGTAGATCAATGAAGACTCTTTTGTCTTGTTGGTGTATTTTGCCCAGCTTTATCACGGATAAACCTATCGGGTTAGGTCGATGGGTTGCACGTGTTGCAAACACTCCGACCTTTTTCTTTCCGCCCAATCTTGGTGGGCGCACTTTTGCCTTCCATTGTTCAGATAAACAAGCGTGAAAAATAAATTGCACCCAAATATGGGAGAAGCCTTCGAGGCCGTCCAGTGTATCTAGTCTGTTATACGGAGGGAGGAGTTCTATATAAGCGGTGGCTTGGGTTACTAAGCCGGGTTGTCTTGGTATGCCAAACTTTTCTTTATAGCAAGAGTGAACCTTGCCAATAACGGTCAAGTTGAAAGTATTTTGTAAACTTGAGGAGGCAACCATTTTACGCGAATCTACACTAAATCAATAAAAATAATATGTTAGTATACTGGCAAAGTAAGGCAGTCTGCGACTGTTTTGCATTCACAATGTGTTGTTTAACTTTGTTAGAGATCAAACTATGTCTTTAGAGTCCTATATGAATCAAATTGGTCAGCAGGCTAGAGCGGCGTCTCGCCTACTTGCTAAAGCTTCCACTGCGCAAAAAAATGCTGCGCTAATGGCAATGGCAGAAGCCTTAGAAGCTGAGCGACCTCGTTTGATAGCAGAAAACTCTAAAGACATGGAAAACGGCCGCGCCAAGGGTTTGGATGCAGCATTATTGGACCGTTTGTTACTAAATGATGCCCGTATTGATGGCATGATTGAAGGACTTAAACAGGTCGCTACTTTACCAGACCCAATTGGTGAAATTTCCAACATGGTGTTTTTGCCTTCTGGCATTCAGCGCGGTCAAATGCGTGTGCCATTAGGTGTGGTAGGTATCATTTATGAGTCACGACCAAATGTGACCATAGATGCGGCCAGTCTTTGTCTTAAATCCGGTAATGCCACAATATTACGTGGTGGTTCTGAGGCCTTTCATTCCAACCATGCCATCGCTCAAGCTGTGGGTAAAGGTTTGGAAAAAGCAGGCTTACCGAGTGATGCAGTACAGGTGCTTAACACCACAGACAGGGAAGCGGTGAGTAAGCTTATTGGCATGCCTGAATATGTTGATGTGATCGTGCCACGCGGTGGTAAGGGTTTGATTGAGCGTATTAGCCGTGACGCCAAAGTTCCTGTTATTAAACATCTTGATGGCAATTGCCATGTGTACATTGATGACGAAGCTGATATGGAAAAGGCTTTCAGAATTGCTGTAAACGCTAAAACTCGACGTTATGGCGTATGTAATGCCATGGAGTCTTTACTGATACATCAAGAGGTTGATAAGCAAGAAATCGCTAAACTGATTACCGCCTTCGAAGAAAAAGGTGTGACCTTAGTAGGTTGTGCCCAAGCCCAGCAATTTGCCGATAGCATTGGTGTTGCCACTGAAGAAGACTGGTACACAGAATATCATGCGCCAAAACTGTCTATCAAAGTGGTATCCAGTATGGATGAAGCCATTGCCCATATTAATAAGTATGGCTCTCATCATACCGACGCTATAGTGTCCCAGAACTACAGCAAAACCCGAGCCTTTATGACAGAAGTGGATTCTGCGTCCGTTATGGTGAATGCATCTACCTCGTTTGCGGATGGTTTTGAGTATGGCTTTGGGGCTGAGATTGGTATCTCTACCGACAAAATTCATGCCCGTGGTCCAGTGGGGCTGATTGGTTTGACCAGCCAAAAATACATAGTGTTTGGGGACGGTCATACCCGTGACAACTGAGTTGCATAAGCCACTTATGGGTCACAAAAAAACGTCCGGCGTGGCGATTATGGGAGGGACCTTTGATCCTATCCATAATGGCCACTTACGCACAGCGGTAGAAATACTCGATCGTTATGGTTTTGCTCAGCTGCGTTTGATTCCGTGTTACCAGCCAGTTCATAAGAATCAGCCGAGTGTGTCTGCACAGCAACGCTTGGACATGGTGGAAATGGCAGTGTCTAGTGATGAGCGGTTAACGGTGGATCGCCGTGAAATAATACGCACAGGTCCGAGTTACTCGTTAGATACTCTGCGCTCTATTAGGGAAGAAATAGGTGAAACCGAGCCCTTGGTCATGGTGTTAGGGATGGACAGCTTTTTGTCTTTACCGACCTGGCATGGTTGGCAAGAGCTGATCAAGTATGCCCATATCTTTGTGGTCTCAAGGCCCGGTTGGGAGCCAGACCTAATTAGTGAGCTTAGTGAGTTCTGTGAAAACTATCGTGCCGCTTCGCCGCATGAGTTACAATGCGCGCCCGCAGGTCTGGTCTGCTTAGAAACACTAACACCTTTAGGGATTTCTTCTAGTTTGATCCGCTCTTTATGTCGCCAGCAAGCGTCGATTGCGTATTTATTACCAGAGCCCGTGCAAACATACATACAGAAACATCAATTATACCAATAGGAAAACGTATTTATATGAGTCAACCAAACCTCACAGCGGATCAAATCTTAGCCTTGGCTGTCGAATCACTAGAAGATGTGAAAGGTGACAAGATCACTGTTTTAAATGTGAGTAATCATACTGACATGATGGACTTTATGGTGATCTGTACGGGTACTTCGAAACGCCACGTACAGGGCCTTGGACAAAATGTTGTTGAGCACCTTAAGCAAAATGGTCTGCAACCTCTAGGTGCAGAAGGGCGCGGTACCGCAAGCGACTGGATCTTGATTGACCTTCACGATGTGGTTGTTCACGTAATGACGGAAGAAGCGCGTGCTTTCTACGACCTAGAGAAATTGTGGGATATCAAACCTGAAGTTTTATAAGGTTATCTAGATGCGTGTTCGTTTAATAGCAGTCGGCAGTAAAATGCCCAAGTGGGTAACACAGGGCTATGATGATTATGCCAAGCGCCTGCCGAAAGATTTCAGCTTAGAGCTGATTGAAATTCCTATGGCGCCTCGTGGCAAGAATGCCGACATTGCCAAAGCGATTCGAAAAGAAGGGGATGCCATGTTAGAGGCTATCCCAGATGGCGATAAAGTCATCGCCATGGAAGTGTTAGGCAAAGAGTGGTCCACCGAACAGTTAGCCGACCAAGCTGAGCAGTGGCGCATGGAAGGCTTTAATGTCAGCTTATTGGTGGGTGGCCCGGATGGCCTTGACCCAAGGTGTACGGCACGCGCCGATCAGGCTTGGTCTTTATCTCGCTTAACCTTGCCACACCCTATGGTACGCATCATTTTGGCTGAGCAGATCTACCGTGCTTGGACACTTATGAACAATCACCCGTATCACAGATAAGGAACACGTGTGAGCCTTAGGCATCGTAACTTTCGTAATTATCGTCAAGAGCGGTCACTGACTCAGTTTCGAGTCGTTGTGGCGGCTGTTGTGGTGTTGCTGTTAGTGGGTGTGCTCATTGCTCGTTTGTTTTATCTGCAAGTCCTTGAATACGACCTATATCAGACCAAAGCCAATGATAACCGCCTTATGTTGGTCACAGAGCAGCCACCACGAGGCTTAATCTATGATCGGCATGGGCTAGTGCTCGCCGATAACCGACCCATCCACAGTTTGACGGTGATTCCTGAGCGAATAAAAGATTTCACTGAGCTAAAAAACGTTCTGTCAGGCATTATTGAAATCAATGATGCTGAATGGCAGCAGTTCGATAATAAGCGCAAAGAATATCGCCGCCCTTACCAATCTATTACCTTGAAATCTCAGCTGACCGATGAAGAGTGGGCGCGAGTCAGTGTGGATCTTTATAAATTGGACGGTGTGCAAGTAGAGGCGCAATTAACCCGCTATTACCCTTATGGGGAAGCTTTTGCTCATGCCATTGGTTATGTGGGACGTATTACCGAAAGAGACCTAGAGCGGGTCGATAAAACCGCTTACCAAGGGGCGCTTTTTATTGGCAAAACCGGCATCGAAGGCTACTACGAAAATGTGTTGTTTGGTAAAACAGGCTTGAGCACAGTCGAAGTAAACGCCCGGGGCCGCATCATGTCGGAAGTGGACAGGCAGAACCCCACCCCAGGCAAGGACTTACATCTATATCTTGATGCCCGTTTACAACAGTATGCTTACGATTTGCTAGGGGAGTATCGTGGGTCCGTCATTGCGATTGACCCAGATACAGGTGGCATCTTGGCGTTGGTGTCCAAACCTGGCTTCGACCCAAACTTATTTGTTCGTGGCATCTCAGTAAAAGATTATTCTGTTTTACGAGATTCTAAGCAGTTACCTCTCTTTAACCGTGCACTACGTGGTGGCTATCCTCCGGCTTCCACCATTAAGCCTTTTATGGCCTTGGCTGGCCTTGAATACGGATTCTCCTCATGGTCAGAGCGTTATTACGCCCAAGGGTATTATCAAATTAATCCCGGTGGTCGTCGCTATCGTGATTGGCTAAGGGGCGGTCATGGCTGGATTAACCTAGAGCGCTCCATTATAGAGTCGGTGGATACCTATTATTACCAGCTGGCCAATAAAATGGGCATTACGCCCATTCATGACTTTTTGACCCGTTTTGGTTTTGGCCAAGGGGTACTGTTGGACTTGCATGGGGAAAGTGTGGGCTTGCTGCCGTCTAATGAATGGAAGAAAGCCAAATATAAAGAGCCTTGGTATCCAGGCGATTCTGTCAATGTGGGGATAGGTCAAGGCTTTATGGTGTCTACGCCTATGCAGATCGCCACCGCCACCTCAATCTTGGCGAACCGTGGCCATTACTACCGTCCTCGTATGACTGAGAGTATTAATGATGAGCCTATGCAGTTTGAAGACGGCACAGGGGATATGCATCAGGTGGTGCTAAAAGATCAGCGTAACTGGGAAAAGATGGTCAATGCCATGCGTAAGGTCATTACCGATTCAAAAGGTACCGCCAGACGCTTGCGTGGTACGGATTACACCATTGCTGGAAAAACCGGCACAGGTCAGGTATTTAGTCTGCAAGAAGATGAAGAATATGAAGCTGATAAACTGGCCCAACGTCTTCATGACCACGCTTTGTTTATAGGTTTTGCCCCTTCGGATAAACCTAAGATTTCAGTGTTTGCCATCTTTGAAAATGGTGGCAGTAGTTCCAAGCCTGCGGATTTATCTCGGCAGCTTTTTGATGCCTATTTAAGCGGCGAATACCCTGAAAAATACGACTATTTAAAAGGTAAGTCCGATGAGTGATAGCTTATATCGTCGCATAATCTCATTCACCAATGCTCGACTCTGGCAATTGGTGCATATTGATGTGCTCTTGCTAAGCTCGCTATTAATCCTCATAACAGGTGGCTTATTCGTACTTTATTCCGCATCGGGCCAAGATATAGCGACGGTAGAGCGACAAGTTTTCCGATTGGCCATCGGCATGGGAGTATGTGTTGTTTTGGCGCAGCTTCCGCCTAAATATATGCGTCGTGCCTCTCCGTTGCTCTTTGTTGGCCTGGTTCTGTTGCTGGTGGGGGTTTTGTTGTTTGGGGTAGGGGCAAAAGGGGCTCAACGATGGTTGGCGCTGCCGGGCGGTTTACGCTTCCAGCCTTCGGAAATTATGAAGGTGGTGATGCCCATGATGGTGGCATGGTATTTTGCGGATAGACAACTGCCGCCAAGCTTAAAACAAATCGCTACCGTATTAGTCATTATTATTGTGCCTGTGTTGATGATTGCCAAGCAGCCCGATTTAGGGACATCACTACTGGTTGCTGTTTCAGGGATTTTTGCCTTGTTCTTAGCAGGTTTAGGCTGGCGCTATATTATTGGCGCGGCGGCATTAGCGCCGATAGCTGGCTACAGCCTATGGCAAGTCATGCACGACTATCAGCGCCAACGGGTCCTTACCTTTCTTAACCCAGAAAGCGATCCACTGGGCTCGGGTTGGAATATTATTCAGTCTAAAACTGCCATAGGCTCTGGTGGAATGTATGGTAAAGGCTGGTTAGAAGGTACTCAGGCGCAACTGGATTTTCTTCCAGAAAGCCACACGGACTTTATTATTGCCGTGTTGGCAGAAGAGTTTGGTCTGGTGGGTTGTAGTGTGCTCTTGTTGGCTTATCTACTGGTGATTGCTCGCGGTTTGTATATCTCTGCGATGGCGGAAGATAATTATGCCCGCCTTTTAGCTGGGAGTTTAACTCTAACCTTCTTCGTATATTTATTTGTTAATATCGGCATGGTATCCGGTATTTTGCCTGTGGTGGGGGTGCCCTTACCACTGGTAAGCTATGGTGGCACATCCATTATTACGATTATGGCAACTTTCGGCATTTTGATGTCTATTCAGACTCATAAGAGAGCGAGATGATGAAACAGATACTGGGAATATTGCTAGCATTAGGCTTAACGGCTTGTTCTGGTGTGAGCCATAAGGGGCAAACTCAGTCTGAGCAAGAAGGCATTACAGGTGTAAGTGACGGTTTATTGGAAGATATGCCAGACAGTCTTGAAGACTCCTACGCAGCAAACCCTGAAGTACAAGCCTACATTAAGCGTATGGTCACAGAGCATGGCTTTGATAAAGCGATGCTGGAAACGGCTTTTTCACGAATTGAACAACGCCCAAAAGTCATTGAAAAATCTGATAATCAGCCTGAACAAATTACCCCATTTTATGAATACCGTAAGCGCTTTGTTTCCTCCGATCGTATTAAAGGTGGTTTGGCGTTCGCGAAAGAACAGGCGGTTTGGTTAGAAAAAGCCCAGCAGGAATTTGGTGTAGATCCCAGTGTTATCGTCGCGCTAATCGGCGTTGAAACCTATTATGGGCGCATTACAGGTTCTCGCGATGTCTTTACCTCCTTGACGACCTTGGCATTTGATTACCCAAGACGCCAAGACTACTTCCAAAGTGAATTGACCAGTTATTTGCTGCTTGCCAGAGACAAAGGCTGGCCGATCGGTGCTACCAAGGGATCTTATAGCGGGGCTATGGGAATGACCCAATTCATGCCAAGTAATTATCGAAAACTGGCGGTGGATTACGATGGTAATGGTGATATCGATTTGTGGGGTTCTCCGGCCGATGCCATTGGCAGTATTGCAAACTACCTGACACACCACGGTTGGCAGGTCAATAAACCGGCCTTTACTACGGCTCAAGTCATCGAACCTGAGCTTGTTGAAGGTTTAGTCAACAAAGGTCGAGCACCAACGGGCAGTTTTGCCTACTGGGCCGAGCTTAATGTCTTACCGAGCGCACCTTTTATTGATGAAAAAGTCGGATTGTTGGCATTACGCACCGCAGCAGAAGAGGTGAGTTATTGGCTTGCCTATGAAAACTTCTTTACTGTGATGGACTATAACCCAAGCCGCCGATACGCCATGTCTGTGTTTCAGCTTGCTGAGAGTATAAAGAATAATGATGAAGGCTAAATTAGCGCTATTACTGCTTGCTGGTAGCAGCTTGCTGTTAAGTGGGTGTATGAGTACCAAGCACGTCTTGGGGCAAGATGATATTGACTATGACAAAGCTTCTGGGGGCGGTCGTTATACTATCCTGCAAGATCATGCGCCTACTGGTGATATTAAAGTAGACCACCTTCCTGATTTGGTGCCGAAATGGGAACCGAAAAGTCGAGGTGGTAATAAAAGCCCTTATGAAGTCTGGGGTAAAAAATATTGGGTGATGGATTCTGCTAAGGGCTATACCGCAGAAGGCACAGCCTCTTGGTACGGAAAAAAGTTTCACGGTCATAAAACTTCAAATGGGGAAATATATGACATGTACGCTTTTTCAGCGGCCCATAAATCTTTGCCATTACCGACTTATTTGAAAGTGACTAACTTGGATAATGGTCGGTCTGTCATAGTGCGAGCAAATGACCGGGGGCCCTTTCATGGAGATCGCTTGATCGATCTATCCTATGCGGCAGCGGCCCGTTTAGATTACCACAAAAAAGGCTTGGCGCGGGTAAGAATAGAAGCAATTACCCCATCACAAGGGGAAACCTATCAGGCTGCTAGTGTTCCAATGCCCGTGGCAGTACCCCCCGTTGTGTCGGCGCCTGCGCCCGTGGCATCAACCCCTGTGGCCGCACCTGCACCCGTTCAAGATGTGGTCACAAGTGCCGCATTTAGTCATTTGCAGGTGGGGGCCTTTAGTGCTGAGGCCTCAGCGGAGCGTTTAAAAACGCGTTTGTTTGAAGCTTTCGATGCCGACATTAAAGTTATGGTGAATCATCAAAGTGATGGCCTTTATAAAGTCTTGGTCGGTCCCTATATAGAAGGGGCGGATTTAACGCTTTGGCAATCGAAACTTGAACAGGCAGGTTTTGGTCGCCCTGTCAGGGTTGCTCTAATCGCAAACTGACCACTATTCGGGCTAGAGATTAAGAGTATGCTCTAGTATCATCCCATTACATTTTTTAATAGACGGCATTTATGAGTATGAAAAAACTCCTGGTTATTTTATCTGCAGTAATAAGCTTTGTTAGCACTCCATTATTGGCTGCCCCTTCTCTAATACCTGCGCCTCCGCAATTATCTGCAAGTAGCTACATCCTAATGGATGCATACACAGGTGATATCCTCGTTGAGAAAAATGCAGACCAAGCTTATCCACCGGCTAGCTTAACGAAACTAATGACTGCCTACATAGTTGAGTATGAATTGGCTCGTGGTAATTTGGCGATGACAGACCAAGTTAGCGTGAGTGAGAAAGCTTGGCGTATGGGTGGCTCACGTATGTTTATTCGTGAAGGCACGAAAGTTGGTTTAGAAGACTTGATGCGCGGCATTATTATCCAGTCGGGTAATGACGCCAGTGTTGCTGCAGCAGAGCATGTGGCGGGAAGTGAATCCGCGTTTGCAGACCTGATGAACCAACATGCGCAATTGCTAGGCATGAAAAACAGTCACTTCATGAATGCTACAGGTTTACCGGCAGAGCAGCATTACTCCAGTGCGCACGACTTAGCGTTATTGTCTCGAGCCACTATTTTGCAGTTCCCTGAAAACTACACCATGTATTCGGAAAAAAGCTTCACTTACAACGATATTCGTCAACCAAACCGTAATAAGCTTTTGTGGCGCGACAAAACCGTTGATGGTTTGAAAACCGGTCACACTGAAGAAGCCGGCTATTGTTTAGCCGCTTCTGCTGTTCGTAATGGCACACGCCTTATCACTGTCGTTATGGGCACAAATTCTGATGAAGCCCGAGCAGCGGAATCACAAAAACTGTTGAATTACGGCTTTAGATATTACGAGACTCGCAAACTTTACAGTGCTGGACAAGTGTTAAATAACGCACGTGTTTGGGGCGGTAGTCAAGACACAGTTAAAGTAGGTTTTGTGGAAGATGTCTTGGTCACTATGCCTCGTCAACAAGCGGACTCTGTTGCTGCGACGCTAGATATGAACACTGAGATCGAAGCACCGATCGCCCCAGGTGATGTGTTGGGTAAAGTGATTGTGGCAGCAGACGGTAATGTACTGCTAGAGCGAGCTGTGGTTGCTCTTGAGCCGGTTGAAGAAGGCGGTTTCTTTAAACGTTTGTTCGATACGATCAAACTGTTTTTCATGAATTTATTTTAGATCTTAGATAAGTGGTACAAGAATGGCTCTGATTACGAAAGATGGCGATCAAGCGGAAAAAGCGGTAGATGCCCCTAAAATTGAATTTCCTTGCGACAATTATGTGATTAAAATTGTCGCCCTAGACGAGGCTGGCAGCTACGAGAACATTCTGGAAGGCATGAAAAAACATGCCCCAGAAATGGATACTTCGCAAGTATCTACCAATCGTTCCAGTAAGGGCCGTTTTATCAGCTATAGCTTTCGTATTGTCGCAACCAGTGAACAGCAACTAGCCGATTTGCATAAAGACCTTATGTCAATCAGTGCTGTTAAGATGGTTATGTAATGGTCAATTCTTTGATTTGCCGAGACTTAGGCGTCATTGACTACCTAGAAACTTGGGAAAAGATGAAAGACTTTACCCAGCAGCGAGATAAGCAAGATGCGGATGAAATCTGGTTACTAGAGCATCCGTCTTTGTTTACCCAAGGCCAAGCAGGTAAAGAAGAGCATTTGCTCGCACCGGGAGATATTCCGGTGATTCAGGTCGACCGCGGCGGTCAGGTCACGTATCATGGCCCCGGCCAGCTTGTCGCCTATGTGATGGTGGATTTGAAACGCCTAGGTATAGGTGTGCGAGATCTGGTCAGTGTGCTAGAAAACTCGGTGGTCAATGTCTTAAAAGAGAATGACATTAGCGCTTACCCAAAAGCCGATGCGCCGGGAGTTTATGTGGACGAGCAAAAAATTGCTTCTCTTGGGCTGCGTGTCCGTCGAGGCTGCTCATTTCACGGTTTAGCACTGAATGTCGATATGGATTTATCGCCTTTCGATCGCATTAACCCTTGTGGTTATCAAGGGTTGAAAATGCTCCATATGAAAGCGCGCAACCATACCGTTAGTTTATCAAATGTTAAAATTCAGTTGGCCAACCAGCTGGCTGAACTTCTCGGATACGAACATCCGACTATCCAACAAGGGTGGAAATAAAATGACGACAGAACGCAAACGCGTTGTCCAAGGTGAGAAGCTCCGTGGTGCCGATAAAATGGCGCGTATTCCCATTAAAATCGTACCGACGGAAGAAATTCCACGTAAGCCTGATTGGCTACGTGTTCGCATGCCTGCTTCTCCAGAAATTGCTCGTATTAAGAGCACCTTGCGTGAGCATAAGTTGGCTTCTGTATGTGAAGAAGCTAACTGCCCAAACTTAGGGGAGTGCTTTAGTAACGGTACTGCGACCTTCATGATTATGGGTGAAATTTGTACTCGTCGTTGCCCTTTCTGTGATGTGGCCCACGGCCGTCCGAATGCTTTAAGCCCAGATGAGCCGAAAGAATTAGCCGCCGCTATCCGTGACATGAAACTTAAGTACGTGGTTATCACCTCTGTTGACCGTGATGATCTACGTGATGGCGGTGCTCAGCATTTTGTGGATTGTATTACTCACACTCGTGAGCAAAGCCCAAACATCGAAATTGAGACATTAGTGCCTGATTTCCGTGGCCGTATGGATGCTGCATTAGATATTTTGCAGATCGCGCCACCGGATGTCTTTAACCATAACCTAGAATCTATTCCTCGTTTGTACCGTCAAGTGAGACCAGGTTCTGATTATCAGTGGTCTTTAGACTTACTGAAAAACTTTAAAGAGCGTTGCCCTGATGTTCCTACCAAGTCTGGTTTGATGGTTGGTATGGGTGAAACCTTTGAAGAAATCGTTGAAGTATTAAAAGACTTACGTGCTCACGGGGTGGACATGCTGACGATTGGTCAGTATCTACAGCCTTCTAAGCATCACTTCCCAATGGCGCGTTTTGTACCGCCAGAGGAATTTGAACGTTACGAGCAAGTAGCGAAGGATCTAGGCTTTAAACATGCGGCGTGCGGACCATTGGTGCGCTCGTCCTACCATGCGGATAAGCAAGCTCATGGAGAGCGTGTTTCTTAGTTGTTAATCTGTGCATATTAAAGCGGTGCCGAGATTAGCTTCTTGGTCCCGCTTTTTTTATTTTAAATAACCTATGTTTATTGCCGTTTGGAGATGCCATGAAGCCTTGGTCTGTAAAAGATTCGATTGAGCTTTATAATGTTAGTCACTGGAGCAGTGGTTTTTTCTCAATTAATGATAAAGGCCAAGCCATTGCTTTGCCTGATAGAGAAAACCCTGTTGATCTAACTGAGTTATCGGCTGCCTTAAAAGCGCAGGGTATTCCATACCCTTGCTTAGTGCGCTTTCCTGATATCCTGCATTCACGTATTGAGAAAATTACCAGCTCATTTCAGCAGGCGATCGAGCATTACGAGTATCAAGCTAACTACGCCATTGTTTACCCGATAAAGGTAAATCAGCAACGCCGGGTAGTGGAAGAAATTGCGGGTTGTAACCCTGGCAACCCAGCCTCTGTTGGTCTTGAAGCGGGCAGTAAGCCTGAGCTAATGGCCGTGTTGGCAATGCACCAGAGTCCAAATGGCATTATTGTTTGTAACGGTTACAAAGACCGTGAGTTTATTCATCTGGCATTAATGGCTGAAAAAATGGGTCATCAGGTGTTTATCGTGGTGGAGAAACTTCACGAGCTGGATTGGATTCTAGAAGAAGCCGAAAAAATTGGTGTGAAACCACGTATTGGTATTCGCATTCGTTTAGCGTCCACTTGCTCGACCCATTGGGGCAACAGCGGCGGCGAAAAATCCAAGTTTGGTTTAACAACGTCTCAACTGCTACGTGCAGTAGATCGTTTACGTGAATTGGACCTATTAGATTGCTTAGAGTTGATTCACTTCCATCTTGGCTCTCAAATTACCCGTATCCGCGACATTCAGAACAGTTTGAAAGAGTGTGCTCGTTATTACTCGGAACTGCATAACATGGGCGTTAAAGTGAAATGGGTGGATGTGGGCGGTGGCCTAGGGGTCGATTACGAAGGTACTCGTTGTCAAAACGCTTACTCAGCGAACTACAGTATTGGCGAGTACGCCAACAATGTGGTCTTTGCGTTCCATAATGTTTGTGAACAGTACGATTTGCCTCATCCGAATCTGATCTCTGAGTCGGGTCGTGCGGTAACGGCTCACCATGCCATGATGATCGCAGATGTTTTCTCCCACGGTGCTGAATTGTTGCCAATTGAGCAACCAGAAGAAGACAGTGTGTTGGAAATTCAACGTCTGTGGGCGTCATACCAAAGCCTGAAGAGCAATGATGAAGACGATAGCCGCTCATTGGTGGAAATTTACCATGACTTGCTCGATGACTTTAACGACAGCTTAGCCTTGTACAATCATGGTCATTTAAACTTGGCATTACGAGCTCAGGCAGAGAACCTATTTCTTTCTGCGTGCCGTAACCTGTTGCCAAAATTAGACAATCGTAACCGTGGTCATCGAGCGGTTATTGATGAGCTAAACGAGCGTTTGGCGGAAAAGCTGTTTGTAAACTTGTCTATTTTCCAATCTATGCCGGATGCTTGGGGGATAGATCAGTTGTTCCCAGTATTGCCTTTGCAAGGTCTGGAGCAAGCACCGTCTTTCCGTGGCAAAATACAAGACGTTACTTGTGACTCAGATGGTTGTCTGTACCATTATGTTGATGGTCAAGGTATTGAATCATCATTGCCTTTACCTCCGCCACCACCTAAGGGTGAGGACTATTTAATGGGCTTCTTCTTGGTAGGGGCTTATCAAGAAACGTTAGGGGATCTGCACAATTTATTTGGCGATACATCTTCTGTGGACGTGTATTTAACGGAAGACGGCTTCCGCATTGATCACGTGTTGAAAGGTGACAGTGTGCAGGATGTTCTACGCTATGTAAGCTATAACGAGGGCGAACTTGTTAAGCGTTACCAGGATAAAGTGGCTGCCAGTACGTTAGGCAAGGATGAGCAAGAGCGCTTACTTGCTACTTACGACAAGGTACTAAAAGGCTCCACCTATTTGTCTTAAGGCTTGTGCAATGGCGGCTTAGGCCGCCATTTGTTTTGTAAAATTAAGGATGAATATGACGAGCTCTAATGGTCTGCTGGAAGAAACCTATTTTGGGGTCATGCTTTCAAGCAAACTGCTCATAAACGATTTGTTGTATCGGATCATGACAGAGAAGTTGTTGGCACTTGCTGAGCAGCAACCAGGGTTTATTGATTCCGAATGGGTGTCTGGGGAAACAGATGTCTGTATCATCTACTGGCAGAGCTATGAAAATGTGCAAGCCTGGCTTAATCATAGTATGCAGATTAAAACCTTATCTTTAGGCCAACAATTTTGGTTTGAGAGCTATTCTCTTAAAATATTTGAAGTCAATTCAGAGCAAAAATTCACCCAGGCTAATCGTTCCTTACACGCCTCACGCTTTCCTTCCATCAAGACACCTCATGGGGTGTTGAAAGTATTGGAGGAATCCCAAGCCTCTTTGTTATTTGATTATGTGAATGAGGAACGAGCCTTCCTTAAACCTTGGGAACCCGCCCGTAACGATGCTTACTATTCAATGGAAGTGTGTGAACTTAGGGTGCAGGAAATGCGCCGCGATTTCTTAGAAGAAAACGCTGTTGTGCTCTGCCTTTTGTCTGAGGATGAGTCACGTATGCTGGCTTATTCCAATTATTCGAATATTATTCGCGGGGTATTTTGTGCTTGCAGCCTAGGCTACAGTTTGCGAGAAGGTGAGCAGGGCAAAGGTGTTATTACCCAAGCCTTAAGTGCAGGTATAGACTACATGCATAAACAACAGAACATAGATAGAATCCAGGCCAACTATATGCCGCGAAATGATAAAAGTGGGGCGGTGCTGGCAAGACTGAACTTTAAGAAGGAAGGCTTTGCCGAGCGCTATATTAAAATAGATGGTGTCTGGGAAGATCATATTTTAACGGCTTTGGTGTTGCGTTAGCCGTTGTGTTAAGCCTGTTAATTGTTAAGCTTTGTGCGATAGTGCAGACATATAAATTATTTTTTAATAGTATTCCTTATAAACGATAGTAGAAGGATATCTCCTTGAGTGAGTTAGCAAACTTTGAGTCCAATGAGACGCTTTCATTAAAAGACTATACGGAAAAAGCGTACCTTAACTATTCCATGTACGTAATTTTAGACCGAGCTTTACCTCACATAGGGGACGGCTTAAAGCCAGTGCAAAGACGCATCATCTATGCCATGAGCGAACTGGGCCTAAAAGCGACGGCAAAGTATAAAAAATCAGCGCGTACTGTCGGTGATGTATTAGGTAAATTTCACCCTCACGGCGACAGTGCCTGTTATGAAGCCATGGTGTTAATGGCTCAACCTTTCTCTTATCGTTATCCTTTAGTTGATGGTCAAGGTAACTGGGGTGCACCAGACGACCCGAAATCCTTCGCCGCGATGCGTTATACGGAATCGCGCTTATCTAAATATGCAGATGTACTACTAAAAGAAGTCAGCCAAGGCACGGTTGATTGGGTGCCAAATTTTGATGGCACACTGCAAGAACCCAGTGTTTTACCTTCACGTTTACCGAATTTATTGTTGAACGGTACCACGGGTATTGCGGTGGGCATGGCGACGGATATCCCGCCTCATAATCTTAGAGAGATTGGACAAGCTTGCATTCATTTGTTGAATAATCCAAAAGCGGATTTAGATGAATTATTAGACTATGTGCAAGGCCCTGACTTCCCAACCGGTGGTGAAATCATCACCAGCAAAGTTGACCTTCGTAAGATGTATGAAACCGGTAAAGGTCAGGTGAAAGCCCGAGCTCGCTTTACGGTGGAAGAAGGCGAAATTGTGGTGAATGAATTGCCCCATCAGGTTTCAGGCAGCAAGATTTTAGAGCAAATTGCCGCCCAAATGCAGGCCAAAAAACTGCCAATGGTGGTAGATTTACGGGATGAATCCGACCATGAAAATCCTACTCGCTTGGTGATTGTTCCTAAGTCGAATCGGGTGGATATAGATTCTGTGATGACGCACTTGTTTGCGACCACAGATTTAGAAAAATCCTACCGGGTCAACATGAATGTGATTGGCTTAGATGGCTTACCGCAAGTTAAGCCTTTGCAAAATTTCTTGTCAGAGTGGCTACGCTTCCGCATTGATGTTGTCCGTCGTCGTCTGCAATTCCGTTTAGATAAAGTACTTCATCGTTTACACATACTTGAAGGCTTATTGATCGCTTATCTGAATATCGATGAAGTCATCGAAATTATTCGCACCGAAGATAAACCTAAACAGGAGCTGATGTCACGCTTTGGGCTCACAGATGTGCAAGCTGAATCCATTCTAGAACTGAAATTACGTCACTTAGCCAAGCTTGAAGAAATGCGCATCAAGGGTGAGCAGGACGAGTTAGAAGCGGAACGTAAAAAGCTTGAAGGGCTGCTGTCTTCTGATCGTAAGCTTAAAAAACTCATCAGTGATGAAATTCAGGAAGCGGTTGATAGCTTCGGTGATGAGCGTAGAACCCCAATCGTGGCGAGAAAAGAAGCACAAGCTTTCAGTGAAGAAGACTTGTTATCGAATGACCCGATTACCGTGGTGATCTCCAAGCAAGGTTGGATAAGAGCGGCGAAAGGTCACGATATTGACGTTCAAGGCTTGAGCTACAAATCTGGTGATGAATTCTTAGTTAGCGCGAAAGGTCGCTCTAATCAGACCCTAGTGTTAGTCGCCTCTAACGGGCGGACATACTCTATCAAAGCTCATACGCTACCTTCTGCCCGAGGCCAAGGCGAGCCGATTACCGGCCGTATTACCTTAGAAAAAGACGCTACTATTGTTTGTGCCGTGTTAGATGTAGAAGACAGTCATTACCTGTTGGCCAGTGATGCGGGTTATGGTTTTGTCGCACAGCTGAAAGATTTATATGCTAAAAACAAAGCCGGTAAAGCCACATTGACTTTGCCTAAAGGGGCGCAAGTGCTAGCGCCTGTACTGGTGGATAACCCAACCTCTGGGCGTGTTGTGGTGGTGTCTAATGAAGGACGCATGCTGGCATTTGATGTCGCCTCCTTGCCAAAAATGGCAAAAGGTAAAGGGAATAAGATGCTCAGTATTCCAAGCGCCCGTGCTGAGTTACGCGAAGAACTGATCGTTGCTATGGCCTGTATACAGCCAGAAGATCTACTGTTGGCTTATGCCGGTAAACGCTTCGTTTCCTTCGTGGAAAAAGACCTAGAGGCCTACATTGGTGAACGTGGACGTCGTGGTCTAAAATTACCCCGAGGTTTTCAACGCATTGATACCCTTGAGGTTAAAGCGGGGGAAGGGAAAGTAGCGGGTAACGATGTAACTCGCGGCAGCCAAGATTTATTTTAGTGCTATGAATGGCTTTTATAAGTTATTTGTAGAATAGAGAGTCACCATAGCTTATGGGCTTAGCTGTTTAAGCCCATAAATTTTCTGACCAAGAGGAAGAAATATGAAAGGTAGCAAAAAAGTAATAGACAGCCTCAACAGCTTGCTAGAAAACGAACTGGCAGCCATTGACCAGTACTTTATCCATTCTCGTATGTATGACGATATGGGTCTGAATAAGCTGTACGAGCGTCTTAACCATGAAATGGAAGAAGAGACTCAACATTGTGATTGGTTGATCAAGCGTATTTTATTCTTGGAAGGTAAGCCGTGCATGACCAAGCGTCGCGATCTAATGATCGGTGATGATGTTCACTCCATGATGAAGAATGATCTGACTCTAGAGCTAGAAGTGGTGACTTGCGTTCGTGAAGTTATTGCAATCTGTGAAGAAGAGGGTGACTACCAAACTCGTGAGACTCTAGAGAAACTATTGTTTGATACAGAAGAAGATCACGTTTACTGGTTAGAGCAGCAGCTAGGCCTAATGGAAAAAATTGGCATGCAGAATTACTACCAGTCACAAATGGGTAACTAGGGAGTTGATATGAAAGGTGATCGCGAAGTTGTTGCCAGCCTGAACAAGGTGTTGGCAAACGAATTAGTGGGCATTAACCAATACTTCTTGCATGCTCGCATGTTCAAAGATTTTGGCTTTAGTGCACTCGACAAAGCAGACTATAAAACCTCCATTCAAAAAATGAAGAATGCCGATCGTTTGATTGAGCGTGTGTTGTTTTTAGAAGGTTTACCGAACCTGCAAGACCTTGGTCGTTTACGTATTGGCGAAACCAGTGAAGAAATGATTGAAGCTAACCTGGCATTTGAACTGGATACAGTCGGAACGTTAAAAGCTGCGATTGATTTGTGCGAAAGCAAGTTGGACTTTATGAGTCGTGATACGCTAGAAAAAATTCTGGATGAACAAGAAGAGCAGATTGATTGGTTGGAAACTCAGCAGCAATTGATCAAGCATTCTGGTTTGGAGAATTACTTACAATCTCAAATGTAAGAAATTAGGCGACTTGTATTTGAATTTGAGCTTCTGCGATTTGTATAAGCTCATCGTTCAATATGCTTTTCGCACATTGACAGCATTTTCCACACTGACTACCAATGTTGTGCTCTTTGTAAAGGGCACGCATGGTGGTCGCACCTTCTTTTATCGATGCTTTTATCTCTTTATCGGTAACACCATTACAAAGACAAACGTACATAAATGAAAATCACTCTCACCAATATTCTAATAATGCGATTCTATTTTTAATGTTAATGATTATCAACAATTAAAATATTATCTATTTCTCCTTTTTAATAGTTTTTTTAATGGTCTTGGCATCGCAGGCCTCGTTAGCTGAAAAACTGCGATACCAAGTAATCTTGAACTAGGCTTTCTTGGCGATATCGGTCAGTACTTTAAGGAAGGATTCTGGGTCGTGAGCACCATGGATCATGTACTTGTCATTGATCACATAAGTTGGGGCTGACTCAATATCTAAGCTGCGTAAATGACTAAGTTTCTTCTTGGTTAAGCTAGCGGCTTTTTCACTGAGGGCATAATCAATATCAGTGTCTTGTAAACCAATGCTTTTTGCCGTGTCTATCAGAACTTGTTTCAGTCCAATGTCCTGCCCTTGGGTGAAGTAGGCTTGATACAAGGCAAGCACTAAAGGTGTTGCTAGGCCCGCTTTACCTGCCGCTAATACGAATTGGTGTGCCAGTATGGTGTTGGGCATTCTGTCTTTTTCTGAAAAATTAAAGGTAATGCCGGCTTCAATTCCCACCTGTTGCAGAGCATGGGTTACTTCATTGAGTTTTTCAGCACTGCCAAACTTTTCTGTTAAGTACGTCTCTCTGTCAGCACCCGCTGGTGAAATCTCTGGGTGTAACTCAAACGGCTGCCAACGAATGTCAATGCGATAGTCATCCCCTAACTGTTCTATGGCCTGTTGGAGGCGTGTGTAGCCTAAATAGCTCCAAGGGCATACAAGGTCTGAAATAATGTCGATACGAAGATCGGCCATGGGGTCTCCTAGTAATTTGAGTAAATTTGTTGAATTGGTATTAATTGACGCTCAGTGCGATGCATTGGCTAATCGCACAGTAGGGTAGGCCAGATTGCTCATGCCAGTGATTAAAAGCCTGTTGTGCTGCACTCAGTGCGCTTTGGGTGTCTCGGCCAGTAGTGATAATCTCGTGATGGCGAAGGTAGCCTTCGACATCTTTGGTTAACAAAAAGGTGTCTTTGCCCATGGCTCTTAATGTATAGGGACCAGTGTTGCCTCCTAAACGCTTGCCATGCTGTTTTAAATAGCGCCATAGACCCGTAATGTCATGGGTAGGCCATTGGGCTATGAAGTTGGCAAAGCTTGTGTGTTGCGCCTGACACTCGTTAATCATTAACGCGTTGTCACGTATGGTCATGACTTTGCCGTAGTTACGAATAATACGTGGATCTTTGGCTTTGGCTTCCCACATTTCATCGCTGATCAAAAGCATTTTTTCGATATCGAATGCGAAGAAGACCTCTTCAAATCCTGGCCATTTGTTGCGCACTACTTGCCAGTTAATACCTGATTGGAAAATCTTTTGAGAGAAGGCTGCTAGCCATCTGTCATCCCCAAGTTGGTGTAGTTCATGATCGGTTAGAGGTTGAGCTAATTTAGCTTCAAGGTTTTTTTCACCCCCATGGCGCAAGGCCGCTCTGGCGAAAATAGAGGAAAAATCTTCGTACTGCATGCTAGGCTCCTGAAAACAGGCCCCAGTTTACCATAAGCTTTTTGCTCATGGCTCTGGGGTGGTGAATATCTTCTCTACTTTGGGTTCTGGAATGGTGAGCTTTGACTTATAATGCGCAAAACTAATGATCGAGAGATGGTGAATGACACACTTAAGCGTGAATTTAAATAAAATTGGTTTGCTTCGAAATTCTCGAGGAAGAGACTATCCAAACATGGTGTCTATGGCGAAAAGAACCTTAGATTTAGGCGCTTTTGGCATCACTATTCATCCTCGTCCAGACCAGCGTCATGCGACCTATCAAGACTGTCATGATCTTAAGAACTTACTTAAACACTACCCAAACGCCGAGCTAAACATAGAAGGATTTCCAGACGACGCCTTTTTGAACGTGGTGTTAGAGGTTCAGCCCCATCAATGTACATTAGTGCCCGATGATCCAAATCAGCTGACCTCGGATCATGGCTGGAACTTGTCTCGTGACCAAGATGCCTTACGTCCGGTTATCAATAAGCTTAAAGCTCAAGGCATACGAGTGGTGTTGTTTATGGACCCTGATGCCGACAATATGGCCATGGCCAAAGAAATTGGTGCAGATCGTGTCGAGCTCTACACCGAGGCTTATGCGAACGCTTATGATACAGATGCATTACCTGAGTTGTTGGCGCAATACCATGGAGCGGCTCAAGCGGCTTTAGACGCTGGGTTGGAAGTCAATGCAGGCCACGATTTGGATCTGCAAAATGTTGAAGCTTTGTGCGAAACAGGCTTGATCAAAGAAGTCTCTATCGGACATGCGTTAACCATTGAGGCGTTAGACCTAGGTTGGGATAACGTTGTCAAAGCTTATCTAGAAAAGTTAGGTTAATCCCTCAATGCCTGCTCGGAAGACGTGTTGTGGTTGTGGCTATTTGGTCTCCCAATGTGTTTGTCCTTGGGTGCCTTCGCTGACCACCTCTGTGCAAGTTGTTGTGTTACAGGATCCCAAAGAAGCCGAGCATGCCAAGAATACGGTAAATCTATTGAAACTGGCTTTGCCTTCTGTGCGGTGTTTGAACGCCAATGATGGTAATTCCATTGCGACCTTTATCCAATCTATTGATGCTCAGAACTGGCGATTAATCTTTCCTACTCAAGAGTCTCAGGCCGTGGAGAAGCAATCAGCTTCTGTTATGTCAACAATAAATGGGGTCATTTTATTGGATGCCACCTGGCGAAAAGCGAAAAAATGTTACTGGACTCATGAGTCTTTACAATCTTTGCAAGCGTGGAACTTTGCCAGCCCCCCAGAGTCAGAATATGCCATTCGTAAGTCGCCAGATACAAATGCACTGTCGACATTAGAGGCTTGTGCTTATATTGTTGAGCAAGTAACAGGTGATGATATGCAAGCGTTGCGAAATTTTATGACCTCGGCCCAAGCATGGCAGTGGCGACATCAACCCTTGCACCACCGTCAAAAATAAGGAATCCGGTCCTATGAGTAAAGAAGTCGAAATTGAAGCGGCAGTACTGCGCCGTTTGCTAAAGCATTTGGATGATAATAAATCCGTTCAGAATATAGATTTGATGAACCTAGCGGGCTTTTGTCGTAATTGTTTAAGTAAATGGTATATGGCGGAGGCCAATGCCTTAGGTCAGGATATGGATTACGACCAAGCCAGAGAAAAAGTGTATGGGGAGCCATACCAAGAATGGAAAGAGAAGCATCAAACGCCTGCGAGCCTTGAACAACAGACCGCTTTTAATGAAAGTACTGCTAATAAAAACGGCTAATCAGCTTTCCATATTAGCCCGTAAGACAGTATTTAAAGTCTTATTAAGCTTAATCATTATAGTCGGGTTAACTCCCCAGAAATGGTTGTGGGCGGATGTCTCACAAAAATACAAAGACATTGCCTATCAAGCAGGTTTGAAATATGGCCCCAATGCAGAGAAGCGCATTTTGGCTTGGCGCCGCCTGATCGACGAATCCCAATCTCTGACCGTGGTAGAAAAACTTACCGTGGTGAATAACTTTTTTAACCAGATGGGCTTTGAAGATGATATTGACCTTTGGGGGCAAGAGGATTACTGGGCCACCCCCATTGAATTTCTTGGTTTGCAGTCTGGAGATTGTGAAGATTTCACCATTGCTAAATACTTCACCTTACGTGAATTAGGGGTGCCGGACTCCCAGTTGCGTTTGGTGTACGTTAAAGCCTTGCGATTAAATCAACACCATATGGTTCTGGCTTATTATCATAAGCCAACCTCAGTACCAGTTTTGTTAGATAATTTGGATAAAGAATTAAAGCCAGCAATCAAACGTCGTGATTTGCTGCCGATCTACTCATTTAATGCAGAAAACTTGTGGTTGTCGAAAGAAAAAGGACGTGGTGTTTTGGTAGGTGGTTCATCTCGATTGAGCCTGTGGACTGACTTAAATAGTCGCCTTGATACGTTTACTAAGTAGGAGAGTTGGGATGACACTGTTTCGCCAATTAATGATGACAATTGTGATGATTTTCACATTAATGTTGGTTGTTGTTATGGGCATAAACTTCAACACAACTAAGGGATATTTGATTGGGCAATTGCAATCAACGACGCAAGACACTGCGACATCTCTTAGTATGTCAGTTTCAGATTTTATGGCCCTTGAAGATTATGCCGCTGTTGAAAGTAATATTAATGCGGTATTTGACGGTGGCTATTTTTCCAAAGTAAGGGTGCATGTATATGACACTGAGCAAGACATTACCCGCTCTAATGTCATGCATATCGAAGGAGTGCCAAGCTGGTTTATTGGTGCCATCGATTTTGATGTGCCAGAAGCCAACGCCATTATTTCAAATGGTTGGAGTGAGCTAGGCCAGGTGTACGTAACGGGCAGTGCAGGTTATGGTTATCAGCAGCTTTGGTTAGCCACCAGAGACTTATTAATGTGGTTCTTGTGTATCGGTGTGATCACTTGTGTGCTTGGGGCGTTTGCACTACGTTTATTGTTCAGGCCGTTAGTGGAACTGGAAAAACAAGCGGAAGCTATTCAACAGCGTCGCTTTGTTAAAATGACCAGCATCCCAAAAACGCGTGAACTTAAGTCTGTCGTGTTGTCCATGAACCGTATGGCGGAAAAACTGGAAAAAGAGTTTGCTTCAGAGGTAGAGACGGCGCAATGGCTACAGGCTAAGGCCTTCAAGGATTCTGTCAGTGGCTTAGGTAATCGTCACTTTTTCGATAGTCAGGTTAAAGCCCATTTTAGCGATCGATTCCGTGGTGTCGATGGTTTGGTGCTGGTGAGCCTTGCAGACTTGGCGAAACTAAACAACGAACGTGGATATGAAGCGGCGGATATGTTTATCCAGGCTGCCGCGGATATTTTATCAGAAAGAGTGAATGCTTTATCGTCCGCTGCAACCTTGGCGCGTTTATCAGGTGCGGACTTTGTAATCTTGGTGCCAAATATTGATTACGATCAGTTGCATACAGCGGTGACTGAACTGATGGAAGCTTTGTTAGAGCTTAATGTGGCGCGCATTAGTTACTCTCACTATGTGGCTAATATAGGTGCAGTCACTATAGACAACGAGGTGCAGCGTTCTAATGCCATGGCTCAAGCCGATACGGCCTTGCGTGCAGCGAAAGCCATAGGGCCAAACGAAGTCGAAGTTTATGACTTAAAAACCAGCCAAGAAGTATCGATTGGACGAATGGCTTGGAAAGATGTTTTGGAATATGCCATTGAACACCGTACTTTTCGTCTTCGTAAGCAGAAAGTGTTTAATTTAGATGGCTCTATGGACGCTCTTCATGAAGAGGTTTATACCAGTGTTTTGTTCCATGGCAAAAGCTATCATGCGGGCTACTTTATTAGCTTGGCAGAACAGTTTGATCTCGGAGACAGGGTTGATCAGGTCATTATAGAAACTGTGATTAAATTTATAGAGGAAGGTAAAGCGAAAGCACCATTGGCCATTAACCTATCGGCTTGTGCTCTAGTGAAGCCATCTTTCTCTAAATGGTTGGAAAACCGCTTGTCGAAGCTGGATGTTAAGGTCAAATCAAAATTAGCCTTCGAAGCTTCTGAGCAAACGATTCTCGCGACTGAAGAGCAGGCGTTAGGGTTAGTACACACGCTGAAGAAGCAAGAAGTGAAGTTTGGTATTGATAACGTGGGCAAACAGTTTTCTGCTTTTGATTATCTACAAACCTTGATGCCTGATTATGTAAAAATAGATTCTTCTTATACTCGTATGGTGACAGGCAAAGAGTCAGAAGCTTTCTTTATGCACACCCTGTGTAAGATGTTTAACAGTCTAAATATTAGTGTGATCGCAACGGGGATTGAAAACGAGAAGCAGCTGAAGACCCTAGAGCGTTTTGATCTGGCTGGTGGACAGGGCTACATTTCTGGACGTGCCGAAGAAATGTAGTAAATCTAGAGTGATCTCTAGTAAAGCCCAATTAAGGCGAGGCTTAATTAAATTAAGCTGTCGCCTTTTGCGGTAAAACCATCATCAGTAAGTAGGCCTTCTTCGTGGCCACTGTGAACACCACGTACCCATTTACGACTAAGCAATTTTTTCTGAGCGGGCAAAGGCAGCTCCGTGAATTGGATAATGCGCTTTTCAACCAGTAATTCCACCAAATCTTCTAGTACCCTCATCATCTCGCTGTCAGAGCTGGAGAGCATTTGCTGAGTGCTGGCACTTTGGCTGTTAAGCTTGTCTTCTAGTATGAGAGCTACAATAGGATCATCAGGGGATACCAGTACAGCGTACTCATCTGTCTGCACTGTGGCGACGTCAAGAATGTCGCCTATTTCGTTTACCTTTGCGTAAAGCATGGTGATTTCCTTTATGTGTTAATTTGTAGCTTTAAATTAATTGTGTACTCTTGTTGCCTTAGCTTCCCATCTTACTTAATAAACATTATCCTAGGCTAGAGTCATCGTAGTATAAGTTCATAAACTTATTCGGTTTTTTGTTAAAGGGAGAAATAAGAGTATGTCTGACTCTGGTATTTCAGATAAGCATTCTTCAACACAGATCAAAGATGCTCAAGCGTCTGATGAGTTTAATGATTATGACGTTGAAGCGGAAGACTCTATTGAAGCGCCTGCAGCAAAAACTGAAAAATCCGAATGGAAAGTCGCCGCTAAGTCTTTAGAATACCCGAATCCATTGTTAGACTGCTTGGTATTGCTCAGTAAATTTTTTCACAACCCCTACACCGCTGATGCGATCGCCGCAGGTTTGCCGATTACTGACAATGATATGACACCAGAGCTGTTCCAACGAGCAGCGAAGCGAATCGGTATTAGCTCACGTCTAGTGAAGCGTCCTATTAAAAAAATTCCTGACATGATTTTACCTGCGGTCTTGCTGCTAGAAGAGCATCAAGCCTGTGTGTTGCTTGAGGTGGATCATAAACAAGGTATCGCTAAAATATTCCGTCCAGAATCTGGAGAGGGAGAAGTGTATCTCCCTCTGGAGAAACTTCAGAAAAGCTACAAAGGCTACAGTTTCTTCGTTAAGCCCATTTATCAATTTGATAAGCGCTCAGAGCAAAAAGACGAGGTAGAAAAGAAAAAGGGCCATTGGTTCTGGGGAACTGTGACCCGATCTTGGCGCATCTACCGTGATGTGTTTGTCGCCTCTTTATTGATCAATATATTTGCGGTTGCCAGTCCTTTGTTTGTCATGAACGTTTATGACCGAGTTGTGCCTAACAGTGCCTTCGATACCTTATGGGTGCTGGCAATTGGTGCTGTCGTTGTTTACCTGTTTGACTTCCTGCTGCGTAGTTTACGTTCCTACTTTATTGATATTGCAGGGAAAAAATCTGACATTCTAGTGTCTGCTGCAATCTTCTCTAAAGTCAGCAACATTACCATGGCGGCACGGCCTAAATCTGTGGGAGCATTCGCGAAAAACTTGCAAGAGTTTGAGAGTATTCGTGACTTTATTACCTCGGCGTCGATTACCACCTTGGTAGACATTCCTTTCATGTTCTTAATTGTCGGCGTTATTTGGCTGATCGGTGGCCCTGTGGGCTATATCCCGATTGTTACCATCTTCCTGATCATCGCTTATAGCTTGATTATTCAGATCCCGCTGCGTAAGTCGATCGAGGAGAGTCAAAAAACCGCTTCTCAAAAAAATGCGGTCTTGATTGAGAGTTTATACAACGCCGAGAGCGTTAAATTAAATAACGCGGAAGGTGTGCTGCAGACTCAGTGGGAAAACGCGGTGGGTAACATTGCCGATTGGGGGGTGAAAACTCGCCAGCTTTCTCAGTCTTGTTCGTCCTTCGCCATGGTGGCTCAGCAATTAACGACCGTTATTATTGTGATTGTCGGGGTTTATCAAATAGCTGAAGGTACTATGAGTATGGGTGCCTTGATTGCTGCGGTTATGTTGACGGGGCGAGCTTTGGGCCCTATGGGGCAGGTTGCTAGCTTAGCGACACGCTACAATCAAGCAAAATCAGCATTCAGTTCTCTCAACGAAATTATGTCTTCGCCCGTTGAAAAACCAGACAATGTGAAGTTTGTTCACCGCCCTAAATTCAACGGTGATTTTCAGTTCGAGAATGTTAACTTTTCTTACCCTGAACAAGAGCAAGAAGCTATTTCATCCATTAATATCAACATTAAAAAGGGTGAGAAGGTTGCGATTATTGGACGTATTGGTTCGGGTAAATCGACTTTAGGTAAGTTAATGACGGGCTTGTATACCCCAACCAGTGGTGCCATGCGTATTGATGGGGTCGACTTACGACAGGTAAACCCAACGGATTTACGTCGTAACGTGGGGGCGGTTTCGCAAGATGTCAGTCTGTTTTATGGCTCGATTAAAGACAATATCGTTATGGGTGTGCCTTACATGGAAGATGAAGCCATCATCCGAGCCGCAGAGCTTTCTGGGGTGGCAGAATTTGCCAACCGCAAGCCAAGTGGATTGGACAGTTTGGTTGGTGAGCGCGGTATGCAGTTATCTGGTGGTCAGCGTCAAAGTATCGCCATTGCAAGGGCGCTATTGTTTGATCCGCCGATTCTGATTCTTGACGAACCAACAGCCTCTATGGATAACACCACTGAATCTCGCATGAAGCGTCGTTTGATGGAAGCGGTTAAAGATAAAACCTTAATCCTGATCACCCATAAGGCATCCATGCTGGATATGGTCGATAGAATCATTGTTATGGACAATGGCCGTCTTATTGCTGATGGTCCTAAGGCTCATGTCCATGAGGCACTCCGTCAAGGTAAGTTGAAGGTTAGTTAATATGAGTGACAAAACATCACAAAATGATCTGGATTTTTTAAATGATCGTAACGCCGCCTTAATGCTTAAATCTCCTCGCGGCGGACGAATTATCTTGTGGGCAATCTTTCTATTCGTTGTGTCGGGTCTAGTATGGGCCAATTATGCTGAGTTAGACGAAGTCACCGTGGGCGATGGTACGGTGATTCCATCTAGCCAGGTGCAAGAAATTCAAAACTTGGAAGGTGGTATTCTAAAAGAGATTAACACCCAGGTTGGTCAAACGGTCGAACGTGGTCAACTGCTGATGACCATTGAAAACACTGAGGCGCTTTCTTCGCTACGTGAACAGCAGGCAGAATCTATTAGTTTGCGAGTGCGAGCCTCTCGTTTGCAAGCAGAGTCGACAGGCAACGAACCGGTATTTGATGCAGAAATTCGTGCGCTCTATCCTGATGTCGTTGGTCGTGAAATGGATCTTTACAATAACCGACTAGAGTCTTTGCAAACCAATCAGTTAGTATTCCAGCAGCAGCTTGAGCAGAAGAAACAAGAGATTGTTGAACAAGAAGCGAAACTGGAAAACTTGAGGCAAAGTTTTGAGTTGTCCCAAGAAGAATTAAACCTGACCCGTCCAGCCTTTGAACAAGGAGCGGTATCACGAGTTGAGTTATTGCAACTTGAGCGTGAGGTGAATCAGCTAAAGGGTGACTTAGAGGCCACTCAACTCGCTATTCCAAGAGCAAGATCGGCCTTAAAAGAAGCTCAAAATAAGCTGAAAGAGAGTGAAGCAAAATTCCGCGCAGAATCTCAGGAAGATTTAACCAATGTTCGAGGTAAGTTGGATCAAATTAGAGAGTCGAGCGTATCGTTAGAAGATAAGGTGTCTCGTACACAAGTTCGTTCGCCCGTAAAAGGGATTGTTAAGCAGATTCAAATTAACACTGTGGGTGGTGTTATTCGCCCAGGTATGAACCTACTTGAAATTGTACCTTTAGAAGACTCTTTGCTGATCGAAGCGAAAGTTCGACCAGAGAACATTGGCTTTATTAAGCCTGGCTTAAGTGCCGTGGTCAAACTGACGGCCTATGACTTCGCTATTTTTGGTGGCTTACAAGCAAACGTCGAAAACATCAGTGCCGATACCATTATCGATGAAGAAGGGAATAGCTTCTATCTTATCCGTGTTAGAACTGATAAAAACTACTTAGGAACTCAAGAGGCGCCGTTGCCAATCATTCCAGGGATGCAAGCAAGCGTTGACGTTATCACGGGTAAGAAAACATTATTGGATTACTTGTTAAAGCCAATTTTGAAAGCAAAGCAGAACGCATTACGTGAGCGATAATTTACAAAAATAAAAATGTTGTGTCGATTTGTAACAAATGTTAACACTGAAGCAAAGTGCTCTAGGTAAACTGTTATTAAAAGCTTGATATAGGCGTATTGATTTTGAAAATTTTGTGTTGGAATACAAATGAAGCGGTATGGAATCATTGGAATCAAGTAACACGTTCTGATTTAACATTAGTACGTGCAAAAAACCTATCTGAAACCTACCAATTGTTAAAAAATGCAGCAGAAGATTTTGCATACTGTTTCATCTATCTGGAAGATGAGAATTTTTCGGAGCAGGTTGAGCAGGTGGTAACTTTACACAGCCAGTACCCTGAGAATAAGGTGATTGTTTTTCCTAATAAAGCCAGTCAAGCGGCAGCATTAAGATTATTGTCTGTGGGCATTAATGGTCAATGTCAGCCGTTCATTGGTCGTCAGCAGCTTGAGTTAGTTTTAAGCGTGGTTGACTCAGGGGAGATTTGGGGTGGCAAGGCGTTTATTGAAAATTTGATTAAACAAACGGCTGCTGTGCTTGAAACCGAAGTGCGTGATGTTGAGCTGGACGACCTTTCTGAGCGTGAAAATAAAGTTGCTCACTTGGTTGCTCAAGGTTTGTCGAATAAAGAAGTGGCTAATAATATGAATGTCACAGAACGGACAGTTAAAGCGCATTTAACGGCTATCTTTAAGAAAACTTCGGCCAAAGACAGATTATCTCTAGCCATGTTGGTGCAAAAGTCTCATAAGGTGCACTAATCTGGTGTTTGTTGGTTTTGTTCTTGCTCTGCTTCAGGGCAATTTTCTCCCTTAATGAATGGGTTATTTAGAAGAGATAGATAACCCATTGATATTATTGTCTTTATCTTTATTCCTCTGTTTTAAAAAATTGCTTGTTTGTGGCGCATTTGTTGCATTTCTCTTGATGATATTTTGCTTTAAGAGAATGTAGTATGTCTGTACAGGCAGAAAATGAATTGACCGTAATGCTGGTGGATAATGAACCCGCCAGAGCTGCGATAGTCGAACAGGCCATGCGCGATAACGGTTATCGTGTAATTAAGCGTCTGTCTTCGGCGCGAAACCTTACTCAAGCTGTTAATGAGTCCCAACCCGATATGGTGATCATTGACATCGAGTCCCCTGATCGCGACATGTTGGAAAATATGTCGCGCCTCACCAAAGACAACCCTCGTCCAATCGTAATGTTTGCTGAAGAAGATGACTCACGCCATGTTGAAGCCGCCATTCGAGCAGGGGTTAGTGCTTATGTGGTTGATGGTGTGCAAAGTGGCAGTGTGAAAGCCCTGTTGCAGGTTGCAATTGCTCGCTTTAGAGAATTCCAAGCGTTGAGATCTGAGCTTGAATCCGTAAAAAGCCAGTTAGAGGATCGCAAACTCATTGAGAAAGCTAAGGGGTTGATTATGAAACATCAAGGCTGTGACGAGCCTGCGGCCTACCAAGCCTTAAGAAAGCTGGCAATGGACCGCAGTCAACGAATGACGGATGTCGCTCGTAACATTATTTCGGTCATGGAGTTGATGGGAGGGGACAGTAAAAATGTTTAATGATGAAAAAGATCAGAATGCTGACTCTCAAGTCCGCATAGGTTTTATACCGCTAATTGATTGCGCGCCTTTTGTGATCGCCAAAGAAAAAGGTTTCTACGAGCAAGAAGGGCTGGATGTGGTGCTATCCAAAGAGGCTTCTTGGGCAAGTATTCGCGATAAAGTGGCGTTCAACTTGTTGGATGGTGCTCACATGCTGGCCTCACTGCCCATTGCAGCAAGCCTTGGAGCGGGTACGGTAAAATCCCCCATTCAGACCAGCTTTATCGTAAGTCATAATGGTAATGGCATAACCATAGGTAACCATCTATACGAAAGCTTGGCAGAAATCGCCGCTGATCCTAATGAAATTCGTAATGGGCAAGCTCTTAAGCAATATATAACTGCACGGGGTACAGACAAAGCCCCTCTTAGATTTGCCATGGTTTACCCTTACTCTTCTCATAATTATCAGTTACGTGATTGGCTGCACAGTGCGGGCATTGATTCGGATCGCGATGTACAGATCATTGTTTGTTCTCCAACACAGATGATCGACTACCTGAAGCAGGGTGAGATTGATGGTTATTGTGTTGGCGAGCCATGGAACAGTTTAGCGGTGGAGCAGGGCGTCGGTCATATGCTGGTAACGGGCTATGAAATTTGGGGCAGCACGCCAGAGAAAGTTTTTGGGGTGAACTCTAAATGGGTAGACAGCCACCCGCAACAGCACCTAGCTATGATACGGGCGTTGAACGCTGCTTGTGCTTGGGTCGATGATGGGGCGAACCAGACAGAGCTTCTAAATATCTTAAGTCGCTCCGAATACCTTAACTGTACCGTAGAGCAACTGGTTTACGGTTTTGATAGTGTTAAGCCAAAAGGTCAGTTTGACTGGCCGATGGAAGCCTACCAGCGTTTTTCGGGCAATGATATTAACCGACCTTTACCTAATTATGCTTTGTGGATTATGGGGCAGATGTATCGCTGGCAGCAACTAGGCAATATGTCCTCACTGAATGAATTTGTTAATCAAGTGTACCGTCAGGATTTGTATTTTGAAGCGTTAGGTTTGCCCATTCCTGAGCCTCAAGTCCCTCTTTTAAGCAAAGAGCAAGAGAATGAGTGGCTTGATCTGGTGGCAAAAGGTGAGGTGTCTTTGCATGAACAGGGAATTTTAAAAGGTTTTGTCTTTTAGGGTGCATAATCGTGCACAGGTCGCCATCTTATAGGGCGATTCCGTGCTCTGAAAAAGTACTTTGCATTTGTTTTTTGGATAAAGTCATTATAAAACATGAACTTATATTTTTTGGCACATATAATGCTTTTATTAATCTGTGAGAATAAACATTGAGTAAGGCAGGCAATGATCGTCTGCTTCACCAACTAAATTACCATTCCATTGCTGGAATGACGATGTGGCAAAGGCGCCTGCGAATACACTAGATGTATGTCGCATGCGCCTTTTTTTGTTTTTATTGTTTGATGCGGAGCTTAACCATGAAATTGCAAGCTGTTATACCTTTATCAAAATGGTCACTTACTAGTCGTGTGTTAGGTGCCTCTCTCTTAGTGGGAAGTGCACTGATGTCAGGTTTGGCTCACGCTGAACTGGATTACGCAGAAAAAGAAGAATTGAAGTTTGGCTTCATTAAATTGACCGACATGGCGCCTCTCGCGATTGCTTACGAGAAAGGCTACTTCGAGGATGAAGGCTTGTATGTCACCTTGGAAGCTCAAGCAAACTGGAAGGTTTTGCTAGACCGAGTGATTGATGGACAGTTGGACGGTGCACACATGCTGGCAGGCCAGCCATTGGGTGCAACCATAGGCTACGGAACAAAAGCCCACATTATTACCGCATTCAGCATGGATTTGAATGGTAATGGCATTACCGTTTCAAACGAAGTTTGGGACGAGATGAAGAAAAATATTCCAAACGGACCAGATGGCAAGCCAGTTCACCCAATCAGTGCCAGCGCTTTGAAACCTGTTGTAGATGGTTATAAAGCACAGGGTAAACCATTCAATATGGGCATGGTGTTCCCAGTGTCGACTCACAACTATGAGCTACGTTACTGGTTAGCCGCGGGTGGTATTCACCCAGGCTACTACGCACCACATAAAGGTGACACTAGTGGTCAGCTAAATGCGGATGCTTTCCTATCCGTTACCCCACCACCACAAATGCCTGCGACCATGGAAGCTGGAACAATTTCTGGTTACTGCGTGGGCGAACCTTGGAACCAACAGGCTGTATTTAAAGGCATCGGTGTTCCAGTTATCACGGATTACGAAATCTGGAAAAACAACCCAGAGAAAGTGTTTGGTGTGAGCAGTGATTGGGCAGAAGAAAACCCAATTACCCATATTCGTGTGGTTAAAGCCATGATTCGTGCAGCCAAATGGTTGGATGAAAATGACAATGCTAACCGTCCAGAAGCCGTGGAGATTCTATCTCGCAGTGACTATGTGGGGGCTGACTACGATGTTATTGCCAACAGTATGACAGGTACTTTCGAATACGAAAAAGGCGACAAGCGTGAAGTTCCGGATTTCAACGTATTCTTCCGTCATAACGCTACCTACCCATACTACAGTGATGCGATCTGGTACTTAACGCAAATGCGTCGTTGGGGACAAATCTCTGAGCCAAAATCGGATGATTGGTACATGAAAACGGCGAAAGAAGTTTACCGTCCAGACATCTATGCGCAAGCGGCTGAATCTTTGATTGAAGATGGCTTGATGATGGCGAGTGAATTCCCAGATTTTGCAACAGAAGATGGCTTTAAAGCGCCGCAAAGTGATTTCATCGATGGTGTGACTTACGACGGTAAACGTCCTAATGATTACCTAAAAAGCTTCAAAATCGGCTTGAAAGGCGATGAGCAAATCTAACGTGAATAAGAGACCATAGCGATATGGTCTCTATTTATTGGTTTTTGTGTAAAGCCGTACTGTAAAAAAGAAGAGAGTAAAAAATGAACCTACCTAGCGTGTCGGCGACCTCAGTGAAAGACTGGATCTCAGGGATATCAATAAAAAGTCTATTGTTTCCTCTGTTTGGTATTTTGGCATTTATCCTATTGTGGCAAGTGGGCGCAAGCCGAGTGCACACTTCTTTAGGAGAATTTCCTGGACCTGTAGTCGTGTATGAGCAATGGAATAGTTTGGTTGCTGATCATCAAAGGGAAAGGGTTAAAGAAGAAGGCTTTTATGAGCGCCAAGAAAAACGTATCGCGGATCGCCAAGCAAAAGATCCAAGCTATGTTGGCAAAATAAGAGAGTATACGGGTAAACCAACCTTCTTCGATCAGATTTTTACCAGCCTCTATACAGTATTGGCAGGCTTTGGTTTGGCCACCTTGATCGCCATACCGGTGGGCATACTGATCGGGCTGAATAGTTCCGTTTACAGTGCGCTGAATCCGGTCATTCAAGTGTTCAAACCGGTTTCACCGCTGGCCTGGTTACCGCTGGTTACTATGGTGGTGAGTGCGACTTATGTGAGTGATGACCCAATGTTTTCTAAGTCATTCTTAACCTCTATGTTCACCGTAACCTTATGTTGTATGTGGCCGACACTGATCAACACTGCGGTGGGTGTAGCCGCGATTGAGAAAGACTTATTGAATGTCTCGAAAGTATTGCGCCTGAGCTGGTTCACACACGTTATGAAGATTGTTATTCCTTCGGCAATTCCATTGATGTTTACCGGTCTGCGTTTATCACTCGGTATTGCGTGGATGGTATTGATCGCCGCTGAGATGTTGGCGCAAAACCCAGGTTTAGGAAAATTTGTTTGGGATGAGTTCCAAAACGGTAGCTCAAATTCCCTAGGTCGCATTATGGTGGCCGTGCTGATGATAGGTTTTATCGGATTCTTGTTAGACCGAGCCATGTTAGTCATTCAACGCTTTGTGTCTTGGGATAAAACTCAAGTGTTACGTTAATAAGGAGAAGATAATGTCGACACATCTGGATATCAGTAAAGTTTCAATTGAGTTCCCAACACCTAAAGGCCCTTTTAAAGCCTTAGATGGTGTAAACCTAAAAATAGCCAAAGGCGAATTCGTATCATTAATCGGCCACTCGGGTTGTGGTAAATCCACGGTTTTGAACATAGTGGCAGGGATTTACGATGCAACAGAGGGCGGAATTTTATTAGACGGTAAAGAAGTTCGAGGCCCAGGTCCTGAACGTGCCGTAGTGTTTCAAAACCACTCATTATTACCTTGGTTGACCGCTTATCAGAATGTTGAGTTGGCTGTAAAGCAGGTCTTTAAGAAGACGAAATCGAAAAAAGAAATGCACGAATGGATTCTGCACAATCTTGAGCTTGTGCACATGTCCCATGCGGCGGATAAGCGCCCTGATGAAATCTCTGGTGGTATGAAACAGCGTGTCGGTATTGCTAGAGCATTGGCCATGGAGCCCAGTGTGTTACTGATGGATGAGCCGTTCGGCGCACTTGATGCCTTAACCCGAGCGCATTTACAAGATTCCTTGATGGAAATCCAGAAAGACCTAAACAACACAGTGATCATGATTACCCATGATGTCGATGAAGCTGTTTTATTGTCGGATCGTATTGTCATGATGACCAACGGCCCTGCGGCGACAGTCGGGGAAATTCTGCATGTAGATCTAGAGCGTCCACGTGATCGCCTAGCGCTTGCGAATGATCCTAAATATGTGGATTACCGTGCACAAGTATTGCGTTTCTTGTATGAGAAACAGCGTAAGGTTGAGCCAATTGCTAAGCCTGTTAAAGCCTCGAAACCTGAATCGGGTTCGTCCCTAGAAAGCGCTTAAGGCAAAACCATGAAGAGTTTTACGGGGAAACAGCATCTAGTGATTGTTGGCGGAGGGATGGCTGGCAGTAAACTGGCAAGCGATCTTCTGGCACAGCATGGGGCGAGCTTCACCGTGACCTTGATTGGTGAGGAGCCTAGAGTGGGCTACAACCGAATTATGTTGTCATCCTTGCTGGCCAAAGAAATCGATGACGAGCAAATGGCCTTGGTCGATACCCGTCAAATGCTCGCAAATGGTGCCCAAATTATTGCTGGTGATCCAGCAATAAGCATAGATGTAGAAGCAAAGTGCATCGTTTTAGAAAGTGGCAAGACGCTTAGCTACGATAAATTAGTTTTAGCCACAGGATCTAGAGCGCGGTTACTTCCTATCGCTGGTGCGGACGCCAGTAATGTTATGGGCTTTCGTAGTTGGCAAGATGTCGACCGGATGTCGAATTTACAAGGCTCCAAAGCCATTAGTGTCATTGGTGGTGGTCTGTTGGGCTTAGAGGCCGCAGTCGGCTTGGTGAAACGTGGTCATCAAGTAACCTTATTTCACCGTAGTGACTGGTTATTAAATCGACAGCTAGATGAAGAATCGGCACAGCTTTTGCAAGTTAAGCTGGAGAAAATGGGCGTAGTGTTTCGCTTGGGGGAATCCCCGGTTGCACTGACACAAGATCCACAGGGTTTGGTGAGCCACTGCCAATTGGCAAGCGGTGAATCGTTAAAAACCGATCTTGTTATCATGGCAGCGGGTATTACACCGGAAGTAACACTGGCTAAAAAATCTGGCTTGCACTGTCAGCAAGCCGTTTTGGTCGATGCCCAAATGAAAACCTCCCAAGAGGATGTTTACGCTCTGGGAGAGTGTTGCGAATTTGAGCAACAAACCTTTGGGTTAGTGGCGCCTATTTGGACACAAATCAACGTACTCATATCAGTGTTAGTAGGTAATGAAGCGGCATTTTGCATAGAGCCGACGCCAACTAAACTGAAAGTTTCCGGTGTGGATTTATTCTCAGTCGGAAAGATACAAGCAACTCAAAATGATCACTGCTTATACTTTAAAGATTTAGCAGGACATCATTACCGCAAACTAGTAGTCAACGAGGGCTTACTGGTAGGCGCAATTCTTTATGGCAACGTCGCCGATGGTAGCTGGTATTTCCAGCTTATTCAAAATAAGACCAATGTCTCTGACATGCTTGATTTACTGGTCTTTGGTGAAGCGTACTGCCGACCAAAAATAGCCTGAATCAAGCTGTTCTAGACGTTGCTAGCCTAATTGGCCTATTAAAAGCAGGGGAACAGACGATGACTACTACCACTCCTTTATCCAGTGTAAAACCACATATTGTCGTTGTGGGAAATGGCATGGTCGGGCACCATTTTGTCGAGCAATTGATTGCTCAGGGTGGCCATGAACAATTCAGTATTAGTGTGTTCGGTGAAGAACCGCATTTAGCCTACGACCGAGTTCATTTGAGTGAATACTTTACGGGTAAGGGCGCGGCGGATCTTGCCATGACGGACGGCAGCCTCTACGACGATAATGGCGTACGTTACTTTACTAACAGTCTGGTGAGCGCCATTGATCGTGATAACAAAACCTTGTTGCTGGAAAAAGGCGACAGTCTTTCTTATGACAAGCTAGTGTTAGCAACCGGTTCTTATCCTTTCGTCCCACCTATTCCTGGTCATCAACGGGGCAATACTTTTGTCTATCGTACCCTAGAAGATCTAGATGCTATTCGCGATTGTGCCAAGCAAGTAACCCGAGGCACAGTGGTTGGTGGCGGTCTGTTAGGTTTGGAAGCCGCTAACGCCCTTAAAAACCTTGGTCTTGAGACCAGTGTGGTTGAATTTGCCCCACGCCTAATGCCGGTTCAGTTGGATGAAAAAGGCGGTAGCGTTCTTAAAGGCATGATCGAAGGCTTGGGAGTAAAGGTCTATACAGACACAGCGACCCAAGAAATTGTGGATGGTGAAGAAGCCTTCCACCGTATGAACTTTGCTGATGGTAGCCACTTAGAAACCGACTTGATTTTGTTTTCCGCCGGTATTCGTCCACAAGATGCCTTGGCACGTCAGTCAGGCTTGGAAATGGGCGAGCGCGGCGGTATTACCATCAACAACCAGTGTCAAACCAGCGACGCGGATATCTATGCTATTGGTGAGTGTGCTCTATGGAATAATCGTATTTACGGTCTTGTCGCACCGGGTTACACCATGGCAAAAGCTGCGGTAGGAGACTTACTTGGGGATAATTCTGTTGCCTTTACGGGAGCAGATATGAGTACCAAATTGAAGTTGTTGGGTTGTGATGTGGGTTCCGTCGGGGATGCCCATAGTCAGACACAAGGCTGTAAGGTATTTGTTTACCAAGACGAAATTAGCCAAAGCTACCGTAAAATGGTGGTCTCGGAAGATGGTAGCAAACTGCTGGGTGCCGTGCTCGTTGGCGATAACAGCTACTATGATACCTTGTTGCAATATTACCTAAACGCCATCGACCTACCAGAACAAGCCCAATCTCTTATTTTGCCCGCAATGGATGGTGCGCCTGCTGCCCTTGGTGTGGAATCTTTGCCTGCCACAGCCTCTATCTGTAGTTGTCATAACGTCACCAAGCAAGACATTAATGACGCCGTTTGTCAGGGGGCCATGTCTGTTGGTGATGTCAAAGGCGTAACCAAAGCCGCCACAGGTTGTGGTGGCTGTGCCGCTTTACTTAAAAAAGTGGTCGACAGTGAGTTATTAGCACTAGGGGTTGAGGTGAGTACGGATATCTGTGAGCACTTCGCTTATACCCGCCAAGATTTATATAACCTGGTTAAAATTGAAGGCATCAAAACTTTTAAAGAGTTGCTCACCAAGCACGGTAAAGGCCATGGTTGTGAAATTTGTAAACCAGCGGTGGGCTCAATTCTAGCTAGTGTTTGGAACGACTATGTGCTTAAGAAAGATCACATTAGCTTGCAAGATACTAACGACCGTTTCTTAGCCAATATGCAAAAAGACGGTACATACTCTATTGTGCCTCGTATTCCGGGTGGGGAAATTACCCCAGAAAGACTGATCGTATTGGGTCAGGTGGCAAAAGATTACAACCTCTATACCAAGGTTACCGGTGGTCAGCGTATCGATTTATTTGGTGCTACCTTGCCTCAGCTGCCAGAGATCTGGGCCAAGCTAATTGAAGCTGGTTTTGAAACTGGACAAGCCTACGGTAAATCCTTGCGTACAGTGAAATCCTGTGTGGGCAGCACCTGGTGTCGCTATGGGGTAAACGACAGTATGGGCATGGCCATTAAACTGGAGAACCGTTACAAGGGCTTGCGCTCACCTCATAAAATCAAATTCGCTGTTTCGGGTTGTACTCGTGAGTGTGCCGAGGCGCAAAGTAAAGACATTGGGGTGATTGCAACAGAAGGTGGCTGGAACCTATATGTGTGTGGTAACGGCGGTATGAAGCCAAGGCACGGTGATCTATTTGCCACCGATTTAGACGATGAAACCCTTGTTAAGTACATAGACAGAGTCTTGATGTTCTACACCAAAACCGCTGATCGTTTGCAGCGGACTTCCGTTTGGATGGACGGTTTAGAAGGGGGTTTAGATTACCTTAAAGAAGTGGTCATCGATGACAAACTGGGTCTTTGTAACGAGCTTGAAGCTCAGATGGATCTCGTGGTTGATACGTTCCAATGTGAATGGAAAACCACCTTAGAAGATGAAGAAGCGTTGAAAACTTTCCGCCAATTCGTCAACTACGAAGGGGAAGATAGCAATGTTGTCTTTGTACAAGAGCGTGATCAAATCCGTCCAGCCACGGATCTTGAGAAACAACAATTGATCGCGAAAGCGGGTTAAGGAGAAAGCAGATGCAATGGCATTTACTCTGTAAAAAAAGTGATCTGGTTGTGGATGCGGGTGTCGCAGCCATGGTGAATGGGGAGCAAGTTGCTGTGTTTTATGTGCCAGAGGCAGAACAACAGGTATTTGCGATCGGCAACTGGGACCCTATCGGCAAAGCGAACATTTTATCTCGTGGGTTAGTGACTCACCTTGAAGGCCAATGGGCGGTAGCCAGTCCGTTGTATAAGCAACACTACTCATTATTGTCGGGAGAGTGTTTGGAAGAAGAAGTAACAACGCCTGCTTGGCCGGTGAAGATTGAAGGGGAAGATGTATTCATCGCACAATGAAATAATGCTTAATACGAGAGATTTCCTACTTTATGACGCCCTATGATAGGGCGTTTTTTTTGCTTATTCCCCAAAGAGTGGGTAACCTTTTTTAATTTCTGGCTAAGATATTGAATAATAAGATTTTTTAAAATTCTAAATAGGTAGGGTGTTTGGTCTGTTTTTTGCTTATCTATAATTATATTACACAGGATCAATGTGGGTCCGAGTGTTCAAACAGATTTTAAAATTGGCAACGTAGCCCAATGAGCTTTCCACGGAAAGTTCATTGGGCTTTTTGCGTTTTAAGGAAGGTAACTATGACGATTACCACTGGTAAAACCACCTGTCCATATTGTGGCGTAGGCTGTGGGGTAAATGTAACTTTGCCAAGTTCACCCGATGCAGCCATTGCCCCCGTGTCAGGGGATAAAGAGCATCCTGCGAATTTTGGTCGTCTCTGTGTGAAAGGCAGCAGTTTGGCACAAACCTTAAACCCCCAAGGGCGTTTATTGAGCCCTATGATGAACGGGCAAGCTTGTTCATGGGAGGATGCGGTGGCAACCATAGGCGATAAAATACATCAGGTAGTAAAAGATCATGGACCTGATGCGTTTGGCTTTTACCTTTCTGGGCAAATTCTGACGGAAGATTATTATGTCGCCAATAAGCTTGCTAAGGGCTTCATTGGTACCGCAAATGTAGATACCAATTCACGTTTGTGTATGGCCTCGGCTGTGGTGGGTTATAAGCGTGCCTTTGGCTCAGATACAGTGCCTTGTAATTATGAAGACTTAGAGCTGTGTGATTTGCTAATTATGGTGGGCTCTAACGCGGCTTGGACGCACCCCATCTTATATCAGCGTATTAGTGCTGCCAAAAAAGCCCGACCGCAAATGAAGGTTGTGGTCATTGACCCAAGAGAAACGGCGACTTGTGATATTGCGGACCTTCATCTGGCCATTAAGCCAGGTAGTGATGGGGCGATTTTTTCCTATCTTCTAAATCACTCGGAACAAGCCGGTATTCTCGATAAAGACTTTATTGAGCATCATACGGACAACTTTGCTGCCACCTTGGAGCAGGTGCAAGTTTCCACACCAAGTGCCAAAAGTACCGCTGAATTTTGTGGTATTCGCATCGAAGATTTAAATTGCTTATGCCACTGGTGGACCAATAACTCCAAAACAATCAGCTTTTATTCTCAAGGGGTTAATCAGTCATCCTCTGGAGTGGATAAATGTAATGCCATTATCAATTGCCATCTGGCGACAGGCCGAATTGGCAAAGAAGGGGCGGGGCCATTTTCAATTACTGGTCAGCCGAATGCTATGGGCGGGCGTGAAGTGGGTGGCTTAGCCAATCAGTTGGCGGCTCATATGGATTTTGCCACCCCCGGCGCTCAGGATTTAGTGCAACGTTTTTGGCAAGCCCCTAACATGGCGACGGAAAATGGCCTGAAAGCCGTAGATTTATTCCAAGCGATGGAAGAGGGGAAGGTAAAAGTGCTGTGGGTGATGTCTACCAACCCTATGGTGAGTTTACCCGATACGGCGCAAGTGCGACGTGCATTAGAAAAATGTGAATTAGTGATAGTTAGTGATTGTAAGGAACACACGGATACCACGGCTTTTGCTGATATTTTGCTGCCAGCAACAGGCTGGAGTGAGAAAGATGGCACAGTGACCAACTCGGAACGTCGCATCTCTCGTCAACGAGGGCTATTAGCGCCTCCCGGTGAAGCAAAGCATGATTGGTGGGCGATTTGTGCCGTCGCCAAGCGGTTAGGTTATGGGGCCGCATTTGATTATCAGCACCCACGAGATATCTTTGTAGAACATGCGGCCTTGTCTGCTTTTGAAAACAACGGCAAGCGAGACTTTGATATTGGCCATTTTAGTGACATGACTCTACAGGAATATGATGATCTAAGTCCTGTGCAATGGCCTGTCCCCAAAGGACATCCCCAAGGAACTAAACGCATGTTTACCGATGGCCGTTTCTTTACGCCAAATGGTAAAGCTAAGTTTGTGCCAATAGTGCCTGAATTACCTAAGTTAGCGACCAATGAAGAATGGCCTTTTGTGTTAAACACAGGCCGAGTTCGTGATCAGTGGCATACTATGACACGAACAGGGGATGCGGGCTCTTTAGCCAAGCACACGGATCAGCCTTATGTTGAAATTCACCCTAAAGATGCTCGTGAGCTGGGTATTAGTGAGCAATCTCTTGTGCGAGTCACGGCACCTTCAGGAGACGTCCTGCTAAGGGCAAAAGTGAGCCGAGGAACGGCCCCTGGCGCGGTGTTTGCGCCGATTCACTGGACCCAGCAATTTGCCAATGCTGCGGTCGTGTCCAATTTAGTGCCACAAGTAGTTGATGCTTTGTCGGGGCAGCCCGAATCTAAGCATGCCAGAGTAAAATTAGAGGCACTTCAACAAGTTAGTTACGGTTTTGTGATGTCTACTAGGCCCATTTCTCAGCTAGATTGTTTATACTGGTGCCGAGTGCCTTCCCAAGTAGACTTTTATTATCAGGTAGCCTGGTCACAACAGCAGGATACGACCAGTTGTCGCTCTATGTTTGCTGCAGGTCAAGAGAGTGCCCATTGGGAATGGTTGGAATATACCAATCCGTTAACGGGTCAGCTAAGATTGGCCGCACTAGAAAACGATAAGCTGGTTGCCGTGGTGTATTCGAACCAGCAGCCAGAAGCTACCTCCCCTGATTGGCTAGTGAGTAAAATGGCCAGTGGTGACAAAGTCACAGAACTTGAACGTATGGCGCTGCTGGTGGGCTTACCTGCCAGTGTTGAAGACAAAGGCGCTATTGTTTGTTCTTGTTATCAAGTGGGCAGCAAACAAATAACCAAAGCCGTAGAGTCTGGCGCCACCAGTGTGGAAGCACTGGGCCAAGCGCTGAAATGCGGCACCAATTGTGGTTCTTGTATCCCAGAACTCAAACACTTTATCCCGACGATTACGGAGTTGTCAGCATGAGCAAAGCCTTTACCCAATATGTCAAAATCCTTGGGCGAGGAAAAAAGGGCGCACGCACTTTAACGGTAGAAGAAGCCGAACATGCTATGTCGTTAATGCTGACAGGGCAGGTGGCTCCCGAGCAGTTAGGGGCGTTCTGGATGTTGATTCGCATTCGTGAAGAAACCGTTTATGAAACGGTGGGATTTACTAAAGCCACCCGTGAATTCTTGAGCCAAAAAGAAACCCTAGATACTGCGGTTGATCTCGATTGGCCAGCTTATGCGGGCAAGCGTAATGAGTTGCCTTGGTTCCTATTGGCAGCGTTAGCACTGGCCAACAGCGGCATTAAAGTATTTATGCACGGTCACGCTTTTGAAGGCGAAGGCCGCATCTATGTGGATGAAGCGATTACTGCCCTTGGTTTGTCTGTTGATGATGACTTGCAGCAAGTAAAACAGCATTTACAGGAAAATAACTTTGCCTTCATGCCTCTGGCAGACATAGATAATACTCTGGGCCGTATGATGGACCTGAAATACACCTTGGGGTTACGCTCTCCGGTGAATACCGTGGTGCGTATGATGAATCCATTTAATGCAGCACACAGTGTTCACGGAGTGTTTCACCGTGGTTACGACATGCTGCATTTGTCTGCTTGCGAGCAGTTAAATGATCCTTCGGTATTGGTATTCCGTGGTGGTAATGGGGAAGCCGAAGTAAACCCAGAGCGTGATGTGACCTTAGGTAAATGGCAAAATGGTGTCGCCAGTTGGACGGGTTGGCCAAAGGCCGAAACCGAGCATAAGAGACTAAAAGACCAAATGGATTTAAGCCGTTTAGTAGACCATTGGAGTGGAGACCAAGTTGATCCCTTCGGTGAACAAGCGGTTCGTCAGACCATTGCATCTGTCGCTGGCTTAATTCAAGGCATTGCTTCCCATGATGAATGTTTGGCCTTGGCAGATGACATCTGGTCTAAGCGTGATAAGTCCTGGTTGGCAGCTAAAAAGTAGTCGTCCTATGTCAGACTTTTCGCTAACAGGCGCTATTTTAGCGGGTGGTAAAGGCCAGAGGATGGGCGGTGTCAATAAAGGGCTGCTCATTTGGGCTGGTCAGCCTTTGGTGATGCATGTGCATCATGCCATGGTACAAGTCGTAGAAGAGATAGGCTTTAACACCAACGACCACCTAGAGGCTTACCAAGCTTTGGGGGCGAAAGTGATCAGTGATAAAGATCACCAGAATAAAGGCCCACTTTCAGGGATATTATCTTGCTTGCAAGAGGCTCAAGGCTCTCATTTACTCATATCCCCCTGTGATACGCCTTGTATCCGTCCTCAAGCGTTTAAGGCATTACTCGAATCTGCCCAAGGGCAACCCGATTGCATTGTTTATTTGCGAAGTGAGAGTGGTGACCACCCCCTACATGGAATAATCCCAAAGGCATCCGTTAAGGAGTTAGAGAAATACTTAACGGGAAACCGTTTTAATGTGATGGGATTTTATCAGGCCTATGGGGCACAAGCCTTAGACTGGCCCCATGAATCAGAATTGTTAAATATTAATACTCAACAAAGCTTAGCAAGCCTCATGGATAGCTAACTTTATCAACATCTAGGCGATAGGATTCGCTGTCAGTTTTATGCTCAAGTTTCACTAGCAAGTAATCAAATTTAGGCGCGAACCAGAAATAGGTGCGCTTACCACTTTCAAGATTATCAATGCGTGTCATCTTGATGGTTGAGACCTTTCCTAAAGCGGTTGTAATAGTTTCACGTTTTTCACGTTGAAAACGCCAGTTTTTGATGTATCCACCGTCAGCAATGCTGTAGTCAAATTCATTTTTACCCTGTTTCAGATCTTGTCGTACTTGTAATTGAATCGACAATTTGTCCAAGGTTTTTGGTGGCACGCTCAGGTACCAAGGTTTGTCTTTTATATCGTTTAGAACTTGATTGTTTTTCCAATCGAAAGTGAGGTCGGCACTTTTTTTCTTACCGAATACTTTACTCTCATAATGGTATTGCTGAGGGATAATTTGGTGGTCTTTTACCAGGAAAGTAGATGTTTCACTGAGGGAAGCAATAAAGTTATCGGCGGTGAATTTGAATTCCCAGAGATTCGCGGATTTTTTACTCAGGGTTTGTTTGCCTTCTACTTTGAGACTAATGCCTTTTTTCCAAACAGTACTGTAAGTGGCAGAGTAGGGGGCTAAAAAACTTGCTTTGTCTTGGTCAGCTTCGGCAGAAAAAGAAAACACAGAAAAACTCATTAATACCAATGGGACAAAAAGCGTCCTAATTGTTTGAGGAACCATGTTTTCTCCTATTCTAGATTAAATCTGGATGATACATCACACCGCTTTCAGCCAATATCTTGCCATCTAAAACTGCGGTGCCCTGCTTATAGGCAAGCCTTTCTTCACTGAACCACTTCACCGCAAGTGGGTAAATGATGTGCTCGTAAGAATGTATCTTGCTTGCTAAGGTATCGGCCGTTTCTGTTTTTTCTATAGGGCAACTTGCTTGCAAAATGACAGCGCCCGCATCAAGCTCAGCACTAACAAAGTGGACAGACACCCCATGTTCTTTTTCACCCGCATCAATCGCTCTTTGGTGAGTATTGAGACCTTTATACTTAGGCAGCAAAGATGGGTGAATGTTCAACATTCTACCTTCGTAATGTTGCGCAAAGGTTTCAGTGAGAATGCGCATGAAGCCAGCTAATACCACAAGTCTTGGTTGGTACTGGTCAATGATCAGCTTGAGCTGCTCATCAAAGGCTTCGCGGCTATCGAAACTCTTATGATCAAGAGTATGAGTCGGTATACCTGCTTTCTGGGCACGTTGAAGTCCAAATGCATCGGCTTTGTTGCTTATCACCGCGCAAATCTCAACATTTAGATTGCCTTGCAAGCTTTGATCAATCAAAGCTTGCAAGTTGCTGCCGCTGCCAGAAATTAAGACAACGATAGGAAATGTCATGCCTGGGCCTCAAGGTCCGAGATCAAAACATCTTTTCCACCGTTACGTGGGCGAATATCACCAATGATCCAAGCTTCTTCACCTGCTTCCTTCAGGATCGCGAGTGCTTCCGCTGCCTTGTCATTATCAAGGCAAAGTACCATACCAACACCACAGTTCAGTACACGGTACATTTCTTCTTGCTCAACATTGCCTTGCTCTTGTAGCCAATCGAAAACAGCAGGGCGAGTCCAGCTCTTAGCATCGATAAATGCTGCCGCATCTTCAGGTAATACACGAGGAATGTTTTCTAGCAAACCGCCACCGGTAATGTGAGCAAGTGCATTTACAGGCATGGTGTCCATTAGTTTAAGAATGGATTTCACATAAATGCGAGTAGGCTCCATCAAAGCGTCTTTTAGGGCTTTGCCGTCAATCTCTTGGTTGAGGTCAGCTTTGCTAACTTCCAAGATCTTACGGATTAGGGAATAGCCGTTAGAGTGAGGGCCAGAAGAGCCTAGGGCGATTAGTGTATCGCCAGCTTTTACCTTGGTGCCGTCAATGATGTTTTCTTCTTCTACCACACCAACACAGAAGCCGGCTAGGTCGTAGTCACCATCGTGATACATGCCAGGCATTTCAGCGGTTTCACCACCTACAAGGGCACAGCCAGATTGAAGACAGCCTTCACCAATACCCGTTACTACGTTTGCCGCTACATCAATGTCTAGTTTGCCTGTAGCGTAGTAATCTAGGAAAAGTAGAGGTTCAGCACCGGCAACGATCAAATCGTTTACACACATAGCCACAAGATCGATACCTATGGTGTCGTGTTGGTTAAGATCCATAGCCAAACGCAGTTTGGTGCCCACACCGTCGGTGCCAGAAACCAAAATTGGGTTTTTGTATTTTGTTGGTAAGCGAGTTAAAGCGCCAAATCCACCTAGTCCACCTAAAACTTCAGGGCGACGGGTTTTTTTGCTAACGCCTTTAATACGTTCAACAAGCTGGTTGCCAGCGTTAATATCAACGCCTGCGTCTTTATAACTAATCGATGCTTTATCCGACTTGGTCATTGCCTATGCCTTATCATGGTACGAGAAAAAAACGCATTTTAGCATAGTGACACATTAGGGCTATGGTTCTTTGTGATTAAGACAGTAGAATAGGCAAATAAACGAAGGAAGGGTGATGAAAATTCGTATTATTTTATTTTTAGTCTGTGTTTTGAGTGGCTCGATTGCCAATGCGGTGCCTGTGCAAGGGCTATATCGAGCAGATATAAATGTACCAGCCATAGAATCTGAATCGGCGATGTTGAATTCAGCTTTTTCTCAAGCTGTAAAACAGGTCTTGATCAAGGTGTCTGGGGATGAGCAAGCCATTCGTGGCAACTTGTTGGTACAAGCGCAAAAGTCTGCGGCCAGTTGGGTGGCACAACACTCGGTAGTAACCTTACCTGACTTGTTGTCTACAGAAAACGGCTTGGTGCCGGGAAGACAAGTCATGGTGACGTTTTATCGAGAATCCATTGATGGTTTCTTGTCGCAAAATAATTTGCCTGTGTGGGCCGAAAATCGACCTTCTGTTTTAGTTTGGTTGGTGAATGACGATGGCGCTTCTCGTCAAGTATCGGGCGCGAATGCCCCATCTGCGGAATTAAATGAATTTGCTCAGGCGATGACCCTAAAAGGCGTGCCTGTCTACGCGCCATTGATGGACTCAGTTGATCAAAGCGAGATCAGTGCAGCTGATATTTGGGGCTTTTTTACCGACAGTATTCAGCAAGCCAGTCGCCGCTATCAAACAGATGTTGTGGCGGCGTTAAGACTGAGTCGTTTCGGAGAAAGTGCTTCTGGTGATTTGTTATTGCTCTTGCCGAATGGGGATACCCAGCGATTCTCCATCGCCGGAGATGACTTAAACGCTCTGCTCGATACAGGCGCTGGCCATCTAGCGAAAGCTTTGTCGGATCGTTATGCCGCAGTACGTAGCCGAGAGTCCAGTGCCAGTTATGTTTTGCAGGTGCTTGGGGTCTCTGACTTTAAGCAAATGGATAAGGTGCAGGCCTATCTACAAAGTGTTGGGGTGGTGCGAGAGGTACAATTGCAGCATGTAAAAGCCAATCAAGTGGCGTTTAGCGTAGACGTTGATGGTGGCAAGGATAAATTATTGAGCGCTATTGGCTTAAGTCGAGTACTCGTTCCGACTCAGCCGCCATTGTTAACAGAAGCAACAGAAGCAACCGAAGAAAGCCCAAACACTCAATACTTTCAATTTAATGGGGAGTAAGCGTTACATGTCGGAAGAAACAGTAGTTAGTCGTGATTTTTATGCTCGTTCATTGGAAGAGCAACAAGACTTTTTGACCCAAACATGGTGTAACCAATGCCAGGAGATCGATCTAGGCATGAAAAACCCACAAGAATTTAGCACTGAAAGCCGCTTATGGATTGAAGGTGACTGTCTTAAATGTGGTACAAAAACCATTACAGAGCTCGTGGAAGAAGATGAAGACGAGTAATGAAGGTTAGATCAAAGTGGCTTATTTAAGGCTTAGTGACCTTCAATAAGTCACGATCTCTAGGGGCAAATTTCATTTCAACTATGTTTCTTATATTTCCCTATAACTTTCACATCATCTTTCATTTCTTTTAAGCAAAAAAATCCCCGCTAATGAGCGGGGATTTAGAGTCTTTCTATCACCTGAATTTTATCAGGAGGCGCCTAACTAGTCTTTAGTTGGGTAGTCGCGCTCTGGTTGACCCACGTAAAGTTGGCGAGGACGGCCAATCTTGTACGGTCCGCTGATCATTTCGTTCCAGTGAGAGATCCAGCCAATGGTACGTGACATGGCAAAGATCACGGTAAACATACTGGTTGGAATACCAATGGCTTTCATGATGATGCCAGAGTAGAAGTCTACGTTCGGGTAAAGCTTACGTTGTACGAAGTATGGATCTTCTAGAGCGATTTGCTCAAGGCGCTTGGCGATTTTAAGTAGAGGGTCGTTAGACATACCCAATTCTGCCAATACTTGATCACAAGTTTCGCGCATAACCTTGGCGCGAGGGTCAAAGTTTTTGTAAACACGGTGACCAAAGCCCATAAGACGGAACGGATCGTTCTTGTCTTTCGCTTTAGCGATGAATTCATCAATGTTCGACTCATCACCAATTTCTTCTAGCATGGTCAATACAGCTTCGTTAGCACCACCGTGAGCAGGGCCCCATAGTGTTGCGATGCCAGCCGCAATACATGCGAATGGATTAGCGCCAGAAGAGCCTGCTAGGCGTACCGTTGATGTTGAAGCGTTTTGCTCGTGGTCAGCATGCAAGATAAAGATGCGATCCATAGCTTTCGCGAAAACTGGGTTCACAACGTAATCTTCACAAGGTGTTGCGAACATCATGTATAGGAAGTTTTCAGCGTAAGATAAGTCATTGCGAGGGTGCATAACCGGCTGATCTTTAGAATATTTGTAGCAGGTAGCAGCCAAAGTCGGCATTTTAGAAATCAGGCGGAAGGCTGCAATTTCACGATGCTTGGAGTTGTTAATGTCCATGTGATCTTGATAAAAAGCGGACAATGCACCCACTAAGCCACACATGATAGCCATAGGGTGGGCATCATTGCGGAAACCTTCGATGAATTTGTGCATCGATTGGTTGATCATGGTGTGCTTACCAACCGTTCTTTCAAATTCAGCTTTCTCAGTGGCGTTAGGAAGCTCTCCGTAAAGCAATAGGTAGCAGGTTTCTAAATAATCAGAATGTTCTGCTAGTTGTGCAATAGGGTAACCTCTGTGTAATAGGACACCTGCTTCGCCATCTATGTAAGTGATCGCGGATTCGCAAGACCCAGTAGACATAAAGCCTGGGTCAAAGGTGAATACTCCTTTAGAGCCTAAAGTGCGAACATCAATAACGTCCGTACCAAGAGTCCCTGAAAGAACAGGTAGTTCGATGGTTTGCTCGATCCCATCCACTGTAAGTTGCGCTTTTTTATCGGCCATTTATGGTCTCCTCCGAATACAGATTTTAGACAAATTAAGTCGTTATTTGACGTGCTTTATCTAAAAGGTGCGGAAAAAATACTGTTTCTCGACTATAAAAGTCAATCTTGCTTGCTTTGTATGGATTGTGTTAGCGAAATGGCTTTTGTAATTAAGTTACGAAAAAAGTAAGTGTAAAATCACGTAAAGAAATTGAAAGAAATCTCAAGTGTTTGAAATATAAGGGTTTTAATATATTGCTCATGTTTCGTTTTGTGTAATTTAGTACCATTATTGTTTCGGCTTATGGCTACATTCATTTGGTGAATGCTGATCATTGAAAACCTGCTGCTCAGTCTATTTGTCATCGCATTTTTTGCTGGTTTATAATTGCGCCCCGATGATTTTATTGATTTGTCGACATGAACTTACTGAAAAGAGAGTCACTTTTTAATAAGGTGTTTGCAAATCGATGGGATTTTCAACGTAGGCCTAAAATGTACCACTGTGTGTTTTTAAAGTAACAGTAAGTGCAGGTTAGTATTGGGTCGTGGTTAACCATTCAATTGTTAAAATGGTGTAAATAAATCGTGAACAAAAAAAGACCAGTCAATCTTGATATATCAACAATATCAATGCCCGTCACTGCAATTGTTTCCATCCTCCACCGTATTACCGGCATTATCCTTTTTGTAGGGTTAATGTTTCTGTTCTATGCATTCGATCTTTCCTTAGCGTCTCAAGAAGGCTTCGATCAAGTGGCCGATGTGTTGCAAAATAACTTTCTTGCGAAATTTATTATCTGGGGTGTTGTTTCTGCATTGATGTACCACTTTGTAGCAGGTGTTAAGCACTTGTTTATGGATTTAGGGCATTTCGAAGAGTTAGATAGTGGACGCCAAGCCGCCGTAGCAAACCTTGTGATTGCCGGTGTTCTTGTTGTGTTAGCAGGGGTGTGGATATGGTAACTCAAATTACAAGTTTTGGCCGTTCTGGTCTTTATGATTGGATGATGCAGCGAGTTTCTGCATTGATCTTATCTTTGTACACCATTTTTATTATTGGGTATTTGGTTTCAAACCCTGATCTTACTTACGATCAGTGGAGTGCGTTGTTCGAAACCACTTGGATGCGTATTTTTAGCTTGATGATGTTATTGTCTATCGGTGTGCATTCATGGATCGGTTTGTGGTCTATCTCTACTGACTACATCAAACCAACTGGCATTCGTTTCTTTTTTCAATCTCTATGCGGCTTTGCAATGTTTGTATATGTCGTTTGGGGAATTCAGGTTCTTTGGGGGCTATAAATAATGGCAAATGTTCGTACTATCTCTTTTGATGCCATTGTTATCGGCGGCGGCGGCGCGGGCATGCGCGCGGCGTTGCAGTTAACGGAATCGGGTTTAAACACAGCTTGTGTGACGAAAGTGTTTCCGACACGTTCGCACACAGTATCTGCACAAGGTGGCATTACTTGTGCCATCGCAAGTGATGACCCAAATGACGATTGGCGCTGGCACATGTACGACACCGTAAAAGGGTCGGACTACATTGGTGACCAAGACGCAATCGAATACATGTGTTCTGTTGGCCCACAAGCAGTTTTTGAACTTGAGCATATGGGTTTGCCATTCTCTCGTACTGAGCAAGGACGTATTTATCAGCGTCCATTTGGTGGCCAATCTAAAGATTTCGGTAAGGGCGGTCAGGCTGCTCGTACCTGTGCTGCGGCTGACCGTACTGGTCACGCGCTATTGCACACCCTATACCAAGCTAACTTAAAAGGTGGTACGACTTTCTTTAACGAGTGGTACGCAACCGATTTGGTTAAAAACAGTGAAGATGCGGTAGTTGGTGTTATTGCTATTTGTATCGAAACAGGCGAGACCGTTTACCTTAAAGCTAAAGCAACAGTTATTGCTACAGGTGGTTCAGGCCGTATTTACCAGTCAACAACTAACGCCCACATCAATACAGGTGATGGTGTTGCTATGGCGCTGCGTGCTGGCTTCCCAATGCAAGACATGGAAATGTGGCAGTTCCACCCAACCGGTATTTACGGTGCGGGAACGCTTGTAACAGAAGGTTGTCGTGGTGAAGGTGGTTACCTGATCAATAAAGACGGTGAGCGCTTCATGGAGCGTTATGCGCCAAACGCTAAAGACCTTGCAGGTCGTGACGTAGTAGCACGCTCTATGATCCTTGAGATCCTTGAAGGTCGTGGTTGTGGCCCAGAAGGTGATCACGTATTGCTGAAACTAGATCACCTAGGTGAAGAAACCCTAAATAAACGTCTGCCAGGTATTCTTGAGTTGTCTCGTACCTTTGCTCACGTTGACCCAGTAAAAGAACCTATTCCTGTTGTACCAACTTGTCACTACATGATGGGTGGTATTCCAACGAACGTTGGTGGTCAAGCGCTTAAGCAAAACGCTAATGGCGAAGACGAAGTTATTGATGGTTTGTACGCTTGTGGTGAAGCGGCGTGTGTATCTGTACACGGTGCTAACCGTCTAGGCGGTAACTCACTGCTAGATTTGGTAGTATTTGGTCGTGCGGTAGGCTTGCAGGTTAAGAAATCTCTAGATGAAGGTTTCGATTCCCTAAGCGCTGACGAGACAGATGTTGAAAAAGCGATGACACGTCTAAACCGTTTGAATGCTTCTACTTCTGGTGAGAATGTTGCTGAAGTTCGTGCAGAGCTACAAAAAGTAATGCAGCTTTACTTTGGTGTATTCCGCGATGGCGAATCTATGCAGAAAGGCTTGAAAGAGCTTGCAGCGATTCGTAAACGTGTTGAAAACTTGAATCTTGATGATAAGAGCCAAGCCTTCAATACGGCACGTATTGAAGCACTAGAGCTTGAAAACTTGTTGGAAATTGCGGAAGCAACAGCGATTCCTGCGGAATACCGCAAAGAAAGCCGTGGTGCGCACGCCCGTAACGATTTCACTGAACGTGATGACGAAAACTGGTTGAAGCACTCATTATTCCATCCGGCGACTAAGTCCGTTACCAAGCGTGACGTAAACTTTGCTCCGAAAACAATGGAAGCTTTCCCACCTAAGATTCGTTCATACTAAGGAGTAATTCAGTATGTTAGTTAGTATTTATCGTTACAATCCAGAGGTGGACGACGCGCCATACATGCAGGATTATCAAATTGATCTTCCTGCTGGCAAAGACCTAATGGTATTGGATGTTCTAAACTTGCTTAAAGCTCAGGACTCTACTATTTCTTACCGTCGTTCATGCCGTGAAGGTGTGTGTGGTTCCGATGGTATGAACATGTCTGGTAAAAATGGCTTGGCTTGTATCACGCCTGTGTCTGAAGCTGTGAAAAATGGCAAGTTGGTATTGCGCCCGCTGCCAGGTTTACCAGTAGTTCGTGACCTAGTGGTCGATATGGGTCAATTCTACAAGCAGTACGAGAAAATTCGTCCTTACTTGATCAATGATACGCCAGCGCCAGCGATTGAACGCTTGCAAAGTCCTGAAGAGCGTGAAAAGCTTGACGGATTGTATGAATGTATCTTGTGTGCATGTTGTTCAACCGCTTGTCCTTCTTTCTGGTGGAACCCAGATAAATTCGTTGGACCATCTGGTTTGTTGCAAGCGTACCGTTTCTTGGCAGACAGCCGTGACAACGCAACGCAAGAGCGTTTGAGCGAATTGGACGATCCTTTCAGTGTGTTCCGTTGCCACGGTATTATGAACTGTGTCAACGTTTGTCCTAAAGGGCTGAACCCGACGAAAGCGATTGGTAGCATTCGTACTATGTTGTTACAAAGAGCGACCTAATGCTCAGTGTGGCTAGAAGTGTTACTGATTAGTCACAAAAAATTGGCGGTTTGAGCTTTTTCAATACCGCCTTTTTTGCATTTTCTCTTTTTTGGTAATAGAAAGTGCAACATAAAGAATTTAAAATTCGACCTTTACGAGCAAGGATGTACTTAGAGAAATTGCTGGTTCTGATTTAAGGAAGTAGGGTGCTTTATTTCATAGAGTGCTTTCAGTAATTTGGTATTAAACGTAAATGGGCGAAGTGGTAGCAAGTAAATAAAAAAATCGAGGCTTTAACAGCCTTACGGGCCTGATCTTTCAATCGGCAAAAATTGTGGTTGATACCGGACTCCGGTAGCTGGCTCGAACATAAGGGTGATCGAGAATGCACGAAAGTTTAATGGAGTTGCTATGGAGCACTTCTCACTTTTCCGGTGGAAACTTGGAATATGTAGAGGGGATGTTTGAAAGCTACCTAGTCGATCCGAACTCTGTATCGGAAGAGTGGCGTAAATGTTTTGACCAATTGCCACGCGTAAGCGAAGCGCAATCAACAGATCTACCTCATTCCGTAATCCAAGAGCAGTTTTTGCAAATTGGTAAGAACAAGTTCCGTGCTATGCCTGCATCTTCAGGTCCTGCGGTAAGTTCTGATCATGAGCAGAAGCAAATTAGTGTTTTACAATTGATTGATGCTTACCGCGTACGTGGTCATCAACATTCGTCACTAGACCCGCTAGGATTGCAGAAGCGAGAAAAAGTCGCAGATCTAGACATCAGTTATCATCAGTTGACTGGTGCTGACATGGACACCAGCTTTAATACAGCTGCTTTGTTCTTCAACAAAGAAACCATGAAGCTAAGTGAACTGATTGCAGAACTTGAAAAAACTTATTGCAGCAGCATAGGTTATGAGTTCATGCACATTGTTGATACTCAGGAAAAAGCCTGGCTTCAACAACGAGTTGAATCCGTTCGCTCACATCCAGAATTCTCCCAAGAAACACGTCAAAACCTACTTGAGCGTTTAACCGCGGCTGAAGGCTTAGAGAAATACTTAGCGAGCCGTTACCCAGGTGCTAAGCGTTTCGGTCTTGAAGGTGGTGAAAGCTTAATCCCTATGGTGAATGAACTTATCCAACGTTCTGGCGCATTAGGCGCGAAAGAAGTTGTGATTGGCATGGCTCACCGTGGTCGTTTGAACGTCTTGGTTAATACCTTGGGTAAAAACCCGAAAGACTTGTTTGACGAGTTTGAAGGTAAGAAGCTTGTTAACACCTCTGGTGATGTTAAATATCACCAAGGTTTTTCTTCAAATGTGATGACAGCCGGTGGCGAAGTTCACATTGCCTTGGCATTTAACCCGTCTCACTTGGAAATTGTATCGCCAGTGGTTGAAGGCTCTGTACGAGCTCGTCAAGACCGCCGTGAAGACACAACAGGTAAGACTGTTGTTCCTATCTCTATTCACGGTGATGCCGCGTTTGCTGGTCAAGGTGTTGTGATGGAGACATTCCAGATGTCTCAAACTCGCGCCTACCGCACCGGTGGTACTGTTCATATCGTTATTAACAACCAAGTGGGTTTCACTACTAACCGTCAAGAAGATTCGCGTTCTACTGAATACGCAACTGATGTTGCTAAGATGATTCAAGCGCCGATTTTCCACGTTAATGGTGATGACCCAGAAGCTGTGTTGTTTGTGACTCAGTTAGCACTAGATTACCGTTACGAGTTTGGTCGTGATGTTGTCATCGACATGGTTTGTTACCGTCGTCGTGGCCACAACGAAACAGACGAACCTTCTGGTACTCAGCCGCTAATGTATAGCGTGATCAATAAGCTGAAAACGACTCGCACTTTGTACTCTGAACGTTTGGTGAACGAAGGTGTTGTTCCACAAGCGCTTTCTGATCAAATGGTGAATGAGAACCGTGAAGACCTAGACAACGGTCGTCATGTTGCGAAGAGCCTAGTGCTAGAATCACAAACTGCCTCTTTCGTAGATTGGAAGCCTTACCTTGGTGTTGAATGGACGGATGCAGGTGATACCACTTATCCGCTAGGTCAATTACAAGAAGTGGCCAAGAAACTGACTGCGATTCCAGATGGTGTTGTGGTTCAGCGTCAGGTGTCAAAAATCTACCAAGATCGCGATAAGATGACCGCTGGCGCCTTGCCTCTTAACTGGGGTTATGCGGAAACACTAGCCTTTGCCACGCTACTTGAGCAGGGCTATCCAATCCGTATTACAGGTCAGGATTCTGGTCGTGGTACTTTCTCACATCGTCATGCGGTTATTCATAACCAAAAGGATGGTAGTGCATACGTACCGCTGAAAAACTTGTCAGCTGATCAACCTACCCTTGATTTATATGACTCTTACCTTTCTGAAGAAGCGGTATTGGCGTTTGAATACGGTTATTCAACCACTTCACCAAAAGGTTTGGTGATCTGGGAAGCGCAATTTGGTGATTTCGCCAATGGTGCCCAAGTGGTAATTGACCAATTTATTACCAGTGGTGAGCATAAGTGGGGCCGTCTATGTGGTCTGACTATGTTGTTGCCTCATGGTTACGAAGGTCAAGGCCCTGAGCATTCTTCAGCTCGTTTAGAGCGCTTTATGCAATTGTGTGCGGAATACAATATTCAAGTTTGTGTTCCAACAACACCGTCGCAAATCTTCCACATCATCCGTCGTCAAGCGATTCGTCCAATGCGTCGTCCGCTGATTATCATGTCACCTAAGAGTTTGTTGCGTCACAAGCAAGCAACATCCACGTTAGAAGACTTGGCGGAAGGAAGCTTTAAGACAGTATTGCCTGAAGCGAATGAATCCGTTACGGCTGACAAAGTGAAACGTGTTGTACTTTGTAGTGGTAAGGTTTATTACGACTTGATCAACCGTCGTGAAGAGCTACAGAAAGATGATGTTGCAGTGATTCGTTTGGAGCAATTGTACCCGTTCCCATATGCTGATTTAGAAGCTGTGTTGGCGCCGTACAAAAATGTTGAAGACTTGGTTTGGTGTCAAGAAGAGCCGAAAAACCAAGGTGCTTGGCATGCCAACCGTCACCGTATGAACCGAGTATTGGAAGAACTTTACCCAACGCTGAAAATTCGTTTTGCAGGTCGAATTTCGTCTGCAGCACCAGCGGCGGGTTATATGTCCATCCATGTTGAAGAACAAGAAGCACTGGTCAACGACGCACTAGTTGGTTAGTACCATAGCCTGTCAGAGAGATAAGGGTATAAAATGAGCATTGAAATTAAAGCACCTACTTTTCCAGAATCTGTAGCCGACGGAACCGTTGCTACTTGGTATAAGCAGCCAGGCGAAGCCTGTGCACGTGACGAGCATATTGTCGACATTGAGACAGACAAAGTTGTCTTAGAAGTTGTTGCCCCTGCGGACGGTGTTTTAGAAACCGTTCTTAAAGCAGAAGGCGACATCGTACTGAGCGATGAAGTTCTAGCGACATTCGTTTCTGGTGCAGCAGCTGCCCCAGCACCTGCGGCGGAAGCGGCTCCTGCTGCGGCACCTGCAGCAGCGTCTGAATCTGTACAGATCAAAGCGCCAACTTTCCCTGAGTCTGTAGCAGACGGTACTGTTGCTGCATGGCACAAACAACCAGGTGAAGCTTGTTCACGTGATGAGCACATCGTTGATATCGAAACCGACAAAGTAGTGCTAGAAGTGGTTGCTCCGGCTGATGGCGTTATTGGTGACATTATCAAAGCCGAAGGCGAAACAGTATTGAGCGACGAAGTTTTAGCGAACTTCCTAGTGGGCGCATCTGGCGCGGCGGCTCCTGCGGCAGCAGCACCAGCTGCGGCGCCTGCGGAAGCAGACGAAGATGGCGTTGCAGGTCCTGCAGCTCGTAAAGCATTGGCCGAAGCGGGTCTAAGTGCTGCACAAGTAAAAGGTACTGGCAAAGGTGGTCGCATCACTAAAGAAGACGTTGATGCAGCAGTTAAAGCTAAGCCTGCCGCAGCGCCAGCACCAGCGAAAGCCGCTGCACCTGCTGCTATGCCAGCATTGGGCGCAGATGGTCGTATCGAAAAACGTGTTCCTATGACTCGTTTACGTGCCACCATTGCTAAACGTTTGGTTGAAGCGCAACAAACAGCGGCCATGTTGACCACTTACAACGAAGTGAACATGGGTCCTGTTATGGAGATCCGTAAGAAGTACAAAGATCAATTCATGAAAACCCACAACGGCACTAAGCTTGGTTTCATGTCTTTCTTTGTAAAAGCTGCGACAGAAGCGTTGAAGCGCTTCCCAGCGGTTAACGCTTCAATCGATGGCAACGACATGGTTTACCATGGTTACCAAGATATCGGTGTAGCCGTTTCTACAGACCGTGGTTTGATGGTACCTGTATTGCGCAACACTGAAGCTATGGGTCTTGCTGACATTGAATCAACTATCATGGACTTCGCTCTACGTGGTCGTGACGGTAAGTTGGGCATGGATGACATGCAAGGTGGTACTTTCACCATTACTAATGGTGGTACTTTCGGCTCTCTAATGTCGACACCTATCATTAACCCACCACAAACAGCTATCTTGGGTATGCACAAAATCCAAGAGCGCCCAATGGCGGTTAATGGTCAAGTGGTTATTCAGCCTATGATGTACCTAGCCTTGTCTTACGATCACCGTATGATCGATGGTAAAGAAGCGGTACAATTCTTGGTAACGATTAAAGAATTGTTGGAAGATCCACACCGTCTATTGCTTGAAATCTAAGCACTTGAAAATTGAGTATTCATACCCACTTTATAGTATGAATTGATTCTGTAGCAGCGCCCACAAAGCGCTGCTCGGTTTGACTGAAATAAATGGAACCTCTTATGTCTGATAAATTTGATGTTGTTGTAATCGGTGGCGGCCCTGGTGGCTATGTTGCTGCAATTCGTGCTGCTCAGCTGGGTCTGAAAACAGCATGTATCGAAAAATGGTTAGACAAAGATAACAAGGCTCGTCTAGGCGGTACTTGTTTGAATGTTGGTTGTATCCCATCAAAAGCTTTGTTGGACTCTTCACACAAATACCACGACGCTAAAGAAGCTTACGGCGTACACGGTATTTCTGTGGGTGAAGTCGCTATGGATGTAAATGCCATGGTTGATCGCAAAGACAAGATCGTTGATCAACTAACCAGCGGTATTACCGGTTTGTTCAAAGCAAATGGCGTAACAAGCTTTGAAGGTTTTGGTAAAGTTCTTGCCAACAAAAAAGTTGAATTCACCGCTCATGACGGCACAGTAACTGTTCTAGAAGCAGAAAACGTGATCTTGGCGACAGGCTCTATTCCTGTAAACATTCCGCCTGCACCACGTACTGGCGACATCATCGTTGATAACGAAGGTGCCCTAGATTTCCGTGAAGTGCCTAAGCGTCTTGGTGTTATCGGTGCTGGTGTTATCGGTTTAGAGCTTGGTTCTGTATGGTCTCGCCTAGGTTCAGAAGTTGTTGTGCTTGAAGCACAAGATTCTTTCTTAAGTGTTTGTGACCAAGACATTGCTAAAGAAGCAGCGAAAATCTTCAAGAAGCAGCACCTAGATGTACGTTTGGGCGCTCGTGTAACGGGTAGCCAAATCAACGGCGAAGAAGTTGAAGTGACTTACCTTGATGCTAAAGGTGAAGAGCAGAAGCAAACTTTCGACAAACTGATTGTTGCGGTTGGCCGTAAGCCATTCACTCAAGGTTGTTTCTCTGATGATTCAGGCGTTAAGCTTGACGAGCGTGGTTTCGTATTCGTTGATGAGCAATGCCGTACTTCTGTACCAGGCGTTTACGCGATCGGTGATATTGTTCGTGGTCCAATGCTTGCGCACAAAGCGTCTGAAGAGGGCGTTATGGTAGCGGACATCATCGCTGGCCATAAAGCACAAATGAACTACGACTGCATTCCTTCTGTTATCTACACTCACCCAGAACTTGCTTGGGTTGGTAAGAGTGAGCAGGAGCTTAAAGCGGAAGGTGTTAAATACAAAGTGGGTAAATTCCCATTTGCTGCCTCTGGCCGTGCTATGGCTGCTAACGATACAGATGGTTTTGTTAAGATCATTGCTTGTGAAGAGACTGACCGTATTCTAGGTTGTCACATCATCGGTGGTCATGCAGCCGACCTGATCGCACAAGCGGTTATTGCTATGGAATTTGGTTCTACAGCAGAAGACATTGCTTTGACAGTATTTGCTCACCCAACAGTAAGTGAAGCAGTACACGAAGCAGCGTTAGCAGTAGATGGCCATGCTATCCATATTGCAAACCGTAAAAAGCGTTAATAAAAATTTAGATTTGCCGGCTTAAAGCCGGCAATTTCTGTCTTAACAGGCAGAGCTTATGTCAATCATTAAGATGAGCGGAAGAATCAAATGAACCTACATGAATATCAGGCTAAACAGCTTTTTGCTGAATACGGCCTGCCAGTATCTACAGGGTACGCAGTAGACACGCCTGAAGCGGCGGTGGAAGCAGCGAAAAAAATTGGTGGTGACAAGTGGGTTGTTAAAGCTCAGGTTCACGCAGGTGGTCGCGGTAAAGCGGGCGGTGTGAAACTTGTTGATTCTTATGAAGAAGTTTCTGCATTTGCAGCAAATTGGTTAGGTAAGAACTTGGTTACTTACCAAACAGACGAAAATGGTCAGCCAGTTGCTAAGATCCTAGTTGAGTCTTGCACAGACATCGACAACGAATTGTACCTAGGTGCCGTTGTTGACCGTTCTACTCGCAAAGTTGTTTTCATGGCGTCTACTGAAGGCGGTGTTGAAATCGAGAAAGTTGCAGAAGAAACGCCTGAACTAATCCACAAAGCGATCATCGATCCTCTAGTGGGTGCACAGCCTTACCAAGCTCGTGAAATGGCATTTAAAATGGGTCTTAACCCAGCTCAAATCAAGCAGTTCACTAAGATCTTCCTTGGTTTGTCGCAAATGTTCCACGACTACGATTTCGCCCTTCTAGAAATCAACCCATTGGTTATCACTGATGAAGGTAACCTTCACTGTCTAGACGGCAAGATCAACATCGACAGCAACGCTGTATACCGTCAGAAGAAAATGCAAGAGTTCCACGATCCATCTCAAGAAGATGAGCGTGAAGCACATGCTGCACAGTGGGAACTTAACTACGTAGCACTAGATGGTAACGTAGGTTGCATGGTAAACGGTGCCGGCCTAGCAATGGGTACAATGGATATCGTTAACATCCACGGTGGTAAGCCTGCTAACTTCCTAGACGTAGGTGGTGGTGCAACCAAAGAACGTGTTGCTGAAGCATTCAAAATCATCCTATCTGATGACAATGTTAAAGCCGTATTGGTTAACATCTTCGGTGGTATCGTTCGTTGTGACATGATCGCAGAAGGTATTATCGGTGCCGTTGAGCAAGTAGGTGTTAACGTACCTGTTGTTGTTCGTCTTGAAGGTACAAATGCTGAACTAGGTCGTGAAGTTCTTGCGAAATCTGACCTAGATATTATTGCTGCAGCAAGCTTGAAAGACGCCGCTGAGCAAGTTGTTAAAGCTGCGGAGGGCAAATAATAATGTCTGTCTTAATTAACAAAGATACTAAAGTAATCTGTCAGGGTTTCACTGGTGGCCAAGGTACGTTCCACTCTGAGCAAGCAATTGCCTACGGAACAAAAATGGTTGGTGGTGTAACACCTGGTAAAGGTGGTCAAACTCACCTAGGTCTTCCTGTATTCAATACAGTGAAAGAAGCTGTAGAGCAAACAGGCGCTGAAGCATCTGTAATCTACGTTCCAGCTCCTTTCGTTAAAGACTCTATCCTTGAAGCTGCGAATGCTGGTATCAAACTTATCGTTTGTATCACTGAAGGTGTTCCAACGCTAGACATGCTTGACTGTAAAGTTGCATGTGACGCACTTGACGTACGTCTAATCGGTCCTAACTGCCCAGGTGTTATCACACCAGGTGAATGTAAGATCGGTATCATGCCAGGTCACATCCACATGCCAGGTAAAGTAGGTATCGTATCTCGTTCTGGTACTTTGACTTATGAAGCCGTTAAGCAAACGACTGACGCTGGTTTCGGTCAATCTACTTGTGTAGGTATTGGTGGTGACCCAATCCCAGGTACTAACTTCATCGACGTATTGGAAATGTTCCAAAACGATCCACAGACTGAAGCGATTGTTATGATCGGTGAAATCGGTGGTACAGCTGAAGAAGAAGCGGCTGCTTACATCAAAGCAAACGTTACTAAGCCTGTTGTATCTTACATTGCGGGTGTTACAGCTCCTGCTGGTAAGCGTATGGGTCACGCTGGTGCGATCATCTCTGGTGGTAAAGGTACTGCTGATGAGAAATTTGCAGCACTAGAAGACGCAGGCGTTAAAACTGTACGTTCTTTGGCTGACATCGGTGCAGGCCTTAAAGAAATCACTGGCTGGTAAGTTGTTTGCAATAAACGCTTATTACTAGCTAATAAAATCCCTGCTTCGGCGGGGATTTTTTTTGCTTAATATTAACCGCGCAAGGAAGATAACAGTGCAGTGTCCATTTTGTTCACAAGATAATCAATGTTCGGTAGCAGGGCAGTGTTGGTGTTTTCAGCAAGAGATTCCTGCCTCCTTGTTAGCTTTATTGCCACCGGAACAGCAAGACAAGCGCTGCGTGTGTCAGTCTTGTGTGCAAGCCTACTTAACAGACGAAAAGCAGTTTATAAAAAACTTTGCACGCTAACTCGAGCAGAGGTACATTGCTAAATTAACGTAACTTCTTCACATTCATAAGGTCAAAGTGACGCTCTATGCCTAAATCCTCTCATTACGATATTGCCATTATTGGTGCGGGTATTGTTGGTTTGTCTACCGCGTGGCAATTAATACAGCAATACCCAGATTATCGTATTTTACTTATCGAAAAAGAAAGTGATGTGGGGCTCCATCAAACGGGCCATAATTCAGGGGTAATACATGCCGGTGTGTATTATGCTCCGGGCAGCTTGAAAGCGGACTTTTGCCAGCGGGGCGCGGCGGCCACAAAGGCATTTTGCCAGCAGCATAAGATCAAGTTTGATCAATGCGGTAAATTGTTAGTTGCAACCAATGATAAAGAAGTTGAGCGCATGCAAGCACTTTATCAGCGTTGTCAGCAAAACAATTTAGAGGTTGAACAGTTAGACCAGCCAGCGTTAAAGCAGCGTGAACCGAATGTGAAAGGGTTGGGCGCTCTGTTTGTTCCCTCTACTGGCATAGTCAATTATCAGCATATTTGTAAAAAACTAGCCGAGCTATTTGTCGAGGCTGGCGGCGAGCTTTGGCTAGACAGCAAGGTGATTGACCTTTCTGAAAGTCATGAGCAGGTCATCATCAAGTTGAACAATGATGTGGTGTGCGCCCGTTATTTAGTAAGTTGCAGTGGCTTAATGGCAGACCGTCTAACTAAGATGCTAGACATAGAAACGGACTTTCAAATTATTCCGTTTCGCGGCGAGTATTATAAATTGCCAGCTAAACATAATAAGCTGGTAAATCATCTTATCTATCCAATTCCAGACCCAGATTTACCTTTCTTAGGGGTGCATCTTACCCGCATGATAGACGGCTCAGTGACAGTCGGGCCAAACGCCGTGCAAGGCTGGAAACGAGAAGGCTATGGACGTATTAATATTAGTCCAAGGGATATTCTTGATATGATTCGCTTTCCGGGCTTTTGGAAGCTGATTGCTCAGCATTGGCGAACTGGTTTAATCGAAACCAAAAACTCTTGGTATAAGCCAGGCTACCTTTCACAAGTCAGAAAATATTGTGACCTGGTCGAGCTTGAAGATTTAGAAGATTATCCAGCGGGCATTCGTGCCCAAGCGGTGATGAAAGATGGCAGTTTGGTTCATGACTTTTTATTCGCTCAATCCCCTCGCACCTTACATGTGTGTAACGCACCATCCCCAGCAGCCACCAGTGCGTTCCCGATTGGTGAACATATCATTCAAAAACTGCAGCAGCAGATGTCTGTTTGAGAATATTTTAGGCAAAAAAAAAGGAGCTGATTTCTCAGCTCCCGAATACTACTTACTTCTAAATAAAGGGAATCAATTTAGAAAGTATAAGTGGCGTTTGCCATAAAGTTACGAGATGGCCCGTAGAAGTTGAAGGTACTTGTTGCACCGACACGCGCATAGTACTTAGTATCAAACAGGTTGTTTACATTCAATGAAACCTTAAGGTTATCATTGATTTGCTTAGAAACAGCCGCATCTACTGTTGCATAGCCAGCACCTTTCACGGTTCCGTCAGATGTTTCGAAATCGCTCATTGCCGTTAAGCCTGCACCAACTGTCATGTTGTTAAGCAAAGAATCTTCCGGTGCTTCAAAGCGATATTTAGACCAAGCTGAGAAGTTGTGTTCCGGCATAAGCGAGAAGTAACGGCTTGTGCTTCCAGATAGTACTTCCGTTTCCATGTAGGTATAGCCCAAGATCGTATCCCACTGACCAAATTGGCCTGCGATTTCAGCTTCGAAACCACGCACTTGGTATTCACCCGTCGTTTCATAGTAGGTTTCACCGTCGACTTGCTCTGCACGGTTCTTATCCGTTAATTGGAAAGCCGTTAGGCGGCTGTTAAGTAAGCCGTTTAGGTAGCTTCCTTTAATACCAAATTCAACCTGCTCACCTTCACGAGGATCGATAAAGTCTCCGTTCACATCAACAGAATCTTGTGGTTTGAATACTTCTGAATAGCTGGCGTAAAGCGCCTGAGAGTCATTTAAGTCGTATACAAGACCAGCGTATGGCGTGACGTGAGAACCAGTAGCCGTATCGGTTCCTGTATCTAGGTCGTAGTTACTGACGCGTGCGCCCGTGATCAAGGCTAGGTTTTCAATAGGACGGAAAGTAAGCTTGCCGTATACAGCTTGTTCTTGTTCAGAAGTATCAGAATCCGTTGTACGCGTAACGCTAAACAAATCTTTCGTTAAGGTAGAGGAATCAAACGAATAAATATTCCATGTGCCACTCGCTGCGGAAATGATAGAGTTCTGGGTTGACTCTTCTTGCTTGTAGTCAAGACCTACAACAAATTCACTAACATTACCCATTGCTTCAAAAGGCTGACTGTAGCTGGCGTCAAAAGCTATTGCCTGCTGATCAATGTCACTAGCATATTCTGAAAATTTGGTGATATTATCATCCGAGTCTACAGAACTGCCAGTATAGGCGTAGTCAAAGTCTGAAGTTCGATCAGATACCCTTGCAGCGATACGACCACGACCACCGTTATCGAATCGATGTGTTAAGTCAGCAAAAACATCGGTACTCTCTGCATTAAACTCATTCCAGTCAGCCCCGAAAAAAGTAGAGGTGTCTAGATCTAACAAAGTGCCGTCAGCGTAGCTTGGTAAGCCATTACTGGTATCGATATCCTTGGTTTGGTGTAGTACACCAACAGATAACTCAGTGTCATCATCCAAGTCGATTTCTACAGTGGCATAAACACTTTGGCTAATATTTTCATTGTCTTCTATTTGGTTTGCAGCATTAGATTGATCTAATACCAAGCGTCCGCGAACACTACCATCTTCATTAAGAGAGCCAGATACATCGGTACCCAACTGGTATCTACCCCAGCTGCCAGCGCCAACATTGACGGATGCTTGAGTATCTTCAGTACCACGTTTACGTACCAAGTTCATGATACCACCCATTTCACTGGTACTGCTAAACAGACCAGATGGGCCGCGCATAATTTCTATACGGTCAAAAGCACTTAGCGAAGGAAGTGTACCTGACTGGCTACCAACAGGGGCAGATAGACCATCGATTAAAAGGTCATCGTATTCGTAACCACGGGCAAAGATAGATGAACGGCCACTTTCATTTGATAGGGTCGTTAGGCCTGGTGTCGTTTTAGTTATATCATCAAGGTATACCGCGCCACGATCTTCAATGTAGTCATTGGTGATGACAGTGATAGACTGTGGGATGTCTTTTAGTGCTGCAGGGGTTTTGGTACCAACGGTTGCTGCTTCAACATTGTAGCCTGTTAACTCTTCACTAGACGAAGCGTCATACAAAGCGTTTCCTTCCACTGTTAGGGTAGGTAAGGCAGTGCTTGTCTCGATTTCAGCAGCCAATACCGTCTTTGGAAATGGAATTAATGCCAAAGCAAGGGTTGCGAAAGTTGCTGGTTTGGAAAACTTGCTCATTGCAAGGCGTGTTTGTTTCACTTTTATACTACGTTTCATCTAGTTGACCTTTGTTTTCACAGCTCGAATGTAAAGATTTTACAAGAAATGTATATATAGTTAATAATGCAAAAGAGAATCAATTGCATTTACATATTTCGGGGATTATTATTCCATACATCGAAGCGCATTTGTTTATGCTATTCGATCAAGTTTTTATGAAAAAGATGCAAGAAAGCATAAATTTAGGAAAAAATGGCTTTAGGAACACCTACAAAACGGTTTTTATTATGAGCAGTGTAAAGATTCATACCAGTCAAGAAAGATTACAGGGAAGTGTGATTACGGAAACTTTACCCTCCGGCATGACCTTTCATATGGTGGATGCCAAAGCGGTCACCGATTTTAGTTTTGAAGAAGAATTAAAGCCTAACTTTAAGATTGCCATTATGTTTTCCAGCACCATGGACATGCGTTTTGGTGAGCAAAAAGCTAAATTAGTCAGCCGTAATCATCACGCCAAATTGATGAATTTCAAAGAGCCAGAATTGTGCAGCATGAATGTTAAAAAGGGCGAGCAACGTACCGCTTTGTACCTATCAGTGACACCTGACTGGTTTGAAAGACATGACATCGCCAGCAAGCCTGTTCAGCAAGAAATTAATAAGCATTTTTCTCTCGAAGATTGGGCCTTGCCTGATATGTATTGGCAACAAGCTGAGAGTATATTGAAATACAATCGTGATGATTTTAACTGCTCCATGGCGCGACAAGGCTTTGCTATGTCACTAATGTCGACCTGGGTGGATATGGTTAGCCAAGCGCGTCCAATGCGGATGAGAGTCAGTGATAAAAGAAGCAGTCAATTCGAAGAGCTCATGCGTAGTGATGAGGTTCTTTATATGGACTTTGACACCATTAGTGACGAGTTAGGCATGAGTACGGCGACCTTACAGCGCTATTCAAAAGATGTTCTCAATATGAGCTTGTCTCAGTTCTTGCGAGTCCGTCGTTTAGAGGCGGCTAGAAAGGCCCTTAGATACGATGGTGCATCCATCATCGAGGCTGCCTTTATTGCCGGTTACAATCACACCAGCAACTTTGCTACGGCTTTTAAACGCCACTTTGGTGTGTCCCCAGCCGACCATCACTTAATCATGGCCTAAGCTTTGCTCTAAACATGGGTTAAGCTTACTTGTTTTCGTGATGGCTCAGCCACTTCGCTAAAAGGCTTGCCAGTTGTTCTTGCTCTTCTAAGTTAAGGCTTTGCAGTAAGTCACGTTCATTGTTTACATGCTTTGTAACAATCGCATCAATATTTTCTCGCCCTGTTTGAGTTAGCTCGATGGTGCAGCTTCGTCTATCTGATGGGCTAGGCTCTCTCTTAATCCAACCTTTATTCACTAGGTGTTCTAGACGAGTCGACATGGCGCCGGAAGAGAGCATGGTGTCTTGATAGAGTTGAGTTGGCGTCAGCGGTCCACTAGATCGTCTTAGGGTCGCTAAGATATCAAACTCAATGCGAGACAAGTCAAAACTGTGGATCAATGACTCAATGGCTGGCGCAAGGAATTTACTCATGCGTTCAATACGGCCAATGACCCCCATAGGTGAGCAATCTAGATCCGGGCGATGGGTGGACCATTGCTCTAAAATTCGTGAAACATGATCTGACACAAAACTTCCTTTTCAATATCTTGGTAAATATATCTTTTCAAAAAGATACTTTGATTTAGCTTTGCGTTACAATATCTTTTCAAAAAGATTCTTTCAAGGAAGAATAATTCACCTTAGACCTATGAAGGTAGTGTAATAGATGTTCTGGCTAGCAATGATAGTTCCGATTTTATGGGGTAGTACTTATGCTGCCATCGCCTTGTACCTGCAAGATATGTCACCTTATTGGTTAGCCGTATGGCGAGCCTTACCCGCGGGTTTATTGCTTTTATTACTAGTACGTCGCAAGCCTAATTTGGCCTTTCCTAGGCTAATGCAGTTAGGTGTGATGAATATCGCCATTTTCTTTGTTTTGTTGCTGGTGGCAGCTTATCGTTTACCCGGAGCGGTAGTAGGAACATTAGGCGCAACCTTGCCTTTGCAGATCATTGTTATCCAGTGGCTTTTCTCTGGCAAAGTGCCTAATAAAAAGGCCGCCATCAGTGCATTATTAGGCTTATTGGGGGTAATCATTCTGCTTAACCCAGATGCGGATGTGGACTTCATTGGCGTAGGCGCTGCGCTGTTTGCCACCTTAATGGTCGCCATATCCAGCTTAAATATGCAAAAGTGGGTAATTTCCGATGTGGCTGGTGTTGCCGCTTGGCAGTTGATTATAGGTGGCCTGTTACTGGTACCCATCGTATGGATGATAGATGGTCCACCAAGTTTACCCACCACGCAAATGTTACCAGGCTTAATATGGATCGTTGTATTAAACACAGCGTTTGCTTATTGGCTTTTTATCAGGGCTATTCGCAGTCTAGGGGCAGCGACTTTTGGTTTGATCTCGTTATTAAACCCAGTGACGGCGGTTATATTGGGGATATTCTTGGTAGGAGAAGGGATAGATCTATACCAAGGAGTAGGGATTTTGATCATTCTATTATCCTTATTCATCCAGCAAGTGCGCTTTACGCAAATTCGTAAATGGTTTCCTTCAAATCAGTAAGAGTTAAGTTTCTTTAGCCAAAGTTTTGCCCCATACTTGCAACTTTATGTAACGAAATGTCTTTCCACTTGTGTTTTATGTAATGAGTGGGCATAAATAGAGTCTAGCGCAGTAAAGGATGAGGGGGCTAAGATGAAGGTAGCCATATTAACGTTTGACGGTTTCAATGAGCTGGACTCTTTTATTGCTGCGGGCATTCTAAACCGTATGAAGGAGAAAGGCTGGAAGGTTCAAACTACCGGCTCAACACCCCGCGTTACCTCAACTAAGAAACAACTCATTGGCGCCCAATGCTCCGTCGCACTTATTTTATCCGCCTTAAGCTTTCTCAAAAAACTACCCGCCAGTACTGACCTCACCACTAAACCTAGGCTACAAGGCCATTCTTTTGAGGTTTTAGAGCAAGTTTCTTATGCAAAAGGCAATATAGCGACTGCTGGTGGTTGTCTTGCATCTCAGTATGTGGCGCCAGTTGGAGAGAAACCTACCAGGGTTAACCATTGTCTTGCTGTGGTATCACCTTATCTGTAACCCTACTAGAAGGAAGCTAATTTGAAAATTGCCATATTAGATGATTATCAAGATGAAGTGAGAAAACTAGACTGTTTCTCTCTATTGGATGGTCATGAAGTACAAGTGTTTAACCAAACCTATTCAGAAACTGAGCTTATTTCTAAATTGTCAGAGGTTGAAGGCTTAGTCTTGATCCGTGAACGCACGGTTATCAGTGAAAACTTGTTGGCACAGCTACCTAAGCTCAAAGTCATCAGCCAAACCGGCAAGGTCAGTAATCACATTGATGTGGCCCTATGTGACAAATACCAAGTTAAAGTATTAGAAGGGGCTGGCTCGCCAATAGCTCCTGCAGAATTGTGCTGGGCACTGATCATGTCTGCCTACCGACATATCCCCGCCTATGTGGAAAATTTACGTCAGGGTCAGTGGCAGCAAAGTGGTTCATTAGGTCTAGGACGAACACTGCATGGCAAAACCCTAGGTATCTGGGGCTATGGCAAAATTGGCCAGCGCATTGCCCAGTTTGCCAAAGCCTTTGGCATGCAGGTGCTTATTTGGGGGCGAGAGCCATCAAGAGAGCTTGCGTTATCCCATGGCTTTATGTGTGCGGAAACGAAACAAGCCTTCTTCGAAAACGCCGATATCGTGTCTTTGCATTTACGCTTAAATGAGGCCACCAAACACTGTGTTAATAGTGAAGATTTAGCCGTCATGAAGCCAGATGCCATGTTGGTGAATATCAGTCGGGCGGAATTGATCGAAGAGGGGGCATTGTTAGCGGACATGCAAGCGAATCGCAGTAAGCAAGCCGTGCTGGACGTGTACGAACAAGAGCCTCTCACAGGAAATAGCGAAGCGCTTCTGTCACTAGATAATGTGCTCTGTTCTCCTCATCTTGGTTATGTAGAGCAGGGCAGTTATCAGCTGTATTTCAACATTGCCTTTGAAAATCTAGTGGCTTTTTGCGAGGGAAATCCGCAAAACGTGGCACAAATAAAGTAGCAGTAGGCCTCATAACACCATGAGATGTTATGGGGTTTTTAAGGATAATAAAGGAGAGAACTACTGGTTGAGTTGTTTAACCCGTAGCTAAAAATGTTTAGACGTTTGGTTGTTAAATTTGGGCGTGTGAAAGTCACAAGCATAGTGACTGTGGTAACCGTCTTAGCGTCTTTGGCGGTTACTTATGTTGCCAAAGGGCTGCTTGGACTACCAGTAAATATGGATAACATTATTTTATCCATATTAAGCCCAGTTTTTATTACCCCGCCCATAAGTTGGGTATTTCTAGGTCTTACCTTGAAAATTCACAAATTAGAAAAAGAACAACGCTATCTAGCAACCTACGACAGCTTAACGGGCTTAAGGTCAAGGGGCGCTTTCTTTTCGAGTTATGGCTCTTTGGCCAAGCTTGCACAGCGTCAGCAACAAAAACTGTGTGTGGCGATTATAGACCTTGATGACTTTAAAAAAGTGAACGATCAATACGGTCATGCAGCGGGGGATGAAACATTAAAAGCGTTTGCCAACATTATAAAGCAGGACCTTCGGAGCAGTGACCTAGCAGGAAGAATAGGTGGCGAAGAATTTGCCCTAGTGCTTGTGAATACAGACCTTGATAACGCCCTACGCTTGCTTGAGAAAGTCCGTCAACATTGCGAGCAATATGAAATCCATTACTTGGATCATGTTATCCGCTTTACCATTAGTGTTGGCGTCACCACATATGATGGTGCTAACGAGTTAGAAACCAGTGAGTTATTACGTCAGTCTGATGAAGCCTTATACACGGCCAAAAACACAGGCAAAAACCGCATTGTGAATTATCAAAACCAGAAAATGATTATGTCGTAGATAAGTTTGAGTAGGCACAAAACTTACCATTCAATCAAAACGACAAGACGCGCCAATCATAGGGTGCGAAAAACTAAGGAATGCTTACATGGAAAATGTGACAGGCTATAACAAACATATCATAGTGATGATCACAATATTAGTGAGTACGCTCTGTAGTATAGGGTTATTCTTACTAACTTTTGTCACTGATCATCACAGCTTAGAAGACCTATTGTCCGAGATAGCCATCGTTTGGATTGCCTGTGGCCTACTGGCTGTTAGCTTTGAACGAATATTCGATCGGCATTTGCGCATTATTGAGGACATTTTTCACTCCAATAATGATGCCATCATAGTGAAAGATTACGATAGCAAGTTTGTCTTCTGTAATACCTCTGCTGCTGAGCTCTACGAAACCTACCCCGAAAATATGGTGGGCAAAGATGACTTTTATTTCACTAACAATAAAGAGCAGTCAGACTTCTTTTTGAAAAACACCCAAGAAATCATCGATAACTTTAAAGAAACCACGGTTTATGAATCTTTTACGGATCAAGCCAGTGGTCAGGTGAGTCATTATTTGTCTCTTAAGGTTCCCTTTAAAGACGTTAAGGGTAAGTTGAAAATAATCGTTTTTGCCAGAGATATAACAGAGATTACACAGTTAAAAGAGAACTCTGAAAAAAATAAACAACGTTTAGAGCAAATATTAGAAGTATCTGAAGAAGGCCTTTGGGAGTGGAATGTACAAACCAACGAAGTAGCTCATAATAAACAGTGGGAAGATATTATCGGGATAGAGTCGAGCCAGAATACCTTTGCGGAATTTCTTGAATGTATCCTTCCAGAAGATCGGCCTAAAGTCGATGAAGCCCTGCATCAGTTGGTAGACAATAACACCCCTTATAATATTGAGTTTCGTATGAAACGAACAGATGGCAACATCATCTGGGTATGGGACAGGGGCAGCGTAGCGGAATTTGATGAGCAGGGTGCTCCTGTTTGGCTAGTTGGTATCGTCTTGGATATTACCGAGAAGAAAACCAGTCAAATGCAAGTGGAACGGTTGGCTTACTATGATCCACTAACAGGCCTTAATAACCGCGCACAGCTAGAGAAGATGATCGCTAAAACCATCGCGGAAAAAGCCAAGAATCCAAGCTACAGCGCCATTCTTTTTTTAGATTTAGACAGGTTTAAGCTATTAAATGATAGTTATGGTCACCAAATGGGGGATCAACTGTTACAGAAAATGGCGTCTAGGCTGACCGACGAAATCACAGATGGGCACTTTTTAGGACGCTTTGGTGGCGATGAATTTATCATTGTTTGCCCTTCAGTTGAGGGGGATGAAGCGAGTGTGCTGAACAGAGTATCCGATTACGCAAATCAACTGGTTGGCGCCATCAGCAAGACCTTTACTCTCAATAATGGGCATCAGGACGAAGACATTGACTATGATATTGCGATAAGTGTGGGCGGTATCATTTTTAACACGCCCGATGTGGAAATGGGCTACCTATTACAGTTGGCAGATATTGCTATGTATCGGGCCAAAATGGCGGGCGGTCAGCAAGGAAAAGTTTACACCCTTGAAAACCAGAGTGATCTCACTCACTCTAGCCAACTCATTCGAGATATGCGCTATGCTATTCAGCAGCGGGACTTCCATATTCATTTACAGCCAAAATTTGATGGCAGTGGGCAGGTTATTGGCTCTGAAGCTTTAGTTCGTTGGATGCACCGAGAGCGTGGCCTGCTAGTGCCTGGGGTATTTATTGACCAAGCAGAAGAAAGCAATCTGATCATTAGAATTGGCCAGCAAGTGCTTGAATTAGCATGTCAAAAGCTAAATCAGTGGCAACAAAACGAGAAGACTAAGCATCTTACTATTTCGGTAAATATAAGTGCGAAGCAGCTTTGGCAAAGTCACTTTGTTGAGCAATTTGTGGAAACCCTCGATGCCTATAAAATCGATCGTAACAAGCTGGTTATTGAAGTCACTGAGTCAGTGTTGATCCAAGACATCAAAGATGCCACAGAAAAACTGGTGCAACTTAAAAACAGCGGGGTAAGCATTTCCTTGGATGACTTTGGTACAGGTTATTCTTCCTTGAATTACTTACACCGCTTACCCATTGATGAAATAAAAATTGATCGCTCCTTTGTGCAAGACAGCACCCAAGACCCGCAAACAGAGTTGATGGTGAAATCTATTATTGATTTAGCGAATAACTTTAACTTGAGTGTGGTGGCCGAAGGGGTGGAAACTACTGCGCAATTTGAGTTGTTAAAAAGCCTAGGTGTGAACGTGTACCAAGGCTTCTTATTTGCCAAACCCATGTGTGAGAAGGAGTTTGCAGACTTTATCGAATATAAGGATGGCAACTTGATTCACTAGCCTGCAAGATAAAAAATCATTGCAGGCTAGTGTTAAGTAACTTGTTACTTAACAACGCCAACGGTTAACAGAATATTGGCAAAGCGGCGTTGCTCGCCAGTTGCGATCACCAGTAGAGTGTCATCACTTCTTACCGCAGAATAGAAGTCATTACGCTCCACATAGTCAATTGGCGCCACCTCAGGTAGCAAGGCTTGGTATTCCCTAATGATGGTGTTATCAAAGTCGTCAGGACAAGACATCATCAAGGCGCTTTCAATGTTCAACATTTCACACACACCTTCCATCACTTGTGTTCCACTCAACATGCCAGCTGTGAAGTTTAAGTAAATGATATTGGCCGTGGCTGGGGAGTTTGTTACGCAAGAATAGTTGCCATCAGCAATGAGAATCTGACTTTTATGGCCACATTTCGCTAAACAGCTTAACAACTCAGGGTGAATGATTTTACTCTTGATCATGAAACTTCCTTATGAATTTATTATGTGTATGGAACCAATCGCTAGGCTTTTCCGCAACTAGATAATAACAGTTTGTTGAGCACTGTGGCGCGAATTTATACAGGATTTGCCACAAAAGCCCGAGCTTTTATCGACCTTTTCCTTCTGCTATTCGCCCCCTATAGCTGTCTTTGATAGTCGCTTTTAGACCTCTGTCGTTAATTGTCATTCGCGGGACGTTCTTAAGCATAAGAGCGCAAAACATTGTCTTTATTATCAGTGCAAACGCATAAGCTGTGGGGGTTTTAGAGCATCTAAGACTTGTCCATATTTTAGTCATTACACCAGGGCGCTTCGTCAAGCTGGTTATGTAGTAAGGGAGCTGATCTGATGCAGCATTATTCAGGCTTTGGGTTGTTAAAACATAGTCTTAGCCACCATGAAAACTGGCAGCGAGTATGGCGAAATCCAACACCGAAAAAACGCTACGATGTGATTATTATTGGCGGCGGTGGTCACGGTTTGGCAACGGCTTATTATTTGGCGAAAGAACACGGCATTACCAATGTGGCGGTATTGGAAAAAGGCCACCTAGGGGGTGGTAACGCCTGTCGTAATACCACCATAGTCCGCTCGAACTACTTGTGGGATGAGTCGGCTGCCTTGTACGAACACTCCATGCAGCTGTGGGAAGGACTTGCTCAAGAGCTAAATTACAACGTGATGTTCTCGCAGCGCGGGGTCTACCACACCTGTCACACCTTACAAGACATGCGCACCAACGAACGCTTGGTCGCAGCGAACCGTTTGCAAGGCATAGACAACGAGATGGTGGACGCCGAACAACTGCAAAAAGAGATTCCCAGCTTAGATTGCTCAAAAAATTCACGCTACCCAATTTTAGGGGCCTCGGTACAGCGCCGTGCCGGTAATGCTCGTCACGATGCGGTGGCTTGGGGTTATGCCCGTGCCGCTGACGCCCTTGGAGTGGATCTGATCCAAAACTGTGAAGTCATCGATATGGAAATTAACGATGGCAAGATTACCGGCGTGAAAACCAAACAATACGGCTTGATCAAGGCCGATCGTGTCGGTTGTGTGGTGGCGGGTAACAGTGGTGTGTTAGCCAAGATGGCAGGCTTTGAATTACCGGTCGAGTCACATCCTCTACAAGCCTTGGTGTCAGAACCGATTAAACCTTTCCTAGACACAGTCGTGATGTCCAACCATGTACATGGTTACATGAGCCAGTCCGATAAAGGTGACTTGGTGATTGGTGCCGGTATTGATGGCTGGGTGGGCTACGGCCAGCGTGGTTCTTACAGCATCGTCGAGCATACCCTGCAAGCCATAGTAGAAATGTTCCCTTGTACCAGTCGTGTGCGCATGAACCGTCAGTGGGGTGGCATTGTCGATGCTTGCCCAGATGCCAGCCCGATTATTTCTGAAACCCCAGTGAAAAATTTATTCTTTAACTGTGGTTGGGGCACAGGTGGTTTTAAAGGCACACCGGGTTCTGGCAACTTGTTTGCTCATACTCTCGCCATGGGTAAACCACATCCAATTGCGGAACCATTTGCCATGAAACGTTTTTACACCGGCGCTTTGATCGATGAACACGGTGCGGCCGGCGTAGCGCATTAATAGGGGGTTAACATGTTACATATTTACTGCCCGCATTGTGCGGAATACCGAGAAGAAGACGAGTTTCATGCGGTGGGTCAGGCACACATTGCACGACCACTAGACCCAGAAGCTTGCAGCGATGAAGAGTGGGGGGAATATATGTTTTTCCGTAAAAACCCACGGGGCTTACACCACGAATTGTGGGTGCATGCCGCAGGTTGTCGAAAATTCTTCAACATGACGCGTGACACCCAAAGCTATGAAATTAAAGAGGTGTACAAAATTGGCGAGCAGCCCAGTGTGCTGGCCGAACCAGCCTTATCACTTGATACCTCAGGAGCGCAATCATGAGCCAAGCGAATCGCCTTAATCATGGCGGACGAGTAGACCGCTCTAAGCCACTGACTTTTACTTACAATGGCAAACAGTACACGGGTTATCAGGGGGACACTCTGGCTTCCGCTATGCTCGCCAATGGCATAGATGTGGTGGCGCGTAGTTTCAAATACAGTCGCCCACGGGGCATTATTGCCGCAGGAGCAGAAGAGCCTAATGCGGTATTGCAACTCGGCGCAACGGAAGCCACGCAAGTGCCTAACGTGCGTGCTACACAACAAGAATTGTTCGATGGTTTAGTTTGTGCCTCTACTAATGGTTGGCCGAGCGTAGACAGTGATGTCATGGGGGTCGTCGGTAAAATCGGGGGCAACATGATGCCACCGGGATTTTACTACAAAACCTTCATGTTCCCTGAGTCCCTATGGGAAACCTACGAGTCGATGATTCGTAAAGCAGCGGGCATGGGCCGTGCTCCTCGTCTACCAGACCCTGACACTTACGACACTATGAATCAGCATTGTGATCTGCTGGTGGTGGGGGCAGGCCCTGCCGGATTGGCGGCGGCATTAACTGCGGCGCGCGGTGGTGCTCGGGTGATACTTGCGGACGAACAAAACGAATTTGGCGGCAGCTTACTAAACACCACAGAATTGTTAGATGGCAAGCCAGCCCTAGACTGGGTACAAGAAGTAGTGGTTGAGCTGGCCGCTTGTGAGCAAGTGACCTTATTGCCAAGAGCAACGGTAAATGGCTATCACGATCATAACTTCTTAACCATTCATGAACGCCTAAGTGATCACCTAGCGGACATCGCCCCAGCGCGCATGGTGCGCCAGCGTATGCATCGAGTACGTGCAAAATGGGTCGTGTTGGCAACCGGTGCCCACGAACGCCCATTAGTGTACGCCAACAATGATGTACCGGGTTGTATGATCAGCAGTGCGGTGTCTACTTACATTAATCGCTTTGGCGTGGTGCCGGGCTATGATTTGGTGGTAATGACCACCAATGACTACGGCTACCAAGCGGCACTGGATTGGGCAGATGCCGGTCGCAATGTGGTAGCGATTGTAGACACCCGTGAAGAAGCCTCGGGTGCTCGTGTTGAAGCTGCCCGTGAGCGTGGCTTAACCATTATGCTGGGCTCGGGTGTGATTGAAGCACAGGGCAGCAAACGGGTAAGTGGTGTCTCTGTGGCCAAACTCAGCGCAGATGGCGGCCAAGTGGTGGGTTCTATCACCAAATTAAAAGCCGATACTTTGGCGACGTCTGGTGGCTGGAGCCCAGTCATTCACTTATCTTGTCATACCGGCTGTCGCCCTCAGTGGAGCGATGAAGTGGTGGGCTTTTTACCTGGCCCAACCATTCAAAAACAGCTCACTGCAGGTGGCATTAATGGCCAATACGAAACGGCACAGGTGCTAGAAGAAGGTATTGCGGCGGGTCAGCAGGCCCTATCGAATATGGGGCTGGTCGCGGCGCCTGTGAGTGTGCCGTCGGCCACTAGCCTAAGCATCACACCACCCATGAGTGTGTTTCATATACCGCATATTAAGCCAACATCGCAAGCGCCGAAGCAATTTGTCGATTATCAAACCGATGTAACCGCTGCAGGCATTGAGATCGCCTGTCGCGAAGGCTTTGAAGCCATTGAACATGTGAAGCGTTATACCGCCATGGGCTTTGGTACAGATCAAGGCAAACTTGGCAACATCAATGGTATGGCCGTGGCTGCTAAAGCACTGAATAAATCGATCCCTGAAACGGGAACAACGATTTTCCGCCCTAACTATACGCCAGTGGCCTTTGGTGCCATTGTCGGTCGTCACTGTGGCGCCTTGTTCGAGCCAAAACGCTTCACCGCTATGCACCCGTGGCATGTGGCGCAAGGGGCTTTATTTGAAGATGTCGGCCAATGGAAACGCCCTTGGTACTTCCCAAAACAAGGGGAAAGTATGCAGCAGGCGCTGAATCGCGAATGTTTGGCGGTGCGCAATGCAGTGGGCATCTTGGATGCTTCAACTCTTGGCAAAATTGATATTCAAGGTAAAGATGCCCGTGAATTCCTAGGCCGTGTTTATTCCAACGCTTGGGCGAAATTGGCGGTGGGCAAGTGTCGTTATGGCCTAATGTGTGGCGAAGACGGCATGGTGTTTGACGATGGTGTGACGGCTTGTTTGGGGGAGAATCACTTCGTGATGACCACCACCACAGGGGGCGCAGCCCATGTTTATGAATGGCTAGAGCTTTATCATCAAACTGAATGGCCTGAGCTGGAAGTCTACTTTAATACCGTAACAGACCATTGGTCTACGGCGACGATTACAGGGCCTAACAGCCGTAAATTGCTGGCGGAATTAACCGATGCCGACGTGAGTAATGACAGCTTCCACTTTATGGACTGGAAGCAAATCACAGTGGCGGGTGTGCCTGCAAGAGTCTTCCGTATCTCCTTCACGGGTGAATTGTCTTTCGAGATTAACGTACAGGCCAACTATGGTATGGCGGTGTGGGAGCAACTGATCGCCGCGGGTGAAAAATACGGCATTACCCCTTACGGTACAGAAACCATGCACATTCTAAGGGCTGAAAAAGGCTTCATTATCGCCGGGCAAGACACAGATGGTTCGGTGACCCCTTATGACCTTGGCATGGGCTGGTGTGTGTCGAACCAGAAGCCCTTTAGTTACATTGGTAAGCGCGGCATGAGCCGTGAGGACTGTGTGCGAGACAATCGTAAACAGCTGGTGGGGCTGAAAACCAAAGATCCTAAACAGGTCATTCCTGAAGGTTCGGCGGCCATCTTAGACCCAAATGCAGCCATGCCGATTCCAATTGAAGGCCATGTCAGTTCCAGCTATTGGAGTGAGTGTCTTGGTCATTCCATTGCCATGGGCTTTATTAGAGACGGCCTAAACAAAATGGGCGACACAGTGTATTACCCGCTGGCCGATGGCACCATGATTGAAGCCGAAATTTGCAGCCCAATTTTCTATGATCCAAAAGGGGAGCGTCAAAATGTCTGATCAAACTCAAATGACGGCAGCCCAAAGCGCGGCCAGCAAAGCTGCGGTGATGAACCAAGTGCCTGGCCCAGAGATCAGCGGTCAGTCGCCTTTGCATCATGCGGATTTCCCAAGCCTTGCCGAGCATGGCCCGCAAAGTGGTGGCGTTCACCTGCGTGAACATAAATTACTAGGGCATTTGACCCTGCGTTGTAACCCAAATAATGCCGAACAACTGGCGGCGGTCGAGCAAGTGTTGGGGGTGGCTTTACCATTACAGCCTTTAACGTCTGTGGTACAGGGGGACTATTCGATCCGTTGGATGTCCCCAGATGAATGGCTAATTCTGGTACCGGGCTTAGAAACCTTCGCCATTGAAAGCGCCTTTCGTGATGCCATGCCGGGGCACTATTCCTTGGTAAACAGCAGTGGTGGTTCCACCGTATTGGAACTGTCGGGAGACAATGTCATCGAGCTGTTACAAAAGTCAGTGCCGGTGGATTTGCATTTGTCAGTGTTCCCTGTAGGCAAAGTGGTATCGACCTTATTTGCCAAAACAACAGTGACCATACGCCGATTGGAAAATCTACGCTTTGAGCTGGTGGTGCGTCGCAGCTTTGCCGACTATGTGTGGCTGTGGATTCAAGATGCCAGTTTGGAATATGGCTTGGTGGTGGAAGCTTAAGCGTAGGCCATAGCATACCGACTCTATCTTTGACTGGTCAGCCATGACCAGTCGCTTCTTTTTTGCCAAAATTTGTTAAGAGATTGATTATGAAATCAAAAGTCGCACCTTGGATTTTTACTGCCAGCTGCCCAAGTGTTGTGGGTACGGTGGATGTGGTCACCCGCTACATGGCTGAAGCAGGGAACTACATAGACGAAATACATTCGTTTGATGACAGAGCTTCTGGCTTATTCTTTATTCGCATTGAATTTATTCCACCCCAAGAGGATTTCAGCGAGCAAGACTTCGCCCAAGCGTTTGCCCCAAGAGCGGCAGAATTTGATATGACTTGGGAACTCACTGCGCCGAACCACCGTACTAAAGTCGCGATCATGGTGTCGAAATACGACCACTGTTTAAACGACTTGCTGTACCGCTTTCGTACCGGTCAGTTGAACATAGACGTTACCGTGATTATCTCTAACCATCCGGATTTGGAACCTCTTGCTAAGTGGCACGATATTCCTTACTACCACTTGCCGATCAGTGCGGAAACCAAGCTTGAGCAAGAGGCGAAAGTGCGCAAACTGATTGAAAAATACGACAGTGAGCTGGTGGTATTAGCCCGCTACATGCAGGTGCTTTCCCCAAGTATGTGTGAATACCTAGATGGCCGCGCCATTAATATTCACCACTCGCTATTGCCGGGCTTTAAAGGCGCGCGACCTTATCATCAGGCGTGGGAGAAGGGGGTGAAAATGGTCGGTGCGACTGCTCATTATGTGAACAACGACCTAGACGAAGGGCCGATCATCACCCAAGGCATTCAGACGGTTAACCATGCTCACTTTCCTGAAGACTTGATCGCCAAGGGGCAAGACATTGAAAGAGTCACCTTGTTTAATGCGGTGAAATACCATGTGGATAAACGAGTGTTTCTGAACGATAAACGCACCGTGGTGTTCGGCGGCTAAGGCAAACTTAACTGGGTCTAAACAACCGCTCACCCAGAGCGGTTTTTTTATTGCTAAAACAAGCAATAAAGCCAAGTAAAGAAGGTAAAACCCTTGGCCTAAAGGCAAGCTCAATGTTGTAATAGGGGCATTGCAAAGCCTGATGAACCATTAGAGCCTTATATTATGTCTTACTATCAAAAACTCACGGCACTTAGCCAAACCATCCATAACTTTAACCACGCCCAATCTATGCTGGGATGGGACGCTGCTGCCAACATGCCAGCGGGCGGTAATGAAGCCCGCTCTGATGCCATGGCGGAATTGTCCGTGCATATACACCGTTTATCCACCCAGCCACAACTGGGCGAGTGGTTTGCCAACGCCGAGCAAGAAAGCTTAAGCACCCAAGAGCAAGCCAGCTTGCGTGAAATGAAGCGTCAATGGCAGCAGGCCACCGTTGTGCCAGAAGACTTGGTAGAGGCCCAATCGAAAGCGGGTTCTGTGTGTGAACACGCATGGCGCAGCCAACGCAAAGATAATGATTGGGAGGGCTTTGAGAAAAACTGGCGTGAAGTGGTGGCCTTGTCCCGCGAGGAAGCCAGCATTCGTGGTGAAGCCTTAGGGCTTACTGCTTACGATGCCATGCTGGATAAATTCGAGCCGGGCACGACTACGGAATCGTTGAATGTATTGTTCAGTGAGGTGAAAAACTGGCTACCAGATTTGATCGAAAAAGCCTTAGAGAAACAAGCCAGCCAAAACATCATCATGCCTTCTGGGCATTACCCAGCGGAATCGCAAAAAGCGTTAGGGCTGGAAATCATGAAACTGCTTAAGTTCGACTTTGACCATGGTCGTCTTGATCAGAGTGTGCACCCATTCTGTGGCGGCGTGCCGAGTGATGTGCGCATTACCACCCGCTACGATGAAAGCGACTTTGTGCAGGCACTCATGGGCATAGTGCATGAAACAGGCCATGCCAGATACGAGCAAGGGCTACCAAAAGCCTTTGCTGGTTTACCCGTTGGCGAAGCTCGCTCCATGGGCATTCATGAGTCCCAATCATTGTTTTTCGAGATGCAACTAGGACGCAGCAAAGAATTTATTCGCCACCTATCACGTTTATCGGCAGAAGCCTTTAATGCCCACAACGACCCAGTATTTGCCGAGCAAAACCTTAGTCAGATATACACCAAGGTCGAGAAGGGCTTTATTCGTGTGGACGCCGACGAGCTGACCTATCCAGCCCATGTTATCTTGCGCTATGAGATAGAGCGTGACCTAATAAATGGCGTGATCAAACACACAGATGTACCTGAACTTTGGCATGAAAAAATGCAAGCATCGCTAGGGCTTTCAACAAAAGGCAACTACCAAAACGGCTGTATGCAAGACATCCACTGGACAGACGGCGCCTTCGGCTACTTCCCAAGCTACACACTGGGAGCCATGTATGCTGCGCAATACAAAGCCACCATGACCAACACAGTCGACATAGCAGGCGCTATTCAAAGCGGTGACCTAAGCCCAATCTTCCAATGGTTAAGCGACAACATCTGGTCACAAGCGTCGCTTCACACCACAGATGAGCTAGTGAAACGCGCCACAGGAGAAACCCTAAACGCCGCGCACTTTAAGAAACACCTAGAAGAGCGTTACCTATAAGCTGAAAAACACCATAACCCGTGATCAAGGTAAACATCAGCCTCCGAGCCACTCGCATTATTGACGACATTTGAAAATGACATTCCTCCTCGAAACTGCCGCCTACCTCGACGGAATGTCATTTTTCAAACGCCTTACATCGTTGGTCGCCATTTATGGCGAATACCAATACACATGACTCAAACCAATGGGTTTGGCATTAACGGCTTAACCTCATATACCAAGCTAAACCCCAATTGTAGGTCGCCATTCATGGCGAATACCAAAACACGTGACTAAAGCCCATGCGGTTGGTATTAAACGCTCACCCTAATATTCCTCACTCAACCCCCAAATGTAGGTCGCCATTTATGGCGAAAGCCAATACACGTGGCCCAAGCCAATACGGTTGGCATTAACGGCTTAACCTCATATTCCAAACTCACCCCCAAATGTTGGTCGCCATTTATGGCGAATACCAATACACGTGACCCAAACCAATGGGGTTGGCATTAACGGCTTAACCTCAAAATGTAGGTCGCCATTTATGGCGAATACCAATACACATGACTCAAACCAATGCGGTTGGCATTAACGGCTTAACCGTAAACGCCGCGCATTTTAAGAAGCGCCTAGAAGAGCTGTGCCTATAACCTGAATCGGCGCCATAGTCACATGATCAAAGCAAACGCCACCGCTCGACATTACCTGTATGAATAGTCGTTTGACCTCGCTCTTGGCGTTCGCTTTGCTCATGCTCCTAGCTCGAACCCCCAAATGTAGGTCGCCATTTATGGCGAATACCAAAACACGTGACCCAAGCCAATGGGGTTGGCATTAACGGCTTAACCTCATATTCCAAGCTCCCCCCCAAATTAGCTTAAAGGAGTAAAATAAAGCAAAGGGATACGGATACGCTACAGGCAGAAGGTTGTGACAAGGTAGGTAGTAAGAATAGAAGTGCATGCTTAATTTTACTTTGCCCCATTTTCTCTATCAACTTCCTGCAGTGCCCAAGTAAAACTGTCGTTTTTGTTCAATCTTTCCTATCTGTCGTCACCTACTATTTCGGGCATATAAAGCAGCACGTCATTTCTGATGTCGCTTCTTTTTCATCATAATGCTACACCGAAAGTCAGGAAAAACCAGCCATGTTAGAGATCAGAAAAATTGAAAATATTGAAGGATTAAGCGACCTTAAAAAACGCTACTTTGAACAGTCGACAGCACCACTTGATGGCATGTGGCACTTTGGTTTTGTCCCTATGTCATCGCATTATGGTTTTTATGAGGATGACTTATTAGTTGGCTATTGCTGTGTTAACGATGAGGGCTATATGTTGCAATTTTATTTGTCAGAGTCCGCAGAAACCCAGGGAAGAGAGCTGTTTAATTTGATTGCAGAGCAAAATAGTTCAGTCGTTGGCGCTATTAAAGGTGCGTTTGTGAGTACAGCCGAACCTTGTTATTTATCTCTTTGCTTAGATAACTCATCTTCATTTAACGTCAATGCTCTAATGTATCAGCAAGTTGCTCCCTTTGACTCTGAAACGACAGCGGCTTTAGATTTAGCGCTGGCTCGTGAGGAGCAATTAACTGAGTTTGTTGAGTTTGCCGTGAGAAATATTGGTGCCCCTGCACAATGGTTGTCTGGGTACTTCGGTAATCTCATAAAGCGAGAAGAGCTTTGGGGTTACTGGAAAGACGGTGCATTATTAGCAACGGGTGAATGCCGTCTATTTGATGAACATCAGACGAAATATGCCGATTTAGGTATGATTGTCGCCGAGCCAGAACGCGGCCAAGGCATAGCAACCCGGGTGTTAAGTGGTTTAGTGGGTTTAGCAAATGAACGTGGTTTACTAGCTATATGCTCAACACAAAGCAGCAATCTAGGGGCACAAAAAGCAATACAGCGAGCGGGATTAAAACCTTTAAACCGTATAATTCAGATAGAATTTGATCGCCAATAGACAGCTCGAGAATAAGCCCTTATCTTAATCAAGGGCTTGTTTATAAATCATCACCAACCTTGTATACAGTGGTTGCCTGTATCGCAGAATTTTTGAGAGCATTATGATCCACTGGCTGAAGCCACCAAAAATATCTGAAGTAGCAAAATACATCGAGTGTTATTGGTTTATTGAAAAAAGACCTGATGGCAGGAGTTTCGATTACCCGAAATTAAACCCAGACCCATCCGCACACCTCATCATATCTCCCAGCCAACAGAGCTATCATTATGATATGAGTCTTGGAACGACTAATGGTAAAGGCAGCCATTGGTTATTGCCTCATCAACAGACATTTCAACTGGATCACTCCAAGCCTTTTGTTCATTTGGGGGTCAAGTTTCACGCTGGCGCTTTGTATTCACTGAGGCCCTTTTCAGGCCAACAGCCGATACTTGATAGCGTTGAGGAAGTGCAGCTAGATACATTGTTTACGACTCTATTTGTGGGTGAACAACCGCTGATTGAACTGGCGCGAAACAACCCTGATTTGTGCCGCGAAACATTAGATAGTTTCTTTTTGCCTTTAGCTTTGAATAGTCATGAGGATCAACATAGCCTGATTACCCGAAAAGCACTTCAAGTGCTGAATTCAGGTCCAATTTCTGAACTGGGTAACCAGCTATTTTGCTCGCAACGAACTTTAGAAAGAAGCTTTAATAGGGTGACAGGTTTAACGCTAAAGCAGTGCCAGTCTATGAACAAACTTGAGACTATGCTGGAGTACCTATACCAGCGTGGTTCAGATGAAATTGATTGGGTCGAGATCGCCTTCCAGTTTGGGTTTAGCGACCAGCCCCACCTCATTCGCTACTTGAAGAAACAAATTGGTTTAACACCCAAAAGCTACGAAAAAGAGCGTGGTTTAACGATCGATGTATATGGCGGAGTGAGTTCTTCGTAATCTGTCGGAAATGTTCAATCAAGTTTAGGTTCGCTTAACTACTATGACTTGAACGATTCAATGAGACAGCACGATGACTAATTCAATTCCTACCCTTCAACAGCTTGGCTGGAAGCCTTTCTTTCAGCAACAAGTCACACTAGAAGAGTTAAACAGCCTAACAATTGGCCGAGTTGTGGCGCAGCACAGAGACCGTATTGTCGTCATGTCGCCGCAAGGTCAATCAAACTTAAGGCTTCCAACTGTTGACACACAAGTCTGTGTAGGTGATTGGGTCTTATTCGATGAAGCATTGAGACTGTGCCGTAGTTTAGAGAGACAATCGATATTTAAACGTAAGGCGTCCGGTTCAAAAGTCTCACTACAACTGATCGCAGCCAATGTTGATACTGTCATGATTGTTTGCTCGTTAAATCACGATTTTAGCCTTAACAGAATAGAGCGGTATTTAGCCATTGCACGAGAGGCGATGGTTGAGCCTGTGGTCATCCTGACTAAAGCTGATTTATGTGAAGACTTCGATTCCAAGCGTTTGCAAGTTCAAGAACTCGATCCAATGTTGGTCGTTTACACGATAAATGCCTTGGATCAATACGATATCAAGCCGCTTGAAGGCTACTGCTATGAAGGCTGTACACTGGCCTTTTTAGGATCGTCTGGAGTAGGAAAGTCTACGTTAGTAAACGCCTTAATCGGTTATGAGTCTCAGCAGACGGGAGACATTAGGGAAGAGGACAGTAAAGGAAGGCATACCACGACTCACAGGGCGCTAAAACTCCTTCCTCAGGGTGGGATTCTTATGGACACGCCAGGTATGCGAGAACTCCAGCTCAGTAGTTGTGAGCAAGGGGTTAAGGAAACTTTCCGAGAGATAGAAGAGCTTGCAGATACATGCCGTTTCTCTGGTTGTACACATCATTCTGAACCTGACTGTGCCATTCAACAAGCCATTGCATCTGGGCTCCTGTCGGAACGACGCCTGATCAATTATCAAAAACTGATGCGAGAGCAGGCTTTCAATGGGGCTTCGTTGGCAGAAAAAAGATCTAAAGATAAAGCGTTTGGGAAGTTAATAAACAGCACCCAGAACATTTCCCGAAGATTCAAAAAAGGCTATTAGCCATTATTCGATTCTATTAATTATTGGAGAAAATATGATTCGACGATTACGCCCAGAAGATCTAGATAGTGCGGTATCTATCTGGTGTTCGGCATCAATTAAAGCTCACAACTTCATTTCTGAAGACTACTGGCGTTCTCAGAAGAAGAACATGCGTGATATGTATTTACCGAATTGTGAATCCTGGGTTTATGAAGACGCAGGAAATGTACTGGGTTTTGTGTCTTATTATGAAGGAAGCATCCCCGCTATTTTCGTAGACCCGGCGTCGCAATCTGTTGGTATCGGCACTCAGTTATTAAATCATGTAAAAGATCAGTACAGGGAATTAACCTTGACGGTTTATGCTGAAAATGAAAAAACACATAAGTTTTATCATCATCATGGCTTTATCGATATTGGCAAGTGCACCTGCGAGCATACTGGGAAAGCACAGTTCGAAATGAGCTGGACTCGAAGGATAGAAAGGGGTTAGATCCCCTTAAGTTAAACGTTTAAGCCTATAAGAGAGGAAGAAATGAAACCCGTTGTTCAGGAAGAAATGACAGGCTGCGGAATAGCCTCTGTGGCAAAGATTGTAGGCAAAAGCTATGCGGAGATGAAAGCTATAGGGACGTGGCATGCTGTTCTTTGTTAAGCTCTCATCCTCTATCAACAAAAAGTCATACATCATAAAAAACCAATGAGTGTGGCGTGAGTTTGGGAAAGCATCATGGATGTAGTGAATATAAAAACATTTGTACCAAGCAAAGATTATGAGCTATCTAAGTCATTTTACAGCGAGCTTGGCTTTAAGCCACAATTCGTAACAGACGACCTGACACTCTTTGAAAATGGCAATGCTTGTTTCTTTCTTCAGCGCTTCTATAACGAAGAACTGGCAAATAATTTCATGTTGCAGATCTGTGTTTCAGACATCCACGCGGCATTCGAATTATGCTCTAATTCTGAACACAAAACTAAAATTACCCCAGTTCAAGATGAGCCTTGGGGTAAGGTTTTTTACTTGTGGGGACCTGCAGGTGAGTTATTACACATTACCCAGCTGGGCGATTAGTCTACGATGAACTCAAAAGGCTCGGTGTAGAACTAAATAATTCAAAGAGAAACCCTGCAGGCAGAAGCTAGTGAAAGACAGCTAAAAACAACAGAAGTGCATGCTTAATTTTACTGACCCCTTTTCTCCAACAAAAATCAAGGTAGCTTTTAACTCTTGCTCTTGACCATTTTCATTTGCAGACACTATGGTTATTAAGCCACTCACTTCTAGGAAAAGGATTTCCTATGTTGATACTATGCTTACCGCTATCGCCCCTCTTTTTATTTAAATCTTCTCTTGTTTGTACAATTATTAGTCGACTTTATACGCCATTGGCGTATTATTGGGGTGGCTTATGGTCATTATAGAGACGCCAATTTTCACGAAGCTGATGACCAATATTATGAGTGACAATGAGTATCGAGAGTTACAAGAAGCGCTCGTTTACCGACCCGATATGGGCGTTATCATAAAAAATAGTGGTGGATTAAGGAAGGTTCGTTGGTATCTAGAAGGGCGAGGCAAAAGTGCAGGAGCACGTATAATTTATTATTGGCTCTCAGAGAAAGATCAAGTCTACATGCTGTACATCTTTCCTAAAAATGCTCAAGAAAATTTAACCGATGAACAAAAGAAAGCATTACGACAAACAGTAGAAAGGTGGTTTAAATGAATGACGAGATTTTTAATGAATTATTGGAAAGTGTTCAACAAGCAGACCAGATGATTCAAAGCGGAAATACTAATATACAAAATAAAGCTGCACGAGTAACCGAGTTTGCAGATCTTGAAGTGAAAGCCATTCGAGCTAAGACAGGCTTAAGCCAAAATCATTTTGCCAGTGTATTGGGTGTCAGTAAACGCACTTTAGAAAATTGGGAACAAGGTCGACGCCAACCGACTGGACCCGCTAAGGTGTTATTGAAAATTGTCGATACAGATCCAGAATATGTTTTGAAAGCCTTACATCGTTAAAAGCATTAGTATGGGTTACGGTTAAAAGGCTACGATCTCTTAAAGGGAATATCGATGCTAACTATAAACCTCTATCTGAGTTAAAGGGACCTGCCCCTTCAAAATTAATGGATTATTAACATGGCTCACAAGTACACGCCCACTTTAAAGGACTGGTTTTCTTTGTTGTTATTGATTCTGCTGTGGGGAACATCCTTTATGTTCACCGCGGTTTCACTGCAAAGCTTTAGCCCTTTGGCGATTGTTTCACTTAGAGTCTTGATCGCTGCGATTATTCTCACGCTTTTCATGTATGCCAAGGGTTGGCGCTTGCCTAAGGAGCCCTTGGCTTGGGGGGTATTTTTACTGCTGGGAATTATGGGTAACTTGTTGCCATTTTTTCTAATCTCCACCGGCCAGAAGGATGTTAGCTCAGGTATTACGGGCTTGTTAATGGCGTTTATGCCACTAGCGACCATGATTTTGGCGCATTACTTTGTGTTAGGAGAAAGCCTTAATCGCTTTAAAGTCTTGGGTTTTGTGCTCGGTATTTCTGGCGTGGTGATTGTGCTTTGGCCGTCCCTAGCTGGCGCTCACAGTAACTTATTGGGCGGTTTGTTGATTCTACTTGCCACGTTAAGCTATGCGGTAAATGCCATTTTGGCGAGACGCTTACCTTCCTTTAACCCTGTGGTGACAGCGGCAGGTGTGATGATCATTTCCAGCATGGTGATTGTGCCATTGTGGCTGTGGCAAGAGTTACCTTGGCAACAGAGCTATTTTTTAAAAGCCAGTTTATCCATGTTGTGGTTAGGGGTTGGCCCGACAGCGCTTGCTACCATCCTGCTTTTTGCCGTGATAGGTACGGCAGGCCCAACGTTTCTCTCCTACATTAATTATGTGATTCCGGTGGTGGCGTATTTTACTGGCGCGCTTCTGTTGGGCGAGGTGATTGAATGGCGTAGCCTAGGGGCCATGCTGTTAATCATTCTAGGCATAGCGTTAACTCGTAAGCGAGTAGCTGATTGAGCAGGGTAATTGCTCTAAATTCTTATTATTCAACCATGATGCAAAACAGCATGGGTAACTAGGCTTTAGCAAGTGTTCTCGCTAAAGCCTTTAGGTGGTTATCCGTGCGTTGGCGATCTTAGCCTGTGCTTTTCTTCTCAGAAATATCCAAAAAACTTCACCGCCAGTGCCGAAAGAAATAATCCTAAGCCAAATACCGCATGATTGATAAGGCTGTGTAGCCTTGCTGAGTTGGGGTTGGGTGTTCGTGAAGCAGCAATGCCAGCGCCCATACTCGGCTGCAAAATAAAGAAGGGCGCGACAACCGTGACTATGCCCAGTATAAGCGCTGGTACCAGTGTTGGCTTGTTGATCCAAGGTTGCCCGCAAACAGCAATGAGTAACACGGCATAGCCAATGCCGATGACATAATGGGCCAACCATCCAATGAGTAGCTCACCGTAAATAGGCTTAGCGTCTGTTATCGTTTTATGACGAAATTTCCCTGCTTTCATATAGGCGATCCAACGCCCGACTAAACCCCAATTGGTTGGAGGAAGGCCGAAGAAAAATTTTCTCAGTAAAGACCATAAGTCCATTACTAGGGTGGCGCCAACGCCGATTAAGATTGTAAAAATTATGCTACTCATGACTGCTCCATAACTGGTGTTAATTTCAATATGGTGCTAGGTTACAACCTCAAGTTAACTTCAAGTCAAGAGTGGTTATGGAAATATCTCAGGTGGCCAAACAATCTGGCGTTCCCGCTTCAACGCTGCGTTTTTATGAAGAAAAGGGCTTAATTCATTCAATCGGCCGACGTGGCATACGCCGAGTTTTTGGTGCGAATGTTTTTGAGCGCCTTGAGCTGATTGCACTAGGGCGCGCGGCAGGATTCTCGCTGGAAGAAATTGCCGGAATACTAGGGTCACATGGTAAGCCAAGTATTGATCGTGACTTGTTACTAAACAAAGCCGATGAACTGGACACTACTATTAAGCAGTTAACTGCCATGCGCGATGGGCTTAAGCATGCGGCGGCTTGTACTGCCCCAAGTCATTTAGAGTGCCCAAGGTTTCGGCGCTTAATGAGTCTTGCTGCCTCAGGTGCTGTAAAAGCCACTGCATCAAATAAAGCGATTAAGCCAAAGAAAGCCAGTAAGCCTTAACTAGAATATTATTAAGGGGTCGCTCAGTTCTATTCTCTCCACTATATTTAGCCTTACGTGTTTTATGAGGTTAATTCGTACCGAAAAGTGTAGGAGAGATAAACTATGCAAACCAAAGCAAGCTGCCTGTGTGGCTCTGTAACATTCGATATTGAACTGTCTAGCCCTAAGCCTGAAATGGCTGTTTGCCATTGTAGTATGTGTCGAAAATGGCTCGGTAGCCCCATGATGGCAATAGACAGTGGTAAGCTGACAAACCTCACCGGCGAGTCGTTTGTCTCACGCTATGCGTCTTCGGAATGGGCGGAGCGCGGCTTTTGTAATAAATGCGGTACTAGTCTGTTTTATTATCTAGCGCCCGCAGAGCAATATCATTTCCCAGTAGGGTTACTGGACGAGAGCCTAGAGTTTAAGTTCAGTCACCAGATCTTTATTGATGAAAAACCCGACTATTATGAGTTCAAGAACGAGACTCATAACATGACGGGAGAGGAAGTATTTGCGCATTTCTCCGGCGAAAGCGACGCCTAGTCAGTCGCATATAACCACTTTTTACTCTTTAGCCAGTCTGCCATTTATCGGGCAGGCTGGCTTTTTTAATGTGCTTAAATAAATAAGTTTACGATGCTTGCTCAAAAGTAGGTTGTTCATAGTTATTATATGTTCATGAATCATGAACAATATGGTAGTGTGAACGATATAATTTATAGGGAGGTGTTTCCCATGAATAAGCAACTAAGTTTGGCAACTAATGCATTGGCGTTACTCCCTTCTCACATTAAAGCTGAGTTTGTAGAGGTGGCTAATGAAGGGCGGCAGAGCTTTGCAGATGGAGAGCTGTGCTTGAAAGTTGGCTCTGAAACCTATTATTTTTATCTAGCAATTAAAAACATCCACCGTAAGGAAAGCTTAGAGCCTTTACTGGCGCATACTGCTTCAAACACCTTGTTGATCTGTAATCGGCTCACACCTTTTTTGGCCGAATTGTGTGTTTCAAATAAGCTTAATTTTATCGATACGGCGGGTAACATCAAAATTACCCAGCAAGGTTTACATCTCTGGGTTGAACCTAGTATAGCGAGCACAAAAGAAGCCTATGCTAAAGAAACCAAACCTGTAAGGATTGGTGAAGGTGCGGCAAAAGTTTTATTTGCCTTACTGTCTCAGCCTAGTCTTTTAAATTGCTCTTATAGAGAAATATCGGAACATGCGAATGTCTCTCTTGGAATGGTGAGTAAAGCCTTAAGTTTGTTGGAATCTGAGTTTTTAATCAGTCTTGGTAAAACCCGAAGAATTCTTGATGAGAAGCGTATGCTGAACCTTTGGATTGATGTCTATTACATATCTATTCGTCCGAAATTAGAAGGGGTAAGGCTAGAGTGTGGTGTTAACTGGCAAGGTATAGAGGTGAAGGAAGGGCAAGATTTTTGGAGTGGTGAAGCGGCCGCGGAGCAGCTAACGCAGTATCTTCATCCACAGGAGCTACAGCTTTATACCCGCTTGCCACTGCAGAAAAAGCTAGCTCAGTTGAAGTGTCTTCCCAACTATGATGGTAATTTATGGTTGGTGTCTGCCTTTTGGGGGGCTAAGCTTAAGTGGTCAAGTAAAAGCCAAGCTTTATTAGCGGTAGCAGAATTAGAAGCGAGCAAGGATAGCCGCAATATGGAAGTCGCAAGGATGATTTATGAAAAATATTTATTCACTGGTACACCCCCTTAACCCAGCCTTCGATCCTATCATAGACATTATAATGAACGAGACTGCAAGGCTTGGTATTTCCTACTTTATTACTGGAGCCACAGCTCGTGACTTGCTGCTGTTTCATGTTTTTGGCAGAGAGCCAGGACGGAAAACTTATGATATAGATACGGCCATTTGGGTAGAGGATTGGGAAAGCTTTGATGCTGTAAGAAATGCCTTGTTAGCAGCGGGCTTAAAGGAAACCACAATATCTCATCGACTCATGCATGAAGCAAGCGGGCTACCGATAGATATAATTCCGTTTGGTTTAATAGCGAACCAAGCTGGCGACATCCAATGGCCACCAGAACATGCCATCACAATGTCGGTGTCTGGATTTCAAGAAGCTTTTGATCATGCAGTGTTAATTGATATAGGAAAATCTAGCCATCTTAACGTTTCTTCATTGGCGGGTTTAGTCTTGCTGAAATTACTCGCTTGGCAAGAGCGTATGAACGAAACCAACAAGGATGCCGCTGATTTTATAAAAATAGTGTTTGAGTATTCATCTGTTGAACTTGATCGTTTGTATGAAGAGTTTATACCTGTAGAAAGCCTTGGCTATAATCCAGACCGACTTGGTGCTTTTTTATTAGGTTATGATCTTAATATGCTGCTACAACATCCAAACACTCATTTGAAAACGTTAAATCAACTACGAGAGATTGAGGGAGCTGAGCCGTTACTATTGAAAAGCCTACTCAAAGTTAAGAATGCTTACAGTGCAGATGAAAAGGAACAACTACTCACAGACTTTTGGCGCGGGGTGAACTTAAAGGCTATCAAGAAGGGTTAATGGGGGGGATTCCAATTTTGCAATTGTTCGTTACGGTGTAATGTATGCAATTCGCCAGTCTGCCTTTCATCGGGCAGGCTGGCTTTTGCTTTCCTATGGGAGGCTAGATTAACAAGCTTCTCACTTTTGCTGAGATGAACTCAGAAACCACCACGGTCAGCAGGATAACAAGGATGATGAGTGTTACCTGAGGCCATGCCAGTACATTCAGTGATGAAGATAGGAACAAGCCAATTCCGCCTGCACCGACCAATCCAAGTATAGTGGATTCACGAATGTTGATGTCCCAGCGAAAAATTGTGATGCCTAAAAACGCCGGAAGAATCTGCGGGATAATGGCATAGTTAATGGTTTGGAAACGTGAAGCGCCGGTGGATTCAATAGCTTCCACGCTGGTGCTGTTGATCTCCTCAATGCTTTCATACAAGAGCTTGGCGACAAAACCGATAGAGCGTAAGGCAATGGCGATAATGCCCGCTAAAATCCCCGGCCCTAATATGGTCACCAAGAGCAACGCCCAAATCAGGGAGTTGATGGAGCGAGAAGAGGCGATAATTAGCAAGGCGATAGGACGCACAAAGGTCGTCGAGGGTGTGGTGTTTCGTGCGGCCAAAAAGGCAATCGGAAACGCCATAATAACGCCTAGTAGCGTGCCTAAGGTTGCTATGTTCAGTGTGTCCCAAAGGGCTTGGTACAATTTATTGATGTACAGCCAGTTGGGTGGGAACATGCGGTTAATCAAGTCCGCCGCTTGGGTTGGGGCATCGGAAACAAAAAACCAAATGGTGTCCTCTGTCATCACGACCCAGCAGTATAGAGTGAGCAATATGGTAAAAAACCAGCCGCTCCAAACTATCCAAGCTTTGCGTTTGGTATGGCTATTCCATACCAATTTTTGTTCTAACTCACCCATTTTCTTATCCATCCAGAAAGGTATTCACAGGCCAATACAATAAGAATAATTAATATAAGAATGGCCCCTGCGGAATCATATTCATATCTATCTATTGAGGTGTTCAGTGTGGCGCCAATGCCACCGGCGCCGACAATGCCGATCACAGCCGACTCGCGGAAGTTGATATCAAAGCGATAGAAGGACAGACCAATCATACGCGGCATGACTTGTGGCCAGATGGCAACATGCATACGTTGCAGCCAAGTAGCGCCTGTTGATGTTACGGCTTCCAGCTGTTTACGGTCGATCTCTTCGATTTCTTCGGCGAGTAATTTGCCTAGGAAACCAATGGTCGCGTAGGTTAGGGTTAGGAAGCCTGCAAAGGCTCCAAAGCCAAACAGTGCCACAAGGAAGATCGCTACAATGACTTCTTGCATCGACCGAGAGACGGCAATGAATGAGCGACAAAATAGGTAAATCGGTCTTGGGGAGATATTACGAGCAGCGCCCATGCCAAACGGAATCGACAGCAAAATACCAACTACGGTGGAGGTGACTGTCATGGTTAAACTTTCAAGAATGCCCGCATAAATATCCGTAGCTCGTCGGGTGAAATCAGGGTTTAAAAAGCCTTCAATGAAGCGTCCGCCACGTTCTAAACCTTCATAAACTCGCAGCCAATTTACTTCTATGCTGCCGATGCCAACGATTAAGTAGAGGGCAAAAAATACCCAAAGCGCGATGCGAACACGCTTATTCGGCACAAGGTAATGAGGCTTTTGCCAAGTGCGCATTAGGTAATCTCCTCACTGTCTTCCAGTTCTTCTTCGTCCTGTTTTACTGTCGTCCAGTCTTCATCACCGTAAATACGTGTAAGTACGTCTTCGGTGAGATTTTCTGGCTTATCATCAAAGACGATAGCGCCACCTTGCAAACCAATAATACGGTCGACAAACTGCATTGCTAGAGGAACATCATGTATGTTGATAATGGCAGATAGGGACTTTTCGCGACAAATAGACCGAATAAGGCGCATGATTTGTCGAGAGTTCTTCGGGTCCAAACTGGCCGTCGGTTCATCTACCAAGAGTAAATGTGGATCTTGCGCTAGGGCTCTGGCAATACCAACACGCTGGCGTTGTCCGCCTGATAATTCATCAGCACGTTTATTTGCATGGTCAATTAAGCCCACACGGTCTAGATATTCAAAGGCATTGTTGATGTCTTGCTCTGGGTATTTACGCAAAAACGTGCGCCAGAAAGGCAAGTAACCTAGTCGTCCAGACAGGACATTTTCCATCACACTAAGGCGTTCTACTAAGGCATATTCTTGGAAGATCATACCGATATGACGACGCTGTTCGCGGATTTTGCTGGCCGATAGATGGCTCAATTGGACGTCGTCCAAGGTGATTTGGCCTTCGCTCGGATCAATAAGGCGGTTTACACAACGGATTAATGTGGATTTACCGGCCCCACTGGGGCCGATAAGTCCAACAATTTCACCATCTGGAACCTCGAAGCTAATATCCTTTAAAACCCAAGGACCTGTTTTATATCGCTTCTTTAGATGTTGAATAGTAAGCACAAGATGATCCTATCGGCAGTTGTATGATACGCCATTGGCTTCATCAATCTTACGAATCACACTCCAATGTTCTTTAAAGGTAATTGGCAAGAATTGGCCTTCTTTAGCGAATTCTTCCTGAAGCTTAGTGCCCGCCCATTGGTAAGAGAAAAAGGCTTCTTTAATTTTCGCTTGTAGCTCAGGTGTTAGGTTATGTGCCACACCATAGCTGGTAGTTGGGAAGGTTTGAGATTTATAGATGGAGTGAATTTGTGAAGCTTTCACAACGTCACGGTCGATCATACGGTTCAAAACAGAGTTGGCAACGGCCGCTGCTGGGTAGTCTTTATTGGCGACACCTAGAATAGAGTTGTCATGCTTACCAGAGAACAATGGCTCGAAGTCACGCTCAGGGATCAAATCAAAATCAGCTTTCAAAATCGCAGAAGGGGCTTTGAAACCAGAGTTAGACGTTTGTGACGTAAAGGCCATTTTGCTGCCTTTAATGTCTTGTGGAGAGTTGATGCCAGAGTTCGGGTAAGTGATGATTTCCATCTCGTAACCGAATGATCCGTCTGCTGCTGCCATCATAGTAAATGGACGATAACCTGCACAAGCAACTGCTAATGGGTTAGAGCCTGTGTTAAAGCCAGCAATGTGAAGACGGCCTGCACGCATAGCTTCAATTTGCGCAGCGTTAGATTGAACAGGGAAGAAACGTACTTTTTTACCAGTAACGCCTTCCATGTGTTCAAGGAACTCGGACCAAACATCTGCATACACAGCAGGATCTTCAACAGGTGTGTAAGCAAAGATAAGCGTGCTTGGGTCGATTAATTTAGACTTGTCTGTTGGGATGTCGGCAATCAAATCTTTATCTTGATCAACGTAGCGGCTATCTAGTGTGAATGCAGCATGAGCAGCGCTCACAGAACATAACGAGACAAGTAGTGCTGGGTATATCGCTTTCATGGTGTTGCTCCAGAGTTAATGATAATCAAACACTACTGGGGCTTTGTGACATTCATGTTAAAACATGCGAATTAATATATATATTTTAAAATAGATAAGTTGGAGGGGAGGGAGACTGTTTGGTGACAACGGCATTCATCAGCGTTGTGTAGAGGCCTAGTAACTACGAAGGTGTCTCGGAGTGTGCCCATAATGGCGCTGGAATAGGTTGGTCATGGCGCTTTGGTTACTGAATCCTGCTTCTTCCGCCACAATGGATAAAGGCTTGTTTGTGGTGAGAATCAAGTCGTAAGCTTTTTCTAGGCGTTTTCTTAAAATGAACTGGTAGGGTGTAACAGATGCTGCTTTAGTGAACAGTTCACTAAAATGCCCTGGGCTGACATGGTACATTTCAGCAAGCTGGGCAATGGAAAGTTTCTGATCAATATGCTCGTCGATAAAGCGTGAAATAGAGTCCACATCGAGCTTTTTACGATCCTTATATTGGCGAGTATCCCCTAAAATTCGTGAATGCAGAGACGCTACTAAGCTGAGCGTGCAGCCTTGACCGGCTTCTGGAAATAACTCAAAAGTATTGGACTCCCTTGATAGATAGGAGATCAACATCTTCAAACTATCGTCAGCAGAGAAATAATGGGGGCGTTCAAAAAGTGTTTCTAGTCGGCTGTGAATCGGTAGGCTCGGTATATCAATTACTATGTGACTATTTTCACCAATTCCTTCGAAATAGTGTGTTTCACTGGCAGGGGCAATACAGCCATGAAGATTGTCAACCACACCCCCTTTACCATCAATTTCGAATAAGGCATGTCCTCTTTCGGCGATAATTAATTGGTGGTGGTTGTGATTATGTTGATCACTTTCATTAGCTAATACAACACTTTTTACATGCATTTCGAACCTAAAAATTTTGTCAATCTTTACACATTCTTATATTTTTTAGGTTAAGTCAATAGGAATTGTTATCGATTACACAACTCAACAGAATGGCTTCTGCTGAGTTGTGTTTAGGGTCTACCAGCTTGGTCCACCAAGGACTCTTGGTAACCATAGAGCCGTTTCTGGAAAGATCAAAATGACGAACAAAACAATCAATTGAATGATGATGAAGGGGATCACCCCAGCGTACATGTGTTTTAACGTAATACTGGCGGGCGAAATTGCTCTTAGGTAGAAAATCGATGGTGCTAAAGGTGGTGTTAAGTAGCTAGTTTGCAGTACCACTAAGAAGGCAACACAGAACCAGATGTCATCAAACCCTAGCAAACGCACAATTGGTATAGCCACAGGAATGACAATAAGCACAACCGACATCATGTCTAATAAGAAGCCTGCAATAAAGGCAATAAACAAGATCAACGCCAGTACTGTGTAGGGACTAAAACCCGATCCAGTTAGCAAGGACTGAACGGTTTGCATACCGCCTGTTGCAAAGAAAATACCTGCAAACATGCCACCAGCCATGACGATCAATAAGATCATCGCGGTGATATTAACGGTACGCAACATCGAGTCCCAAAGAACTTTAACGCTACAGCTTTTATAACAAAGCGATAACAGTACGGCACCAAGCGCACCGCAAGCAGAGGCTTCTGTTGGTGTTGCAATACCCAGTAATATTGTGCCCAGTACGGTAAAGATCAATGCGGCGGCGGGTAAGATAGCCGTTGCGGTAACTTTCAATCTTTCCGCTAATGGAACACCCACTTCATCTTGTTCTCTGGGTGCAAGCTCAGGTTTGAAATAAGCCAAGGCGATCACATAGATGACAAATAGGGCTGCCATTAACAGGCCTGGAAGTAATAGACCGTTGAATAATTGGCCAACTGAAATACCGGCAACAGGGCCTAGCACAATCACGGTTATAGATGGCGGAATCGCTGTTCCCAAAGAGCCGCTGGCACAAATGAGTCCAGACAATAGGCGTTTGTCGTATTGGTGCTTAAGCATAATAGGTATGGTCAGCAAACCTATTACGGCTTCGGTAGCCCCCACCACACCACTGGATGCTGCGAAAATCGCCCCTAATAGAATGGTTCCCACACCTATGCCACCAGGCAAGCGTTTGGTCCATAAGTGGATCGCATGAAACAGTCGCTCTGCTATGCCGGATTTTTCTAGCATGGCACCCATAAAGATGAATAGCGGTACAGCGGCGAGTATAGAATTCGAAGCCGTTTCTTCAATTTTGGTTAATAGCTGATAAGCTGTGACATCACCGAACATCATTAGGCCAAAAATAGTGGCGGTGAGTATCATGGCAAAGGCAATTTGCACTCCTAGAAAGATAAATAGGATGAGCACGGGGAACATTAAAATGGGTAGGAAATCACTCATGCAAAGTCATCCTCTTTGTTACTAAAAATGGTCATGATGGCTTTAAGGAGTTCAGCGATAAGTTGCAAAACAAGTAATAAGAAACCTAAGAACCAAGTGAAATAAATGGGCCAAATAATCGGGTTCCACGCAGATCTTCCAGACCTTTCGCCGCTTTCGTAGGCTTCGTAAAAATAATGGGCAAGTTCCCATGTTAGCCAAATGAGAATGGGCAATAACATGATGTAGAAAATGGCTCGAATACCTGCGGCGAGCTTAACTGGCATTTTCATGGTAAGGAGATCAACACTGACGTGTTGTTTTAGGCGTAGGGCATTCGCCATGCCAAGCACAAAAAGTGTTCCCATAACCATGTAGCTAATTTCAAAGGCCCAAGCGGTTGGCGACCCTAAAACATGGCGGCTGAAGACTTCTATGATTAATGCGCCGACAAGCGGAATGATCAATAGGGCGGCAATGGCTCCAAAGAAACGCGTCGTCATCTCTAACAGTTTTATAAGAATCATTGTTTTCCTGAAAGTACGGTTCTAAATAGTGGTCAAATAAAACAGAAGAGACGCCTTAAGCGTCTCTTCTATCGTTTATTAAAGTTCAGCTTCACCAATTGTTAGGCGATATTCTGACCAATTTGTCATTTCGGCTTTGAATGCACGTTGCGAATTAAGCACTTTGGAAAACCAAGGGTTTTTCGCAGCGTTTTCATCTTCCCACGCGGTTGTTTCTTCAAGCACTTTAGTAATAAAACTAGGATCTAGCTTAACGATTTCATTCTTACCACTTTTTAGCTCTTCATACGCTGCCAGATCGGCATAAGAAGAAGCTAACCAAGAGTCAAATACAGACAGTTTAGCGGCGTTACGTAATACGTTTTGCTGTTTCTCAGTGAGTTTATCCCATTCGCGTTTGTTTACCTGGCACTCTAGTACACCACCGGACTGATGGATGCCTGGCACCATTACGTATTTAGCCACTTCTTGGAAGCCTGTTGGTTTATTCAACTCAGGGCTTCCCCATTCCGCCGCATCAATTACGCCACGCTCAAGAGCACTGTAAATTTCGCTGCCTGCCATTACGACTGTTGAAGCACCCAAACGCGATGCGATTTCCGCCCAAGCTCCAGAGGTTCTTAGACGTAGGCCTTGGAAGTCCTCGAAGGTTTGCACCTTTTTATTGGAGTGAAGGAAAATTTCCGTGCCTAAAACGGAACAAGGTAGGGCAACCACTTTGGATTTTTCTAAGCGGAACTGCTCGTACAATTCAAGGCCACCACCTTGATAAATCCACAACATGAACTCTTCGGGAGTTAAGCCGCTTGAGTGACCAGCAAGCAAAGCCGCAGTTGGGTCAACGCCGTAATCATAGTTGATGTAGTTTTGGCTAATTTGTGCGACACCTGATTTTACGGTTTCCGTTACTTTCAGTGCACTACCCAATGTACCACCAGGGAAGACTTTGATTTCAAAGTCACCGTCGCTCATTGAATTTACATGATCTGCAAAGCCTTGTGCATCACGCTCTAACCAAGGACCACCAGACCATGGGGTTGCCATGCGCCACTCTTTATCGGCAGCACTGATGTTTGCACTGGCAGCCATGACAGCTGAGGCAATGAGAGTCGTTGATAAAATTCGTTTAATGGATTTCATATTCGTTCCTTATATGCTTTGTCGTTTAAATAATTTGCCAAAATCAGATCGGAATCCTTACGAAAAAATGCGACCTTCCATGAATAGCTTGTTGTTTTAATTTATGAGCCGAGCAGCACAGCGCTGTTTGGCGGTTTATCTGTTTTCTTCTTTAAAGAAGCTTGAGGACTTCGAACTTTTTTAGGTTCTTTCATCCATAACGTTGAATGCTATTGGTGAATTTTGGTTGAGAGTAATTCTTATTAACCAACCGTTTTTCATAAGGTGTGTATCGATTGTATGGGGTTTCGCAGAGCACAATTTGTCAAAAAACCTGATATTTTTGTTGAAAACATGGTTTTTTTACAAAATAGGTAAGATTTTTCTCTGTTTTTGTTTACTTTTGTTGGTAGAGAAAATGCAAACAGTCGCCTTTCGGTATGAAACTTATCGGTATCAATAGACTGTTTGATGCTACTGGTTAGACTAGTTGTTGTTATCTACTTCAAGATATTCTTGGAAAAATTGGCTTGTAATAGCATTAAGGGACCTCAAGTGAAAAATATTTTTGTGCAGTATGAAGACGGTTGCTTACCTTATGAAAAGGTAATCTCAGCATTGGATGATGCTTTTAAGTTAGATATAAATTGTCCAATACGACATCATCATTATATGAATGTGCCTAATAAAAAAGACGCCACCTTGTTGCTCATGCCAGCTTGGTTAGAAGGGCTGTACTTTGGCGTGAAGCAAGTAAGTGTTTTCCCGAGCAATGGTGAGGAAGGACTGCCCGGCCTAAATAGCATTTATATTCTTAGCTGTGCAAAAACGGGTCTGCCTTTGGCTCAGTTTGATGGCAATGTGATTACGGCCAGACGTACCGCTGCGGCGGCGGCATTGGGGGCTAAATACTTGTCTCGCCCAGAGTCAAAAAATCTATTGATGGTTGGCGCAGGTAAAGTGGCTAGCCAAGTGATTCCCGCCATGGCAACCGTGAGAGATTTAGAAGAAATCAAAATCTACAACATTCACGAAGAATCCGCAGCAAGCCTAGCGGAGCAGGTTCAAAAAGAGCTCAATATTAAAGTCAGTGTGGTCAGTAAAGAGGATTTACCAAGTGCTGTGGCTTGGGCTGATATTGTCAGCTGTGCGACATTGAGTGAAGAGCCTATGGTACTGGGGGAGTGGGTTACTCCGGGAACACACATTGATTTAATCGGTAGCTTTACCCCTTATATGCGTGAAGTCGATGATGAGTTGATGCAAAAAGCACAAGTCTTTGCTGATTTTAAAGCCGCAGCCTTGACGGAAACAGGGGACTTTATCAGCCCAATTAAAAGTGGCGCTATGACAGAAGACCATATTATTGGTGACTTCTTCAGTTTGAGCCGTGGCCAACATGCAGGCCGAAAAGCCTTTAAAGATCCTGAAAATGACATATCAGTGTTTAAAGCCGTTGGTTCTTCAATCGAAGATTTAGCCACTGCAATGCTTTGGTATAAAAAGGACTAACTAAGCCAGCAAAAACTGGATGTGTCAGATACCTTGGCTCGCTCTATTGAAATAACCTGATCACAAGGCGATCACCTAAAAGTAAATATTTTGGGTGATCACCTTTTTTATTTATTCCCTAAGTAGAAGTCTTAAAAAACTGAAAGCCCCATTATAACTGGCTTCAAAGAGTGCCTGTCTTGTTTAGGAGCCCATTTCTGTACAGATTTGTGTTCATACACTCTGATGAATTTTTCCTATACTTATTTTGGTTTTCTTAAGGGTGAGGGACGAGTTATGTGGCTGGCGAAACTATTAGGGTGGATGTTCTTCGAGAATAGATTGTTTCTAATACTACCCTGTCGGGGTATACTTTGATTTATAAGACGAAAGACTTTGCTTCACTAACCAAGAAGGAGAGTCTTTCGGATGTCGATCTTAAGAACGCCTGTGAGGAAATGTCTAATGGGCTTTTTGAAGCGGACTTAGGTGGCAATGTCTATAAAAAAAGAATTGCAGCAGGAAATAAAGGCAAGAGTGGTGGCTATAGAACAATTGTAGGGGCTGCTATTGGGAGCAAGTATTTCTTCTTATATGTATTCGCAAAAAAAGACAAAGCCAACATAAATGCAAAAGAGAGATTAGCACTTGGAGAGCTTGCAAAAGAGTTTCTTAATTTCACCGAAGCTGATTTAAAACAGCTTGTTTTAGAGGGTGAGCTGCTAGTCGTAGGTGAAAACAATGAGTGATATTTTAAAATCTGTTCATCGTACCGCCAAGGGCTTAAAAAAGTCTGGGGCAATAGACAAAATGACGATGCGAAAATTTGATGCTTTGTGCTTAACGACCGTTCATGAATTTACTCCTGAACAGATTCGACGTTTAAGGCTCAAGTACAATTTATCCCAGCCTGTGTTTGCCCAATATTTTAATGTTAGCGATAAGCTGGTAAAAAAATGGGAGCAAGGTGATAGCTCCCCTAGAGGAGCGGCCTTGAAAATGTTGGCTATTGCCGAAAAAAAAGGGCTTGAAACCATCGCTTGAATATTCGCTAAGGCCAAGAGTTATCTTGGCCTTAGCGTAATATGTTATTCACAAAGCAAACGAATACCAAATGCGGCGAGTAATGTTCCTGTGATTCGTTCTATCCAAACCTTAAACATCATCACTTTCCCCTGAACGGCTTTCGAGGTGAGTAAGCAAGCCACCAGAGAAAACCAAACGAAATGTGCGCAGGCGATATAAATCCCATAGCCTAGTTCTAAGATAATGGGTGTTGTATCTGAGATCACTTGGCTGAACAGTGAGACGATAAATAGCATGGTTTTCGGGTTAAGGGCGTTGCAAGAAAAGCCAGCCCAAAAGGACGAGGTTTTGCTCTGCACATCGCTGTCTGAAGTTGCTGTGCTGTTGCTTGTTTTGTTCTCTCTCTTTGAGAGCAGATTTTTAATATCTGGCCATAGAGCTGAAACACCTAACCAAATTAGATACATAGCGCCTAAATACCGTAACGTGTTTAATACCCAAATATTGTTTGCAAAGACTAAGCCTAGCCCGAGCAGGGTATAGGCGAGGTGAACACTAATCGCCGCACTAATGCCTAAGGCACTCAAAACACCTTCTTTTCGTCCTTTTAGCAGCGAAACCTTTGAGACCATCGCAAAATCTGGTCCCGGGCTGATGACAGCTAATAAGGTAATGATGGCAACGGAATACAATTCGAACTGATCAATGTTAAGCATGGTATGGGACCCTTATTTGTGAATAATAAGAGTATGAATTTTTTGATTTATTAATAAAAACGATTATTAATGGTGAATATTGTGAGTAATAGTCACAGAAAGAGACGCTTGCCACCTCTGGGAGCCTTGACTGCTTTTGAAGCTGCAGCAAGACACCAGAGCTTTTCAAGAGCTGCCGAAGAGTTGCATATTACTCATGGGGCAATTAGTCGAGCGGTTGCTCAAATAGAAGAGCGTATTGGCGTAAGCCTATTTATTCGTCGCAATCGTCGGGTTTATCTTAATGTTGCGGGTCAGCGCCTTTTAAAAACGGCGACAGAAACGTTAGATGCGTTAAGTCAAACGGTGGAAGAAATCCATCGACACGATAAAGCCTCACCGTTTCTGGTGGTTTCCTGTGAGCCGAGCCTGGCGATGCGTTGGCTGATGCCGAGGTTAGGTGACTTCCGTGAACAATTTCCTGACCTTCATATAGATCTTAGAATGGCAGGAGGACCAATTGATTTACTGGCCGAAAATTGTGATCTGGCTATTCGTCGGGCGGATTACGGCATCAGTGAGGACTACCATATTACCCATCTGTGTGAAGAGCTGTCTGGGCCCGTATGCAACCAAGAGTATTGGCTTAGCCATGTTAAAGAAGACCTGAGTGCAGGCAGCTGGTTGCACAGTCGAACCCGACCTGAAGCTTGGAACGATTGGCTCTCAAGGGTGGATCACGAAAAAGTCGTTCCTAAAAATGAATTGCACTTCGATCACTTTTTTTACGCCTTGCAAGCTGCTCAAGATAAGCTGGGTCTAGCCATCGGCTCAACGCCTTTGGTCGCAGACGATTTGATAAATCAGCGCTTAATCGCCCCGTTGGGGATAGTTCCCACAGGTTATCATTACGCGCTCGTGACGCTCGATAATCCAAATTATGACCCGCGAATTAAAGTGTTTAGCGAGTGGCTAATAGCTTGCTTGAACAAGAAATGAATGAGCCGTGACGAGAAAGTTTAGATAAGACAGGCACCTTTCAAACCTAGAGATATCAAGCTTTTCAAGGTGCCTTTGGTGTTAGGGGGAGTTTTTAGGCACTAAGCTCACTTAACTTATGAATCTCAGGTTCTTTTTCTAAGGCGTCTTGGTAAAAATCAAAGATAGGTAGGATGTAGTCCTGGGCGTAATGTTCATCCAACGCTTGTTGGCTCTTCCAAATCTCAACCAAGACTAACTGTTGGCTAGCTTTCGCTTCATAGAATTCAAATCGGAGGCAGCCTTGTTCTGCTCTGGTCAGCTCTAAAACGTCAATGATTTTTTGTTTACAGGTATCGTAATGTTCAGGTTTTGGGGTGATTAACGCGATCAGATTTAGCATCTTAGTGTTTTCCTTTAGCGAAGTGATTGATTAAAAGATGGGTTAGCTTCATAACGCAGTTGCTAAGCAAATAGGCTGTGCTAAAAGCGGCTGGCCAGGCATTGATAAAGGCCTGCATCCATCGGGCTATAAAGTCACTGGTTAAACCAATGTTTATGTAGGTAACCCAAGCTGACATAATGAAAGACAGGCAGCATGAGAACAGCAGGGTGAAAATAAATTTAGTCATGATTTTTCCTCCTGTTCATATAGTATGAAGATGCATTGGCTCAGACTATGTCAGGTTTAGAACTCTAAGATTGCAAGGATTTACATGCTGGACGATTTTCTATTATTTGTTGAGGTAGCGAGGCGAGGCAGTTATGCGAAGACAGCAAATGACCTACAAATTACGGCACCGACTTTGTCTAAACGCATTCAGGCGTTAGAGGATAAGCTTGGGGAAGCTCTTTTTATTCGCTCTTCTCGAGGCGTAATACTGACGAGTTTTGGGCAGGGGTTGTTTGATAAGCTTGGTGAGATAACTTTGGACTTGCATTCTGCAGTATCGCAAAGTCGCGCCCAAGAAAACGACACTTTTGTTCTGCATTGTCCGCAAAACCTCATGGTCGGGCCGCTTTATTCGGCAATTGAGTCTTTCGTGCTTACTAAGCCTCAAGTGAACATGGTGATAGAACCGGCCAATACCAATGTATTGCTTAGCCAAACTCCGTTTGATTTGGCGATACGCATAGGTAAGCAAAAGGACTCAGGTTTTTACCAAAAGCGCATCGCTGAGGTGGCAGTTTGTCTGGTGTCTCGACGAGATAATACCAATCAAGATCGATTGATTCTGCCTTATACTGGCGCCCAGTTGCAGGATAATGGATTAGAGAAACTTGATAAGCACTACGCACATAAAAGTATCGTGAATGATATTACCTTGGTACGTAAATTGGTGGCATCTGGCGCTGGTGTGGGATTACTACCAATGACGGAAATCAGTGCTTTGCAGGAAAGTTCACCCGGTCAGTTTCAATATGAGTCGGACCTAGTTTATACCCGACCTGCTTATGTTTTGTGGGCAAATAAGTCGAAGCCAACACCATTAGCGGCTGAGTTAATCCGATCTATTGAAACATGTGTGGAAAATACGCCTGCTCTGCAAGGTAAGCGGATTGATTTGTTTTAACATGGATTGACTCATAAGCAGGGATTTTGCAGAATGTTTGTTATGCAGATAAATAAGCTTACACGTCATTTGGTACGAATTATCATCACTCCCTAGGAGTGGTGGGATTTTTGATACGTGTAATATATCAAACCCGCCCTAGAGGCGGGTTTTTTGTATCGGCTTCTTGGGCACTTGAATGACAGGAGGCGTAAAATGAAGAGAATCGCAGTTTTTGGTAAGCCTGCAAGTGGCAAATCTACCTTTAGTAAACAGCTTGCGGAGCAGTGTGGTGTTCAGCTCTATGCTATGGATTCCATTTTGTATCAAGCCAATGGTGAAGAGATAGACAGCAAAACTTATGAGCAGATTCATAATGAAATACTGTCTAGTGAGTCATGGTTAATAGAAGGTTTTGCCCCCTTTACTGCGCTAGGGTCTTTTTATCATCGTCTAGAAGCGGCGGATACTCTTATCTATATCGATCTTCCCTATAGCCTTTGCTATTCGCTGGTAACTAAGCGTCTATTAAAAGGCTTGTTCAAAACCCCAGAGGGGTGGCCGAAAGGTGCTTCGGTAATCAAGGGGAGTATCGACAGTTATAAAACACTTAAGTTATGTCCCAAGTTTTGGAATCAGCCATTCTTGCAAAAGCTGGAAGCGCAATCTTCAAATAAGTCGCTTTATGTTGTGCGCTCTCTTAAGGAATTGGACAAGTTAATAGACAGGCTGAGCTGAAAATGTGTACATTTTTTCTTTGTAAAAAGTTCCAGCAAACATCTTAAGGGTTATGGGAAATAAAATGTCGAAAATGGACCACTTTCAACTCATGTCTACCTATAACATAAGGATGAATAGGCAAGTCTATAATGCCGCGTTGAGCTTGCCAGAAGCCCTTCGAGAGCAAGATATGGGGGCCTTTTTCAAATCCATCAGTGGCACGCTGAATCATATTTTGGTGGGAGATGTTATTTGGTTTAGCCGCTTTGCTAAGCACTCCGAAAACTACTTGTCGCTGTGTAAACTGCCCAAATTGTCCAACCCAAGGCCTTAGACACGATTATTTCTAGTAACCTCGATGAGTTATATGAAATGCGACAAGCAGTGGATGAGCTAATTCATCACTGGTTACATACCGAGCTAAAAGAAGAAGATTTAGAAAAAGGCCTGCACTACACCAATTCAAAAGGTATTCTGGGGCATAAGCCTTTTGCAGAGCTGCTTTCCCATGTGTTTAATCATCAAACCCATCATAGGGGGCAGGTGAGTACACTCTTGTCTCAACATGGTGTAGATATTAGTGTTACAGATTTCCTGATCGATATCCCGAACTTAAATTAATAGGGCAAATTGAAGGTGAATGAATGAGTCAGTTATATCGCTATACCTTAGGCACTCAAACCTATCAATTCAAAAACTTGGCGCAGTTAATGGCCAAAGCCACTCCTCATCGTTCTGGGGATTGTTTGGCTGGGGTGAATGCCCAATCGGCGCAAGAACGTGCCGTCGCCCAAATGACGTTGGCCGAGGTACCCCTCAAGACTTTTTTAAATGAAGCGTTAATTCCCTACGAAGCCGATGAAGTGACACGGCTGATTTTAGACGATCACGATGCCCAAGCCTTTGCGCAGATCTCTCATTTAACGGTGGGGGATTTTCGCAATTGGCTATTAAGCGATTATGCCACGCCTGAAGTGCTGGCTTCAGTGAGAGCGGGCATCACGCCCGAAATGGCCGCCGCGGTATCGAAAATTATGCGTAATCAGGACTTAATTCTGGTCGCTAAAAAATGCCATGTGGTGAGCGCGTTTCGAAACACCATAGGTTTGCCCGGAAGATTAGCCACACGCTTACAGCCGAATCACCCAACCGACGATGTGAACGGTATCGCTGCCAGTATGTTAGATGGTTTGTTGTACGGCAATGGCGATGCGGTAATCGGCATAAACCCTGCCACGGATAACGTTCCTCAAGCCATTAAGCTGATGCAGTTGATGGATGATGTTATCCAAAAGTATGAGATTCCGACCCAAAGCTGTGTGCTTACTCATGTGACGAATACCATTGAATGTATTGAAGTGGGCGCGCCGGTGGATTTGGTATTCCAATCCATTGGCGGTACAGAAGCTACCAATAGCAGCTTTGGTTTTAATCTCAGCACATTGGCAGAAGCTCAAGAGGCGGCTTTGAGTCTTAATCGTGGCACGGTTGGCAACAATGTTATGTATTTTGAAACGGGACAAGGCAGCTCCTTGTCGGCGGATGCACACTATGGTTTAGATCAACAAACCTGTGAAGCACGCGCTTATGCTGTGGCTCGAAAATTTAACCCCTTGCTGGTCAATACCGTGGTGGGCTTTATTGGTCCTGAATATTTGTTTGATGGCAAAGAGATCACTCGCGCCGGTTTAGAGGATCATTTCTGTGGCAAATTGCTCGGCGTACCTATGGGGTGTGATGTCTGTTACACCAACCACGCCGAGGCGGATCAAAACGATATGGATAATCTGCTAACCCTGCTAGGGGTCGCTGGTTGTTCATTTATTATGGGGATTCCCGGTTCCGATGACATCATGCTGAATTATCAAACCACCTCTTTCCACGATGCCCTATATGTTCGCAGAGTGTTGGGCTCTCGTCCTGCCCCAGAGTTTGAACACTGGCTACAAAAGATGAACATCATGAAAGACACCCAACAAACTCTGTTAGCCGATGGCATGCCAGAACGTTTTGCTCAGTCCTTAAAGCATTTGGGAGGGCTCTCTTAATGGCTAAGAAAGACGCTTTATCAGATAAGGTTATCGAACAAGGCCAAGTGGTAGACAACCCATGGCGTCGTTTGAGCAGTTTTACCGATGCCCGCATTGGCTTGGGACGCGCTGGGGTGAGCTTACCGACCCAAGAACTATTGGCTTTTCAGCTTAACCATGCGCAAGCGCGAGATGCTGTGCATTTGCCTTTAGATGTGACGGCCATGCAATCGCAATTGGCTCCTTATAGCGATGGTGAGGTGCTGTTAGCCCATAGCCAAGCGGAGAACCGCATGAGCTATTTGCAGCGTCCAGACTTTGGCCGAAAGTTGAGCCAAAACAGCCGCGATGCCCTGTACCAATTTACCCAGCAAGCCAGTGCTAAACCTAACTACGATATTGCCTTTGCGGTGGTCGATGGCTTGTCATCTTTGGCAGTAAGCCAAAATGCCGCGCCGTTTATCCAGCTGCTGAAAAGTCAGCTGTTAGAGGCCAATCCCGCCTACAGCTTTGCACCAATTACTCTGGTAGAGCAAGGCCGTGTTGCCATTGGAGACGACATTGGCGAGTTGTTGAACGCAAAAATTGTCATTGTGCTGGTGGGAGAGCGCCCGGGCTTGAGTTCACCAGACAGCTTGGGGCTGTATCTCACTTGGCAGCCAAAATCTGGCCTTAATGATGCCAGCCGCAACTGTATTTCCAATATTCGACCCGCGGGTTTGCCTTATGAAGAAGCCGCTAAACGTGCGCTTTATCTGATCACTGAGGCACAAAAACTTAAGCTCAGCGGCGTGAATTTGAAAGATCGCACCCAAGACGGGGTGATCGAGCATGAGCAAAGCAAACAAAATTTTTTAATTGCAGAGTAACTTAGCTGTTTATGATCAAGCCGTTCTCTGGCAGGGGAAGAGCGGTTTTATAGCGAACTTGTTTCAGGGCAAAGCTGGAGCGAATGTTTTCCACTCCGGGGATTTTAGTCAGTCTGGTTAAAATAAGCGTCTCTAAAGCTTGGATGTCTGTCACTAATACTCGCAGCAAGTAATCCTCATCCCCCGTCATTAGATAGCACTCCATCACTTCTGGGCATTCTGCAATGGCGTCTTCAAAAATTTCGAGGGCTTCTTCATCTTGCTTCTTTAAGCGTATGTGAATAAAGACGTTCACGTGTAGGCCAAGCTTTTTAGCCGATACGAGAGATACCTTGCCATTCAATATCCCCATTTCTTCTAATCGCTTAACTCGGTTAAAGCAAGGGGTTGGCGACAAATTGACCAAGCTTGCCAGTTCTGCGTTGGTGATATCACCGTTCGTCTGCAACTTGTTGAGGATAGCGATATCTTTATTATCAAGCTTGATCATATAAATTATCCTTAAAATCTAGTATATGAAGATAATATATACTGAATTTTTGGAAGTGGCGATAAACAAAAGAAACTTTCTCTGCAAAAATATGGGTACTCTATTTCTAAGTCATTTCCTTACGAAAGCGAGCCCATTATGTCTAAGACCATTGCACCGAATTTAGTGAGAGAGCCTTGGAATGTTTCTTTGCTGTCAGCACAAAGCAAAGCCCTGTGTTTTTTGTTCCTGGCGATTATTGTTTGGGGTGGGAATTGGCCAGTCATGAAAGTGGGGCTAGACCACATTACGCCAGTGTGGTTTTCCATGATGCGCTTTGCCCTTGGCGGGGCGGCATTATTTTTGTTTCAGTTAATGACGAAAAGCTTGTACCTTCCTACTAAAAAAGACATGCCTTTGATTCTAAGCATTGGTCTTTTGCAAATGCTGGTTTTTACGGTATTAGGTGCTATCGCCATGACACAAGTGGAGGCAGGGCGCTCGGCGATTCTTGCTTACACCACCACCTTGTGGGTGCTGCCTCTATCTGTGGCTTTTTTCCGTGAAAGGTTGTCTGCAAAACAATGGCTTGGGGTAACCTTTGGCTTAGCTGGGGTGGTTACTTTGTTTAATCCTTTCAGTTTTGACTGGAGTAATTCTGCTTTGCTAATGGCCAATGGTCTATTATTGGGCGCAGCGTTTTGCTGGAGCTTATGTATCATCCATTTACGACACTCTAAATCCACTGCAACCGCCTATCAGTTGGCCCCTTGGCAAATGCTGACCGCGACAGTGCCTTTAATATTTCTGGCTTATTGGTTGGAAGGGCCGTTTACGGGGGATGGCAGTATGGATTTTTGGATGATTTGTCTTTATCTAGGGCCTCTTGCTACGGCGTTTTGTTTCTGTGCGGTGAATGGTGCCAGTAGACGTTTATCAGGAACTTTCATTTCTACGTCTATGTTGGGAGTGCCAGTGACAGGGCTCTTGTTTTCCAGCTACTTCTTGAAAGAAGCCCTAACCATGCCATTAATCCTTGGTACCTTATTGATTTGTAGCGGTATTTTGTTTGTGATCATGAGCGCTAAAAAGTAGCTTTCTCTATCATTGTGATATTAGAATGCCTTACTTTTCTTAAAAATAGACTTCCTTTCTGATTACTTATTTCATTTATGCTCTTTAAATGGAATAAGTATTCAAAATCCTTTCTCGTAAGAAATTATGCCTAAAAATACACTTATATTATGAAAGCACGTTGCTGATAAATCAGGGTAGTCTAGTAGTGTATAAGTTTTATGCACACAATAGCGGGCGCCTTTGTTGGGGCTGCTATTCATTCCTAATATAAAAAAGTGTGTGAAAGTTTTTTTAATTAAAGACCGACAGGAAGGTACAGCAATGACAAACTTTCTACGACACACCTTTATGCCAGAGGCTGAAGCCGCCAATGCTCTGTACTCTCAGGCGATTCAAGCCGACAGGCTAGTCTTTATATCTGGCCAGCCCCTTTCCATACCAACATCAGATACATCCCTGAAACCCTCCATCGAAGAACAAGCCGCCGCCGTCTTAGAACATTTAAAAGCGGTCAGTGAAGAAGCTGGTGGGTCTTTGAAAGACATGGTTCAACTTAATCTCTACCTCACAGATATGTCCCAGTTAAATCAAGTGAATCAGGTGATTAAGCGCTATTTCAGCCAACCTTACCCTTGTCGAACCACATTAGAGGTGAAAGGTTTAGAAAAGGAAGCGGACATTGCTGCCGATGGAATTGTCATTTTAAACAGTGGCTTTAGCCTTGAAGAGTTGGCTGTCATAACTTAGCAAGCTTTCTAGGGGTGAATACTATCTACTGTGTTAAAGAAATCCGCCATTGAGCGGATTTTCATTGCCAAAATCAAAGTGAAATTTTCTTTCTATAATTAAGGTTTTTGTGATTTTTATTTCCTCTTTTTTGTTAATTTTTGAAATTATATAGATTTAATTTTTTAAAATTAGAGAGCACCTTTCGTTGTTAGTTCGCTAATCTAATTAGCATCAACCAACAAAAGGAAATCACAATGAACCTCGAAAAATTTGAACGCTACCCCTTAACTTTTGGTGCAACGGCTATTGAACATCTACCACGTCTAACTCAAGCATTAGGCGGCAAGGTAGAGATTTATGCTAAGCGCGAAGATTGTAATTCGGGTTTAGCAATGGGTGGTAACAAGTTACGTAAATTGGAATACATTATCCCAGATGCCATTGCATCCGGGGCGGATACGTTAGTATCTATCGGTGGGGTGCAATCTAACCATACCCGCATGGTAGCCGCTGCGGCGGCCAAAATTGGTATGAAATGTCGTCTCGTACAAGAGAGCTGGGTTCCTCATGAAGATGCTGTCTACGACCGAGTTGGTAACATCTTAATGACTCGTTTGATGGGGGCGGATAGCCGCATTGTAGATGATGGCTTTGATATTGGTATCCGGTCTTCTTACGAAAAAGCCATTGAAGACGTTAAAGCCGAGGGTGGTAAGCCTTATGGTATTCCTGCTGGTGGTTCGGTGAATAAGTTTGGTGCGATAGGGTATGTGGCCTTTGCAGAGGAAGTAAAAAAACAAGAGGAAGAGTTGGGCTTCCAGTTTGATTACATTGTTGTGTGTGTGGTCACAGGTTCAACGCAAGCGGGCATGATTGTTGGCTTCGCTGACCAAGGCCGCGCGGATCGAGTGATTGGCATTGATGCCTCTGGCACGGTGGAGCAAACTCGCTCCCAAGTACGTAAAATCGTCGATAATGCGGCAGAGCTGGTAGAGTTAGGGCGTAAAGTCAGCGATGACGAAATTGTCATTAATCCTGACTATGCCTACCCAGCTTATGGTGTGCCAAGCAATGAAACCAACGATGCCATTCGTCTTGCGGCGCAAACAGAAGCCATGATGACGGACCCTGTTTATGAAGGTAAGTCGATGCAAGGCATGATTGATTTGATCAAGAAAGGGGATATACCAGAAGGGTCGAAAGTTCTGTATGTACACCTTGGTGGCGCGCCTGCCCTAAACGGCTATAGCTACACATACCGCAACGGTTAAGCCTTAGTTAGGCAGTGAAATAACACTTTTTGGCTAATGCTAAACAGTGTTATTTCACTCTTCTTTCAATTTCTATATGATCATTTCATCAAATAGAGAAAAGTGAGAAGAATCGGACATGAACAAAGTTGATAAGAAAATCTTACACCTTTTACAGCAAGATGGCCGACTCACCAATGCGGATTTGGCAGAAAAAGTAAATGTAAGCCCCGCTACCTGTCATCGTCGCACTCACCAGCTTTTTAAAGATGGTTACATTAGTGAAGTTAGGGCCATCATTGCGCCAGAAAAAGTCGACCGTAGCGCTCTGGTGTTGGTCGGTGTCGTACTAGATCGTTCCACCAAAGAAAGCTTTGCTTCCTTTGAGGCTTCCATAAAAACGCTGCCCTTTATTCTGGATTGTTACCTAGTGGCTGGCGACTTTGACTACTTCTTGAAAGTCCGAGTAAAAGACATGGCCGACTTTAACAAACTGCACAGTGATCAATTACTGGCTTTACCAAGCGTTCGCCAACTTAGAACCTTCTTTGTGATGAAAGAAGTGCAAGATAACGCCCCCCTGCTTTTTTAGATTTACAGGAAATTAGGCAGGCAAGCAGGCTTTGGCAAAGTAGTGGCAATAGAGCTGATAAAAGCGCGTCACATGAACAGGTTTTTCCCCCTTGTATTGGTGCAAAAGGTAAAAGTGCCAAGCTCGGCCTCTGAGTTCTGGTAGCACTCTAATGAGTCGGTTGTTGTTCAGATGCGGCTGGGCGTCAAATTCGGGCAGCAGGGCAATGCCCATGTCATTCAAGACCATCTCTAATACAGAATTCAGTGAATTAATTTTGGCACTGTGAGTGAGTGAAATTCGCTGCTCATTTTCATGCTGATTATCGAACAACTGCATTTTCTCTCGGTGCCAAGCGGTCGCGATAAACTTGTGTTGAGAGAGTTGCTCTAAGCTCTGCACTTCACCGTATTGCTGAAGGTAGCGCGGCGTAGCGCAAAAGACTTCCGACACCTTACCAATTGATAAGGCGCGATAATCACAATCTTTCAAGTCTCCACCAAAAATAGCCGCATCAAGGTTCTGCTCGATAAGGTCTTGCCACTTTTCGGTAACGATCACCTCGGGGATTAATTTTGGAAACTCTAAACACAACTGTCTTAATGTTGGGGCAAGAACCCCTTTCTCCACAAAGGGCGGTACAGAAACTCTAAGACTGCCACTGGGTTGTTCTTTTTCGCCATCCAGTTCCATGAGTGTCATGCTCAGCTGCTCACTCAATAGTTCGCTGCGCCCCAGTAAGGCTTCTCCTGCTGAGGTTAATTGCACCCCACGAGTATTGCGTATGAGCAGTTGATGCCCGGTGGCGTCTTCTAGGCGTTTGATCTGCTGGCTGATGGCCGATTTACTCATATTGAGTTTTTTAGCCGCCGCGGTGAAGGAGCGCTTTTTGGCGACTTCAACAAAGATAAGCAATAGAGGGGCGAGTTTTATAGTGTTCATATAATTAAACAGTTCGTTAATTTTGTGGTTATTGTTTATATTATTTTCCAATATTAAGCTGTGTCAACTTTCATTAACCCAAGGAGATACCAAATGAGCAGTTTAGTTGTTGTTGATCTAACCCCCACAGATAAAACCAAAATAGCCGAATACAGTGCGTTAGCTGCGGAAACATTAGTGCCTTTCAATGGTCGTTTTCTGGCTAAAGGGCCGGTTGAAGTCTTGCATGGTGAGGCTCCCCATCCGATAAAAGCGGTAATCGAATTTCCAGATGCTGAAAGTGCTCGTAACTGGTACAACAGTGAGGCTTATCAAGCCATTGTGCCTTTGCGAAATACCGGTATGCAGAGCCAGTTTCATTTGATTTAATCTGTACCGAATGATGTTTGACACCCCCTTGCTGAGTTGATCAATTAGTAGGGGGGCTTTAAGTTGCAGGTTATAAATTACGGGCTTTGCGAATGGCCTGTCTTATATTTCAGTCTTATATTTCACAGCCTAGTTTGGAGATAACATGTCATATGAAAGAATAATGGCTCTTGAGGTCACGGATGATGCGGTCTATCAGCAGTATCGCGAGCATATGATGCCGATTCTGCATTCCTATGGCGGCAGTTTTGGCTATGATTTTAAGGTCAGTGAGGTGTTGAAATCAAAATCAGCCGAGCCGATTAACAGAGTCTTCACTATTGATTTCCCCAGTAAGGAAGCGATGGAGCAATTCTTTAGCGACCCTGATTACCTTGCAGTGAAAGCTAAGTTTTTCGAAAGCTCCGTTGGTTCAGTGACCACCATCTCCTTGCATGAAAAGCCTGACCTATGATGTATATAGGTAAAATGAAGTAGGGTCTTAGACGGAGCTGAGAGTGATATGTCACCACTAGAGCAATACGAAAGAAATGGTTATGTTGTTTTTAGAGATTTCTTTATAGATAAAGAAGTCTCTTTAATCGATTCGCTGGTAGATCCAATTTATCAGCAATGGCGCACTAAAAACGCCGCCGTTATCTTTCAACATAAGCTTGTCAATATGCACTCTTTAACGCGCCCAGAGTATTTTTTACAAGATGATGAGAGGCGTGTTGAACTGTTTGAGGCGATCGCTTCCCAAAAGCTTGTTGCAGCACTAGAGCAAATGTTTGGTAATGATCTTTACTTTCATAACACTCAGTTGTTTTTTAACCCTTCAAATCCTGAACGCTTGCCTTATTGGCACAGGGATATGCAATTCAGTCCGATTGAAGATGCTTTGCAAAACGAGCAACAAGACAAGATGCTTAGTCTTCATGTTCGTATCCCATTGCTTGATGAGAAAGGCCTTGAACTAATTCCGGGTACCCATAAGCGCTGGGATACCGAAGAGGAACGCAAGGTTAGGTTGGAGCTGGATGGGCGTAAAAATCATGAGTCCCTTGAAGGCGCTGAGCTGATCGATCTTGGAGTAGGAGATGTCTTAATTTTTAATGCGCAAATGATCCATCGAGGGAATTACCAATTGAACTCGGAGCGTAAAGCATTGGATATTTGTATCGGTCGTTTTCACCCTTTGCCTACGGCTTTTCTTGACCCCGAGGTCTTACCCAGCCAACAGCAAGTTGAGAAAATAACCCATAAAGACTGGTATCTCTTGGCTCAAAGCCTTATTGATAAGCCTTAAACCTTCACAAGTTATGAAAGCGTTAGTGGGGAAGTGCCGTTAATAGCTGATCAAGCGATCCTGTAAAGACCCTGTCGCCACTTGCCGTGACATGCTCAAGGGTAAAGTTAAATCGGCTACACAAGGCCGCGCCATCATCAGTATAGGCCAGTGCAATTAGGCCTTTTATTCGTGGGGCAAAGGCCTCTTGTTGCGTTAACTGCTGAACAAGGTGAGTGAATAATTTATAGATTAAAGTGCCTTTTCGCCATTCGGGTTTGAGTACCACACTTGGGATATACAGATACAAGGGGCCGTTAAATTCATCCGAAACGCCTTGTATGTCTTTTTCTTCAAGTTGGCCGCTTCGTAGTTGCTGATACTCTTGTTCGTCCAGCTTGATCAAACCAACCTGACCTACCAGTTCTCCTGCTGAAATAGCACCACTGAACAAATGCAAGTTCTTGCTGCGTAAGCGGCACCAGTGGTCGATTTCTTCATTGTTTGCGTGGTAATTGGCAATGCCACTGTCTGAGAGAAAAACCGACGAAAGCACAATGTCTCTTATCTGCCAGCCTTGATCTAAAAGCTCAGGGTAGCTCATGCAAGTGACGTTTTTTGAGCGAGCCACACTGGTGACGGTTTGGTTTAACCAGTCTGGTAAATTGGGCTGCATCGTCATGACAAAGTACCAATTAAACCACTCTAACCATTCAAGCTTGGTAAAGCTTGGCTGTTGTATTAACGCCTTCATGCGTTGAGCCTTAAATAGGCTGGTATCTTTTAATAAGGTGAGCAGCGCCTCTTTAATATCCGTAGGAAACTGCGCCAACGACAAATTAGCGTCGGACTCAAAGAATGTGCTTATCCTGCAATCAAGAGCCATGTTGTCCCTTACGTCGTTTAATTAAGATGATAATGATTAAAGCCAGCACCCCAGTGCTCAAGCCAGAACCCAAGATAGAATAGATTTCTGACAATGAGTACCAATTTCCGTCCAGTAGACGCTGATACATGGTGAAAAGGTAGGGTGCAATCTCAAAGACAAATAGAATCATGGCGATGAGGAATAAGATTTTGTCTTCACTGCCTTGCTTTATGGCTTGGCGAATATTGATCTTATGCTGCAAGAACTCTTGGTTCTTATCGTAAGTTTCAAAGTGTTTTTCAATACCAAAGCTCTGATCCAACTTGTTGGCTAAGTTTTGTGCCGTAATGTAATGGAAGACGCTGATGTCCCAAAATGGCATGGTGGTGGAGTATTCAGACGTCAGCCTGTCCATTGTCGTCATTTCCAGTAGGCTACTGTCGCTGATGGCTTCGATGGTTTTGGTATTGGTGCGTAAAATAGCGGCCTCTTTAAAGGCTAAGATTTCGAGAATAAAGAGAAATACGCTGTCCGATGCTAGGGTGGCAACTTGATGCTCCCCTGGGCGACGGTCCAACCTAACGACACAACTTTTACCTGTGTAGATTTCGCTGCTGTTGTATTGGGCTATGTTGATAGCAATCTGTGCTTTTATGTCTGGCGAGGTAAGTTGTGCCGCCATATTTTCCGAGTCATAGGTCTCGCTGGCGAGATAGCTGAGCATGATATCGTCTGTGATGTCGTGACGAGTGGATAAGCAGGTTTTGGCCGCAGAGGATAATAACTGAATGCCAAACTGCTTTAACAGGTGTTCATTCAGGCTCATGCTAAGGCCTTGTTCATTTTTAAGGATCAACTTATCCGCAGAAACCCTATCCAGTAGTTGAGAGACGACAAACGCTTTATCGTGAAGAACCAACATTACAACGGCTAATTGGGTGTTGCTATCAATGGTCGCGACCACTTCCATGGTTTCGTAGAGGCCATCTTCTGCACTGCATTCTAGCTCATCGAAACAGGCCAGTTGATAGCTTCCTAAATCGTAACGTTGCAGAGATTTATGTAGGTGGCCAGAAATTTCATTTTCAATTCGAAAAGACATTTCTTGGATGAGCTCGGACTCATTGGCGTTAGAGGCGTTGTCTAGGTTTTTCTTAAGCTTGGTGTTGGCGACAAAAGATGGGATAACGATATAAACATTGCCGTTGAATTGCTCAGTTACTGCAGTCATTGTCCTACTCGATACAAAATAGTTAATCAGAATAATAACAAACGCTAACAGAGTAAATTTATATTTTACAAAGGCCTTACTCGCATTTGGCGAGATCTAAGTGCTCAGTAGAGTAGTTCACTATGGGCTTTTGCTTTATGATAGGCGCCATTATTAGTTTTGAATTTTGTTAGGTTTATCAATTATGAATAGCACTCCTGAACATAAGCCACGTCCTATGGTGGACTTGCTGGTCAGCGTCATTTTACCGTCACTGATTTTAATGAAACTAAGCGGCGAAGATGCTCTTGGGGTTAGTGGTGGTTTGATCGTTGCACTGGCCTTTCCATTAGGCTGGGGTTTATTTGAATTGGTGAAATACAAGAAGTTTAATTTCATTGCCTTGTTAGGTTTGATCAGTGTTTTACTCACGGGCAGCATCGGCTTATTCGAGTTAGATAATAAGTGGTTGGCAATTAAAGAAGCCTCCGTACCTGCCTTGATCGGCATCGCGGTATTGGTATCAACCTTTACGCCATACCCATTGGTGCGTGCTTTGCTCTTTAATGCTTCCGTGATGGACGTAGAAACCATTAAAGAAAAGCTTGCGGAGAACAACAGCACGGCATTGTTTGAAAAGAAATTGCTAAACGCGACCTATTTTATCGCCGGATCTTTTGCCTTCTCAGCCACCATGAACTACTTATTGGCCAAATGGATTGTTGTCAGCCCAGCGGGCACAGAAGCCTTTAACGAAGAGCTTGGGCAAATGACCTTGTACAGTTACCCAGTGATCGCCATTCCTTCTATGATCATGATGATGGCGACATTCTATTACTTGTGGCGAGCAATCAACAAAGCCACAGGCTTAAAGCTTGAAGACTTACTAGTCAAAAAATAATTCCCTTATCAGGGTGACAAGAAGGTCATGCTTTCGAGCATGGCCTTTTTTTATGCCTACTACTTTATGGCGTCTGTCTCTGTGTCGAGAAAACCTTTGCGACACTCACTTTAGTGGTTCCTAGAAACTTTACTCATCACGACTTTTGCCAAGTCGCTTTTAGTCTTTGTCTAGTCGCTTACAGCCTGCTTCCTTGTGCTGCGAAAAATTACACTGAGTTCAATCCTATTGAGCAACCTTAGTGGCAAGGAATACACCATGAATGCAGCAGAATTACATGACAAGGCCATAGTGATCGATGGTCTTATTTGTTCTAAGTGGAACCGAGAACTGTTTGAAGACATGTCCAAAGGCAAGTTAACCGCGGCTAATTGCACCGTGTCTTTTTGGGAAAATTTTGAAGGCACAGTGCGCAATGTGGTGGAAATGAATCAGTTGATCGAAGCCAATAGTGATCTGCTGACTAAGGTGTACACCACGAAAGACATACACCGTGCGAAAGCGGAAGGTAAAACCGGTGTAATGATGGGCTTTCAGAATGCCCATGCCTTTGAAGATCAAATTGGCTATGTGCAAATCTTCAAAGACCTAGGGGTTGGTATTGTGCAAATGTGCTACAACACGCAAAACCTAGTGGGCACAGGCTGTTATGAGAGAGACGGTGGTTTGTCCGGCTTTGGCCGTGAAATCGTCGCCGAAATGAACCGTGTCGGCATGCTGTGTGACTTATCACATGTGGGCCCAAATACTGCAAAAGAAGTCATTCTAGAGTCTAAAAAGCCCGTTGCTTACTCCCACTGCCTGCCATCTGGTTTGAAAGAACACCCTCGTAATCGTAGTGACGAAGAACTGAAATTCATAGCAGACCATGGCGGTTTTGTTGGCGTCACCATGTTTACGCCCTTTCTAAAGGCTGGAGTAAACGCCACCATCGACGACTATGTGGAAGCCATTCAATACATTTATAACATCGTTGGCGAAGATGCCATCGGCATTGGCACAGACTTTACTCAAGGCCACGGACAAGACTTCTTTGAATACCTCACCCACGATAAAGGCTACGCCCGACGCTTAACGCGCTTCGGTGAAATCATTAACCCTAAAGGTATTCGTACGGTTGGTGAGTTCCCGAATCTTACTGAGGCTTTGCTACGTCATGGTTTTAGTGAACGCCAAGTGTGCAAAATCATGGGAGAAAACTGGGTCAATTTATTAGCCGAAGTCTGGGGCGAATAGCCGAGCGCAGAGTCGTTTTAAAGACATATTTTACCGTCAAATTTTTCGTATTAGGTCATTAAGGAATTAATTATGGGAAGCCACGCACCAGAAATGCCAATTCAAGTCGACGATGAAACCGGTGTTTGGAGTACTGATGCTCTGCCTATGTTGTATGTGCCGAGACACTTTTTCGTCAACAACCACATGGGCATCGAAGCCGAAATTGGCGCCGAGCGTTATGCCGAAATTTTGTATAAAGCAGGCTATAAGTCTGCTTACTTTTGGTGTGAGAAAGAGGCGGAATTGCATGGTTTTAGTGGCGATGAAGTTTGGCACCACTATTTGAAACGCTTATCTCAGCGCGGTTGGGGCTTTTTCATCACCGAAGCGCTGGATGTGGCCAGTGGAACAGCCAAAGTGCGCTTAGAAAATTCTGCCTTTGTTTATCAATACATTAAAGAGCATGGCGGCAAGCCGAATCAAATGGTGGATTACATGTTTACGGGCTGGTTTGCTGGCGCTTTGGATCAGATCGCCGAGAGCCAAGGTCTAGCCGTACGTACCAAAGCAGTACAAACCCAGAGCGCAGCACAAGAAGGTTGCGATGTGGGTTACTTCGAAGTCACGCCGCTCTAGTCAATGACTAGGCTGTTAGGTGTTTGCTTTCGCGGGTAGGCAAAAGTAAACAAGGCTGTAATAGATATTTTTAAACGTGCGGTTTGTAACAAGCTCGCGGTTAGATAAGTTAAGCAGGGGTTTTTCATGTCCCAATATGATGTGTTATTTGAGCCATTAAAGATTAATAAACTGACCATACGCAACCGTATCGTCAGTACCGCCCATGCAGAGGTGTATGCCACAGACGGTGGCATGACAACCGATCGTTATGTGAAATATTACGAAGAAAAAGCCAAAGGCGGCTGTGGTTTGTGTATTTGTGGCGGTTCCAGTGTGGTGTCGATCGATAGCCCCCAGAGCTGGTGGAGCTCGGTGAACCTATCAACGGATCGTATCATTCCGCACTTTCAAAACCTTGCTGATGCGGTGCATAAGCATGGTGGCAAGATCATGATTCAAATAACCCACATGGGGCGTCGTTCCCGCTGGGACGGTGAAAACTGGCCGAACTTAATGTCTCCATCAGGTATTCGTGAGCCAGTTCACAGAGCTACGTGTAAAACCATCGAAGTCGAAGAAATCTGGCGAGTCATTGGTGACTTTGTGCAAGCAGCACGACGGGCGAAAGAAGGCGGCTTAGATGGTGTCGAATTGTCTGCCGTACACCAACACATGATTGATCAGTTCTGGTCGCCTAGGGTAAACAAACGTACCGACGAATGGGGCGGGACTTTTGAAGGCCGCATGAAGTTTGGTATGGAAGTGTTAAAGGCCGTGCGCGAAGAAGTGGGGCCAGATTTTGTGGTAGGCATGCGCATTACGGGTGACGAGTTCCATCCAGATGGTTTGAACCACGAAGAGATGAAGAAAATCGCCCAGTACTACGATGCCACGAATATGGTGGATTACTTCGGTGTGGTGGGGTCGGGCTGTGATACTCACAATACTCTTGCCAATGTTATTCCTAACATGAGTTACCCACCAGAGCCTTTCTTGTATTTGGCGGCAGGCATTAAAGAAGTCGTTAATGTGCCAGTGATCCACGCACAAAACATTAAAGACCCGAATCAAGCCAAACGTATTTTAGAAGCCGGTTATGTGGATTTTGTTGGCATGACCCGCGCGCATATAGCGGACCCGCATTTCATTGCCAAGATCAAGATGAATCAGGTGGATCAAATTCGCCAGTGTGTGGGAGCCAACTATTGTATCGATCGTCAGTATCAAGGCTTAGATGTGTTGTGTATTCAAAATGCCGCGACCTCTCGTGAATACATGGGGTTACCGCACATTATTGAAAAAACCACAGGGCCGGTTCGTAAAGTGCTGGTGATTGGTGGTGGCCCAGCAGGATTAGAAGCGGCTCGAGTGGCAGCTGAAAGAGGCCATAGTGTCACCTTGATCGAAAAAGCCAGTGAATTAGGTGGCCAGTTAGTGCTCGCGGCGAAGGCGCCACAGCGCGATCAAATTGCAGGCATTACTCGCTGGTTGGTGATGGAAGTAGAACGTTTAGGGGTTGAGGTGCGCTTAGATTGCGCCGCAGATAAAGCCTTGGTGGATGAGTTAGCGCCCGATGTGTGTATTCTCGCCACAGGTGGCCGTCCATTTATTGATCAGCACCCTGAGTGGGGCGCAGAAGAAGGCTTGGTGGTTTCCACCTGGGATATTTTGAGCGGCAAGGTAGAAGCGGGCAAAAATGTCTTGGTATACGACACCATTTGCGAGTTTTCTGGCATGTCGGCCGCGGATTACCTTGCTTCCAAAGGGGCTTTGGTGGAGCTGGTGACAGACGACATCAAGCCTGGTATCGGTATTGGTGGTACCACATTCCCGACCTATTACCGTTCTTTGTACGAGAAAGAAGTGGTGATGACCTCGGACTTTTTGCTGGAAAAAGTCTACCGGGAGGGGGATAAGCTGGTGGCTGTTCTTGAGAACGAATATACCGCTCAAAAAGAAGAGCGCCTTGTTGACCAAGTGGTGGTGGAAAACGGTATTCGCCCTAATGAAGGTCTGTATTACGACTTAAAAGAACAATCCATAAATAAAGGTCAGATTGATGTGGAAGCCTTGTTTGATGTGGCACCACAACCAATCTTGGCAGAGTCGGCAACAGGTATGATCTTGTGGCGCTTGGGGGACTGTGTTTCCCAGCGTAATACTCATGCGGCCATGTACGATGCTCTGCGTTTATGTAAAGACCTATAAGCCCCGATACCTAGGTGGCTTTTGTCACCTTGATGGCTTTCATGGCATGTGATCTTAAGGGTGCAACATGATTTTGGATTGGTTACTTCCAGCGTTAATTTACATCATACTGGTATTGGCGGCAGTTGGTGCCATGCGCCGAGTGCGCTTATGGCGAGCAGGTCAAAAAGAGCAAGTGGATTGGCTAGCAGGCCTAATGGCCATGCCAAAGCGCTATTTGCATGACCTTCATCATGTGGTGGAGCGAGACAAATATATGTCTCGTACTCACGTGGCCACAGGGGGCGGCTTTGTTTTAGCCATCTTGTTGGTGATCTTGGTGCATGTAATTGGCATCGACAGCCAGTGGTTAGCTTGGGCTTTATTAGCCGCCTTGGGCATGATGTTTAGCGGTGCCTTGTTTGTGTTTAAACGCCGCTTAAACCCGCCTTCACGCCTGTCCAAAGGGCCGTGGATGCGCCTGCCGAAAAACTTGCTGGTCTTCTCAGTGACGTTTTTTATACTCACCTTACCTTCCGCTGGCTGGTGGCCCGGAAGTGTCGGGCTTGGGGACATTGGCGGTTGGCTACTGACGCTCATTTTATCCGCATTAGTCATTATTAGTTTAAGCGAAATGCTGCTCGGCATGACTTGGGGCGGCCCAATGAAGCATGCTTTTGCAGGGGCTTTACATTTGGCTTTTCACCGTCGACCAGAGCGCTTTGGCGGTGGCCGATCCACTGGGCTTAAGCCGGTAAATTTTGAAGCGGCAGACCCTCAGCAAAAAGTGTTTGGTGTTGGCAAACCCAGCGATTTCACTTGGAATCAATTATTAGGGTTTGATGCTTGTGTGCAATGTGGTCGTTGTGAAGCCATGTGTCCAGCCTTTGCTGCGGGTCAGCCACTGAACCCAAAAAAACTAATCCAAGATATGGTAGTTGGCTTTGCAGGGGGCAGTGACGAAAAGTACGCCGGTAGTCCATACCCTTCTAAAGAAGTCGGACAGGCTAAAGGTGGTGCTGGGCAAATTATTACCGAAGGCTTACTAGATGCCGAAACGCTTTGGTCCTGTACCACTTGTCGAGCCTGTGTTGAAGAATGCCCAATGATGATCGAGCATGTGGATGCCATCGTGGATATGCGCCGCTTCTTAACATTAGAAAAAGGCGATACTCCGAATAAAGGCGCGCAAGTGCTGGAAAACATCATTGCCACGGATAACCCTAATGGCTACTCGCCAAACAGTCGTAGCCATTGGGCGGTGGACCAAGATCTGAAGCTTATGGCCGATGTTAAACAAGCCGATGTGCTGTTTTGGGTATCGGATGGGGCCTTTGATATGCGCAGCCAGCGTATTTTGAAAGCTTTTGTTAGCTTATTGAAAGCCGCTAATGTGGACGTGGCAATTCTTGGTAATGAAGAACGAGACAGTGGTGATGTAGCTAGGCGCTTGGGGGATGAAGCGACCTTTCAAAGTCTGGCTAAACGCAATTTAGCCACCTTATCCCAATATCGATTCAACACTCTAGTGACCACGGATCCCCATGCTTTTCATTGTCTGCGTAATGAATATAACGACTTTGATAGCGATGCTTTAACAGGTGTTGAAGTGCTTCATCATACGACTTTCCTAAATCGTTTGGTGAAGGAAGGGCGTTTCACACTCGATGCTTTGCAAGGGACTAACGTTACTTATCACGACCCATGTTATCTAGGGCGTTACAACGGCGAATATGAAGCGCCCAGAGAGTTACTAGCAAGCCTTGGCATTGAACTGAAAGAGATGGAACGCAGCGGCTACCGATCTCGTTGTTGTGGCGGTGGCGGTGGGGCGCCTATTACGGATGTGCCAGGCGAGCAGCGTATTGCTGATATGCGCATGCAAGATGTTGTTGAAACCGGGGCTGAGCTTGTCGCAGTAGGTTGTCAGCAATGCACGGCAATGCTTGAAGGCGTGGTGGAGCCTCGTCCTGTGGTGAAAGATATTGCGGAATTATTGGCTGAGCAACTGGTAGAGGCTTCCCATAGTACGGCTTCTGGCAATGGGGCGGAGGTCTAATATGAGTGACGTATTACGCAAAGACCCAAGAACAGAACGTATATTACGTAATCGCTTGCACCCATTACATGAAGAGCTCATGGCTCGTCAGTTAGGAGAAACACGCGGACCAACAGGCTTACTGAGAAAGAACCCGCACAATAAAGGTTATATGGGCCCAAATGGCCTTAAGCGTATTGATCGCTCTAATACATCGGCGGGCTTACTTACTACACATAAAGCCCGTAGCGCCAATCAACAGATTGAGCTGCCTTTACACATAGTTGAAACCCCTGACTTTTACATCATGGTGGTGGCTGACATGGTGGGCGGGCGTTTAAGTGCCCATGATAAGGATATTCTAGGGCTTGCTCATGAACTGATTGATGGGCGTAATGGCGCAGTCGCTCTGGTGTGTTTTGGTGAATTGAAGGAAAGCCAGTTTGATACGGCTGGTGTGGACAGACTGATCCATTTTGAAGGCCAAGACTTTGATGGTTTTGCCCCAGAATTACAAATTCAAAAACTCCTACAAGTCGAGCAGCAATATTGTCCTGAGTTTTGGTTATTTCCAGAAAGTATTCATGGGGGAACCGATCTGGCTTGTCGTTTGTCGGCGAGAACCGGTGAGCGTGCCGCCAGCCAAGTTTGGTCCGCAAATCGACAAGAGGTGATTTCTAGAGGTGCTTCAGCGAGCACAGATATTCATCGTAAAGCCTCACGAATCCTCGTTCTGCTTGAAGAATGTGCTCAACCTATTGATGAAACCCGACACGAAGCGAAAGCGCTAACAGTGGCGTCCCAGGAGTTTAGTGAACCCTCGCGTATTGTTGATCATGGCTTAATGGCCGTCGATCCAAATGCAGTGCCTTTGAGTGAAGCTGAGTTTATCTTGTCAGCAGGTAACGGTATTGAAAATTGGGCTGTTTTCCATCAAACAGCGCAGACATTAGGGGCCACAGAAGGGGCAAGTCGTGTCGCGGTGGATGATGGCAACATGCCACGCGCTCGACAAGTGGGCGCCAGTGGTACCTGGGTAACTGCCAGAGTCTACGTGGCAGTAGGGATTTCTGGTGCCATTCAGCACATGCAGGGCATTGGCCAATGCGACAAGGTGATTGCTATTAATACGGACGCTGGTTGTGACATGGTGAAACGAGCAGACCTTGCCGTGATCGCAGACAGTACTGAGCTACTCCAAGCTTTAAATCAGTTGATGGTTCAGCATCAGCAAAACTCTACACAGGAGGAAATTTAATGGTGACTAATGCACAAAACTCACTCCAGTGTGGCAAGGTTCTCAGTTTAGTTTCTACTGGTCGTCACCCGCAATCTGGTCGTTCCCGTCGTGGTGATCAGGATGCGAAAGCTGTAGAGATGGGACTTAATTTATCTGCGGAAGAATTTACAATTGTCCATGCGGGAAACCCTGAAAACCCTGTTTTACGTCACTACGCCGGCATGGGCGTGAAACAAATGGTGGTGTTAAAACAAGACCAAGATGACGATGCCTTACCCGTCTTTGTGGACTACATAGGCAAACATGGCCCACAAATTGTTCTTACTGGCCAGCGATCGGAGAGCGGTGAATCTTCGGGTATGTTGCCGTATTTACTGGCGGAAAAATTAGCTTGGCCAATAGTGTCTGGTGTGGCAGAAATCGTATCGATCCATGATGGTGAAGCTCAATTGCTGCTGGCATTACCCCGTGGGCAACGACGGGCCGTGACGGTGAAATTGCCTTTTATCGCCAGTGTTAGCTCAGCAGCTAAAGAAGCTCGTCAATCAGCCTTTGCTGTTGGTTTACGGGCTAGTATTGAAGTGCATGATGTGGCAAATTGTGTGGATCAAGCCACATCTCAGTGGCAAGTCGCACCGGCTAAGCCAAGGGCCAAACGAATGAAGGTCGTTAAAGCTAAAAACGCTGCTGAGCGAATGAAAGCCGCAACGGCTAAAGCTCAATCTAGCGGTGGCAAGGTGTTATTAAAAGAGTCTGTTGATGAAAAAGCCCAAGCGGTATTTGATCTGCTCATTGAAGAAAAAGTGATTCGTTAAAAGGGTTATAACTATTATGATGATTGTAGATTTAGTGGATGAAGTAGACCTCAAAGAAGCGCTAATGGAAATAGGCGTGCCGATAAAGTTAGACGACACTCTTGAGCAAGTAAAACAAGCTGTTATGACCTGGTTAGTACAGTCGAGTGAACATGCTGCTGAACTTGATAAAATGTACATTCAACTTAATGACCCCAACGTTACTTTGTTACCAGAGGTGGCCGAGCTGGTCTATGAACTCACCTCTTTGTAATGATATTTTATCTTGCTGAATTGAATAACTCCTTTCATATCAATCTCCTACATTTTTAGTTTGTAATAGATTGCGCGTTTTCTAATCCTTTCTTGTGGTTGTAACATTAAAATACACGTTTTAGTTTTTACTTCCATTACCTTAGTAAGTATAAATCTTGCTGTACTTCTAAATAGCGATTCTTTTACCCATCTAAACAACGTTAGAGCTTGATTATGGCTGTAGGAATAACTAAAAATAATCAACTGTTCATGTCTTTTCTTTCAAAGAGTTTTGCGAAAGCAAACTTCTTTTTGCTTTTTTTTAGTTTCATTGCTGTTTTCAGCCTTACTTTTTTCATTGCTCATATCCTCATAATAAACAATGAAATCGAAATGATGCATAACTACAGTTATGAAATTATGGAAAGAACGGATAATGCCGGAACGCAACTGAAGAAAGTTTTACAGATAGCTGACTCGAGTAGTTCTACCTCATGCTCAAAAGAGAGCTTGGATGAACTTAGAGGTATTTTATCTCACCATTATCTGATTGAAGATGCGGGTGTCATTAAAAATTATAAAATTGCCTGTACTGCAAAAATCGGTGTATTTGAAACCCCTAAATTTATTAATCCCGCTCTTTTTGTTCAAAGCGCAATTGAAAAAGTGGACTTTTTTATGTCGAAAGAGGCACTTTTTTATGCTGGCGAAAGAAGGTCTCTTTTCAAATTAAATGACGTTTTTGTAACCCTAGCACCTAATTTATACATAGGTATTGATCCGCCGGATCAACATACTGAAGCCATTTTAGTGAGCTCTATCAGGCGCATGGTTTTCAGAGGGTATAATGTCTCAGAAGTGGACTATGAAAAAATTAATCGTAAAAAAATCGGACTACTAAGTCAGTATGCCCCTTTCCCAAATAGAAGGATAAGCGTTGAAAAATGCTCATCGATATTCAAATTTTGCGTTAATTCAATTGACAATAAAATAGGAATATACGGAGTAAATAAAGATATTTTATTGCTTTTGATCGGCTTGTCTATTTTGCTCTCTTACACAATATTTATTTCCATGTATTTTTTGAAAAGTACCAAGGAAACAATGAAATATCGGCTTTCACAAGCCATCAAAAAAAACAATTTTTACCCTTTGTACCAACCTAAAATTGATCTTAAAAGCGGAAAGGTTGTGGGGGTAGAAGCACTAGCACGATGGCAAGATGAGAAGCTTGGATTTGTGGCCCCCGACGTCTTTATTGCCCTCGCGGAAGAGATGAAAGTTATTAAGAAGGTTACAAAAAGTATTACCAAGTTGGTACTCGACGAGTCGCAAGAGCTGTTGCGTGAAAATACAGAATTTACGGTAAGTATTAACCTGTCTGTTCAGGATTTAGCTGGAGGCGAGTATCTAAATTTCATTGAAAGTGAGGTGGATAAGCTGGGTATCTGTCGACGACAAGTAATATTAGAAATCACAGAGCGTTCAGCCACCGAAAGTGATGAGCTATCTAACTCAGCTCATGAGTTTTATGAAAAAGGTTATCAAATATCCTTAGACGATTTTGGTACAGGCTTTTGTAACTTATCTTGGCTATCCAAACTGGAATCTAATGAAATTAAGATAGACCGTATGTTTACCCACAGTATTAGTACAAAATCAGTAGGTTTAATTACTTTAGACAGTCTTTGTAACTTGCTTGAAAAATTCCACATGAAAACAGTTTTTGAAGGGATCGAAACCCAAGAGGAACTTGAGTATATCTTGTCAAAATCCCCTAATGCCATAGGTCAAGGCTGGCTTTTTGCGAAAGCTATGTCGATGACTGAGTTGAAAAGCTTTATTGCTAGTAAGCCATCTCTAGCACACAGCTAAATTTCCTTGATTGAATTGTAACTGAGTTTTTGACTATGAATTTTCTTATTTTCAATTAGAACAATAAGTTAATTTTGAAGTGAAGGCTATTTTGAAATTTTACTAGGCATAGCAATTAAACCTTAACAATAAACTACAGGCTGCATGGGGTAACTCATTTACCTTTTAGATAGTAAGCATTTTGGCACGGAAAAATAGGTTGGTTTTGTTATGTTGATCGCTTCATATGATAAAAATAAAATATCTTTCTCCTTGTTAAAAAAACACTTGGCCAACACCAATTTTGTTATGCTGTTTTCCGTACTTTTATTGTCTTTGGTTTTGGTTTTTTCATTGTCCCACTTCTTCATAATTCAACGAGAACGTGAAAGCCTACAATCTTATGTTGAAGAAATATTTTCACGTGCCAAACAAACGTCGAGACAAATATACCAAACGATAGGTTTGATCGATGCGCTCGGTGAGTCAAGCTGTGATGCACCATACTTAAGCTCTCTACAGGAAATTTTATCGCACCACTATTTGATAGAAGATGCTGGGAGAATAGTGGGAGATAAAATTATGTGTGCGGCGAAAATAGGCGTTTTTGAGCCACCTAAAGTTATCCAGTATGAAGTCTCTACAATGAGCGCTATTAGAGATATTCGCGTTTTGATGACCAAAAGCGGAGTCTTTTACTCAGGAGAGAGACGTGCCATCTTAAACTATAAAAATTTTTTCATTACCCTAGTGCCTACTGTCTATCTTGGGGTGGAGAGTCCAGATGAGCACTCTGGTGCGGTTTTTAAAAATTATGAAACGGGGGAGGTGATACGAGTCTTTCATAATATAGATAGACAGATGGCTGCATCTTTCTATGAACGTCAGCAAAATTATCCTGATTTTCTTCTCTTACCCGATCAAAGTATCAGAGTTGAACTTTGCTCTGAAACCTATCGCTATTGTATTGATGGGATAGATTTTAAACTGGGTATCTTCGATATTGCCTTCAGTAAAGTGCTCTACTTAGTATTTTTATCTTTCATTCTTGCCTACGCGATCTATATTTCCATTCATTACATCAAAAATATTAAAGGTTCCCTCAAATACCGACTCAGTTATGCCATTCAGAACAATAAAATATATCCCCTTTATCAACCAAAAATAAACCTTAAAACTGGCAAGATTGTTGGGGTAGAGGCACTGGCTCGATGGCAAGACGAAGTGCTTGGTGCTGTGTCCCCTGACACCTTTATTGCATTAGCTGAAGATTTGAAGCTCATTAAAACACTGACCAAACAAATCACTAGAGCCGTATTGCAAGATGCCAAAGAAATCCTTGCGCGTAATGAGGATTTTACAGTCAGCCTTAATTTATCGGTACAGGATTTGGTGGATGCGGGTTTTCTGCGTTTTATAGAAGACGAGGTTGAGAAACAAGGGATTCGTCGCCAGCAAATTATTCTCGAGATAGCTGAGCGTTGTGCGACCGAGAGTGAAAGCCTGTCGAGCTCAGCTCATGATTTTTATATAAAAGGTTATCAAATTTCCCTAGATGATTTTGGTACAGGATTTTGCAATCTATCTTGGTTGTCTAAATTAGAGTCTGATGAAATTAAAATTGACCGTATGTTTACCCACAGTATCGGTTCTAACTCGGTAGGGTTAATTACCCTCGATGGTATTTGTCAGCTATTGAGTAACTTTCACATGAAAGTTGTGTTTGAAGGAATTGAGACGCAGCAAGAGGTTGATTACATTATGGCGAAGTCACCCGATGCGATTGGTCAAGGTTGGTTATTTGCCAAAGCCATGCCCATGGCAGACATCAAGCTACTGCTGGAGAGTAAGTAACTTGATGTCCATTGGGTTAAGCTGAGCGAAGTGAAATTATAGTTAGCCTAACGGGCCACCTAAAATAGTGGTTTTTAACCCAGCAATGATGTTCTCGCCTGTTTCGAGTTTTAATTCATCATACCAGGCTTGGGTTTCCTGCATGTTTTCACCATGGGTCACTTCGCTTCGCTTACGGGCTTTCAGAACCAAGTCTTTAACACGGTCACGACGCTGCTCTTCATAATCTTTAAGAGCAGTTACTACGCTTTCATGGGTAAAGCTGGAAAGCTTGGCGAAACATTGTCCTAATACGACAGAGTCTTCCATTGCCGAACAGCCACCTTGACCAATATCTGGAGTGGTGCTGTGGGCAGAGTCTCCAAGTAAGGCAATGTTGCCTTTTACTAATGTAGGGAAGGGCTCAATGTCATGGATTTCAACTCGGTTGGTGGTTTGCGGGTTAATGCTATCAATCAACAACTGAACTTGGTCGGACCAGCCTTTAAAGTAGCCTTTTAAATCCTCTACCAAGGTATCGCGATTTTCTTCCAAACCTAACGGCAATGGTACATCAAAGAAGAAGTAAAACTGTCCGCCAGCGATTGGCATGATGGATACACGCTTGCCTTCGGCTACATAGGTTGTCCATTGTTCTGCAGGGGCAATATTAGTATCTATATCCACTAATCCATTCCAGTTTACATAGCCTGCATAACGACGCTCCACTTGATAACCTAAGACATGATTACGAATGATAGAGCGGCCACCATCGGCAGCTATCATAAAGTCACCCGTGGCGCTGGTGCCATCTGTGAAATAGGCGGTTACGCTATCTTCGGTCTGAGATACACGTTCTACACGCTTACCGAAGTGAATATTTTTTCGTCCCCAGAAAGCAATCATTTGGCTCTGTATTCCCGCTCGGGAAACAGGGCAAGGGCGTTCTCCCACCGCTTCCACCAAAGGCGCTAAGCTAAATTCCGTCATAGGAGTGCCTGAAATTCCATCATGGTACGCCATGCTCAGCATGGGGCCACCTAGGTCGTCCATGATGTGAGACATACCCAAATGGTTCATGCATTTCACACCATTTGACCAGATAGAAAGTGCCGCACCCACAGGCTTGATTTCTTTAACGGCTTCGAAAATTTCACACTCGATGCCTTGCTGTTTTAATGCGGCGGCCGCTGACATGCCGCCAATCCCTGCTCCTATGATTAATGCTTTCATGCTTAGCTCCTTACTCTTCATTCTTGACTGGTTACGATCAATTAAGATGGTTTGCGCGATTTGGTCATCGCTTTCATCTTGGTTAGTTCGCAAGATTTGTGCCATGAAACAATCGAAACATATTTTATTTATGTGAAACTATCGTTTCAGTAAATAAGAGGGTTAGCAGAGTCATAACAAAACGCCGCTTGTACCTTTCAAGGAAAAAAACTGAGTTATTGAGTTTTTTTGGTGCAAGCGGCGTAGGTTATGCTACATGATGGTGATTGATTTTCGTGCTTGTTAATCGGTTTACTTAGTTTGCCAATTAACTACCACGGTAGGTACTGTAAGAGTAGGGCGATACCAATAAAGGAATGTGGTAGTGGCTGCTTTCATCATTGATACCAAAACGAATTACCACTGTGTTTAGAAAGCCTGGCTCAGCTACTGAGATCCCTTGCTGGTCGAAGTATTTGTCTATGGCGAATTCCAGTTCATAAATGCCAGCTTTAAAGTCATCTTCAGCTAATAGTGGGGCATCACAGCGACCATCATCGTTGGAAAGAGTGCTGCAAATGAAGACTTTTTGACCATCTTGGGTGTATTTGAACAGCTGAATCTCGACTTCAGCGGCGGCAATGCCTTTTGTGGTATCTAGAATGTGCGTAGTTAAGTATCCCATTGTTTTTCCTCGATCATTTTCAAAATAATTAACGGTATTTGGTAATTCTAGCCTGTTTTTTGCAAGCTCTTTCCTTAGCTCTATTGTCAATTTAGAAACGTTTGTTTTAAAGTGATCAATAATTGTGCCAGTTGTTCCAATCTGTAAGTACCCCATGTATTGCATGCTAGCCGCTTAAGATTCTGCCTAGTACTTCTGAATACCGTGTGGGTGTTTGCTATGTTCATTTTGTTAGGAGTTAAAAATGTCTGGGTACCCAAGAGACTTGGTTGGTTATGGTTCTAACCCCCCTCATCCACAATGGCCGAATAAAGCCCGTGTTGCTTTACAGTTTGTACTAAATTACGAAGAAGGGGGAGAGAATTGTATTTTGCACGGGGACCCTGCTTCAGAAGCCTTTCTATCCGAGATGGTCGGAGCGGATGCTCGCACTGGCGTTCGTCACATGAGCATGGAGTCCATCTATGAATACGGTAGCCGCGCAGGTGTGTGGCGTATCCTGCAACTATTCAAGGAAATGGACATTCCTCTGACGATTTTTGCTGTGGCAATGGCTCTTGAAAGACACCCAGAGGTTGCCAAGGCCTTCCAGCAGGCCGGTCATGAAATATGCAGTCATGGCTACCGCTGGATTGATTATCAATATGTGGATGAAGCCACCGAACGCGAGCACATGGAAAAAGCCATTGAGATTATTCGCCGAGTGACAGGGGAAAGGCCTTTAGGCTGGTATACCGGCCGCACCAGTCCCAATACTCATAAACTGGTGGCGCAAGAAGGGGGATTTTTATACAACGCAGACGATTACAGCGACGATTTGCCCTTCTGGCAGGTGATAGAAGAAAAACCACAACTGATTATCCCTTATACACTGGATACTAATGATATGCGTTTTGCTGCAATGCAGGGCTTCAATACTGGTGAACATTTTTTCCAGTATTTAAAAGATGCATTTGATACCCTGTACGAAGAAGGCAAAGAAAGCCCTAAAATGATGTCGATTGGCTTGCATTGTCGCTTAATAGGGCGACCTGCACGTATCGCAGGGCTAAAACGCTTTTTAGAATATGTGAAGCAACATGATCAGGTTTGGTGTTGTCGACGCATTGATATTGCCCATCATTGGCGCGAACACTTTCCTTATAAAGAAGCCTAACTGGAAGCAGATTATGACGATGCATTTATCCTTTAGCACAATGACAGAAGAAGAGTTTATCGCTACTTTCGCGGATATTTATGAACATTCTGCATGGGTTGCAGAGCAACTGTGGCGCATGGTTTGTGAAAACCCTAAAGGTCATTTTGATGATATCCAAAGAATCAAACAGACCATGCACGATATTGTTGAGAAGAGCTCGGAAGAAGAGAAACTCATTTTACTCAGAGCGCACCCAGACCTTGCGGGCAAAGCGGCCTTAGCAGGGGAAATGACGGAGGCCTCAAAATCTGAACAATCAGGTGTTGGTTTAGATCAATGTTCTGAAGAAGAGCTGACACAGTTTCTACAACTCAATGATGCCTATCGTGAAAAGTTTGGATTTCCCTTTATTATGGCGGTAAAAGGTGCCAGTAAGGAGCAAATCTTGTCTGGTTTTTTGTCGAGAACTCCTAATGATGTGGCCACCGAGTTTGCAACCGCCATGGAACAAGTCCATAAAATTGCGGGCTTCCGTTTGGCGGCCTTAGCAGAAAGCTAGTGTCCAATTAGTCCAATAGGAATACCAAAAAGCACCAATGAGTTCGCCTCATTGGTGCTTTTTATTAAGAGGTACATGTGTAGCGAGAGAGTTATCGCTCTTTGTCCATGAAGTTTGCCTGAATACGCTGATTCAAGAAGTCTTCCGCACTGATCGGCTCATAACGCTTTTCAGGTCCTTGAATAATTTGCGATTTATTCGCTTGGCAGAAAAAAGCGACCGAATGGCGACTGCCACAGTACTCATCGATTTTTGGCTGACGTACTCGGTGCAAATTCGACACCAGTTTGTCATCACTCCAGCGCATCAACATATCACCGATGTTACAGGTCACCACGTTGGCTAAGGGTGGAATATTGGTCCAGCGTTTACTCTCAGCTTCTTTGCCTGGGCAAACCTGTAGACCACCGTGGCCGGGATGTTGGAACAATAGGGTGAGGCAATCAAAATCCGTGTGTGCTCCTGCTCGCCAGACATTACCCTGTTCGGTAACACCTTGCGTAGGGAAATAATGCAGCAGGCGTAAGGTACTTTGATAGTCACTGTTTTGTGGGTCGTGAGCCTTGCTGAAAAAGTCTCGATCAAAGCCGAGCTTGTCTGCAAAACAGGACAAAACCTTCATCCCTAATTGCCAGCAACGTTGTTCAAAGTATTCTGTGTTGGCTTGAAAGAATGGTAGAAGCTCCCGACTCGGCCATAGATTTTCCATGTGGTAACGGGTAATTTGAAAAGACTCTTTTTGATCTTTTGTGCCCGTGGATGGGCGAATTTGGCTGCGACTTTCCCAGCCAGCATTGACCCCTTTGGGGCGAGGGAATTGAGCTTTAGTCGCTTCTGGTAGCTCAAAAAAACGCTTTGCTTCACCAAAAGCTGAGGCTATTTCTTGTTCACTGATACCATGATTGGTCAGTTGGAAAAATCCAATCTGGGTGGCGGCTTGCCAGAGTTGTTCGCTAATTTCTTCGCGACGTTGCTCGAAATTGCTCATATCGATAAGTGGAATTTCGCGGTCATCGGCTTCGATGCCTGCGCCACCAAAAGTGGTTTCACGATTAAGTTCTTCCAGTGCATAGCTGTTGATCATAACTGCCTCCTAATAAATAAGTGCTTATTAAGGGGAGCAATGACCTAGTTTAAGCATTCGCTTAATACCTGCCAGCTTCTACTCCAGTTTTCATTGAGTGTTATCGCTTTTCTATTACCTCATATTTCCTAGGGGAAAATCAAGGTGTGTTACCACACACCTTGTTGTAACTCTGCTGCTTCATCTTCTAGACAAGGCCCAATCACTTCTACGTGGCGCTGACCAGAGTCAAATACCTGACGACAAGGCAGGGCAAGGGTTGGGTTTTCTGGATGATTTCCGGTTATTTGCTTTAAGCGGTCTTCACTCAAACCATACACAAGACGGCCTAAGCCCGCCCAATAAGCGGCCCCTGCGCACATGGCGCAAGGTTCTGCTGAAACATACATGGTGCATTTAGCCAAGAAGTCAGGACGATATTGCTTACTGGCTCGGGTCATGAGCTTGCGCTCAGCGTGGCCTGTCATGTCAAGATCTGGCAAATAACCATTTACTTGAGTCATCAGTACTTCCCCGTCTTGGTCCACCAAAAGGGCTGCGAAAGGGTGTATGCCTTGTTTCTTCGCCTCTTCTGCCAAAGCAAAGGATTGGCGTAATAGGGCTGTATCTTTTTCGTTTAGTGTCATGTTTTATCACTTCTTCTTAGGAAGGCTCCAAGGGAATAGCCACATTTGGATCCATTGAATGGATTTGAATAGCAGCAAGCTGATCACAGATAGGAAAATTAACCCAGCAAAGGCCTGTGGAATTTTAAAGAAAGAGGTGGAGAACTGAATGAAATAACCCAGACCTTGTTCCGCCGCCACAAACTCTGCTACCACGGCACCGATAATCGCGAGGGTAATGGATACTCGCAGGCCACTGAAGATGTGTGGGATTGCATAAGGAATACGAATTTGCCAGGTTTCGCGGTAGCGAGGCGCACGCAAAGATTGGCTTAACTCGATCATTTCTGGTGGCGTTTCCAACATCCCTGTGGTGGTGGATACCACGAGAGGGAAGAAAGTGATCAGACAGGTGATCAACACCCGTGATGGATCGTCCGTGCCCAGTAAAACAATAATCAAAGGTGCCACAGCTACCACCGGCGTGGACTGGATCACGATCAAGGCAGGGTAAAGCACACGGTTCATTAACTCAGAGCGCATCATGCCAATGGATAAAGGTAGGGCGATACAGATAGACAGAGCAAAGCCCATTAACGCAACCCTTAGTGTGGCCCAAAGGTGTCCCATCCAGCGGGAAAATTCCACATCGAAAAAGGCTGAAATAATCGCTGAAGGAGACGGTAAGATATAATTTGGCACCTTACCCACTTGGCAGATTAATTCCCAAAGAAGAACCAGACCGATAAAAAACAGCCCAGGTGCAAAGCGGTCCGCTTGTTCCACGATCCAAGGTCTAGTCTTGTACGTTTGGCTCATAGATATATCCTCTGATTAAATCCGTTAGTTCAGTAAAACGCTCTGACGTGATGGTTTTCTGTGAACGAGGGCGAGGTAGATCTACCTCTATTAAATCTAATACTGTGCCTGGGCGCTTGCTCATCACTAAGATTCGATCAGACAGCAACACGGCCTCGGTAATAGAGTGCGTAATAAAGAGCACGGTTTTTGGGTGATCACGCCAAATTTTTAATAGATCAAAACCAATTTGCTCACGGGTTAAGGCGTCCAGTGCAGAGAACGGCTCATCCATTAAGAGAATGTCTGGGTTCAACAGCAGGGCACGAACAATCCCCACCCTTTGTTGCATACCACCAGATAACTCGTCTGGCATCTTGTCGGCGAATTGGGTTAAGCCCGCCATTTCTAACAGTTCATTGGCGCGTTTTTCATCGGCACTGGTGTAGCTACCGTACTTATGTTTGAGTGGGAAAAGTACGTTTTTACGCACGGTTAACCAAGGCAATAAATTGGCTTTTTGGAAAACAATACCTACGTCGTCTCTAGGTTCTGTCACTTGGCGATCGAACACGGAAACCTTGCCTTGGCTAGGGATTAACAGCCCTGCCACCATACGCAATAGGGTAGATTTACCACAACCTGATGGGCCAACCACCGACACGAATTCGTGTCGGTGAATACCAAGGTCTATGTTCTGAACCACCATGGGGGCCTCTGGGCGTGGGTCAAATTTATGACCCACCCCTTCCATGCTGACATAAGCTGATTTGCTATTTTGATCCATGGAATTACTCCGCAAAGAATGCGCTGTTAACGGTGGTGGCAGGGTCTAGTGAGTCAAGACTCAAACCGTTGGCTTCAGCAACATAAGTCCAAGTCTTTTGAATGCGGTCTGACGTAAAGTGGCCAAAGCCGTCGGCTTTAGTGACATCGTTAAAGACTAAGTTAGTAATACTTTCAATTTGTGCTTGCGCTACTTTAGGGTCTACTTCAGGAACGATACTGTGGATCGCTTCGCCAGCTTTGTCTGGGTGCTCGTAGGTAAATTTAATGGCTTTCGCAAAAGCCTTAACAAAACGTTTCGCAACGTCAGGGCGCTCGCTCAAGAAACGCTCTGACGCCAACAAAGAAGAGCTGTAGAGAGATAAACCAGAATCCGACCATGGCATTTCGATGACTTCTTTACCTGTCTCAGCCGCTTGAGCTTTAAACAAAGCAGTATTCGTTACCCAAGCAATAATCGCATCCGTATGGCCTCTGATCAGCATAGGTGACAGGGCACCATTATCAGCCTTAACGAGATTAATCTCCTCTTCGGCTAGGCCATTTTGCTTAAGTACTAATGGCAAGAAGGCATTAGAAGAAGTGAAAGGAGAGGTTGCAACCTTCTTACCTTTCAAGTCTTTAATTGAGCTAATACCACTGTTGGCTAGGGTGAAGAAAGCATGAGGGGCTTGAGTAAAGTAAGGCAATACCGCGACAATTGGTACTTGCTCCTGGGCTCTTGCCGCCATTAGGGCACCAATATCAGAGCTACCTATATCAGACTGACCGGTAGCCATTTTGGTTAGTGCATCGGTAGAACCACGGCCACTGGCAATTTTGACTTCCAAATCTTCATCAGCAAAAAAACCTTCTTGGATACCTACATAGACAGGGGCTTTGTCGCCACCTGGTAGCCAGTCTAGCTGAAAGGTAACCTGATCGGCGGCCATAGCGGATGCACTGGCGATCATACTAGCAAGAACGGATAGACGAATGACTGCTTTCATTTTTTTCTCCAAACCCTGATTAATTTAAGTAACAAAAGATGCGATTGTTTCATCTGGTTTGTATTTAGCAACAATCGTTCCAACTTGTTGCACTTCTCTGATATGTTTTATAAGTCATTGTGTTTTATAGGGTTATTAATGGTTTTAGCCATAAAGCATGTAAAAAATAAGAAAATCCTAGTGATGCAGAAGGGGGCGGAAGGCTCTAATTGAGTGCTAAAACTGCACCCTCATGGTTTGAAAAATCGCCAAACTGGCCTTTAACGGTGCGCTTTTTAAATCCATATCACAGGCTTGGTTTACTGTCTTGTTTGAAACTAAGCCGTGCAGTGGGCCGAGTTTGTTATATGATGCTAGGAAACTTATTAATGAATGGCAGTAGCACAATGGACCACGGCTTGCGGCCTTGGTAGTGCGAGAATGGAATAACAAACCTATGACAACCAACACTCATGGTACAAATGAAGCCTTAAAAGGCTATATGTTTGCTCTTACAGCGGTACTGATTTGGACCGGCTTTATTTTAATTTCTCGTGCGGGGGCGCTGGCCTCATTAGCATTGCCCGATATGATGATGGTGCGCTTTGGCACAGCCTTTGTGATCTTCTCACCCTTTATTTGGCGTCACCGTAAGGACATCTTCCATTGGCGCATGATGGTACTGGGCTCTATCGGTGGCTTAGCCTATTCGTTTTCCGCTTTTTATGGCTTTCAATATGCCCCTGCGACCCATGGGGCATTGTTGCTGCCGGGCCTTATGCCCATCATGATCGCCGTGTTGGCCTACTTTTTAGCAGGGGAACGTCACAGCCCCCAAGCTTGGTGTGGTATAGGGATTAGCAGCTTGGGAATCTTGGCGCTATTGACCGAAACCTTATTATCCGATGCTTCTTATTTACAAGGGGACATCGGCTTTGTGATTGCCTGTGTTTTCTGGGGGATATTCACTGTGCTGCTGCGCCGTTGGAAGTTCTCTCCTTGGCACACCATGCTAGGGGTAATAAGTGCCACCACCTTGTTATTTGCCCCAGTTTATTTTGTCGCCTTGCCCAAAGCCTTTCACGAAGTCTCTACTAGCATGATTGCCTTGCAAGCCTTTTACCAAGCCATCATGGCCATCGCTGTGCAGTTTGTGTGTTATGGACGAGCTGTGCACATTTTGGGTGCAACTACCATGGGGGCCTTGATGGCATTGGTGCCTTTATTGGCCAGTGTCATGGCTGTGCCCTTGTTTGGTGAGCAAGTGACCTTGGGCTTAATCACTGCGTTAGTCTGTATTTTATTGGGAACCGTTGTCGGCAATATGTCGTTATTTCGCCGATAAATACAATTGAATTAATCAGTTAGTGTGAATTTTGATAGTAATGATCAAGCGCTAAACCTTTGACTCTTAGTGATTTTGTGTCCATTATTTAAAAATACTTGACCGATTGGCCAGATATTTGCATTTTAATTGGACTTGTACGAGGAGAGTGCTTTGAAATTCCTATTAAATGATACCCTGATTGAAGACAATAGCGTGGCCAGCGATTTTTCTGCCTTACGCTATTTACGTGAAAAATGTGGCCTGACAGGCACCAAAGAAGGCTGTGGTTCCGGTGATTGCGGTGCTTGTACTTTATTGGTGGGTCGCCTTGTGGATGGGGCGCTACAATACCAAACCATTAACTCATGTATTACCCCAGTGCAGTCTTTAGAGGCTTGCCATGTGGTATCTGTGGAACATCTTTCTCAGCAAGCCTCGTCACTGCATCCTGCCCAGCAAGCCATGGTTGATTGTCATGGTTCCCAGTGTGGCTTTTGTACCCCTGGTATCGTGTTATCCCTGACCAGCTTGTTTGAAGATAAACAAGGGTTAAAACAAGACATTGATCGTCAATCCGTATGTGATGCGATTTCAGGAAATCTTTGCCGTTGTACAGGCTACCGCCCAATTATTGAGGCCGGTCTGGCCATGGGGGATTTACCTTATGGGGCGCTACTGGCACAAAATGCTGATGTTAAACAGCAATTGTCAGAGTTCGCTGAACCTTCTTCTATTACAGGCAATTACAGCCAACCGCAAAATCTTGCCCAATTTATACAGGCCAGAACCGCCAGCCCAGAGGCGACTTTAGTCGCTGGCGCTACGGATTTGATGTTGGAAAATACTCAAGCTTACCGAGATTTTGATAACCTGATCGATGTCAGTCAAATTGCGGAAATGAAGGCCATTACGCAACAGGGTGATACGTTATCCATTGGCGCCGCAGTGACATACAGTGAATTGGAAAGCTTTTGCCAAGATCAATACGAACCTATTCATTTATTGTTAAGCCGTATCGCTTCTCGGCAAATACGTAATCGCGGAACGCTGGGTGGAAACGTGGCTAATGGCTCACCAATTGCCGATATGCCACCACTATTATTAGCGTTGGATGCGGACATTCAGTTACTGAAAACAGATGGCACAACGCGCATTGTTAACATCAATGAGTTTTATCTAGGTTACAAGTCTACTCAATTAATGGCTGATGAAGTGATTATCGACTTCCAGATCGCCCTTAGCAAACTGGCACAGTTCCAACGTTACTACAAAGTCTCAAAACGTATGGAAGATGATATTTCCAGCGTTATGTTGGCGGTTCGCTTCGAGATCGAAGATGACAAACTCATCGATGCCAGACTGGCCTTTGGTGGAATGGCGGCAACGCCTATACGAGCAGTAAACGCAGAACAGGCACTCAAGGGTCATACCATCGGTGATGAGCAAGCTTTATTAAATGCCCTACAAGCGGTGGCCTCTGAATTAACGCCCCTTAGCGATGTGCGAGCCAGCTCCGCCTACCGAATTGACATGGCACGAAACTTAATTCGCAAAGCTTGGTTAGAAGCCGCAGGCCATTCAGTTGTGACCTTTAGTGGTCATCAAGTTCCCGAAGACGTACTGGCCGTCCCAGCGCTGACAGGTAAAGGAGGGCAAGACCATGCGTAAATTACCACAGGATTACATCACCCAAGGTAAAGGTAAGGCTCTGCCGATTCATGAGTCGGCGGTCAAGCATGTGACTGGCGAAGCCGTTTACATAGACGATATGCCTGAATGGCCTAATGAATTACACATCGCGACGGGGCAATCCACTCATGCCCACGCCGACATCACCGCCATTAACCTTGATAAAGTGCGTGCTTACCCAGGGGTAGTGGATGTGATCGTACAAGGCGATATTCCGGGTGAAGTGGATGTATCACCGGTTCTAAGTGGTGACCTATTACTGGCGGGAGATTTCGTCCACTACATAGGTCAGCCGATTTTTGCTGTGGCGGCAACCAGTCTACGAGCTGCAAAACAAGCGGTGGCCTTAGCGGAAATCAGCTATCAGGCACGAGAAGCAACGCTAATTCCTCAGCAGTCCTTATCTCGTCAAGAGTTTGTATTGCCTACTCACACGATTCAATGTGGTGATGCCAGTGAAGCCATGGCAAGGGCGCCTTATAAAATCAAGTCGGATTTGTATATTAAAGGCCAAGAGCATTTCTATTTAGAAGGGCAGATCAGTGTGGCTGTCCCTAATGAAGATGGCGGTGTGTTGGTCTATGCCTCGTCTCAACACCCTGCCGAAGTGCAAAAGCTGGTGGCGAAAGTATTGGGCTTATCGGTTGCGCAAGTTCTTGTGGAAACTCGACGAATGGGTGGTGGTTTTGGGGGGAAAGAGTCTCAAGCCGCCGTGTTATCTTGTATGGCCGCAGTATTGGCAATTCGCAACCGTCGCGCTGTGAAATATCGCATGCCGCGACAAGACGATATGGTGCAAACGGGTAAGCGCCATGATTTTTGGAATCGCTACGAAGTAGGATTTTCTGAACAAGGTGAGATCATCAGTGCTGAATATGACATGGTCGGTAAGTGTGGTTGTACGGCGGACCTTTCCGATGGGGTGGTGGATAGAGCCATGTTCCATGCGGACAACGCTTACTATTTACCCAACGCCCGCATTAGTGGTTATCGTGGTAAAACCCATACGGTTTCCAATACGGCATTTCGTGGCTTTGGTGGCCCGAAAGGTGTGCTATTAGCGGAAACCGTGATGGAAGAAATTGCGCGAACAGTGGGCAAAGATCCTCTCGATATTCGTAAGCTAAATTGTTATCAGCAAAATAAAGACAAAACCCCTTATGGGCAAACGGTGGATGAAAATGTACTGCTGCAATTGATCGAAGAGTTAGAGGCCAGCTCGGATTATCGCGCTCGCCGTGAGGCAATTACGGCCTATAATCAAAGCAGCCCATTTGTGAAAAAAGGCCTTGCTTTAACCCCCGTGAAATTTGGCATTTCTTTTACGTCCAAACACCTTAATCAGGGGGGGGCTCTGGTGCATGTCTATACCGATGGTAGTGTGCACGTGAGTCATGGTGGCACCGAAATGGGCCAAGGGCTTTACACCAAGGTGGCTCAGATCGTTGCCAAAACCTTTGGTATTGATTATCAAAGAGTCAATGTCAGTGCCACTCGTACCGATAAAGTCCCAAATGCGTCACCGACAGCGGCGTCGGCGGGGACAGATTTGAACGGCATGGCGGCGCTAGATGCGGTGACCACTATTAAGAGCCGTTTGTGTGAGTTTGCTGTTGAGCACTTTGGCATTCGCCCAGAACAATTTTCGATCACGGACGATGTGGTGAGCGTAGGGGATGAGCAACTAAGCTTTCCTGAATTTGTAAAGCTCGCTTATTTCAATCGGGTGTCGTTATCTTCTACTGGTTTTTATAAAACCCCAAAAATTGGCTACGACCGTAAAGCGGCCAAAGGTCGACCTTTCTTGTATTACGCCAACGGTGCAGCGGTATCCGAGGTGATAGTGGATACTTTTACTGGGGAATATAAGGTCACTCAGGTGGATATTTTGCACGACGTGGGAGAATCCATTAACTCAGATATTGATATTGGCCAAATTGAAGGGGCTTTTGTGCAGGGCATGGGCTGGCTGACCAGCGAAGAATTATGTTGGGACGACCAAGGCCGCATCACCACTAACAGCCCAGCGAATTATAAGATTCCAACCTCGGCAGATGTGCCTGAAAAGCTTAAGGTAAAACTCTTTGATCGTGCCAATAGTGAAGAGTCTGTGTATCGCTCCAAAGCGGTAGGTGAGCCACCATTAATGCTGGGTATCTCAGTTTGGTGTGCGTTAAAAGATGCTTGTGCCAGTGTGTGTGATTATGAGTTTTCTCCGCCTTTAGCTGTGCCTGCCACCCCTGAAGCGGTTTATTACTCAATGCAGGCCGCCAAACAAGGAAAACGCCCATGATGTCTTCTATGAATTGGATTCAAGCGCTGGCGGATGTGGAGAAGAGCGGGCAAGCTTGGGTAATCGCCACTGTGATTGGGACGCAAGGCTCTGCTCCTCGGGAGTCTTCAAGTAAGATGATTATTACTCAGGAGCATAGCTTCGACACCATAGGTGGTGGACAACTGGAGTACGCGGTTTGTCAAAAAGCCCGTACCATGTTGCAAGAAGCCGATACGCCAAGCCATGTGATTGAACACTTTCCATTAGCCGCCAAGGGCAACCAGTGTTGTGGCGGCACGGTGAATGTGCTGCTGGAGTATTTTGCTGAACCGGCCACCAAGATTACTATCTTTGGTATGGGGCATGTAGCGACAACTCTAGTTAATGTGTTGGGTAACATGAAGGCGAAAGTGGCTTGGGTAGATAGCCGTTCCAATCTTGCTCAAGATCAACAATTGCAAGGCTTGCCATCAAATGTAACGCCATATTTGTACTCCAGTATGTTGGATCATGTGGAGCAAATGTCCAGTAACGAAATTGCTTTGATCATGACCCATGATCACAGTTTGGATTATCAATTGGTGGAGGCGTTATTGGATCGCAAAGATTGTCGATTTATCGGCCTGATCGGCTCTCAAACCAAGGCCATGCGGTTTCGTAAACGCTTGGTTAGCGCATCCTTTAGCAAAGAAGAAATTGACTTTGTGCAGTGCCCAGTGGGGTTACCAGAAGTTGCAGGCAAGCAACCTTTTGAAATAGCGATATCCATTGCGGCTAAGCTTATTCAAATCACTCAACAGGCACCAAAAGCGGCGAAAAAACGCAGTGGTCTGAGTTGGAAGCAAATCAATGCTTCATTACATGACGCTCAACAAGTCGTCCTTGAATAAAAAATTAGGCAGACAACCCCAAAGGTTTGTCTGCCTAAGAAAATCGGCTTAGGGAATTAGCCGTTTTTTGCTTGCGCTTCTTCTGGCGTTAAGCCTTTTAGCTCAGGCCAGTTTGTTTCTGCTGTCTTGATATTGCCCGGTACATCTCTTAACCAAGCTTTCTGTACGTCTTTATTTAGATTGAGATAAAGCTTGCCATCCACAACCTTCCAAGCGGTTGGGTCCACATCAAACTTAAGGTTCATCGCGGTACCCATGGCGCAGAATCCACCAAACTGTGGCGCATATTTTTCTTGGTTGGCTTTAAACAAATCACGATGTTCCGCCGAGACAAAATGATAAGTGGCGTTTTTATAGTTGGCGCTAAATTCAGCGCTACCAAGAACAGGCTTGCTCATGGTGAAATACGCCACGGTATCGTAGCCCTTAATGGCAAGATCATTAGCGTCGGCATTGATATCAATGTCTGCGGCAAAACCGATAGCACTGGCCATTAATGCTGTCGCTGCAAGGGTACTTTTTACGAGTTTATTCAGTCTCATGGTGTTTTCCTTTTGGTCTTGGATTTATTTGTAAGCCCTTAAGGTAAGTGGTGAAAGTCGATGAACTATTGGTTAAAGTCACTGACTAACAAGCTCCCTCAGGAATGAAACCAGTATAGGGATGGGCGGAATAAGAAAGGCCTCTAGGCGTCCACAAAATGACACCATTCGTCCAAAGGATAAGAAAAAGTAGGTTTACGTGAATAAACTAGAAAGCATCCTCGAAAACTTTTCGATACAGTCCGACGTTATTTTTAATGGCAATTTTTGTGGTCAAAAAATGCTTGGAGTAGAGCAAGTAGCTAACAGCGGACATTTGCACTATTTACGCTCGGGTAAAGTTAGCATTACCTGTCAGAGCGGTCATAAAATGCATTTTGATCAACCCAGTCTGATCTTCCTGCCTGCTACCAGCCCTCATTACTTAATGGCAAGCGATTTGGATCAAGCTGAGTTGATATGTGCTCGGGTAGATTTTACGGCGTTAGAACAACAAAAAATGATTGCTAGCTTGCCTAAATTAGTTAGCGTGGCTTTGGCGGATAGCCCGATGGAAGTTACCGTAGATTGGTTGTTCCGAGAAATCGGTGGGGCAGGGCTGGGGCAAAAAGCACTGGTGACCAAGTTGTGCGATATTCTGATGATACAGGTGTTCCGTCATTTAAGTGATGAAGGCTTGGTCATTCAAGGTGTGTTGGCGGGCTTAAGTCACCCCCAGTTGTCTAAATTGATGGTTAAGCTACAAGACTCTGTGGAGGAAGTATGGAGTCTAGAATCCATGGCGGAGCAAGCGGGGATGTCACGCTCAAAATTCGCTGAGGTGTTTCGAGAAACCGTCGGCCAAACACCCAATGACTTTCTGACAGATTTACGCCTAAACCACGCCCAGCAATTACTACTAGAGAGTAAGCCCGTTAGCTTAGTGGCAAACCAAGTGGGTTACGAGCAGGGCTCGGTATTGGCCAGAGTGTTTCGTAAGAAATTGGGCATGTCACCAAAGGAATGGCTAAAGAAAAATAGCACAAAGGACTAGGGCGAAAGCCTAGGGGGAAAATCGCAGCATAACACTCCCTGTCATCAGTGTTACGCTGCGAGAGGCGTTATTTTAACCCTTTCAACATGGTATCTGCGTACCAGTCTAAAAAGTTAATGACACCAAACTCATAGGTTTCAGAGTAGGGGCCTGGTTGATAACCAATGGAGTTGATGCCTAGCTGGTTGCGCTCTCCAAGCACCTTGTCTTGCTCATTGGTGGCATCCCATACGTGGCGTAAATTGTCACTGTCATAATCTACCCCTTCCACCGCGTCTTTATGGACGAACCACTTGGTGGTCACCATGGTCTCTTGAGCAGAGATAGGCAACACTCGGAAGACGATAAAATGGTCCGATTGCATGTGGTTCCAAGAGTTAGGCAAATGCAAAATACGCATGGAGCCAAGCTGGCTGTTCTTGATGCGCCCCAGTAGCTTCTTGCTGGCGTGTTTGCCGTCCATGGTCATTACGTGTGTACCCTTTTTAAGGGGCATACGCACCATACGATTGCGCTGCTTTTCACCAAAGCTTTGATGCAAATGAGGGATTCCCTCGGCATCCCACTGGGCTGCTTGCTCATTGTAGTGATCGTGGAATTCTTGTGGCGCTCTTGGGTCGTTTGTGTCGTCCCACTCTAATAGAGAATTGAGCAACTCCGGGTGGCTGGCATTACAGTGATAACATTCACGGTTATTTTCCAGCACTAGCTTCCAGTTAGCTCTTTCATACATGTGAGATTCTGCGGCGAGCTTGGTGTTCTCAACTTGGTAGGGCTCCATATAGGTTTCGAGTGTGGCTAAAAAGTCATCGAACTCATCTTCCGGTTGCTCTTTGCCAAGACACACGAAAATAAAGCCCCCAGCGGTTTTGCAGTGGGCGGCTTGTAAGCCATGTTGTTTCAGGTCGAACCCTTCGTTCATTTCTGTACCGGCAAATAACAAATTGCCTTTTAGGTCGTAGGTCCATTGGTGATAGGGACACACTAGGTTGGCAACTTTGCCTCTGTGTTCTGTACAAATGAGCGATCCTCGGTGGCGGCATGTGTTGTGAAAGGCATTCACGTTACCCTCACCATCCCTAAGGACAAGAATAGGGTTTTGTCCCACTTCTATCGTGAAATAATCGCCTTTCTTGGGGATCTCACTGGTCATGCCCACAAACAACCACTGCTTCTGGAAGACTTCTTCCATATCTAAACGAAACATGTGCGGATCGTTATAAAGCGGAGCATCTAGAGAATAGTTTGGACGACGATTTTCTAGTAGCTCAGTCATAGCAATACGAGCATCCGCTAGGTTGGCGTGACGCACATTTAATAGATCGTTTGCTTTCATCTTTCGGACCCTAATGACAAAAAAGAGTGGAAGTTAAGTGGTTTTATATCTAAGGCTATATTCCGCTAATGTAGGGGGCAAAAAATGCCTGATCACGACACCCTGTAGCATTTAAATCGACGCTAGGAGTCTGTCTATCTCAACGTCGTAATAGGCTTGGCTGCAATGAGCAACTAATTGTCGTTTAGAGTTAATTCGAATTGCCTGAGTGCACTCAAAATGGCTCGAAATCATTCTTTATTTAGCGGACATTTTCGCGACACACCAAGGGAGCCATTTATGACTACGCCGACCCCTCCTGCTGATACAGCAGACTACTTTGCTCCCGTTAACACCCAAACATGGGTTAACGGTCGTCATAACGTTCGTTGTGTGAAAGTCATTCATGAAACATGGGATGTACGCACCTTTTGTTTTATGGCCCAGCAGCCGGTGATGTTCTTCTTCAAGCCAGGCCAGTTTGTCACCCTTGAGTTGGAAATAGACAACAAGCAGGTGATGCGCTCTTACACCATTTCCAGTTCGCCATCTGTACCTTACAGTTTTTCCATTACCGTGAAACGCGTACCCGGTGGTGAGGTGTCTAATTGGTTGCACGATAATATGACGGTGGGCATGGAGCTGGCCGTGCATGGTCCGGTAGGGCAGTTTAACTGTATTGATTACCCTGCCGAAAAGGTTTTGCTTTTGTCCGGTGGGGTAGGCATTACGCCGGTGATGTCCATGGCACGCTGGTTGTTTGATACCAATGCCGAAGTGGACATTACCTTCATTCACAGTGCTCGCTCACCACGAGATGTGATCTACTCCCGAGAGTTAGACCACATGGCGGCTAGGTTAGACAATTTTGGTCTGTATTTGATTGTTGAGCGCATGGAAAACGGCCTACCTTGGCAGGGCTATCGTGGCTATTTGGATGCCGCCAAACTGGATATGATTTCACCTGATTTCATGGAGCGTGAAATCTTTTGTTGTGGGCCGGCGCCCTATATGAGAGCGGTGAGAAAGCTGCTTGAAGAACGGGGCTTTAATATGGCCCAATACCATGAGGAATCTTTCGGAGAAACGCCAGAAAGTGTCGTGGAAGATGCCATAGAGCAAGCAGAAGTGGCCCAAGCAGAAGCGGATGCGGTGAATCATGAAGACCTAATGCGCATTGAGTTCAGTGACTATGGTAAGAGTATTCAAGTGGCACAAGGGGAGACCATTCATAATGCCGCCGCCAAGCTCGACCTGATGATCCCTAAAGCTTGTGGTATGGGCATCTGTGGTACCTGTAAGGTGCTGGTGAAAGAAGGTGAAACCCAGATGGATCACAATGGTGGTATCACAGATGAAGATGTGGAAGCTGGCTATGTGTTGTCATGCTGTACCGTCGCCAAATCCGATTTATTGATTGAATATTAAGGAAGGTACGAACAAGTTCACTGGCTTCAGAAGACTTAATCGCACCTTCCTTAAGTTTTATCTAAATAAGCGTTTAATAAAGAGGCACTAATGGTCTATATTAGTGCGTATGGTTTTGTTATGAATAGTGACGCTTAATGTAACTTATGTGTCACTATTGGCTTTTGTTGCTAAGCTAATGATTCATAACAAAATTATGAAAACCTTTAAGAATAAAAAGGCGCTTATTTAAATACTGGTCTAGTTTTTGCCTACCCTTATTTTAGATAAAGACGCTTACAAAAGAGGGTATCTACATGGTTCCAGATAATCTTTCCGCTTCGGCTAAGAAGCCAACCAACACCACGCGTGTGGGTTTCTTATTACTTGATCACTTCACTATGATCGCCCTAGCTTCCTCCATTGAGCCTCTACGTATGGCGAATCAGTTAGCCGCTGACGAGTTGTACAGTTGGAATTTGATTTCTGAAACAGGGGAAAGCATTTGCGCCAGTGACGGCCTGAGTTTGACCCCAGATACCTCTCTTGCAGACGCCGGTGAATATGATCTGATCATAGTGGCTGGTGGTCTGGATATCACTCGTGCCTATACAGAAAAACAAGTTTCTTGGTTGATCAAACAAGCCCGCAAAAATGTGCGTATCGGGTCTATTTGTACCGGTGGCTATGTTTTAGCCCATGCAGGTTTATTGAACGATTACCACTGTAGCGCCCATTGGGAATGCCTAACGGCCTTGCAAGAGGCTTACCCTAAGGTGAACTGCAATAACAAGCTTTTCTCGATTGACCGTGACCGTCTCACCGCCTCGGGTGGCAGCGCCCCCATGGATATGTTCTTGACCATGATTGGCAAGCAACACGGCACCAAGTTGTCCAATGCCATATCTGATATGTTCATCTGTGAGCGTATCCGCAATGAATCTGACCAACAGCGTATGCCTCAGCGCCAATTCAGCACAGGCGGCATTTGTACCCCTAAATTGGTGGATGTCATTGAGCTAATGGAAAACAATTTAGAAGAGCCGATTGAACTCGATGAATTGGCCAACTTTGTTGATGTTTCTCGTCGTCAGATTGAGCGTATGTTCCATAAGCACCTAGACTGCTCCCCATCCAAATACTATTTACGGTTAAGATTAGAACGTGCCCGTATGCTATTGAAACAATCGAGTATGTCGATCGTTGAAATTTCCATGGCCTGCGGCTTTATTTCAACCCCACACTTTAGTCGTTGCTACCGTAAACATATCGGCATTTCACCAAGGGATGAACGCAAACTTGCTTGGAGTCATGGCCATGACGCAGACTCTAAAGCCAGTGCTGAGGTGCTATATATAAAACACGCTCAGCAAGCCTTAGACCATGCCCACGCCGAACCTAGTTTTGGTTCCGTCGCCATTTAATATTATTCAGTTTCATTGTTTTTGCCGTTCTAGTGCTTTCATTAGAGCGGCTTTTTTTGTTATCAAGAAGATTCAAAAATTGAATCATAAGCATCCAAAATCGCCATAAATTATTTATCTAATTGCCTGCTATGATATGCCTATTGTATCGCTATGCAGGAGATCGTAATGAGTTCAGCCATTCTTCAACGCCTACCATTAGACATGTTTTGGCCAACCTTTGATCCTTTTTTATTTTGTGCCTTTCATAATGACCATTACCCCAAAGGCAATGGTCAAATGGGGCCTAGGGCGTCTTTATCTGGACGTTCATTAGGACAAGATTTCGCTGGCATAGACGGCTGGCGTATGTATCACGGCAAACAGGTGCCAGGCTTTCCTGCGCACCCCCATCGTGGCTTTGAAACCGTCACCATAGTCAATAAGGGGTTAGTGGATCATGCCGACTCTATGGGGGCAGCTGGTCGCTATGGTGAAGGTGACAGTCAATGGATGACGGCAGGCCAAGGTGTGCAGCATTCTGAGATGTTCCCCTTACTTAACGAAGAAAAAGATAATCCAGTTGAGTTGTTTCAACTTTGGTTAAATTTGCCGGCGAAAAGCAAAATGGTACCACCTCACTTCACAATGTTATGGAATGAAGAAACACCAGTAGTTTCGGTAGCCGATGAACAGGGTATCGAGAGCCGTATCAAAGTCATTGCAGGGGATTTGGGTGAAGTACAAGCCTTGGCTTGTCCGCCTAATTCTTGGGCGGCTGATAAGTCCAATGGGGTTGTTATCTGGCTAATCGATATTCCAGCACAAGGGCAATGTGTGCTTCCTGCTGGGGAAGGCGGCTTGAACCGCACCCTGTACTTTTTTGAAGGCAGCCAAATGCAATTGGATGAGACCTTAGTGGCAAGTAAACAGGCCTTGATTCTAGATCCTCAGCAAGCATTAACCCTCAATAACACGGGTGAGAGTGCTCGTGTATTGCTACTACAGGGTAAGCCAATTGACGAGCCGGTAGAGCAGCATGGGCCTTTCGTGATGAATAGTCGTGAAGAGTTACAACAAGCCTTTGCGGATTATCAGCAGAGTCAGTTTGGTGGTTGGCCTTGGCCAAGAGCCGATCAAGTACATGCTAAGGATAAGCCACGTTTTGCGGATTATGGTTCTTTATCGGAGGGGAAAAGACTTGGAAATGATGGCTTTGCCGATAGGGTGCTGTGCTGAATAGTACAAAGCTTAACAAAATTCATATCAAACCTAGGGCTTCGGTCAATGCAAAGGCTACAAAAGAATGTTTGAATAGTGTTTTCATTCTGTTAGTTTAAAAATCAAAGCATCAAAAAAAGATGAAAATGGACTTAGTGTCTCGCTAGGAAGATCGGGCTAATCTGAATGCCTGATAGGCAAAATGGGCTAACAATAAAAATATAGTGAGCAAGGGTAAGGTATGAAGATAGTAGCGTTTGCAGCAAGTTCTAGCCGCCACTCCATAAATAAAGCATTAGCCAGCTATGCAGGGAGTTTACTTCCTGATGCCGAGGTTAAGGTGTTAGACCTTAACGATTTTGAAATGCCAATCTTTAGTGTTGATAAAGAAGCCACTTTTGGTGTGCCGCCAGCTGCCCACGAATTTCTGGCCGAAATCGCCAGCGCCGATGGATTGATCATCGGCTTTGCTGAGCACAATGGTAACTACGCTGCCAGTTATAAAAATACCTTTGATTGGGCTTCACGGGTTGAGAAAAAGGTTTATCAAAATAAACCTATTCTCGCTTTGGCTACGTCCCCAGGGCCGGGCGGTGCTCGCAATGTACTGCAACTGGCCGAAAGTAACTTGCCTCACTTCAATGGCCGTCTCATCGGTAGTTTAAGTGTGCCAAGCTATCATCAAGCCATGCAAGACGGTGAGCTGGTGGATGCAGAATTAAAGCAAACCTTGCAATCTTTAGTGGATCAATTAGCGGCTAGTATCTAGTTTAATCCCTCTCTTCTTGGCTATGCCATCATTGGTGATGTGGCCAAGAAGAGAGGAGACGTTTCTTGCAAGCTCTCACATTCCTCGCAGGAATTCTCTAAATAAATGATATTCCTTGTACAAATCCTCTCTAAAGCCTCAGAATATTCGCTCATTCCTTCCTTCTAGGCGCTATTTTATGTGGATCTTTATTACCCTGTTTGCAGCCGCTTGTCAGTCTGTCCGCACTGCTTATCAAAATACGCTTGCTCGCGAATCGGGTTTTTTACATGCCACTATGTCGCGCTCTCTATTTGGTTTGCCTCTGGTTACCTTGTATCTGGTCTTGTGTACTTTGTTGTTTGGTTGGGTGTCCTTTGAGCCGGGCAGCGTGTTTTTTTGGGCTGCCACCGCCTGTGCCATCGCGCAAATTTTAGCGACCTATCTAATGCTACGAGTGTTTCAGTCTGGCAGTTTTGCCTTGGGCACTTTATTGGCGAAAACTGAAGCCGTGCTAGCCGCCTTGATAGGTTTACCACTCTTGCACTATAGCTTGAGCGCTATGGCCTGGTGGGGTGTTGCCATTGGCGTTTTAGGCGCACTGGTGATGAGCGTGAAATGGCAAAATCTTAAATATCTTCATAAAGATGTGTCTTTGATTGCAGGCTTGGGCAGTGGTCTATGTTTTGCGATTACTTCCGTTATGGCCTCAATGGCCAGCCATGAACTGACGGGGTCTATTATTACTCGTGCAGGGGTTACCCTTTGGTATGTATTGGCCTTACAGTCTATTATTTTATGTGGCATTCAAATCTACAAAAGTGGTGATCTGTTGTCGCCTTTTCGTCACCAGTTAGGCCTTAGTTTAAAAGTAGGTGTGTTTAGCTCACTAGGCTCTATCGGTTGGTTTACGGGCTTTGCTTTGGTGAATCCTGCTTTGGTGAAAACCCTAGGACAGGTTGAGATTCTTGGTACCTTGTATTATTCAAAGGTTCGCTTTGCGGAAAGAATTAGTGTTCAACAAATGATTGGCGGCTTGATGATTATTGTCAGCGTGGTATTAGTTGCCATGGCAAATTCAAATTAGACAAGGATAAGAAAATGACATCAACAAAGATAAATTATGTGGAGCTGCCCGCGCGCGACCTAGCCTTGAACAAAGCTTTTTTTAGTCAGGTGTTTGGCTGGGGTTTTACCGACTATGGTGAGCAATACACAGCCTTTGAAAACGCAGGGTTAGATGGCGGTTTCTTTGAGGCAGACTTCACCTCACGCCCCCAAACTGGTGCTGCCTTAGTGGTCTTAAAAAGTGACGACCTTGCGGGTCTAATTGAGAAAATCAAAGCAGCAGGTGGCACTATTGAGCAAGAAATATTTGAGTTTCCTGGCGGGCGTCGTTTTCATTTTTTAGACCCATGTGGCAATGAATGGGCGGTATGGTCAGAGCTTTAGTTTCATCAAAAGCTTTGATTAACCTTCTAGATTAGTTCCAGCCATTTTTTGAAATGGTCACGACACCATGCACATGATAAGTGTGGTTATCGTATTTTACGTCGAAATCCACCGAGCCATCTGCTTTAGGCTTCACCCCTTGAATGTAAACATTTTCTTTTTCACTGTAAGTAGTTCGATAGTTGAGGGGAAACGATACATTGCCGGAGAAAATATCACTCTTGATGAGTTCCCCTTTTACTAGGGTAATACCTTGGGCACTGGCCTTACGAAAGTCATGTTTTGTTGATGATTTAACAGTGATGTTATTTAGAACTACATAGGCTTTATCATTATAACCAGGAGACTCTTTACGGGCGTTCACTCGGCTCATTAACGAGAGTTTTGCGTTAATTAATTCTAAGGTATGTTCAACTAGATTTTTTTTGTCACTGTCGCGTTTAGCTTGCGAGATCGCATAATAGCTGGTCTGAACTGGCTGATAGGTGACTTCTGTGCGTTCTTTCAACTCTGCAATCAAGGCCGCTTCAGACCTATTTATATCACTTAATGACATCGCCTCAAGTTGTGTTTTAAAAGAGTCTTGCGCCCAAAGGCTTGTAGAAAGAAGTGATAACCCTAACATTGCAAAATGAAGTTTGAAATTTGCCACAGTGTTGAATTCCTTTTGATGAGTTCTTTATCCGCTGCAACCAGTATACAAAAACATCCCTATTTGTAATCTGAGAACGAGAAAAAATCTCTTTTTCTACATAATTGCAAGTCTCTAAAACTCAGTTTTACTCTATGGAATCTTGGTTTGCTTCGGTGGCCGATGCAGAGCCATTTTCGGAAACTTGAGCTGCTTCTTCTGCTTCTAATTTGGCGCGTTCTGCCTTAGAGATGTACTTAGGTTTTGCCTTTTTAGGGTTGGCTTTTAAGTTAGCTTGCTTAGAGCGTTTGGTAAGAATGGTTTTGATTTTTTTGCGACGATTCATGGTTACGCTCTCTGTATGGGCTAATGGAGGGGCACTTTAGGCGAAAAAAAAGTCTTGGGCAACAGCAGATGCAAAAAAGCTAAGGATAGAGCAGTAAAAAAGTACTCCTTTAGAGTACTCGCTTTCAAATGATGTGAAAGTGCAGGAGGACACTTGCCTCCTGCTAGCGGGTTAGGCTTTCTTGCTAAAACCAGTAGAGATAGCGAGAGCACTGCCTAGGGTGACAAATACACTGCCCACGGTGCGGTTTACCAACTTCATTGTTTTAGGCTTGGACAACCAAGGCGAAATCTTAGCGCCGATACCGGCATACATAAACATGGAAGTACAGTCGATAACCAGCCAAGTCCCTGCAAGAATAAAATACTGTTCAACTTGCGACGAAGACGTACTCATAAAGCTTGGGAACAGGGCAATAAAGAAGAGTAAGTCTTTAGGGTTACTGATGCCCACCATAAAGCCTTTCTTGAACAGTGAAAAGCCGGAATAGTTAGTAATGCTATTCTTGTCATCAAGATCGGTCTCTAGCTTGATGCTACCTTCTTTCCAAGAAGACCAGCCCAAATACACTAAATAAAGCGCACCAACTATTTTAATGACAAAAAACAGGGTTTTGGACGCGACCAGAATAGCGCCAAGACCAACAGCAGAGACAGTCATTAGCACTAGGGCAGCAAAGGCGCCACCAAAAACCGTTGGGATGGTTTTCTTATTGCCGAATTTAACACCATCAGAGATGCATAATAATGCTGATGGGCCAGGGCTAAAGATCAAAATACTAATGACACTTATGTACAGTAACCAGGTGCTTAATTCCATTGAGTCCTCGTTGAATCCATAGAGAGGCGAAGCTATTTGCCTTCTTAAGTTGTTTATTGTCGACGCGCGGTCGCTATTTTTACATAAGTCAAAATTATATCAATATTCAGGTGGAATATAACGTAAAGAAGGGTCGCTAACGAATAAGTATGGGGTATTTTTAAACGGATTTTGAGCTCTGAATCGACTAGGGATTCAAGGGGTCAGGGATTCAGATTCAAGGGGTCAGAGTCGTTGATTTCAGACTATAGTCGCTCTCGTTCTCTGTGTTTTCGCCTCCTCTATAAACTTTACTAAGATATAGAGATCATTTGTTTCAAGGAAGAAACGATGGCTCGACGACCACGACTATACCTACCCAATTACCCATTACATATCATTCAACGCGGAAATAATCGCGATGCGTGTTTTCGAGATTGTTCTGACTATAATGGCTACGCCGTCTAATGAAGAGTCTGTTAGCCGCATATTCTTGACATGGATATAGAAGCTATTTGTTTAGCAGCCAATAAACTCTGGGTTTTAGGGAGTGAGAAGTTTATTAAACGGTTTGAACTTCGAGTGGGTATTGCTGATAAAACAAGAGAGCATAGGAAGTCAAAAGAGTAAAAAATCAACGAAACTGCCCCCTTGAACTTAGAAATTGGTGTGAAAGAAGCTGCAATATTATGTAGATCAACGCTAGATAAAACAGCAACAACTGAATAGTACAGGGATTGTTTATGGAATGAGAGTAAGTATAGTTTTACTGATGTATTTATAGTCGTTTATGTATTGGTAGCTGTAACTGAGTACGAATATGGGCTTTTTGGTTTTTCCAGTAGAAATAGATATTTTATCAATCTTCTACTGGAAGTTGTTTTCTAAAATAAATCAAAAAATCAAATATTTTTTATTATGTCAAATATCTCTTTGTTTGCTGTTTCAAAGACTTCATTGAGTGTGAGGTTTTTGTTTTTTGCTAAGTTCTCGTTGTCATACTTTATTATATTGATAGTCGATGATTCTTTTAGCTTTGATAGAGCGTCTAAAGATAGAGCCCTTCTCTTCCCTTCAAAAGTAAACGGCAAAGTGGCTAAGAGATTAATGTCAAGAGTATGCTTCGTGGCGATATTGACTATTTCGGACGAAATAAATGTTCCTGCTTTCCCACCAAACCCTGAGATGATAATTATTCTTTCTTTACCACTTATATAACGTTCTAGTTCTGAGTTTAGTAATGCAGAGGTTAGAGCGGGAGAGTTCGCTGTTAACTCATTAGGTGCTAAATCAACATGCAAAATATTTTTATTGCTATAATTTTTCAAGGATGAAATATCAGTATTGACTAGTAAAAGGTCAAAATTAAGTTCTTGATTAATATTATTGCTGATCTTTGTGCCAGCACCACCAACGCCTATGATTAATGTTGATTTTGTCAAGGTGATGTCCTTATGATTTAGGTAGAAGATCAATCAGAAAGTTGTGAGCGGAAAAAGCATCTTTACTGATTGCACTAGGATGGTAGGTTCGATACGCCTGTATTGATCTGCCTTCAAAGCTCAATTCGAAACTCCAGAGTTGTTTATTAGATATTCCATACTCTTCTTGATAGCTTTTAGGGTTTAGGCATACATTTTGAGGACCATCTATAGGGAAGAATTTTCTTCTGATTTTAAGTGAGGTTGAGTCGAAGCCATTAGCGAAAATTATAATGTCAGGTTTTAAAATTCTGATTTGAGCGCGAATTATTTTCTCTGATAACGTAATTATTTCATCAAAAACCTTTGATTTTTTTGGCAAGGTTTCTTTTGATGAGAAGCAAAACAAATTTGAGTATATTATTCCTTCTTCACCAGTTTTCTTGGCTATATTACGGGTAAAATGATGGAACGACCTACCTTTACTATTAGTTTCACTTAGTCTTCTTGAGAGGAAGCCCTCATGGTAATCCATAGACTCTTTCACATAGTTTTTAACGTCAGATATTTTGTAGGTAGATTTGGTGTTCCAGTCTCTTGTTTCCCTACCAATGATCATTATTTTATTTTTTGCATTACTGTATTCGTGATTGATCGATGGCAGAAATAAGTTAGAAAGATTTTCTAGAAGTTCGCCATTATCATTTTTGAATATATGATATGACTCATTGAGGAGGTTTATATAGGCTGATTCTAGTTCTTGCCTGGCATTCATACTATATCCTTTTTGTATGGAGAGGTTCTGCTTTACTCTATCTTAGAGTTTATTGGAGTAATACCTTTATAACCTAAAAACAATGTATCCCATACTCATTTCGATCTCAACTTGAGTTTTCAGGGATTCAAGGGGGCAGAGTCATTGATTTCAGAATATAGTCGCTCTCGTTCTCTGTGTTTTCGCCTCCTCTATAAACTTTACTAAGATATAGAGATCACTTGTTTCAAGGAAGAAACGATGGCTCGACGACCACGACTATACCTACCCGGTTACCCATTACATATCATTCAACGCGGAAATAATCGCGATGCGTGTTTTCGTGATGATTCTGACTATAAGGCTTACCTGCACTTCATGCGTGAAGCGGCTGAACAATATGGTGTATCGATTCATGCTTTTGTACTAATGACGAATCATGTTCATATATTGGCTACGCCTTCTAGCGAGGAGTCCGTTAGTCGTATGATGCAATCGATTGGTCGACGATATGTTCAATATTTTAATCATATTTATTCTCGAACGGGTACTTTATGGGAGGGGCGTTACAAGTCGACACTGGTTGATACAGATAACTATTTGTTAACTGTCTATCGCTATATCGAGTTGAATCCTGTGAGGGCGGGAATGGTGAAACACGCGGCAGATTATTCATGGTCGAGTTATTGTCATAATGCGGCAGGTGTAGAGATTCAAATGCTTACTCCTCACGACAGTTATATCGCTCTTGGCAAAAACTCTGAGCTGCGAGCGAGTGCGTATCGAAAGCTGTTTCAAACACACATTCCTGACATGGATGTAGAAGCTATTCGTTTAGCAACAAATAAATCCTGGGTTTTAGGAAGTGAGAAGTTTATTGAACAGTTTGAACGTCGAATGGGTATTGCTGGTAAAACAGCGGAGCATGGAGGGGATAGGAAGTCAAAGGGCTATAAAAATCAACGACACTGACCCCTTGAATTCTGGAGGGGATAGGAAGTCAAAGGGCTATAAAAATCAACGACACTGACCCCTTGAATTCAATTCCGATAACGTGCAGACGAAAAAAAAGCCCTGATCAGCGATCAGGGCTTTTTTCATGTTGGTACCAGTAGGCGGACTCGAACCGCCACGCCTTTCGGCAACGGATTTTGAATCCGTCGTGTCTACCAATTCCACCACACTGGCCTTGAAAAAGGTGAGGCGTATTTTAGGTTTTTTTCACACCCTGTCAACACTTAGTGCAAATATATTTGTTGTTTTTTCATATGAGGGGCGATGGAAGTACCTTTTAGTGTCGATTTTCGCTATCATACCGGGTCGTTTTTCTAGGTAGTTTTCTTTTCATGCGTGTATCCGATTATCACTTTGATTTACCCGATTCTTTGATTGCCCATTACCCTATGCCAGATCGTACAGCTAGTCGATTGTTGCATCTTGATGGGCCAAGTGGCGCTTTAGAACATGGCCAGTTTCCAGATGTTTTAGATTTGGTGCAAGCCGGTGACTTGATGGTGTTTAACAATACTCGAGTGATTCCTGCTCGCGTGTTTGGGGTGAAAGAGTCTGGTGGTAAAGTTGAAGTCTTAGTTGAAAGAGTTATCGGCAGCCATGAAGCCTTGGTTCATGTTCGTGCCAGTAAGTCCCCAAAAGCAGACAGTAAGTTGTTCCTTGGTCAAGACAAAGGCGAAAACATTGAAGTGACCATGTTAGGGCGCCAAGGCGCATTGTTTCATCTAGCTTTTGCGGAACCCGTATTGGATGTCTTAGGTCGAGTAGGGCATATGCCGTTGCCGCCTTATATTGAAAGGCCAGATGAAGACAGCGATTTAGAACGTTACCAAACCGTTTACAACCAAAAGCCCGGTGCTGTCGCGGCACCCACAGCAGGCCTGCATTTCGATGATGCCTTGCTTGCCAAGTTAAAGGCTAAGGGCGTTGAGACGGCATTTGTCACACTGCATGTAGGTGCGGGGACTTTTCAGCCAGTAAAGGTTGAAGAAGTGAAAGACCATATCATGCATGCCGAATATGTGGACGTAGAGCCTGCGGTGGTTGAGCAGATCAAAGCGACTAAAGCTCGTGGTGGTCGCGTCATTGCCGTCGGTACGACAAGCGTTCGAAGCTTGGAATCCGCCAGCCAAAGTGGCGAGATTGCCCCAATGCAGGGTGATACCAGTATTTTTATCTACCCAGGTTATGAATTTAAAACAGTAGACGCCATGGTAACGAATTTCCATTTACCTGAGTCTACCTTGATTATGCTGATCAGTGCCTTTGCGGGCTATGATCATGTGATGGCTGCCTACAAGGCTGCGGTCGAGAAAGAATACCGATTTTTTAGTTATGGCGATGCCATGTTTATTACACGAAATGCGCAGGCCACTGGCCCGCAAAGTGAGGATTAAAACGAATGTCAGAAAAACGTCCAGAATGTTTTATGGATTTTGACCTTCACACTACATCAGGAAAAGCTCGCCGTGCAACGCTGACTTTCCCTCGTGGTAAGGTAGAAACACCTGCTTTTATGCCGGTTGGAACTTACGGCTCAGTGAAAGGTATGCTGACCAAAGATATTGAAGAAATTGGTGCCGACATTATTTTGGGTAACACTTTTCACCTATGGTTGCGTCCAGGCACTGAGGTGGTAAAAGCTCATGGTGATCTGCATGACTTCACTCAGTGGAAAAAACCTATCCTGACCGATTCCGGTGGTTTTCAGGTGTTTTCATTAGGTGAAATGCGCAAAATCACCGAAGAGGGCGTGAGTTTCCGCTCTCCTGTGAATGGTTCTAAAGTGTTTTTAAGTCCTGAGATTTCTATGCAGGTCCAAAAAGACTTAGGGTCAGACATTGTGATGATCTTTGATGAATGTACGCCATATCCTGCTACGCCAGAGCGCGCAGCGGACTCTATGCGCATGAGCTTGCGTTGGGCAAAGCGTTCTAAAGAAGCGCATGGTGATAGCCCTTCTGCTTTATTCGGTATTATCCAAGGCAGTATGTACGAGAACCTTCGTGATGAGTCTTTAGAAGGCCTAACTGACATCGGCTTTGATGGCTATGCCATTGGTGGTTTGTCTGTAGGTGAACCAAAAGACGAAATGATGAAGGTACTTGATCATGTTACGGTGAAAATGCCGGAAGATAAACCTCGCTACCTAATGGGCGTGGGGAAACCGGAAGATCTCGTGGAAGGCGTGCGTCGTGGTGTCGATATGTTTGACTGTGTGATGCCAACCCGTAATGCCCGTAACGGTCATTTGTTTACCTCGGAAGGTGTGGTTAAACTACGTAACGCGAAATACCGTCACGATGTGGCCCCATTAGACAAAGAATGTGACTGTTACACTTGTAAAAACTTTTCTCGGTCTTATTTACATCATTTAGATAAGTGTCAAGAAATGGTGGGTGCGCAATTAAATACCATACATAACTTACGTTATTATCAAACACTCATGGCGGGATTGCGTCGAGCGCTCGATGAAGGTAGATTTGACGCCTTTGTTGATGAGTTCTATGCAAAACGTGGCCTAGAAACGCCACCTTTGAGTGAAAAATAAACAAAATAAGCGGTTTGCTGGCAACAGTAAGCCCAAAGAGTTTCATAAACCATTGGAGAGTTAACACATGATCGCATTGATCTCACCTGCTTACGCTGAAGGCGGTGCCCCTGCTGATGCGGGTATTTTTAACCTAGTTCTACTGGCTGGCTTTGTTGTCATTTTCTACTTCCTTATGTGGCGCCCACAGGCAAAACGTACTAAAGAGCATAAAAACTTGATCGCCTCTCTAGCGAAAGGTACAGAAGTAGTAACTGGCGGTGGTGTACTAGGTAAAGTGACTAAAGTAGACGACAACTACGTTGTACTTGAAGTTTCAGAAGGTATGGAAATCAAATTCCAAAAATCTTCTGTGGCAGCTGTGTTGCCAAAAGGAACGTTAAAATCTATTTAACTTTCTGAGAAAAGCGCCGTTGGCGCTTTTCTTTTTCTGATATTTTCTTTTTTTGGTGTAAAGGATTTTTCATGCTGAACAAGTACCCCTTGTGGAAGTATTTGCTGATTCTTCTTGTATTGGCTCTGGGGCTACTCTATGCCTTCCCAAACTTATATCCGGATGATCCGGCCCTACAACTTTCCACTCAAAAAGCCACATCTGTGGTGGATGAAAAAGCCTTACAAACTGCGCAACAGGCCTTGGCTGAGGCAAATATAGAATTAAAAGCGGCAGAATTAACCTCTGCCGGTGGTACTCTTCGCTTCAATAGTGGTGGAGACCAATTGGCAGCGAAACCTATTGTGGCCGCTGCCTTAGGTGAAAATTACGTCACCGCTTTAAACCTGGTGCCAACCACGCCGGATTGGTTAGCTTCCCTAGGGGCTGGGCCTGCTAAGTTGGGTCTTGATCTACGTGGTGGTGTGCATTTCTTATTAGAAGTAGATACGCCAGCGGCGCTGAAACAGCGTTTAGAGGTGGCTTCCAGTGAGATGAAAGCGATTCTGCGTTCTGATCGTATTCGCTACCGTAGCGTTGAGATTGACGATGGCATCCTATCTATTCGCTTCTTGAAGGATGAAGATTTATCCCTAGCAGAAGATCGTCTTAAAGATGAGTTTCCAGAATACGTTTACTCAAGCCGTGAAGAAGGCAACAGTTTTTATCTAGATGCAGGCTTCACCGAAGCCTCTAAAGCAGAAATTGAAGCCTACGCATTGCAGCAAAACTTAACGACCCTACGTAATCGTGTGAACGAGCTGGGTGTTGCTGAGCCTTTGGTGCAGCGCCAGGGCAGTAATCGTATTGTTGTTGAGCTACCAGGTGTGCAAGACACAGCGGCAGCGAAACGTATTATCGGTGCTACAGCGAACCTAGAGTTCCATTTAGAAGCTGGTCTAGACGACAGTTCTGCCAATGTTGATACGTTAACTTTCCGCGATGGCAGTGGTCGTACTGCACGTTTGGATCGAGACATTATCATCACGGGTGACAGTGTTTCTGATGCCACATCTTCTTTTGATGAAAATGGTCAGCCACAAGTAAACATCAGCCTAGACAGCAAAGGCGGCAAGCAAATGAGTAAGGTTACTCGTGCTGCGGTCGGCCGTAACATGGCAGTGGTGTTTATTGAGCACAAATCTCGCAGTCGTTTTGTTGAAAACGAAGAAGGCAAGATGGAAGAGGTGCGTCGCAGCTACAGCGAAAAAGGCATTATTTCCCTAGCCACCATTCAAACTACTCTTGGCAACTCTTTCCGCATTACCGGCCTTGATAGCCCTCGTGAATCGTCTGAGTTGGCGTTGTTGTTACGTGCTGGTGCCTTGGCTGCGCCTATCTACTTCGTAGAAGAGCGTACCATCGGACCAAGCCTTGGTGCTGAAAACATCAAACTTGGTGTGTCATCGGCACAAATTGGTTTGCTTGTGGTTATGCTGTTCATGCTGATCTACTACAAGGTGTTCGGCTTGTTTGCCAACATTTCTTTGGCGCTAAACATTGTTCTATTGATGGCTTGTATGTCCATGTTGTCGGCAACGCTTACCCTTCCGGGTATCGCTGGTATTGTGTTGACCATGGGTATGGCGGTGGATGCCAACGTCCTGATCTTCTCTAGGATCAAGGAAGAGTTGGCGAATGGTTTGCCAAGTCAGCAGGCGATTCACTCAGGCTTTAACCGTGCCTTTACCACCATCTTCGATGCCAACATTACGACCTTGCTGGTTGCGGTTATCTTGTTTGCAGTCGGTACGGGGCCGGTGAAAGGTTTCGCGGTTACTCTGTCTTTGGGCATCATTACGTCTATGTTTACCGCAATTGTGGTGACTCGTGCGCAAGTTAACCTTGTGTACGGTGGTCGTAAAAACAAGAAACTATACATTTAGGAGAGCGCCATGAAAGTGACAACTATTCCATTTATGGCGATGCGTAAGATCGTAGCCGTCTTTTCTATTTTGCTGATCCTAATCTCTATTGGTTCTTTGGCCACTAAAGGTTTGCAGTTTGGTTTGGACTTTACGGGCGGTACTTTGATCGAAGTCGCCTACGAAAAAGCCCCAGACCTTGATGAAATTCGTACTGTATTAGCAGAAAACAATTACAGCGATGTGGTTGTGCAGAGCTTTGGTTCACCAACGGATATCGTGGTGCGTTTGGCAAACTCTTACACAGCTACCTTGGGTGATGAGGTGCTAACCACATTGCAAGAGGGCGGCAAGCAGGCGGTTACTCTAATGCGCTCTGAGTTTGTTGGTGCGCAAGTGGGTGAAGAGCTGCGTGAGCAAGGTGGCCTAGGCATGCTGTTGGCTTTGGCCATTGTCATGCTTTATGTGGCGGTACGCTTCCAGTTCAAATTCTCTATCGCTTCGGTAGCGGCTTTGGCTCACGATGTCATCATCACGTTAGGCTTCTTCTCCTTGTTTGAAGTGGAGTTTGATCTAACCGTGTTAGCCGCCTTGTTGGCTGTGGTGGGTTACTCCTTGAACGATACCATCGTTGTGTGTGACCGAGTGCGTGAGAACTTTCGCATCATGCGTGATACGGAGCCATACGACCTGATTAATGACTCCATTAACCAAACCCTAGGTCGTACCTTGATTACTTCATTGACTACCTTGTTTGTGTTGTTAGTGTTGTTTTTTGCCGGCGGTGAAGCGATTCATAACTTCTCAATGGCCCTATTGGTGGGTATTGTGATCGGTACTTATTCTTCTATCTTTGTGGCGGCTAACTTGTTGTTGGCTCTGAAAGTAACGAAAGAAGACTTAATGCCACCGGTTAAAGAAGAGTTCGAAGACGAAATGCCTTAGTCGTTAAGACGACTTCTGTTGATTAAAAACCTGCTACGGCAGGTTTTTTTTATGCCATCATGAAAGTCATGTGCCGTATTTAGAAGAGGTTTTGTAATGGGTTACGGGTTACTGATATTGCTATTGAGTTGGACTGTCTCTGCCAATGCTGCGGATTTAACTGCCATGGATGAAACCGCCAAGGGCTTTAGTAACATTAAGACGGTTCAGGTGGCGCACCAAGGGCAGCTTATTTGGTCTAAAGCTTACAATGGCGCCAATATTAATGAAGCGGCAAATATTAAATCCGCTTCCAAGTCTGTGATGTCTGCCATAGTGGGGATGGCCATTGATAAAGGCGTTATAGAGAGTGTTAATGTGCCGGTTGCTGAAGTGTTAAAAGATCAGTTGCCCGCGAACCCAGATCCACAACTTAAAGATATCCAACTGCAGCATTTGCTCTCCATGCAAGCGGGCTTAGAGCGTACCTCTGGCAGAAACTATGGACGCTGGGTGGTCAGTGACAATTGGGTGAAAGCGGCCTTAGGGCGGCCTTTCGTGGCGGACGTTGGCGGTGTGATGCAGTACTCGACCGGTAATACTCATTTATTATCGGCGATCGTGATGAAGCAAAGCGGTCAACATACCTATAAGTTGGCAAATCAATGGTTTAAAGGCTCGGGAGTACGCATTGAAAGTTGGGAGACCGACCCACAAGGGATTCCCATGGGTGGTAATCAAATGGGTATGACTCCATCTTCTTTGCTGGCCTTCGGTGAGTTATATCGCCGTGGTGGTGTGGCCGCAAACGGCCAACGTTATATTGCTGAGGATTGGATTAAAGAAAGCTGGCAGCCTAGGACTCAATCGCGCTTTCATCAAGGCTTGTATGGGTATGGTTGGTTCATGCAAGAGTTTGCGGGTGTGCAAGGCTATTATGGTTGGGGCTATGGCGGGCAGATGATTTATGTCTTTCCGCAATTGGAATTAACGGTTGCCATTACTTCTCAAGAGCATTTGCCTTCTGGTCGGACTGGTTATCGAGATGCCTTACATGACATGGTGAGTGAGCATATTGTCAGTGTTTTATAGAGAGTAGTGTAAGGGCTCTCCTGTGCTGGAAAGCCCTTATCGTTTAGAGGCGTTATGACTCTTTTTTGATAACACCAAACTCCATACCCATTTGGGTTGGTGTTTCGGCTTTAAGACTTTCTTGCCAAGCAATGGCGTCTTTGCCAAATAATACGATAGCCGTCGAGCCAAGCTTAAAGCGGCCCATTTCTTCGCCTTTTTTCAAGGTTATATCGCTAAGTGCCGCATAATCCCAAGTCACGACGTTCTTATTGAATGGGGTAACCTGTCCTGCCCAAACTGTTTCAATGCTGGCAACTATCATTGCGCCCACCAAAATTACCGCCATTGGTCCTGCTTCTGTTTCGAAAAGACAAACAGTGCGCTCATTGCGAGCAAATACATTAGGGATTTGTTCCGCTGTGACTTTATTGACCGAGAAAAGCTTACCAGGAACATGGATCATTTTGGTTAGCTTGCCTGTTAAAGGCATGTGAACTCGGTGGTAGTCTTTTGGTGATAAATAAACGGTGGCAAATGAGCCCCCAAGAAACTGGTCGGACAAAGATGCGTCGCCACCTAATAAGCTGGTAAGGCTGTAGGTATGGCCTTTAGCTTGAAAGAGCGTGCCGTGTTCAATGTCCCCTAATTGGCTAATCGCTCCGTCTGCCGGGCAGGCGATGGTGTTGTCGCCATCACAAATAGGGCGCAATTCAGGGCGAATGGCGCGAGTAAAAAAGTCGTTAAAGTTACGGTAGGAGAGTGGGTCGCTGTTCACAGCTTGCGACATGTCGACCTGATACTTTTTGACAAATTGGCTGATGAAGGTGTTTTTAACCCAGCTGTTTTCGCATTCCGCGACTCTGCCTGCTACCCGTGAAAGGGCTTTTTGCGGTGTGATGTGTTGTGCGAAGGCGAAAAGTTGATCTTTGGTCACTTGGATTTCCTGTTGTTATTGGTTAGCAGCGTGTTCGCTGATTAACGTTATGATCTGTTTAAGGTGTTGATAGTCTTTTGTGTTGAGCTGATGTTGAGTGTCCAGCCAAAACAGTAGGGTATCACCACGTTTTGTAGGGGCTGATGCCAGTATAGCATGGCTACTTAAATCTAATATTTGATGAGCATTTTCAGGCAGTCCAGCACGGATTTTTTGTAGCTTTTCGCCTGAAAGGTGGCTGGCAGAGCGTTGTGATTGTAGGCGCTTCATCACACTTGAAGGACTATTCCAGCGAATTTCTTTCAACCCTTTAATGTCGTGGCCAAACTGTAGCACAGGCTGAATTTTTTGGTTTTTCGAGATAAGTACCAATGCCCGCTCAGCATTAGGGATAAGTTGCTTGATTGTTTGTATTGCCAACTTCGCCTGCAGTTTACTGTCTGCAGGTGCTTTGTTCAGGCTAGCTTTAAACGCTTCTAAAGGGTTGCGCTTACGCTTGGGTGTTTTGGCGTTTTTTGCTGTATACAAATGAGGGTTCAGTAACCGCTGGGCAAGGGGGATCTTGGCGCCTAAATCATACAGTTTGGCGGCTTCCGTGCTGGCAAGGTGTGTACTGTGGATCGCCTTGCCCAGTTGCCAATGCATACAACTGGCGAGGACACGATAGTAAAAGGGTAAATTTCTAGAGTCCCAATCGACCAATGTGGCTTCAGCCGCGATTCTGCTGGCGCAAAACGATAGGGTAAATGGACTGTTAGTGAGCTGAATCAAGCGTCTATCGTCAGTGTGATTGGGTAATTCATCACCATGGTTGGCAAGATGCGCTAAGGCTTGTTGCTCTTTATGGCTCGGAATGTTCTGGGCTAAAAAGCACTGAATGATGGATTTAGGTGTATTCCAGTGACGGTAAAGGTGAGCGCTTAATTCGTCTAAACGGCAGCCTAAAATTTTGTTTTCCGCTTGTGCGAGGGACAAGCCATAGGACAATTGTTCATCCAAGGCCTGCATACGGTCTAACGCATAAAAGCGCATTAACCAACGAGCGGCATCTTTAAAGAAGGTGATCCAGAAGAAGTCTTCTTGCTGGTTGTTAAATTTTGCGCCAATCCAGTGTTTGGCAATGGCGGCGGCTTCGTAGCTGGTTTGAAACTCTTTTAACAGTGCCGCTCGACTGGGTGTTTTATCCATGGCAATCAGTGCCGAGAGTAGAGAAGCGGTTCTGTTTGCCCCCACCATAGAGGCAGCATGTGAAGGGGTTTTGATGTCATTGTCGGAATTGGACACCATACGATTGGCTTCGTTTATGATGGCTAGAGCTAAAAAAGGTTCTTGAGCAATGATCTGTTGGATATTGTCGACATTGTAGTCTTCTTCCATGTACAGGCGTCTTAGGTTGCGAAGACTACTTGCCCTAACTGGAAATTTTTGATTTTTAAGAAAAATTAGCCATTCATTAAGGCCAAAGGGTGACTTGTCTTTCATAGCTGAGTACATTAAAGCCTAGTTATGTATCTGTCTGATAAAACGAAAGCGCTCTGAGCTTCTTAAGTTTACTGATAATACTGTATATTGTTGGTTGAGCATACTTTGTTGGTGATAAGGAAAAAAATATGTTGGCGATCGTCGGTCTGTTAGTTGTAGTGGCAAGTGTCATCGTTGGCTATTTAGCCTCTCATGGTAACTTATTAACCCTATGGCAACCCTTCGAAGTACTGATTATCTGTGGCGCAGCATTAGGGGCTTTCATGGTGGCTAACCCCTTGACGGTGCAAAAAAAGACGTTGCGCTTATTGCCTCAAGTCATTAAGGGCAGTCATCACAACAAGGATTTCTACCTGCAGTTGCTAGGTTTGATGTATTGCTTGTTGCAAAAGAGTCGTCTGGAAGGCTTTTTGGCGATTGAAGATGACATAGAGTCGCCCCAGCAAAGTGAATTGTTCAATCGTTTTCCGAAAGTGTTGAAAGATCATGAAGTAGTGAATTTTTTAACAGATAACTATCGTATTTTTACCTTAACGGGCCTGCCAGCATACGAGATTGAAGCCATCATGGATAATGAGGTCGAGCAGATTGCTGAAGAGCTGATGGAGCCAAGTCATGCGCTTCATCGGGTGGCGGAAGGTCTACCGGGATTTGGTATCGTCGCCGCTGTTTTGGGTATCATCATTACCATGGGCTCTATCGGTGGTCCGTTAGAAGAAATTGGTACTCATATCGCCGCAGCGCTAGTGGGCACTTTTCTGGGGATCTTTTTTGCTTATGGTTTTGTGGGGCCAGTGTCTTCACACATGGACTCCTTAGGTACACATGAGCTAAAAGCCTACCTTTGTGTTAAAGCCTGCTTAAGTTCTGTAGTTTCTGGTTACTCACCTCCTATTGCCGTCGAGACAGGCCGTAAATTATTGCCTCCAGAAATGCGTCCTAGTTTTATCGACTTGTCGGTAGACCTGAAACAATATCGCGTGCAAAGCGCTGCAGCAGAAAGCGAATAGAAGGGTGACACTATGCCGATAGGATCACAAAATCTCGTTATCCGCAGGGTTAAGAAGGTTAAAAAGGGAGGTCATCACGGGGGCTCCTGGAAGATAGCGTTAGCCGATTTCGCTTTAGCTATGATGGCCTTCTTTCTAGTGTTGTGGGTGATGCAGGTGTCAACGCCACAGCAACTTAAATCAATTCAAGGTTATTTTAATGACCCCCTTGGCGTGGCGAACGCGGGCTTTAGTGCAAATCCTATTGATCTAGGAGGTAGCCCTGCCATGAGCACAGAAGAAAAATTAGACCTACAGTTACCAGACCCTGGCAGTGCAGATAACCAAGTGAAAGAGCGCCTAATGGGCAGTGATGCTCAGTCCCTACAGGCCATGAGTGGCATGATAGAAGAGCAGATGAAGAGCATAAATTTGCTGGTGTCGAAAGAGAATAACTTGCGGATTGATTTGACGCCTCAAGGGGTCAGAATCACCTTGGTGGATTCTCCAGATCAGCCTATGTTTGACTCCGGTAGTGCTGAGATGTTGCCCGATATTGTGAATATACTGCTGACTATGTCGCCTATTTTGGCTCAGGCAGGCAATCCAATCGCCATTGCTGGTCATACGGACTCAACCAGTTTTAGTAATCCGAATAGATTGGATAATTGGGATTTGTCTGCCCTTAGGGCGAACGCCACGCGACGCATTTTGGAAGAGGGTGGCGTGCTGAGATCCAAAATTGCTCAAGTGATGGGCTTGGCAGACACTGTGCCCTATAACCCTGTGGATCTTGAGGCCGCTGAAAATCGACGAGTAAGCATCACCTTGCTAACGGATGAGGCTTACCAAGCCATGTTAAGGCAGAATGTTCGTAACTTTGGCCCAACCACTGAAGAGCAGCAGCAAGTCAAAGATCTTGAACTTACCCCAGATACGGTGTTTTAAAAGGCATCGTTATCACGGATGGACTGTTTGATGCGCAAATAGCTCTCGAATCTATGGGGCGTTATCTGTCCCTTCTCCAAGGCTTCTAAAATGGCACAACCCGGTTCTTTTTCATGGGCACAATCTCGAAAACGACAATAGCCAATGTGTTCGCGAAACTCGATGAACCCAGACAATAGCTCGTCTTCAGAAATGTGCCATAGGCCAAATTCACGAATCCCAGGAGAGTCAATTAAGTCACCCCCTTTAGGCATATGAAATAGTCTTGCTGTCGTGGTGGTGTGAGTACCTTTTTTACGCTTTTGAGACAGTTCGCCAACGCTGATTTCAATATCAGGTAGCAAGGTGCCAATGAGGGAAGATTTCCCGACCCCAGATTGCCCCACCAATACACTGGTTTTGTTCTCCAAAAAACCATAAAGAGATTCCATGCCTGCCTGATTTTTAATGGAGGTACGGATGATGTGATAGCCCAAGTCTTGGTAGGTCTTGAGGAGTTCGTCTAATTGTTCTTTGTTGCTGTCATCGATTAGGTCACTTTTATTAAGCAGGATGACAGGGGGGATGCCCACGGTTTCTGCCGCAACAAGGTAACGGTCAATCAAATTGGCATGGGCGACAGGTTCCGCAGCAATGACCACCACTATGTGGTCGATGTTGGCGGCAACAGGCTTAAGTCGGCCATGCATATCGGGGCGAGACAGAATGGTGTGGCGCGGTGTGGTGGCAACCACAATACCGCCTTCATTCTGTTTTGGACGCCAAACAACTTTATCACCGGTGACTAGCTGGCCAAGGTTGGCTCTTAGATTACAGCGTGTGGCAACCCCCATATAAGGTTCTTGGGTGCCTTCAACTTCTACTTGAGTGCCGAAATGGGAAAGAATGATGCCTTCCGTTTCTGGGCCAAGATCGGAAGACTGAAGTACTTCTTCTGCTCGGTTGGCCCTTTTTTGGGTACGTTCAACGCGTTCTTTTTGAATGCGTTCAATACGCCAAGTTTGCTGTTTTGTGAGTTTTCTTTTCGACATTCGATTCGGCTAGTCATATAGTTAGGCGCATAGAGTATAATGCTTGGCAACGATAATAAAGGATTTGGCGGTTTTATGAGCTTTAGTGATGAAAATTTAGTTTGGATTGATCTAGAAATGACCGGTTTAGACCCAGATCAGAACACAATTATTGAAATTGCGACTGTGGTCACGGACAAGCATTTGAATGTTTTGGCAAAAGGTCCGAATTTAGCCATACATCAATCTAAAGTCGTCATGGATGGCATGGATGAATGGTGTACCCAGCACCATGGTGATTCTGGGTTAACTCAAAGAGTATTAGACTCAAAGATTTCAATGGCTCAAGCCGAAAGCGAGACCATTGAATTTTTAAAGCAGTATGTGTCTGCAGGCGCTTCACCGATTTGTGGTAACAGTGTGGGCCAGGATCGTCGTTTCTTGTACCAATACATGCCAGCGTTAGAGGCATTCTTTCACTATCGCTACATTGATGTGAGCACTATTAAAGAGCTTGCTAAGCGTTGGAAGCCAGAAGCGCTTGATGGCTTTGTGAAACAGGGTTCGCACTTAGCGCTGGATGATATTATGGAATCTATCGGCGAGCTTCAGCATTACCGCAAAACCATGTTTGGCATGGGTTAACGGTTTGGTGTGAGTTAACCGATTACTTGTTGGTTTATGAAAGCTCGATAGCTTAGCTGTTATCGAGCTTTTTTATAGCAGGGCGCTGACCCCATCCCAGATGAGCTTAAGTCCGGTCATAAATAAGAAGCAATACACCACTTTGAAAAATAGCTCGCTGGACAGGCGATAATGAAGCCAAGCGCCTATTTGTACTCCTATATAGGCCAACGGAATAAAACCCAAAGAGAGTAGAATATTGCTCATGTTTAGCTGCCCCAGTAGTCCATATGGGATTAGCTTTACATAGTTGATGACGGCGAACGACATAGCAGCGGTCGCCACATACTGAGTTTTATCTAAATTCGCGCGTAATAGATAAACACTCATTGGCGGTCCGCCAGCATGGGCAATAAAACTAGTGAAGCCTGCTAGGGCACACCAGAATTTGCCAAAAATAGGCTTAAGGGGAGGGCGTTGCTGAGCGCCTTTTTTGCCAGGCCAAGCATTGATGGTAAAACCAACAGCGATTAGGCCAACCATAATGCGCATCCAATCAGCAGAAAACCATGAGGCGCTGAGTGACCCGATAATGATGCCAATAATGGCGGCGGGCACGCATTTCATCAATTGTTCGGGGTGCCATTTTCGCCAGAACTTCTGCACAGCAAAAATGTCCATAACACACAAAATAGGCAACATGATGGCGGCGGCCATAGTCGGGGAGACTTGTAAGGAAATTAAAGGTACAGCGGCAATGCCAAATGCCCCAGAAAAGCCACCTTTCGAAATGCCTGTAATGAGTACGGCGACGGCGATTAAAAATATTAAATACCAATCCATGTGTGTGATCTGCCCGTAAAGAAAAATAATTCGCTAACTGCTTGCTTTATAACTTCGAGCATAACTTGTTTCGTTCGGTGGTTGTAATAGAATTGAATAAATTTTTAGCTAGATAAAGTGTTAGATAGGAAACCGCTAAATGGTCATAGAAAAAGATATATACGGTGAAGAGGCGATGGAGCAATTGGGCGCTCTGTTGGCCCCAGCGCTAGAGCAAGGTGGCGTCGTGCACCTTGAGGGTAATTTGGGGATGGGGAAAACGACCCTAGTGCGCGGCATTTTGCGTGGTTTGGATTACATGGGGCCAGTGAAGAGTCCTACTTATACCTTGGTTGAGCCCTATGACGGGAAAGGCTTGGAAATTTTTCACTTTGACTTGTATCGAGTGGGCGACCCTGAAGAATTGGAATATATGGGGGTTCGAGACTACTTCCATGACAAGAGTTTATGTTTGATTGAGTGGGCGGAAATGGGCACGGGTATTCTACCTCAGGAAGATATTGTCATACATTTGGACTTGATTCGTAATGGCCGTAAAGTTGTGATCATGGCCAACAGTGAGCGTGGTCGTCAGGCCATAGCAAGTTGGTCGCAAACTTTGACCGTATGATCTAACTAAGACTTTACGAGAAGTAGCATTGAGATCAGTTTGATCAGCAGTTATAGTGTGACAGATATACTAGCTAGCTGTCTGATATGCATACTAAAATTTACTCATATTTGTATTTTACACTCGCACTTTTCCTGACCAGTGTGTCAATGACGGCTAACGCTGTCGAAGTGCAAGATGTTCGTGTCGCACAACAAGAAGGTGTGACACGCTTGGTCTTTGAGCTTTCTCAAGCATCAAATCATCGTTTATTTCCTTTATCCAATCCAGACCGAGTGGTACTGGACATCACAGGCGCTGACTTAAAACAAGACATTGGGGCTAAGCTTGAAGGGCTAAGCTCTGATGTGCTGATACGTGTGCGCTCTGCAAAACGGGATAACGGCACCCGTTTCGTACTCGACCTCAAACAATCTGTTAGAGCAAAAAGCACAGAACTTGCTGCTAATGGTACCTATGGCCCACGCATATTAATCGAACTTGAGTACGGTGTTCAAAAGAGCGCTACCGTGGTGAAAAGCTTAGATTCTCTCGCCGGTAAAAAACGCGACATAGTGATTGCGGTTGACCCAGGCCATGGGGGCAAAGATCCGGGCGCCTTGGGTAAATTCAACGTTCGGGAAAAAGATATTGTCCTGTCGATTGGTAAAGAGTTAGCCAATAGGATTAATGCCATTGATGGTTTTAAAGCCGTTATGACCCGCTCTACGGACAAATATCTTAAATTACGGGAACGTTCTCTGGTGGCCCGTTCTGCCAATGCAGATTTAATGATTTCCATTCATGCGGATGCCTTTACGAAATCGAGTGCTCGTGGTGCTTCCGTGTGGGCGCTGTCCCTTAGTGGTAAAAGTTCCGAGATGGGGCGTTGGTTAGCCCAACAAGAAAGCTCTGCTGATCTAGTGGGCGGGATTTCCCTTGACGATAAAGACCAGCTGCTCGCAGAAGTGCTATTGGATATGTCCATGAACTCAACCATCCAGATGAGCTTGAACATTGGTAAAAGTGTTTTGGGTGAAATGAAGGGGGTTGCTCACCTGCACAAAAATACCGTGCAACAGGCGGGTTTCGTGGTGCTTAAATCTCCAGATATACCTTCCATCTTGATCGAAACTGGCTTTGTTTCAAATGCCACAGAAGCGAAGAATCTATCCAGCCGCACTTATCGCGTGAAGCTGGCACGATCCATCGCCGATGGTGTGGTGGATTATTACAACCAGAACCCTCCTGACGGTACCCTGATCGCTTGGAAGAAAAATGAGCAAGAAGACTATGTATATGTGGTCAGCAAAGGGGATACCTTGTCAGAAATTGCTCGTCGTAATCAGGTCACTGTTGCCAAGTTGCGTCAGGTTAACTCTCTCAAAAATGATGCGATCTGGATCGGACAGAAATTAACTATTCCTGCCAGCTAAGGCCTTGTCCCTTGGTGGCGGCAATAGTACTTATTCAAAAGGTTATTGATGCAACGAATTAACTTATTATCACCGCGCTTGGCCAACCAAATTGCCGCCGGCGAGGTGGTTGAAAGACCCGCTTCTGTGGTCAAAGAATTACTGGAAAATAGCTTAGATGCTGGTGCCACTCAACTAGACGTGGATGTCGAGCAAGGCGGCGTAAGGCGTATCAAAATACGCGATAACGGCAAAGGCATAGTTAAAGACGATTTGCCGTTGGCGTTGAGCCGTCATGCGACCAGTAAAATCATAACTCTGGATGACCTTGAGGCGGTTTGCACCCTAGGCTTTCGTGGTGAGGCTTTGGCCAGTATCAGTTCGGTTTCGCGCATGCACCTTACGTCTCAGGCGCAAGGGGAGCAAGAGGCGTGGCGAGCGGAAGCAGAAGGCAAAGATATGGCGACCTCCATTCGGCCTGCTTCTCACCCGCAGGGTACTACGATTGATGTGCGGGATTTATTTTTTAATACTCCGGCCCGCCGTAAGTTTCTTCGAACCGAAAAAACTGAGTTCACCCACCTAGAAGAAGTAGTAAAGCGACTAGCACTAAGTCGTTATGATGTGGGTTTTCGTTTAAGTCACAATAGTAAGCAGGTTTATGATCTTCGTCCCGTCACGGATCAATTGCATGCAGAGCATAGATTAGCCACCCTGTTGGGTAAGAAGTTTATTGAAAACTCCCTTACTCTCGATGTCGAAGCTGCAGGTTTACGTCTGTGGGGGTGGATAGGTCTGCCTACTTTTTCACGATCTCAGGCGGACTTACAGTACTTCTTCGTAAACGGTCGTGTCGTGAAAGATAAGCTGGTGGCTCACGCGGTTCGCCAAGCCTACCGTGATGTTTTATATAACGGTCGACACCCAACTTTTGTGCTTTACCTAGAGTTAGATCCAGCGACGGTGGATGTGAACGTTCACCCGACCAAGCATGAAGTACGCTTTCGAGATGGTCGCTTAGTGCATGATTTCTTGTTTAGCAAAATACACAAGGCTATCGCAGATGTACGCCCGGATGCAGAAGCTGCTCCCACGGGTCTGCATGAAACGGCAATGCCTGAGCAAGAAGCCATAACTCAACAATCTCCTTTGCCACTGTCGGCTCAACGTCCAACGGACTCATCTTGGATGTCTAATCGGGCGGAATCTTATCGTGGTGACAATGTTTCTAGTCAGCAGGTACGTGGGCAATTGGAAGGGATGCAGTCTCTTTCAAATTACGCTGAACAGTTTAGCCAGCAACAGGAAGAAATAAACCCTGAAACAGGGGAGATCATCACCCGCTCGCTCAATGTTGCCTCGCCAAACCTACTTCAGCAGGTGAGCGAAGGAGAAGGCTATCAAACGGTTCCTCCTTTAGGGTTTGCGATTGCGCAATTACACGGCGTTTATATATTAAGTGAAAGCGAGCAGGGGCTTATTCTAGTGGATATGCATGCAGCCCATGAACGCATTGTTTATGAGCGCATGAAAACAGCCTTTTATCAGAAAAACATTGCCTCGCAACCCCTACTGGTGCCGATTAATGTTTCTGTCTCCCAAAGTGAAGCAGACTTGGTGGAGGAGAATAGCGAGGTCTTCGCGTCTTTCGGATTTAAGGTCGAAAGAACTGGGCTAGAAAGTGTCATGGTGCGTGAGGTGCCTATCATACTGATCCGCAGTGATACCGAGAGTTTGGTGCGGGATGTGATTAGCGATCTGGCAACCAATGGTATTTCGGATATTATGGAAGCCAGAGCCAATGAGTTAATGGCTACCATGGCCTGTCATGGGGCTGTGCGTGCTAACCGTAAATTGACGATCACTGAAATGAACAGTTTGCTGCGAGACATGGAAGTAACCGAGCGCAGCGGCCAGTGTAATCATGGTCGACCAACTTGGACGCAAATGACCATGTCGGACTTAGATAAATTATTCTTGCGAGGGCGTTAAGATGACCAAGCCAAAAGTAGTTTGTTTGATGGGGCCAACGGCGTCAGGAAAAACAGGCTTGGCCGTTGAGCTGGCGGAAAATCATAACTTTGAAATTATCAGTGTTGATTCAGCGTTGGTGTATAAAGGTATGGACATAGGTACGGCAAAGCCAGATGCAGCGCTTTTGGCCAGAGCACCACACCGACTTATTGATATCATTGACCCTTTAGAAGCTTATTCGGCAGCGGATTTCGTCACGGACACTTTAGAGCATGTTGCGCAGATTCAAGCTCAAGGCAAAACGCCTTTATTGGTGGGCGGCACCATGATGTATTTTAATGCGCTGCAAAAAGGCTTGGCGCAAATGCCCAATGCCGACCAAACTATTCGAGCGCAAATCGAAGATGAAGCTGCTCAGCATGGTTGGCCTTGGTTGCATGGGCAATTGCAAAAAATTGACCCGCAAGCGGCTGAACGAATCCACCCTAATGACCCGCAAAGGTTACAACGCGCGTTAGAGGTTTATCGCTTAACAGGCAAAACCATGACCCAGTGGTGGGCAGAGCAGGGCGAAGTTTCTTTGCCTTTTTATATGGTCAACTTGGCCGTCATGCCAAAGGAACGCAGTGTTTTGCATCAGCGAATTGAACAGCGTTTTAACGAAATGATGGAGCAAGGCTTTTTAGCGGAAGTGGAAGGGCTTTATCAACGAGGCGACCTTAATGGGGAGATGCCCTCAATGCGTTGTGTGGGCTATCGGCAGTTATGGCAGTATTTAGACGGTAAAGATCCCTTAGAAGATGCTATTTTTAAAGGTGTTGTCGCCACCCGTCAGCTAGCTAAACGTCAGTTGACCTGGCTGCGAGGTTGGGAAGATTTGAGAATATTTGATAGTTTGTCACAAGATCTTGTACCAGAGGCCTTGAATTATATAGAAAGCAGAATTATATAAGGGGAAATGGAACAAAACTTGGTGTATCATCTACGGTATTGTTTTACCACGATTTATAAAAAATTATTTACACTCAATTAAGGAGATACCAATGTCAAAAGGGCAATCATTACAAGACCCTTATCTAAACGTGCTACGCAAGGAAAGAGTTCCTGTTTCTATCTTCCTAGTGAATGGCATCAAGTTACAAGGGCAAATCGAGTCGTTTGACCAGTTCGTGATTTTGTTGAAAAACACAGTGAGTCAAATGGTTTATAAACATGCCATTTCAACGGTTGTGCCTTCTCGCACTATCCGTATACCAACTGATTTGCCAGAAGATGCCGCAGAATAGTTTGGCTTTGAAAGGGCAAACAGAGGAATTTAATATTGTTTTTTGAACGCCCTGAAAGTGGTGAAGTTGCTGTACTGGTCCATATAAACTTCAATGATCAAAGTGTTAATTATGGACCAGAAGAATTTGTAGAGCTCGCCATCTCAGCTGGTGCTGATCCTGTTGCTGTTATTACAGGGTCTCGCCAGCGAGCTGATTCTCGTTACTTTGTTGGTACGGGTAAGCTCGATGAAATTAAAGAAATTGTAGATCGAGAAGAAGCACAAGTTGTTCTCTTTGACCATGCCTTATCTCCTTCCCAAGAGCGTAACCTAGAAAGCTTCCTGCAATGTCGTGTACTTGACCGTACCGGTTTGATCCTAGATATCTTTGCACAACGTGCACGTACCCATGAGGGTAAATTGCAGGTCGAATTGGCTCAGTTGCAGCATATGTCGACACGATTGATCCGAGGCTGGACACACTTGGAGCGCCAGAAAGGTGGTATTGGTATGCGTGGGCCGGGTGAAACCCAGCTTGAGACTGACCGCCGTTTATTGCGTGAGCGAATTAAATCGATCCAGCGTCGTCTAGACAAGGTGAATACCCAGCGTGATCAAAGCCGACGTTCCCGTTCGCGCTCAGATATGCCAACAGTGTCTTTAGTTGGTTATACCAATGCGGGGAAATCGACCTTGTTCAATCGTGCCACGGGTGCGGATGTGTATGCAGCGGATCAGTTGTTCGCTACCTTGGATCCAACCCTTAGACGTTTGGATATTGAGCAAATTGGTACTATCGTGCTAGCGGATACAGTAGGTTTTATTCGCCAATTGCCTCACCGTCTAATCAAGGCCTTCCAGGCGACTCTTAAAGAGTCTTCTGAGGCGGACTTATTGTTACATGTGGTAGATGCGGCAGATATTTCCCGTGATGAAAACATCAGTCATGTGGAGTCTGTGCTAGAAGAGATTGGCGCGGAAGATGTGCCAGTCTTAAAAGTGTTTAATAAAATTGATGCTTTGCCAACTGGCGAAGCAAGAATTGATCGTGATGCAGACGGTGTGCCCTATAGAGTTTGGCTTTCTGCCCGTGATGGAGTAGGAATTGATTTACTTCAACAGGCCATAGCTGAACTTTTGGGGCAAGATGTGATCAATGAAACTCTATACTTGCCAACCGAGTGTGGTCGCTTGCGAGCCATGTTGTTTGAGCAAGGCGCTGTGCGTTCTGAATCCTTCGATGATGCAGGGCGTTCTGTGCTAGAGGTAAGGTTGCCGAAAAAAGATTATTTACAAATTTTGGCGCGCGCTGGTATGTCGGAAAGTCAGATTGAAGCGGCTTAAATATTTACTCACAGATTTATCATTAAAATAAAGTGGAGATGTAGTATGGCCTGGAATGAACCGGGTAATAACGACAACGACCCTTGGAATCCTGACAAAAAACGTGATACGGGTGCTCAGCGTCCGGATGACGGTCGTGAAAAAGATTCCAATAACAGTGACCCGTGGGGGCGTAAACCTGGTGGTAAAGAACAAGGACCACCAGATTTAGATGAAGCCTTTAAAAAGTTAATGGACATGCTGGGTGTTAAGAAAACCCGTAAAAGCGGCGGTTCAGGCGGTGATTCAGGTTTTTCTGGAAAAATGGGTAGTGGTCTAATTGCCATCCTGTTAATTGCACTGATCGCTCTTTGGGCTGCAACAGGTGTGTATCAGGTTGACCAACAAGAGCGTGGTGTTGTGTTGCGTCTTGGTAAATATCACTCAACTGTGATGCCGGGTCTGCACTGGAATCCTCCGATGATAGACACCGTGAGCAAGGTAAACGTCACCAAAGTTCGTTCCCATGATCACAAAGCGCTTATGTTGACCCTAGACGATGCCATTGTTGAAGTGGGTGTTTCGGTTCAATACTCTGTTGAGAATCCTAAAGATTTCTTGATCAATGTTCGTGAACCAGAAGAGTCTTTGGCTCAGGTTACGGAAAGTGCCTTGCGTCATGTGGTGGGTAGCTCGGAAATGGACCAAATCCTAACGGAAGGTCGTGAGCTATTGGCTGAAGAAGTGAAAGCGCGTATTCAAGACTACAGCAGTGCTTATGGAACGGGTTTATTGATCTCTAAGGTCAACGTTGAAAACACTCAAGCACCGACTCAAGTACAAGAAGCGTTTGATGACGTAATCAAGGCGAAAGAGGATGAGTTGCGAGTTCGTAACGAAGCTGAATCTTACGCTAACGGCATTATTCCTGAAGCTCGTGGTCGTGCTCAACGTATTCGTGAAGAAGCGGAAGCTTATCGTTCTGAGATCGTGGCGCGTGCCAGTGGTCAAGCGGATCGTTTTGATCGCTTATACCGTGAGTATGCGAAAGCCCCTGAGGTCACTCGTCGTCGTCTTTACATAGAAACGATGGAGTCTGTATACAAGAGCGCTAGTAAAGTGGTCGTGGATACAGAAGGTGGAAATAACATGATGTACTTGCCGTTGGATCAATTGATGAAGCAAAACGCAGCAAACAGCGCTTTGTCGTCTAATACCCTAGATTCTGCAAACATCAATGCGTTAACAGATCAGGTAATTAGTGAATTGCGTAAGCGTCAAACATCTACGGTTAGACGAGAGGGGAGAAACTAATGAAAGGTTTATCTTTTGCGGTTTTATTTGCTCTTTTAGTGGGTGTATTGGTCGCGTCACAAACTTTGTATGTGGTGAAAGAAACTGAACGTGCCGTTGTGCTTAAGTTTGGTGAGATCGTTGAAGCGGATGTGCAACCTGGTATCCACTTCAAACTGCCTGTCATGAACGAAGTGAAGAAATTCGATGCGCGAATTTTGACCATGGACTCTCGTCCACAGCGTTACCTAACACAAGAGAAAAAAGCGGTTATCGTTGATTCTTACGTGAAATGGAAAATTGACTCTGTAGATAAGTTCTATCAAGCGACTTCAGGTGACGAAATCGTTGCCAATCGTGTCTTGTCTTCTCGTGTTGATACGGGCCTACGTAACCAGTTTGGTGAGCGTAGCATGCACGAAGTTGTGTCAGGTGAGCGTGATACGCTAATGACAGAGCTACGTGACGATCTAAACGAAGTGGCGAAAGCGGAACTGGGTATCACCATTGTTGATATTCGAGTCAAGCGTATCGATCTACCACCTGATGTTAGTGAATCTGTTTACCAGCGTATGCGTACGGAACGTGAGCGTGAGGCGCGTGAGCACAGATCGAAAGGTCTGGAATTGGCCGAAGGTATCCGTGCCGATGCTGACCGTCAGCAAGTTGTATTAGAAGCGGAAGCTCAACGTGATGCGGAAATGATCCGTGGTGACGGTGATGCGCAAGCTGCAGCTATTTACTCAAATGTTTACACACAAGACCCAGAATTCTACGAGTTTTACCGTAGTCTACAGGCTTACCGTGCAAGCTTTGAAGGTAATAACGACTTGTTCGTGCTGAAGCCTGATAACGAATTCTTCAAGTATTTGAATGGCGCAGCTCAATAGGTGAATTATTCAAGTAATAATCCTTGTTGAGGCCTATTTGTTAAAATAGGAAACATGCTATTATTACGCAAACCGGGCTAGGCCCGGTTTTTTAATGGTCAAAACAAAGAGAGTTTATGCAAGATTTGTTGCAGGCGCTGTTGGTTGGTGTCAGCCTTTTATTGATCGCTGAGGGTATTTTGCCTTTTTTGGCTCCAGAATTTTGGAGAAAAATTATGCTAAGTGCCGTGGCAAGTTCTACGACGAATTTGCGCATCCTCGGGCTGGTTAGTATGTGTCTTGGTTTATTGCTCCTTATGTTGACTCGAAGTTAAGAGGATAGATTTAATGACATTAGCAGATCGTTGGCTGCTTCCCGAAGGTGTAGATGAAGCGTTGCCATTACAGGCCGCGAAGATCGAGCACCTAAGAAGAACCCTGCTGAACCTCCATGAAAGTTGGGGCTACCAACTTGTAATTCCTCCTCTCCTAGAATACTTAGACTCGCTGCTAACAGGCGCGGGATCAGATCTAGAAATTGAAACCTTTAAAGTAATTGATCAGTTGTCTGGTCGCCTTATGGGAATACGTGCAGATTTTACATCTCAAGTTGCGCGTATTGATGCCCATTGCCTTAAAGATGAGGGTGTTCAACGTTTAAGTTATTGCGGTAGCGTATTAAGAACCATGCCGACGGGCCTAGATGGCAGTCGTTGTCCAATTCAGCTAGGGGCTGAAATTTACGGACATGGTGGTGTGGAAAGTGATATTGAGGTGTTGTCCTTAATGTTACAGACACTATCCGTAGCGGGTTTGAAAAACCTAGTTTTAGATTTAGGCCATGTAGACATAGTGAGCGGCATTTTATCCGCTTGTCAGCTTGAAGAAGAACAGCAAAGTAAATTGATTGAGCTTTATAAAGCCAAAGATTTACCTGAGCTTGATCGTTATGTTGAATCCCTTGATCTTGTTGCTAAGCAAAAAGAATGGCTAGTCACCTTGCCACGTTTATGTGGCGGCACAGAAGTCTTGCAACGCGCTGAAACATTGTTTGCGGGTGTGAGTGATTCCATTGCTCAAGCCTTGGCCTTGCTGTCACAAGTAAGTGAAGCGGTAACTAAACGTTTTCCAGATGTTGGCTTGCACTTTGACCTGAGTGATTTGGTTTCTTATAGCTATCACACTGGGCTTGTTTTTGCGGCCTATTTACCTGCCCATGGCAATGCCATTGCACGAGGCGGTCGCTACAACAATATCGGACAAGTGTTTGGTCGTTCTCGACCAGCAACAGGATTTAGTACGGATGTAAAAGCGCTAGTAGGTTTGGTAGACGTTTCTGTCGAACAAGCCAGCACCGTATTGGCACCAGTTTGTTCTTCTGCTGAACTATGGCAAAAAGTTAATGAGTTAAGGTCTGAAGGCTATCGTGTGATTGAAGCTTTAGATGATAGCGAATTAGCGTGCGCCGATTTTACGTTGGAATTGAGTGGCCAAACTTGGCAGCTTGTTCCAGTTAAAAATTAAACTATTTAGAACCATTAGAATGAGACCTGAAACTATGGGTAAGAACGTTGTTATTCTCGGCACTCAATGGGGTGATGAAGGTAAAGGTAAGGTTGTAGACCTGCTAACAGAAGACGTAGCGGCGGTTGTTCGCTTCCAAGGTGGCCACAATGCTGGTCACACCTTGGTAATTGACGGTAAAAAAACCGTTCTACACCTAATTCCTTCTGGTATTTTGCGTGAAGGTGTTCAATGTGTCATTGGTAATGGCGTTGTATTATCGCCAGCAGCCTTGAAAAAAGAAGTTTCTGAGCTTCTTGAGCAAGGTGTGCCAGCGGTTGATCGCTTGAAAATCAGTGCTGCTTGTCCGCTTATCCTGCCTTACCACATCGCGATGGACCAAGCCCGTGAATTGGCGAAAGGCGAGAAGAAAATCGGCACCACAGGTCGTGGTATCGGGCCAGCTTATGAAGACAAAGTTGCACGCCGCGCGATTCGTGTGGGTGACCTGCTTGATTCTGAGCGCTTTGCTGCCAAGCTTAAAGAAGTACTTGAGTACTACAACTTCGTACTAACCAATTACCACAAAGTTGAGCCAATTTCCTTCGAAGAAGTGTACGCTGAAGGTCTTGCAATGGCTGAATTCTTACGCCCAATGGTTGCCGACACCATCACTTTGTTGCATGACTTGCGCAAAGCTGGCGCAAACATCATGTTTGAAGGTGCCCAAGGTTCATTGTTAGATGTAGACCACGGTACTTACCCATACGTAACTTCTTCTAATACGACGGCTGGCGGTGCGCCTGCGGGTACGGGTTTTGGTCCTTTGTACCTAGATTATGTACTAGGTATCACTAAGGCTTACACTACACGTGTTGGTTCTGGTCCTTTCCCAACGGAATTGTTCGACGAAGACGGTGAGCGTCTTGGTACTCGTGGCCATGAGTTTGGTGCGACGACAGGTCGTTCACGCCGTTGTGGTTGGTTTGATGCAGTGGCATTGCGTCATGCGGTTCAAATCAACTCTGTCTCTGGCATGTGTTTGACAAAACTTGATGTACTAGACGGTTCTTCTGTCATCAAGGTTTGTGTGTCTTACACAGACGAAGCGGGTAACCCTGTTGCTGGTTCTCTAGTGGACAGCGAAGGCTACGAAAAAGCTCAGCCAGTTTATGTAGAAATGCCAGGTTGGAGTGAGTCGACAGTGGGAGCAGAAAGCTTTGAAGCATTGCCTAAAAATGCTCAAGACTACATTCGCTTCCTAGAAGAGCAGGTTGGTGTGCCAGTAGATATTATCTCTACAGGTCCTGATCGTAACGAAACAATTGTTATCCGCGACCCTTTCAAGCAAGCGTAATAACAATGTTTTCCCTAAAAGCCGCTTTATAAGCGGCTTTTTTATTGCTGCAAATAAGTAAATGGGCACTTAATTCCTCGCATAGGTTTGTAAATAAGAAAGTTTGTAAATAGATTGAAAAGTGAGGATAGGGTTTTTTATCGGTTAGGGTAATATTTACAATTATGATTTCAGCTCAGGCTGAAGTGACTCAGTAAATTGATTGGGAAGAAAATATGGTTAAGTTATTGCTTGCAGATGATGATGCGCGTTTATCAGATTTGATTAAAGATTATTTTGTCGGTGAAGGCTACGAAGTGTCTCATGCTTGGAATGGTCGAGAAGCTTTGGCGTTGATGGCTCAAGACACACCAGATATTGTTATTCTCGATGTCATGATGCCTGAGCTGGATGGCTTTGAAACTCTAAAGCAAATCCGTAATAAAAGCTCCTTGCCTGTCATTATGTTGACCGCAAAAGGCGACGATATTGACCGCATTCTTGGTTTGGAAATGGGGGCGGATGACTACCTATCTAAGCCTTTTAATCCGCGCGAACTTTTGGCGCGAATTAAAGCTATCCTACGCCGTGCTAGCCAAGAAAAAGAAGGGGACTCAACCGCAGACTTAGAGTTGTCTGGTGTTCTGTTACGTCGTAAAAATCGTACTGTTTTCTTGGAAGGCGAACCCGTTGAATTGACCAGTTCCGAGTACACCTTGCTAGAGTGTATGATGATGGTGCCGGGGCAAGTGTTGACCAAACAAGAGTTATCCGAAAAAGCCCTAGGCCGTAAACTCACCATGTATGATCGCAGCTTGGACATGCACATTAGTAATCTACGTAAGAAAATTGGTAACCTTGATAATTCTGAACCAAGAATTAAAACGGTTCGTGGTGTAGGTTATATTTTTGTGGCGGATGAAGAAGGCCTTTAAGTTTTATGAAAAACACTTTTCTGCGCGTTTTCCTGGTAGTGCTTTTATCTAATATTGTGGTAGTAAGTTTAGGTCTAGGTACTGTTCAATTTGTGCAGAATCGTAATCAAGTCTCCGCGGATTTGCTGGGCGATGTTGGTGTGCAATTAGTTGCAGGCTATGAAAAGTTTGGCAAAGAGTATTTGGTTAAAGAGGCAAAAAAGGCAGAGCAAAAATTGATGGGGGTTATTTACCTTTATCGCGAAAATGGTCTGCCTTTGCTTAATCCGCTGCCACGTAATTTTCGTGAGCAAAACTCTTCAGGTATTAATCAGTCTGGCCGACCGGCCGCTGAGTTTCTCCATAGCCAATTCATTCAAGTGATTGGTGCGGACAACGTTCAATATTTACTTATCTTTAAACCGCACCCAAAACTTGAGGTGTTAGCGCCAGAATATTTCATTGCATTGCTTTTGCTTGGCCTATTGGTGTCCAGTGCCATTCTGGCCTACTGGTTGTTAGGACCATTGTTAAAACTTCAAAAAGTTGCAAGAGCCTTTGGTGGTGGCGATATGTCTGTCAGGGTAGAACCAAAACTGGCGAGACGACGAGATGCCATTGGTAAGCTCGGCCATGAGTTTAATGAAATGGCGGTGCGCATAGAGAATTTACTGTCTTCAAAAGAGCGCTTAATGCGGGATGTTTCCCATGAGCTTAGAACTCCGTTAGCGCGTATAGAAGTGGCGCTCACCATCGCCGAAGATAAATACGGGGTAGAGGTTCAAAAAAACTACCTAAATCGTATTCGCACGGAACTCCATGAGCTTGATGAGTTGATCGGACAAGTATTGACTTTAAGTCGCTTGGAAGAAGCTTCCCTGAAAAAGGAAAAAGTCGATCTCCATGAGTGGCTGGATGAAATTGTCGATGATGTGAATTTTGAGAGCCAGCTCAAAGGCGTGTCTGTCGAGAAAGTTGGAAGCTTGCCAAAAGAAATTTATGGGGATCCTTTGCAGCTTCGCCATGCCATCGAAAACATTTTGCGTAATGCTTGCTGTTATGCCGAAAGTGGTGGTCATGTGGAAGTAGCGACCAGTGAATCCCAGGGGAATGTGTTAATTCACGTGCGAGATAATGGTCCGGGTGTCCCTGAAGATAAGCTGGAAAAAATCTTCCATGCTTTTTATCGTGCCTCCGATGCCCGGGAAGGCGGTCAAGGTGGTTTCGGTGTCGGATTGACCATAGCTCAGCGTATTATCCGCGCCCATAATGGTTTTATTACTGCCAAAAACCGCCCTGAAGGTGGGTTGGAGGTGTGTTTCAGGTTGCCTCTTTTTTAGTTCTGGCTTACTAATTGGAAGATCCTCAGAAAAGGCTTGTCATTCTGCCTTGGGAAACGTACTATGCTCGCCGCAAGTTGGCTAGGCAGTCGCCGCCTCGTAAGAGGGGGAGGAAAGTCCGGGCTTCGCAGGGTAAAGTGCCAGGTAATTCCTGGGGGGCGTGAGCCTACGGAAAGTGCAGCAGAAAATAAACCGCCTAAGCAGTTTACTGCCGGTAAGGTTGAAATGGTGCGGTAAGAGCGCACCGCGCGACTGGTAACAGTTCGTGGCAAGGTAAACCCCACTTGAAGCAAGACCAAATAGGAACTCTTTGGCGTGACCCGCGCTGAGTTCGGGTAGGTTGCTAGAGACGTGCAGTGATGTACGGATTAGATGAATGACTGTCCACGACAGAACCCGGCTTATCGGCCAACTTGCAAACTATTTTTCCTTGTTTGTCAATGAGTTACGACCTTTTTAATAAGGTTTACGCTTATAGTACATAAACTGGTACAAACACGCTACCCTCACGTATTTCTTAGAGGGAAAACTTACTACTTACGCATTGTTATTCCTCCGCGTCTTAGGGCTTTATGTCCATCCTTACCTCGTGAAATTAAACGTAGTCTTCGTACAGGCTCGTTGTCTGACGCTATTGCCATGGTTGGCGATAAGTTCCGTCTAATCAAACTCCTCAAAAATTGCTACACAGCGCAACAAGCACTATCAATTTGTCATAAGCTGTCTAGCTTCGGTCAAGAGGTGCTGCTTGGGTAGACTCAAAGTTTACCTCTAGTATCTCTGTGCCTTATTAGCCCTAAATAAATAGAACATTTGAATGTGGCATTAGATTCTAATTTAAGGCTTTAAACTACGTGATCACTCAACTTCTCTTCAATTTGTCTCTCTATGCTGTTTATGCGCTTTGCTTTTCTGAGCTCATGTTATCTGCTGATGTGCAAGAAATGTTATTGATTGTAACAAAAATGTTGACTTGTTTATTTTTTGACTGGTATGGTAGTCATACCAGAAGGCCAGATGGTGTTCATTTAGATTAATTTGTCTTTTGGCTTAATTTTAAAAAATGTTCGCTATTTAAGATGATTCAGTACTAGGGAGATATCGCAATGAAAATAACTAATGTGCGAGCGCGTACATTTGAGTGGAAAGGGCACACAGTCCCGCCTCAGGCTAACTTTTGTTCAAATGCTATGGATCAATTATGGGATCGCGGCGATTCCATGGGGACATTCAGATTTCATGGGTGGACTGTTGTTGAAGTAGAAACGGATACTGGTTTAGTTGGGATCGGTAATGTTGCTCTGGCCCCTAGGATTGCCAAGGCTATTATTGATCAATATCTAACGCCTTTGGTGCTAGGGCACGATCCATTTGATTATGAGTATTTGTGGCAGAGGATGTATCGGTCTACGCATGCATGGGGGCGAAAGGGGGTAGCAATGGCTGCTATTTCGGCTATCGATATTGCTTTGTGGGATTTGATGGGTAAAGAAACTAATAAGCCTGTTTTTAAGCTGCTTGGGGGAAGAACTAAAGAAAAAATCCCATGTTATGCATCTAAGTTGTATCGGACTGACCTAAAAGAAATGCAAGATGAAGCTCAGAAGTATCTTGATCAAGGCTTCACTTCAATGAAAATGCGTTTTGGTTATGGCCCAAAAGATGGCACTCAAGGCGTTAGAGAAAACTTGAAAAGCGTAGAGGCTATTCGTGAAGTCATAGGTTATGACAATGACTTGATGCTGGAATGTTATATGGGCTGGAACCTAGAGTATGCCAAACGTATTCTGCCCAAGCTTGAAAAGTATGAGCCTCGTTGGTTGGAAGAACCAGTTATTGCTGATGACATTGATGGTTATGCGGAGCTTAACCAATTGACATCAATTCCTATTTCCGGAGGAGAGCACGAGTATACGAGCTATGGCTTTAAGCAGTTGTTGGATAAAAGAGCTGTTTCGGTAATTCAGTATGATACAAATCGGGTTGGTGGCATCACTGCTGCACACAAAATCAATGCAATCGCTGAAGCTTATAGTGTTCCAGTCATTCCTCATGCAGGACAAATGCATAATTACCATTTAACTATGTCGACGCTAGCATCTCCAATGTCTGAGTATTTTCCTGTGCATGATGTTGAAGTAGGTAATGAGCTGTTCTATTACATTTTTGAAGGGGATCCTGAGCCAGAAAATGGCTTTATCGATCTAGATGATAATAAACCGGGCCTCGGTTTAACTTTATCAGATCGCTATTTAGATCAATTTAACATAATTGAGTAGGTGCTTCATGAAAATAGTGCAAATAGATTATGACGGACAAGAAAGAGCAGCTTTGGTGCGAGATGAAAATACACTTCAGCTTATTGACTTTCAGGGTGGCACATATGGATTGGCGTTGTGTGCAATTGATAAGAAAGAATCACTAAAGGATTTGATTTTAAGCTGTCTTTCAGATGAGCTTTTAGATTATCAAGACATTATAAATAAAGGTCACCTACTTCCGCCAATCACTCATCCAGATCCTTCACACTGCATGATTTCTGGTACTGGTCTTACTCACCTTGGTAGTGCAAGCGCACGTTCAGAAATGCATGCAAAGTTATCAAATCATGATGATCAGATGACAGATAGTATGAAGATGTTCAAATTGGGCGTCGAGGGAGGAAAACCAGAGAGCAGCAAAGTTGGCTCTCAGCCTGAGTGGTTTTATAAAGGTAATGGAAGTATTGTTTGCGCTCCTGGTGCAGAGCTTCCTGTACCTAGCTTTGCTGAAGATGCTGGAGAAGAGCCTGAATTAGTTGGAGTTTATGTCTTGAACCAAGACTCAAAGCCAATGAGGGTTGGCTTTGCCATTGGCAATGAGTTTTCTGATCATGTGACAGAGAGAAGTAATTACTTATGGCTTGCTCATTCCAAATTACGGTCTTGTAGTTTTGGTCCCGAGCTTATGCTAACGGATATTCCTCAGGGTATAGAGGGGGAAAGCCGTATTGTAAGAAACGGTTCAGTTATTTGGAATAAGGCGTTTCTTACAGGTGAAGCGAACATGACTCACTCTATCTCTAATTTAGAGCACCATCATTTCAAGTACACACAATTATCTCATGCAGGGGATCTACATATTCATTTTTTTGGTACAGCAACGCTAAGTTTCGCTGATGGAGTAGTGGTCGAAGATGGAGACATAATTGAAATCGAGGCTTCTACTTTTGGTAAAGTGCTTTCAAACAAGGTGAGATTTGATTCATCAGTGGAAGAGGAGGTTATTAAAGTAGGGCTTTTATAAATACAGTTTTATGCTTTTGCACAAGGTCAGATAAGTAATTTCTAGTAATCTTGTTATTCAAAAAAAATAAAGAAAGGAAACAAAGATGAAAAATAAAATGTTAAAACTTAGTCTTCTTGCATCATTGGTAACTTTACCGGCAGCGGCTATTTCTTCGGAAATTGAAATAAAAATTGCACATGGTTCTAGCACTCAATTTCATATGCATAAAGCATTGGAAAGGTTCGAATCAATTGTGGAAGAAAAAAGCAATAACCGAATTGATGTGACAATTTTTCCGTCGGGGCAAATTGCAGGCGATACGGGTATGGTTGAGGCTGTATTAGCAGGCACTGTTGAGATGGCTGTTGAGCCACCGTCCTTCTTTGCAAAATGGGATCCTGCTTTTGAAGTGGCTGAGTTGCCATTTATCTATCCAAATAAAGATGTTGCTTTTAAAGTCTTAAATTCGGAAGCGGGTGATGAACTTATGCATCGTCTGAACGACTTAGATCTTGTAGGTCTAGGGTGGATGGAGATGGGGCAGAGAGTTTTAACTAATAATGGTCATCCAGTTACTAGTCCTTCAGATTTTAAAGGGATCAAGCTGAGAACCATGAAAGTCCCTACACACATTTCAGCTTTTAAAGCTCTAGGAGCTAATCCTACTCCAATGAATTTTGGTGAGGTTTATGCAGGTCTACAAATGAATGTGATAGATGCTCAAGAGAATCCAATATCACAAATATACACTCAAAAATTCCATGAAGTACAAGACTATATAACTTTGACTAATCATGTTTTGGCTTTGTACTTACCTGTCATTAACAAAAGCTTTTACGATTCTTTAGATGAGTCAGATCAAACATTACTTAAAGAAGCAATGGCAGAAGCAATAAATTATGACTTCGACTTAATTGAAACTGAAAATGATCAGTATCTTAAGGAAATCAAAGAGACGGGGGTTCAGGTGGTTGAGCTAACTAGTCAACAACGTCAACAGTTTATTGATGCTGTCGCTCCGGCTAGAGATAGTTTTAGACGCCGTGTCGGAGCTGATTTATATGATCTTTGGATGGGGAAAATAAAAGAGCTCTCTATTAATTAAGCAGGTTCTTGCCAAGAGAAGTAACTTTCTCTTGGCACTTTCATAGGATGATAACATGTCACTTATTAATAGACTTGAAAAACTATTTTGTGTTCTTTCGATTTTATCAATCGTTGTTTTAGTAGTAATGCAAGTTTTTATGCGTTACGTGACTGGCCAATCTCTCGCTTGGTCAGAAGAGCTGACGTCCTGGTGCTTTCTTTGGATGGCATGGCTTGGTATTTCCGCAAATTATGTAAAAGACGAACATATTAGTATTGGTGGATTAACACTTTTTCTTTCAGGAAAAAAGGTTAAGCGATTAGTTTCAATTTTTGTCTGTGTAAGTTCGGCATTGTTTTTAGGTTATTTAGCATTGATAACTTATCAAACAATGATAAAGCCTTATATTTGGAGGCAGTCTTCAGTTGTTCTAGGGCTGCCTGTATATATTCTCTATGTTTCAGTAATAGTTGGATGCGTATTATCCATATTGAATTTGATTTATAGCAATATTGTCTCCTTAAAAAAAGAATAGCTAAATAGGAAAAAATTCGATGCTTAGTACTGTACTTTTTTGTATTTTAGGGGTAGCTCTGCTACTTAACTTTCCAGTTGCTATTGCTCTGGGTATTTCAGTTCTTGTCACCATTATAATGGTGCCTGGAGCGCCTCCAATTAGTTCATTGATTAGTTCAATGATTAGCTTATCCGACTCTTTTACTTTGATAGCTGTGCCTCTATTTGTATTGGCTGGTGAGGTAATGCAAACAGGAGGTTTATCAAAAAGGCTTGTTAATTTAGCTTTTCACCTTGTTGGCAAGGTTAGGGCTGGTATGGCATATGTCAATATCTTGGCATCAATGTTTTTTGCTGCCATATCTGGCTCCGCTCCAGCAACTGTCGCGGCAGTTGGTTCGAACCTAATACCTCAGATGCATAATTTGGGATATAAGAAAGACTTCTCATCTGCTCTGACCGCTTCAGCGGGAATGATTGGGGTGCTAATTCCGCCAAGTATCCCAATGATTGTTTATGGTGTGAGCGCTAATGTGTCTATAGGGGCGTTATTTCTTGCTGGTATAGTTCCAGGTATATTATTAGGTGTTTTGTTTGCAATAACTAGTAGAATAATAATTGGTAAATCATTGGACAATCATGAAAGTAGGTTGGCCTCTAAAGATATGGTTCGAGAGACAACTTATTCTGTTTTCAAAAAAGCATTCTGGGCAATACTCACTCCAATTATTATTCTTGGAGGGATTTATGGTGGTGTTTTTACACCTACAGAGGCTGGAGCTGTAGCTGTTATATATGCTGTATTTATTAGTTTCTTTGTATATAAAGAACTAACCTTAAACCAACTTTATGAATTACTTTTTTCAAGTGCTAAAGTAAGCGCAAGAATTCTATCGTTAGTTTTATTTTCTATAGCATTTGGTCGACTAGTTACTATTGCTGAAGTGCCACAACAAGTTGCAATGGCTCTTCAAAGTATATCTGATAATCCAATAATAATAATTGCAATGCTTAACTTACTACTACTTGTAGTTGGCATGTTTATGGAGACAATAGCAGCAATTATTATTTTGACACCTATACTTCTTCCTGTAGCGGTAGCCGCTGGTGTCGATCCTCTATCATTTGGTGTGATTATGACAGTTAACTTAGCGATTGGGTTTTGTACTCCACCTTTAGGTGTAAATTTATTTGTTGCTAGTTCTGTGTCAAAAGTAAGTGTAAATAAAATCAGTAAAGCAATCCTTCCTTTTGGGTTGAGTATGTTTATTGTACTAATGATAACTTCTTATTTCCCAGAAAGTTTTTTATTTTTAGTGAATTTACTTTAGTTTTATATGGAGTTTTATATGAAGATTAGTGGAGAAATGATAATTGGCTTAGACTGTATTAAGGGAGAAGGGAAAGAGATTAAATCTATAAATCCTTTAACAAATTTAGATGTTGAGCCTGGGTATGCGTCTGCAAAAAAAAATGATGTTAATCTTGCATGTAGTTTAGCTTGGTCTGCTTTTAAAGAGTATCGAAAAACAAAACCTGAAGAAAGAGCGAAATTTATCAATACGATTGCCGAGAATATTGAGCGTTTGGGTGATGTATTAATAGATAGAGCTATTTTGGAAACCGGGCTGCCAAAAGCTAGGTTGGAGGGGGAGCGTGCTCGTACTTGTAATCAATTGAGGTTATTCGCATCTATAGTTTTAGAGGGTCGGCATCTAGATTTACGCCATGATGAAGCCCTACCAGATAGGGCGCCACTACCAAGATCAGACCTACGGTATCAAAAGATTGCTCTAGGTCCTGTTGCAGTGTTTGGAGCTAGTAATTTTCCGTTAGCATTTTCTGTTGCAGGTGGTGATACTGCTTCAGCCTTGGCTGCTGGCGCATCAGTTGTTGTGAAGGCTCATTCTGCTCATCTTGGAACTTCAGAGTTAGTCGCTCTTGCAATACAGAATGCGGCGAAAACATGCAGAATGCCTAGTGGCGTTTTTTCACTGTTGTATGGGTCTGGAAATGATATAGGGGCCGCTTTAGTGAATGATAGTCGGATTAAAGCGGTAGGATTTACAGGTTCTCGTGCTGGAGGAACTGCTCTTATGTCTATCGCACAAAAAAGAAAAGAGCCTATACCTGTTTATGCTGAAATGAGTAGTATAAATCCTGTGTACTTACTGCCAAAAGCTCTTGAATATAAAGCAATTGATATAGCTAAGCAGTTTGTCATAGCTCAGTCTATGGGGGCAGGACAATTCTGCACAAGCCCCGGTCTGATTATAGCCATTAATGGGGATGGATTAGACGCTTTTATCTCAGAGTGTAAGACATTGATTGAATCGTCAGGAAGTCAAACAATGCTTACGAAAGGAATTTATAATGCTTTTAAATCAGGGGTGTCTACGTTAAAAGAGAGTGGCGCAATATCTACTATCGCTCAAGGGCAAAATAGTGGAGGAGAAAATCAATGTGCACCTATTCTCTTTGAAGCCAGCGCAGCTGACTTTATAAGGTTACCTGAATTATCTAATGAAGTCTTTGGTGCTGCCACTCTAGTTCTCCGTTGTAAAGATTTTGACGAGCTACTTCAGGTTACTGAATACTTAGAGGGGCAACTAACTGGTGCTATTCATATGATAGATGGTGATGAGGATCATGCCAGGCAGCTTATTGATGAGCTTGAATTGAAGGTGGGACGGCTACTATTTAATGGTTTTGGTACAGGGGTTGAGGTCTGTGATTCTATGGTACATGGGGGGCCTTATCCCGCTACATCTGATAGTCGAACGACATCCGTGGGCTCAACAGCGATTGATCGTTTCTTGAGACCATTATGTTATCAGGACATTCCAAAGCAAATACTCCCAGAGTAAATCTACTCTTAACCATTTAGTAACGGTGATCATTTATTTAGCTAACGTTAGTAGGTGTTAGCAAATACAGTTTATAACAGCTATATCTATTGGTTTTTGCTAGCATAATATGGTTAGCAAAAACTGATGATATAGAAGTAAAAATAGTTGGTATGAATGAAAAATAATGCATTTTTGTTTGAAAAAGCTCTGAAGAATAAAACGAAGAAAGACGTTTTAGCCGGTAAAATTTTAGAAATGATTTTTACAGGGCTCCTTCAACATGACGATGTATTGCCTTCAGAGCGAGAGCTGGGGGGGATGTTTAGTGTTAGTAGGGAGACGGTAAGAGGAGCACTTTCAATTATATCTGCTTATGGTCTCATTAGTGTTTCGCATGGCTCTAAAACAAGAGTAGTTCGCAATGAGCAAGCCTTGAACCGGTGTATTGAGCTGCTTCCTGAGCTTAATACGATAGAAGTTAATAATTATGACGTCCATTCGGTTTTTGAAAGTAGGAGGGTGGTTGAATCTGCAATTGCCAGAAATGCTGCACTTAAGATTGATGAAAAAGGATTGAAAGATCTCCAAAAGCTTTTAGATCAACAAGAAAGGCTATTTAACGAGCCTGTACACTTTCAGCTCTCGGACAAGAATTTTCATAAGATCATTTCAGAGTATTCGGGAAACAGCATCCTTGTCGGTTACGCTGAAGATTTATACCGTTACGGTTTGAATTTTCGTCGGGTTGTTATGCGTAGGCCTGGGTCAATAGAGCAAAGTTATCTAGAGCATGTGGAGATTTTCAAAGCCTTATCTGAAAAAAATCCAGATAAGGCAGAAAATGCTATGCTCAATCATATAGAAAGTGTTTATTTAACAACCATTGATGCTATTGATAGGGTTAAATAATAGAGTTTAAGTGAAATGATGCACTCTAAATTTAACTCACAAGTGTTGTCATAGTTGAAGATATTGATTACTAATAAATTGATTTTGTTTTCGTGCCTAGGTCGTATGTCTGCCTTGATGTTTAATTCTCGATTATATGGTCAATATAGATGCCCTTTTTTGAGCCTCCAGAGGGTATTTGCTTATCGGCCAACTTGCTTTTTTCTCTCCTGTTTTACTCCCTTTTTCCAGTTTAGTGTTTAGATTATCTCGCTTAAGATAATTTCTTTGAGCGAATAATGCTCAACTCATCATCAATTTCAAAATATTGATAAACCGTACCTTCCTATAGCGTCATGGCTTTGCTGTGTCTTGAGTTTATTGATCCTCTCAGAAATTGTTTTAAGAAACTTAACCAATACCATTTATCCCCACTTTTACCTTTCTGCTCCTTTGTCTTGCTGCATTTTTATTTGTTCAGTGGTTTTTTCTTCTCAACTGACTGTTTTGCCTCCTTTGTATTTTCTGCTTGGGTGGGTTTTTTGCCCATTTCTGCCTTTTTTTCAATTTCTTTTTACCTTTTTGCATGAATGGTGTTAAATTGTGGGATAAAGTGTCGATAAGTGGGATATGAAATTGTTTAGAGGGATTCATCAAGTCAGCGCAGATGTGAAGGGACGTATGTCTCTGCCTGCTCGGCTGCGTGATGAATTGGCTCAATACGACGATGAAGGGGTAGTGGTTACGATTGACCCTGTCTCAAGGTGTCTGTTGCTTTACCCAGTGTCGGAGTGGGAACAAATACAGCAAAAGCTGGATAAATTGCCCACTTTTCAGCCCCAAGCACGAAGGCTACAGCGTTTATTGGTTGGTCACGCCACAGACTTAGAAGTGGATAAAGCTGGTCGAATATTATTGCCCGCGCCTTTGCGGGAGTTTGCTCGTTTGGATCGTAAGTTGACGATTTTAGGGCAGGGCAAAAAGCTAGAGATTTGGAGTCAAGATGAGTGGGAAGCGCAACGCGAAGACTACTTGGCTCAAGACGCGATAGAAGATTTACAACTTGAAACCATGATGGATATTTCTTTATGACAAAGACAATGGCTGAACACATAAGCGTCATGCTTAATGAATCCGTTGATATGTTGGTGACTAACCAAGACGGACTATACGTGGACGGCACTTTTGGTCGTGGTGGACATACTCGGCTGGTTCTTGAGCGCCTAGAAAAAGGGCGTTTGCTAGGGTTCGATAAAGACCCAGTAGCGATCCAGCATGGTCGTGATTTAGAGCAAGAAGACAGCCGTTTTCAAATCGTACAAGACAGTTTTGCCAACATGGCGGAGCACATCCCTGCGGTATTTGGAGTCGATAAAGTCGACGGCATCATGATGGATTTAGGGGTTTCATCCCCGCAACTGGATGATGCTGAACGTGGCTTCAGTTTTATGAATGATGGTCCACTTGATATGCGTATGAACCCAGACAAAGGGGTGAGTGCTGCTGAGTGGATCGCCACTGTCGACGAAAAAGAGTTGGCAGATGTTATGTATCAGTTCGGTGAGGAGCGATTCTCTCGTCGTATCGCTAAGGCGATTTGTGAATATCGAGCCCACACTCCGATTTTAACCACTTTGCAACTATCCAAAGTGGTGGCAGAAGCCAATCCAGCTTGGGAGAAAGGTAAAAATCCTGCCACTCGCGCTTTCCAAGGTATCCGTATTCATATCAACAATGAATTAGGTGATTTGGAATTGGGTTTAGAGGCGGCTACGCAAGCGTTAAAAGTCGGTGGTCGTTTAGCTGTAATCAGCTTCCATTCATTGGAAGACCGCATGGTTAAACGTTTCATGAAATTAAAGGCGAAAGGGCCTGAGTTACCAAGACATTTGCCCGTTCGTAACACTCACCTTGATATTAAGTTTAAGACCATTGGCAAAGCGATTAAGCCTTCTCAGGGAGAGGTGAGCGAAAACGTCCGTTCACGTAGTGCGGTATTACGAGTATTGGAGCGAATCAGTGAATAAGAAGACGACCTTCTCACCATTGCCTTTTATTGGTGGGGTTTTTGTCTTGGCGGCGATTTCTGTCGCCGTGGTGATTCAGGTATACGATTTTAGGAAAGACTTTTCCTACCTACAGGCCCTTAAAAAGTCTGAGGTGAATTACGAAGTCACATGGGGGCAGCTTCTTTTGGAGGAGAGTGCTCTAACGCAACCAAGCCGTTTGGAACAATCAGCCATTAAGGACTTAAGTATGCATGCCCCTTCTCAAAATGAATTGATAATAGTGAAACCATGAATATTGAAAACGGAATTCAAAACCCCGGTAAATGGCGCTTTAGATTTGTCTATGCTATCGCGCTGCTGTTGTTTGCCGTAGCCGGCGGTCGTTTATTTTATCTCACCGTAGTCGATAAAGAATTCTTGCAAAACCAAGGGGAAAGGCGCGCAGTGAGAACGGAAGCGATTCCGGCAACTCGTGGCATGATCTTGGACCGTCGCGGCGAACCACTAGCCGTCAGCACTCCTACATGGACGATAGTGGCGAATCCTAAAGCCTTATGGAAACTAGACAGGCACCCAGAGAAAAACATTGGGCCAGAGCAAGAGATTAAACGTCTTGCGGAAGCTATGGGTGTGGGGCGAGCTTGGTTACAAGAAAGGTTTGAGTCCAATAAAAATCGTTCCTTCATGTATTTGAAGCGACAACTTCCACCCCATGAAGCCGAGGCCATAATGGCGGCGAAAGTTGTGGGCGTAAGCAAGACCAAAGAATATAAGCGCTTCTACCCAGCGGGTGAAGTCGCTTCTCACGTTGTGGGTTTCACTAATATCGATGATAAAGGCCAAGAGGGTATTGAGCTAGCTTATGATCAAGCCTTGCAGGGGCATGAAGGTAAGCGTCGTTATGTGAAAGATCTAACGGGTAACATTATTCGTGGTATTGGTGAGGAAGAAGCAGAGCGTCCGGGTGAGAATATTGAGTTAAGTATCGACTTAAGACTGCAGTATTTAGCCTATCGTGAATTGAAAGCGGCGGTAACAGAGCATCGTGCTACTTCCGCTTCTGCTGTTATTTTGGATGTTAAAACGGGCGAAATCTTAGCCATGGTGAATCAGCCATCCTACAACCCGAACGATAGATCTCAATTGGAATACGAAGAGCTACGTAACCGTGCAGTGATCGACCTTTTTGAGCCAGGCTCGACCATGAAGCCTTTCACTATTTCGGCTGCTTTAATGTCGGGTCAATACACCACGGAATCTCAGATTAACACTGCACCGGGTTACTTACGCTTTGGGCGTTTTACCATTCGTGATGCCACCAACTATGGGGTGATCGACATGGAAAAACTCTTGATTAAATCCAGTAACGTGGGTTCCTCAAAAATCGCCTTATCTTTACCGCAAGATGCTATTTGGAATATGGATTACGAGCTAGGTATAGGTTCACCTGTGGGTATAGGTTTCCCTGGAGAAGCCAGCGGCGTATTGCCTTCCCACCCAAAATGGCACCCATCTGAAATTGCGACATTGGCTTACGGCTATGGCTTGTCTGTTTCAACCCTGCAACTGGCGCAAGCTTATATGACATTAGCTAACGGTGGTTATCGTGTGCCTGTGACCATCTTTAAGCAAGATGTGCCCAGCGAAGGCAAACAAGTGATCCCTCGTAGCGTCGCCAAAGATGTGATCGGCATGATGGAAGCGGTTGTTCAAAAAGGTTCGGGTAAAGCGGCCAAAATTCCTGGTTATAAGGTAGCGGGCAAAACCGGTACCGTGCACAAAGTCGGCTCTAAGGGTTACGAATACGATCAATACATTGCCTTGTTTGCAGGGGTCGCACCGGCTTCTAATCCAAGATTGGCCATGGTGGTGATGGTAAATGACCCGAAAGGCCGAGAATATTACGGTGGCGAAGTGGCTGCACCGGTATTTTCTCGCGTGATGGAAGGTGCCCTGACAACCCTAAATATTTCTCCTGATTTACCTGATGGGTTGCGAGAAGTGAGACTAGATAAGAAAACAGCTCCCTATCAAGTGGCGCAAGGTGGTTAGATGGCAAAGGTAACCCATTCCCAGTTATATACTTTGGCAAACCTTCCTTGGTTGGAAGGTTTGCCAAACCATGAATATTCGCACTTAGAAACAGACAGCCGCAAAGTAAATCGTGAGGCTGTTTTTTTTGCTTTACCCGGAGTGGCTTCTAATGGCTGGGATTATCTTGATGCTGTTGCAGACCTTGGTTGTCTAACGGCGGTTGTTCCAGCAGGCCTAGGGTTAAAACATACCTCTTTAGAATTGATCGAAGTGGAGGATGTGGCAGAGCTCTTAGTGAGCTGTTTACATCAATGTTTTGGTGCTTTACCTAAACAAATGGTGGCAGTGACAGGGACGAATGGCAAATCTTCTATTTGTTTCTATTTGGCTCAGCTAGCTAAGTTTACAGGCTTGAAAAGTGGCTTGGTGGGCACCTTTGGTGTGGGCGAACTTGGCAAGCTCCAAGAAGCTGTGCAAACCACGCCAGACCTACTCAGGCTTCATAAAACCCTTATCGAGTTGTCAGCTCAAGGGGTTGATTTTGTTGCTTTTGAGGCTTCCTCCCATGCGCTCGACCAAGGTCGTTTACAAGGAGTGGCATTTCAAGGGGCTATTTTTTCGAACTTATCTCGGGATCATCTGGATTATCACGGAGATATGGCGTCCTATGCGGCTGCCAAGAAAGCCTTGTTTGCCTTCCCAAGTGTGGAACACAGTGTGTTCTGTCTGGATGATGACTACTCCGACTTTATGTCACAAGACACGCTTTCTAAACGACACTATTACAGCTTTTCCGATAGTAGTGCAGACTTTTATGTGGAGCATCTGTCTTTCTTGCCTACCGGCTGTGAGTTCCAATTGGTGTATCCAGAAGGGCGAAGAAAGGTTTTTTTGCCCTTGCTAGGTCGATTTAATGTGCAAAATGCCTTGGCGGCGCTGGCTGCTTTATGGCACTTGCTGCCAAATAAAGACAGCTTGTTAGCAGGTTTGGAACGACTTCAGGGTGCACCGGGTCGCATGGAAAAAGTGGTGCTGGCTAATACGCCGGTAGCGGTAGTGGATTATGCCCATACGCCAGATGCCCTAAGGGTAGCTTTGCAAGCTTTACGAGACCATTCGGCAGGCAAATTAATTTGTGTGTTTGGTTGTGGTGGTGATCGCGACCGGGGCAAGCGTCCCTTGATGATGGCAGAGGCGATGGCTAATGCTGACAGTGTATTTCTAACGTCAGACAATCCAAGAACAGAAGACGTGGGACAAATTCTTGCTGATGCCCAGATAGGGCTGGCTTCTTCCGAGAAACTCACCGTGATTGCGGATAGACGTGAAGCCATCGCCCAAGCGATCTTAACTGCAAGCGCGGATGATGTGATCTTGATTGCAGGTAAAGGCCATGAGAACTACCAAGATGTTCAGGGTGTGAAGCATCATTTTGACGACAAAGAAGAAGCTTTAGGAGTATTGCAGCGTTATGTTGATTGAACTGACCCTAGCAAAGATAGCTCAGATTTGTGATGGCGAGTTGATCGGTAAAGATCAACCTGTCTTCAATATTATCAGCGATACGCGGAGCATTCCGTCTGGCAGTTTGTTTGTGGCTTTTAAAGGCGAGCGTTTTGATGGTCATGACTATGCAGAGCAAGCACTTGAGCAAGGTGCTGTGGCAGTCTTGTCTGAACAAACTCTACCGTTAAAATCCTATATTAAAGTGGCGGATACGCGTCGAGCCTATGGGCAAATTGCTCGCGCTGTGCGAGAGGCTTTTACTGGGCCAGTTGTCTGTATTACGGGCAGTAATGGTAAAACCAGTGTAAAAGATTGGCTGGCGCAATCTTTGAATCATCATAATGTGTTAAAAACCCAGGCCAATTTGAACAACCAGATTGGCGTGCCGCAAACCTTATTAGGTTTGCAAGCAGGGCAGGATGTTGCTGTGGTGGAAACGGGCACTAGCATACCGGGGGAAATCGAACGTTTGGCGAGCATTGCTTATCCTGACGTTGTTATATTGACGAATGCCAGCGGCAGTCATTTTGAAGGCTTTGGTGATCTGCAAGGTATTGCCATAGAAAAGGGGCAGCTGATCTCTGGGGCTAAGCCAACGGCTAAGATCATACTGAATGCCGATGATGGCTTCTATGATTACTGGTGTGGTTTGGCTCAAGGGCGAGAAGTCTTGTCTTTTGGCTTTACTGATAAGGCGGATCTTTATGCCCACGATATACAGCTTGGAGATCAAGCGAGCCAAGTAACCTTGAGTTATTTAGGGCAGAGCGTACGGGTAGAAGTGGGCTCTCCAGGTAAGCATCAAATCGCCAATGGTATGGCGGTAGTGCTGGCGATGTTGGCTATAGGGGAAGATTTCCATTTCGCGGTTAGTCAATTGAGAAAACCGGCCTTTGTAGCGGGTCGATTAGAGCGATTGTGCACAAAAAATGAAGCCCTGTTAATCAATGATTGTTACAATGCAAGCCCAGCATCCGTGAAAGCAGCGATTGATGTGTTATCCATGCAAAAAGTCTCAAAAACTTGGCTGATTTTGGGAGCCTTAGGTGAGTTGGGTGATCAGCAAGAATCCATACATCACGAATTGGGCGAATACGCATTTCAACAAGGCATTGATCAATTAATTTGCGTAGGCGACATTGCCGCCATCGCTGGGCGTGGGTTTACACAAGGGAATGCAAAAGCATTGTTTTGTCAGAGTCATGCAGAAGCGGCGCAGCTGGTACAAACACTAGATAAAAATCACGCTATTTTGGTGAAGGGATCACGCTCTGCCAAAATGGAAAATGTTATAAAAGCACTCATAAACTAGGACATTCCTTAACAATGTTACTTTTGCTCACGGCTTATTTAAGCAAATACTTCACTTTCTTCGCAGTATTCAATTATTTGTCACTGCGTGCCATTTTAGGTGTGTTAACAGCACTTGCGATTTCTTTGTTGATTGGTAACAAGGTGATTGTGTTATTGCAACGTTTGCAAATTGGTCAAGCGATTCGTAACGATGGTCCGCAAACCCATTTGAGTAAAGCCGGCACACCAACTATGGGTGGTGCACTGATCATTTTTTCTATCATAGTGAGTACCCTGTTATGGGGGGATCTAACAAATCAGTATGTTTGGGTGGTGTTGTTGGTCATGTTGTCTTTTGGCTTGATCGGCTGGGTAGATGATTACCGCAAGGTAGTAGAAAAGAACCCACGGGGCTTGCCCGCAAAATGGAAATACTTATGGCAGAGTGTGTTTGGTTTAGCGGCTGCTATTTTCTTGTATTGCACTGCCAGCACTCCAGCCGAAACGGCTTTGATTGTGCCGTTATTCAAAGACGTAGCGATTCCTCTGGGCATATTCTTTGTGGTGCTGACCTACTTTGTAATTGTTGGTACCAGTAATGCGGTCAACCTCACCGATGGTTTGGATGGATTAGCGATTCTCCCAACGGTATTGGTGGGTGGTGCATTAGGTGTGTTTGCTTACCTAACGGGTAACGTACGCTTTGCCGATTACTTGCTGATTCCCTATGTACAAGGTTCAGGTGAATTAATCGTTTTCTGTGCGGCCTTGGCTGGGGCGGGTTTAGGCTTTTTATGGTTCAACACCTATCCAGCACAAATCTTTATGGGCGATGTAGGTTCTCTTGCACTTGGCGCCTCTTTGGGTGTGATAGCTGTGATTGTTCGCCAAGAATTAGTGCTCTTCATCATGGGAGGTGTTTTCGTTATGGAAACCGTGTCGGTGATTTTGCAGGTTGCCTCCTATAAGCTCACCAAGCGACGGATTTTTCGCATGGCACCAATTCACCATCACTTCGAATTGAAGGGTTGGGCTGAGCCAAAAGTTATTGTGCGTTTCTGGATCATTACTGTGTGTTTGGTTCTGGTTGGTTTTGCCACCTTAAAAGTACGTTAGGAGTTGTCATGTCGTTGATCGGGTCAGATCGGATTAGAGCCGTAGTCGGCTTAGGCGCGACAGGTTTGTCTTGCGTACGCTTTTTACACAGTAAAGGCATTGAGTTTTTTGTGGTGGATTCTCGTGAAAACCCACCAGGGCTTGCTGAAGCTAAAAAGCTTTGCCCAGCGGATAAAATTTTCACTGGCGATTTATCTGTTTTAGAAACGCTAGGTGTTTCTGAACTTTATGTGAGCCCGGGCATTGCCCTAAGCACCCCTGTTCTCAAACGTTTAGCGGAATCCGGTGTTGCCATGCGTGGCGACATCGACTTGTTTTGCGATTACACAGAGACACCTTTTATTGCCATCACAGGCTCTAATGCCAAAAGTACGGTTACCACCTTGGTTGCTGAGCTGCTAAATGCCTGTGGTAAAAAAGCCCTAGCGGGTGGTAATTTGGGTTTGCCAGCGTTAGACCTTTTATCTACCTCTGCTGATTTTTATGTCTTGGAACTTTCCAGCTTTCAATTAGAAACCACTCATGCCTTAAAAGCAGATTTGGCGTGTCTGCTGAATGTTTCTGAAGATCACATGGATCGTTACCAAGATCTGTATGAATACCAAAGGGTGAAGCAAAAGGTTTACCGTGGTTGCAAAGCGGCAGTCTGTAACAAGCAAGATATTTTGACGGCTCCTTTATTGGCCGAGAATACCCCAGTACGAGCCTTTACAACTAAAAGCCCTGATTTAAAAGAATACGGCATTTTGCCTGATAGCGATGGCGTATGGTTGTGTCGTGGCGTGCAGCGCTTGTATCACAGCGCCAATATTTCCCTGCAAGGCTCGCATAATCATGCCAACGTGTTGGCTGCTTTGGCAATGATCGAATTGCTGGGTGAAGAAGTATTAAATCCTGCTATTGCAACCGCCTTGGCAAACTTTAAAGGCTTACCTCACCGTTGTGAAACAGTGCGTCAATTGAATGGTGTGACCTACATTAATGACTCTAAAGGGACAAATGTCGGGGCAACATTGGCGGCCCTTGAAGGGCTAGGCGATAGCGCTAAGAAAAACCTCTACTTGATTTTGGGTGGTGAGGGCAAAGGGGCGGATTTCAGTCCTTTGTGTAAGGCACTACAAGATTTTGTGTGCAAGCTCTATGTGTTTGGCCGTGATGCCCAAGTGATTGCCAAGGATGTGTCAAGCAGTGGGGTGGAGCTGGTGTTCGCCGAAGACTTGGCCGAGATAGTCGCACAAGTGGCGCTGCAAGCTCAGCAAGGTGACATAGTGTTGTTTTCGCCATCCTGTGCAAGCTTCGATATGTACAAAAATTATGAAGTCCGCGGTGAGCACTTTGCTCAATTGGTCGCTGAACTATGAAAATACTGAGCTATTTTGACAGAGTATCCCTACGAGAACTGGCCGTCGTGGATGCGGTTTTCATAGCCTCGGTGGTTTCTATTTTAGCCTTGGGCATCGTAATGGTGTCCAGCGCATCGATTTCTATTTCCGAAAGTATCCATGGTCACCCTTACTTCTTCATGGGGCGTCAATTTCTATATCTCATTTTAGGTTTGGTGTTTGGCTGGGTGCTGTTGTCATTACCCACTGAGCAGTTACAAAAGTGGGGGGTGTGGATGATGGCGCTATCCTTGCTTTTGCTTGTGCTGGTATTGGTACCGGGCGTAGGCAAAAGTGTAAATGGTAGTCGTCGTTGGATTAACCTAGTGGTATTTAACCTGCAAGCCTCCGAAGTCGCCAAGGTCTGTATGGTGGTCTACATCTCAGGCTATCTAGTTCGACGAGCAGATCGTGTTCGTCAGGGCTGGATTGGTTTTATATTGCCCTTGTGTCTCTGTGGCGTGTTCCTATTATTCCTATTGTTAGAGCCAGACTTTGGTGCTTCCGTGGTGTTACTGGGAACCGTTATGGCGTTATTGTTTCTTGGTGGCGCGCCCTTGTATCAATTCTTGGCACTTTTGGCCATGGCGGTGGTGGTACTAGGTGGTGTTGCTATTTCCGAAAGTTATCGGATGAAACGCCTAATGAACTTTATTGACCCATGGGCTGACCCCTTTAACGAGGGCTATCAATTGAGTCAGGCATTAATCGCATACGGTCGAGGAGAGTGGTTTGGTCTTGGCTTGGGCAACAGTGTACAAAAGCTTTCTTATTTACCCGAAGCGCACACCGACTTTGTGTTCTCTATCTGGGTGGAAGAAACCGGCATGGCCGGTGGTTTGTTGCTGATTATCCTGTTTGGCATCATGGTTGCTCGTGCTTTTAAAATAGGCCATCGAGCTCTTGAATTGGCCAAACCCTTTTCAGCCTATATGTGCTTTGGTTTTGCCATTCTTATTCTAGCGCAGGTTATTATCAATATCGGTGTGAACACCGGCTTCCTTCCGACCAAAGGGCTTACTCTGCCCTTAATAAGTTATGGGGGCAGTAGCTTGATTATTACGCTGGGTAGCTTGTTTGTTGTGGCTAGAGTGGATATAGAAAATAAACGCGCCCAAAGAACGTTGGCTTCTGCAGACGGTGAAATGATGAAAGGTGAAATGTCATGATGAGTGGAGTTAAGCGAGTTGTCATTATGGCAGGTGGCACCGGCGGTCATATTTATCCGGCTCTTGCTTGTGCTCAGAGTTTTAAAGACCGCAATATCGATGTGCAGTGGTTGGGCTCAAAAGGGGGAATGGAAGAACGTCTAGTCCCCGAGCACGAGATTACGGTGCATTCTTTATCTATTAAAGGTGTGCGCGGAAAAGGTGTATTTGGGTTGTTGGCCGCGCCGTTTAGAGTTTTGCATGCTATTGGTCAAGCTGTGGCTATTTTGCAAAAGCTCAAGCCCGATGTCGTGCTAGGTATGGGGGGCTTTGTCGCAGGACCTGGTGGTGTGGCGGCAAAATTATTGGGTATACCCTTGGTTATTCACGAGCAAAATGCGGTAGCAGGAACCACCAATAGGCTGCTGGCGAAAGTGGCTAATGTTAAATTAGAGGCTTTTGATGGCGCTTTGGACAGTGCCGTTCATGTGGGCAATCCAATACGCAAAGATATTCTTAGGCAAGACATGCGTCCTTCTCGACAAGATGGCGCACGACCATTAAAGCTATTAGTGGTTGGCGGAAGTCTGGGCGCGAAAGCCATTAATGATGTGTTGCCTCAGGTATTGGCGCAATGGCCACATGCACAAAGACTCGATGTGTGGCATCAAACTGGCATTAAGAATTTTGATGAAGTTGCCAAGAGCTACGCGGACAGTGAGGTTGAGGCGAGAGTTGAGCCTTACCTAGAAAATATTAATCAAGCTTATTATTGGGCAGATGTGGTGTTATGCCGCGCAGGTGCCATGACGATCAGTGAATTGGCGGTGGCAGGTTTACCTTCTATCTTAGTGCCGTATCCTCATGCCATTGATGATCATCAAACGGCCAATGCCCGTTATTTGGAGAAGGTTGATGCGGCGTATTTATTGCCCCAGCCTGAGCTCTGCGTAGATAAAGTTATTCAGTTACTTTCCGAATTTATTAAAGACGAGGAAAGGTTATTTAATATGGGTATGCAAGCCAAAATGGTGGCCTACCCAAATGCCACACAAGATGTCGTGGCGCATTGTTTAAGGTTGAAAACAGCATGATGGATAATAAAACCCAATACGATATTCCGGCCATGCGCCGCATACAAAATATTCATTTTATCGGAATTGGTGGTGTCGGCATGTGTGGCATTGCTGAGGTCTTGCATAACCAAGGTTATCAGGTTTCGGGTTCCGATATGAAGGCTTCTTCTACCACAGATAGATTAGAGTCTTTAGGGATTAAAGTCTTTATTGGTCATGTGGAAGCCAATGTTCATGATGCCCACGTAATTGTGGTGTCGACTGCCATCAATGAGGAAAATCCAGAAATTATTTGGGGTAAAGAGCATCGTATTCCTATTGTGCGCCGTGCTGAAATGTTGGCTGAGCTAATGCGTTACCGCCACGGTATTGCGGTGGCAGGAACTCACGGTAAAACCACAACCACCAGTTTAATGGCTTCTGTCTTGGCTGCTACAGGTGAAGCGCCGACATTCGTTATCGGTGGTCGTCTAACCAGTGCTGGGACGAATGCTCAGCTTGGTAGTAGCTCCTATTTGGTAGCAGAGGCTGATGAGAGTGATGCTTCCTTCCTGCACCTACAACCTCAAACCGTCATCATTACCAATATTGATGAAGACCACATGGACACTTATGGCGGTGACTTCGAGAAGGTGAAGCATACCTTCGTGGAGTTTGTTCATAACTTACCTTTCTATGGTTTGGCTGTGTTGTGTGTGGACGATGCTAATGTGCGTGAAATCTTGCCGTCTTTGAGTCGTCCAGTGCTGACGTACGGTATTGATGAAGAAGCGGACTTTTACGCTACGGATATCGTTCAAACAGGTCGCTACTGTGAATTTTTAGCACATCGCCCAGAGGGTGAGCCGCTGAAAATTCGTTTGCCAATGCCGGGTCGACATAATGTACTTAATGCCTTGTCGACCATTGCTGTAGCAAGTGACCTTGGGGTGGATGATGCCGCCATACAATTAGGACTAATGGGCTTTGAAGGTGTGGGGCGACGTTTCCAAGAGCAGGCGCCTTTAGCGATTGCGGATGGCTCGGAAGTGATGTTTGTGGATGACTATGGTCATCACCCTAGTGAGGTTTTGGCGACCATTAAAGCCATACGTGCGGGTTGGCCAGAAAAACGTCTTGTTATGGTGTACCAACCCCACCGATATTCACGTACGCGCGATCTTTATGAAGACTTCGTGCGAGTGTTGTCAAAAGTCGATGTGCTCTTGCTGCTCGATGTGTATGCCGCAGGGGAAACACCCGTTAATGGCGCTGACAGTCGTTCTTTGTGTGGCAGTATTCGTCAGTTAGGCAGCGTAGACCCGATCCACATCGCAGATGTGGGCGATTTGCGCTCAATTTTGAATAATATTTTGCGCGATGGTGATCTCCTAATCACTCAAGGCGCGGGTGATATTGGTAACGTTTCCAAGCAACTGGCGGAGAGTGGAATTTAATCATGACACAATCATTAAAGCAGTCGGTAATTGCAGTAATTTATGGTGGTCGTTCTGCCGAGCGTGAAGTGTCTTTGCAAAGTGGCAAATTAGTGGCCCAGGCATTGTCTTCTCAGGGGTATCAGGTCGTTGAAATAGACCTTTATGGTGAAGGTGCAGCACTAGACCCTGTTAAGCAATTACAAGAAGTCGTCTTTGATCTTGCCTTCATTGCGTTACATGGTGGTGAGGGTGAAGATGGTCGTATCCAAGGCTTGCTAGAGATGCTAGAGAGGCCTTACACAGGCAGTTCGCCTTTGGCCTCAGGTTTGGCTATGGATAAGGTTCTCACCAAGCGTTACTGGAATGGCATTGGCATCGCAACGCCTGCTTATTTGTCTTTCGAAGGGCAAGCTGATGTGGAAGCCATTGAAGCGGCAATGAGTTACCCCTTGATCGTTAAGCCTTCCCGTGAAGGCTCTACCATAGGCATCAACAAGGCTGGTAACCGCGCAGAGCTTGAATCGGCATTGCAAGGCGCTTTGGTGTACGATTCAGCTATCTTGGTAGAAGAGTTTGTTGATGGGCCTGAATACACAGTGACCGTCATTGATGATGTAGCGTATCCGGCCATCGGCTTAAAAGCATCGGAAGATCATGTCTTGTATGACTATGATGCCAAGTATCTTGCTGAAGACACTCAGTATTTGCTGCCTTGCGGTCTTTCAGAAGACGATGAAAACGAACTGCAAAGCCTGGCCCTAGAAGCTTATCTTTCTCTGGGCTGTTCTGGTTGGGGGCGCGTCGATGTGATGCGTGACCAAGCAGGTAAGTTTTGGGTGCTGGAAGTCAACACGGCACCGGGTATGACTTCCCATAGCCTAGTGCCTATGGCTGCCAAGCATGTGGGCATGGAATACCCAGCCCTAGTCGAAAAAATTGCTTTGGATGCTTGGTGTAAAGCCGAGCAGGCTTAGGTTATGAGACTGGCATTATTAATTGGCGCCGTGCTACTGATACTGGTGGCCAGCTTGCAAGGCGGGGATGACGCCGAAAGCTGGTTTGCCATTAAAAAGGTGTCGGTAGAGGGTGAGCTGAAATACAGTCAAAGTGCTGAGCTGGAGCAAGAATTCTCCGATCTTCTTGGGCGCAGTTTATTAGATGTTGAAATTGCCGATGTACTGGCCTTGGCAAAGTCCTCTCCTTGGGTGGAAAATGCTCAGGTGCGCAAAGTGTGGCCAGATTCCTTGACGGTTACAGTCGTTGAGCATACGCCACTTGCCTATTGGCAGGATAGGCAATTAATTTCCACTAAAGCGGTAGTCTTTATGCCGCATAGTCTTCCTGAGTTGCCGCTCCCTCATTTGTTTGGTCCATCGGATTCCAGTGATATTGTCCTTGAACAATTTGGATTGATCAGTCAGATGCTTTCTGCAAGTTCTTTACGCATCGCTTCGTTGACTTTAGAGGCTCGTGGGGCGTGGAATGTAGTCTTTGCCAACGGTATTGCCGTAAAGCTGGGTCGAGAGGAAATTTTAGAGAGATTACAGCGCTTTATCGCTGTCTATAAAAGTGATTTATCAGGTAGAATAGAGGGAATAACCTCCGTAGACGCTCGTTATCCTCATGGGGTAGCGGTTGGATGGAAAGAAAATAATTAAACTTGGCCTATTTGTTGCTTTTTTAATCACAAAGCAGGTCGAGTTGCTTAAAAAACATGGTACCGGGAAGGTGAAATGATAGTCGGGTTGGATGTAGGCACATCAAAAGTTATTTGTTTAGTTGGCGAAGTGCAGGCTGATGGCAAGTTGGAAATTGTTGGTATTGGCTCGCATTCCTCAAAAGGCATGAAACGTGGTGTGGTCATCAACATCGAATCAACCGTACAGTCAATTCAACGTGCGGTTGAAGAAGCAGAATTGATGGCAGGGTGTAACATACATTCTGTTTATGTGAGTGTTGCGGGAAGCCATATTCGAAGCCTTAACTCCCACGGTATTGTGGCGGTGAAAGGTGGTGAAGTTGAGCAGGAAGATATCGATCGAGTAATTGATGCCGCCCAAGCTGTGCCAATATCCTCTGATCAGCGAGTACTGCACATCTTGCCGCAAGAATACAACATCGACTCACAAGAAGGGATCAAAGATCCGCTTGGTATGTCAGGTGTACGTTTGGAAGCAAATGTTCATTTGATATCAGGGGCCTTGAATGCAGTGGTTAACGTTGAGAAATGTATTCAGCGCTGTGGTCTTGGAGTAGATGGTGTGATTCTTTCACAACTTGCTTCGAGCGAGTCATCCCTAAGTGATGATGAAAAAGAATTAGGTGTTTGTCTGATCGATATCGGCGCTGGTACTTCAGATATTGCGGTTTGGTTAGATGGTGCATTGCATCACACAGCCGTCATACCGGTAGCAGGTGATCAGGTAACAAATGATATTTCTATGGCATTGCGAACACCCACGCAACATGCGGAAGAAATTAAAGTTAAATACGCTTGTGCCATGTCGTCTATGGCGTCAGCGGACCAAGTTTTAGAGGTGCCGAGTGTCGGTGATCGTCAACCAAGATCGATCTCAAGGCACGCTTTAACCGAAGTGGTTGAGGCAAGGTACGAAGAAATTTACAACTTAATTCAAGATGAATTAAGGCGCAGCGGATTTGCTGAGCGAATCCCTGCAGGTATTGTAATTACTGGTGGTACGTCCTTGATGGAAGGTGCTTGTGAGCTGGCTGAGAAGATATTTCAGATGCCAGTGAGACTTGCGGTACCAGATAATGCTAAAGGAATGTCAGATATTGTCGATAACCCGGTATATTCAACAGGAGTTGGATTATTGGCTTACGGAAGTAAAGAGGCTGAGATGACTGCACCCTCTAAACAATCAATGTCTAAGACGCAAACTAAACGAGAAGCCTCAGTGCTGGTTGCAAAAGAAATTGGGTCATCCTTCAGTGCAGCGAAGGCTTGGCAGAAGTTAAAACACTGGTTTCAAAGTTACATGTAAACAGTATTGAGTGCGAATTAATTTAAGGAGCAACAGGTCCATGAACGTCTTTGATTTGGCCGATGAAAATTTATCAGAAAACGCAGTAATTAAAGTAGTTGGTGTCGGTGGTGGTGGCGGTAACGCTGTTCGTCACATGTTACAAAACCAACTGGAAGGTGTTGAGTTTATTTGTGCAAACACCGACTCAAAAGCATTGATTGGCTTTGATACTGGGGTTTCATTGCAACTTGGCTCCGCTATTACAAAAGGCTTGGGGGCGGGTGCGAACCCAGAAGTAGGGCGTGACTCTGCTTTAGAAGATCAAGAAAAAATTACTCAGTTGTTAAGTGGCGCCGATATGGTGTTTATCACAGCGGGTATGGGGGGCGGTACCGGAACCGGTGCAGCACCCGTTATTGCAAAAGTTGCTAGAGAATTAGGGATTTTGACTGTTGCTGTAGTAACACGTCCTTTCCCATTCGAAGGTCGTCGTCGCGCTAAAGTGGCTGACGAAGGTGTTAAAGAATTGCGCGATAATGTCGATTCCTTAATTACCGTGCCAAACGAAAGACTTCTACCAGTGCTGGGCAAAAACATTTCTTTGTTGAAAGCCTTTGGTGAAGCCAATAACGTTTTATACAACGCGGTGCAAGGTATTACTGACCTTATCATGCGTCCAGGTTTGATTAACGTCGATTTCGCCGACGTTAGAACGGTAATGTCCGAAATGGGACTTGCCATGATGGGTACGGGTTCTGCATCTGGTGATGACAGAGCGCGAGTAGCGGCTGAAGCAGCTATCCATAACCCATTGCTAGAAGATATTAATTTAAAAGGCGCTCGCGGTGTCTTGGTTAACATCACGGCCAACGAAGAAGTAGGTTTGTCAGAGTTTACCGAAGTGGGCGGCATTATCGAAGAATATGCATCGGAAGATGCGACGGTAGTAATCGGTTGCGCGATTGATCCAAGTGTTGGTGATGAAATGCGCGTGACTGTGGTAGCGACAGGATTGGAAGGTCGTGCTGATGTGGAGATGAAATCTGCCATTGGTGAGTCCGTTGTTTCCTCTCAGTCTGCTGCTTCTAAAGTGGAGCGCGTAGTTGAAGAAGTAGCGCCCCCAGCTGTCACGGTTAAAGCTGTAGCAGCGCCCGTAGAAAGTGTTAGAAGTGAAGCTGAAGAGAAAAGCCCAGAAGCAGAATTAAGTGATTCAAACGAATCTAATTCGGCCTCAGGCGGAGACAAGTTGTCTTATTTGGATATTCCCGCGTTCTTGCGTCGTCAAGCTGACTAGTTTGCGTAAAAAAGATGCAAAGTAGACGCGGTGAATTGTATAAAAATTGCGTTATTGATATTATTTCTCAAAGAGTAATATCTTGTCATTAGATTGTAGGAATATGATGGTACGTCAACACACATTAAAAAACATTATTCGAGCGACTGGAGTGGGTTTACACTCTGGTGAGAAGGTGTATTTGACATTAAAACCAGCTCCTGTGAATACAGGTATCGTTTTTGTGCGCACAGACTTGGATCCAGTTGTAGAGATTCATGGTGACGCAAAAGCTGTTGGTTCGACTAACTTTGCCACTGCTTTATGTCAAGGCGACGTTAAAGTAAGCACAGTAGAGCATCTACTGTCGGCAATGGCTGGTCTTGGTGTTGACAATGCCTATGTTGAAGTGAGCGCAAGCGAGATTCCACTAATGGATGGCAGTGCTAGTCCTTTCGTGTTTCTTTTGCAGTCCGCTGGCTTAGAAGCGCAAAACGCGCCGAAGAAATTTATCAAAATCAAGAAGCCGATTCGTGTGGATGATGGTGATAAATTTGCAACGCTTGAGCCTCATACAGGTTTCCGCTTGTCATTCGAAATCGACTTCGAGCACCCTGCAATCGGTGAAGATGTTCAAAAAACATCATTCGACTTTTCGACAACGACTTTCGTTAAAGAAATCAGTCGCGCTCGTACCTTTGGTTTCATGAAAGACCTAGAGTACTTCAAGGATAACAACCTTGCTCGTGGTGCTAACATGGACAACGCCATCGTACTGGATGATTTCCGTGTATTGAATGACGAAGGTTTGCGTTACCGAGACGAGCTAGTGCGTCACAAGGTATTGGATGCAATTGGTGACTTGTACTTGTTGGGCCACAGTTTAATTGGTGAATACAAGGCTTATAAGTCTGGCCATGCATTGAATAACAAGTTGTTGTTGGCATTGCTAGAACAACAAGACGCTTGGGAATACGTTGTCTTTGAAGACGAAAGTCAAACAACGGCTATTTCTTATACAGACCCAGCCCTTGTTGGTGCATAACACTCTAGATTGTTAAGCCCTGTCTACAAAAAACCAGACTATATGTCTGGTTTTTTTGTGTTTAAGACCTTGATATTTCATGTTTTGTCACACATTACCATGGTAGACTCTATTCATTACTAATTGGCTGCGTTGTATTCATAATGTTGGGAAATGTACTTAAAAAAATCGTCGGAACTAAGAATGACCGAGAAGTGAAACGACTAAGAAAAGTCGTTGCTCAAATTAATAAATTTGAAGAAGCCTTTGGCAAATTATCAGATGATGATCTGTCAGCTAAAACAGGTGAATTTAGAGAAAGAATTCAAAATGGTGAGTCAGTTGACTCATTACTTCCTGAAGCCTTTGCCGTTGTGCGTGAAGGTAGCCAGCGCGTTATGGGTATGCGTCATTTCGATGTTCAGCTTATCGGCGGTATGGTGCTTAACGAAGGTAAAATTGCCGAGATGCGTACCGGTGAGGGTAAAACCCTGGTGGCAACCCTCGCAGTTTACCTGAACGCCTTGTCTTCTAAGGGAGTGCACGTCGTTACAGTGAACGACTACCTGGCGAAGCGTGATGCGAACTGGATGCGTCCGTTATACGAATTTCTAGACATGAGTGTTGGTGTGGTCTTCTCCGGCCAAGAGCGCGATGATAAAAAAGCTGCTTATCTATGTGATATCACCTACGGTACCAATAACGAGTTTGGTTTCGATTACTTGCGTGACAACATGGTGTTCCGCTTTGAAGACCGTGTGCAGCGTGACCTTCACTTTGCTGTGGTCGATGAAGTTGACTCCATCCTAATCGATGAGGCGCGTACCCCACTTATTATCTCTGGTGCGGTGGAAGACAGTTCAGAGCAATATCGCAAGATCAATCAGTTAGCTCCTTTGCTGGTTAAGCAAGAGCCTGCTGCAGAAGGTGAAGAGCAAGAAGCGACAGGGCATTATGTTTACGACGAGTCTCAGCGTAGCATCGAGTTAACAGAAGAAGGTCATTCTTTTGTTGAGGGCTGGTTGGTTGAGCAAGAAATGCTGCAAGAAGGCGATAGTCTATACGCCGCTGGCAACCTGACTTTGTTGCACCACGTACATGCTTGTTTGAAAGCTCATGTTATCTTCAAGAAAAACGTAGATTACGTTATTCAAGGGGATCAAATCGTTATCGTCGACGAGCATACTGGCCGTACTATGGCGGGTCGTCGTTGGTCTGAGGGTATTCACCAAGCGGTAGAAGCGAAAGAAGGTGTGACCATTCAGGCAGAGAGCCAAACCTTAGCTTCTACCACCTTCCAGAACTACTTCCGTTTGTACGAAAAGCTATCTGGCATGACAGGTACAGCGGATACGGAAGCGTTCGAATTCCAACAAATTTACAACCTGCCTGTAGTGGTTATCCCAACCAATCGCCAAGTTCAGCGTAAAGATTTCAATGACCTTATCTACATGTCCACGGAAGACAAATTCCAAGCCATTGTGTTGGACATTGAAGAGCACGTTAAGCAAGGTCGTCCAATTTTGGTGGGTACAGCGTCGATTGATTACTCAGAGTTGCTATCCAACTTCTTAACGAAAAAGAATGTTAAGCATAACGTGTTGAATGCGAAACAGCATGAGCGTGAAGCAGAGATAGTTGCTGAAGCAGGTCGTCCCGGTGCGGTTACGATCGCTACCAATATGGCCGGTCGTGGTACCGATATCATGTTGGGTGGTAACTTACAGGTTGAATTGGATCAATTAGGCGAAGGTGCGAGCCAAGAAGCCATAGATGCATTAAAAGCCGATTGGCAGCAGCGTCATGAGTCCGTGTTGGCCGCAGGTGGTTTGCATATCATTGGTACTGAGCGTCACGAGTCACGCCGTATTGATAACCAGTTGCGAGGTCGTGCAGGTCGTCAAGGTGACGTAGGTTCTTCTCGATTCTACTTATCCCTAGAAGACAACTTGATGCGTATTTTTATGTCTGACCGCATCAAGAAAATGATGATGGCATTGGGTATGGAAAAAGGCGAAGCCATCGAGCACAAAATGGTGTCTAACGCGATCGAAAAAGCCCAGCGTAAAGTTGAAGGTAGAAACTTTGATACCCGTAAACAACTGCTTGAATACGATGATGTAGCAAACGATCAGCGTCAAGTTATCTACCGTCAGCGTTATGAAATGATGACATCGGATGACTTGTCTGATGCGATCGGCGCGATGCGCGAAGAAGTGGTGAGTGGTGTTATTGATGAATTTATCCCACCGCAAAGTATCTTTGACCTTTGGGATCTACAAGGTCTGGAAGAGAAAATTCGTAACGAGTTTGGTCTGGATCTACCGATTGCCCAATGGGTGGAAGAAGATAAGAAGCTTTACGAAGAACCTCTACGTCAGAAAATTCTTGATAGCTTCCTAGCAGACTACGAAATGAAAGAGTCTGTAGCGGGTGCAGATCCACTACGCTCATTTGAAAAACAAGTCTTGCTACAAGTGCTTGATACCTTATGGAAAGAGCACCTGCAAACTATGGATATGCTACGCCAAGGTATTCACTTGCGTGGTTATGCTCAGAAAAACCCGAAACAGGAATACAAGCGTGAAGCGTTTGAGCTATTCCAAGGTTTGCTAGAGCAGATTAAATTTGAAGTCGTGCAGGTTGTGACGCGAGTAAAAGTCCAATCAGCAGAAGAGGCTGAAAAAATTGAAGAGGCTCGTCGTCTTCAAGAAGCAAACACTCGTATGAGTACCTCTCATGCAGAACCAGAAGAAGAGTCAAATGCAGCACCAGCTGGCGGCGCTTCAGATGTGCCTAAAGTGGGACGTAATGAGCCTTGCCCTTGTGGTTCGGGTAAAAAATACAAACAGTGTCACGGTAAACTGGTTTAGTAGAGGAAAAAGTTAAATGGCAGTAGGTTTGCACGACTTTCCTGCGATTCCTGAAATTAAAGGGGTTCGCATTGGTGTAGCAGAGGCTGGAATTAAGAAGCCGAACAAAAAAGATTTAGTTATCTTTGAATTGTGTGAAGGGGCTTCTGTTGCCGGTGTATTTACTCAAAATGCATTTTGCGCGGCACCGGTTCGAATTTGTCAGCAGCATTTGCAGACGTCGGACATCCGCTATCTGCTCATTAATACGGGTAACGCTAATGCAGGCACAGGCAAGCCAGGCCTAGAGAACGCCACTCGAACTTGTGAAGCCTTGGCAGAGCAAGTGAAGGTGCCTGTGTCGAGCATCCTGCCGTTTTCAACGGGTGTGATCGGCGAACCTCTCCCTGTCGATAAAATCCTTGCGGGTATTCCTCAAGCCATTGCTAAGTTCAGTACGGATGATTGGCAGGCCGCTGGCACTGGCATTATGACCACAGACACCTTGCCCAAAGGCTCTGTGCGTCAATTTGAATTTGATGGTGTGACTTACACGGTTGCAGGTATTTCTAAAGGGGCGGGTATGATCCGCCCTAACATGGCCACTATGTTGGGTTATGTATTTAGTAATATCGCCATGGATCAAGCTGTGCTTCAGCAAATGCTTAAGCAAGCGACTAACAAAAGCTTTAACCGCATTACTGTAGACAGTGATACCTCTACTAATGACTCTTGCATTGCAGTGGCAACGGGTAGGGCGCAGAACCCTATGGTGACAGTGATTGACTCACCTTTAGCGAAAGCTTTTTATGCCGCTTTTGAAGAAGTGATGCTAGAACTTGCCCATGCCATTGTACGTGATGGTGAAGGGGCGACTAAATTTGTTACCGTTGAGGTGAAAGGCGCGAAACTAGCTGCCGATGCCACCAAAATCGCCTTTGAAATTGCCCATTCGCCACTGGTAAAAACGGCTCTGTTTGCATCTGATCCAAATTGGGGGCGAATCCTTGCTGTGGTTGGTCGTGCGGGAGCGGAGTATCTAGACGTAGATAAAGTGGATCTCTCGATCAATGGTGTGGAAATCGCCAGCCAAGGTGGTTTGTCTCCACGCTATTCCGAAGCGTTAGGGCAAGAAGCTATGGCGCCAGAAGAAATTCATATCTGTGTGGATTTGAATCTGGGTGAGCAGCAAGACGTCGTTTGGACGACAGATTTCTCTCATGAGTATGTCACCATCAACGCAGACTACCGTACATGAAGCGAGTGATTGTCGCTGCGGGTGTGATTGTTCGCGATGATAAGGTGTTCCTTGCTTTGCGTAAACCTGATCAGCATCAGGGTAACCTTTGGGAGTTTCCCGGAGGAAAATGCGAAGCGGATGAGTTGCCAGAGCATGCTTTGAGCCGTGAGTTGCAAGAAGAGTGTGGTATTAAAGTGACGAATTGCAGTTTGCTGGAAACCATTAGCCATGATTACGCTGATAAACATGTTGCCTTACACTTTTTTAAGGTCACAGGTTTTGAGGGGGAACCTGTTGGCAAAGAGGGGCAAGCAGTTGCTTGGGTGCCTTTCAGCGAATTGAGGGATTACCAATTTCCTGAAGCCAATCAGGCCATTGTTGATAAATTGCTTCAGCAAGCTTAGGTGATAGCTAAGCTGCAACCAAAAAAGAGCGCACTAGGCGCTCTTTTTTTAGCTCTGTCGTTATTGGCTAGTTTAAAATTTGCGCCAGCAGTTGTCTTACCGTGCTTGGTTCAAATGGTTTGCCACAAATTGCATCAACGCCTTCTTGAACTATGTTAGACAGCTGGCTGTCCTCGGCGTTAGAACTCACCATTAAAATTGGAATGTGTGCCAACAGGGGGCTGTTGCGTACGGCTTCAGTAAGCTCTCGACCATCCATTTCTGGCATGTTGTAGTCGGTGATGATGAGGTCAAACTCTTGCTCATTAAGGCGCTCTAGGGCTTCTTTGCCATGTTCGGCAAATTCGATGTTTTCAATGCCCATGCTGTTCAGCATTTTGGCAATGTGTTTGCGGGCCATAGGGCTATCGTCGGTAATTAGCACGTTTAGCGTTTTTGGGTCAAACAACTCAAGATCAATGTCTTCTTCAGCAATCAAATCCAGTGTGGCGCGAATGGCTCGGTTCAAATCTTTATTGGTGAAAGGCTTTGGCAAGATGGCCAATACACCAGACTGACGTAAATGCTCAAGATGCTCGCGATTACGCTCGCTGGAAATAAGCATGAAGCATTGATCTTCGGTATCTGGGTTGTTACGAATTTTATCGATTAATTCGTTGGCTGTGCCATCAGGAAGGTACATGGAAGAAATAATCAAATCCGGTGGGAAAGTCGCCAGTGTCTCTAGAGTGCTGGCAATACTGTTGGCAAACTCAATTTGTCTTATGCCTGCTTCACCAAGAGCATGTGCGATGATTTTGCGCTGGGTTTCAGAGGGTTCGACCAGTAAAAAAGAGAGATCACTGATTGCTGCGTATGTGCTCATAGAGTAAACAACCTTATAGTTATATACAGACTTAACTGTCAGTGTAATGGATACTTAAGATTAATTTTACCACATCAAATAGGTTAGAATGTTCTATTTGGTTAAAATGACAAGTGAGAAGGGTTATGGCGAGCGCAAGTGCATGTCACATTTTGGTGAAAACAAAAAAAGAAGCAGAACAGATTCAGCAAAAGCTGGAGAAGGGTGGTGACTTTTATAAGTTGGCAAAGCAGTTTTCTACTTGCCCTTCCGGAAAAAAGGGCGGCGACTTAGGTGAATTTAGAAAGGGTGACATGGTTCCAGCCTTTGATCGTGCCGTATTCAACGGACCTTTATTAAAGGTACAGGGGCCGATTAAAACACAATTTGGCTATCACCTGATTAAAGTACTCTACCGCAGCTAATAGCATATTTTAACAGTGAGGAGTTTTGGCAATGAATGATCCAGTTTTATTAGAAAATAATTACTTTGTGGCGCCGCAAATTCAGCAAGAAGATCTTTTGGCTTTAAAAGCCATGGGCTTTCAGCGCATTATCAATAACCGCCCTGATGGTGAAAGTGATGATCAGCCTTTATCGACGGAGCTAAAAGCGGTTGCGCTGGATTTGGGTTTGGAATACGTAGAAAACGCCATTGACCTTAAACTGCTGAGCCAGGCGCATGTAGATAGCCAAGCAGCCGCCTTGAGCGAAGCGAAAAAAACCTTGGCCTTTTGTCGTACAGGGACGCGCTCTTCCGTACTTTGGGTGCTGATGCAAAATGCTCAAGGCGGCAACTATACAGAGCTTTCAGCGGCTGTGGCTGCAAAAGGCTTTGATTTATCACGCTGTGAAGCGGCGATGGCACCATTGGTAAAATAATAGTGCATGGCGGGTGCTTATCTTGGTTGAGCAATATGTGTAAAACACTTATTAAGGCTGGGTTGTGCTTGTTTCTTTTAGTAAACTTGCCGAAAGAATTTTTTATGGGTGAATTATGGTAAGTAGACCATCATTGGAAACTGCAACGGCATCCGATCCTGATCGCTTTGTTGAGCCTTTAGAGCTGGGCAAGCGCGTTAAAGAGATCCGTTTGTCGAAAGGTTGGACGCTTGAAGAGGTGGGGAAAAGGACGGGGATCGCCCGCTCAACCTTGTCGAAAATTGAAAATGATCAGGTGTCACCAAGTTTTACCATAGTGCAAAAGCTCATTCAGGGGTTGGGGATGGATCTTCCGCAATTGTTTGTGGAGGCCAGTGAGTTTTCGATCGCCGGTAGGCGTGATATTACCCGCAAGGGAAAAGGCGAAGCTCATCCCACCGCCACCTATGAGCATGAGTTGCTAAATTACTCCATTAGCCGCAAAAAAATGGTGCCCTTTAAAACCAAGGTGCGTGCCCGTTCGTTTGATGAATTTAAAGAGTGGGTTCGTCACGATGGAGAAGAATTCTTATTGGTTTTGCAGGGTAAAATTAATTTTTTCTCTGAACTCTATGAACCAATTGAATTAAAAGAAGGAGACAGTGTGTATTATGATGCCACCATGGGACACGCAGTCGTCTCTTTGTCAGCAAAAGATGCAGAAATACTTTGGGTTGTGGCTAGGTAACGGCCCTCTAATAATAAATATCTAAATAATAAGGCTTTAGAAAATTATGAAACAATGGAACTTAACAAGTTGGAAAGAAAAGACAGCATTACAGCAGCCTGTCTATCCTAACCTTGAGCACTTGGCTCAAGTGGAAAATACGTTAGGAAAAATGCCTCCTCTTGTTTTTGCAGGTGAAGCACGTCAATTGAAAAATGCTTTAGCGCAAGTAGCGAATCGTCAGTCATTTTTATTGCAGGGTGGCGATTGTGCTGAAAGTTTTGCAGAGTTTCATGCCAACAATATTCGTGACACCTTTAAAGTCATGCTGCAAATGGCGGTGGTGTTAACTTACGCTGGAAAATGCCCAATCGTGAAAGTGGGTCGTATGGCTGGGCAGTTTGCTAAGCCAAGATCGGCTGGAATGGAAACAGTTAATGGTGTAGAGCTGCCGAGTTACCGTGGTGATATCATCAACGGCATTGAATTTTCTGAGCAAGCTCGTATTCCAGACCCTGAGCGTTTAGTTCAGGTATACAACCAAAGTGCCTCAACCATGAATTTGCTGCGTGCTTTCTCTCAAGGTGGCTTTGCAGACCTACATGAAGTGCATAAGTGGAATTTGGATTTCTTGAATGCCAGCCCAGCAGGCAGTCGTTTCCAAGGTGTGGCTGATAAAATTGACGATGCGTTGCAATTTATGGAAGCCTGCGGCGTTGGTGGCGGTATGAACCAACTGAAAGAAACAGAATTCTATACATCCCACGAAGCGCTGCTATTGCCTTACGAGCAAGCTCTGACCCGTCAGGACAGCCTAACAGGGGATTGGTATGACTGTTCTGCCCACATGTTGTGGATTGGTGACCGTACTCGTCAACTTGATGGTGCCCATGTAGAATTCTTACGCGGTGTGAAAAACCCAATTGGGGTGAAAGCAGGCCCATCTATGGACCCTGAAGACCTATTGCGCTTGTGTGATGTGCTAAACCCTGAAAACGAAGCGGGCCGTTTGAACATTATTGTTCGTATGGGTGCCGACAAAGTAGAAGATGGCATGCCGAAGCTGATTCAAGCGATTCAGCGTGAAGGCAAGCAAGTGGTTTGGAGTAGTGATCCAATGCACGGCAATACTGTCAAAGCTTCTACGGGCTACAAAACTCGCCGCGTCGAAGATGTATTGAAAGAAGTCCAACAGTTCTTCCAAGTACATAGTGCAGAAGGTAGCTACGCAGGTGGTGTGCATTTCGAAATGACAGGCCAAAATGTGACGGAGTGTGTCGGTGGTGCCTTTGAAGTGACGGAAGCAGATCTTGCGGATCGCTACCATACTCATTGTGATCCACGTCTAAATGCTGATCAGTCTTTGGAATTGGCGTTTATGATTTCCGATACGTTGAAAAAAGCGCGCGCCTAAAGAGTGTAGAGCTAACCTTCTCGGGTGGCTGACAATAAAAAAGCCCCAGCAGAGTGAAAATTCTGCTGGGGCTTTTTAGTCTGAAAAATACTAGCCTTTGCGGCGTCTAAACGCAGAGGTTGCAGACTTTGAAGTGATGTCAATCTTAGCCATGATAAGTGACATTTCTTCGGCTTCTGCTTGTTGCTGAGCCTTAAGTTTTTCTTCACGCTCTTTTTTTGCAACTCTTTCGGCTTCGTTCAGCATCTTTTGAATACTGGCTTTGCTTTTGGCGCGTGGTGCAGTTTTCTTAGGTTGTGTTGGTGTTGCCGCCGGTGTGTCGAGGCGGTCTTCACCAATAAGTTCGCTGAAAAAAGACTTGGCCGTAGGTTTTGGTTCTACAATGGCTTTGCTTGGCAATTCAACGGTTTTTTTTACCGCTGTTTTGCGAGTCTTTTTTGGTACTTCGGCGGTAGAAACACCATTTGCATCAAACAAGGCTTTTTTACCGAAGCTTAGGCCTGCCGCTTTTTCGGCGGTTTGGGCAATCTTGTAGCCACGCAGACTTTCGCCGTTGTAGATAGAGATGTAATCTTTTTCTAATTCGTACAGTTCCTGCTTATCTTCTGTTTCGAAAAGCTCTTCTACTGTAAATGCGTCGGCCGAATGATCCCTGATGTCATTGTAAAGTGGGAAATCCAATCCCTCATTCGTTGCTTCAACGTATTGCTCAAAACGTTGAAAGCCACTATTGAACGACGTTCCAATATAGTGTTTGCCGGAAATGTTATTTGTGATTTTAAAAACGACCAAAATCGCTGCCTCTTTTTTAGTGACGTTTAAATAGCACATAAAGCCCACTCGCTTTTGGCGAGTGGGCTTTATGAAAATAGGGTTAGTGTTTTACTACGAGGTTGAGACCGTCGCGAACATTTAGGTGAACATTCTCAACTCGATTATCTTGTGCAATCAGGCGATTAAGCTGATTAACAGCGATGTCGCTGTTTTCTTGTGGGTCCAGAACACGCCCTTGCCATATGGAGTTGTCGATAATGATTAAACCGCCAGAACTTACGAGAGGCAGTACTGCTTCATAGTAGTTAAGGTAGTTGCGCTTATCGGCATCGATAAAGACAAGGTCAAATTCGCCCTCTAGAGTCTCAATAGTCTCTAAGGCTGGGCCAAATATTGGCGTGATTTTGTGTCCGTGGGGGCTGCGATCAAAAAAAGTTTGTGCAAATTCGATTGCTCTTGGATTGGTTTCGCAGCAAATAAGGGAGCCGTCTGCTGGCATGCCTTCAGCAATAGAGAGGGCCGAATAGCCAGTAAACATGCCGATTTCTAGGGCGCGCTTAGGTTGCTTTAGGCGCGTCAATAGCTTCAGTGTGCGGCCAATGGTTTTGCCTGACAACTTATTTGGGTAACCCATATCAGAATACGTTTTTTCAACGAGTTCCAATAAAAGTTCAGGTTCTGATTGAGTAGTCTCAATGCAGTAATCGTCAAGATCTTGAAAATCCATAAAGCCTTTGTGTTGAAGATATCGATAAATCGGATCGCAATTTTACCTTGAGTACAGAGAAAGTCTATGGCTGAAAGGAAGAAAAAAGCCTTGATTTTCCTAGAAGGCCACTATCTTTGGGGTGGCTGAATTAGAAAGCTAAATTACAGTCGCAAGGTTAGGCGAAAAATGCTAGTTTATGCCCTGAATTTACATGTGCTCTTTGGTATGGAGCACCACTGACTCCAAAAAGGGGAATCAAAAAAATGCCTGTAATTACTTTGCCGGATGGCAGTCAACGTTCTTTTTCTAATCCTGTAACGGTTATGCAAGTGGCTGAGGACATAGGTCCCGGTCTTGCTAAAGCAACTGTTGCGGGTCGTATCAATGGCGAATTGGTCGATGCTTGTGAGCTTATCACCAGTGACTCGGCATTAAGCATAGTGACCGGAAAGGACGCAGAAGGGGTGGAGATCATTCGTCACTCGTTTGCGCACTTGGTGGGTCACGCTGTTAAGCAGCTGTTTCCAACCGCTAAAATGGCCATTGGTCCTGTCATCGATGAAGGCTTTTATTACGATATCGCCTTTGAGCGCCCATTTACGCCAGAAGACATGGCGTTAATAGAGAAGCGCATGGGTGAATTGGTTAAAACCGATTACGATGTCGTTAAGAAAATGACGCCTATCGCAGAAGCGCGTCAACAATTTGTTGAGCGTGGTGAAGATTACAAAGTTGCCTTAATTGATGACATGGACGCTTCTATCACAGAAGTGGGCTTGTATCATCATGAAGAATACATGGACATGTGTCGTGGTCCTCACGTACCGAATACCCGTGTATTACGTCACTTTAAATTGATGAAACTGGCGGGCGCTTACTGGCGTGGTGATTCCAACAACGAGCAGTTGCAGCGTATCTACGGTACCGCTTGGACCGACAAGAAAGAGCTAAAAGCTTACTTGTTGCGTATTGAAGAAGCGGAAAAGCGTGACCACCGTAAGCTGGGTAAGAAATTAGACTTATTCCATGTGCAAGAAGAAGCACCTGGTATGGTGTTCTGGCATCCAAAAGGCTGGAGCTTGTATCAAACTGTTGAGCAATACATGCGTAAAAAGCAGCTTGATAACAATTACCAAGAAGTGAAGACGCCACAAATCGTTGATCGCGTGTTGTGGGAGAAGTCTGGACACTGGGGTAAATACCACGAAAACATGTTTACCACCCATTCGGAAAACCGTGATTACGCGGTAAAACCGATGAACTGTCCTTGTCACATTCAAGTTTATAACCAAGGCCTGAAGAGCTACCGTGATTTGCCATTCCGTATGGCTGAATTCGGTTCTTGTCACCGTAATGAGCCATCTGGTGCCTTGCACGGTATCATGCGTGTACGTAACTTCGTGCAAGATGATGGTCATATCTTTGTGACAGAAGGTCAGATTCAACAAGAAGTGTCTGAATTTATTGATCTGTTGCACGAAGTGTATGCAGACTTTGGTTTCACCAATATCATTTATCGCTTATCCACTCGTCCAGAGCAGCGTGTAGGTTCGGATGAAGTTTGGGATAAAGCAGAGCAGGCATTGGCTGAGGCGTTGAACTCTGCGAACCTAGAATGGGAAGAGTTGCCAGGTGAAGGGGCGTTTTATGGTCCTAAGATCGAGTTCTCGTTGAAAGACGCGATCGGTCGTGTTTGGCAGTGTGGTACTATCCAAGTGGACTTTTCTATGCCGACTCGTTTGGATGCAAAATACGTAGCAGAAGATGGCTCACGCCAAACACCTGTTATGTTGCACCGAGCGATCGTGGGTTCATTGGAGCGTTTCATCGGTATCTTGATTGAAGAGACTGAGGGTTCATTCCCGCTTTGGTTAGCGCCAGAACAAGTCGTCATCATGAATATTACCGATCGTCAGGCAGAATATTGTTCTGATTTGGAAAAAAGATTAAATTCAAAGGGCTTTAAAGCGAAACTTGACTTGAGAAATGAGAAGATCGGGTTTAAAATTCGCGAGCATACAATTCAGCGCATCCCATATATGATTGTTGTTGGCGATAAAGAAGTCGAACAACATCAAGTAGCCGTTCGAACTCGAACTGGTGAAGACCTTGGGGTGATGAGTGTTACTGATTTTGAAGATTTGCTTCAGACAGAAGTCGCTCGTCGTAGCCGTAAACAATAAATGGAGATAGAGCTATAAAAGGTAATATGAATCGTGGGCGTAGTGCTAGTAAGCAGCGCCCTCTAATCAACGAGAACATTCGAGCAACTGAAGTACGATTAATCGCTGCTGATGGTGAACAAATTGGTGTTGTGTCGATTGACGAAGCGCTTAAGGCTGCTCAAGAAGCTGGCCTTGACCTAGTGCAAATTGCTGATTCTGATCCGATTGTTTGCAAAATCATGGACTACGGCAAGCATATTTTTGAAGCCAAGAAAGCGAAAGCGGCTCAAAAGAAAAATGCTAAGCAAATCCAGGTTAAAGAAATGAAATTCCGTCCAGGGACGGAGGAAGGGGATTATCAGGTAAAACTCCGCAACCTGATACGTTTCCTTGAAGGCGGGGATAAGGCCAAAGTATCACTAAGATACCGCGGTCGTGAAATGGCCCATCAGGAGCTTGGTATGCAACTTATGAATCGAGTCGCTGCAGACTTAGAGGAATATGGTGCAGTAGAGCAAGCTGCGAAAATGGAAGGTCGTCAATTGACTATGGTGCTAGGCCCCAAAAAGAAGAAGTAATCTCAAATAGCTTAGGTTATTGAAAGATTACATTAACATTAACGAATGCGAGAGTGGTTTTATCATGTCCAAAATTAAGTCACACAGTGGCGCAGCTAAGCGCTTCAAACGTACCGCGAATGGTTTTAAACATAAGCAGTCTCATACTAGTCACATTTTGACTAAGAAATCGACTAAGCGTAAGCGTCATCTTCGTGCAATGAAGAGCATCGCTGCCAGCGACAAAGCGTTAATCACGCGCATGTTGCCATACATCTAAGTCTATTTTTATAGTTCATTAATTTATTAGTATAAGGTTTATATTATGCCTCGCGTAAAACGTGGTGTTCAGGCTCGTCGCCGTCACAAGAAGATTCTAAAGCAAGCTAAAGGTTACTACGGTGCACGTAGTCGTGTATTTCGTGTAGCGAAACAAGCTGTCATTAAAGCTGGTCAGTACCAATACCGTGACCGTCGTCAGCGTAAGCGTCAATTCCGCGCATTGTGGATTGCTCGTATCAACGCTGCTGCACGTATCAATGGTTTGTCTTACAGCCGTTTCATTGCTGGCTTGAAAAAAGCAGCAATCGAAATCGACCGTAAAGTACTTGCTGATCTAGCTGTGTACGAGAAAGAAGTTTTTGCTGCAATCGTTGAAAAAGCGAAAGCAAGCTTGGCTTAATTTCTGACGTAGCCTTAGGGTGATGCGGTCTTGCAAGAATATTGTCTCGAACGTGTCACTCAATGCAGTCTTTAATAGGGGAAGGGCCAACGCTCTTCCCCTATTTTATTTTTTGGAGTATGTAAATGGAGAACCTAAAGCAGATTCTCGCTGATGCGCTAAGCGCAGTGGCTGCGTCTGAGAGTGAGTCCGCCTTGGATGATGTGCGTGTGCATTATCTTGGTAAAAAAGGCGCTCTAACGGCTTTGCTGAAACAGCTAGGTAATGTTTCTGCAGAAGATCGTCCTAAATTTGGTCAATTGGTAAACGAAGCGAAAGGGCAGGTTCAGGAGAAAATTACTGAACGTAAGTCGACCCTAGCGAAAGCCGCTTTGGATGCAAAATTGGCAACCGAAACAATTGATATTTCTTTGTCTGGTAAAGGCCAAGAAGTGGGTGGCTTGCACCCTGTTACCCGCACCATGGAGAGAATTGAAAACTTCTTCCGTGGGATTGGTTTTGATGTGGCAGCGGGCCCTGAGATCGAAGATGACTACCACAACTTCGAAGCGCTGAATATTCCTGCGCATCACCCAGCTCGTGCCATGCAAGATACCTTCTATTTTAATCCTAATACGGTACTTAGAACGCATACATCGCCAGTTCAAGTTCGTACCATGGAAACGTCACAACCACCTATCCGTATTATTTGTCCGGGTCGTGTGTACCGTTGTGATTCTGACCAAACGCATACGCCTATGTTCCATCAGGTTGAGGGTTTGTTGATCGATGAGAATATTTCCTTCGCGGATTTAAAAGGCACGTTACAGCAGTTCTTGAACGTGTTCTTTGAAGATGACTTGAAAGTGCGCTTCCGCCCAAGTTACTTCCCATTTACCGAACCTTCCATTGAAGTGGACATCATGCGTACCAACAGCAAAGGCGAAGAGTCTTGGTTGGAAGTATTGGGTTGCGGCATGGTAAACCCGAAAGTCTTGGAAATGTCTGGTATTGATTCTGAAAAATACACAGGTTTTGCCTTTGGTATGGGGGTAGAGCGTTTTGCCATGTTGCGTTACAAGGTAGACGATTTACGCATGTTTTTTGAAAACGATTTGCGCTTTCTTAAACAGTTCAACTAAACCGCCAGCCTAGGATGTTGTTATGAAAATTAGTGAGAATTGGCTAAGAGAATGGGTGAACCCAAACATCAGTCGTGATGATTTGGTGGCGCAAATTACCTTAGCAGGTCTTGAAGTAGACGAAGTACTGCCAGTAGCGGCTGAATTCACTGGCGTAGTGGTGGGCGAGATTATCAGCGCTGAACCACACCCGAATGCCGATAAGCTGCAAGTGTGCCAAGTAACCGACGGTAGCGAAACGTTCCAAGTGGTATGTGGTGCTCCGAACGCTCGTGCGGGCATCAAAATCCCGTTTGCAAAGATTGGCGCGGTTTTAGGCGGTGACTTTAAAATTAAAAAGGCGAAACTCCGTCAAGTTGAGTCTTTTGGTATGTTGTGTTCAGCGTCTGAGCTTGGTATTAGCGAAGATCATGATGGCATTCTTGAATTGCCAGCCGCTGCAACAACAGGACAGGATTTACGCGAATATCTAGATCTTGATGATTGCATCATAGATGTGGATCTTACCCCAAACCGTTGTGATTGCTTAAGTCTTGCTGGCTTGGCACGCGAAGTGGGCGTACTAAATAAAACCGACGTTAGTGAAGTTCAGATTGATGCAGTAGCAGCAGTTATTGATGATGTGTTCCCTGTGGAAGTGCAAGCCGCTGATGCTTGTCCGCGTTACTTGGGTCGTGTCATCAAAGGTGTCAATGTTGCTGCGGCAACACCGTTGTGGATGGTGGAAAAACTACGTCGCAGTGGTATTCGTTCCATTGATCCGATTGTCGATATCACCAACTATGTGATGCTAGAACTTGGTCAGCCGATGCATGCCTTTGATCTTGCGAACCTAAATGGCAGTGTTGTAGTACGCAATGCTAGTGCTGGTGAAAAGATCGTATTGCTCGATGGTCAAGAAGTGAGCTTGCGTGAAGATACCTTGCTTATCGCTGACCAGAAAGGTCCTTTGGCTATTGCTGGTGTGATGGGTGGTGAAGGTTCTGGTGTGAATACCCAGACTCAAGACATCTTCCTAGAAAGTGCTTTCTTTGCACCGTTAGCGATTGCCGGTAAAGCGCGCTCTTATGGTTTGCATACAGATGCTTCTCATCGCTATGAGCGTGGTGTGGACGCAAGCTTGCAACAGAAAGCGATTGAACGTGCAACGGCCTTGGTACTTGAGATTGCTGGCGGTCAAGCTGGCCCTGTGACGGCAACGCAAAGTGAAGATCACTTGCCTGCGGCGGCGGAAGTGACTTTGCGTCGTAAAAAGCTTGATCAGTATCTAGCTATGTCTATCGATAAAGACTTAGTGACAGATATCTTGACGCGTTTGGGTCTTGAGATGCTGCAAGTGACTGATGAAGCTTGGGTAACGAAAGCACCTTCCCATCGTTTTGACATAGCGATCGAGGCGGACTTGATCGAAGAAGTGGCGCGTATCTATGGTTACGACAACTTGCCTTCAGCTATGCCTAAGGCTGCCGTGAGCTTCACTCCGCTATCTGAAAGTAAAACTGCGATTCAAAACTTGCGTTCAGTATTGGTTTCTCAAGGTTACCAAGAAGCTGTAACTTACAGCTTTATTGATCCGAACTTGAGCAAGCAATTCTTGCCTGAGATCGAGCCTGTGCCACTGGCCAATCCAATCTCTGCGGATATGGGTGTAATGCGACCAAGTTTGGTGCCAGGCCTAGTGAAAGCTTACCTGCACAACCAAAACCGTCAGCAGAGCCGTGTGCGCTTGTTTGAAACAGGTCGTCGCTTTATCGGCTCTGTAGAAGCTTTGGATGAACTGGATCAGCAACTACAGATCTCTGGTCTGATCGCGGGTAGCCGTCATCCAGAAGCTTGGTATCACAAGAGTGAAAAAGTCGATTTTTACGATCTAAAAGCTCATGTAGAAGCTATGTTCGCTTTAAATAATGGTGGTAAGCCAAGTTACGAGCCTTCTCGTTGTGGTTACTTACACCCAGGACGTTCTGCGGATATCTTCATTGATGGTGAGTTTGTCGGCGTAATGGGGGAGTTGCATCCTCAGTTGTCTAAAGAACTTGGCGCCAACCAAACTCTGTATGTGTTTGATATTGCTTTGTCCGCAGTGTTGGGTGCGACCTTACCAGAATACAAAGCGGTTTCTAAATTCCCAGAAGTGCGTCGTGACCTTGCTCTGCTTGTGGATCGATCTGTGCCGGTTAGTGCTCTTGAAAAAGTCATTAACGAAAATGCTGGTGAAGCCTTTAAAGATGTCTTAGTTTTTGACGTTTATCAGGGCCAAGGCATTGATGAGACGAAAAAAAGTGTCGCTTTGGGCTTGACGTGGCAGCATCCTTCACACACTCTTAGTGATGAAGAAGTAAACAACTCGGTCGATAAAACTGTAGCTGCTTTAACGGAGACGTTAGGAGCTGTTGTAAGGGGGTAGATTTATGGGATCGTTGACGAAAGCGGACCTTGCTGAAAACTTAGTAGATACAATAGATTTGAGTAAAAAAGACGCCAAAGACCTAGTTGAAGGTTTTTTTGATGTGATACGCAATTCTCTCGTTGAGCGTCAGCAAGTTAAGTTATCGGGCTTTGGTAATTTCGAAGTGCGAGAAAAAAGTCAGCGACCCGGTCGTAACCCGAAAACAGGGGAAGAAATTCCCATTACCGCTCGTACCGTCGTGACTTTTAGGCCTGGGCAGAAGCTTAAGTCTAAAGTCGAAGACTATATGCAAGAGTAAGCACTCAAGTTACTTCGCTTGTTACTAAAAGCCACTTCCCTAGGAAGTGGCTTTTTTATTGCCTGGCAAACGCTTCTAGCATTAAAAAGAGTAGGGTGTGGGAGTGAATATATAAGCCTTCAGAAAGCCGCCACAGGAAACCTCAGCAAAGTCATTAATGATATTTAGATCAATGCTTAATCAATGATTTACGAAAACTGAAAACGCGTCATTAAAATGAAAAAAAACAAATAAAACTCTTCCCTTTTCAATTCGTTATAGTAATATACGCACCCGCTGACAACGACAGTGTTGTTGTTTGCATCGGGGCGTAGCGCAGCCTGGTAGCGCACTAGCATGGGGTGTTAGTGGTCGCAGGTTCAAATCCTGCCGTCCCGACCAAAATTTGAGAAATGCCGCTATAGCTCAGTTGGTAGAGCATCTGACTTGTAATCAGAGGGTCCCGAGTTCGACTCTTGGTGGCGGCACCATATTTTGGTCAAGTCCTGTAAAAGGATAAAAATGTTTTTGCTTTTTTAGCCGCTATAGCTCAGTTGGTAGAGCATCTGACTTGTAATCAGAGGGTCCCGAGTTCGACTCTTGGTGGCGGCACCATACAACACTTGTGTTGTGTCGTTAAAAGCAAACTGCGTAATTTGCCGCTATAGCTCAGTTGGTAGAGCATCTGACTTGTAATCAGAGGGTCCCGAGTTCGACTCTTGGTGGCGGCACCATTATCTTTTAATCCGATTAAGAGATAATGACAAAATTTGATTTAGCGTTAAGCCGCTATAGCTCAGTTGGTAGAGCATCTGACTTGTAATCAGAGGGTCCCGAGTTCGACTCTTGGTGGCGGCACCATACTTGAATATTTCAAGTGGCGTTAAATGAAGTTCCCCCATCTTCCTAAGGATGTAAAACTATATGGGTGTGTAGCTCAGTTGGGATTCGTCCTATACGAGGCGCATAATCACCGGGAGTTAAGAACTCCACATCTACCTAAAGATGTAAAACTATATGGGTGTGTAGCTCAGTTGGGAGAGCGTCGCCCTTACAAGGCGAATGTCGGGAGTTCGAACCTCTCCACACCCACCATCTTATCGATGTAAAAGATAAGTCTGA
>NZ_JBRAND010000002.1:560710-667261 GCF_052747885.1 Marinomonas dokdonensis
TGTAAAACTATATGGGTGTGTAGCTCAGTTGGGAGAGCGTCGCCCTTACAAGGCGAATGTCGGGAGTTCGAACCTCTCCACACCCACCATCTTATCGATGTAAAAGATAAGTCTGATGAGACTCAAAATACTTACTGTTGGAGCAGTAGTTCAGTTGGTTAGAATACCTGCCTGTCACGCAGGGGGTCGCGGGTTCGAGTCCCGTCTGTTCCGCCATCTTTCTAAAGATGTAAAACTATATGGGTGTGTAGCTCAGTTGGGAGAGCGTCGCCCTTACAAGGCGAATGTCGGGAGTTCGAACCTCTCCACACCCACCATCTTATCGATGTAAAAGATAAGTCTGATGAGACTCAAAATACTTACTGTTGGAGCAGTAGTTCAGTTGGTTAGAATACCTGCCTGTCACGCAGGGGGTCGCGGGTTCGAGTCCCGTCTGTTCCGCCATCTTTCTAAAGATGTAAAACTATATGGGTGTGTAGCTCAGTTGGGATTCTTTCCTACAAGGCGCATAGACAGTGGGAGTTAAGAACTCCGATCGGAAGATCTAAAATTGCGTTGGGTGTGTAGCTCAGTTGGGAGAGCGTCGCCCTTACAAGGCGAATGTCGGGAGTTCGAACCTCTCCACACCCACCATCTTATCGATGTAAAAGATAAGTCTGATGAGACTTTAAACACTTACTGTTGGAGCAGTAGTTCAGTTGGTTAGAATACCTGCCTGTCACGCAGGGGGTCGCGGGTTCGAGTCCCGTCTGTTCCGCCATTTACTTCTGATAAGAGTAAATAGGTTTAGCGATACCATCAATAGATGGGTGTGTAGCTCAGTTGGAATTCGTTCCTACAAGGCGCATAACCACCGGGGGTGAGAACTCCACATCTACCTAAAGATGTAAAACTATATGGGTGTGTAGCTCAGTTGGGAGAGCGTCGCCCTTACAAGGCGAATGTCGGGAGTTCGAACCTCTCCACACCCACCATCTTTTGGCTGCTACAGCCACTCTAGCTTTTCCCCTAAATTTTGAAATAGCAATTTGATTGCTCTTATTTTTACTAATCCCGTATTTATTTTGCCTCCTGATAATCTTCTCCAAAACTACATTTAGCCATGTGGCTATGCTGTGGCTGTATTGTGACCGTGCCTGTTTTAAAACCTTACATCACGCCACCAAACCAACTTCTTTCAGATACTTTAATCCTCAACTGATCCATGATCGGTTCATTCTTATTTCATTTTTTCTAAGAAATAAATTCAGCTCTGTTGTTTACATTGGTAGATGAATACAAAGTCTTTTAGTATCAGTGTCTAGGCTCTCGGTGTAGTAATAACAAGCCGTGGGTGAAATAGATTGGGCAAACAGAGCAATTACAAGAGAAAGAATGATGAAAAGCAGAAGACTAGTGCAATGGTTTTACTTGGTGATATGTATTCTATGTGGTTCTGCTACTGCTATGGCGGCTGAGCCTGTAAGTACTGGATTTTGGAGTAATTCTGCTATCGGTGGCCACGATGTATTGGACTATTATCGTGAGGGCATTGAAGGCAGTAGTCCAGTCGCGAAAGGCACTAAGAAATTTATCGTGACATGGAGCGGTGCAGAATGGCATTTTGCCAGCCAAGCATCGGCGGATAAATTTGCGGCCAATCCTGATAAATACGTTCCCCGTTATAATGGATTTTGCGCCAATGCACTGGCGTTAGGCGAAGGCTTAATTCCGACGAGTGGTCAGGTTTGGGAATTTTTCGGAGAAGAGTTGCACTTATTTTTCGCAGAGCGTGGCCGCCAAAGATGGTTAAATGGCGACTGGAAAACTTACCAAGCCCAAGCGGATAAAGCTTGGCAAGCTTCTCTTGATTAGGTGATATAAAGATAGTGGTTTTCGTTTGCTTGTCTTAAGAACACACCTAAAGGGCGTATTGTTTCTGATTAAAATGTCCATTGTTTAGACAAGCTAACCCCTAGGTCGCGCTTAAATTGAGGAAAACACGCAACGTTAGTCGGGAAGTTCGCGTTACCGCAGCTTCGGGTGTTGAGCTTTACGATTGAGTCTTTGTATGAAGGTGATACTATAGTGACACTTTAGTGCTCAAGGTGAACATCATGAAAGTCGAATTAGTAACTACCTTAAAAAGACACGCTACAAAAATATTGGCAGATCTTCATACATCAAAAGAGCCTGTTCTAATTACAGAGCATGGCCAGCCTTCGGCGTATTTAGTCGATGTCGATGATTATGAGATGATGCAAAAGCGTATGGCCATACTAGAAGGTATTGCCCGTGGTGAAAAAGCCATAAAGGAAGGTCATGTACTTTCAAATGCGTCAGCCAAAGAGCAAATGAAAAAATGGCTGAAATAGTTTGGACCGTTCCTGCGCTGAATGAAATTCGCGCAATAGCAGATTATATTTCGCTATCAAATCAATATGCAGCAGAGAAGCTAGTTGCAAATATTTTTGAAACAATCGAGCGCTTAGAAAGTCATCCTGAGTCAGGGAAAGTGCCAATTGAAATACCAACGTTAAATTACCGAGAGGTTGTGGTAAATCCGTGCCGGATTTTTTATAAATTTGAAAACGATAAAGTCTTCGTATTACATGTAATGCGCCAAGAGCAAGACCTTAGGCGCTTTCTTTTAATTTAAGTTAACCTGTTACAATATTTAGGAATAGAGTAAAGTTAAGCTTCCATATTGGCTGGATACTTTAGTTAATGGGTGCATACGTAGAAAATACTGAATCTGATGAAGAATAGCTCGGGTCAGAAAGAACAGACAAGTCGAGGAAGTGCGATTTTACTCTAGCCTCAATCATTTTCACTTCTTGATGGTTAGGTGGAGGAGTAGGGTGTTTGTTGTGATGAACAGTAAGGCTTCTTTACTCAACCCAATAATCTTGCTTCATTCAATAAAACAGTCTATCGATTTGTTGTATCTAGGTCTTACTATCCAACTCTTGTTCTCCTCCCAATATATTAAGCAAATACCTGAATTTAGAGAAATTTTTCATTAAAAAGGTTGATTTTGAGGGGGCATTTCTTAGTATAGATGGTATTAAGAATTATTTGTATTTATTTGTTAAGGAAGTATAAATGCAGCAAAGGGTGTTGATTTCATGGATAGGTGAAACAGATTTAAGAGCTGCGACATCCTTAGTTCCTTTAGATGCTCCAATTTCTTCTACGTTACAGGCTATTCGTTTTGATCGTATTGTCCTCCTGTGTTCATACCCCAGGGCGAGAAGCGAGCCTTACATAGAGTGGCTGACACGTACTACAAACCTCCCTATAGAGTGCCATCATGAATCATTGTTATCGCCTGTTGATTTTGAATCCATATATCAGGCATGTGATAAACACTTAGGTATTTTAAAAGGGGCGAACGTTGACCTCTCCATTTTACTGAGCCCTGGAACGCCTGCTATGCAAGCCATCTGGATATTGCTTGGCAAAACAAAGTACGTCGCTAAGCTTTATCAATCCAGTAAAGAGCAGGGTGTTCAAGAGGCCAATATTCCTTTTGAAATTTCTGCTGAATACACTCCAACTGCTACCAAGCTCACTACAACACAACTTACACAACTCTCTAATGATGATGTGGTATCTGACGCAGCCTTTGACAGCATCATTACACAAAACCCAGTCATGCAACGTTTGAAATCCCAAGCGTATATTCTTGCTAAACGTGAAGTGCCTGTACTCATTCAAGGTGAGACAGGAACAGGCAAAGAGCTTTTTGCTAGAGCGGTTCACAATGCAAGTGAAAGATCTGATAAACCTTTTGTTGCCGTGAACTGTGGGGCATTTCCTACTGAACTTGTTGATTCAATGTTGTTTGGTCATAAAAAAGGCGCCTTTACTGGGGCTTCGTCAGATCAACCTGGTTATTTCCAACAGGCCAATGGTGGAACACTTTTTTTAGATGAGTTTGGTGAGTTAGCGCCAAGTGTTCAGGTTCGACTGCTGCGGGCATTGCAGGAAGGGGTCGTTACACCTGTTGGAGCAAGTAAAGAAGTCAAAGTAGATGTTCGCATTATTACTGCAACTCATAGAAATTTGATACAAGCCGTTCAAGATGGGCATTTTAGAGAGGACTTATTTTATCGTGTTGCAGTGGGTGTACTGACATTGCCCCCATTAAGGAATCGACAGGGCGATATTACCTTATTAGCCGATACATTATTGGCTGATATGGCAACACAAGATACAGCATTGATAGGTAAGAAAATTTCTTCAAATGCAAAAAATATTATCCTTTCACAACCATGGCTGGGTAATATCCGTGAGTTAAGGTCAACTATATTACGAGCGTCTCTATGGAGTGATGAAGATGTAATAACTGAGGAAGATATCAGGCAAGCTTTATTTGAACGACCTCATGATAGTACTAACTTGTTAGATAGGGATGTATCTCAAGGTATTGATATACAAGATATTATTTCAGATTTGGTGAGGCATTATATCCCTAAAGCACTGTCTCATTGCAATGACAGCAAGTCGAAAGCAGCGAAGTTATTAGGGCTTAAAAACTACCAAACATTAACCAATTGGATGGATAAATACGACGTGAAATAGAAGTTGGCACGACCTTCGCTATAACACAAGTATGAAAAAAATATTATTTATGAAATCACAAAATTTTGAGTTTTTACGCGCAGAAAATGAAACCTTAGCAAACCTAGGTGGTATGGCTGAAGCGATATTGTTTATCGACCCTGGCAGTGCATTGACGCGACTTCGAGCGTTCGCAGAAGAACTCACAAAATCCATTTATAAAGAAGAGCGCCTGCCTCGATTGCCAGAGGCCACATTTAATGACCTCATTCGAAATCACGTATTCCAGAATTGCGTAAACAAACCTCTAATATATCAACTTAATTACTTGCGAACACAAGGAAATGAAACGGCCCATGGAGCAGAAGGTGACCTTCGCACGGCGCATATGGCGCTGGGTACCGCTCATCAATTAGCAAGTTATTTGGCCGTTAAGTGCTACGGTAAGAAAAGAGAAAGCCTCCCTGAATTTATTGACATAAAAGATAATCGAGCAGAAGCCGTTACCTTAAAAGGTTCATTAAACAAATACAAAGAAGAGTTAGAAAATCAGAAAAAGCTCAATGACGAATTGCTAGAGCAAGTTGAAAAAGAACGTACGAAAAACCTTCAGCATTTAGACGCCCCTGCTTTGCCAGATCAAGCCAAACTTAAACAAGAAAGTGAAGCGGTTGCCGATAGCTTGCAATGGAGTGAAGCGAAAACACGAAAGCTAGTTATTGATACCATGCTCAGCCAAGCTGGATGGAATGTGTCTGATGAAGAGAGTGTTGGCATTGAAGTAGAAGTCGCCTTTCCCAATAGCCCATCTGGTAAAGGCTATGTTGATTATGTTTTATGGGGTGACGATGGCAAGCCTTTAGCCGTTGTTGAAGCAAAACGTACTGGCAATTCTTCCGACCAAGTTGGCCGAGAACAAGCACGTCTTTATGTCGATGCGCTTGAAAAACAATATGAACAACGACCAGTGATCTTCTATACCAACGGCTACGAAACCTTTATCTGGGATGATGCTCAATACAATACACCGCGTATGGTATATGGGTTTTACAGTCAAGATAGCCTTAACTATTTAGTTTATCAGCGTCAGTATCGTGACAACCAACTTGAGCAAAACAACCCCAATTTAAACATTGCCGATCGCCTATATCAGATTAATGCTATTAAAACGGTGGCAAAAAACTTCCAAGAACAGCGTCGTAAAGCATTAATTATTCAAGCGACAGGCACGGGGAAAACCCGAGTCTCAATTGCATTGGCAGACCTCATGCTAAATGCAGGTTGGGCAAAGAGAGTGCTGTTCTTGTGTGATCGTAAAGAGTTGCAAACCCAGGCCAGCGATGCTTTTAAAACGAACTTACCCAGTGAGCCCCGTTGTGAGATAGGTGAATCCTATAATATTAACGAGAACGCCCGTATCTATGTGTCAACTTACCCAAGTATGATGAATCGCTTTGCGCAATTAGATGTTGGCTTTTTTGACCTGATCATCGCCGATGAAAGTCATCGTAGCATTTATAATCGTTACCGAGATATTTTTGATTATTTTGATGCCTTACAGGTAGGGTTAACCGCCACCCCAGTGAAATACATTAGTCGTAATACCTTTGACATGTTCGGCTGTGAAACCACAGACCCAACTTTTGAGTTTGGTCTTGAAGAGGCGATTAATCATGAGCCGCCTTATCTGGTCGACTTTAAAGTAAAAGATGTCACTACTGAGTTTCTACGCAATGGTATTCATTACAAAGATTTAACAGATGAGCAAAAGCGCCAGCTTGAAGACGATCTAGGAGTAGATGAGGCCCAAAATGCTAAGTATCAAGGGAAAGACATAGGTCGTAAAATCTTCAGTGAAAAGACAGATCAAGAAATTCTAGAAAACTTAATGAATAATGGTATTAAAGACGAAACCAATTCATTAGTGGGTAAAACCATCGTCTTTGCGAATAACCAAAAGCATGCTGAACACCTAGAAAAGCTCTTTTGTAAGCTTTACCCACAACATGGCAACAAGGTGTGTAAAGTCATACACAACAAAATTCCTCACGTAGAAAGCCTCATCAAAGAGTTTAAAAAAAGCGACAACGACTTTCGTATCGCCATTTCTGTGGACATGATGGACACAGGCATTGATGTGCCAGAAGTGGTCAACCTAGTATTTGCCAAAACCGTGAAATCATCTGTTAAATTTTGGCAAATGATCGGCCGTGGTACACGTCTTTGTAAGAATCTTTTTGGGCCAGGTAAAGATAAAAGCGAGTTCTTGATTTTTGATCACTACGGTAACTTTGAATACTTTGAGCAAGAATACAAAGAAGCTAATGACATTGGCGGTAAGCCGTTGTTACAGACTTGTTTTGAGGCACGGGTAAACCTTGCTATTCAAGCGTTAAAACATAATCACAAAGACGCTTTTGATACCGCTATTGAACTTATTAAAGCGGATTTGAGCGATCTACCAAGAGACAGTGTTGCTGTACGCAAAGAGCTACGACAAATAGACAGTTTAATCCAGACAGAACGGTTACAAACCCTTGATGCTACCACTCAACACCTGTTGCTTGAGACGATAGCTCCCTTAATGTCTTCTCGACCATTGCAAGATAAGCATGCAACTCAGCTGGATCGCTTAATTGCCACAATAGAGACGTGCATGGTTGAAAAAGCTAGCTGCTTTGAAGACGGTCGCGACACACTGGTCGAGCAGCTTTCTGCCTTAGCAGTGAATATTCAAGCGGTTCGTCAGAGGCAAGCAATAATAGATCAAGTGAACAGTGCAGAGTTCTGGGTAGATTCAAGTATTGAAAAGCTGGAAACTGCGAGGTCTCAGTTGCGAGGCATTATGAAGTTCCGCCAGAACAATGCAAACGGGAATTATGATGTGCTTAAAACACGTACACAAGATGGCGAAGTGCGTTCGGATGAGCGCAAACACAACTTGTTTAGTAAAGATGAAGTGAGTGTGTATCGCCGCCGAGTGAAAGAGCTATTAGATGAATTAGTGAGTAGTAACCCCATATTGCAGAAAATCAGGAACAACGAAAGGGTATCGGAAGAAGATCTTAAAAATCTCACCTCGACCATCTTAACAACATATCCAACAGTGAGCTTAGATGCCTTGAATGAATTTTATGGCCGCACGGCGGATCAACTGCACATTACTTTACAGGAATTGATAGGATTAGAACCTTCTAAAGTGAATGAACATTTCACCGACTTTGTTCACCGACACCCAAACCTAACCGCTCAGCAAGTGCGTTTTATGGATATGTTGAAGAGCTACATAGCTAACTACGGATTTATTAATCTTGCGAAGCTTTACGAAGCGCCTTTCACCAGCGTCAATTCAAATGGCATTGATGGCGTGTTTAATGAAGCAGATGTAGAAGACCTAGTGGCTGTACTAAAACCTTTCGTAAAATCGACTGGCCCAGAGCAATCGGCACCCTAATTAAAGAGAGAATTTATGCTAACCGGACCAATCCGTAATGACATCGACAAACTTTGGGAAAAATTCTGGACAGGGGGGATTACCAATCCCTTAACCGTGATCGAACAAATCAGTTACCTCATGTTTGCCCGTATGCTCGACATGCAAGAAGAAGCCGAAGAGCGTAAGGCAAATCGTACTGGTAAAGCCTTTGTTCGCCTTTTTCCAGATACCAAAGAAGGGCAATTACTACGCTGGAAAAACTTCAAAAACTTGTCTGGTAAAGAGCTTCATAAACACCTTAAAAGCGAAGTGTACCCGTACTTTTCCAAACTAGGGCAAGTGGCTGATATAGAAGAAGCAGATGAAAATACACCCACCAAAGCGCTTGGTCACATCAGTGACTACATGGAAGATGCGGATTTAGAAATCAAAAACGAATCAGTTTTGGTGGCTGCGTTAGAAATGGTCGATTCCTTACCGCTAAACCAAAGCGATGTAAAAGGCGACATTTACGAATACCTGCTAAGCAAATTAACAACCGCTGGCATTAATGGTCAGTTTCGTACGCCACGGCACATTATCGATGCCATGATCGAAATTATTGATCCACAACCCTTTGATACCATTTGTGATCCATCCTGTGGTACAGCGGGTTTCTTGGCGCGGACAATGGAATACCTAAATCGTCAGCACACCAGCCCAGAAAATATTTGGGAAGACGAAGAAGGCAATAAACATTACCCAGGAGACAAGCTAGAAAGCTACCGTGAGCATATTAGTGATGAAATGTTCTGGGGATTTGATTTCGATACCACCATGTTACGCGTGTCCAGCATGAACATGATGCTACACGGGGTGAACGGTTCTAACGTGCTCTACCAAGACACCTTGAACAAATCCATTCGTGAAAACTTCCCCAAACAAGAAGAAAACTTCTTTGACGTGGTGCTGGCGAACCCACCCTTTAAAGGTAGCCTAGACGAAACTAACACCAATCCAGAGCTGTTGAGTATGGTGAAAACCAAAAAGACCGAGCTCCTGTTTGTCGCGCATATTCTACGTTCCTTAAAACTGGGTGGTCGTGCGGCGGTGATCGTGCCAGATGGTGTGTTGTTTGGTTCCTCCAAAGCCCACCAACAATTGCGTCAAGAGCTGGTGGAACAAAACCAGCTGGAAGGCATCATCAGTCTACCTAGCGGTGTGTTTAAGCCTTACGCAGGTGTTAGCACGGCTATTTTGCTCTTCACTAAAGGCGGCTCTACAGAGCGTGTTTGGTTCTACGATCTACAAGCGGACGGTTATTCATTAGATGACAAACGCACGCCATTAAAAGGCGAAGACAGTAACGACCTACCAGATGCCATTGATCAATGGAAAGCCTACCGTCAGCTGGTACTGGATAACGCTACGGTGGAGCAAATAAATGAGCAATTTGGCGACAAGACCCAAAAAGCCTTTGTGGTGGATGCGGCCGACATTACCAGCAATAAATACGATCTCTCCATCAACCGCTATAAAGAAGTGGTCTACGAAGAAGAAGTCTACGAAGACCCGAAAGTCATCCTCGGCAAACTGATGAACCTTGAAAACGACATCATGGCAGACCTGAAGGAACTGGAGGGGATGCTATGAAATGGCCTATGGTGAAGTTGAGGGATGTCGTTACTTTAATAAATGGGCGAGCCTACAAAAAGAATGAGATGCTAAGAGAAGGCAAGTATCCATTAATGCGAGTTGGTAATTTTTTTTCAAATCGAGATTGGTACTACTCAGATCTAGAGTTACCAGAAAAGCAATATTGCGATAAAGGTGACCTTATCTACGCATGGTCGGCGTCATTTGGTCCACAAATTTGGCAAGGTGGAAAAGTAATTTATCACTACCATATTTGGAAACTAATAGTTGACGAAAGTTTAGCTGACAAAAAATATTTATTTTATGCTCTAAAAAGGGATGTTGATTTTATAAAAGCTGAGCAAGGTTCAGGCTCCACGATGGTTCATGTCACAAAAACTGCTATGGAAAACAGGGAAATCCCCCTCCCTCCACTAGAAGAACAAAAGCGCATCGCCACCATCCTCGACAAAGCCGACGCCATCCGCTGCAAACGCCAACAAGCCATCGACCTCGCCGACGTCTTCCTACGCTCCGTATTCTTAGATATGTTCGGTGACCCTATTACTAATCCGAAAGGGTGGAAACAAGGGGGTTTTAGCGATATTAGCGCTATAAACCCAAAAGCCGAAAAATATGATGATAAACTTCCAGTTTCATTTGTAGCAATGTCAAATGTGTCAGAAGATTCGCATGTTTTGGATGCTTCAGATATTCGAGTTTATTCAGATGTTAAAAAAGGTTTTACAGCTTTTAAAGAAGGTGATGTGCTTTTCGCTAAGATTACTCCGTGTATGGAAAACGGAAAAGCTGCGATTGCAACAGGGCTGAAAAACGGAATAGGGTTTGGCTCTACGGAGTTCCATGTATTTAGACTTGATAATACCAGCTACGCCCCATTCATATATAGTTTGATACATTTGCCTATTTTTAGAAAAGTTTCTGCTAGCAACTTTTCCGGTGCTGTTGGTCACAAACGAGTCCCTAAAGACTTTTTAAGTAATTTTAAACTTATACTTCCACCGATTGAGTTGGTTCTAAAATTTAAAAATGTTTTTGAAGCAGTGAATGAAAGCAAAACTAAATTTTCAGCAAATACATTTGAAAGTAGTGAGTTGTTTCATTCGCTAAGCCAAAAAGCTTTCGCTGGTGAGCTTTAATCAGGTTGTAACTTGTTAAATGGATAGATAGGAAAAACTTAAAAGGGAGAAATAGCCGATGTGGCTTGATATATCACGAGGTTCGTATCGGTTAGTAGAATTTAATCAGGCTTCCATTCGAGGGCTGAATGCACTGGGTGAAAACAGTTTTGTCCTGTCCTTACAAGGGGCAAGAACCACAGAAAAAGCACGAATTTTGAATATTCGAATCTCCATCTTCAGTAAAGGAGATCGTAATAATATTGCCAGTAACCTTTCGTCCAATGAGCAACTCATTGAGCTGAATGGTCATCCTGGCAATCAATCCTTATCTTTTAGTGTATCGCTGACGAATGAACAACTGCTCGCCATTGAAGACTATCGGCAGTTTGGGGATTTGGCTTTGCATTGTCGCTTGGAAGCATTAGTGCTGAGTGAAGATGGTGACATTAGACAAAGCAACAGTGACAGTGATTACCACATCCCTCAACAAGAGTGGGTAAAGGCCTTAAATCAATCAGGCTTTCAAGACTCCTATCTTTATGAAATTCCTCTTCCTGCAACGATATCCGACATTAAAGCCATGTTATCTAAAGCACAGTCTTGTATTGATATTGGAGATTATCAAAACGCAGTAATGGAATGCCGGAGAATCATCGAGCGAGTAGAGGAATTACGTGGAGACCATTCTCAAGCCAGAACGGCAAGTAATAAGCTTAAAGATAATGGTTTAAGAAAAGGCATGACAGCAAACGAACGCGCCTTAGCATTACGGGAAGGGGTAAAAAACATCTGTCAGCTAGGCGCACATGGCAGTGAAGAATTCTCAAGATCCCAGGCTCGAATGATACTAGGAATGACATTGACCTTACTGTCTGAACCGACAGTAGGGTCAGTGGTAACGAAAGAAGGCTGATTAAATCAGTAGGGACAACAGGTGTATTCATGGCAGTACAACATGGGATCTGGCGATAGGGGCTGGGTGAATATACCGAAAACAGGCTATGTAGGCGTTGCTGAAGTTGGCTTATTTGGTAACCAAAACTCCGTTGCAAGACCTAGGGCTTCTAAATGGGGTTACACCGTAAAGCGGTTGAAAGAGGTTTGGGCAATATCTTAAGCCTGAAAATTATAAACACTATAGGTAGTTAAATGGCATTTGATTTAAGTAATACCCTGGTTGTTGGCATCTCTGCCACTGCCTTGTTTGATATGAGTGAGTCAGATCAAATTTTTAATGATGCACGCCTGGAAGACCCGTCAACGGCTGTTGAGGTTTATCAAAATTATATGCTTGAGCGAGAAAGTGAGCCTTTGGCACCAGGTGCTGGCTATCACCTTGTTAAGGCATTGTTGTCGCTGAATGAACATAGACAAGAAGAAGACAAATCTCCATTAGTCGAAGTGGTTGTTATGTCTCGCAACAGCCCAGATACGGGGCTACGTGTCTTACAGACAATACGAAATGATAAGTTGAATATCACAAGGTCGGCTTTCACTGCTGGAGAATCAGTGCCTGATTACCTTGAGGCATTTGATGTGGATTTATTTCTAACTACCAATGTGGATGATGCTCAAAAAGTCATTGATTCCCGCCAATGCGCGGCGGCTATTTTAAGAGAGCCGCCTAAAGATGCCCCCAAGATTCCAGATGACCAAGTTCGTATTGCTTTCGATGGTGATGCTGTGTTGTTTTCCGATGAAAGTGAGCTTGTATACAAAACCCAAGGAATGGCCGCTTTTCATGCACAAGAGGATGAGAAACAAGATATTCCAATGGAAGAGGGGCCTTATGCGAGCCTTCTGAAAAAATTATCAAAACTGCAGGACCGCTTGCCTATTAGTGTTGAATCCTCTCCTGTACGTATCGCCATTGTTACTGCGCGAAACAGCCCTTCAGAAATGCGAGTTATTAAAACGCTTCGAGCATGGGGTGTTTACGTAGACGAGGCATTCTTTCTTGGTGGTGTTGGCAAAGGCAAGGTATTGAAAGCCTTCAATCCACATATCTTTTTTGATGATCAGGATATTCATTTAGACGCTGCTTCTCAGTTGGTGCCCTCTGCCAAAGTGCCTTATTTAAGCTCGTCAAAATTGAGTGAGAAGGCTGGTAGCGCTAAGAGTAAAAAAACCAAAAAGAATAAGTAATATTATCTATATATAAAATAATTTATCATGTTTTGTTTTTTTATTTTATTTAAGTGATTGATTTAAAAGAATAAAAAAGTTGGCACACTCTTCGCAATATACATGTTAACTATTATGAGGAGATATCTATGAAGAAAATGTGTTCAGTCGTGCTTGTGTTTGCTGCCATCATCCCATTTCTTGGATTTGGTGTTATGGAGTTTTATCCAAACCTTGAAGAGGCATCATACTTTTCAACCACTTTTGGTATTGGTGCAAGCTTATTCTCTGGTGCTGCTTTGGGATTAGCGATTTATTCGTTTGTTTTACAGCAACATCAGAATGATCAATTCGAACAAGCGACTTTGAAATCATTAGAAGGGCAGGTTGAGGCGCTTGGCCTACTGAAAAAAGCAATTGATGAACAGGCTTCAACAGCTAAAGTAACAGCGCTTAACACATTGATTATGATGGACGAGCGACGTGTGCAAGACCTAAAAGAGTGGGGTAAAAATGCTGGTGATATTAATAAGTATGCCGGCGGGATAAAGAAAGCGAAAAATCGGATTGAAGAGAATAGATTAAAAGTAGAACAAATTAATGATTCAATATAAGGACATGTCGAAATGGATATTACATCATTTATCCCTGTTTCTTGTAGTAGTTGGCTTTCTGCTATGTTCCAAAAACGTGGCTTGGCAAGTTCCAATCAAAAGCCATTGTTTACCTACCAGCTAACGAACGATGAGTATCAAGAATTAAAAGTCGTTATTAGAAGGTTAGATGTTTCAAAAGAAAGGCTTAGAAACGCTGAATGGTGCGCGGCATTTTGCCTGTTTTGTTCGGAGTGGTATCGCCGTGAATATAAAGAGGGCTGGTCCTGGGATGGGATTTGGAATGCGTTAGATTTTAAGATCGAAGCGAGCCAAAGGCCCCAATTGATTGAAAGAGGTTTGAGTTACTGGGGGCGAAAAGTTAATCGCTATGAAAGTGATCGGAATGATTTTCTAGGTACTGTGTTCAGTGAAGGTGGTTTACCTTTTGGTTTATTAGCGAATCAAGGTAGCCGGTATCAGCAACTCTTCAAGCGATTGCTTAATGAATTTGATAAAGCAAAATCATTTGGTGTTTCTCCAGTACCACTTATACAAAAGCAATTAGAGGGTTTTCCCGATGCCTTTCAAAAAGAAACGACGGTAGCTTTACTTGATGAAATGGTTGCTAGGTTATATGGCTTCATAGATCGTTACGATTTGGATAATCAGTCAGATCCAGTTGCTCACCTTGATAATTCACTCCCATCATGGAGAGGTAGCTTTCCTATCCCTTTAGAAGATTCAACTGGGAATGAGTTCTTAGCTGGATTACTGACTTCGGCAGCGACACAGCGAAAAGATATTAAGCAACGACAAAAGCGTTTAGCTATACAGCAATGGCTGTCCCACTCAGAAAACATTGGCTTCAAAGGTCAAGTCGAATGTGACAAGCGCATCCAAATACCTATTGGTAAAAGTGAGTTTTCTCACCCTAATGCCGAGCTTTTCCTGTATGAAGGTAAGCAGCAGATTAAGAGCTTAGGGCGTGTACGTTTAGAATGCGATCAAGAAGTGACTACTTTACACCTAAGGTCTACAAAATTTGAATTCTCTCGTGAACGATGGGAAGCACCTTTAAGTCTTGTGGTGATGCAATCAGGTACGATTCGTTATCAAGAGGTCATCCCTGATTCGTCAATTTTACTATCAGATATGCCGGTAGTGCTTGAGCAGGTTGACGGTCGTCATCACCTAGTTGGTCTTGGAGGCGTTAGTAAAAAAGCAGAAAGCCTTTATGTTTTAACATCCAGTTACTTTCAAGCGCTAACGCAAGAGGAATCTGCCAACATTTTTAGCCATGAAAAACTAGATGGCGGTTACCAGTTCATTCATTTTGCTGGTGAGCTGACACTCTCCTCACATTCCGATGACTTAAGTGATCAGTATGTTATTTCCACTAAAGCAGACGCATTTACTAAAGACCTATTAAGTATTATTGGTGCGGAGTTAGCCTACGAGTCTGTTCAAGGTTACCCCGTTTTCAAAGGTGTTCCAAAAATATCTTGTCAGCTGCCTAGTGCCGTGATCTACATTGGTGATTCTATCTACGGAAAAGGGGAATACCTTGCTGCAATATATGGACGCCAAGTATTGCGCGTGAAAGTAGGGGGTAAAACGCTGTATCGCCGTAAAATAGCGATTTTACCTGAAAGCTTGCAAATAAAAATTGAAGCAGGCAATTCGCCAACAACTGGAGCGATTTACTTAGACTGCGAGCAAAATCTAACTTCTAAGGTAACAACAGATATTGCGACTAAAATTATTAAAACTGATGTGGGTAAGAGTATCGGTCTTATTGCAGGTGATACTCCGCCTTCTGAAGTTGAACTTGAAGTTCGTGCAAACTTATTAGCAGATCCAATTGTCTTTAGAATACCATTTCCTTCTAAAGGAGCATTATTAGTTGATGCGGATGGGCAGAAATTAAACAAAAAAGTGGTTGTCGAGGAATTGCTAGGAGCGCGGGCGCTTTTATTTTCTGAACCAGGAAAGGGTAAAACTAAATTTGATATTGAGTTACAAGCACCTACACGTTCAAAGGATAAAGTAAGTTTTAACTATACCTATTTAGTAAGCGACTCATTTACAGAGATAAGTCTGTACGAATTTAGACATAAAATAAAAGGGTTACTCTCTACATCTGTCGGTTTAGATGAAACAGTAAGGCTTATTATCAGTAGTACCAGTACTGATCCAGTTCAGTATCAAATTGGTCGCTATACAACCAGTCCAATGAAAGAAGGGGACTTGTTGGTTTTTAATGAGAAAGAAGTGGGCGATTTTGGGAGCATACAGGTTGAGTTAATTAATTTAGAAAACCCTGAAGAAAAACCTATTAAACTGATACAAAGGAGCTCAAACAGTTCACCGATTGGAAATTTTGAGCTTCCTCTTCAGGTAGGGTCACCGAAATTAGCGGTACCAAGCAAAACTTCTAGAGTTTCATTTCGTGCTTCTTATTTGGCACCGGATCACACCGTGCTAAATACAGAAAAAGCTAAAACACTTAATAAAGCGGTATCGGAATTTCATCCTCTTCATAATTCGAATCCATTTAGGACTATTTTTGATGATATGGCTGTTAATTTTTCTCATTCAGGCTGGCTATACCTCGATGCTCTATTTGAAAATTTCTCGCACTTACCCATGTCAACATTTGAAGTCTGGAAAGCTTTGGCTAAACATCCGCTTTGCTTAACTTCTTATCCTCTGGCTAGCAGGCATAATACAGAAGACATTCTGCAAGCATTTCAGACAGAGTTTAATATCATATGGGAACTGAATTCTTTGTATAGTTGGAGCAAAGCACTAAGTAGTTATAAAGAATCCTTGCAAGCGCAGGCATACCCGGATGAACTTGTTAAGCTTTTTGAAATGCGAGAATTAGATAAATTGATGAACTTTTTAGGTTTACCTGAGTTATTTAAGGCATCTGAATCAAATGGTGCCGTTTATCCAGCTTTAGTGAATATTTGGAAGGGAGATTTACTAAGGGTAAATGCAGACAATGAAAACTGGCCTTCACACTATGACTTCTTTTTTAATCAATGGCTCTTGAATCATAAGCCGGAACTGCTTTGTTTCGAAATACCACACAAATTCCAAACAGCAGTAGCGTTATTTCCTATTATTGCGGCGGCTGTTGTTTCGGGAAAAACGACATGGTCAGATGTTTTAGGTGCAACAGGCGCAAATTACTTATTACTGAGACAACTAATGGACTTCGATCGAGATTGGTTTAATTCTGTTTTTCAATGCTGTTTATCTATTTTTGCCACGGAGTAAGATATGGCTGGTTACTTTTCGACACTTAAACAACAAGCGAACTCTCGTGCTAAAGAAGCAACATTGAGTGTTCTTGGAATTAGCAACCCTAACTTGCGTAATCACTTAAATGATCTATTTGAAAGTGAGGAGCCATTTGTTCATGGTCCAGTGTTTGAACAGATGTTTGGATGGGAGCCTCACACTGAGAAGATTTGTGAACTGAATAAAATTTTATCCCCGAAAATTATTGATGCATTGGATCACGAAAATAATGGACGATATTCCTTTAAAAAGGACTGGAGTCCTTTTAAACATCAATATCAGGCGTGGACAGACTTACTGGATGAGAGCCCGAAGTCACGTATTATTACCAGTGGTACAGGCTCTGGTAAAACCGAATGTTTTATGGTTCCAGTGCTAGAGGATCTTTATAGAGAGACGCTTCAGGATGGTCAAGCCCTTACTGGTGTTAGAGCGATATTTCTTTATCCATTGAATGCTCTCATTAACTCGCAACGTGAGCGTTTGAATGCTTGGACAAAGCACTTTGAAGGCGATATTCGTTTTTGTCTCTACAACGGTAAAACGCCGGAAAAACTTAAAAGTAAAGATTGTCAAAAGCAAACTGCAACCCCACAAGATGTGATGAGCCGCCAAGGGATGCGCGACGACCCAGCTCCCATTCTTGTTACTAATGGTACTATGTTGGAGTACATGCTGATTCGTCAAGCAGATGCTCCAATTATCAAAAAATCTAAAGGAAAGTTGCGCTGGATCGTTCTAGACGAAGCACATACTTACATTGGTTCTCAAGCAGCGGAATTAGCGTTGCAGTTACGCCGTGTTATGCAAGCCTTTGAAGTTAAAGCGGAGGACATTCGCTTTGTAGCAACCTCGGCAACCATTGCAGGAAAAGAAGCTGAAGAAAGTTTAAGACGTTACTTGGCTAATCTTGCAAACATTTCGGTTGATCAAGTAGCGGTAATCGGTGGCAAGCGAATTGTACCTAAGCTAAACACAGCTGAGAGCGTCAACCGTACAATTGATGAAATTGAGTCTATCGATCCAGAAGGCCAGCTACCAATAAAGCCAAAAGAAGGTCGGAAAGAAGACGTTTCTAGCAAACGCTTTAGAGCTCTAGAAGAGTCTCGAATTGCAGTACATCTTCGCAATGTATTAACTGCAGGGAGTTCAGGGCCTAAGTCAATTTATGAGTTAGTTTCAGATATGTCTGACTTTAAGTTGAAAGAAAGTGATATTTTTCGCTGGTTAGACCTCTGTACGAATACTAAAGAAACTTCGAGCTCTGAGGCCTTTTTAAAAGTTCGCTCTCATTATTTTCAGCGGACTTTAAGCGGACTTTGGTCTTGTGTGAATCCAAATTGTTCTCATAAGCAACACTCAAAATTGCAGAAGAACTGGCCTTATGGCTATGTCTACACAAAGCAGCGGCCACACTGCGAATGCGGTTCCCCTGTCTTAGAGATAGTATTCTGTCATAAGTGTAGTGAACCACATTTACTAGGAACTATTGACAAATATAGCAGCAAGCTAATGCCCTGGGTTGATCGCTCCCATGATGCATTTACTCTAACGGAAGATGATTCTGATGAAGAAGGTGATATCTTAGATAATTCAGACGAAAGTGAGAATGAGCAAGTCCAAGGTTCAAGGGCTTCTGGGCTTGTTGTTATTGGCGCAAACACCACAGAAGAACACAATTACTTTCCGAGATCATTTTCTAAAGATGGGGCAGAATCTTTTGATGAAAGTGATTTTTCTTTGGCATTGAGAGACGATTTAGAAAAGCCAGTTTGCTCAGATTGTGGACATTCTGGAAGAGGGCTCCACGGGCAAGCATTAAGACGTTGTATGCTGGGCGCTCCGTTTTATTCCACTAATGCTGTTCCCACCATATTAGAATATTGTCCAGACTTTGAGCCTGAAGAAGATGCTAAGGTTAAGTTGACCCCTGCTGAGCTACCGTCTCGTGGGCGACGTTTGATTACATTTACTGATAGTCGTCAAGACACGGCCAAAATGTCGGTTAGCATGCAGCAAGAGGCTGAGCGCTCTTTGCTACGTGGCATTATGCTTAGAGAGCTTAAGAATCATTTAGAAGAAAGAAGTGATTTAGATGAAGCAGTTTTTGAAAGAGTCAAGATGTATGTGGGGTTCGCTCCTGACGTAATTCAAGACTTTATATTTTTACAAAAAAACAAAGACCCTGAATTAGCTATGGCTTTAGAGCTGTATTTAGATTCCTTGAGTGCTGAAAAAGTATCAAGTCCAACTCCTGTTACATGGCAGGAATTAGTTCGAGAGCTAAAGTCAGATCAAAATGTTTCTCACTCTATGACGTGGGAAAACCGATACCTAGACCCCGATGCTTTTGATAAAAGTGATGCAACGATACTTTCAGAGATGATTTTAACGCGTGAGATCGCCCGCCGACCTAAATATCGAAATAATGTGGAAACTCAGGGTTTAGTTCGTATCGTTTACCCTGGGATCGAGTCTATCAATTCGATTCCAGATAAATGGTCTGAATATGGGCACTCTCTAAAAGACTGGAAAGATTTTCTCGTGGTATGTATGAACTTCTACGTTCGAGAAAACACCTTTGTTCAACTTAATAAAAGCTGGTCTAAATGGATTGGAATGCGTTTCTATGAGAAGCACTTAATTAGTCCTGAGTCAAAAGATGATAAAGGCATCAGGGTGAAACCTTGGCCACAGGTGAGGTCAAAAGCCAGGCAGCAGTCTCGCTTAATTTCGCTGTTAGCTAAAGCAAGCAAGTTAGATCCGACAGAAAAAAAAGCAGAAGACATTATCAATACCTGGCTTAAAGCCGCATGGAATTGCTTAGTTAGCGGTCAATCTAAATCTCTTAGTGAGTTTACGGGTAAACAGTACCAGCTGAGATTGGATACCATCAGTTTCTCCATGATGACGAAGGCTTATGTTTGTCCGATCACTAATAAACTAATAGATACTGTTTTCAAAGGGATTACGCCTTATATTCCTTGGAACAAATATCCAGATAGAGAGCCAGACAAGTACTTATGTAAACAGGTTGATTTACCAAAAATCTGGCAGCTTGATACATCAACGGATAACAGTCGCTATATTTCAGTTATTCGAGAGAATTTGGCTTCTAACGACATAATTAATCAACTACGCCAGCAAAATTTATGGACGGATATTAATGATCGAGTGGTCGAGGGTGGAGTTTATTACACTAACGCAGAGCACTCTGCACAGCAATCATCAGAAAAGCTAGAGAAATATGAAGAGCGATTCAAACAAGGCCAAAAAAACGTCTTAAACTGCTCGACTACAATGGAAATGGGGGTAGATATTGGTGGTATCTCTGCTGTTGTTATGAACAATGTTCCGCCACACCCTGCTAATTATCTCCAGCGTGCTGGGCGAGCAGGGCGCTCAAAAGAGGCTCGTGCGATTGGCTTTACACTTTGTAAGAATAATCCTCATGATCAGTATGTGTTTAACAATCCCAAATGGCCCTTTGAAACAAATATTCCTGCGCCACATGTAGCCTTCAGCTCTGCCAAAATAGTACAACGCCACATAAATGCTTTCTTGCTTGGTACGTTTCTACGAAATGTAATTGGTGAAGTAGATAAGGAACGGTACTCACTACCACTTCAATGGTTTTATGAGCCTGGAAATCCTGAAAAATCTGTTTGCACTCGATTTATATACTGGCTTGAGGGTAACCCGCTTCAGTTAGAAAAAGAAATTAAAACACTTACATCACAGACTAAGTTGGAAAGCTCAAGCGTAGATAGTTTAGTCACAATGACATCTGAATCGATCAAGGCCTTAAGAGAAAAGTGGTTAAATGAGTTTCAATTTATTCAGTCAGAGCTTACTTCTGCTGATAAAGAAAGTGCTCATGCTTATAAACTGAACGGTGATTTAAATCGTCTTTGTAATGAGTATTTGCTCCGTGATCTTGCATGCCGCGGTTTCCTTCCAGGCTACGGCTTTCCTACAGATGTTGTTAATTTGAATGTGGGTAACCTAGAAGACTATCTCCGCGAGAAAGAGGGTAAGAAGAATAAACAAGATGAACGCGAAGATAATGTCGCGATCAATAGGGGGCTACCAAGTCGAAATTTAGCCGTTGCTATTCGCGAATACGCGCCAGGGACTGAAATTGTACTTGATGGCCGTGTACATAAAACAGCTGGTATATCGCTTGGTTGGCAAAAAGCTCATGTAGAAGGACTTAAAGAAACGCAAAAGTTTGACGTTGCGTGGCACTGCTCTCATTGTGGTCAAACGGGATATGAGCCGGATCTCAGCCAACAAAATAATATCATGTGTAGCAACTCGGCATGCGCAAAGCCCATTAAAATAAAAGATCAGCGTAAGGTGATACAACCAACAGGTTTCGTGGCAGATTTTTACCTGCCGCCAAGCAACAATATATCGCAGACCGCTTACATTCCAGTTCAAGATCCATGGGTGATGGGGAAAGGCGATAAAGTTACATTACCTAATTCCGAACTTGGTTATATGGCAGTTGATACCTCAGGACATGTTTTTCATTACAGCTCAGGCTTAAATGGTACAGGTTATGCTCTTTGTCTTGGTTGCGGTCGAGCAGAATCTATGACCGCAACAGGTGAGTACCCAAGATTACTTAATCCTGAAGGGACGCATAGGCCACCTATGCCAAATAAATTCCAACGTGATGAAAATGGTAAACCTGAATGTGGTGCATCAGGAAAGATAATGGAAAGTATTCATCTTGGGTCTAATACCACAACGGATGTATTTGAGTTAGTCCTTCGTAATCCTGTAACAGCTGAGTATCTAAATAATAAAAGTATTGCGGTTACAATGGCTGTTGCTCTTAGAGAAACCTTAGTTGATCAACTTGGTATTTCATCTAATGAAGTTGGTTATAGCACCAGACCAGCAATTGTAGAGCAAGGTAATAAAGCACAAGTCATTCAGCTGTTTGATACAGTCAGCGGTGGTGCAGGATTCTCCATATCTGCGGCCGCCAAGATTAAAGATCTCTTAAAAGGTATGAAAAATGTTCTAGAATGCAAAGATCAATGCGACCTTTACTGCCACTCTTGTCTTTTAGAGTCAGACTCACGGCATGATATTGATCGCCTAGATCGTAAGACAGCACTTACTTGGTTGAATGAAGCTGATTTTGACAATCATCTTGATCTTCCAGCCGAATATCAGAATATGTTCGGTTCTGTAGATGCAATTTACAATTCAATGTCCATAAAGGAGAAACTTGCTGAGCAACTTCGTAATAAACCTTCCTCTGTTAAGTTTATCTTGTCTAAGAATATTGAAGATTGGGATACCTCTCTTGGTTATTTAACATCGTACTTCCATCGATTGTTAGGTGAGAATTTGAATGTTCAAGTAGTTGTACCTGAGATTAAGTGGGAAAAAGAAGTTAGAGAGTTTCTGGCTCAGCTTTCTGCTATGAAAGTAGATATAGTGGAAGCAGACGTTAAGGTTCCCGCGGTGGTCCAGGTGTGTAGCGAGTATTCCTGTGAGACGATAGGGTGTCTTGACGAACAATCAAGAACTTTAGGTGAAAATTGGCTTAATTCCTCTGATATTTCTGTTACAACGGATGCCATACCCGAAATCACAGGCAAGGTACTATCATTCTCGGAACCTTCGACTGTACAAGGTGCGGTTGATATAGCTGTTAAGAATGAGTTAAATGGATCCTTAAAGGGCTTTGGATTAAGACTTTTGGAATTATTGGGTAAAAAAGATAGCAGGCTCGAAAACTTATTTGAGAACGATAAGCTTATCTCGATTAATTATACTGACCGCTATTTACAAAGCCCATCAAGCCTTTTGATGCTAGGTGAGCTTCTAAGCTCTATTTCTAACCAAGATAATGATGTAACGGTGACAACTTGCTTTGATCAAAAAGGAAATAACCCTGGTCATGCGATACATCATGACTGGATATACGAGGATGACTATGAAGTGATCTTCACAGGGTGGATAAAGCAGATTTGTGGTCCTAATACATCAATCCAATTGGCCAATAAATCAGATATACCTCATCGACGTAGTTTAATTTTAGGATTTGAATCAGGTTCTAAAGCACAGATTATTTTTGATCAGGGGCTGGGTTATTGGCGATTAAAAGTGGAGCGAGGGCTTCATAACTTCGATTTTCGTAGGAGTATTCCTGATCAAGTTACTAGGCTTGGAGATGCAAGAGGCAATGCAAAGATCTCTCATAGCGACTACTGTGATTGGGATACATTCATTACGGTAAATATAGAAAAAAGCGATTTATAACACATAAAACCCTCTTGCTTTTTCCAGTTTAGTGTCCTAGTGAAGATGCGTTCATCTGATAGTGGTCACAAGTAAAAATAAAATGCCGAAGTTGATTCTTCGGCATTTCTTTAAAGATATTTTTGAATCTGGTGGGCGCGTAGAGGTAGACCATTTGTAATTTCATTCCAGTTTTACTGGCACCAGTTATGTGAATCGACCAGCGTGAGGAGTTAACTGATACTCATGTGTCAGCTTTAATTCAAAGTGCAGATAAACTTGGCCTAATAAACAGCTAACAAATTGCTTAAGAGTGACAGCTAACCCTGAGCATTTTTCGCTTGGTCGGCTTCAGTGTTTACGTGGCTTTGCTTGAGTTCAGTGGTGGGTTAGCTGCACCTTAGCAAAGCGTTATGCGCCTAAGATTGGTGCTACATCCATACTTTTGTGTAAAATTCTGACGATTTGAATTTGTTGATTGCCTATCAGCTTGTAAAAAATGATATGGCTACCCTGTGGGAACTTATGATAGCCCAATCGGATTTCATCACATGACCGACCAATATCGGGGTTTTCAGCTAAAAGCCAAAACGACTCATCAAATTGCTTGACGTAGATATTTCGTTGCTCTCTCCCCCAACGACGCTGTGTGAAGATCGCAATATCTTTTAAGTCTTCTTTTGCTTTCTGAGTAAGTTGAAATGGCTTCACTTTTGCGTCTTATTGTCCAATTCAGCGATAAAAGAATCAACATCGTAATCCGCAACTCCACTCTCTTCGCCTTCAGATAATAATTGGCGCAGCGAATTGAGTTTAGTCTCATGTGACTCTAGAAGGCGAAGTGCAGATCTCACAACTTCACTTGCTGAGCCATATCGTCCACTTTGAATTTGACTAGCGATAAAGCCGTCAAAATGTTCGCCTAGAGTAATGCTGGTGTTTTTGGCCATAATTGTTCTCCCGATACCAATATATACCAAATTATGGTATATATTGCGTAATAGTCAATAGGCGCATGGCAAGTCAATAAAAACGGATAAAAACCTGTTGGCTTGTTACTCGTGCCTCGCTAAAGTATACCCAACTGATTTTTAGCCTCTTATTGAGGTGTTAGTTTGCATGGATAAACTCTCTCCCCAGTTATTATTTCTAGAGTGTAAGTCGTGTTATTTCAGGTGATTCTGGGGGAGCTGTGATTGACCTAAGGCAGCAACCATCTAAAGGTTACAGTATGAAGAATATCTACCAAGGCTCCTGCTTGTGCGGCAAGGTGAGTTTTAGTGTCAGTGGGTTTAGTGAGCAAGCTGCGAACTGTTATTGCACTATGTGTCAGAAATTCCATGGGGCGGCGTTTGGCACCTTGGTGGGTGTTTCTGGGCTGATATGGAATTCAGGAATTGAGCTTTTAAAGCACTACACAGCGGATAACGGTACGGTGCGCACTTTCTGTGGTGAGTGTGGTTCTAGCCTAGGTTTTAGAGTGAAAGATGCACCTATGGAAGAAATGGAGCTGGCCATTGCCACGTTTAACGATGACATCCCTGTGACGATAGATGCGCAAATCTACACCAAGTACCGAGCCAATTGGTGCCAGTTAGCGTCTGATCTACCAGCATTTGACGAAGGGCGAACTTAGCCTAAGTGCTCAAATAAATAGCCTTGTAATGTGTCTAAATGCAGATAAATCCTTTTAATGTGAGAAGACGCTTTCTCTTCCAGTTCTGCTAATGTTTGAATGTTGCGACTGTCTTCTTGGCTCATGCGCTTCGCTAATTGTTCTAGTTGCGTTAAGTCATGATCAATTTTAATGAAGTCGCTGTGCCCTCTAAAGTTAAACTCATTGTCTGTGCCCTGATAATACCAGTCACCAAAGTTTGTGGTGCGAATATCAATCGGGCCTGATATCTCATTCCCTTGTAATGCTGCGCTCAAATAGTTGGATTTCCATAGGTTTAGCTCAAGCAGCGAGGCGGCGGAGTGGGCGAACGCTATAGATTGATAGCCCATGGTAACTAAGGTTTCTGTGCTGTTGGCGGTTTTTGCAAAGGAGTCTTTAAGCTTATTGCTGGCAGCTCCAGCATTCACCATAGACTCATGTAAGTTACCGATCTGTTTGCTTACTTTGCTGCTACTGGTGTCTATGCTTTTCACGAGAGTTGAGATTTTTTCGCTCGAATCTTTCGACTTAGTGGCAAGGGCTCTGACTTCGTCGGCGACCACGGCAAAGCCTCGGCCATGTTCTCCGGCTCTGGCGGCTTCTATGGCGGCGTTAAGCGCCAGTAAGTTGGTTTGCTCCGAGATACTTTGAATGGTGTCTATAAAACCTTTTATATCGTCGGCGATGGCCTTAAGCCCGGTAACATCTTCTAGACTCACGCTGATTTGATCGGAAATCTCGAGCAATGCATGACTCAGTTGTGAAATCTCTTCACGGTTACGTTCTATGTCTGCATTGTTGCCTTCCGATTCGCTCATGGGGGCGAATAACCGTTCGGAAATTTCAATTACAGCATCCAGCACATGGGTCAAAACAGACTGTTGGGGGGCGAAAAACCTTTCATCTACGGTCGATATTACTTGGGCTGGCTTGTCTTTTAATCTGCTCAGTTCTTGTTGCAAGTCGCTTAGCTGCTTCTGGTTTTCTAACTGTGCTTGCCTTGCTGATGCCAACTCTGCTTCGAGTGCTTTTATACGCTTGTTACCAAACATTTAAACTTACTCCATGTTTCTAGGAAAAAAGAAAAAGGCATCAGTTTTGCTAAAACTGATGCCAAAGGGTATTTCCAGTTAGCTCATGTCTGGCTCAAATAGGCCGCGTTTCATGTATAACTTCACCCAAAGTGCCGCGATAATGCTGAGCACCAACAAAATGCTCCCAGCGATGCTGTATACCAGCTGTGTCATTTCTGGAGCAGGGGAGTTATTCGCTGCGACATAAAGCATGCCTGCAATACCTAGAATTTGAGGTAATGGGTAGAAAGGCGTTTTGTAAGGGCGATCCAGATTCGGAAAACGCTTGCGCAAAACGATTACATCAATGTGTGCAACACAGTAGGCCAATAGCCAGCTTGTAGTGGCTGCGATGATCAATGGAATCAAGGCATCAATGTCAAAGATGAAGAATGGGATCATGACACCAATGGCCATTAGCAAAGTACCCACCCAAGGAACATTGTACTTATTCGTTGCTTTGAGTTGAGGGAAGGCCTGTTTGTTCTCGGCCATACCTTGTAGCATTTTTGGTACGGCAGAGAGAATGGTGTTCATGGTGCTGCAAGTGGCTGTGACCGCCATGATGGCTGCAATGATCAAACCACTCTGGCCAAATACCGCATTGGCATAGTCAATAAATGGTAGCGGAGAGCCCATAATGCCTTCTACATCCATCAGTAAGCTAGCGCCGTAGGCGAAGGCAACAAAAATGGTGAAGATCAAGAACAAGGATAAATGCATTGCTCGTGGGATGTTCTTATTCGGGTTTTTAACGTCATTGATCAGTGGGCAAATGAATTCAACCCCAACCATGGTCCACAGCGCTAAACCAACCAAGCCAATGACACTGCCGTTTAAGGCGCTAGCGAAACTTAGATCCACTGCTGTACCTGCCATCTCAACTGGTGCGTTAAGGCCACTCGTGATTGCGGTTGCACCGGTAATCACTAAAGCAGAGATAAGCACAAACGCGAGCAGATTTTGTACTTTTGCAAACACATCCGTGCCCACTAGGTTGGTAATGGTAAAAATACCAAGGATAAGTAGCGGCGCCAGCTTTTCAGGTAACAAGCCGGGGAAGAGCTCCCCAAGAATGGCATCCACTAAAAACATTTCTACTGGTAACGCCAGAATCGCCACCACAACATAGCCTGCAAACACGGATACGATGGCAGGGAAGTGGCCGATGGCTTTTTGAGTGTAGGTTGCCAGAGTACCTTCCTGCGGGAACATCAAAGAGAGCTCCGCGAAGCTCATAGCATTAAATTGCGCCAACATAAGGGCAATGATCATGGCAAAAATAAACGCCATACCGCCAATACCAATGCCTTGTAGTGCGGTAATCATCACACCTTGTGCGACAACTAATCCAACACAAATGGCCATCATGGTCACAAAACCTATCTTTTTATTCGCCGACGAGGCAGCAGAACTTTGAGTATTGCTCATTTATTGGTTCCTCTTGTGAGTGGTCTTTACGTTTCTATAGGGTCTTTAGAGTCGGTCAAACCGGTAAGGGCTTGGGTCAATGAGGGGCTCAACATTAGACACAAGGTCTGCTGCTAGCTGCCCTGCTGCGGGTCCTGTGCCAAATCCATGTCCTGAAAATCCAGTGGCTATGGTCAAGCCGGGAATCGCTTCAATTCTGTCGATTACCGGATTTGAATCTGGTGTTACATCAATGATGCCTGCCCATTCTTCGTCTATTTCAGCTTGGTTGAAAACAGGCCAAGCATTGCAAAGGTTGGTGAATGCCTCTTGGTTAAGGTCTGGGTTGGGCTTAGGGTCGTTGACTCTGACTTTTTCAAAAGGGGAGATCTGGTGGGTTTTCCAGCGTCTCGCCAGTTGTAAGTCTTTGAGGAAATCCATGCCCAAAGAAGGGCGTAAAAAGCTGCGTTGCGCACGTAATTGGCTTAGATAACGCCAGCCAATTAAGAGGTGGTCTAGGGTTAGTGGTGCATCTAACGCACCGCGCTGGGTGATAATAAAGCCACCGTCTTGGTGCTTACGAAATGAAAAATCAGGACCGCCCACGGCAATGTCGGTTGGGCCATCGATGGGTTTTGTTCTCATCACAGAGCATACAAGGGGTAAGGTGAGTAGGGCGACACCGTGATTGCCTAGAAAACGACGAGACCAAGCACCGCCTGCGAGCAGAACTTGTTCGCAGCGAATCTCGCCTTTCTCTGTGACGACGCCACTGATCTTACCGCCAATGGTTGATAAGCTGCGCACCGCACAATGCTGAACTATGGTCGCGCCTTTGTTGATCGCGGCTTGGGCGATGGCGCTGGCCGCAATGGCGGGTTCTGCACGGCCATCCGAAGGCGTGTAAATACCGCCAGCCCAATCTCCCTTACCACCGGGCACTGCGTCGTTGATTTCCTTACTGCTCATAATTCTTGAATCTAAGGAAAGTGATTCAACTGATTTTAACCAAGACTCATGGGCCGCCACTTGTTCCTCAGTTTTGGCGAGAAACATAATGCCTGCTTGCTTATAGCCAACCTCTTTACCAATGCGCGCTGGCATTTCAGCCCAAAGTTTGTCGGCAGCCACCGCAAGGGGAACATCTTCAAAATGGCGACTGGTTTTGCGAATCCAGCCTAAATTTCGTGAAGACTGTTCTCCTGCTACGTGGCCTTTTTCTAGCAGCACCACAGGGATGTTTCGCTCTGCTAACGTCAGGGCAGCGGTTACACCAACAATGCCACCGCCAATAATGACCACAGTGGTTGAGTCGGGTAACTGATCTGAGGTGTGAACTTTTTCTAGAGTCTTGGTCATTGAATCATTTCCTACGGTAATGCTTAGTTGGCCAGATTGATTTTCTTAACGTTTGCAGAAGCCGCGCCCTTGTATGCCGTAACTTCAAGCTCAACTTTGTAGGTAGTGGAGCCAAGTGGCGGGCAGGTGACGGTGGTGGCTGGGTCAATGCTGTGGAATTTTGAACCTATATATTCCATGACAGTATGGGTATCGGCTGGGTTTTGGATGAAAACCCGAGACATCACCACATCCGCAAAAGATGCATCGACAGATGCTAATGCCGTTTCAATGTTTCTAAATACTTGCTCTGTCTGCTCAATGACATCGGAAGGGATTTCTTTGGTGTCAGGGTTACGGCCTGCGGTGTTGGAAACAAAAATCCAGTTGTCGACACAAACTAGGCGAGAGTAACTGCCAATTTCTTCGAATTTAGAGCCTGTTTTTACCTTGATAATATCTGTCATTTTTTTACCTAATAATTTGTTGAATGAATTCGTTAGTGACGGTTCGAACGCCGTTACTTAAGCTCTGGGCTGTCCCATAAGTTCAGCTTTACGCCGATATTTTGTTGGAGGGCGTTACGGTAAATTTTGGTGGCCCAAGCCACGTCTTCTACTGGCATGCCACCAACAGAGAGGATGATAATTTCATCGTCATTTTGACGACCCTGTTTTGCGCCCGCCGCGATGTCGGTTAAATCTTCAAGTTGGTCTTTCGTCATGCTGCCTTCGGCGATCATGTCCATGAAACGCATGCCAACCAATGGAATGTGGTTGTGAGCCGGTTTCGGTACTTCTTCATACCAAGCCTCGTAAAGGCCGCTGTTATCGAGGACCTTTCTGACATCATCTGCACTCATGCCATCATCCAAGCTGCAGCTGGCTGGCATAGCGAGGAAAGCACCTGCTTTGATCCACTCTCGTTTCACCAAAGGGTAAGTGGATGGGTCACCTGTCTCGCCAGAGTTGCAGTAGGTCACAATGTCTGAATCACGTACGACTTCTTCAATGCTCTGTACGACTTGGATCGTGGTGATTTGTGGGAAAGTGTCTTTTGTCCAAGCAACAAAATCGTCTAGGCTTTTTTGACCACGACCTTTGATCTTGATGGTGTCAATGTCAGGGCAGGCGGCGATAAAGGCTGCGACAGAAGTTTTGCCCATGACCCCAGGGCCAAGTAAACCGATGACTTTAGAATCTTTACGGGCGAGATGACGAGCACCAACCCCCGGGATCGCGCCAGTACGATAAGCTGAAAGTAAGTTGGCCGACATGTAAGCCAAAGGTGCACCGGTATCTATGTCGTTTAAGATGAACATTAAGATTGAACGAGGAAGGCCTTTCTCGCGATTGGCGATGTTGGACCCGTACCATTTAACACCACAGGTTTGAAAATCCCCCCCAAGGTAAGCAGGCATGGCCATCAAGCGGCGATCCGCTGTAGGTTTTGGCATGGTAGGAAAAGGGGACTCTTCCGGAAAAGTGACCATGGCACCGTGGGAGTCACTGTTTGGGCCAGCCATGCGATAGTCGCCTTTGTGCAGCAAGGTAAACATCTCTTCCATGGTATCTACACATGCTGGCATGTCAGTGACACCGGCTTTGATCATGTCTTGTTCGGATAAATAAATAAAATCGATCTTAGTGTTATTGGACATCTCATCACCTTAATTAATTCGATAGCGTTTAGGTTGCACCGCGAAGCTTAGGGTGGCTGTTGACGTCAGCTTAATCGGCTAAATCAACTTCAAGCTCGCAGTAGATGTTTTCGATCCTAGACGGTCAAAAAACTTTCGTATTGAACTTTTGCGACATGGGGTAATAAAAATGCTAAAAAATATTTTTTACTGTGTTTGGCATTCTGTTTGCAGGAGATCGAGGATATTCGATGTTTTTACGGCAGGATCGGTTCATGGCACATTCACCTTTGATCAGTTATTTAGCAGGAATTCGCTCTAAACAACCTTGGCTTGTGTTGAGTGCTGCCGACAAATTTTCGCTGTCTGGTTCTGACCATCCGACCATTTCTCATTTTTACAGCTTTGAATCTAAAAGCTCGGAAGAGCAGACGTTTGTGATTCCCGATGGCTGCATAGATATTCTGTTTGATTGTGATGAAAATAACCCAACAGCTGAGGTATTTGGCACCCCAATGGAAGCCGTGAATGTGGGGCTAGATAAGGGTAACCGTTACTTTGGTGTGCGTTTTGTATCGGGGGTGATGCCAGATATTTTAAATATCTCGGCAGGAGAGCTTATTGATCAGCACTATAATTTGCTAGACCTTGTGCCACAGGCCAGTCAGATGGTTGAGGAGGTGGTCGGCAGTTCCAATTTTATGGAACAAACCTCAATGTTTGGCTCGTTCTTTGGCACGGAAGAAATTCGTCAACCCTCAAACCTTACCTCTCATGCCCTACGTAGTATTTGTGACAGTAATGGCACAATTCAGATCAACGAATTGGAAGAAGAAACAGGCTACACGCTTAGGACGTTGCAGCGACAATTTCGTGCAGATATGGGCATGTCGCCTAAGGCTTTTAGTCGCATAATTCGTTGTCAATCCGCCGTTTATGATATTAATCAGAGTGAAGAAGTCGCCTTCTCAGACCTTGCATCTGAGCTCGGCTTCAGCGATCAAGCACACTTTCAGCGTGAGTTTAAAAAGCTGGTAAACACCACCCCGTTGGAATATCTGAGCCGCGTTAAACACGAAAATTACTTGAATCGAATTCAATATTTGTGATTTAAAATAATTCAAAACGCCTTTCTTATGTGCCTTTTTGGTGCGCTCATGGTGGTGTTTCGTATTTAAGCGAGCAGCCCTCTTTAATCCAAGATTTTCACCTATCTTCCTGTTATATTTCTCCTAACATTACAAAAATTAATGGATAGGGCTAAATGGATTTAAAAAATAGTACCGCTTTGTATTACGACACCTTCGCCAAGGACTTTGCCGAGGGCACTGTCCATGCAGATATGTCGGCATTGTATGAACGCTTCCTTCCTCTAATTCCAGAAGGGGCTTACATCCTAGATGCAGGGTGTGGCAGTGGCCGTGATACAAAACACTTTCAGTCATTAGGGCATAGGGTACTAGCCTTTGATGCCAGCCCAGAACTGGCTCGATTGGCCTCGGAATATCTGCAAACAGATGTTTTGGTTAAAACTTTCCAAACACTCGATGAGTCCAATAGGTTTGATGCTGCTTGGTGCTGCGCAAGTTTGCTCCATGTTCCAAAATCAGAGCTTAGTGATGCGATTTTAAAATTGCATCGCGCCCTTAAGCTGGGCGGGATTTTGTATATGTCTTTTAAATACGGTGATCAAGAAAGGCTTAAAGAAGGGCGTTTTTTCTGTGATCAGAATGAGGGAACCATAGTCGATTATTTAGACGGCTTTGATGTGCAGGATATGTGGGTGTCAGGCGATGTGCGGCAAAATCGCAACGCTGAACAATGGCTCAATGTCTTAGTAAAAAAGAAGCTATTCAAATGACCATGAAATCAGCGGTCGACTTCATTGCGTATATTCAGCGCATGCTGGTGGAAGGGGATTTCACCGCCACCTATAAATATGCACTCTTACATGCCATAGCGGATGTTTGTGTAGAAAGCCCAAATATCACTGTAAACAGCAAACTTATCATCTCATTTGATGTGTTAGCCGATAAAATGTTGAGGTTATACTGGGCCCAAGCAAGGCCCTTTGGTCGCCAATCAGAGCAACGCTTGCTTCATCAGAACAATGACTCACAAAAGCAAATCGCCATAATTGCCGCCGTGCAAAAAGTCCAGCAAACGGGCATTTACAATATTAACCAGTTATACAAAAGCCCTTATTACAAATCGGTTCACAGTGTTGCCAAAACAGCCCTCAAAAATGGCCCCCTATGGCGTTTGCAAATCCTCGCGAAAAAAGAAGAGTGCTTTTTATATCCTCATGATAAAGGGCAAAAGCATATTCAACTAAATGCGGGGATAGCGGGTTACTTTCGGGAGTTCTATCACCTCATTACCTATCTGGCACGTGCTGCATGGATCGATAAAATAAGCTCTTTTAAGCACAATCAGCAATTGGTGGGGGCTCAAGCAAATTTGCCCGAGTTTTTATTTGGGCAAGACCGTAAAGCACTAGGTTACGCAAAATCATTACTGCAAGAGCTGCAGCAAAACACATGTTTCTACTGTGGCAAAAAACTCAAGCACGATGCTGAAGTGGATCATTTCATTCCTTTTGCGAAATATGCCTTTGACCTAGGCCATAACTTTGTACTGGCTGATCGGGCTTGTAATAACAGCAAGCGAGATTACCTTGCCAGCTACCCACACAAATACAAATGGGAAGAGAGTAATCTAGGTCAGCACGCCAAGGTGATCTCTGAAGAGCTTTCTCGATATGTCGAATGTGATGTCGAAAAGTCACTTGCTGTTTCGGATTGGGCTTATCAAATTGCCAGCAGCAGTACTTCGAATTTGTGGTAACGGAAAGGCGAATTTCGGTTAGCCTAGTACCTACTTTTTTAGTATCCCAAACTATTCTTTCGCTCTAATCCCTAAATTTTTTTTGTCGCTAGTTACGCTTGTCGAGTTTAAATTATGTAATTTTCTTGTCGCAACTTGGTGCAAGAGGAACAGAAATGGTGCGAACAATTTATATTAAATATAATTTAAATTTATGATTTTTAGGTTTTGTTTTTGTTAATCGATTGAAATATATGGATTTTATTATTTTGGCACGAACTCTGCTAATATCTTGTTGTGTTCGTACCCTTGTCAAGTCGAACATCACAATCTAGTTTACCAATAGAAAGCTAGGGTTCCGATCAAATAGATTATTTGGTGTCTGGTCCGAGAGCTTTCGACCTTGAAGTTTGAGGTTACACGGCGGGATAAAAGCCCGGGAGACCGCATGGCGATTTTGCCAAGGGTACTCCATGTGTAATTAAACAAACTGAAAAGGTAGCTTCCATGAAAAAATTTCCTAGAAAAGTAACCGTTCTGCTGTTTTCTCTGCTTATGTCCTTCAATGCGTCAGCAAGGGATAGCTTCGATATTTGCTGGTCTATATATGTGGGCTGGATGCCTTGGGCGTATGCCGATCAAGAAGGCATCGTTAAAAGATGGGGCGATAAATACGAGATTGATATTAATGTTGTGCAAATTAACGATTACGTTGAATCCATTAACCAATATACCGCAGGCCAGTTTGATGCATGTACCATGACTAACATGGATGCACTGACGATTCCTGCCGCGGGTGGCGTGGATAGCACCGCACTTATTGTTGGTGACTTTTCTAACGGTAATGACGCCGTTATCTTAAAGGGCACAGACAAGCTGGCTGATATTGAAGGGCAAGACGTTAATCTCGTTGAACTTAGTGTCTCTCATTATTTGCTTGCCCGTGCTCTAAACAGCGTGGGTTTAAGTGAAGCCGATGTGAAAGTTATTAATACATCTGATGCAGACATGGTGTCTATCTATGGCACGGATGATGTTAGCTCAGTTGTCACATGGAACCCTCTAGTCAGTGAAATTCTGGCAATGCCGAATAGCCACAGTGTATTCGACTCTTCACAAATTCCAGGCGAAATCATCGACCTTCTCGTGGTCAATACTGACACTTTAAATGCTAACCCAAAATTGGGTAAAGCTCTTGTTGGTGCTTGGTATGAAATCATGGGCTTGATGGATGGTGATGACCAGGCTGGTATTGATGCACGCACGGCAATGGCAGAAGCGTCTGAAACTGACCTAGCAGGTTACGATGCTCAGCTGGCCAGCACTAATATGTTCTACACTCCAAAATCCGCGCTAGATCTTACTAATAGCCAAGACTTGTTAACCACTATGAAGAATGTTGCTGAGTTCTCGTTTGAGCATGGCTTATTAGGAGACGGTGCACCTGATGCAGGTGCGATCGGTATCGAAATGCCAGCCGGTGTTTACGGTAATACCAGCAATATTAAATTCCGCTTTGATCCAAGCTACATGCAAATGGCGGCTGACGGCACTCTATAACCTTATAGCTTAATCGTGGCCTTCTGACACGAAGGCCACTATCTGGAGTGTCATTATGAAAAAATTCATAAACTATAAGCCAAATAGAAGTAATACTATCTTGCTTGGCCTATTACCTTTCGCCTTATTGATCTTGGTTTACATGATAGGCTCTGATGCCCGTTTAGCGATTAACCCGAGTGATAAATTACTACCATCCTTTAGCCACATGGGTGAATCCATGATGCGCATGGCATTCGAGCCAAGCCGTCGAACAGGGGAATACTTATTTTGGCAAGACACTCTAAGCAGTTTGTCACGGTTAGCTTTTGGGGTCCTTATCGCTGGTAGTATCGGGCTATTAGTTGGTGTCTTGACTGGGTCCTTGCCCTTTATATCTGCTGCTTTTTCGCCTTTGCTAACCGTGATTTCATTGGTACCACCTTTGGCGCTATTACCTATCTTGTTTATCGTAGTGGGCCTAGGTGAAGTGTCAAAAATCGCCTTAATCGCCATCGGCATTGCGCCTTTCATTGCTCGTGACATTCAGCGCCGTACGCAAGAAATTCCCAGTGAGCAATTAGTAAAAGCACAAACCTTGGGAGCCAATACCAGCCAAATTCTTATTCGCGTTATCTTGCCGCAGATTATGCCAAAACTGATTGATGCGGTGCGCTTGTCGTTAGGCGCTGGCTGGTTGTTTTTGATCGCCGCTGAAGCGATCGCTTCAACGGATGGTCTGGGTTATCGAATCTTTCTGGTACGCCGTTATTTAGCCATGGACGTTATCTTGCCCTATGTGGCTTGGATTACTTGCCTCGCTTTTTTGGTGGATTACCTATTGGGTAAGTTAAATCAAAAGCTCTTTCCGTGGAGTCAGGAGGCAAAATCATGAGCATGATCCAAGCTAAGAACATCAGTAAGCGCTACGGCCATGATGTCATTTTAGAAGGTGTGAGCGTAAACGTAGAAGAGGGAGAGTTCATCACTTTGGTTGGTGCTTCTGGTTGCGGCAAGAGTACATTTTTGAAAATGATATTAGGGATTGAAAATGCCACTGACGGGGAATTATTACTCGACGGCAAGCCAATGCCAGATGAGCCGGGCCCGGACCGAGGCATAGTCTTTCAGCAGTATTCTGTGTTTCCCCACATGACAGTGCTGGAAAACGTTATAGCCGCCAAGGGCTTCCAAAAACCTTCCCTAAGCGGATACTTATTTGGTGCTGAAAAACGTCTTGCCAAACAACAAGCCACGGAAATGCTCGATCAAGTAGGCCTCAGCCATGCGTTACACCGTTATCCCCATGAACTTTCAGGTGGTATGAAACAACGCCTTGCCATCGCCCAAGCTTTAATCTGTCAACCTCGAATCTTGCTGTTGGATGAGCCGTTCGGCGCGCTCGACCCCGGCATTCGTGCAGACATGCACGCTCTTGTTTTGGACTTATGGAAGAAACATAAGCTAACCGTATTCATGGTGACTCATGACCTTAAAGAAGGCTTTTATTTGGGCTCTCGCCTGTGGGTGTTCGATAAGATTCGCCATGATCCACATTCACCAAATGCCTACGGAGCCTCTATTACCTATGACCTGCCTGTAGGTCAAACCATGAAACCTCTATATGAAGAAATAGATAACCGCATTCGACCGGTTGCAACGACCAATATCGATGCTGTGTTAGCCACTCAGGAGAATCACTAATGACAAAATATGAAACCATCATACCGGCCTCAAGCCATTGGTCTTTGCGCATCCCTCGGGGCACGCAAATGACCCTGACGGACCTTGAGGGCGACGCCAATGTGGGCATGGTTTTCTACAACCCAGAAAACCTTTTAGAACGTTACAACGCACCGGATACCTTGAAAGGTCAGCATACATTTAAGCTGTCTAAAGGCCATTGTTTGTACTCAGACATGGGGCGAATTTTCGCCTCTATCATTGATGACACCGTAGGCTGGCATGAGACGGTCAGTGGAAATTCCCACAGTAGTCACATTGAAGCCAAATGGGGCAAGCGAGACTACCAAGAGGATCATAACGAATGGCTGCAAAACGGCCATGATGCAATGCTGGTGGAGATGGCAAAGTATGGCTTAAGCAAAGCCGATATCACTGCCAATTTAAATTTATTTAGCCGTGTTAAAACCGATGGCGACGGCAATATGTCATTGGTAGAAAACAACAGTGTGGCGGGTTCGAGTGTCACATTGCGTTTTGAGATGGACACCCTAGTGATCCTGCACACCTGTCCTCATCCTTTAAGTACTGCCGAAAGTTACCCTAAGAAACCCGTCGCCATCCTCCTAGAAAAAGCCGCACCGGTGGCGGAAGACGACTACTGCAAACATTTTCGCCCAGAAAATACGCGAGGGTTTGCAAACAATGCACTTTACTATTTTGGACAGGAGGCATAGAGATGATTAAGGAAAGTACCTTAGCGGCTGCAGTGGCAGAGCAAAGTTTTATTATTGATTCTGGTGATTATTTCATAGCCAAAATAGAAGCAGGCAAGACCTTTCGAATTGTGGATATGGAAGGAAACCAAGCAGCAGACACCTTGTTTTACAATGCTAATGACCCAGCTGAACGCTACAGCGCAACCGATACCATACGTGAGCAGGGGAATGTCTATTTAACGGCGGGTAGTCAGCTACGCACAAATGAAAACAATGTCATGATCGAGATTGTTGCTGACACTTGTGGCCGCCACGATACCTTGGGTGGTGCCTGTGCCACCGAGAGCAACACGGTACGTTACGACTTAGAAAAACGCTGTATGCATGCCTGTCGTGATAGCTGGATGCTTGCTATCGCGGAAAATCCAGAATATGGCTTATCAAAGCGTGATATCAGCCACAATATTAACTTCTTTATGAATGTCCCTGTCACTGAAGCTGGTGGTTTAACTTTTGAAGATGGCATATCAGCGCCGGGTAAATACGTCGAAATGGTCGCCAAAATGGACATCATAATTCTCATTTCAAACTGTCCGCAATTAAACAACCCTTGTAATGGCTATAACCCGACACCGGTTAATCTTTTAGTGTGGAATGCCTGATAAGCCACGTATTGGCTGTTGCTAAATCCTATCAGTGGACGACCACTGACGTATTCTTAAGCTGGGACGACCCAGCAAAGGTTTAGTTATGTTTCAAAAAGTTCTGATAGCTAACCGTGGCGCCATTGCCACTCGTATTATTCGAACACTCAATACTATGGGCGTAGGTTCGGTTTCGGTATACGCCGAATCGGATGCAAAAAGTCTGCATGTAAAGCTTGCTGATGAGTCGTTCTCATTAGGGGAGGGCAGTGCCAGCGACACCTACCTTAATATTGAAAAGCTTTTTGCTATTGCGAAAGACGTTGGTGCGGATGCTATTCACCCGGGTTACGGTTTTCTCAGTGAGAATGCCAACTTTGTTCAGCGTTGTGAAGAAGAAGGCATAGCTTTTATTGGCCCGACCGCTCAACAAATGATTGATTTTGGTCTTAAACACAGAGCCCGCGAACTAGCAGAAAAAGCCCAAGTGCCTTTGTTGTCGGGATCTGACTTATTAACCTCTTTGGAAAGCGCGCTACAAACGGCCCATGAGATTGGCTACCCAGTGATGCTAAAAAGTACCGCTGGCGGTGGCGGCATAGGTATGCAGCTATGTCATGATGAACAAGCACTACGGGATAGCTTCGATTCTGTACGTCGTTTAGGGGCCAATAATTTTGCCGATGATGGCGTGTTTTTAGAAAAATTCATTGCCCGCGCCCGCCATATTGAAGTGCAGATATTTGCTGATGGGAAAGGCAATGCCTTGGCCTTAGGCGAGCGCGACTGTTCTAGCCAGCGTCGAAACCAAAAAGTGGTGGAAGAATGTCCAGCGCCGAACCTTAGTGAGGCTGTTCGTAAGCAGCTTCATCAGACCGCAGAGACCCTGCTGTCATCGATTCAATATCGTAATGCTGGCACGGTGGAATTCATTTACGACATGGACACAGACAAGTTTTACTTTTTAGAAGTAAACACCCGTCTGCAGGTGGAGCATGGAGTTACCGAAGAAGTATATGGAGTGGATCTTGTTGAATGGATGATACGTCTTGCAGCCGGGGAAGAGCTTGCCCTAGAAGAAAAGCGTAAACACTTAAAAGCCAATGGTCATGCGGTACAAGTGCGCTTATACGCGGAGGACCCTTACAAAGATTTCCAGCCTTTCCCAGGGTTATTGAGCCAAGTTCATTTTCCGCAGAATTCAGGCGCTGGTCGGGTGCGTATTGATCATTGGGTAGAAACGGGTATTGAGGTGTCGCCGTATTTTGATCCGATGATAGCTAAAGTGATTGTGCATGGGGAGAATCGTGAGAGCGCGTTTGCAGCCCTTAAAACCACCTTAGATGAGTGTTCTTTATATGGCACAGAAACCAACTTAGATTACTTGAAAACGCTTGTTACCGATCCAGTTTTACTCCGTGGTGAGGTGAGCACTCGATACCTCAATGAGTTTAGCTACCAGCCACGTCGTATCGATGTTCTTAGTGGTGGGACTCAAACGACACTACAGGATTTTCCCGGTCGCCAACATCATTGGAACGTGGGCGTACCACCTTCCGGGCCATTTGATAATTACCACTTCCGTTTGGCGAACCGTCTGTTAAACAATGCTCTTGATGTGGCCGCTATGGAGATCACCTTACAAGGGCCAACGCTTAAATTTAGCTTCGCGACACAAATCGCTCTATGTGGTGCCAAGATAGATGCAAAGCTAGACGGGCAGCCAGTAGTGAATAACCAAATTATTAAGGTGCAAGCTGGCCAGACGTTAACCCTAGGGCGTATTAAAGAACAGGGTGCGCGTGCTTATTTAGCCATTGCTGGTGGTTTTGATTGCCCTGATTATTTGGGCTCTAAATCTACATTTACCTTAGGACAATTTGGTGGCCATAATGGACGCGCCCTACAAACTGGGGATGTGTTGCATGTTCTTGCAGCGAATAACCACGCCACCGAAGTAGCACTACCTAGTCAATTATTGCCCGAGCTTGGTAATGAGCATCAGCTAAGGGTGATCTACGGGCCACATGGCGCCCCTGATTTCTTCACTCCAGATGACATTAAAATGTTGTTCGATACCCCATGGGAAATTCACTACAACTCAAGCCGTACTGGGGTACGCTTAATAGGCCCCAAACCACAGTGGGCAAGAAACGATGGCGGTGAGGCTGGCTTACACCCCTCTAATATTCACGATAATGCCTACGCATTTGGTAGCGTTGATTTTACTGGTGATATGCCGGTGATATTAGGGCCAGACGGTCCATCGTTAGGGGGCTTTGTTTGCCCTATGACGGTGATCACAGCTGATTTGTGGAAGCTGGGGCAGTTAAGGGCGGGCGATAAAGTTCATTTTATTCCCGTTACCCTAGAGGATGCAGTTGCCCTTGAGGCGGCACAAAATCACAGTTTAGAAAGCTTAGCCCCTTTTGATCATCAGCTAACCCCCTGTGCAGCGCCGCACATAGCTGGCTCACCCATTTTGAAAGTATTGCCCGCCGAGCGCTTTGGCGACCAGATTGTTTATCGCGCTGCGGGTGATCATTTCATGCTGGTGGAATATGGCGAGCAAATACTCGATATTCGCCTGCGTTTTCGGGCTCATGCCTTAATGCAGTGGCTAGAAAACAACACATTGGCAGGTATGCGTGAGTTAACACCGGGCATACGTTCACTGCAAATTCATTACGACAGTCAGCAGCTTAGTTATCTGGATTTATTGGATCATTTAGAGTCCGCAGAACAAGCATTGAGTGAGCAACTGGATGAGTTAAGTGTTCCTTCTCGAACTGTGTATTTGCCTTTGTCTTGGGATGATAAAGCCTGCCAAGAAGCCATAGATAAATACAGCCAATCGGTACGCTCAAATGCTCCTTGGTGCCCCAGTAATTTAGAGTTTATTCGCCGCATTAATGGCCTAGAGAGCATTAATGATGTGAAGGATATCTTGTTCAGCGCCAGTTATCTGGTGATGGGCTTAGGGGATGTGTATTTGGGGGCGCCTGTGGCAACACCAGTGGATCCACGTCATCGATTGGTGACGACTAAATACAACCCCGCGCGTACTTGGACGGCAGAAAACTCCGTGGGCATTGGTGGTTCTTATTTGTGTGTATACGGTATGGAAGGGCCAGGGGGCTATCAGTTTGTTGGGCGAACTTTGCAAATGTGGAACCGTTATCGTCAAACCAGCGCCTTTGAAAAGCCTTGGCTACTACGTTTCTTTGACCAAATCCGTTTTTATGGGGTGAGTCATGAGGAACTGACGCAGATACGTAAAGACTTTCCCCATGATAATTACCCTATTCGCATTGAAGAAAGCACCTTTTCTCTTGCGGAGTACCAAGCATTTATTGAAGACAACCGCGACAGTATCGACGCCTTTAAGCAAGTCCGAAATAAAGCGTTTGAAGACGAGTTAGCAAACTGGCATGCCAACGGACAATTCCATTTTGATATGGAGGAAGCGCAGGTGGCACCTACCGAGGTGACTTGGAGCGAAGACGCTGTGGTGATCGATAGCCCAGTGTCTGGCAGTGTTTGGCAAACTCAAGTGACCGAGGGAGAGCATGTAGAGGCAGGGCAACTCTTAGTCATCTTAGAGTCGATGAAAATGGAGATTCCTTTATATGCCACCTCTGCAGGTGTGGTTTCTAAGCTTTTACTCGTCGATGGTAGCCGTGTTAATGCCGGACAAGCTGTTGTTGTATTAGAAGAACGCAACGCATAAGCCGTACAGAATTAGGAGAACAAAACATGAATGTAGATGTTAACAAAAATATAGATATGGGCTTCGAGGTCTTACGAGAAGCCTATAAAAATGCTTCAAAAACCCCACAACAAGTCATGGCGGATATTCGTGAACGTGCTAAACATTATCAACAGCATAATATTTGGATACACCTGCTGACAGAGGAAGAGCAGGCGGTTTGGCTGGAGCAATTGAGTCAAAAAGATCTCGAATCCCATCCCTTATGGGGAATTCCATTTGCCATAAAAGACAATATTGATCTAGCGGGAATTCCAACTACAGCGGGCTGTGCAGAGTTTGCTTATACGCCAAAAGCGTCTGCTAAAGTAGTGCAACAATTGATTGATGCTGGTGCCATTCCGGTTGGGAAAACCAACCTAGACCAGTTTGCAACTGGCTTAAATGGCACGCGTTCACCGATCGGAGCTTGCCATAATTCATTCAATTATGACTACATAAGTGGCGGCTCCAGTTCAGGCTCTGCGGTAGCGGTGGCGCTAGGGTTAGCAAGTTTTAGCCTAGGGACAGACACCGCAGGATCAGGCCGTGTACCAGCTTGTTTTAACAATCTAGTTGGCGTTAAACCCAGCATAGGTTTGTTGTCTTCTACCGGCATGTTACCTGCTTGTCGAAGCTTAGATTGTATGACTATCTTTGCTTACAACACAGATGATGCCAATACAGCTCTAGCCGCTGCAGAAGGTTTTGACCCACAAGACGGCTATAGTCGAGTGAACCCATTTGATAACCAAGCAAGGCATTATGGTTTGCGCACAGGGCCTCTTAAAGTCGGTGTGATTCCTGAGTCGCAATTGAAATTCTTTGGGGATACGGCCTATCAAGCGGCTTACCTTGCCACCTTAGATAAACTTAAGGCTAAGGGTTTTGAATTCCAAGAAATAGACTATGCACCCTTTGATGAAATCGCCCAATTACTTTACGAAGGGCCTTGGGTCTCTGAGCGTTATTTGGCAACCCAACCACTTATTGATGAAAATCCAGATGCTATTTTTCCAGTGGTAAGAGCCATCATAGAGCCTGGTGGCCAACCCCCAGCGACGGCTTTATTCAAGGCTCAATACCGCATTAATGATTTGAAACAAATTTGTTTAGCACAATTGGCAGAAGTGGACTGTTTACTGACCCCAACTGCAGGTCGTCACTTTACCATTGCTGAAATGCTAGAAGAGCCGATTAAACGCAACAGTGAATTGGGTTATTACACCAACTTCATGAATTTAATTGATCTGGCTTCTATCGCAGTGCCTACCGTTATGACTGACGCAGGTATGCCGTTTGGTGTGACTCTAGTAGGGAACACCTTTAGTGATCGCATGTTGATGTCGATCGCTAATCGGATTCAGCAAGCTATGCCATTAAATAAAGGTACTTTAGGCGTTATAGCCACCCCTAAAAATCAAACACCAGTGCAAGATAACCAGTTTATCGATGTGTTAGTGTGCGGTGCCCATTTAGAGGGGCAGCCCCTCAATTGGCAGCTGCTTGAGCGTGGAGCGACCTTGAAAACTAAAGCCAAGACTGCCCCCATTTATGACATGTATGAATTGGCAGGAGGCCCTCCATATCGTCCTGCTTTAGTGCTAAGCTCTGCGGAACAGGGAACAGCCATTGACGTGGAAATCTGGACCATGCCCAGTGCAAACTTTGGCAGCTTTGTTGCTGGTATTCCCGCACCTCTTGGTATCGGAAAGGTAACTCTTGCGGATAGCAGTCAAGTCACAGGCTTTATCTGTGAACCTTATGGTATTGAAAATGCCACAAACATTAGCCAATTAGGGGGGTGGAAAGCCTATTTAGATGCCAAAGGTGCCTAAAAAACAGTTAAATTCAAGACATCAAAAGTCAGCCTGAGATACTTCAAGGTTGACTTTTTAGATGGTTCTTTGAAACTGGACGTTAAGAATTAAAACTAAAGTAAATTAAGGGAAAAGGACAAAATTAATATTGTAGACTTCCTGAATAAGCCAACCAATACGATATTAATGTGATGGTGCACTTATTTATCCGAATGTACGCATTCGTGTTGTTAGATTGTGCTTTGGAATAATAGGTTAAGATAGGCTGCTGGTTTTTTGAACTCTTATAGGGCTGGGAAATTGTTGTTGAATATCATGCTTAACCTTTTTATTTTTCAATGAATATAATCTGACTCGGAAAAAGAGTTGTTTTTCTCAATGTGAATATATATTCAAAGGCTATTTATGCATCAAATAACACCAAGGGCGTTAGAGTACCTTAATGCTATTGCCCGTTATAAAACGCTCAGAAAAGCTGCTGCAAGGTTAAATGTTGACCCTTCTGCTGTTAGTCGATTGTTATCGCAGCTAGAAGAGAATCTTATGTTGCCGGTTTGGGACAGAACCAATAATCGAAACCCAATTACCCCAGCAGGAGAAGAACTACTAATTTACTATCGCAAGATGTCTGCCAGTGAGCGGGTTGCCTTATCTAGGATTAATGACTTACTTAATCTAAGGACGGGCGAGGTCAGGATCGCTGTAGGAGAAGGTATTATTGGTGATTTGATCTCTTCTTCGTTGCAATCCTTTCTGGAAAAAAATAAAGGGATTCAGCTTTCAGTAGAAATGGCTGGCGCGCAAGATGCTGTTCAGTTACTGCACGAAGACCATATTGATTTTGCGTTAACTTATGCCTCTGTTAATACTCCTAAATTGTATTGTCACTTAGAAACAAATCACCCTTTGCAGCTTATAGCGCCCCCTAATCATCCTTTGACGAAGCACAAGGAACCTGTGACTTTTCATGAAATTGCCGAACATCCTATGGCGTTGTTAGACAAATCAACAGGTATGGGTCGATTGGTGGCGTTGGCGGAAGAGCTTAATCATTTAAAACTTACGCCTCGTCTTCAAACGAACTCTGTTGCGGCACTGAAGAATTTTGTGATGTCGGGGTTAGGCCTTACTTTTATGCCTTTGTTAACTGTGCGTGAAGAAATTGAAAAAGGAGTCATTGTTGTTGTTCCAATGAAGAGTGATCTTTTCGCTCAAGCCAAAGTACGAGTATTAAGTATTGAGAATAGGCCTCTAACCTTAGCCTCCCAAGCGTTACTAGACCATCTATCGGAAACAATGGCATTTTTGGCTCATTAAGAGTTAGAGGAATATATTTTTATCTATGCTGTTGACTAAATTGCAACGCTTGATGGCTTGTGGTGTCAACACCTCAAGTCTATGTTGATTGTGCAGGTCAGTACAAATGTTTAGAGAGTTTATTACTTTAAAGCCACTAAGGAATTTAATGATGAAAGCAATGAGCAAATTACTAACGAAAACACGTTTGATTAAGGCAATGGCCCTAGGTGTAGCAATTACAGGAATGTCATTTTCTGCACAAGCGCAAACAATTAACTTAAGTTATAACGGCGCTGCGGATGAAGATAAAAATGCAGTACATCTATTTGCAAACAATCTTAAAAAGCTAGTTGCAGAAAAGACAGATGGAGAGATTACTTTAAAACTATACCCAAATAGTATGTTGGGTGAAGAAGAAGAGCGTATGGAGCAAGTTCTAAATACACCTAGCTTAAATATTGCCTCATTTGGTGGTGTTTCTCCTTTGATGCCTGAAATTTTTGTGAGTGCGATCCCTTTCTTATTTAGTGACTTTGATCATGCACGTGAATTCTTTGACGAAGGCGAATACTGGAAAGCGATTCAAAATGAATTCTATCAGCGAACCGGCGGTCATCTTATGGCGGTGGTGGAAGAAGGTGGCTTCCTAGCATTTACCAATAATAAGCATCCAATTAAATCTCCTAAAGACTTTCAAGGGTTACGTTATAGAGCGATGGATAAGAGTCAGGTTGCTTTGTATAACGCTTTCGGTGCATCAGGCACGCCTATTCCTTGGACGGAAGTTTACTTAGCGTTAAAAACTGGTGTGGCGGATGGTCAAATGAACCCGCCTATGTACATTATTCTGGGCAGCCTGTTTGAAGTTCAAAAATACATGACTCTAGCGAATATCCAATACTCGGATCAGTTTTTGGTTGGTAATGATGAGTTGTTAAATAGTTTAAGTGAGGATGATAAAACAGCCTTGTTGGAAGCGGTAAAAGAAGCGAACGAAATTAATCGTAAAGCTGTACAGAACCAAGTAGAAACACGGATTTTGTATCTAGAAGAAAAAGGTATGGAGGTGTATCGCCCGACTGCTGAAGAGCTAGAAGAGTTTCGTAAACTTGGTCAACCATCTTTCTTTAAGTGGTTAGAAGAAGAAGGAATTGATCAGAAGTGGGTAGATTTAGCATTAAAAGATGCAGGGTTTAATCAATAATAACATTATTATCACGGCGCCTTAGGGCGCCGTTATGAGGCTTGCATGAATCTAACTTTTATCCGAACAACGTTGTACCGTTTATTTTTACTGACATCCGTGTCTATCTTAGCACTTAACGTATTGCTGATTTTATACAGTGTATTTACCCGTTATATTTTGAACCATTCTCCCATTTGGTCAGACGAGCTTTCACGATATGGCATTATTGCCAGTGTGATGCTCGCCATGTCATGTGCCTATGTTGAATCAAAACACATGAAAGTTGCATTTATAGAGTCGGCTGTAAATGTCTCGATAAAACGCCTTATTCGTTTATACCAGTGGTTCATCGTTTTAGCTGTGGCCCTCTTTTTTACTTACATTAGTACGCAATATGCTTTGTCCTTAAGTAAATTTTCAAGCATGAGTCTTGGTATCAGCAAAACAATTCCAATGCTTTCGGTCCCTATTGGCTTCGGAGCGCTATTTTTCATGGTCTTATTGCAGGGGCCCTTTCCTCAATCTAAACAAGGCGCGGCGTCATGCTAATTGCAATTGTTATAACTTTTCTAGTTAATATTTTATTAGGGATACCGCTCTTTATTTGCCTAATACTAGCCTCTATCGTTGGCTTTTATTTTGTCGATTTTTCATTGGCTTTCCGAATGATACCGCAGCAGTTTTTTTCAGGTATTAATTCATTTGCACTCATGGCAATCCCACTCTTTATTTTTGCCGGCAACCTTATGAACTCATCAGGGTTAACATCACAGTTAATCAAGTTGGCAAACTCTCTGGTAGGTCATCTAAGAGGGGGATTGGGGTATGTGAATGTCGTGTCGAGTGTGTTTTTTGCTGGCGTAAACGGCTCAGCCGTGGCGGATACTTCGGCTCTAGGGTCGTTATTGGTGCCAGCAATGAAAAAAGAGGGCTATTCTACGAGCTATGCAGCGGGGTTAACTGCTGCAAGTTCATTGATAGGGCCAATTATCCCTCCAAGTATCTTTATGATTCTTTATGCGTCACTTACTAATACATCCGTTGGGGACTTATTTCTTGCTGGTGTCTTTCCGGGGTTATTGCTTGGCGGCGCCTTTTTGATCATGAATTATATTTACGCAAGAAAAGTTGGTATCCAAAGTCAAAATGAAAAAGCGAGTCTTAAAGGGGTCTTGCTGGCCTTCTGGTATTCTGCTCCAGCATTAATTGCGCCTTTTATCATCGTTTCTAGTATTGTTTTTGGTTTCGTAACACCTACTGAATCCGGTGCTTTAATTGTGGCGTATGCGTTAATACTAGGGGTGTTAAATCGAAGTTTATCGTTTTCTAAACTGTGCCTTGCCTTGGTTGATACGGCGATTTTGACAGGTACAATTTTTGTGATCATTGCAGCCTCATCTATCGTGAGTTGGTTGCTTGCATATGCACAGCTGCCGACGGAACTCGCTGCATACCTAGAACCTTATAGTCAGAATCCCATGGTTGTTTTGCTTATATTAAGCCTCATTACTTTTTTCATTGGTATGTTAATGGAAGAGGTATCGGCATTAATGTTACTGACACCTGTATTCTTTCCTGTCGCCATTGCTTCGGGAGTAGACCCTGTACATTTAGGGGTGGTTATTACGATAAACATAACGATAGCTTTGATTACTCCACCAATGGGGGCATGTGTATTTGTCGCTGCGGCTGTGAGTAAAATTGAAATTACAGAAATGTTCAAGAGTATTTGGCCCTTTGTTTTAGTGGCGATTGTAGCTCAGCTATTTGTTATCTGCTTTCCTAGCTTAACCCTATACCTGCCGAGTGTGTTTAATTGATATGTGTCGTAATCAAGAGCAAAAAAAGATTCCTGAAACCTGTGATTTTTCATGGAATGACTATAGGAAAATCACAATTGAGGATAATGGTGAGGCATTAATACCGCTAAGCACTTCGGGCAAAATTGTTACATATCCTTTTTATGCAAAAATGGGTATAGCCAATGCAATTCCTGAATGTTTTGTCCGGGAAACAGTATTTGAAAAGCTTCATGAAGTAGTAAGTTTATTGCCAAAGAGGACAAGGCTAGTAGTGTTAGATGGCTGGCGGCCATTCTCCGTACAGCAGTACTTGTTTGATACTTTGATTAATATTCTTAAAAAGTCGTACCCTGAGTGCCCAGAAGAATATTTGCATGAGAAGGCAAAGCGCTTAGTGTCTCCCCCTAGTACCGATGTCAAGTCGCCTAGCCCACATCTCACTGGCGGTTCAATAGATGTGACCTTGTGTGACAATATTGGTCGCTTTATCGACATGGGAACGCATTTTGACGAAGCAAGTCAAGATTCTTGGACAGATGCACTTGAGGCTTCTCGTTGGGAAAATACAGAAGCTCAGCGTAATCGACGGATTCTGTTTCATGCAATGACAGAGGCTGGTTTTACAAATTTGCCCAGTGAGTGGTGGCATTACGACTTTGGTAATCAGCTATGGGCTTATCGAACAGGCAATACGCAGGCGAATTATGGTGTAACGCGGCCAAGAGATATTATTCGACAATGGGAAAGTGAGATAGTAGGGAGTGACTTTATCAGGCCCATGCCATAGTTATGCATAATTATCGAGAGAATCAAATATACATTACTTTTAGTGGTGTCTGAAAATGGGTATGGATCTTGCTTTTCTTCATGTGTAGTCAAAATTATCAATGGAGTGCAGAACTATGCCTAAAGAGAGTAGCTCTCAAACAAATTCTTTGTTGGGTACACCAGAACAATTACGCGACCCAAATTACACACCACCGATAGGCTTTGCGGTTCCGTTAGGGATTCAGCATGTTTTAGCCATGTTCATTGCCAACGTAACCCCTGCGATTATTATTTGTGGTGCCGCGGGTTTTGGTTTTGGTTCGAACTCTCCAGACTTCGGTAATATGGTTTACATGATGCAGATGTGTATGTTTTTAGCAGGTATCACGACCTTGCTACAAACCATCGGCATAGGCCCTGTGGGCTCTCGTCTTCCTATTGTTCAAGGCACCAGTTTTGCATTCATTCCTATTCTTATACCATTGGTTGCTGGCCAAGGTGTCGCCGCCATGGCGGTAGTCACTGGCGGGGTTTTGGTGGGTGGTTTGGTACAAGCCGCCATCGCGCCATTTGTCGGACGTTTACGCTTCGCATTACCTCCTTTAGTGACTGGCCTTATCGTATTGATGATAGGCCTTTCTCTATTAAGAGTGGGTGTTCAGTATGCCGCTGGTGGTGTTCCAGCCATGAATACTCCTGCTTTTGGTAGCCTAGAGAACTGGCTAATTGCTGGCGTTGTTATTGCGACGACCTTAGGCTTTAAGTTCTTCTGTAAAGGCATGCTGTCTGTATCTTCAGTGTTAATTGGCCTTATCGTAGGTTACGTGGTTGCTTATATGTTTGGGCAAGTAAGCTTTGGCAATGTGGCTCGTGCGGGCTATTTTGAGCTTCCTAAGATCCTGCCATTTGGTATTGAGTTCACTATGACCGCCATTATAGGTGTGACTCTCATGTCTTTAATTTCAGCCATTGAAACCGTTGGTGATGTGTCTGGTATTACCAAGGGGGGGGCTGACCGTGAGGCAACAGATGTTGAGATTAAAGGCGCTACCTTTGCGGATGGTTTGGGTACTGCTTTTTCTTCTTTCTTCGGAGCATTACCTAATACTTCCTTCTCACAAAACGTTGGTCTGATCGCCATGACGAAAGTCATGAGCCGTCATGTTGTCACCTTTGGTGGCATCTTCCTGATTATTTGTGGCCTAATTCCCAAAATCGGTGCAGTCATCGCCAGTATCCCAATTACTGTATTAGGCGGTGGTGTCATCGTTATGTTTGGTATGGTGGTGTCTTCAGGCGTGAAAATGTTGGCAGATGTGGATTGGACCTCGCGCAATATGCTGATTTTTGCGCTGTCTGTCTCCGTTGGTTTAGGCCTTATGCTTGAGCCAAGCGCTTTGCAACACGCCCACCCAGTTGTTAAGTCTTTGTTGGCTACGGGTCTATTACCAGCAGCAAGTATCGCCATTGTACTTAACCTTGCGATTCCTGAAGAAGTGAAAGCAGACCAAGTCGATGAGGCTGTTGAGAAAGCTGAGCAAGCGGATGTTTCTACAGTAGAAGCGAAAGAAGTTCATGCTTAATCGCTAGCTCTAAATAGCATTTATGGCCCCAATAGTGATGGATCATTATTGGGGCTTTTTTGTGTCTTATTAAAACTTGAAGGTGTAGATAGCAGAGTAATAAGCAACATTTTTAAAGTGTTAACCTTGGCTTTATAAATTCAATGAAAGCGGAGATGCGTTTGGCTACGCTGGAAGACCGATAATAGACCGCATTAATTTGCTCTCTTTTAGGGTGAGGGATTTTTTCATTAGCCAAAATAGAGATGAGGTTACCTTGGGTAATGTCGTCATTGACCATAAATCCAGACAAGCAAGCAATGCCATTGTCAGCCAAAGCTAATTGTCGAACCGTTTCCCCATTGCTGGAGGTTAGATTCGCTGGCTGCATGGTGAAGCCTTTTAAAGGCCATTCATTGAGGATTTTTGGGCCAGTAAAGCCGATAATACTGTGCTCCTGTAGATCACTGGTGTGCTTGGGGACGCCGCGCGTCGCTAAATAATTCGGTGAAGCCACTAGGTGTAAACTACTCATCCCCAAAGGCGTCGCGTGAAGAGTTGAGTCAGGTAACTGGCCAATGCGAATGGCTAAGTCAGTACGCTTCTCAATGAGGTCAACAATACCTTCATTGGAGGTAAGCTCCAACTGAATATGCGGGTAGTGTTGTTGGAAAGCTTGTACTAGAGGCACGATTTGGTGAAACACAAAGGGGCTGGCGGCATCCACTCGTAAACGACCTTGGGGCAGTTCCCCTTGAGAGATAATATCCTCTTCAGCCTTGTTGATCTGATGAATACCCTGACGAATAGCGTCAAGAAATAGGCGGCCTTCTTCGGTAAGTTCAATGCGCCGAGTGGTGCGGTTAAGTATGGTAACGCCCAATTGCTTCTCTATCTTGCTCACGGCTCGCGAAACACGGGCTACTTGGATATCTAATAGTTCAGCAGCGGCTGAAAAACCGCCACTATTGACGACAGTCAGCAAGATCTCTAAATCATCCGATCGGGTGAGCATACTAGTACCTCAACAGCTATTTGAGTGAAGGCGTAATTTTTGTCTTTTATTGCGGATATGACAAATATTATTTGTAATATGTGCTGTTTTTGACAATAAACATGATGGGCATAATGGCGCGATCAAAACTTAACAGAGAGACTTGTATTATGCCTTTAGCATTGCTTGCATTGACGCTGAGCGCCTTTGCGATTGGAACCACAGAATTCGTCATTGTTGGGCTCATACCCACTATGGCAGAAGATCTAAACGTTAGCTTACCCTCAGCAGGGTTACTGGTGAGTTTATATGCCCTCGGTGTGGCCATTGGCGCACCAGTGTTGACGGCTTTAACTGGGCGCTGGAATCGGAAATCATTGCTATTAAGTGTCATGTTGCTATTCGTAGTTGGCAACTTGCTGGCTTGGCAGGCGCCGGGCTACAACACTTTGGTGATGGCACGTATTCTTACCGGCTTAGCGCATGGGGTCTTTTTCTCCATAGGCTCAACCATTGCCACGGGCCTAGTACCAAAAGAAAAAGCAGCCAGTGCCATTGCTATTATGTTCACCGGCTTAACAGTAGCCTTGGTAACTGGTGTGCCGCTTGGTACTTATATCGGTCAATGGTTTGGCTGGCATACGACCTTTTTAGTGGTGGCGATATTAGGCGTGATTGCCTCGTTGGGCAGTGCCGTGCTGATTCCGAAGAATTTAAAACAAGCAACACCAGCGACATTTACTGAACAACTCACTGTGCTTACTCAGCCAAGGTTGTTGCTAGTGTATGCCATGACCGCTGTTGGTTATGGTGGCACCTTCGTCGCCTTTACCTATTTAGCACCAATACTTGAGCAAGTGAGTGGCTTTGCGCCCAGTGCTATTGGCTTAATTATGTTGGTATATGGTCTGTCTGTAGCCATAGGCAATATTTTCGGCGGTAAAATGGCCGATCGTATGGGGCCAGTTAAAGCACTACAGATTATTTTTAGTGCATTAGCATTGGTGTTGTTGGCCTTTACATTCACCGCAGCACAACCGCTTGCTGCTGTCATAACGGTATTGATATGGGGGGCGTTTGCCTTTGGTAATGTGCCAGGTCTGCAAGTTTACGTGGTCCAGCTGGCTGAAAAATATACGCCAAATGCGGTGGATGTTGCATCAGGCTTAAACATAGCTGCCTTTAATGTGGGAATCGCCATAGGTTCTATCGTCGGCGGTGTGGTGGTAGAGAGCATGACACTAATGGATACCTCATGGATAGGAGCAGTTATTGTCTTGGTAGCGATTTTGTTAACTAGGCTGTCGGCCCGTCTTGAGGGCAGATCCAGTGAATAACTAGCCTAAGCAGACTAAAAAACGGAAAAGCGCGGTGAACGCTTTTCCGTTTTTGGGTAGCTTACTAAGTCTGTTGTACTTAAGGTTGAGCGACCGTTTCTACCTTCGTTTCTTCACTGTTTTGTTCTATATCTGCAAATCCAGCCCCAGCACCGATGGCTATTTGCAAGGCAGCCCATTCTTGCAGGGTAGTATTGCGAGCGGAAGCTGCACTGATTTGCGTGCTGGCTTCGGAGCGGACGGTATCCAACAAGTCAAGCAAGGTCATGGCGCCATTCTTGAAATTATTATGTCCAAGCTCAAGCGCGGTACTGTAGGACTCTGCTGCTTGCTTTAACAACTCAGATTGTTGCAGGTACAGAGTGAAGTTGGATTGGGCAACATGCACATCTTCTACCGCATCTTGCACACTGGAACGCCAGTCAATCTCAGCCTGATTAGCGGCAGAAATCTGTGCATCACGTTGTGCTTTGAGTAAGCCGCGATTAAACAAACCTAGCGAAATAGAGGGGCCAAAGCTCCAGCTATCGGCAGAATTGGCATGAGAAACCGAGCCCGTTAAGCTGATAGAAGGGTAGAGGTCCGCTTCTTCTGCCCCTATTTTTGCCACTTGTTGGTGCAAAATAGCTTCGTAATAACGAATGTCAGGACGGTTACGCAGCAAGTCTGCTGGAATGCCTGTAGCAATAGTTGTGGGCAGGGTTAGCTGATCCGCGCTGGATTCCATGGTTTCCAAAATCTGTTTAGCCGGTTCATCCATCAAGGTTGCTAAGGCAAAGACCGCTGCTTGATACTGAGCTTGATAACCCGGTAGGTCCGCTTGAGCAGTTTGTAACGCGGCTTTTATTTCGGCCAACTCATAATGGGTAGACAAGCCGTTATCCAATTGCCTTTGGGTAATGGCTAGGGTGTCTTGGCGAGTTGTGATGGTGGATTCAGTAAGCTCAGCGGCTTTTTGGTAGTAGCGGGCATCCGCATACATTTCAATCAACTCTGCTAACCAAGCTAAACGCTCTGTGCCGATATCAGCCTGAGCAGCGGCCAAATAGGCTTGAGCCGCCTCTTGCTCGCGGCGAATACCACCAAATAAGTCGATAACAAATTCAGCATCTAAACTCGCGCTGGAACTGGTTGAGGTTGACACGTTTTGCCCACCAGAACGTAATCTGTCATAGGACAAAGAACCATCTAGAGCAGAGTTAATACCTGTTTCACGCAATAGGGCATTGGCTTCACGGATACGTTCTTTCGCTTGCAAAATGCTCAGGTTTTGCTCAAAACCCTTTTCCACTAAAGCGGTTAGGGTTGGGTCATTAAACTCTCGCCACCAAGCTTGGTAAGCCACATCGTTAATACTGCTACTTTCACCGCTCACGAAAGTGCTTTCCAACTCTGTTGTTGGCGCTTCCCAATCAGGACCCACCGCGGCACAACCGGTTAACAATATGAAGGGCGCTATTTTTAATAAATTCATCATTTTACTGTTTCCTTCTTGCCGATACTTTTCACCATATCAACAATCTTCATAATGGCGAGGTATAAGACGGGCACCATCAGGATGCCGAAAATTGCTGAGAACACGATTCCACCAAGCATGCCAGTACCAATGGAGTTCTGTGCGTTAGCCCCAGTGCCATCGGCGGTTGCTAAAGGTAAAACACCAAAAGCAAAGGCGAATGTGGTCATCAGGATAGGGCGTAGACGCATTTTGGCAGCGGTAATAATGGCTTCCACAATGTCTGTGCCTTGCTGTCGCATGCTTTCAGCAAATTCAATGATCAGAATCGCGTTACGGGCCGCTAGACCTATGGTGGTCAACATACCGACTTTGAAGTAAACATCATTGGACTGACCAAAGATCCAAGTGGCTAATAGCGCACCAAGAACACTAATTGGCACTGCCAGAATCACAGCCAAAGGTACTGACCAGCTTTCATAAAGCGCCGCAAGGGCAAGGAATACCACAATTGCAGAGAGTAGGTACAAGATGAGTTCTTGGTCACCGGCAATTTGCTCTTGGTAAGACAGTCCTGCCCAAGCGTAATCGTAATCAGGACCAAGTGCGTCTACCAAGCGGGCCATTTCATCCATAGCTTCCCCAGAGGTCGCACCGGGTGCGGCAGAACCTTCTAAAGAAATCGCTATTTCACCGTTATGGTGATAAAGCGTGGTGATGGTTTCCCCCCAAACTTGTTGGCTGAAAGCGGCCATTGGCACCATTTCGTTGTCACTGTTGCGCATGTACCAATCGTTAATATCAACCGGCTGCATGCGGTGTTCTTGGTCGCCCTTGACTCGAACGTTACGAAGCTTGCCATCTAGAACGAAATCGTTGACGTATTCGCCACCAAAAATGATCGACAAGTTGTCATTAATATCAGACAGACTTAGGCCAAATGCTTGGGCTTGCTGAGCGTTGATGTCCATGGTCAGCTGAGTGGCTGTGTTGGCATCAAAGCCTCGTACGGCAGTCACTAGCCCCGACTGCTGGGCGTCAGCCGCTAGCTTTTGAGCTTGTTGCTGTAAGGCTTCAATACCATTGTTACCACGGTCAATCAGGTACATTTGGAAACCATTAGACGTTCCCAGACCTTGGATAGCCGGAGGTTGCAAGAACAGAACCTGTCCATAACGACCGCTACCAAAGTGTCCGTTGGCCTCAGCAGCAATTTGTGCAGCCGATTTATTAGGACGCTCGGAAATATCTTTTAGCTTAACAAACGCCATGGCTTTGTTCTGACCACTACCATCAAAGCTGTAACCAATAGGCGAGAACACACCTTCAACGTAATCACCTTGTTCATTCAATAGGTAATCTTTGAGGGCGGTCGCAGTCTTAGTTGTTTGTGCGCGAGTGGCATTTTCTGGCAAAGACACGGTGGCCATCAGAATACTTTGGTCTTCTGTTGGGACAAAGCTAGAAGGCAACTGCTGGTATAAGTAGTTACAGGCAATACCAATCAGTGCAACGGATAGCAGCATTCGGAAGGGGCTTTTCAAGAAGCGTGCAACGCTACCAGAGTAGTTCAGGTTTAAACGGTCAAACGCCTTGTTGAAGGTACGCGCTGCAACGTTTTTAGGCTTACCATGGGACGGTTTGAGCAAGGTGGCACACATGGCCGGGGTTAAGATAAGCGCCACGAACAGAGACAACACCATGGCGGAAATAATGGTCACCGAGAACTGGCGATAAATAATCCCCGTGGAGCCGCTCATAAAGGCCATAGGTAAGAATACCGATGACAGTACTATCACTATGCCCACCAAAGCAGAGGAAATTTCTTTCATACTTTTTTCGGTGGCCGCCAAGGCGCTGAGGTTTTCTTCTTCCATGATACGCTCAACGTTTTCGACCACGACGATGGCGTCATCCACCAACAAACCGATGGCCAGTACTAGCGCGAACATGGTGAGAGTATTAAGAGTTAGACCCGCTGCTTCCAGAATGGCAAAGGTTCCCAATAATACAATTGGCACCACGATTGTAGGAATCAAGGTGGCTCGCCAGCTTTGCAAAAATACCAAGATAACGATAAATACCAAAGCAATGGCTTCGATCAAGGTATGGAAAATTTGCGTAATGGATTTTTCAATGAAAGGCGTTGTGTCGTAGGAATAAACAACTTCTATGCCTTGAGGAAGACCTTCAGACAACTGAGAAATGGTACTGTGAACGCGCTCTGAAGTTTCTACCGCGTTCGCACCGGTAGACAAGTTTACGCCAAAGCCCACCGCGTTGTAGTTGTTGTAAATGGAGGTAACATCGTAGTCATCGTTATCAAGCTCAATTCTGGCAACATCGCTTAAAAATACCGACGAACCATCATCGTTCGTCATCAATACAATGTTTTCAAAATCGCTGACAGACGTCAGTTGTGAACGTGTTTTTAGCAAAATCTTAGTCTGCTGACCTTCAACACTTGGCGTCGCACCCAAGGAACCAACGGTGACGTTAGTGTTTTGGCTACTGATGGCGTCGGTCACATCACTTGGTGTTAGGGAATATTGATACAGCTTGCTTGGGTCTAACCAAACACGCATCGCATATTCACTACCGAACAAGTTAACATCACCCACCCCTTCAAGGCGTTCCAGCTGTTTTTGCATCTTGTCAGAAAATAAATTACCCAAGGCAACATCTGTATATTTACCATCAGTGGAGACTAATCCACCCACCAATAAAATACTGCTGCTAGAGCGGGTAACTGAAATTCCTGTGCTGGTCACAGCGGTTGGCAACGAGCCTTCCACCAGCTGTAACTTATTCTGCACCTGTACTTGTGCAATGTCTGGGTCAACCGCACTGTCAAAGGTTAGGGATATACTTGAGCTGCCTTCACTAGAAGTCGAGGTCATGTACAGCAAACCGTCAAGGTCTGTCATGCCGTCTTCAATTACCGAGGTAACTGAGTTCGCGACAATTTCACCTGAGGCACCCGAGTAAGTGGCATTAATGTTCACCGAGGTTGGGGCAACTTCTGGGTATTGTGAGATGGCCAGACTTTGTAAGCCAAAGGCACCGATAATCATCACCGTGATTGCTAATACCCAAGCAAAAACAGGTCGATGGATAAAAAACTGTGTCATGGTTTACTTCTCCAGCTGAGTCATCTGCGCACTGTGTGCTGAGGCTGAAGAATCAGCAGGATCAACATCAACAGTGGTGCCATCTTGTTGGATGGTCACCAGCACAGGGTCAACGTCGCTGCCTTCCACTAGGTTTTTCTGACCATCAACAATCAGCTGTTGGTGAGCTGTTAAGCCGGATGTCACAATCCAATTGTTGTTGTAGCTCCCAAGAGTGTCGAGCTTAACGATTTCGGCCTTGCCTTCATCATTCACAACAAATACTGACAACTTGCCATCAGCACCATGAGTTCCAGCTCTTTGCGGAATTAAATAAGCCTGCTGAGTACCAGGTTGCAAGGTGCCTTGGATAAACATGCCGGGCAGAATCACATGATCAGGGTTGTCGAACTGAAAACGTGCAGTCACCACACCTGTGGTAGTCGAGACAGTAGGGGAAGAAGACACAAGCATCCCCGTGCCTTGGTAAGTTTCACCGTTGCTTAGTTGTAAGCTTGCAGAGAGTTTCGTGCCTTCTTGGACCAGTCCTTTCTCGATGTTTCGGCGCATTTTTAACACTTCTGCAACCGGCGCCACCATATCGACATAGATAGGGTCTAGGGTTGTAACCGTGGTTAAGTTATCGCTTTGCCCCGCTGTGACTAAATCCCCTAGCGATACATCAGACACATCAACAATGCCTTGGATCGGCGCTGTGATGGTGGTCCAGCTCAGTTGTGTGCGAGCATATTTCAATGCGGCTTCTGCGGTTTGTAGTGTGGCTTTAGCCGATGCTAAGGAGGATTTTGCTGAGTCCACATCGTCGGAGGTGTAGCCAGAGCCTTCCAGTTTCTTCGCTCTATCATAAGCAGCTTGCTTAACAGGCAAATCCGCTTCCGCTTCGGCAACGGAGGCTTCATATGTAGCGACACTGGCTTGATACGTTGAATCGTCTAGTTGGAATAAAGGTGTGCCTTTTTCAACGAGCTTACCCGGCTCGTAAAGTTTCTCGATGACCACACCTTCAACACGAGGTCTAATATTCGCTTGTTCATAGGCCACAGAGCGGCCTGGTAATTCGACAATGATAGGGACACTTTGTTGCTCGACTTCAATAATACCAACAGAGCGTGATTGCGCGGTTGGTGGGCCACCCGCTGGTGGACCGTCGGCCTGTGCACCATGGGAAGCAAGTAGAGCAATAACCAGAAGACTTTGTTTAAACCAGTGTCGATTGTCGTTTTTCATTAATATTTACCCTTGATGTGACAGCGAAGAAAAAGTCCGATGCTGGCATTTGCTGCATGACGTCGGACGGTAGGGGAATAATAGGGAAGCATCAAAGATTGCACAATGCGCAAACTTTGCTTTCAAGGTAAATTAGTGTAAAGTCAAATAAAGGCAAATTGTTTGCACATTTATTACTAAAAATATTATGTAAATCATGGTCTTAATACATACATAAAAGATGCATAATTGAATAAGAAATAGAGGGTGACTTGCTCTATAGAAACCCAAAAGGATGATCAAAATATGCCAAATCTAAGAGAGCGTAGGCGCCTACAGACTGCGCAAGAAATCCAACAAGCCACATTGGCTTTGATCAATGAGAAGGGGTTTGAAAATGTGACCACTCTTGATATCAGCCAACATCTTGGTATTAGCCCGCGCACTTTTTTTAATTATTATGCCAACAAAGAGTCTGCTTTGATGGGGCCGGAAATGTCCATGCCAGAGCAAGAGATCGAAGCCTTTATGAATAATGAAGCGAGCTTTTATGAAAGTATTCGTCAACTTATGCTGGCCAATACGTTAGCGTTAGAACCCCATCGACATGAGCTGTTAGTGGCTCAAGAAGTGATGCAAGATCATCCGCGACTCAGCCAAATTAGGCTGTTGAGAATGGGCAAGATGCGAGACCAATTGAGTAGTGTCTTGGCAGGGAAATACCCAGAACATTCCCCGTTAACGCTAAATATACTTGCGGATGTTTTACTGTCTAGCGGCTGGTCTGGGGTGGAATTATGGCTGGGTTCCGACATTAGCTTAGAAGACGCGTTTCAACAATCTTGGCAGTCTTTAACCAAGATATCGTCGCTGCTAAGTGAAAACGAGTGATGGTATGTCGCTAAATTTGAGTGCTAGATTGTCTTAAATCTAGCACTCAAATATTAGGTAAAGTGATTTATTTCCCCCAAAACCACCAGATAATCGCCACAATTAACAGCACACCAAAAATATTGATCCACATAATTTACTCCTTAACCCTAGCTTGTGGGTTAGCGGGTTGATAAAGCCGTAAGCGGTTTGCGTTGCTTACTACAGTGATGGAGGAAAGTGACATGGCAACACCTGCAATAATGGGGCTTAATAACCAACCTGTGATTGGAAATAACATCCCTGCCGCAATCGGTATACCGAGGGCATTATAAACAAAGGCGCCCCAGAGATTTTGGCGAATGTTTTTAATCGTCGCATGGCTGATATCAATAATGTCTGACACCCCATGCAAAGAGCTTCTCATCAAAGTAATATCGGCACTCTCAATGGCAACATCTGTTCCGCTGCCAATCGCAAAGCCCACATCGGCTTGAGCTAAAGCCGGAGCATCGTTTATGCCGTCTCCTACCATGGCTACTTTTAGTTGTTGTTGCTGAAAATGGCTGAGCCAGTTGAGTTTGTCGGCAGGCATTAGTTCAGCGTAATACTCTTCTATATTCGCGTTTTTAGCGACAGCGGCGGCCGTTTGAGGGTTATCCCCGGTCAACATGACGACACGAATACCACGGCGTTTAAAGCGGCTGATGGCCTCAAGCGAATCATCGCGAATGGGGTCATTAATAGCGAATATGGCTTGCAGCTTTTGGTCCATGGCGAAATACACCAAAGTATTGGCTTGTGCTTGCCAGCTTTGCGCCTGAGTCTCAATTGCAGAGATGTCGATATCAAATTGACGCATCATTTTGTCGTTACCTAACAGCAGCTTTTGCTGTTGGTAAAAGGCGGATACGCCTAAGCCAGTATGAGATTCAAAACCACTCAGTTCCACGGGGGAACTGTTGCTTGCTGTATCTTGTACATAGGCTATCAAGGCATTGGCAAGGGGGTGATTAGCTCCTTGTTCTAGGCTCTTGACGAGGGGCAAGATGAGTGCTTCATCACCCAGAGCCTGAAAATGGCTGACCTGTGGCTTGCCTTGGGTAATGGTGCCCGTTTTATCGAGCAAGATGACATCAAGCTCGCTGGCCTTTTGCAGGGCTTCACCATTGCGTATTAAGCCGCCAAATTCTGCTGCTTTACCCACGCCTATCATGGTGGAAATAGGGGTTGCTAAACCTAGGGCGCAAGGGCAGGCGATGATCAATACGGAGGTCGCGGCAATCAGCATATACACCAAGGTGGGTTGTGGCCCTAAGTTGTGCCAAGCGAGGGCCGTGATAATGGCTATAATCATCACGCTTGGGACGAAGATTGCTGACACACGATCGGCAAGGTGGCTAATGGGCGGCTTAGAGTTTTGCGCTCTGGATACCATGGCAATGATTTGTGAGAGCAGGGTGTCATTGCCAACTTTTTGCGCTTCAAAGATAAAGCTACCTTGGCCATTAATGCTGCCTGCAGAAACCCTACTGCCCGCTTGTTTCTCCACAGGGATAGGCTCACCACTTAACATGGCTTCATCCACACTGGTATGACCACTCATAATTTCACCATCCAACGGGATTTTTTCACCGGCTTTAACGCGAATCTGGTCACCCAGCATGACCTGCTCTACGGGCAGAATTCGTTCTTTACCCTCACGTATCACTGTGGCTGTTTTTACTTTCAGGTTAAGCAGACGTTTGATGGCGTCTGAGGTACGTCCTCGGGCTTTTAACTCAAAGGCTTGCCCTAAATTAATGAGGCCAAGGATCATCGCGGTCGCTTCAAAATACAGGTGTCTGGCTTCAGCGGGTAAATGGCTAGATGCCAAAACCACGACCATGGAATACAGCCAGGCGGTACCTGTGCCTAGGGCGATTAGGGAGTCCATGTTGGCACTACGGTGGACAAATGCTTTCCAAGCACCACGATAAAAGTGTTGGCCCGATAGCCACAGAATCATAAAGGTAATGATCCCCACTAGGAACCAAATACCTTGCTGCAAACTGGAGTCTACAGACATGGGGCCGCCTAAAAGCCCGTAAAGCATCAGCGGTACACCGACCCCTAAGCCCATCACACTGTGTTTAAGCTTTTGTTGGTAAAGAGCGGCTTCGCGGCTGTCTTTTTGGCTGGCTTCTGCCGCTTCATCGATAATTTCGTGACCATCATAACCCACCGCTTGAATGGCTTGAATGAGTTGGCTGGCTGGTAATTGCGTATCCACCGAGGCGGTGCGAGCGGCAAAATTGATGCTTACCTCATCTACACCGGAAAGCTTTGTTAGGGCTTTTTCTATAGTGTTAACACAGCCTGCACAAGTGACATTCAATAACGCAAGCTTGATGTTTGAGCTGGTGTTGCTAGGCCGTGATTGGTTGCTATCGATTATTTGATCAGCATTGTCCTGTTGCGCTGGCTGCTCTGAGGGCACAACAAGGCTTGCCTGATAGCCGCAGGACTCAACGATGGCAATGGCCTCGTCAATACCTAAGTCGGTAGTGAGTGTAAGCAGGGTTTTCTCTGCATTAATATTGAGCTCAATATTCTCGTCACTGGCTTTCAGGGCTGCGGTGAGCTTATTAACACAGTTTTGACAGCGCACGCCAGCAAGCGCTAGAGAATAGTTAGACTTGCTCATCATCCACCTCCTTTATCATTACCCTTGGGTGTTTATCAGACCATTCTTCAATCAAACAGCAGATGGCTTTTCCGTCAGGAATGGTATCTGGCTGACCTTGCCAGCTTTGGTAAGTTGCTTCCATTAGGGCTAAATGTTGCTGGTATTGGGCAATTTTTTGCTTCGTCTGCTGGATCTGTTCTTGCAACAAGCTTCTGACCTTTGGGCAGGGAGAAGTGCCTTGTTCCGACTGCTCAATAATGTCGGTAATTTGCTTTAGGCTAAAACCAATGCTGCGGGCATGGTTGATAAAGCGTAAGCGCTCAACCGCGCTTTGATCATATTCTTTATAGCCATTAGTGGGATTCTTGCTGGCTTGGAGCAGTTTCTTGCGCGTGTAAAAACGCACCGTCTCCGGGGTGACACCCACTAATCTGGCGATTTCTGTGGTTAACATCTTGTACTCCTCTATAAAGTTGAAATCAGCTTTATGGGTCAGGAAAATTTATCCAAACAGATAGGCAAGGGTCAGAATAACGACCAGCATGACCAGTACCATTTTTATAAAAAGGGAGAGGTTCGTAGTGCCGCCCTTAGGTGGCTTATTACAGCAATTCATTTCACTCTCCTTAAGTGATCATAAGTATTGATGACCAAACTGAGTCTACAACATGTGTGTAGGACATACGTCAAGCTTGGTTGGCTATCTTATAGATTGAGCAGGATGGTTAATTAAGATTTTGTGGTGAAACAAGCGGTAATAGCTTGATTATGAGACTTTCAGGAGGGAGGATTAAATACCTATTATTACCGTACCGTCTTAATATAAGAGGGCACTTAAAATACCACTTACTAATGCACTTTGGCGCTTAAAATTTGTTTTTAAAAAGATGCTTTTCAAATAAGAACGTAGGGTCGATTCTGCTTTGTTTTGTTTGCTGGCGATTTCGGACAAGGATAGGCCAAGGATTAAGTCTGCACAAAGTTCTGCTTCTGAGGTGGTGAGGGAGAAGTATTTTCCGATGCCTAATGCATTTGGAAAGGTACGGCTTCCTGCTTCAAGCAGGGTAATCAAGGCTCCTCCTTTAAGAAGGTCAGCTTCTTTAATTGGCCGAATTAACATCACAATTGGGGATTTGTTGTGACGATGTATGAACAGCGCATCAGAATCGTAGATGCTTTGCCCCATGCTCGCTCGTACAACTTGAATCATACTTTGCAGGAACTGCTCTTGAATCTCCGGTTTTTTAAAGGCTAAGTGTTGATCTTGTATTGAGATCAAAGGTTCTGCGCTTAGGGTTTCTTGAGCCGCCTCGTTTGCGTGAACAATTAACGCCATTTCATTAAGTATCAGTGTGGCTTGCGGGATAGCATTCACCACATTAACCAATGTGTTATTAACAATCTCTTGGTAGTCGACTTGTTGATAGAGATGTACGGCCTGTCTAACGAATGGCACTAAGTAGTTTAACCTCACCAATTCATGAGGTTTAAATTCACCCTGTTGAACTGTACGTTGCATGACTAAGAGAGTGCTGTGAGAGTCTGAAGAGGCTACCACTAGCCATGCGCTATCAAGCATATTTTGGTCTTCTTGCCAGCGTTGATAGTCTTCCGTGATGTCTAGCTTATCCATGATGGAAAGAGCGGAGTGAAAAAGCCCAGGTGTTTGGTAGGTAGCATAACGACTGACTAAATCTTGTTCGATCATGTTGTTTTGCAAATACCACTGCATGAAGTCTTCAGGTAAACCCGCATACCAAAGCTGTTCAATCTGCAATGGATGTTTCTTTATGACGACCAGTTCTGCAGCGCAGGCGTTATTTATCTCGATTAGTCGGCTTAAGAACTGCTGAAAACAGTCCCGATTGACCAGAGCATCAAAGAGTGAATGGATAATATTGATATCGTCTGCGTCAGCAAAAAAAGGCGTTAAATCTTTAGATTGCTCTTTATTGAATAGGGGCTTTTTCATAATCGAGTCTCATTTAAATATCAATATAGAGCTATCCATGTATCTAAATTGAAACGACTGTTGAATCCACCTAATTGATTTTAGTGTAATTAAATCGAAAATAATAGATTGAATGATTGCGACAGTGTCCTAGAGCTAATATTACTTTTTGAGGGATATAAGGTGCGCAAAGGCAGAGCTTTACACAGGTTTACACTGGTAGTTATGTAGAAAACTAGGGTAGCAGGTTATACTTTTTCTTATTGTTTTAAACCTCTTTCTTGGAATTATTCTTAATGAAAAATAAGTTACTTTTTAGTGTGACGGCTCTGTCCGTCGTGGTTGCTGTCTCTGCGGTAGAGTTTAAATCTCTATCTAGCCAGGTGGATACGAGTCAGGCGGTGCAACAAGCAAATTGGGCAGAGAATGTAGAAATCACCATTAATCAAGACGACAACAGTTTTCGTTTTCAGTCGAACGGTATTCCTAGCCACGGGTTTGCTGAGAAGTACCTTATTCCTAATGATGTGATGTCCATGCCATTTTCGGATAATGCTGCCGATGAGTTCACGGTTGTTAAATCAGCGGAATATTTTAAAGAAACCCCGATTGATGCCACGATTACGACCCAACCCTCTTACGTAACCGACACGACAGATACTTCCTTAGGCCGTATTGGTGTTGCGATTACTGGGGCACAAATCTTCAATGACTATGAAGATATGGAAAGGTCGGTTACAGCGCTGGATGATAACGTTGTTCATGACCATGTGCCTTTTGTAGATGAATGTAATGGTCATACCCTAGTTAATGGCACGAATTATCATTACCACGGTATTCCTCTTTGTATAACCGACTCCCTTGATGTGGAAGGTGAGCATTCGGTGATGATTGGGGTACTTGAAGATGGCTTCCCTGTTTACGGTAATCAGGGCATTAATGGCGTGACTATCACTAATGATGATCTAGATGAATGCAGCGGGCACTTTGAAGCAACACCAGAGTTCCCTGACGGTATTTATCATTATCATCTCACCGCCGACGAAGCACCTTATATGATCAACTGTTATCACGGTGAAGTGTCAGACAGCATTAAGCGTGGTAGCCATGGTCCAGGAGGTCAGGGGCCTGATTTTTCAGCCGCCGCCGAACAGCTGAATGTTAGCGAAGTGCAGCTAAGGGAGGCGCTTGGTCAAACCATGCCACCTGATTTTGACAAAGTCGCTAAAGCCCTAGGCATTACAGTTCAAGCATTGCGTGATGCTTTGCCACCACCGCCTCAGTAAGTTTTGAATATGCTAGTAGAAAGAATTGCTTATTTAATCATTGGGGCGGCCACAGCGGTCACCCTGATGACGCTGTGGCCTGTAGAAGACAATGTGAATGTTGGTGCTAAGTTAGAAACTTCTCGCCAGCTAGATGCCATGTCTCTCCACCAGCACCCATTACGAGAAATTGCAGAAAATCTGCCCACGCCTGCGGTGAATCATTTGATGTTTCCTGATGTAATGGGCGGTTATAACGTGCAAATCATGACGCGCAACTTCACCTTCACACCCGCTAAAATTAATCAAGCTGTCGAGCAAAATGCCGGCCATGCACATATCTATGTGAATGGGGTGAAATACGCTCGCATTTACAGCAATTGGTTCCATTTACCCAGCAGTGCACTAACACTAGGGGACAACCTTATAAAAGTTACCCTCAACGGCAATGATCACAGTGAATGGGCCAAGGATGGAGAGGCAATCTCATCGACCGTTACCATGGTGAGAATGCAATAGACCCCATGAGTGCTAAACCATAGCAGCACCTTAATGGGCTAGATTAAGCCTCGTTAAGGTGCTGCTTTAGTGTGCTGCCAAGGTAATCCTCTCTAAACCAGCCATTCTTTACTAATTTTGGTATAACCTCTGTAAAAAACAGCATCATAGAGTCCTTGTTGCCCCCAGGAATAGCAATGAAGCCGTCGATGGCTTGCGCTTGTGCTTGAGCAATAATCGCCTGATAAGCCTCTTCTGGTGTGCCAATCACGAGCCAATGGGACGAACCGATGACTTCAGGGCGTTCTAATAACTCAGCAAGGGTAGGTTTTTCCCTCTCAATATAAGTTAGCAATAATTGACTGTGGGTTAGGCTACGAAGATTTTGTCCTGCTAAATTGATGTCCACTTTTTCTATGACTTGATCCATTGGCCAATCACGCAGATCTAAACCAATCGACTCTTTTATATAGGCAAGGCGTTTTTCCCTACTGGGTTGTCGGTGGCTGGTTTTATAGAGGGCTAGAGCTTGCTCTGTTGTAGATGCCAAATACAAGCTTAAGCCAGGCATGACTTGTAGGCAGCTTTCGTCACGACCATGTTGCTTAGCTCTGTGTTCCAAGTCTGTTTTTAGCTCAATGGCGGATTCAATGTCCGGTGCGGCGCTGAATACACCGTCTGCGATTTTTGCCGCGAAATTTCGACCAGCGTCTGATGCCCCAGCTTGAAAGAGCGCTACTTCACCATAAGGGGATTCGGGTAAATTAAGCGGGCCTTTCACACTTAAATATTTACCTTGATGATCTATGGCGTTTACTAAGTCTTTGCTGGCGAAAATGCCATTAGCTTTGTCTTGCTGAAGGGCCTCATGGGGAAAGCTCTTCCACAAAGCCTGTACGACTTCTAGAAACTCGGCCGATTTTTCATAACGCTCGTTTGAACTGAGTAGGTTTTCTTGACCGTAGTTTTGGTGGCCATCAATGGCGGTAACAATATTCCAACCCGCACGTCCTTTACTCATCCATTGTAGGCTTTGTAACTGTTTTGCCACATAGTATGGCGGCAATAAAGTTGTGGAGGCCGTGGCGATCAAGCCAATGGAATGGGTTTTTTCAGCAATAGCGGCCAGCAATAACATGGGGTCTAGGTTACAAAAGCCCGGTTCTTGGCTAAACAGTTCAGGGTGAAGAAACTGAGTATCAGGGCGGAATACGAAGTCGAGTTTATATTGCTCAGCCAATTGCGACATTTCAATATAAGGCTCTGTACTGAACACAGAATCTACTTGGCTATCTTGTCTTTGCCAGCCCTTACCGCTCAGCCAGCCCATCACTAGAGCTAAACCAATGTGCAGTTTTTTCGGTTCCATTTATCCCCTTATTTATCGATTCATCACTGCAATAAATTGTTAAATGATCAAATTGTAATTGTTAATGAGAAGGGTTACTGTTCTCGTTAAATTGTATTCCAAATGTGGCAAGGACAGTGTTGAAAATATGACAAGCTGTATTGAAAACTTGCCAGCCTGTATAGATAGGAGAGGATTTTGTCTCATACTTCTTCCAAGGAAGTGACATTCTCTAAGCTGAGTGAAGGTCTGGTTGGCGCCCCCTGGCATTACCAATTAAAAAGCGGTGTGCAAATTAGAGGGGCTCACATTCATTATGCCCGGGATGTGGATAGAAGCGCTCATACACCGCCGCAAGTGACCTTTGTGTTTTTGCTGGCGGGGCAAATGACCCTCATTTTACGCCGTAGGAAGTATGTTCTCTCTGCGGGAAAATACGGTCGTTGCATCATGATTAGCTCCCAACATGCTGAGGTAATACGACGCTTAGCAAACTCTGGTGACTGTAATCAACACATTGTGGTGAATGGCATGGAGCGCTGGTTAAGCGACTATGTTGGGTCGGATTTAGAGATAAATGGCTTGTATGACGAGCGCTTGAGAAGCTGGCCGATGAGCTTGGAAATGGAAGAACTTTGCCAAAAATGGCAGCAGCAAAGCAATCACCATGACCCTTTGCAAAGGGAAGTGTTGGGCTTGGCCTTGATGAACTCTGCTTGGCAGTTTTTTATAAAACAACAGCACTGTGTTGTGACGGTGAATGGTCATGACGCAAAAGCGTTAGAGCTTGCCCAGTCATTGCAAAGGCAAATGCGACAAGGGGTGTTTGATGGACAAAGCTTAGCCGATGGGTTGAACCTTAGTCTTAGAACCCTACAGCGCCGTATGGGGCAAGTGTTTGGCTGTACCCTAAAAGAATGGATCACTCAGCAGCGTTTAGAACTGGCTAAACAAGCCTTATTAAAACAGGGGGCGTCGCTAACACAAGCCAGCCAGTTGGCGGGTTACCAGCATAACTCAAGTTTTATTGTTGCCTTTCGCAAGGCATTTAATGTCACACCAAAAGTGTTTTTAACTCAACAAAAGCGACTCAGTTAACATTTACATTATGGTCTGAATTTTATGAAACCTATTCTTATTGGGCTACTCAGCTCCTGCTTATTATTGTCCAACTTCAGTGATGCCAAAACCATTCAAACCTTTCGCGGGGAGGCCAATTTTAGTGAGACTCCGCAAAAGGTAGTGGCCTTTCCTGCAGGCGTGATCGACACCCTTGATTCCCTAGGGGTGAGGGTACAAGGTGTGCCAGAAAACCTTTTCCTAGATTATGTGGATACCAACGCGGCGGATACCGTCGGCACCTTGTTTACCGCAGATGTGGAAAAAATTCATCGCATGTCCCCAGATGTGGTGATTATCGGTGAGCGTTCGGCGCTGCAATATGATGCGCTGGTGGATCTTGCACCTGTCATCGACTTGTCGATTCCCAGAGGCAACACCTTCCAAGAAAGCCTTAGTAGAATGCATACGCTCGCCAATTTGTTTGATAAACAAGAGCAAGCAAAGCAAATTGAAACCAAGCTGATGCAATTAAGAGATGAAGCCAGAAGCCTGATCAAACCAGACGAGTCTGTTATGGTTGTCATGCTCATGGGGCGAGCGTTAAACGTACTTAGTCGTCAGACCCGTATTGACTGGTTCCAAGAAGAGCTTGGTATGAACCTAGAAGCCAGCGATGTGAAAAGCTTGAACGAAGTAGCGCCTATTTCTTATGAATATATTTTGGCGAAAGATCCAGACTGGTTAATCGTTATGGACCGAGACGCCTCTGTTGGGCGCAGTGCGAAAGACTTATCTCGAGAGTACATGGACACACCCCTTATACATGGCACCTCCGCTTGGAAAAATGATCGCGTGATTTACCTAAATGGCGTCGGTACGCTGAACTCTGTGGGTGGTGTACAAGGCATTCAACGTACTCTAGAAGAATTGATTGCTAAGTTTTCACAACGAGTCACCCTTGCTGGCAAGTCTGCGACACAATAAATGAAGGTGCCCTTTAAAACCCTAGTGTTGAGTCAGCCAATTTTGTTGTTGTGCTCCGTTTTTCTGTTGCTAGTACTTATGGTGACTAGCTTGTTTATTGGCACCTATAATTTATCGATTTTCAGTGTATTTGATAATGAACAAGCCAGTAGGGTGTTGCTGTTAAGCCGTTTACCCAGAACACTAGCAATCGTCATTGCAGGTGGTGTGTTAGGGTTAATTGGTGGACTCTCGCAAGTGGTACTCAACAATCGATTTGCTGAGCCGACCACCATAGGCACAGTGCAGGGCGTCTCTATTGGCTTGCTCATTGTTCATGCTTTTTGGCCCTCTATGCCGTTGTTTTTTACCATGCTGATCGCCTCTGGTTGTGGCTTGCTTAGCTTGCTTGGTTTCTTCTCTATTATTCGTCAGCTCAAATTGAATGACCCCATGCTATTGCCATTAATCGGCTTAATCTACTCGGCTATTTTAGGCGCTGTGGCGACCTTCTTTGCCTTCGAATTTGACCTTATGCAATTCCTTATGGTTTGGCTTAACGGGGATTTTTCTACCGTGATTGATGGCCGCTATGAGCTGATATGGGGAGCGGCTTTAGTGGCTGTTATCGTCTACTGGTTGGCCAACCAGCTTAACCTAATTAGTTTAGGAGAAACCCTAGGGCGCTCACTGGGGGTGCCATTTAAAGCGCTTGTGTTTATTTCTATGGTGATGATTGCCTTGTCGACGTCCATGATTGTCGCCACCGTTGGCATGATCAGCTTTTTAGGCTTAGTGGTGCCAAATATCGTGCGCTATTACTTGGGGGATAATCTAAAACGTAGCCTGCCGTGGTCTGCCTTAATAGGTGCCTGTCTGTTATTAGCCTGCGATATCGTAGGGCGCTATCTTGCCAACCCCTTTGAAATTCCTGCGAGCTTAGTTTTTGGTGTGCTAGGAGGGAGTATCTTCGTTTGGTCTTTGTATAAAGGAGAAGCGCGTGTTTAAACGGGCTTTCGCCAGCATGCTGATTCTCTGGCTGCTGGCGTCTTTATTATTTTTATTGCTAGGAAGTGGTGGCGATTTAAACTTCGTGCTTCGCTTTCGTTTTGATAAATGGCTGGCGCTCAACCTAGTTGGCGTATCGGTGGCTTTAGCTACCTTCCTGTTTCAAAGCCTTGCCCAAAGTCGCATACTCACGCCCGCTATCATGGGGCTTGATTCTGTTTTTCTGCTGTTCAATATCTTATTGATTGGTTTGGTGGGAGGAGGAGAGTACGCGAAAATCTCCATGTCGTTTAAGTTTTTCATGCAAGTATTGCTCATGATGTTATTCGCCGTGGCAGTTTTTGGGATATTAGTACGGCGCTTTTCAACAGATATTAATCGGCTGCTCTTAATTGGTATCGCTTTGGGTTTATTAATCCAGTCTTTAGTGGAGTTTTTGGCAAGGCTGATCACACCAGAAGACTTCACCTTGTTTCAGAGTATCGCTTTTGCGCAATTCAATCGGGTGCAAACGGAATTATTGGGGGTCATCGCTTTAGTGCTAGTGGTGGTGATTGCTATTTTGTGGCGCATTCATAGAGCCTTAGATGTTTATCGACTAGGGCGCAACAGCGCGATTAATTTGGGAATTCACTATTCCAAAATGACATCCGCATTATTGCTGCTGGTGGCGATTATGGTCAGTGTCTCCACGGCCTTGGTTGGGCCAATTTTTTTCTTTGGTCTGCTGATAACCGCTATTGTCTTTGCCTTGTATCCTTCAGCAAGATCTGGCCCTTTCATGATAATGGCGAGTTTTGTCGGGGCAATTTCGCTAGTCGGCGGACAAGCTATTTTTGAGCACCTATTAGGGCTCGCATCCACTCTAAGCGTGGTTATTGAGTTTGTTGGTGGTCTGGTGTTCTTCGTACTGCTGTTTAAGAGCCAGAAGCTATGATGCAAGTGGCTAGAAAGCTACTCTGACTCTTCTAAAAACATTTCCCTGACCATATCTATAAGTCTGACAAAGACTACTTCCAGCGATATTATCTGTTTTATTTCTCCCAGATCTAGATGCATTGACTTGTGCTAGGTAAATCAGCCCATTAATTAAGGTGTAGGGTTTCTACTTATCTTGAGAATTTTGATGAATAGATGTCAACCTCAATTTAACAATTGTATCCCACTCATTTGCGAAAACGGTTGCTTTATTTTTTGCACAATGAAAGTGCGGTTTTTAAAAAAGCAGGAATGCCACTGGTTCTCATTTACAAGCATCTTAAATAACAGGTAATGATCCATAAGAGGTTGTCTTAATAGGTATCGAGTAAAATAGCAAATAAAATCATTTATAAACAATGACTTAGGTTTAATTTATGGTGCGCCATTCTAGTGCTGGATTATTGTTGTGGGTATTAGTGGTGCACTTGGTTTGAGGGGGAATTGACACAACCCATTGTGTAATTAATCGGGTTCTATCTGGACCTAACAAAACCTGATACTGGATCTATTGCTTATGAAACAGATGGATAACAATCAAATTGTTGCTGAAAAATGACAAATACATTAATCACTGTTTGAAATGCTTTTAAGGATGTTTATATGAGTTTATTTAAATTAAATGTAGGTAAAGCTCTTTTATTAAGTGCATTTTTATCTATGTCTTCACATGCTGAATCAATTGTTATGAATGTTGGGTGGGAGACACCAGAAGATTCAGAGTACGGGATTTTAGCGAAGAAATTTAAGGATTTAACCGAAGAATATAGTAATGGTGAAATAGAAGTTAAGTTAAGATGTTGTGGTCAAACAGGAACAGAGGATACAGCTTTTAATTCATTAAGGTTAGGCATACTTGATGCTTATTTTATAACAAATAATAATGTTTCCCCTCATTGGCCTCTTATGGATGTCTTTTCCCTTCCATATATATTCCAGAGTCCAGAACATGCGTCTAAAGTATTTTATGGCGAAGTTGGTGCTGAAATAAAAGAAAAACTATATGCGGATACAAAAGTTACTATCTTAACCTATGGAGGACTTTCATACAGAGATATGTATAACTCATCTACACCTATTCATAAAATTTCTGATATGGAAGGTTTAAAAATGAGGGTTCCAAAAAATGAAGTGATGATAGAAACCTTTAAGGCTTTTGGAGCGGAGCCGATTCCACTGGCTTGGTCAGAAACTCCTACAGCATTACAAACAAGAACGATTGATGGAGGTGATAATGGAACGGCTGTTATTAAAGACTATAAATTATATCAATTTGCGAAAAACTTGACTATTTTGGACTACTTTATTTCAGTTACCCCGCTTTTGGCAAGTGACAGGTTTATGAAAAAGCTAAATGAAGAGCAAAAAAGTATTGTTTTTAAGGCCGCAGAAGAAGCTGGAATTTATCAAGCAGAAATAAAATCTAAAAATACAAATGTGATAAGAAGTTGGTTGGTAGAAAATGGTGGTATGAATATAACTTATCCAGATAAAAAAGATTTTATCTTAGCCGCCGAGAAGGTTCAAGATAAAATAATGAGTGAAAAAAATAAAGATTTCAAAGATCTAGTTAATAAAATTAGAGAAGAAGCTAAATAAATTGTTTTAGTGGCTTTTAAATAAGCCACTTTATTTTTGGATTTTATTATATGTTTTTGTTTTTATCTAGAAAATTTGACAAACATTTTGAAGAGTATGTTGCTAGTTTCTGTATTGCGGTAATTTCTATTTGTGTTATTTCACAAGTTGTTCTTAGATATGTTTTCGGAACAGGGCTAACTTGGACTGAGGAAGTCTCAAGTATCTCAATGGTTTGGGCTGTATATATGGGAGCTTCATTAGGTATTAGAGAGCGATATCATGTTCGTATATTGGCATTTGTTATGCTTTTTCCCAAAAAAATAAGTTTGATTTTTATAATTTTAGGAGATGTGGTTTTACTTAGCTTTTGTATTTTCATGATTGTTGCTGGTTATGACTATCTATATTTGTTATGGAGTCAGCCGTCTTACACACCTTCATTGAAAATCGACCTTTTTTGGCCTCATAGTATTGTGGTTTTTGGCTATATTCTGATCATATTTAGACTTTTACAATTGTATTGCAAATGGTTTTTTTCTGATAGAAAAATAGCTCCAGGTATGCCTGAAGAGTACTCAAACTAACAATATATTTTAAGGATTTTTTGTGAGTGATATCGGAATTGTTATAACTGCTTTTGTCATTTTTACTCTAATTGGTATACCAATTTTTGCAACCGTAGGTATAGCCACAGCATTAGCAATTTGGCTAATTGATTTACCATTTACACTTTTATCTCAAGTAGGCTATACAGCGTTAGAGCCTTTTCCACTGTTAACGATTCCTTTGTTTATATTTGCAGGAAGGTTAATGGAAGTTAGTGGAATATCAGAACGGATGATTAATGTGGCTAAAGTAATGGTAGGTAGCTACAGAGGAAGTATGGGGATGGTGTCTGTAATTGGATGTACCTTATTCGCCGCTCTTTCTGGTTCCGGACCTGCAACGACAGCTGCAATTGGTAGTATCACGATACCTGCTATGAAAAAAGAAGGCTACTCACCTCGTTTTGCAGCAGCGGTGGTGGCTTCTGCCGGGGCATTGGGGAGCGTTATTCCCCCCAGCAATTTATTGATCGTCTATGGACTTGTCTCAGCTACCTCAATACCAATGCTATTTATGGCTGGATTAATACCTGGGATAGCTATCATGATATTTTTATTGCTGATTGCATATTTTACAGCTCGAAAAAATAATTGGGGGGAAACGTCTGTTAAGTTTGAATGGAAGTATTTTTTTAAGGTTTTCTGGGAGGGTAAGTGGGCTTTAGGTACACCTATAATAATTTTAGGTGGTATTTATGGTGGTGTTTTTACTCCAACTGAAGCTGCAGGTATTGCGGTTTTATATTCCCTTATTGTAGGTAGATTCATTTATAAAGGTCTCTCATTAAAAAATATTTTCGAAAGCTTAAAGTTTACGGCTTTAATATCCGGTCTTCTGTTGTTGATTGCACCAACAATGGGGTTTGGTCAACTTACTGCCTTTTATGATATACCGGACTTAGTTAGGAGTAGTATTACTTCAATTACAGATAACCCTTTTATGGTTATGGTATTGATAGGAATATTTTATATAATCATTGGAACCTTTATGGAGTCTTTAGCTCAAGTTGTTCTATTTACTGGAGTGTTTCTTCCATTAGTTAGTAGCTTAGGAATTGATCCTATAATGTTTGGTATTTTTACTGTTGTTACATGTGAAATTGGTTTTTTAACTCCTCCACTAGGAGCAAATTTAAATATTGCGGCTCGTATTGCGAAGATATCAATTGAAGATGTCTCTATGGGAGCTATCCCATTTATTTTTGCTTATATTCTATGTCTGTTACTGTTAATAATTTTTCCAGAGATGGCTACTTTTTTACCTAATATATTTTATGGTTAATAAAAGTAGAATAAATTAAACAAATATTGAGGATGCACATGTTTGACGTTATTTTGAAGAATGGAACTATTTACGATGGCTTTGGAGGTACTGCATATATTGGTGATGTGGCGATTGAAGGTGAAAAAATAGCTTCTATAGGTAATTTTGATCAAGATCAAGCAAAAGAAGTCATTGATGTTCAAGGCCTAGCCGTATCTCCAGGGTTTATCGATATGCATACCCACTCTGATTTCACTCTCCTTGCTAATAGTAAGGCTGAAAGCCAGGTTCATCAGGGGGTGACTACTGAAGTCATAGGACAATGTGGCTTCAGTTCTGCTCCTGTGTGCTGCGCCGAAGACGCAAAAATTATGTCGATTGGTTATGTTGATAACGCTGTAGATATCAGCTGGAATTCATTTGGAGAATATCTACAAAAGCTAGAAAGTACTCCCTTAGGTGTGAATGTTGCTGCATTTGTTGGCCATGGAACTATTTTTAAAACAGTAATGAAAGAGAAGTCAGGCTCTTTACCAGATGATTCTCAAGTAATTGCAATGGCTGACTTATTAGATAAATGTTTTCAAGAAGGGGCAATTGGTATGTCCTCTGGATTAGAGTACTATCCAGGAAGAATGACATCACCGGAACATTTAGTCCCTTTATGTGAAGTGGTTGCCAAATATGATGGCTTATACGCGACCCATGTAAGGAATAGGGATCAGCATTATGATCTTGGTTTTATGGAGGCACTTTCTACAGCAAGAGTATCTGGTGTAAGGTTGCAAATCTCACATATTCAACCAAAATTTGGTGCGCCAGATTATGCAATGAAGCATACTCTGGAGATGATCTCTAAAGCTCGAGAGCATGGCGTTGACGTTGGATTTGATATTATTCCTCATGATTGGAATCATACTTCGATAAAACAAATTTTGCCTTCATGGGCTCTTGATGGAGGAACTGAAGCACTACGCGAGCGCCTAAAAGATGAAGAGTGCAGGGAGCGAATTAAAAGCAACCGTACTCCTATGTGGAAGATTGTCCTAGCTGACAAGTGGGATAAAATAGCTTTATTATATTCCAAAGACAACCCTGATTTAGTTGGCTTAAACTTTATCGAAATTAGTAAAATTCGAGGAGTACCACCATACGATTGTGCATTAGATCTATTACTCGAAGAAAAGGACATGGACTCATTATTATGGACTTCACAAAGCTTTTCTGAAGAAGATCTGGTGCTGTGCCTTAAGCAACAAGAGTGTGGAGTAATATCAGATACACTTGCGTTAGCACCATATGGTATTTTGAAAAACCATATTGGATCGCTGAGTGGTTATGGTTGGGCTGCTCGCTTCATTCAGATCTATGTTCATCAATTAAAAGTTTTGACCTTAAATGAGGCTGTTAGGCGCTTAACTTACCTCCCTGCACAGCAATTGCATTTGCAAGGTCGAGGGATAATTCGCCCTGGAGCATTTGCAGATATCGTTGTTTTTGATCCCCAAGATATTAGAAGTAACTGTTCTATTGAAGAGCCTCGTAAGTACGCATCAGGGATTGCTCACGTTATGGTGAATGGTCACTTATCTTTCAAAAATGGTCAAAGAATAGATGTAAATAAAGGTAAGGTTCTAAGAAGAGCAACTTTATAAGCATTCAGTATAGGGGCGTCCAAGAATATTAGGTTCGTCCCTATATATGTACTAGTAGCATTCCCCCACATTTTGAAAACTTTTCCTTGTATCGATTTGTTGATAGTTGTTTGGCTAGTTCTGTAAAGGCTTCTTTTCTGAAGCATTTAGTATTACCATATTAATAATTACAAAAAATAACTAAAGAAGATCGCACTATGAAAAGTACCCCTTTTAAGCCCTCATCCAGAGACATTCTGCTCTCTACCTTTTGCAACCCTTAGTACCTTCAAAAATATTTAATGGAGTAAATTATGTGGATTATCTACGCGTTGCTGGCTGCGCTGTTTTTTGGTGCCCGTGGCATCATGTATCAATGGACATCTCAAAAAAATCTAGACCGAAACCTGATGTTGTTTGGGGTGTTTTTTGTGGGCTTTGTGATCAGTACGATCGCTATGATAGTGCTCAATCAGCAATGGTACGCTTGGTCTGATGTGCTGGTAGGGGTTGCCATGGGAGTAGGGTCTTTTTCTTCCAATGCGGCGCTGCACAAAGGTTTTTCTCAAGGTAAAGCTTCACTGATCAGTATTTTGGCAGGCTTACCGCCTTTGTTTGTGGTGTTGCTAGCCTACATTATCTGGAATGAAACCCTGACCACCCAGCAATTGATTGGTTTTGTGATTATCTTCGTGGGTTTGTATACCATTCGTTATTCCAATGATATTTCTTTTAGTAATTTACAAGGGGCGCAATGGGGGTTGTTAGCGGCATTATTCTTTGCCATTAATGACCTGCTTGGTAAGCAATCTACACGTCTTGAGGCGGATATGTTTGCCACGCTGACGCTAATGTTTGGGGTCGGTGGATTATTATTTGCGTTGAGCTGGTGGCAGGGAGCCAGTCGCCGGTCTAAGTCCCAAGCAGAGGACTATCAGTGGTCCAATAGCAAAACCTTTGCTTGTGGTCTAGTGGTTGGTTTAACGAATGTGGCTGGCATGATGGCGATACTGACAGCCTTTGCCATTGGCGCGGCGGGCTTGGTATCGGCAGTAGCGGCGATGAATATCTTATTTATTTTGCTGTACTCTCGAGTGTTTCTAAAAGAGGCGTTCAGTAGACAAGAAGTGATCGGATTAACCGCTGCATTAGTGGGTATTGTGATCTTACGTCTAAGCCAATAGCTTATCTTTATGATATCGATTTAAACTATCACTTTCCTGTTTTAGATTGTTCTTAATAATATAAAAACATCAGCAAGCAGGAGAGATTTATGAAAGTTTTAATCGCAGTGGTCAGTAAATGTTTAGGGGTTCTTGCCAAAGAGTCGCAGAAAGGTAGTCAGATAAATTGCAATTATTGTGATGATTATTATGGCGATCGAACCTGCCATATACACAGAACCTACGAATAAATCGTTGTTTATTGACCTGCCAGTGTTTAACGATGACGCCACTGGTAGGTCAATTTCACACAACAAATTTAAGCAAAGCGTTTTTCAAGATAGCGAATAATATCGCTTGATTCATACATCCATTCTACTTTTCCTTGTTGCTCAATTCGCAGGCAAGGAACCGTCACTTTACCACCATTTTCTAATAGCTCTGCACGATAGTGCGACCCTTGCGACGCATCACGCATTTCAATTGGTAAGTTAAGCTTGTGCATAGCACGGCGGGTTTTAATGCAAAACGGGCAGGCAAAAAACTGATACAAAGACAGTTCACTAACTTGTTCATTGACGAGTTCTTGCTCGCTAGGCGTACGTTGTAACTTACGGCCACGGGTTAGCAAGTCAAGCGCCACCATGATAAGGCCGAGGGTGTTGCGAATAAGACGAATAAATAATTCCATAGTTGAGCCCGATGATGATAAGTGGGGCTGAATTCTAGCGCTTTACGATTTGAAACAAAACCGTCAATTCGATGAATCATCAATGTGAATCGCCATTTAACTATCTTTTCGGTCCTTATTCCATCGGCCTAAATACCAGGCAGGTGATCAGCTAAGTTGAGTCTTGATAGTGTTTAGCCCTTGCTGAATGTTTTGAAAAATAGCATCAATGTTTTTGGTCGCTTCTTGGAAGAAGATGTCTGGATTTCGGTCACTTAATGTTTGTTGATCAACGCTCAATCGCACTTCATCGACGAAGGCTTGAATCGCATGGCAGGTCTGGCTGCCGACTGTGTCCTGTATCTGGCTAATTTCTTTTTCTATCTTGGCAAGGGTAAAAAGCAAATGAAGTTTTTTATCTGGTGTACAGCGGTCGCTGTTAGAAACTTGCATGGTTAAGGCCCTTACTTGGCCGATCGATTCTGCCAGTTCGGGTAGGGTGCGCACTAGCTTATTGGACAGCGCTTTCACATCAAGGCTACGGCTGGTGGTGAGGCCAAAGTCGTCGGCCATGTCCCAAAGGCTATCGAGCAAACGCTTGATCAAACTAGAGTGCAATTGAAAGCTGATATTGGCATTAAGATCGTTACGCTGAATAAGCTTTTGCCATTGTCTCTGTTCCGCCTGCAAGCTTTGAAAGGTGCGCGGGTCAAAATGTTTATGAGCATCCGAAAGGGTTTTAAAGTGACCAGCAAGCTCGCTTTCTAAAGCCTTCAGCTTTGTTTCTAAGGCGTGCTGCCCATTCAGGTAGCCAGAATGCATGCCCCTATGTTGTTGGGTAAGTTTTATGATGCTCATTAAAGTATTAATAAGCTCAAGGCCGATAATGCTCTTTTGGTGTGCTTGTTTTTTGGTTTGCACTAAACGGATTAGACTTAACGCCAGTAGGCCAAAGCAGACCGCAGCGAGCAGTAAAATTTGATTCGTCATAACTTAAACCTCCTCTGGATTTTGTTGTTCTAAACGTGATGATAGCCAGTAAAGGTATTTCACCATGTCTTTGGTATCTTTACTTGATAAGCTGTTTTTTTCGCTCACCTGAGCAATTTCTTGCAGTCGCTGACACATTTCTTCATTGGCGTGGCCAAATTCACTGATCAAGCCCAAAGAGGTATTCACTTCATGGCAAGTGGTTTGGGCGGCTTTCTCTATCTCATCGAGTAGAGTTTCAGTGCTGGAAATTGATTGCACACTCTGTTTGCTGATGGTTTCCATGGCTTGACTGTTGTCTTTTGAGGTCGCGACTTGAGATTGGATGTTGGCCACAAGTGTCGCAATATCCTGTGCAGCACTGCCTGTATTAGAAGCCAGTGATCGAACTTCATCTGCGACAACAGCAAAGCCTCGTCCTGCTTCACCGGCTCGCGCGGCTTCAATGGCCGCGTTCAATGCCAGTAGATTAATCTGTTCGGTTATCTGCGCAATGGTGCCAATAAAGCTGTTAATTTCCTCTGCATTTTGCGTCAGGGTCGCAATGTTTTCTTGGTTGTTTTTAACACTGATATCCAGTTGTTGTTGTGTGCTTTGTAGGGCATGTAGTGACTGTTTACCATCTTTTACTAGGGAGGAGGTGGTTTGTGCCATATCTTGGGTAAGCGTCATACGACTGCCAATATCGCCGACAGTGGCAGTCATTTCTTCAGCGGTAGAAGCAATGGAGTTAAGGGCTTCATGTTCTTTCTCGGCGTCGTCAGAAAGCTGAACAGAAGAACTGTTCAGTTCTGTGGCTGTGTATTGAGTTTCCTGAGCGCAGCTCATAAGCAAGTGGTCTTTCCGTTGCAGCTCTCGAATCAGGTGGTTAAGTTGCCCAGCTAGTGCATTAAAGTCAGTATCGTTGGTTGTTAGGGAAAGGGCAGAAATATTGTCTGAGTCATCCAGTTGTTGGCGAAGCGAATTTAAGCGCTGTTGTGTCAGAAAGATTAGGCAAAGGGCAAAATACCAAGATAAAGCGCATAAGGTGATGAGCAAATAGCTTAGAGTCGAGTCATAAGCCACAAGCAGGATGCTGGCGATTGCTAGGCTACAGATGAGTAAAATTCTAAGGGGTTTGGAAACCGATGAAAGCAGTAAAATTCCGGGGGTAAACAGCATCACGACAAATCACCTCATTAAACTTGATGAATAAAAGAATCCATTCCACATCTAAGCGAATGTTTACGACGTCGTTGCCATAATGTTTTTGATGTATCTGTTTGAGTTATATTCTTCACTACGCCATTGCAGTTAAGACTCAACCAAATACCTTTGTTTATTTGCTGAGCAAGAAAAGTGCCAAAAGTTACAAAACTTTACTTAAGTTTATAAAGCGTTACAGATGCGTGTTTATAAGGCTTTCAGGAGGTTTGTAAAGAGGTGAATAAAGTTAGCAGCTGTATGCTCTAAGTCGTTTGAGTGCTTTATTGGTGCAGAAACAAAGACGGTAACTTTACCGCCTTGTTTTGGGGCGAGTTTAATTCGTTAAGGTTATTAATCAAAATTGTCAGTCTAATTAATGAATCAAATTTAAGAGAGAGCCGCTTAGGCCGTATCACGGTTCCATGGCATTTTCATGAGTAGCTTTGCCATACCACACCAACCGGTGACACCAGCAAAAAAGAGTGCACCACCAAATATTCCGGCTAGGGCAAAACCCACAGACGAAGTGCTAAAACCCAGCATTACGCACAATGCAATCAGTAATCCCACCACGATTTGTACTTGTCGAATGATAGGTAAGGTTTTCTGAGTCTCGCCACCCACTAAAGGCAAACCTGCGGCCTGCCAAGCTGAGATTCCCCCTTCAACATTCATAATCGTATTCGCAGTTTTGCCCATTTTATGGAGGGTTTCACAGGCCATAGCGCCACGAGAACCTTTTAAGCATTGCACCAGAGTGACCGTGTTCTCAGGTAAGGCTAATTGCTTGAAGTCTTTTTCAAGGGAGCTTAGTGGTAGGGAGATGGCATAGGGAATGTGCTGCTCTGCAAATTCATTCGCTTCGCGCACATCGATTAAGATAGCTTGGCCTGCCATTAATAACTCATGGGCGTCTTTTACATTAATTGTCTGGGTCATCGTTTGTTTTCTCTTGGCAAAATTCATTGTACAAAACCGCCATGATTTTCAAGGTGGCTTCATTTTCGATTTGGTAGTAAAGCGTTCTATGCTCCCGTCTAAAGCCGATAATTCCTTCGTCTTTAAGCTTGTTGAGGTGCTGTGACATGGACGATTGCGCAATGTCTGTGGCGGCAATTAATTCGCTGACACTCTTTTCGCCACTGGCCAATTCACACAAAATCAGTAAGCGGTTCGGGCTAGCAAGGCCTTTTAAAAAACTTGCGGCCAAGCCAGAGTTAGATTTCATATTCTTCATGGTTATATTCTTATATCAATTTATGTTTTTATAATATCACAAAAATATAAATTGAAAAGGGCTTTTTAGGAAGAGTAAAAAAATACGCTATTTCGTCTTTAAAATTGCAATGAAAAGGTGAACCAGATTGTGGTGTTTGGCGGCGTGTTGTTAAGAGAGAATAAGCAGAGAGCAGGTAAAGAAAGAGCAGGGCCTAGACTGGAGAATCGTCTTTGGCCCTGCGTTAGGGTTAGTAACCCAATAGCTTTGGTAAGGTTAAGGAAATCGCTGGTACGTAGGCGACAACAATTACCGCAATGGTCGAAACTAGCGCGAATGGTAACGCCTTAGCTGTGACTTCTTCCAAAGGTGTTTTTGAAATACCCGAGGCTACGAACAGGTTCTCACCCAAAGGTGGTGTAGAAAAGCCGATAGATAAGCTACAGACCATGACAATACCAAAGTGTACTGGGTCGATACCTAGGGAGTAGGTGACTGGCAGCAGCACAGGCGTCAAAATCATGATGGCGGCTAAGGTTTCCATAAACATGCCAACAAACAGCAAGAAGGCAATGAGCAATAGCCAAATCAAGTAAAGGTTATCTGTCACGCCCAGCATGGCATCCGCAATAATGGCTGGAATTTGATTTTCCAACAAAATACGACCAAAAGCCGTGGCAGTAAATAGGATCAAGAGTACACGGCCAGAAATCCAAGTAGTGGTTTCTAGGGAGTGAGCGAGATGTTTCCATTTAAGCTCTTTATGTACAAAGACACCAATCACCAAGGTATAGAAGATGGCAACAATGGCGGACTCAGTTGGGGTAAATAAACCAGAGTAGATTCCCCCAAGAATGACCAGCGGTGCCAGAATTGACCAAATACCTGAACGTGCGGCTTTACGAATCTGTCCTGCCGACCAACCTTCACCACTGCCTTTGTAGCCAAAGCGACGACATTGGATGTAGTTCAAGGTCATCAAACTAATGGCCATCACCACGCCGGGTAAAAAGCCAGCGATGAAGAGTTTCGGAATGGAGATACTTTGAAACTCTCCGTGCTTAGCAATTGCATCCAGAGGGACTGTCATGCCTAGAGCGGAAATACCAAAAATCACCATAGGGATAGAAGGCGGAATAACAATACCCAGTCCACCAGAAGAGGCTGTCACGGCGGATGCATAGCCTTTATCGTAACCACGTTTAACCATGGCTGGAATCATCAACATACCAACGGCAGCGGTAGTGGCAGGGCCAGAGCCTGAAATCGCACCAAAGAACATACAGGCTAAAATAGCGGCTGCAGAGATGCCTCCTGTCACTGGGCCTGCAAAACTTTCTGCCAGTGTGACCAGTCGTTTTGATATGCCTGATGCTTCCATTAAGGCACCAGCGAGAATAAACGCAGGCAAGGCCATTAATGGGAAAGAGCCAACAGAGTTGAAGGCGATTTGTACCAGTTTAATAGGGTTGTCACCCAAGAACAAAAACGACGCCAGTGCGGCCACACCTAGTGAGGCCATAACTGGGGCACCTAGTACCAATAGCAGTAAAAAGGAGCCAAATAGGGTTAAAACGATTGAAGACTCATTCATGATCCTTTCTCCGCGCTGGTTTCAGGGGCTGTTTCTGCACTGGCTTTCATCAGCTCGTTCACTTCTTGAGCTTCTGGGTCAACAATGTCTTGCCCTTTGACAAATTTTAAATAGTTCACTTGGAGAATGCGGATGGTCATCAGAGTAAAAGCAATTGGTAAAATTAGGTAGATGTACTTCATTGGCACACCAAGGGTTTGTGATTTCCAAAATAGGTTCATGCGGTTAAAGACAAAGTCGTAGCTGATGTAAATGAAGTAGCTATTAAAACCGACCCATGCAAGATCTGAAGTGATCTCAAACGTGGTTTTGAGTTTTTTAGGCAACCATTTGTATTGGAACGTGACGCGGTTATGGGCAGACAGCTTAGCGGCATAGCTGGAGCCAAGAAAGACGAACCAGACAAACATGTAAACGGATAATTCTTCACTCCAAGTTATTGAGTAGCCAAACACCTCACGAGAGATAATTTGCGCAAACAATAGAGTGACGAAGGCGGATAACAAGGCTCTACATAAGTAGCTTTCCAAGTTATTGAATATTTTTAACAATAATCTCATGATGCTTTTGTTGTTTCCTTGGTAGAGAACAATTTGGCCATGGTGGAGCAAAACTGGGCGATTGCTCGCCCAGTTTTTATTTTTTAGATTTCGTCACGACCTAGGGTACGTAGTAGGTCATTGATTTTGTCTTTACCACCTACTTGTTCGTAGAATTCAGGCCATACACCTTCTTGTGCACGTTTCACCCACTCTTTTTCATCTTCCAACTGGTCGATTTGCAAACCGTATTTTGCAACCAATTCTTTTTTGATGCCTTCTTCTTTCTCTTGAATCCATTGTAGGCTGAATTCAGTCGCTTCTTGGCCAGCTGCTAAGATGGCTTCTTGAACGTCTTTAGACTGATCTTGGAACAAGTACTCAGACATAATCAGTGGCTCCAATTGGAACATGTAGTGTGTCTCTGTTAGGTACTTTTGGATTTCCGCAAATTTCATTGAGTAGATAGCGGCATAAGGTGTTTCTTGACCGTGTACAACTTTTTGCTGAAGCGCGGTGAAGGTTTCTGACCAAGCGACAGGCGTTGGGTTAATGCCAAGTGCTTGGTAAGTTTTAATGATCAAGTCACTCTTTGGAACACGAACAAACAAGCCCTGAAGGTCATCTATCGTTGTAACAGGGTGCTTAGAGTTCGTCAGCATACGAAAGCCAGAGTAGCTCCAAGCAACAATACGAACATTTGCTTGATTTAGTGCGTCTTGTTCTAGGCGCTTGGTCACATCACTGTTAATGATGGTTTCAGCCTGATCGATATTTTCGAAAATGTAAGGAAGAGAGAAAATACCTAAAGATGGGCTAAATGGCGCTAGGTTGTTACTACCTAGAATGGATAAGTCTAGTGTGCCTAAGGCAACGTCATTAACTGTCGCTTGTTCGGAGCCAAGTTGACCGTTTACAAAAAGATCAGCACTGTATTTGCCGCCCGTTTTTTCAGATAAAAGCTCAGAAAACTTTAAACCAACAGCTTCTTGTGCACTGTTACCGCCGTCACCTACTGCCATTTTCCATGTGGCAGAAAGAGCATTTGCTGAAAGTACAAGCCCTGCTGTTAATGAAAGCGTTTTAATGAACATATTCTTACTCATGGTTCTTTCCTCTTATATAGTTTGATTGTGTCTAGATTTAAATTCCGTAAATTCTATATTGTCCTTTGTATTTGGTTAGCATTTATTGTGCCAAATTTGTTTATTTTTATATTTTGTATATTTGTTGCTTTTTTATAGGCTATTTACTGTGTATTCCTTATATTTCGATAATTTTTTGGGTTTATTATCTTTTAAATAAGAAATCGTTATTTCTGTGCTTTTAAAATTATTTATTGGTGCTTTATTTTGGTTCTTTTTTGGGTTGTTATGCACCAAGATGATCCAAAGTTATTTTTTGTGTTGTTTTTAAAGGGTTTTTTTGTGTGTTTTTTTAGGGCGAAAGGGGGCCTATGAGGTTGTTTTTAAAAAAACAACCTCATTTTAACTTTTTATTGAAAGTTATTTTTTTATTTAAATGTTTTCTTTTTGAAACTTAATCATAAACTCAGACAGTTTCTCTGTGTCTTTAATTGAAATGCCGTTATATAAACTTGCTCTTAAATAATCACCTACACCAAAAGGTGTTAATGTTCTTAGGCCGATTATGCCAAGCTCCCAGCTTTCAATTAAGAATTTATTAGTAAGTTCTTCGTTTCCTGATTTAATATTGAATGGAACGTTCATTCTGCTTCGTAAATCTTTATTGGTGACTGGTGTGCCATAGAAACCATTTGAATTATCAATAACATCGTAAAGTAATTGAGACTTTTCAATGGAACGGCGTTCGTTTTCCATTACGCCGCCTTCTTGCTCTAGCCAATTCATCACATGACCGACAACTTCAATATTGAAGGTGGCAGGGGTGTTCCATAAATTGCCAGCGTCACTATTGGTTGTGTAATTGAACACACCCGGACAAAGTGGTGAGGCTTTGTCTTCACCTAATAAGTCTTTGCGAATGACGGTCATTGTTAGGCCTGGGTGACCAATGTTTTTTGAGGCACAAGCGAAAAGAACACCAACACCGGCTTCTAGCCATTCGATAGGTTTCGTTGTGAAATCTGAGCTTGCATCCACAATTAATGGAATGTGCTGACGGGAGGCAGGCAACTTAGGCAGCCTGTGCAGTTCAATACCATTAACGGTTTCGTTGGAACACAAATATACGAACTTACTATCAGGGTGAATGGCCTCTTCGGTCAGTTCAGGAAAGTGGGTATACAAGCCCGTTACAGGGTCTTTGCCATCAATGGTTTGCGCAGAACAATATTTGTCGCCTTCGTTGCGAGCTCGTTCCGACCAAGTGCCATTAACCACATAGGAAGCGATATCCGTTAGGTTTTTGCACAGATTTAACGGCAGAGCGGCAAATTGTCCGTGGCCACCACCATGGGTGAAGAGGATTTCATAGTTATCAGGGATCGCCATGACCTGACGTGCGGTGTTAACAGCGTGATCAAGAATGGCTTGGAATTCTGGTGTACGGTGTGACATGGCTAAAGAAGTAAGGCCTGGCTTTTGAAAGCCTTCGGCGATCTTTTTCTCAACTGCTTTAGGTAGAGAGGTTGGGCCAGGGCTAAAGTTAACGACTTCTTCGCTAGGGGCCGTTGAACTTAATGAACCTACCAGAGCAGGGTGAGAATTTGTATTCATTAGCTTGATCCTTTCAAATTAACATTTAACGGGTTAAAGAGTTGCCTTTATCGAAAGCCTGTAGCGGCCTTTAAAAATTCATTTCACCGATGGAGGCGCTAATGCCGAGCAAGGCCACCATGATCAGAATAGGGATAGCAAAGTGCTTTAGAGACTTTGGCGGCTGCTTGTTAAATAGCCACTGACCTAGGCGTACAGAAATTAAGGTCGGGATGAGCAGAATGCCCGTCAGCTTGAGGACTTCCAGTCCCACTAGCCCACTGAAAAATAACGCCCCTAGTGCGAGAGATTCACTGATGACAAAAAACATAATCATGGTGGCTCGTTGGCTGCTTGCGCTCAGTGCGCTGGAAAGCATGTAACACACCACCATAGGGCCACCGACTGAAGCGCCAGATGTCCCAGTACCGGCAAGCATGCCAAAACCGAACTTGGCAATGGTCTTGTCGGTGCCGCGCACTCGAAAATCCATGAGCAGTAAAAACGAGAACACCAAGATGGCAAGACATATCGCCAGCTTAAGCGTAACGCTTGGCACTAAGAACAATAGGCTCAGGCCAACAGGAATACCTGCCATTGAGCCTAGTGTGAGAAATTTGAAGGTGTGCATATCCCCTTGGCGTACCGCTTGGCGTAGTAGCGGAGCGCTACAGATAATGTCGAGAGCCAAAACTACGGGGATACTTTGTTGTGGGACCAAGAAAATATTCATGCCGACAACAGCGATTGCAGCAAAGCCGAACCCAGTAAAACCACGTACCAGACCTGCTAAAGCGACCACTGGGGCTAAAATCCAAATACTTTCTAATGACACTCACACACCTCATTACATAGCCAAATGTTGACCAATTCAGTATGCCTTCAATGTCTTGACGGTAATTAGTGCCAATTTCCAGTTTCTATAGAGCCAAGCAAAGTGATTGGGCACTCTTTGGGGGCAGGGGTGTGAATTGGTACTCTGCGGTGAGGTGGGTAATGGTACTGGTTTCTTGTCTTAAACTATTCATTTGAAACCTTTTTGCCGCTGCCTTAGAGTGTTGGTCATTTATTATTTATTGAGCGGCGTATTATGTTTTCTATCTTTAAAACCTTCTTTCTATTAGGGTGCTACAGCTTTGGTGGACCCGCAGCACACATAGGGTATTTTAGAGAGCACTTTGTGACCAAAAAATCTTGGCTAAGTGATCAAGAGTTTGCCCAATATGTGGCTCTAAGTCAGTTTTTGCCGGGGCCGGGCTCCAGCCAAGTAGGCTTTGCTATTGGTTATAAACGTGGGGGATTAGCGGGTGCTTGCGCGGCATTTTTAGGCTTCACCTTGCCTTCTGTTTTAGCCTTATTAGTGTTTGCCAGCTTAGGTGCTCAATTCGTCGGGACAGATAGCTATCAAGCCATTATTCACGGCTTAAAATTACTGGCTGTAGTGGTAGTGGCGGATGCAGCTTTGGGAATGTATCGCAACTTTTGCCAATCCAAATTAACGGCTGGGCTGTGTGTGTTAACCGCTTTGGTCTTATTATGCGTGCCCAGTGTGACCAGCCAAATACTGGTACTAGTCTTCGCGGCCCTTATTGGTGCATTCACTCTTAGTGAACCTCAAAAAATTGTTGAGGGACGTTTTAAAGCAAGTACTTTTCCCCTAGTACTATTTCTCGTGTTGTTACTAGCATTGCCGATTTTGCCAGTGCAATGGCCTTTATTGCACATATTTAATGACTTCTTTCAGGCCGGCAGTTTGGTTTTTGGTGGCGGGCATGTGGTGTTACCACTTTTACAAAGCCTAGTGGGTGAGCAATTAGGGCAAGATGCTTTCCTCGCAGGTTATGCAGCTGCTCAGGCGGTTCCGGGGCCAATGTTTACCCTTGCCACCTATTTTGGCTATGTGATCTCGGATACACCTGTGTTGGGCGCTTTGGTTGCTACTTTGGCAGTTTTTTTACCGGGCTTCTTATTGCTTTTAGGGGTGTTGAAAAACTGGCAGTCACTTGCAAATAAACCCAAAGTGGCTGGGGCTTTGCGAGGAGTGAATGCGGCGGTGGTCGGGTTGCTGATTGCGGCGCTTTACCAACCTGTGTTTAGCAGTGCTGTGATCAGTGCCATGGATATGGCGTTAGTATTAGTTGGCTTGTTCCTACTGAAGCAAATGAAGCTGTCTGTCCTCTGGGTCATTCTATTCTTTGTACTTTTCTCGTTATTTCTCTAAATCATCGAATGTTTGGAAGCCGTGCTGTACTGGCGCAGCTTCCAGTACCTTTCTTTCAGCTTATGTTGCTGTGTAAGTACCACGTTGCTTGCTTACAAAAAACTTACTAATGAAGGGATACCTTTTAAGCCAGATGTTATAGCATCATGTTTTTCGACTTTAGTGTGCTTTGCTTAGGTTTATGTTCCTAAATTAGGACTTTTTAACCTTTTATTACCATTTTTATCATTATTGTATTGAACTGGAAATACTTATTGGTAATATCACCTTATGGTCTTTTATGATTGAAATGCATAATAGAACTGATTAAAGTAAAGATATTGCTAATAAAAATAACAATGGAGCTAAACATGACTACTTCTTCTCAATCACGCCAAGTATTCTTCAAAGCCAGCTTGGTCGCTGTATCGGTTGCAACCGCATCGATAGCACACTCAGCTGGTTTTTCCCTAAATGATCACAGTGCGACTGCTTCAGGTACTGCCCTTGCAGGCGCCGCTTCCTCTGGTGCGGACATCTCATTCAGTTATTGGAACCCTGCGCTCTTCACAAATGCCACAGAAACTAGTTTTTATGGTTCGGCGGCTTATGTGTCTCCAAGTATGGAAACAACCGTGAACTCCGCCAGCGGAGCGAGAGGTGGCTCACTGGGGACAACTAGCACAGACGACTCAGTAAGCAGTGCTGTTATTCCATCTTTATACTTTGCCAAACCAATTAACGACAAAACGGTAGCAGGTATTTCTTTAAATGCACCTTATGGTTTGTCAGGTGATTATGGGGAAGATTGGGCGGGGCGTTTTCATGCCACAGAAACCTCAATCGAAGACATAGCGTTAAGTTTTTCTTTAGCCCATAAAGTTAATAATAAAGTATCGTTAGGTGCCAGTGTTCAGTATCACCAAGCGGAAGTAGTATTAGCCTCAGCTGTTGGTTCAAGTGCTGCGGAAGGTGATGGTCGTATCGAGGCTGATGCAGACGCAATTGGTTACAGCCTAGGGGTTTTGTTTGAACCAGTGAAAGGCACTCGTATTGGTTTAGGTTACCGCAGTGAAGTAGATTTCGATTTTGAAGGTGATGTTACCTATACTGATGTCGGAACTGTAAACTTTGGTTTAACCAGCTTAAATCTTCCTAACCTCGTTAATACAACTGTTTCTGATTCACTGACTTTCCCTGACATCATTACCCTAAGTTTGGATCAAGAGCTAACTAAAAAACTAACCTTGGGTTTAACCGCGATGCGCACAGGTTGGAGTTCGCTGGATGAGTTGCGTATTGATTTTGATAGTACCCAATCGGACTCTGTGCTTACCTTTAATTTTGAAGATCAATGGTTCTACTCAGCGGGTTTAACCTATGAGCATTCCGATAAGCTAACTTTGCGTACCGGTATCGCTATGGATAATTCGCCAGTTACGGATGAATATCGTTCGGCGCGTACGCCAGATGGCGACCGCAAGTGGTTGTCTTTCGGTGGTACTTACAGCTTTAACGACATGACTTCGGCAACCTTCGCTTACACTCGCGTTTCTATAGATGATGTAACCGTGAATCGTTCAGGTAACTCGGACGATACTTCGCGCGGTAATTTAAACGCGGATTACAAAACCTCTGCAGATGTATTCTCTCTTGCAGTGAATACAACCTTCTAAGCGTTTGTAGGGACAAGCAAGAAAGCCCAAGCATGAGTGCTTGGGCTTTCTTTTGCTACCAATATATTGGTTAGTAGAGCCCAGATTTTTTAAGGTAAGCCTGTATTTCATCTTCTGGCACCATACCGCCCCCTGTGGCCCAAACTATGTGTGTTGCGTTCTTCATGGTGCCTTCATCAAACTGCATCCGCTGACGATAACCAGTGTCTTGAGTCAATAAAATTGGCCCTAACATGCCAGCCAACGCGGAAGGCTCCAGTTGTATGTTCTCGGTTAAGCTTAACTGTCCTAAAAGCTGGTACATGCGATCATCCGAAAGGGTGTAATAACCATCCAGCAAGCGTTCCATCGCTCGTCCCACAAAGCCAGACGCTCGACCAACGGCTAGTCCATCGGCAGCGGTAATGTTATCAATGCCCAAATCTTGAACACAAATCTCGTCGTGTAATCCCGTATGGACTCCTAACAACATGCAAGGGGAGTGAGTGGGTTCTGCAAATAGGCAATGAACATGGTCACCAAAGGCCATTTTTAGGCCAAATGCTACCCCACCGGGTCCACCGCCCACGCCACAGGGTAAATAGACAAACAGAGGGTGATGAGCATCGACGAGTATATTTTGTGCATCCAGTTGTGCTTTGAGGCGCTCTCCCGCAACCGCATAACCCAGAAACAAAGCTTGAGAGTTTTCATCATCAATAAAAAAGCAGTTAGGATCACTTTGAGCTTCTTGGCGCCCCTGTGCCACGGCCACCCCATAATCCTGCTGGTACTCCACTACATTGACACCAGAGGCGCGCAGCTTGGCTTTTTTCCATTCTCTCGCGTCCGCCGACATATGCACAGACACGGAAAAGCCAAGTTTGGCACTGATGATCCCAATGGATAATCCAAGGTTACCTGTTGAGCCAACGGCAATGCTAAATTGCTTAAAGAAGTCTTGGTATTGCTGATTGAACAATTGGCTGTAATCGTCCGTTTCAGTGAGCAGCCCTGCGTTGATCGCGAGCTTTTCGGCATGAGCCAGTACTTCATATATGCCGCCGCGGGCTTTGATAGAGCCTGAGATAGGTAAGTGACTGTCTTTTTTCAGTAGCAGTCGCCCTGATATAGATGTGCCGTATTCCTTTTCAAGCTGTGCTTGCATGTGAGGAATAGAAACGAGTTCGGATTCTATGATGCCTGAATGGGCTGCCGTTTCTGGAAAGGCTTTGGCGAGATAGGGGGCAAACCTTGAGAGCCGTTCGCTGGCATCTGCAATATCGCTTTGGTCGAGGCCCACATAGGGCAATGCGTCGTTAAGCGATGTGATGTGGGGGTTAAACCAAGAGACTTCCTCAAGAGCTATCAGCTGCTTAACAAGAGGGTACTGTGCAATCAATTGTTCTACTGTGCTTGTCATAGGCTTCCTACTGTCAAGACGGTCTGCTAAATGGATTTTGTCCATAGTAAAGCATTTGGCCGCTTTGAGCTTGGTTTTAGCCAGTGAGAGTAGAGACGATGAGTTTAGCTGGACGTTTAATAAACCATTCTATGAGCTTTGGCTTTTTTGTTATCTTCCTCTGTCCATTCCACGATAGGAGAGGGCTTGCCAAAATAGTAGCCTTGTAGCGTATGACAACCTAGGGAAATAAGCATGTCGGCCTGCTCTCGTGTCTCAATACCTTCTGCAATCACCTTCATGTTCAAGGAGTTTGCTAACTGAATGGTCGATTTAACAATATCAGTATGGCGTTGGTCTTCCGGTAATGGAGACACGAAGCGACGGTCAATTTTCAAGATGTTCGCAGGAATGTCTATCAGCTGGCCAAGGGATGCCTGACCCGTACCAAAGTCATCAATGGCAATGGAGAAACCGTATTGAGACAGCGCTCTAAGGCGCTTGTGTATGAGTGGATGGGTCATTACCGCACTGGTTTCGGTAATCTCCAGTTCCAGCATTTTATGCAGCCATGGGTGCTCGGTGATTAAGGACATAAGTAGGGCAAAGAACATATCGTTCATAAGCTCCTGCCCTGCCAAGTTAAAGGCAATGGGGGTATTGATATGATCTTTGTGCCAGCTTTCTAATACCACTACTAACTCTTTTATGAGGTTTTCTGCTAGCTGTGGCAATAAGCCAAGTTCTTCCGCGATGCGGATAAAAACAAAAGGCGACACAAAGCTGCCGTCTTTTTGAGGCCATCGTGCCAAGGCTTCGAATGAGCAAATGTCGCCATTAGGGGAAACCTGAGGCTGTAGCCAAAGAGTGATCTCTTTACGCTTAATGGCGGCGCTAAGTTTCAATCCTAAGCGGTGTTCTTCAACTAATTGAGTTTCTAGCTTATCGTTAAAGTAAGAGAATCTGTCTGCACTGGTGGAGTATTCCAGCGCCATTTCACATTGCTCGATCATTTCCTCTGCTGAATTCCCTTCACCTTGATGATAGGCAATGCCAACCTGATAGTTCATGTTCAATGTGTTGCCATTAATGGTGATGTGGTTAGGCAATAAAGATTGAATCAGGGTTGAGAGGTTTTTTTGGATCAAATACGTCTGGTTCAGAGGAATGAAACAGGCGAATTTTACACCACGTAGGCGTCCAATCACTGCTTGCTGGCTGAGTTTCTTCTGGAGGATTTTAGCAAAACTCAAGATGATCTTATTCGAATTATCTTTGCCATACTGCTTATTCAATAACTTAAACTGGCTGATGCGAATGATGAACATGGCGCCCGTTAGGTGCTCATTGCGGGAGCGAATAAGCTGATTCGTCTGTCGGCAGAAGTATTGATGATTCGGCAGTTTAGTCAGTGGATCAAAGTAGGTTAGGCGGTTGTTGGTCAGCTGAGTACTTTGTAACTCTTGCTGCATGGCTTTCAAGTGCGTAATGACCTGTAAATGCAAGACATAGTAGCCATGATTGGTCAGAGTTGCTCGGTGAACTTCGATCTCAATGTTTTCATCGAGTTTTAACGTGCACTCCGTGGTGTTGACTTGCCAGAAGTACTTTTCCGAGGTGTTTTTATTCTTAATGGGCACCAGCCAATCGAGGATCTTGGTATTTTCAATTTTTTTGCTTTTGCCATTGGTTAGTAACTTTTGTGCCAGTTTGTTGGCTTTTAATACCTTGCCACGGTGGTCACAAAGAATAGAAGGGGAGCCTGTGTGCTCAAAAAACTCTTGGTAAAGGGCGTGATTTTTATAGAGCTTTTTATAGAGTAAATTAATGTGAGACGTGTTGTCTTCTAGGGTCAGAATAATTCTTGAAACGGCAATGGGTAGACCAATGTTCAAGGTGAAAAAGGTTAATAACTGAAAGTAAAAAGGCGACATGGAATCAGGCATTGCTGAATAAGCGCTGTCAGCCACTAAATAAAAAGGCAAGATATTGACGATGATGGCGACCAGTGAGGCCTTAAAGCTAAACAGTAAGCGGGTCACCAAAGGAATCGAATAAAGAGCAATCAGAGCGTATTTCTGTGCGTAGAAGCTATCGCTGCTGAGCAGTAGAAACATGCCGGTAAAGGCGAGGAAAGCTAAAAAGACTTTTGCAATCAGCTTGGTATATTGCTGGCTAAAGTAGAGTAATCCGCATAATACGAAAATGAATGCAGTGTTAACCGCTAAATTGGCAAAATCACCTGTTTGTATGGCAAACGTCGTGTGGTAGATCTCGATGCCGATAAAGATGGCCAAAGAGAGCGCGATAAAAATTCTTAGAGCACTCTGCTGGAAGGCCTGCTCGTTCTGTTTACTCAAATGATCTTGTCTAATAAAGAAGAACTTTTTGAGAAGGTCAATAAACATCGATTAACGTTCTTTCATAAAAGGTAAAATAAGCTGTTATGTTTCAGCGTCTTAACACTACATTACATAAAAATAAGACAAATAACTACTTTTGTTTTAAAAAATAAATATGGTCATATTCGCTGTTTGGCAATGAGATTTAAGTGATTATCCCAATGATAGCCAGCATGCTTTTTCACCAAGGATGCAGTGTTAACCACAGGGTTACAAAGTAACTGTTTGCCACTACCACTTGTTAAGAAAAATTCATGGTTGTTTTCAGTGGCAGCGATACCGCATACGTCTGTGCAGTTATCTATCCCCAAAAACTTTTTACTGGCCACATGCCAATAGGCCACTAAACCGCCTCTTGGAGTACTGATCGCCAAGACTTCACCGCTCTTATCAAATCGCACGCTGCCACAATACTGCTTAAAACGCATGCGCACGTTTTCTGGCAGTGCCAGTGGTTCAATCGTTGAGCTATTGATATTGGATAAGCCAACCAGTGGTACGTTCTCCCACGGTTCACCTTGGTATTGGAAACCTAACGCAACTATGCCCTTAGGGTTTACATCAAGGTGGCGGATGCTTAATTGATGCAGATCTTGTGTGAAATTGGCTTGCTGCAAAACAGCGCCATCCTCTAAAGATACATAGGTTGCATTGGGCGCCATGGTATCGAGATTCAGTATGTCTCTGTCATGGTCTGGGTGGGTTTTAAGACCACCGTTAGCGATCACCAGTGTTTGCTCGTTGAGTAAAACGGATTCATGGGGGCCTATGCCGTTACTACTAAAGCTTTGTAATACTTCGCCACTGGGCCAAGCTCTAATGAACACCTTACCTTGTCCTGTCGGGTAATGGTTTTCTTGGGTGATCAGCTTTTGGCCATCGCGTGTGAAAATCGCATGCCCATAGAAATGGTGCTCTGGGCTTGGTTCAATGCGCTTCACTAGGGCTTGCTGGTGGATGTCATAAAAGTCTATGTAGAAGCCTGGACGGCGAGCCACGATGCCGACAATGGCCTCATTGGGATGCAACACGGGGCCGTGTGCTCGTGCAGGTAGGTCTGCAGACCATAATATGTTGCCTTGTTCATCAAATAGACCAAAACTATGTCGGCTGTCTTTGGTGAACGCGGATGCATATAAGCTAGAGGCGGAATGCCCTGTCAAAGCCGCCCACGAAGGAGCGGTCTGGATAAGCCCCGTACCCGCAAGGCTGGCTGTTAAAAAATCTCTTCTGTTCATCATGATTAGTCACCATCTCGGCTGTTAAAACCGATTTGGAAGCCTAATTGTGTCATCAGGCTAACTAGGGCACTCTGACTTTGTGAGATAGAAGAAACCAGCGGACGGGCTAATTCAATGCGTTGCTCTTTTGTCAGCCCTTCCCCAAAGAAGTTATCTGGCAATTGTAGAGCAATGGTAACGTTCTCTTTGAGTTGCTCTTCAAGCTGTTCAGCAATTTCTGGTTGGCTTTCTAGGGCAATATCATACAAGGATGGGGAACCGGTGTGATAAATTTCACGATAGGTCTGTAGGTTCTTTTGTATGGTCTTTAGAGACATATCGCTGCGGTAGAATTCAGCGAGCTTAAGATTACCGTGGCTGTTATAGCCAATCGGGGTTTCCAGTTTAGAGTCTTTGACGGCAGACATGTGCTCGACCCATTGCTGTAGGTATTGCTCGAAAGCAACCTGATTAGCATCGAAGCTTTCGCCTTCTTCACTATACACCCAGCTTTGTGGTTGTGTATTAGACCATTCGGTGCTCACCGCTTTGGCGCTTTCGTAATGATGCAAGGAGACTTTTTCGAGCAAGTGGCAATGTTCTTGCGAGGTCATTGGTGAGAAATCAGGGTGGAAGAGTAGGGATTCAATGGCGGTTAAACCACGCACAGCGATACTGGCGGAGTTCCAAAACTTAGGGGCTTCCATGGTTTCTGGATTTTGCGATAAAACTCTTAGTTGTCTTTGCGTTACGCCTTTTTTATCTGGCCAATACTGGAACGCGTAATAGCGCATAAAGTAGGTTACTGGGCCAAAGTTAAGCCACTGTACTTCTTGCCAGTCTAATACGTTGGCTTTGAAGTCTTGCTGAGCAAGCTCAAGTGCGGCTTCAGATGGTTGGCCACATAAGGCCGTTACATCTTGGCGAAGTTTGTCGGCAGAGCTTGCGTAGGCCTGATAACCCTGCACAATCACTTTGTCGGTAATGCTGTTAAGCGGTTGTTGCCAATCCGCAGCGGTAACAAAAAGAGGTAAATAAGCGCCGAGTGTTAAGGCGAGTTTTTTCATAGAGAGATTCATTTATAGAGACTCCAAAAAACGTTGTAAAAGTAAGCGTTGTTGCGCATTAAGTTGTGTGTATTTCTCTTTACTAGGAAGGGCCTCTCCGCCATGCCATAAAATGGCTTCTTCGAGGCTTTGTGCTCTACCATCGTGTAAAAAACCGATGCGACCTGAAATCTTTTCAGACAAACCTAGCCCCCATAAAGGAGCCGTCCGCCATTCTCTGGGTTCAGCTGAGGCTTCAGGAAACTCGCTGGCCAGTTCATCACCCATATCATGTAATAACATGTCGGTGAAAGGGAAGAAGGTACGGTTGTGCAACACGCTAAATTCAGAGCTGTCGTCGGTGACCATTTTCGGAGTATGACAAGCGCCGCAGTTAAGGTCATCAAAGATAGCTTTGCCATCCAAAAACCATGGTTGTTTTAGGTTTCTCATGGCTGGAGGTGCAGACAAGGCAACAAAACTATTTACCAGATGAATCTGGCTGCTGTCGACTTCTAAATTTTCTAGATGTGGGCTATTGCCGTTTGGCGCGTTGCGGCAGTTAGATTGTGCTTCAGTGCAGTCGCCAAATGCAGCGGGAAAGTCTGGTGTAGATAAGCCCAAATCGGTATTAAACGCATTTTGGTTCTGGGCTGAAACACTTGGCATGCTGGCTTTAAAACCAAAACGGCCAAGTTGAGTTTGGCCCTTATATTTGACCCAGCTTGCTTTACCACTAATGCCGTCTCTATCTATGTCATTAGGGTCCGCTTTGCTGAGAATGTTTTGTTGGGGGATATTATCTAATAATCCCATGCCCACCAAGGGTGGGGAGACTCGCATGGATAAGCCAGTGTTGCTGTTCATTGGCCCGTAATGCAGTGTGTCCCAAGTTAAGATGGGTTTTCTCAAGGTGACTTTTGTACCATCCGCTAACACTTCCGTTTTGTATTGGTAGTCAAGATGGTAGTCCCCCTCCGACAGTACGCCCGCAGTATGGGCAATTTGAAATTGTTGGCCGTATACGGGGTCGCCTGTGTGCTGGTAAATATCCGTATCCGCAAACTGCGTGGTAAGTTTAGGGCCGAGTCTTACGAGAAAAGAGGGTATCTGACCGCCTGCAATGCCATCTTCTGGGGCATGGCCTCGGCCATTATTGATATGACAATTATTACAGGAGCGAGCGTTAAAAATCGGGCCGAGTCCGTCGCTTGCGGTCGTCGAAGAAGGTGCCGGTATCCAAAACTTTTGGAAAATGGCTTCCCCTAAATAAAAGTCTAACTTTTGCTCAGCACTGATGCCGGGTAGGGGATCTGCATAGCTGGCATCGCCATAGGCGTGATTGGTTGTGAAAAAACCGACGCATAGGCTGGCCGTTGCAAAGAGTTGGATAGGTTTTATGGGGCTCATGAGGGCGATATTATCATGTACAAGAAGCCGTAATATAGGCTTAAACAAACAAAAACGCGGTACTTTACGAAAGTAAAGTACCGCGTTGGCAAGCGAGTTGCGTATTATTCGAATACAGCGCTTGGGTTATCTAAGCTGTCTGAACCTTCAAGAGTGATGTCTTGTAGGCCTAGCTGACGGATAATGTCTTCTGTAACACGAGTCTCATCAACCAAAGAGTCAACGAAAGTTTGTACTAGCTTGTTGCCAGCCGTGTTGTTCATTGCAATTAGCACGTCAAAAGTTTGACCTTCTGCGGCAGCGTCAACCATGGCTTGACCAGCGGCTTCAGTTAGTTGCAATTGGAACTTCATTTTTGCATCAAGCTCAGGAGCATCGCTTGCTACTAATGCGGATAAAGAAGCACCTTTCACCCAGCTACCGTCTACACGTTGGTATTCACCAAGGTAAACGTTTTTGATGCCTTTCGCATCGTAGTAGTGTGACCAGTGAGTGTTATCAGAGAAACAATCGTGCTCTTCTTCTGGATCGTGAAGCATAAGGCCTAGCTTAGTACGTTCACCACCAAGTTCACCGTAAGCAAGGCTACCCATACCCGTCAAGATAGTAGATAGACCACCTTCTGTGCCTTTCGCCATTAGCTCGCTGCGTGCTTCGCCGCCTTCTTGCCAGCTAGCAGCCATCTCTTCTAGGTCAGAGATTAATAAGTCTGTTACCGCACTTAGGTACTCACGACGACGCTCACAGTTGTCGTTTGTACAATCTGTTAGGCTGTAGTCGCTTGCAGGACGCTCACCCGCACCAGGGTTAGTGCCGTGTAAATCTTGGCCCCATAGTAGGAATTCGATCGCGTGGTAGCCACTTGCAACGTTTGCTTCTACGCCGTCAGCTTCTTGAAGCTGTTCAGCAATGAATTCTGGTGTGATAGTTGTTGCGTCTACAGTTTCGCCACCAATGGTAAGCGTTTTGTTTGCAATAACATTTGCTGTGTAAAGCGGGTTGATATCAGACTCAGAGCCGTAGCTATCAGTCGCAACATAGTCGATTAGACCTTCATCTAGTGGCCATGCGTTTACTTTACCTTCCCAATCATCAACAGCAGCGTTACCGAAACGGTAAACTTCACTTTGCTGATATGGAACACGAGCCGCAATCCAAGCTTCTTTTGCTAGTGCTAGGTTTGCTTCTGTAGGAGCGGCCAAGAAAGCATCGATCGCTACTTTAAGATCTTGTGCAGTGGTTAGGGAATCTGCATAAATGGCCTGTGCAATATTCGCGTAGTTCACAACTACGGCACTTGAGGTAACGCTTGTTGATGTGTCGTTTACAGATTGACTACCACAAGCAGTTAGTAATGCGCCAGCTACGCAAGCAGCAACAGGTGTTAGAAACTTTTTCATTTTTTGCAGCTCCAAAATTTAGTTTGTGCAAGCATAGTATTAGAAATGAAAACGGTTATCAATAGTGTTTTTTGTGACAAATTTACTCTTTCCATAAAAAAAGCCTAACGCGAAATGGTTAGGCTTAATTAAACAGAAACAGGATTGTTAAAGGGGGGAGGTTTTTAACCCTTGCACTGGTAATTAAAGTAGCTTTGTGAAGACACTTTAAGGTTGTAGTCACATGCGTGCTCACGCATTAGGTCTTCTCCTTCCCAAGACACACTCATGCTGACAGGCGCTTCGTTATGGTAGCTCGGAATAAAGCGATAAGCTGCAATCACATCGACGCTGCTATCGGCACCTAGCTGAACTGTTTGTCCAATTAAACGCTGGTTCGTTTTTGGGTCATATAAAGTGTAATCCGTTGTGTATTCTTCTGCGCCATTTTTGTGGTCAAAACTCAACCAAATTTTACGGTAGGCTTGTGGCTTATTGGTTGGGTTCGTGAGCTTTAGTCGGGTATAGATAACCTGTGGGTGAGAAAGGCTACCTTGAGCATTCTGGCTTACTTTGACAAAGGAGTAGCCTGTGGTTTTTTGCCAAGGGGTTTTACCACCAAAGGATGCATCTACGATCTCAATGGTTTGCTTGGCAAAAAACTTGTTCCCATAGTCTATTACATCTTTCGCAGGTGCATATAGAGCAAGGGATAGAAAGCCAAAAAGGAAAAGTTTATTGATATTGCGAATAGGGTTTTTAATTTTCATGGTTAAAACGTCCTTACAATCAAATATACTGTTTGTTTATACAGTACTGTATATATAATCAGTACTGTTGTAAAGCTTGTGTCAGTAATTAATTTCACTTTTAGCTTGCATTTAGTTGAGAATTCTCGCCTGAAAATTATTTTAAAAAGCTCTGAATAAATGTTTGATTTTATGTAAGTTGCTGATAATAAAGGGTTAAAATGTGATGCCCACAGCCTTCTTCACGGTTTCTGTGGACAACATTGGTCGCGATGAAAAGCCTATGAAAATCAATAATTTTTCGTATGTTTTGCGTAGGCGTAGCAATAAAAAGCGTAAGCCTTATAATGCGGCTATTAATAATTTATGAGGTTTTTCGTGCAAAAAGTTGATGTGGTAGTGGTGGGTGCTGGAGCATCGGGTTTGATGTGTGCTGCAACGGCTGCTTACCGAGGGCGACGGGTTTTAGTCATAGATCATGCTAGAAAAGCAGGTAAGAAGATTCTAATGTCTGGAGGCGGGCGCTGTAATTTTACCAACCTAGATGCGGAACCTAAGCATTACATATCGGATAACCCACACTTCTGTATTTCCGCGTTACGTCGTTTTTCCCCTTATAACTTTGTCGAGCTGGTTGATCGCCATGGCCTAGAGTATGTTGAAAAAGCGCCAGGGCAATTTTTTTGTGAGCACAGCGCGAAAGATCTATTAGACATTCTATTAACCGAATTAGAATGGTCTGGTGCTGAGCTACAGCTGGAGACCAAGATAGACGACATTGTTTATCAAGACGCTGGCGGCATTCTTATCCAAACCAATAAAGGTGAGGTGAAGTGCGACTCGTTAGTTATTGCCACGGGGGGATTATCCATTCCGACCATGGGCGCGACTGGGTTTGGTTATGAAGTGGCCAAGGCAGTAGGACATCATGTGTTTGATACCCGAGCCAGCTTGGTGCCGATCACCTTACAGCCGAGTCGTAAGGCGGAGCTAGCTGAATTGTCCGGTGTTGCGTGTGACATTAAAGCCACTGCCAAAGGCATGAGTTTTCAAGAGCCTATGTTGTTCACGCACCGCGGTGTCAGTGGCCCCGCTATTTTGCAAATTACTAACTTTTGGCAACCGGGTGAGCCGCTATCCATTAACATTGCGCCATCGCTAACGCTGGAAGAGCTGACGAGTATTCGCCAGAAGCAACCGAAGAAAACCTTTGAGAATGTACTAAACAGCTTATTGCCAAAACGTTTGGTGGAGCTGATGGCGCTTAGCTTGCCTTGGCTGACAGAAAAAACCGCTCAGGTGTCGAATGAGCAGCTCCAAGCTCTACACGAATATCTTAGTAACTTTGATATTGCCCCCAATGGCACGGAAGGGTATCGCACGGCTGAAGTCACTCTTGGTGGTGTGGATACTAAAGAAGTCTCTTCTAAAACCTTCGAATCACAAAAGCAGGCGGGGCTATATTTTATCGGTGAGGTGCTGGATGTAACAGGCTTCCTTGGGGGCTATAACTTTCAATTCGCCTGGAGCAGCGGCTATTGTGCTGGGCAATATGTGTAGTTTATTAGTTCTATTCCGTTCCTATTAATAGCACTGTTAAATGAAGCGTTAAAGCCAGCTCTGATTCAGGGCTGGCTTTTTTGTGACGCTGTTTTATCGGGCTAAATTTCGAGGATTGGTTGCGAATACAGTGGAAATCTAATTATACTGTATGAATATACAGTATTGGTTGGATTTATCATGAAAGTCACATATATGGGCTCTGTCGAGTCCGCTGCATACTGGGCGATGAGCCCACTAAAAATCCCGCTTTATGTGGAATCTGTGTCGGCTGGATTCCCTTCACCCGCTCAAGATTTTGTGGAAAAAACGTTAGATCTAAATGAGTTTTGTGTGGCGCACCCTGCGGCAACTTTTTATGTTCGGGCGCAAGGGGACTCCATGGTCGATGTGGGCATATACACGGGAGATGTGCTGGTGGTTGACCGGTCTTTAAGTGCTCGCCATGGGGATATTGTGATTGCCTGCATTCATGGGGAGATGACGGTAAAAACACTAGAGCTTAAACCTAATGTTTTGCTGCGTCCCAAAAATAAAGCTTATAAGGCCATTACGATTACAGAGGAATCTGAATTGGAAATCTTTGGGGTGGTGACAGGTGTTGTGCGCAAGTACGGTCGTGCTTGATGGAAAAAGTCTTCGCCTTGGTTGACTGCAATAACTTCTACGCAAGTTGTGAAAAGCTGTTTCGCCCTGATCTTAAGCAAGTGCCTATTGTGGTGTTATCGAATAATGACGGCTGTATTATCGCGCGCTCCAAAGAAGCGAAAGCCCTAGGTGTGAAAATGGGTGTGCCTATGTATCAAGTGCAAGGAGACCTGCAAAAACACGGGATTGTGTGTTTTTCGTCGAATTATGCCTTGTACGCTGATTTATCCAGTCGAGTGATGAGTATTTTGGAGGAAGAAGCGCCTCAGGTTGAAATATACTCCATTGATGAAGCCTTTATGGATTTGACTGGCATAGCGCCTTTGGAGTCCTTGTTGGCTTTTGGGCAAAGGGTTAAGGCTAAGGTCGATAAATGGACGGGGATTAGTGTGGGAGTGGGGATTGCTCCGACAAAAACCTTGGCGAAATTGGCTAATCACGGAGCTAAAAAGTACCCCGCAACCGGGTCAGTGGTGGATCTCATGGATCCCGAGCGTCAACGACGATTATTGGCTTTGGTGGATGTTGATCAGATTTGGGGTGTTGGTCGTCGTACAGCCAAGAAACTTCATGAAAGAGGTATTCATACGGGCTTGCAGCTTGCTGACGCTGACCCTAAAAGTATCCGCAGTGAGTTTTCTGTGGTGCTAGAGCGAACTGTGCGCGAACTCAATGGTGTGTCTTGCTTGAACCTTGAGCTCATGCGACCGGTAAAGCAGCAGATTATTTGCAGTCGGTCTTTTGGCTATAAAGTCACAGAGGCTCAACAGCTTCGAGAAGCCATTGCCAAATACACGAGCCGAGCAGCTGAAAAGCTGAGGGAAGAGCAGCGCTTTTGCCGTTTGGTTTGTGTCTTTATTCGCACCAGTCCTTATATTCCTAATGAGCCTCAGTATGCACAAACCTTATCCACAGAGTTGCCTTTTCCAACGAACGACACGCGGGAGTTGCTCGATGCAACAGAGAAATTGTTTAACCGTATTTGGCGGGCAGGCTTTCGTTATGCGAAAGCAGGGGTGATGTTGACGGATTTCTATGAGTCTAGAAACTTACAGCAAGACTTATTTCGTGAAGATAAGGGCAAACGAAACTCAGCAAGCCTAATGCAGGTCGTCGATAAAATTAACCTTAGTGGTCTTGGCTATGTGTATTTTGCTTCTCAAGGTGTGTCTCCTCAATGGTCGATGAAGCGTGAATTTTTATCGCCAGCGTATACGACCAGATGGCAAGAGTTGCCCGTTGTGTTTTAAGTTAATGGCTTTGTAAAGCTAGAGAAAAAGCGTAAATGAGACTGTAAATACGCGTGCACTAATAAAAAATGTCATGAAAAGGTACTTCTTCTCCCTGAGGTTTGGTTACAAATTATTAACATTTGGTTACTGAAATGGTGAGTAAGCGGAGAGTTTTCTCTTAATTACCACCAAAAAATAGCTGTTTTATCCTTGTGATCTTCTCGTTGTGGGGCAAATCAGCAAGACAGGCTAAGGGTTGGCCTATTCCATTCTTTAATCCTATAACAAAACACAGTATCCCTTGAGAATAGAGGCTTGTATTGGCATGCCTGCTTTAGGAAAGGCTAGTGCCTAATCGCTAAATTCACCTGATTCTAAGTGTGATTGCCTAAAAAACAGTAAGTCAGAGATCATTCTCTTTTCCAAAAATTACTAAATTTATAAAAAATCGACTCACAAAAACGGATGTACATTTTTATATTTCTGTGTGTGTCTAAATGTTAAGAATTGTCATGGATGTACCAAGGTACAATGGAGCAGCAACTATTCTTTCTGTAAGGTTAATTACTATATAAAACATTTACTTACAGATTATGAGGGTGTGCCCTATGAGTGATAATCAAGCATTGACCGTTGATATTTTAGTTAAGCCAATAGGTTACCTAGCGATAAACCAAGGGACGGTTGATCTTCACTCGGGTGATGGTGAAGTACACACCCTAGCTGATGACATCATGGTGTTTTATGAAGACACAGTCGTGGTGAATAATGCCGCCAGTGGCAAAATCGTTTTCTTTAATGGTTTGTCGGAAGATATCGTTTTCGGCCCAGGAGATGTTGTTCGTATCAAAGACGAGGTTTTCGTTTCCAGTGAGCAAGATGATTTAGCAGCATTAGCACAGAATGCCGAAGCAGAAATTGCAGCATTACAAAATGCCATTCTAGCTGGCGAAGACCCCAGTGAAATACAGGAAGCACCTGCCGCTGGAGAGCAGTTTTTTCAATACAGCTTGGGGCAAAGCTACTCCGTTAATATCGACCGAAATGCAATCTACTCATTAGCAAATTATGGTTTCGATACGCAAGGAAACCCTTTAGATCACTTGTCTCTGCCAAACTTTGGTTACCTAACACAAGGTGTGCTACGTAACATCAATCCAGTAGATGAAACCCAGAATGAAGGTAGCATTAACAATGCTGTTGAAGAAACGCTAACCTACTCAATAGAAGGTGCTGCGCCAACGGGCTTTATCCTAGATACCGTGACGGGCGCATGGACATTTGACACGGATAATGCTGCTTACCGCTACTTAGCTGCAGGCGAGGTGGAGAATCTAGAGGTAATCATTAGCATATCGGATGCGAGTGGTAACATCGTTGAACAGATCATTAATATTGCAGTAACTGGAACGAATGATGTACCGACTGCAACGGCAAATATCACAACTCAAGCGGCTGCAGGGGATGGCCTTGTTACGGGTAGCGTAGATGCCATTGATGTGGATGGTGACACGCTTTCTTATTCGTTAGTTGAAGACGTCGCGGGTTTTGTCCTTGATGCTGAAACCGGTGAGTGGAGTTTTGATCCAACCGATGAAGCTTATGTAGAGCTTGCCCTAGGCGAAGAAGCTGAAGTTGTCGTGTCGGTTGTCGTATCAGACGGCAACGGCGGCACCACGCAACAAGACATTACCCTAAACCTTGTGGGTACGAACGATGCCCCAGTGGTAGATGCAACGAATACAGTAGATGCCAGCGATATTGCTGAGGTTGTAACTGGTAGTGTCGATGCAACCGATGTAGATGGCGACACGCTTTCATACGAGTTGGTTGAAGAAGTTGCAGGTTTTACCCTTGATGCTGAGACTGGCGAATGGAGCTTCGACCCAAGCGATGAAGCCTATGCAGAGCTTGCCTTAGCTGAAACCGCAGAAGTCGTTGCTTCAGTTGTCGTATCAGACGGCAACGGCGGCACCACACAACAAGACATTACCCTAAATCTAGTAGGCACAAACGATGCACCTGTAGCCGATGCCACCAATAATGTGGATGCATCCGGTCATGTATCAACAAGAAGCATTCCTCGATTGGTTGTCGGCAGTGTGGGGGCTACCGATGCAGATGGTGACACCCTTTCTTATGCAGTTGTTGAGGATGTAGATGGCTTCGACATTAATCCAGATACAGGCGTTTGGACGTTTGACCCAAGCGATGAAGCTTATGCAGAGCTTGCAGAAGGTGAAACCGCTGAAGTTGTGGTTTCTGTTGTGGTATCTGACGGCAACGGTGGTACGACGCAACAAGACATTACCCTAAACCTTGTTGGTACAAACGATGCCCCAGTGGCCGATGCAACGAATACAATAGATGCCAGCAATATCGCTGAAGTGGTAACTGGCAGCGTAGATGCCACCGATGTAGATGGCGATACGCTAGCTTATGCCTTGGTTGAAGCCGTTGCAGGCTTCACTCTAAACCCAGAAACGGGCGAGTGGAGCTTCGACCCAAGCGATGACGCTTATGCTGAACTTGCGGTCGGTGAAGAAGCAGAAGTTGTCGTATCGGTTGTGGTATCTGACGGCAACGGTGGTACGACGCAACAAGACATTACCCTAAACCTTGTGGGTACAAACGATGCCCCAGTAGCTGATGCGACGAAAACTGTTGATGCCAGCGATATTGCTGAGATTGTTTCCGGCAGTGTGGATGCGACCGATGTGGATGGCGATACCCTTGCATACGAGTTGGTTGAAGCCGTTGCAGGCTTTACCCTTGATTCTGAAACAGGTGAGTGGAGCTTCGATCCAAGCAATGAGGCTTATGCTGAACTTGCGGTCGGCGAAGAGGCTGAAGTTGTCGTGTCGGTTGTGGTATCAGACGGCAACGGCACCACCACGCAACAAGACATCACCCTAAACCTTGTCGGTACAAACGATGCCCCAGTGGCGGATGCAACCAATACGGTAGATGCCAGTGATATTGCTGAAGTGGTAACTGGCAGTGTGGATGCCACCGATGTAGACGGTGACACATTAACTTATGCTTTGGTTGAAGAAATCGACGGTTTCACTCTAAACACAGAAACGGGAGAGTGGAGCTTCGACCCAAGCGATGAAGCCTATGCAGAGCTTGCCTTAGCTGAAACCGCAGAAGTCGTTGCTTCAGTTGTCGTATCAGACGGCAACGGCGGCACCACACAACAAGACATTACCCTAAATCTAGTAGGCACAAACGATGCACCTGTAGCCGATGCCACCAATAATGTGGATGCATCCGGTCATGTATCAACAAGAAGCATTCCTCGATTGGTTGTCGGCAGTGTGGGGGCTACCGATGCAGATGGTGACACCCTTTCTTATGCAGTTGTTGAGGATGTAGATGGCTTCGACATTAATCCAGATACAGGCGTTTGGACGTTTGACCCAAGCGATGAAGCTTATGCAGAGCTTGCAGAAGGTGAAACCGCTGAAGTTGTCGTATCGGTTGTGGTATCTGACGGCAACGGTGGTACGACGCAACAAGACATTACCCTAAACCTTGTGGGTACGAACGACGCGCCAGTGGCCGATGCGACGAATACAGTAGATGCCAGCGATATTGCTGAAGTGGTAACTGGCAGCGTAGATGCCACCGATGTAGACGGTGACACATTAACTTATGCCTTGGTTGAAGAGGTTGCAGGTTTTACCCTTGATGCTGAAACGGGCGAGTGGAGCTTTGATCCAAGCGATGAGGCTTACGCTGAACTTGCGGTCGGCGAAGAAGCAGAAGTTGTCGTGTCGGTTGTGGTATCAGACGGCAACGGTGGCACCACGCAACAAGACATTACCCTAAACCTAGTAGGCACAAACGATGCTCCAGTGGCGGATGCAACGAATACAGTAGATGCCAGTGATATTGCTACAGTGGTAACCGGCAGTGTGGATGTCACCGATGTAGATGGAGACACGCTTTCATACGAATTGGTTGAAGAAATCGATGGTTTCACTCTAAACCCTGAAACAGGCGAATGGAGCTTCGATCCAAGCGATGAGGCTTACGCTGAACTTGC
>NZ_JBRAND010000002.1:667361-667598 GCF_052747885.1 Marinomonas dokdonensis
CACCGATGTAGATGGAGACACGCTTTCATACGAATTGGTTGAAGAAATCGATGGTTTCACTCTAAACCCTGAAACAGGCGAATGGAGCTTCGATCCAAGCGATGAGGCTTACGCTGAACTTGCGGTCGGCGAAGAAGCAGAAGTTGTCGTATCGGTTGTGGTATCTGACGGCAACGGTGGTACGACACAACAAGACATCACGTTGAATCTTGTTGGAACAAACGACGGCCCAGTGGC
>NZ_JBRAND010000002.1:667698-718015 GCF_052747885.1 Marinomonas dokdonensis
GGATGCAACCAATACTGTTGATGCTAGCGATATTGCTGCAGTGGTAACAGGCAGCGTAGACGCGACGGATGTAGATGGCGACACGCTTTCATACGAATTGGTTGAAGCCGTTGCAGGCTTCACGCTTAACCCTGAAACAGGCGAATGGAGCTTTGATCCAAGCGATGAGGCTTATGCTGAACTTGCCCTAGGCGAAGAAGCTGAAGTAGTGGTTTCCGTTGTGGTATCTGACGGCAACGGCGGTACCACTCAACAAGACATTACGTTGAACCTTGTTGGTACGAACGATGCCCCAGTGGCGGATGCAACCAATACTGTTGATGCTAGCGATATTGCTGCAGTGGTAACAGGCAGCGTAGACGCGACGGATGTAGATGGCGACACGCTTTCATACGAATTGGTTGAAGCCGTTGCAGGCTTCACTCTAAACCCAGAAACCGGTACTTGGACGTTCGACCCAAGCGATGACGCTTATGCAGAACTTGCTCTAGGCGAAGAAGCAGAAGTCGTCGTGTCGGTTGTGGTATCAGACGGCAACGGCAGCACCACGCAACAAGACATTACGTTGAACCTTGTTGGTACGAACGATGCCCCAGTGGCCGATGCAACCAATACTGTGGATGCCAGTGATATTGCTGAAGTGGTAACCGGCAGTGTGGATGCGACCGATGTAGATGGCGATACGCTAGCTTATGCCTTGGTTGAAGAAGTTGCAGGCTTTACCCTTGATGCTGAAACAGGCGAATGGAGCTTCGATCCAAGCGATGAGGCTTACGCTGAACTTGCGGTCGGCGAAGAGGCTGAAGTTGTCGTATCGGTTGTCGTATCAGATGGCAATGGCGGTACGACGCAACAAGACATTACGTTGAACCTTGTTGGAACAAACGATGCCCCAGTGGCCGATGCAACGAATACTGTTGATGCCAGTGATATTGCTGAGCTTGTAACCGGCAGCGTAGATGCCACCGATGTAGATGGCGATACGCTAGCTTATGCCTTGGTTGAAGAGGTTGCAGGCTTCACTCTAAACCCAGAAACGGGCGAGTGGAGCTTCGACCCAAGCGATGACGCTTATGCTGAACTTGCGGTCGGCGAAGAGGCTGAAGTTGTGGTTTCCGTTGTGGTATCTGACGGCAATGGCGGCACCACGCAACAAGACATTACCCTAAACCTTGTTGGTACAAACGATGCGCCAGTGGCGGATGCAACCAACAACATAGATGTCAGTGATATTGCTGAGCTTGTAACCGGCAGTGTGGATGCCACCGATGTAGATGGCGATACGCTAGCTTATGCTTTGGTTGAAGAAATTGCAGGCTTCACTCTAAACCCAGAAAACGGTACTTGGACGTTTGACCCAAGCGATGACGCTTATGCAGAACTTGCTCTAGGCGAAGAAGCAGAAGTCGTCGTGTCGGTTGTGGTATCAGACGGCAACGGCGGCACCACACAACAAGACATTACCCTAAACCTAGTTGGCACAAACGATGCCCCAGTGGCCGATGCAACCAATACTGTTGATGCCAGCGATATTGCTGAGCTTGTAACCGGCAGTGTGGATGCCACCGATGTAGATGGCGATACGCTAGCTTATGCTTTGGTTGAAGAAATTGCAGGCTTCACTCTAAACCCAGATAACGGTACTTGGACGTTTGACCCAAGCGATGACGCTTATGCAGAACTTGCTCTAGGCGAAGAAGCAGAAGTCGTCGTGTCGGTTGTGGTATCAGACGGCAACGGCGGCACCACGCAACAAGACATCACGTTGAATCTTGTTGGAACAAACGACGCCCCAGTGGCGGATGCAACCAATACTGTTGATGCCAGTGATATTGCTGAGCTTGTAACCGGCAGTGTGGATGCCACCGATGTAGATGGCGATACGCTAGCTTATGCCTTGGTTGAAGAGGTTGCAGGCTTCACTCTAAACCCAGAAACCGGTACTTGGACGTTCGACCCAAGCGATGACGCTTATGCAGAACTTGCCCTAGGCGAAGAAGCAGAAGTCGTCGTGTCGGTTGTGGTATCAGACGGCAACGGCGGCACCACGCAACAAGACATCACGTTGAATCTTGTTGGAACAAACGACGCCCCAGTGGCGGATGCAACCAATACTGTTGATGCTAGCGATATTGCTGCAGTGGTAACAGGCAGCGTAGACGCGACGGATGTAGATGGAGACACGCTTTCATACGAATTGGTTGAAGAAATCGACGGTTTCACTCTAAACCCAGAAACCGGTGCTTGGACGTTTGACCCAAGCGATGACGCTTACGCTGAACTTGCGGTCGGCGAAGAAGCAGAAGTCGTCGTGTCGGTTGTGGTATCAGACGGCAACGGCGGCACCACGCAACAAGACATTACCCTAAACCTTGTTGGTACCAACGATGCCCCAGTGGCGGATGCAACCAATACGGTAGATGCCAGTGATATTGCTGAAGTGGTAACTGGCAGTGTGGATGCCACCGACGTTGATGGCGACACGCTTTCATACGAATTGGTTGAAGCCGTTGCAGGCTTCACGCTTAACCCTGAAACAGGCGAATGGAGCTTCGACCCAAGCGATGAGGCTTATGCTGAGCTGGAAGCCGGAGAGACGGCTGCAGTTTTAGCTTCCGTTCTTGTTTCGGATGGCAATGGCGGCACTGTTCAACAAGATATTACTTTAAATATTGCTGGTGAAAATGATGCACCTGTTGCAGTCGATGATAGAAACACTGTAACTACTGGCTTAGTAGGTGAGTATTACGGCACTAACGCTCAAATAAATAATATTGCAGACTTTAGAAGTGTTGTTGAGAGTAAAGAGCCCGATGCTACGTATATTGCGGCTAATATTGATTATGCGATTGGTAGTGGTGGCATAGCTACCGGTACAAACCTACAAGAGTTTTTAGGAGTCGACAGCCTTACGATTAACACCGACCCATCGGATTACACTGATGGTGGCTTGCATTTACAAGGCTATATCTACCTAGAGGCGGGTAGCTATAACTTTAAAGTTTATGCGGATGATGGCTATCAAATTCTAGTGAATGGTGAGGACGTTGCATCGGTCGATCACAATCAGGCGCCAACAACAGATGTCTTTAGCGAATTTACGGTTACTGAGAGTGGTTACCAATCTATAGATATGGTGTGGTGGGATCAAGGTGGCCGTTACGTGTTTCAGCCAACTTTAAGCTCAGATGGTGGACAGACTTATACTGTTATTGATGAATCAATCTTAAGCAGCTCTAATCAATCACCCTTGATCACAGAGATGGGCCAGGCGATAGAAATTAGTCAGGAAAGCTTGTTGGCTAATGACAGCGACGCTAATGATGATTCTTTGTCTATTGTTAGTCTCTCAAATGCAACCAATGGATATGCCTATATAACCGCAGCAGGGGTGATTAATTTTATCCCTTCGGCAGATTTTAGTGGAGAGGGCAGCTTTGACTATACGATTACAGATGGCAATGGTGGTTATGACACGGCTACAGCTGTGATCGCGATAGAAGACAATAGTGTTTTACCAACAGTAACGGTACAAGTATCAGAACAAAACTCCTATGGACTGTGGAATGGTTTCAGCTCAGCTAGCGAGGCTGACTACGCCTACGAAAACTATTCGAACTATCAGAACTTTAGTAACACGGACAACAAGATTTATGTTAATCAAAATGTTAATGCATCCCTAAATCTGAAGGCTGGAGATGACAGTGTTGATATCGGAGAAGATGTTAACTCTGGCGGCTATATCGATCTAGGCGGCGGCAATAACAATATGATTGTTGGCGGAAGTGTTTACCATAGCATTGCTGCAGGTTCTGGTAATGATCAATTACAAATAGGTGAGGATTTATCCGCTTCGATTAACCTAGGTGGTGGCGACAATTACCTGGTAATAGGAGGAAATGTTAATTCTGGCGCAAGTATTAATTTGGCTGGAGGGAATGATCAAGTTCGTATCGGCGGAGATGTGAACAGTGCTATTAATTTAGGAAATGGCACAAATACTTTAGTCATCGGCGGTAGTGTAAGTGCCAGCGTACAAGCTGGTTCAGGTGACGATAGTATTAGCATAGGTGGTGATGTAAACAATTACATTAACTTAGGCAGTGGTGACAATACTCTACAAATAGCTGGTAACTTATACGCTGGTATTGGCTTGGGTAACGGAAGTGACTTTATTGTTCTAGAGGGCTTTAAAGATAGCGATGTCTATGTGGATGCTGGCAGCAATGGAACAGATTCAATCGTACTAAATGCTTACTCTTTAGAGGATTACCAGCAAAACAAAGATAATATACAAACTAAACTTGTTGGCTTTGAAAACATCAAACTGAGTGATGGTTTTGTTGAGGGCAGTGAAGAGGCTGTTTTTGATGACTACCTTGCAAATGGTTTGAACATTGGATCAGGAGGCGATAGCTCAAGCTATGAGTATGATCTTTCACTTAGCTTAGATGAAACAGAAGCTACGGTTGCTGCAACTGGCTTAACGTTAAGCTTAATAGGTATTCCAGATTCAAGCGATGTTTCCCTAATGTACTCAGGTGAGGAGCTTACTGCAGGTTCTGACGGTACTTACGATATTTCATTGGAAGAAGGCCAGACCTCAGTAGATAACTTGATCCTAGTAAGCAATGTAGAGCTGACTGACCTTGAAGTAGAAGTGGTGGCGATCTCTACAACTAACGACGAAAATGCTATCGATGGTGTACTTGAAGGGACAGATGGTCTGGATGTGTTAGTCGGCGGTTTAGGTCAAAACGTCTTATTTGGTGGGGATGATGACGCGGCCGATACCTTAACGGGTGGGTCAGGTAGTGATGTCTTTGTGCTGAACAAGGTATCAAGTGAAGACGGTTTGGATACCATCACTGACTTTAACGCCGCCGAAGACTCGTTAGACCTAACAAGCCTATTAGTAGGTTTGGAAGGACAGCCTGATGACAATGCTGACCAAGACACTATCGCTGCGTTTATTGCGGATCATGTGCAAGCGAGCCAAGATGGTACCGTAACGGTAGATGATGAACGTGTGGCAAATTTCACAGAAGAACCCTCAAGTTTCGATGCTAACCAAGACGGTGAAGTTAATACGTCCGATGCGATACGAGTGGTTTATAACAACATAGAGTACAGTATTAATGTTGATGGTTAATTGATGGGTAAATAAGCCTAAATTATAAACAGTGCAGAGATAAATGGCCGGTAGCATAGCTTCCGGCCATTTTTTTTGGGCTATACATCATCAATGCTCAGAATAGATGGCGATATGTGTTTTACACAGTATTCCTATCTGAGAGGTTGTGCTCGGAGGTCACAATGATACCGTGATTAGCTTTATGTGCATCGTATGCTAGTTCTTCATTATCTTCTCATCAGTGAAAGGAGCGTAGCGCAAAGCAATGAAGCATTCGTTGTGGGAAATAGGTTGTGGAATATAAGTTGAGAGGGGTGACTGACATGGTAAGGGAGAGAGCCACTCGAGGGGTGGAAAGAACTAGGAAACTTGAGTTGAGCATAAGAGTTGAATTGAACATAACAGAAGAGGGTGGCTTGTACAGGAATAAAAAAACCACCTAGTGGGCACTAGGTGGTTTATATCAAAGCGATAAATTGGGGAAAGACAATTAGTATCGAGTTGTATAACTGTAAGTTGTATTTTTATCTACGCTGTAGATAGTCCAGCGTTCTTGAACTTGTTGCTCTTTAGCAAAGACTTCTGCAACAACACGACGGTTTTTCTCGCGTCCAGCTTCTGTATCATTACTTTCGATCGGACGAGTCTCACCAAAACCAATACCTTTAACTCGGAACTCTCTGATTCTGAAGCTATCAACTAAAACATCTGCGATAGCGTTCGCACGTTGCTGAGACAGAGACTTGTTAAGCACATCTGAGCCAACATTGTCTGTATGACCTTCAATAACAACAGAGGCGCTTGGGTTAGCGTTTAGAAAATCTGCTAACTCCTTTAACTCTGGGTAAAAGCGAGGTTTAACAATCGTTTTACCAGAGTCAAACAGTACATTCAATTGAACGGTAAAAAGCTTTTCAGTGACTGCTGTGCAGCCTACATTATCGACTCTCGCGCCAACTTTAGTATTTGGGCAACGATCGCGAGCATCAATGACACCATCTCTATCTGAGTCAAGTAAGCGTGTCTGCGGGTTGCTGCTGTATAAGCTTTCTGCAAAAGATAATGAGCAAAAAGTTAAAATGCTCATCAAGCCAATTGTTTTTAGTAAGGTAGTCATGATGTTTCCCCATACATTTACCTATTAATATGGATCTATTTTAGGTGAGATAGGAAGGAGACCCAATACGCTTTATGTAGCGTTATAATAACAAACCTGACTTTTGTAACGGTGTGTAATTATTGGTTTTTTAAATGATAATAAATACTATTTATATTTGTTTCTAAAGGATCGAGGTTGGATTAAATTCTTAAAAATTAGTCGTATGTTTTAGAGAGTTTTTTGAATAAATTTATTATAAGTTATTGTTTTTAAATCGTTTTGATTGATGTCTCTGTGCTTTTTGACCAGAGGGGGAGAAATAGTAAATAGAGTGCCCAGTGATAAGGGCCATTAGCTGGGTGAATTGCTCCGGGTAACACGTAGTTACGAAAAAGCCGAAGCATTAAAGAAAATTATCTTTGTAAGCCTGAAAAAAGTGTCTTTTTGGGAAAATGTGCACCATTTAAGGTGTCATATTGATACAAAAGATACTTAGGATGCTGCAGAAATGCTGCGATTACGGCCTTCTCTCTTGGCGCGATAGAGAGCTTTGTCTGCTGAATCTAATAGTTCTTCAATACTAATCATTTCTTCAGCTTTACTTGCCACGCCAATAGACACTGTGATTTGCCCAACTTCATCAAAGGTTTCTTCCGCAATGGTTTCTCTAAGGCGCTCTGCAACCAACATAGCATCTTGCATATGGCTGTCCTGTAGCAATAAGATGAACTCTTCACCCCCAGTTCTGGCAACCATGTCGTAGGCCCTAGAGAAACGGTTCATTACCTGTACGAGTTGTTTTAATACTTCATCACCTGTGCCGTGGCCGTACGTGTCATTGACATTTTTAAAATGGTCTACGTCCACACAAAGAACAGAAAAGACAATGCCTTGCTGATCTAGTTCCTTAAGTCGTAATTCAAACGCTCGGCGGTTGTTGGCTCCAGTCAGAGGGTCAGTATCAGCGTCAACTTTGAGCTTGCCAATTTGGGTTTGGAAGGTTTTTACCTTGCTGAGCACTGCTCGTTTCAGTTCTAAGCTTTCAGAGTACCAAGAGTTAATCTTATCAATCTCACTGTTGACGATATAGCCATCAAAACGTTTAACCTGTTTTGCTAGTTGTTGGAGAGGGCGAGATATTGCCCCAGCAAATAACCAGATAAACAGGAAGACGCCAATAGCTAAAGGAAGGCTGCGCAAAATAACCTTTTCCATGATGTTAGAAAGAGGGGTTAAAGAAGTATCGATTGGACTTTGAGTGACGACCACCCAACCTGTGCTAGGTATGGTTGCAAAGCCAGCAAGGGTTGCTGCTTGAGAGGAGCCGTCCATGATCATCCCCCCTTCCTTTTCAAGCAGAATCTTACTGATGTCGTCATCTCGCTGAACAGGTCCACCGATTAGGTCTGGGTTTGGGTGGTACAAAATGTTCTTATTCTTATCAACGACACTGATAAAAGAACCATTGTAATAATGATGGTCTCCTAAGATGTCACGAATGATACTGTCGTCTTTTAAATAAATAGTTCCCGCTAGGTAGCCTTTGTATTGTTTCTGGCTGTCCCAGATAGGTGATGAGATGACGACGAGTAAATTATTTGCTTGTGAAAGGAAAGGTTCGCTAACGAGTGGGATTTTTTTCTCGCGCGCCTCGATACTGCTAGGGGAAGATAACTGTACTCCTTTCAAACTTATTGTCTCGGGAGAAACAGTCCTAACCACCCCTATTTCACTGGTAATAACGACGGAGTTAAAACTATTGGTTTGAAATTTTAAACGATCCGTTTCTTGTTGCAGAAATTCTTCATCATCAAAATGACCCTGTAGTCTTTTCGCTGTATAAGCGAGCTGTTGTTTTCCAGAGCGGATGAAAACCTCTGACGTCTCGGCCAATTTCTTTGCATAAGCCTTATTGATATCAATTGTCTGCTTAATTAGTTGTTCTTTTTGTACTTCATAAATCGAGTAGAAACTGTTTAAAAAGGTTGTGATGGTGGCAGACAAGGCGAGTACAAGAATTAAATGATTTAGCTTCAAGTACTTGGTTTTAAAGGTTTCCATGTGAAATATCCATCGTGTTTCAGGCTATAGAGGCACTATCAGCTTGAGTACTTATAAAAATGGACATCATTATATGCCTTTAGACGGAGCTTTTGTATGATGTTAAGCAGATATTTACATTTCGCTCGCGAGTAGAGGTGAGCTGAATCATATAAATTATATAGAACAGAACAATAGCTCCTTAATGGCGCTATTGTTCTATAAGGGGCTATTGTCGCTCGGGGCTATTTCGTTGCGATTAGGATTTTACGGACAATATCTAAGGTTAAATCGCCAGTTTCAGATAAAGCTGTTAGCCCCATTTTTTCCATATTCGTTATGATGCTTTCAATGCCATCATTGTCAATACCATAGTGGGTAAGATTAGTGACAATGTCTAAGGAGTTAAAGAAAGCTTCTGTTTTATCAATGGCCAAAGCAATCTTTTGATCATCACTTCCTTCTTTAATATCCCATACTCGCTCCGCAAACTGGATCAATTTAGCGCGCTTTTTATCCTTACGCTCCCTTAATAAGTTGGGCAGGATAATGGCTAATGTACGTCCGTGAGCAATGCCGAATTGTGCGGTCATCTCGTGACCAATCATATGAGTTGACCAGTCCTGTGGTACGCCTGCCCCAATGATGCCATTAAGCGCGTTGGTTGCTGACCAAATGAAATTTTTACGAGCATCCATGTTTTCGTTATCAGCTAAAGTGACCGGACCATCTTCGATTAGAGTTTTTAGTACACCTTCACCAATTCGATCTTGTACTTTGGCATTGGTATCTTGAGTGAGGTATTGCTCAATAACATGTATAAAAGCGTCTGCGATACCGTTTGCAATTTGCTCTTTTGGTAAGGTCTTTGTTAAATCTGGGTCTAGGATAGAGAATTTTGGAAAGGCCAGTGGGCACATAAACGGATATTTTTGTGCCATGTAGGTAATGACGCCCCCCATATTCATTTCGGAACCCGTCGCGGGCAATGTGGCAACACAACCAAGTGTTAAAGCATCGCTCGCAGGTACAGGGGAGAATCCATGGAATAGAATCTCTTGATATTGGTCTGAAGGGTGTTTAGCGGCTAAAGCAATAAACTTGGTGCCATCCATTACCGAACCGCCACCGACAGCCAGTACAAAATCGACTTGCTCGTCTTTACATATTTTGACAGCTTTTACTAAGGTATCGTATTGAGGGTTTGGCTCAATACCACCAAATTCGATGATTTCTCTTTCTATTAGCGCTGCTTTTACAGTATCGATTGTGCCGTATTTTTTGGCACTTTGACCGCCGAAGGTGATCATTACTTTAGCGTTTTTAGGAATAAGAGTGTCCAGTTCCCCAAGACGATCTTGGCCAAAAACAATGTGTGTAGGATTGTAGTAATCAAAGTTATTCATAGTGCTGCCCTCACTAGGTTTAATTTTAGTGTATGCACTATAGGGTTATTTAAAGAGGAAAAGCATACATAAAATACCATTTATTATGCCTTATCGTTCAGCCTGTATTTAAAGTGTGCAGGAATTATGGTTTTTAAAAAAAGCCTCCCCTTTATTGTAAAGGAGTCCCTAAAGAGGAGGTCTGGAGGAGGGCTATACCGATTTTGTTACTTGGAACTGCCCAATGAGTGAATTGAGTTTCAGGGCTGACAAACCCATCCGTGAGGATCTGAGTTGTAATGCCTGAATAGAGCGTTTCATCTGTTCGGTTGCTGCGCCCATTTCCTGAACGGTGCTGGCATTTTCTTCATTACTATTGTTGAGTAGGTTCATTGCATTGAAGATGGTGTCCACTAGTTCGTATAAAGCCTCATCGCCTGCGTTGGCTTGCTCATTCGCGTGCAGATTTTTATCAACATTTGCCGCACCTTCTTCCATAAAGCTAACAGCGTTACGGGTTTCTTGTTGAATATTTTCTAGCATGTTTTGTATTTCTTCAGCGGCTGAGGCTGTTTTAGACGCAAGACTACGTACTTCATCTGCGACAACGGAGAAACCGCGTCCATGTTCCCCTGCTCGGGCAGCTTCTATAGCAGCATTAAGTGCCAGCAAGTTAGTTTGATTGGTGATGTCTGTGATGGTTGTTATGATGCCAGCGATTTCATTGGTTTTCTGGTCAAGGGATTTTACGGAGTCTGACGTGGTTCGAACAACGTCACGGATTTCTTGGGTGCCTTTTTTAGCATCCACTAATCGCTGTTGACCTTCTTCAACCACTTGGTCCATGGTTTGTTTCAGTGTTTGAGCAGTGCTGGACGCTGTATTAATTTCATTTACCTGTTGCTTAAAAGCCTGCAGCATACTGTCAACGGAGGCGGCAAGGTAAGTCGAAGCTTGGCGAGCTTCTTCATTGGTATTGACCATGAAATCATTAGAGCGTTTAACGTTGCTGCTGGCCGAAATGACTTGGCCTATAGTGTTATCCAGATTGTCGATAAAACTGTTCATCCAGCGACCCATATCACCGGTTTCGTCATTGCTCAAGTTATCGTCTAAACGTTGTCTTAAATTCCCTTCACCTTCGGCAATGGTTTGAATGACTTCGGTCATTTGGGTCATGTTGCGGCTGATTTTTTTCGTCACTAATTTGTGATAAAGGCTTGCTGTGATGCCTAAACTCAAAAGGGTGGCTGTACTGATCAAGGTTTCAGAAAGCTGGGTATATGAGTGAAGGCTAATATTTAAAGCGAAAGGTAGGGCTGATGCAGTGAAAAAGCCTTTCATTAAATTAATGCTGATAGAGCGACGTCGGTACACTTCCTCTAAATCGCCTTCACACATCATTCCCCAGCGATCAGGGCTACCTTTCAATTGAAAAGTCACGCCTTTACCGATTACAGGAATATGGCGATAGTCAGAATAACCAGGGTAAGTCACAAATAAGTTACTACTATTTTTAATGGTCTCGCGAACACCGGGATGTAACTCTTTCGTGGCAGGGTCAGTAAAGCGAATTTCAAATTCCGTATGGTTTTGTACCTTAACCGTGCCCCATTGGGTGTTTACGCCACCTTTTAAATTTTCTCCGTGACTAAAAGTGTCATCTTCAAATCGTGAACGGGACAATGCAGTGCCTGGTAAGATGCTGCGATCAAAGTTAGAAGACACCATGAATAGATAGTTGTCTCCAGACTCTTTGTAGATATGACCGGCCTCACGTTGAATTAAATCGCCTAAAACATCGTTGGGAATACGAGCGCAGATAGCGCCAACACTCTGACCATTTTGTTTAATTGGTAGATATAACATCAATGTGACGGCATCGTGAAACTTAGAGCTTGATGCTCCTATCTTGACAGTGTTTTGATCCACAAATGGCCCGTGAAGAAAATTATCTTGTAAACCTGCTTTAACAGCGTTCGGGTCTAAATCTTGTTTACCGATTCTAGCTTGATAGGTTGAGTCAAGAACGTAGCCTTGATGGTCAATAACAAAGTACTCACTGACATCTAAAACCAGACCTTTTCGTTCTGCTAGGGACTGTGATGGAATGTTAGGGAAGGTGCCTTGAATATTATCGAGTAGGACTTCTAGTTGTGACCACTGATTGTTAACCCAGTTTTCAAGCAGTTTCACACGGGTATTGGCAATGCCTTCAAAGGTTTTTTCAACATTTTGGTAGGTTTGTTTATTTAGATAACAAGACCAAAATAATGAAAGTTTATTATTGTTACCGAACCATGGTAACCAAGATTTTTCTTGTTTCGATAAAGACATCAAATTGCTTTTCAAATTCATATTCAGAGCCTACTCCGTTGCAGTTAGATTTATGAATGCTGCAAATAAGAGCAAAAACCTTGCCTATATAGGGGCGGTGGTTTGTAAATGGTGCAATCTGCTGAGCCTTCAAGATAAATCTGAATTATCCACTAGGTCATATAGACCTAATAGTGTTATCCATTGTGTCGTTTTGTTTCTGTTTGTAAGTTAATGGTTGTTTACTGTAAACGTCGTTGAGTTTTTGTTTGGTTGTGGTGCAATCATGCGGGATGATTTTCTGGGTGTCTCAATATGGTGCGCATGAGAATTAGTTAAGGAAGTCATAATTATCAGCTGGTGTTGAAAAAAGCATCAATGAGCGGCTTATGGAACAAGTATCTTAGTAACCAATGTAACCTAAGGGGAGGTTTGTTTATAATAAGCTATATAAACTCTCCCTCGTCACCCTTATAAAAGAAGTGTCTAATGACTCATAAAATTCAATGTTTTAACGATTATGTGAATCAGCTCTTACTAGGAGATGGTTATGCTGAGTTAAATATTAAAGGTGTTGGGGTCTTTCAAGCGTCTCAACGGCAAGCAAAACGGCATGCATTTTATGAACCGCTTATATGTTTAATGGGACAAGGCGCGAAAAGGTGTCATGTTGGTGACAGTGCTTTCACATACCAAGCTGGTGATTTTTTTATTAATTTTTTACCTATGCCAGTTTCTACAGAGGTGGTACAGGCTGAAAAAGACAAGCCTTTGCTGTCTGCATCCTTAGCAATTGATCTTGTACGGCTAGCGGATATGGTGTTACGTATCGAGCGCATAGAGGGGAGAAGCAAAGAAAATGCAAATGAAAGGTCTTCTAGTTTAGTGATGGGCAAGGCCGACGATGAGCTGGTGGATTTGTTTATTAAATTGTTAAAACTTAGCAGAAATCCAATGGATGCAAAAATTCTAGGAGAGTCTGTGATAGATGAAATCTACTACCGAATATTAACCAGTGAACATGGCTATGCGTTGCGTACCTTGTTGAGTCAATATGGTGGCATACAGCCTATTTCACGAGTGGTCGGCTACATTCATGAAAATACCGAGAAAAGCATTCAAATACAGGAATTAGCAAATATCGCTAACATGAGTAAAACCAGCTTTTTTAATGCTTTTAAGCAGATAATGCATGTCCCACCTATGCAGTATATAAAATCCAGTAAATTGCAAAAAGCCCAAACTTTACTGATTCAAGGAATGAGTGCAAATGAAGCGAGTTTCCAGGTGGGCTATAACAGCTTTTCTCAATTTAGTCGCGAATATAAACGCTTTTTTGGCTATCCACCGTCCCATACGCAGCGTGCTGCCTAAGTATTATACTAGAAAGTTTTGTAGGCTCTGGCATGGGGTCTACTGAGTAGGCGGGTGGTGGCCCGCCTTCAGGAGGAAATGCCTCATTACTTTTAAGTTATGAGACATTTTATGTGAACTCTACCAGCTGCCTGTATTTTCCATGGAAAACCATGGCTCTTGAGGTGCTAAGTTTTCACCTACTTGCAATAATTCAATGGAGATACCATTTGGATCTTTGATGAAAGCCATATGCCCATCCCGTGGCGGGCGCAAAATAGTCACACCTAATGATTGTAGTGTTTCACATGTCTTGTAAATATCCTCCACAGCGAATGCTAGGTGGCCGAATTGATCGCCATTAGTGTACTTTCTGTCGCCCCAATTATGAGTAAGTTCAACCTCTGGCTCGCCCATCGCACTTGCATAGTATATAAGCGAGAATTGCCCTTTCTCACTGTCCATTTGGCGGGTTTTAATTAGGCCTAAACCTTTAGTATAAAAAGTATGACTTTCTTCTGGTTTGTCTGTGCGAATCATCGCATGTAAATATTTAGTACTCATAAACTCTCTCCTTAATATGGTGAGTATGCCAGCGGTTAAGGTGGGTTGGCTAGTCTGATATTGGATTAGGTGTTCGTCTGACTGTCGAGAAGTTTTTGGGAGGAAGGAATAAAAAAGCCTACATGAAAGTAGGCTTTAATTCGATATCAAAAAGATAGATTAGTAGCTTTTGTAGGCAGTGCTGCTATTTTGGTCAACGCTATAGATGGTCCAGCGTTTTTGTTCTGCTTCTTGTCTTGCGAAAACTTCAGCTACAACACGGCGGTTTTTTTCGCGACCTTCCGGAGTATCATTACTTTCGATGGGTCTGTCTTCACCATAACCAATGCCTTTAACACGGTTTTGACGAATTCGGAAACTATCTACTAGTACATCTGCAATAGCATTGGCACGCTTTTGAGATAAGCTGTGGTTAAGTTCACTGGAGCCAACATCGTCAGTATGTCCTTCGATGACTACAGAGCTCGCTGGGTTAGCGTTTAAGAAATCTGCAAGCTTTTTCAATTCTGGATAGAAGCTTGGCTTTACGATGGCTTGGCCGGAATCGAATAAAATATTGAGCTGTACGGTTAATAATTTCTCAGATACATCAGGGCAGCCATAATTATCAACAGCAGCGTCTTTTTCTGTATTCGAGCAGCGATCACGAACATCTATAACGCCATCGCCATCCGAATCAATAAGGCGCGCCTGCATATTGATACTATATAAGCTTTCAGCATGAATGCTGGAGCTCATAGCAAGCAATACACCAAAGGTGCTTATTGTTTTGAATAAGATGCTCATAAAGAGTTCTTCCCGTTTGTTTATTTAATAGCCAGTATACTAAAGCAAAGGTTAGCTTAAACCAATGTCAATTAGAGACTTTACTTAATTTAATCAATTAATTGTATTGCGCTGCTTATTTGATTGCAAGTTTTTACGTGAAAAAGTGGATATTTAGTTTGCAAAAGAGTTTTCTCAGTGATATGGATGGCTGTTTTAGGGCTTAATAGAGGCTTAATTTACTTAAAATTCGTTGTATTGATGGTCTTGTTAAGTTGTTTTTAAGAAACTTTAAAGCTCTCAATAGACTTTAGTCTTCCCACACCCATCGCAATGGCTCCCCGAAATCATCGTAAAGCATTTTCTTTATAGGTCTTTTAGAGGTTGAGGTTTTTTGTGGCGCCGGAGTGTGTTTGCGTTCTTGGATAGCCGCCACGACATGGGGAAGAGGGGTGCGTTGTTTTTTAGGCTCGCTAAAGCCAATATGAGTCGTGTTATACTTGCCATCAACAAGACCAGACTCACCCATATCTACTTGCTGAATTTCGCCTTTAGCCTTGATAAATTCATCTACCAATGATTCCAGCTCTTTGCGCGTGTCTTTTTTGGTAGTTTTAGGTTTAAGCATAGTATTTAGGGTAGAAGCCTTCTTTGAGGAGTTTGGTACAAAAATTAATCGCAATTTAATATAGTAAACGGAAGAGGTAGCGAGTGTCTATTAGCAACTTGATTGTGCATGAGATCCAGAAACATGAAGGTGAACGTAAGGCAATTTTAATTGCTCGCCCTAATGAAAACCCAATAGATAGCCAAGCGCTTGCGTTATCGGAACAGGTGACCAACCTTTTTAATCGTTCAGGCATGAATACTGGACGCTTTTCAAACCCACAGGGCAGTGAAGAGGGGAGTCAACTACCTGCATTGCTATATAAACACTTTAAAGACAACAGCTTTCACGATTTTTCAGTCTTTTCTAAGGACTGTGCCGCAGAGTTTGTGAAGTTCATCGAGCCGGTAGAAGAGGTAGAAGGTGGCCTCCTATGGTTCAATCACTATGAATTGCATGATACGCATTTTTTATATGTTGTTTTACTTAAACGTAAGCAAGGAATAGGTCTGGGTGCGGACTTGAGCCTTTCTCAGGTCGAGCAGATCGAAATGGAAAAACTGCATATGGCTTTACGTATTAATCTTACGGCTTGGCAGGCAGAAGATGAAGGTCGCTACATAGCCTTTCGTTTTGGGCGAGCACCGAAAGTGGAAAGTGATTACTTTACTCAGTTTATCGGTTGTGACGAGCCCAAAGTCGCCTCGAAAGAAACCCGCAAACTGGTTGATCTGACTTCTGCATTCTGTCAGTCGGAAGGCATGCCAGCTAAACAAGCAAATGAATTCAAAAAAGTAGTTTCAGAGCATTGTAAGACTAAAGCGGAAGAGCGTGAGCCATTGGCCATGCAATCATTAGCCACAGAAGTAGAGTCTCGTTTTTCGATTGAGCAAGCGAATAAGTTTTTGGAAATTGCTGATTCAGAAAACTTTAAGATGGAGAAAGAGATTTTTGTTGAGAAAGCTGCCCTTAAAAAGTTAACCCGTCTTTCCGGTAGTAGCCGAGCTCTGACCTTAAGTTTCGATAGCGATTTGTTAGGCGACTCTGTGGTGTTTGATGCAGATTCGGGAAGCCTAACCATCAAGGAGCTTCCACGGAGTCTACTGAAACAGCTGCAAGCAAGCAGTAATGATTAGGGGTTAAGCTTTAATAGCTCGATCAATTCATACATGGTTTTAAAACAGACCGAGGCGCCAGCTTCGGTTTGTTTTTTTGCGTCCATGGTGCCGCAATACGCTAATACCGTCATGCCTGCGGCTTTGCCTGCTTTTATACCGGCAATAGAGTCTTCAATGACTAAACAATCTTTAGGTGAAACGCCTAGTGCCGCTGCCGCTTTCAAATATAAGTCTGGTGCCGGTTTACCATGAGCGACATCATCCAGGGCGAAGCGAACAGAGAAGGTATCGAGTAATCCTATTTTACTAAGCTTCTCGTTCATTTCTACACGGTTGGCATTGGTTGCCATGGCAATTGGGCATTGGATACGCTGGAGTAGTTCGACGACACCCTCAATAGGTTCAAGGTGTTCTTCAATGTGTTGTTTGAAGCGAGCTTTATAGTCGGCTTGGAAAGTTTCAGGTAAGGGGCGACCAAGCATTTTTGTCGCGGTAGCAAGATTGCTTTTTGTAGTAAAACCACTAAATTTTTCATGAAGAACATCTGAATCAAGTTCAAGCCCTAAGTCTGCCAACATGCTTTTCATGATGTTGTTGGAAAGGGTCTCAGTGTCGACAATGACGCCGTCGCAATCGAAGAGGATTGCTTGGTAAGAATAATCCATATAAAAGCCAATTAAATTAAGAATGTGGCTACATAATAGGAAGTTGTTAAGAGGAAAGGAAGGGAGGGAGTTTTATTGTTTTTCTCCCCTTATAAGTAACTTAGTACGATATAATAGTAATCAAAGGTCTGTTTGTTGGTTTCGTTGCTTATTAAGCCGCTTGTTTCAGGGTTTGTGGACGTGCTGTCGCTTTCTTGATTGCTTTGCTTAGAAAGCTGTAAGTTTGTTTAGCTAGAGTGTTTAGTTTTTGCATTCTAAGAGCACGAGCTTCGCGACGACGTTTAGCGGCTAAGCTGTTATCCAAATAGCCCCATTTTTCAAGTAATGCTTCGTATTGTTGTTGAGAATCCATAGTTAACTCCTTAGTTAAGATTGAAAAATGTTGTTTTATTACAACATTTTGAATTCTAGGAGGGATGACGATGAATAACAAACGATGCTTTTTCACACATTAGATTAGATTTTTTCATCAATTAGATGCTGAAGGTGTTATGTCTTACCGACCCTTAGAAGAGTTTTCAAAGTATTGGATATTTAAACGTGATGATCCAAAAATAGACACAGATGATCTGGCGGCCATTCGTTTGCTTAGCGAGGCCAAGGCAGCCAACATTTGGCGCGATTATATAAGTGATGGACAGATCCACCCTGATCACCTGACGGAACAAGATTGGGTCAAGTCAGACACAGCCTTGCAAGCAAAACTTGATTGGGAGAAACGTTGGGATTCAGACCGTTTAGAATTGCCCGAAGAGTCCTTAGAACACTTCTCTGCTTGGGGCGAAGATACTCTGGTGTATTTTTGTTGCCACAATGAACTGGTTTTTGAGTTGCCATGGGGCGTGTTTAAGCGCAGCTGGAAAGCTTTTTTGTTTATGGATAACGGTCCAATCCTCGTAGGCCGAAAGAAAAAGCAGGCAGCGCAATTTTATAGCAATGGTTGGATGCATTTATTGTTAAGAAATTAAGTTGTTTTAAGGGAAATTTAAGAGAAATTGACGCTTTCTAGAGGCTTTAATAAGGGTAGATTACTGAAACTATGCAAAAATAAAGGAATCAATCTTAAACAAGGGGTTAGGTTCTGTTTGTTTCTTGATAACAAGGTTAAGGTTGAGGGGTATTTTTTAGGCATAGGCAAAGTATGAGCCGTTATATCTCTCCATTTTTATATGTATTGCTAATTCTTGTTGGTTGCTCCGCTTTTATCTCCATCGCGGGCGTTCGGGTTGGCATGTTTGAGCCGATAACGGGTTTTTCTGTCCTAAAGTGGAGTGTTTTAGCCTCGTTGCTTTTGTCTTTTTTAGCGGTTGCATCCTTAGCGGCCTGTCGCAAAGAAAAAAATGTTAAAAGTAAGCGCTTCTTTTGGCTGATTTTTGCCATTTCTATTCTTTACAGTGGTTTTTGGATCGCTTTCTATCTTGAAAAATCCGCTTACCCTAACATCAATGACATTACTACCGATGCCGATATCCCTCCTGCCTACCTAAATATCAATTTTTTACGAAAATCCAGTGAAAATGGTTTGGTCTATAACAAAGAATGGGCCGAGATCCAGAAGAAATATTATCCAAACGTTAAGCCACTGTTTACCAGCGTTCCCAAAAAACAAGTGTATGAAGCTGCGGTAGCGCTTATTAATGAGCGCGGCTGGGAAATGGTTTCTGAATACCCAAAAGTTGGGGTGGTTGAAGCAACGGCTCGTACCCCAGTGTTTGGTTTTCGCGATGATGTAGTCATTCGTGTGATTCGACAAGGGGATCAAACTCGCCTTGATATTCGATCTTGCTCTAGGGTGGGCACCAGTGCCGACTTTGGTGAGAACGCCGCTCGTATTGAAAGCTTCTTAGAAGAGTTATCAAGTCGTTTGGCAGTCGATGAATAAAATGCAAAGAACTTCTTAAAACGTGTCTCTCGCGGTACACTCATGACTTAGTTTTTGGAGATTCGCGGATGGCCATCAGAAAGCAGCAAAAAGCGCAAACACGAGCTAAGATTAAGCAGGTGGCGAAACAGGCTTTTTTAAAGCAGGGCATTGATGCCACCAGTACCCGCTACCTTAGTCAGCAAGCCAACATTGCGGTTGGAACGCTATTTGTACATTTTCCAGATAAGTTAGCTCTAGTGAAGGACATCTTCTTTGATGAGATGGAAATTGCTTTGCGTACGGCTTCTCAACATCAGCAACACGTATCTTCTCCCGTGGACTATTTACAACAAATGGCCCACGTCTTGTTTATTTTCTATGATGATTACAGTGAATTCACTCAGCAGGTGCTATTGGACAGCCTAGCGCATGGTGGTTTTCATACCACGCAAATGGCCGCTGTGTACGATGGCGTGATTATGCGCTTTCAACAAGCTGGAGTGGATGAAAATGCCGCCCATGTGTTTGCGGAAAATATGATCGCCAACTATTGGTTTGTTTTGTTATCTGGTTTGCCCAAGGGCGTGCTGGGTAGGCAGGCCTTAGATCATTTAAAGCGACTCAACTTACCCTTCGAAATGTCCTATAAGAACGCTTTAAAAAGCCGCTAAAGCATTTGTTGTTCTCTTATACCAATTCTCTATGGTGATGAAGAGCTTATGCTTAATTTCAATTGCTTGGTGTGTTCATCTTCTCTAGTCTAATGAGATTCCATTTGCTTTTAGAGAGATGTATGAACGAGCATTTATGTCAATTAGAGCCATCTATAGTTTGGCGTCATTTTCAAACCTTATGTAACACCCCACGCCCTTCTTATCATGAAGCTCAGTTGCGGGATCTACTAATCCAATGGGCTGAGGACAAAAACCTAGAAAGCTATGTGGACACAGCGGGGAATCTATTGATTAGAAAGCCCGCAACGCCAGGTATGGAAGATAGGCAAGGTATTGTGTTGCAAGGACACCTAGATATGGTGGCACAGAAAAATGCGCAAACTCAGCATGATTTTACCAAAGACCCGATTTTAACCAGAGTGGAAGATGGCTGGCTTTATGCGCAAGGCACCACGTTAGGAGCCGATAATGGCATTGGTGTCGCCGCGGCTTTGGCTGTGCTGGAATCTAACGATATTGCTCATGGCCCAATCGAGGCGTTATTCACCATTGAAGAAGAAAGTAGTTTGCGTGGTGCCTTGCAATTAGAGTCAGGCATACTAAAAGGTCGTCTATTGCTGAATCTAGATTCAGAGGACAGAGGCGATGTATACATTGGCTGTGCTGGTGGAGCGGATGTTAATGTGTCCCGTGCATTCGAAGCTCAAGCTATCACAGACAATGAGGTGAGCTATGAGGTTAGGGTTTCAGGCTTGCGTGGCGGTCACTCTGGACTGGATATAAATAAAGGACGTGCCAGTGCTAATGTCATTTTAGTGCGTTTGCTGAGCTTATTGAGCCAGAGTATGAATTACTCGTTAGCTTCATTAAGCGGCGGCACATTACGAAATGCTATCGCTCGTGAAGCAACAGCGAGCATTAGCATGGATAAAAACCTTGTGGATACATTCAAGGATTTTGTCAAACACTTCACCTCAAGTGTGCTGGCGGAGTTTGCTTCGGTAGAGCAGAACCTCACCATCGAAATCGTTCCTGTGCAGCTCACTACTAGCCTTGGTGAGCAAGATACTTGCAGGCTGATTAACGCCATGACCTGTGCTCCCCATGGTGTTCATCGTATGAGTGATGCTTTGCCGGGAGTAACCGAAACCTCTTGTAACTTTGGAGTGATGAATCTGTTGGATAGTGAGTCGGGTATCAAGAAATTTGATGCCTGCTTACTTGTACGGTCATTGCTGGATGATGCTGTGGCTCACCATGGGAATCAGGTGCGTAGCGCTTTTGCGTTAATCGATGCCGAAGTTCGCGTTGAAAACGGCTACCCTGGTTGGCGTCCAAACCCCAAGGCGGGCTTGCTGAAACATTTTCTTGATGTGCACCAAGATGTAATGGGCCAGCCTGCGAATGTGAAAGTCATACATGCAGGGCTTGAGTGTGGGATTATTGGTGCAAAATATGCCGGTATGGAAATGGTGTCTTTTGGTCCAAATATTCGGGGAGCCCACTCTCCTGATGAGCGTATGGAAATAGATTCCGTGGCAGATTTTTGGCGCTTGTTATGTGCTTTGTTAGCCACAGCCCCAGTTCAATCTCAATAAGCTACAAAACCATAATTGTTCCTGTAGATATGGCATAATATCGCTCATATCTACAAGGACAATCTTATGTCATGTGAATCTCATATCGTGAAGCTAGATGGTTTGGCATACCATCTAAATGATGGTGATAATCTACTTACAGCATTATTAGCGCAATCGGTAAACCTTGCCCACGGTTGTCGGGCGGGTGTTTGCGGTGCTTGCCGACTTTATGATCTAGGCAATGATGACCCCTTGTTAAGTTGCCAAACTACCCTCAAACATAGCCTTACATTATCTCATCGCTTTCCTATGGAAGGGGATAACTTTAATGTGCTTGAAAAGAGTCAGCTTGATGATCAAAACCTTGTGCTGACTTTATTAGGTCCAAGTGATGACAGCTTTGGTGATAGGCTGACAGTGTTGCTACCAGATGGTTATGGGGAGGCAGAGCAAGAGTGTATGGCCATTAATAGCCCCGGAGAAAAAATCCAGATCCTACTGCAAAAAAATCATCTTTCCCATGAACAATGGAAGTATTTTTCTAGCCTAGAGCCTAACAGCTTGTTATCTATTTGTGTTGATCGTAGCCAGCGCAAAGGGCGCTTGCTGGTGGATTTGTCTCTATCTGACATGCCAGTGTTACTGATTGCAAGTCATGAGCATCATGCCTTTGAACCTTATTGGCGAGATGTGTTACAGCAGCTTCCAGCAGAACTGGCAGGCTTTGTCGTTTTATCTTCTAAGCAACTTGGCTGCTCGCAGAATTTATCTAAATTGACAGAGGTTTTACAACAAGCTTGCCAAAAGTTTGGCGCTGGGAAGTTGCAGATTGTTTATCATGGTAGCGGTATACCCGCTACAGATTGGGAGCCGCTGTTGCGAGAGCATAGAATCCGACTATCTCAGCTGCATTTTGTTCGTTAGTACTTTTGCCATTAGTTTTTAAGTTGGTTTATTTATGAAAATTTTACACAGCTCGGATTGGCACCTTGGTCAGCACTTTATGGGCAAAAGCCGGAAAGAAGAGCACGCAGCTTTTATCAATTGGCTCTTGGCGGTGATTGAAGAAGAAGGCATTGAGGCTCTTATTATTGCAGGGGATATTTTTGATACTGGCGCGCCACCAAGTTATGCCCGCGAAATGTATCACCAGCTAGTATTGGATATGAAGGCGCGGCATTGTCAGTTGTTTGTTGTAGCGGGTAATCATGATTCCGTTAGCATGTTGAATGAGTCGAAAAGTCTATTGGGTTATTTAGATACCCAGGTAACGAGTCAAGCCAATCGTGATCATCTTGAAGACCATGTGCTGCCCATCACAGGGAAAGATGGCAAAGTCGCGGCTTGGTTATGTGCCGTTCCTTATCTACGGCCGAAGGATGTGTTAGACAGTGTTGCAGGGCAATCTGAGCAACAAAAAAAACAGGCCCTCCAACAGCAGATTTCAGACTTTTATCAGCAGGTGTATAGAATTGCAGAGCAAAAAAACGCGCAACTTGATCAGCCTGTTGCCATTATAGGAACGGGGCATTTAACTGCAGTGGGCGGCCAATTGAGTGAGTCGGTTAGGGATCTTTATGTGGGGAGCTTGGAAGCACTGCCTACCCATGTGTTCCCCAAATTTGATTACCTTGCGCTGGGTCATATTCACCGTGCCCAAGCCATTAATAAACAGGGTAATTTCCGTTACAGCGGATCACCCATCCCATTAAGTTTTGATGAGTTAGCCCGGGAAAAATCCGTGGTTATTCTGGATACTGAACGTCTAAGCTCTGAACGTCCGAGCACAGAGCAAGCAGCGCCTGTTATCCAAGACTTATTCGCTCAACAGGACATTCGGCAAGAGGCACTTGCAGGGATCCAGATTAAGTCTATCCCAAGATTTCAGGCCATGATGAGCCTAAAAGGGCGACTGGATGATCTCTTGTCGCAGATTGCTGAGTTGCCTACTCCAGAAAGCGGAATTTTATGGTTAGAAGTTACCGTGATTGCTGATGACTATATTAGTGATGTGCAAAAACGCTTGTCTGAGGTAATTGAAGATTTGCCCATTGAGTTGTTGCGGGTAATGCGTAAAAGCACCATAGAAGCAAAGACTAGTGATCATGTGAAGCGCGAGACCTTAGCCGAGTTGACGGTGGCTGATGTGTTTGAACGCGCCATTGCAACCCAATTGGATATTTCAGAGGACGACTCTCAGGCGTTAACACAACTTTTTAATGAGTGCTTGGATGACATGAAAACCCAGCAGGCGCAGCCATCATGAAGATATGTAAGTTGCGTTTAAAAAACCTCAACTCTTTGAAAGGTGAGTGGTCAATTGATTTTTCCAAGCCGCCTTTTTCCGAAGCTGGGGTATTTGCCATTGTCGGCCCCACAGGGGCAGGTAAGTCCACCTTGTTAGATGCCATTTGCTTGGCGCTTTACCATGAAACCCCTAGGCTAAAAGTCTCGCCCAGTGAAAATGAAGTCATGACTCGTCATACGGCTGAGTGTTTGGCTGAGGTTGAATTTGAAGTAAAGGGTGAGGGGTATCGAGCCTTTTGGAGCCAAAGGCGCTCCCGTGGCAACGCCGATGGCAAGCTACAGCCAATGGTCTGTGAACTCAGTAAGCTGGATGGCACGATTCTGACCACTAAAATTAATGAGAAAATTGACTTGGTCGCTCAGTTAACTGGGCTGGATTTTTCTCGATTCACTAAATCTATGTTGTTGGCTCAAGGTGGCTTTTCTGCCTTTTTGAATGCTAAGCCCAACGAAAGGGCTTCTTTATTAGAGGAGCTAACGGGTACTGAGATTTATGGTCAAGTTTCCCAATGGGTGTTTGAAAAGCATAAGCAAGAGAAGAGCGAGCTTGCATTGCTAGAAAAGAATATCGAACAACAGACGCTGCTGACGGATGAGCAATTAGCACAATGCCAGAGCCAAGAAGCGAGCTATGAAAAAGAGAGTCAGCAACAAGGTGAGCGACTCAGGCTTCATAAAAAGCTACAGCAATGGTTGGAGCAAAAAGACGCACTAGAGCAGCAACTGAGTTCGCAAAAAATGGCCTTGGTAGGCGCTCAACAAAAAGTGGCGGAGTTTACAGACAAGCAAACAACCCTTGAATTGGCGAAAAAAGCCCAAAGTCTGCAGTCAGAATTTGATCATCAGCAAAGTTTGGTCACTAAGGTCGCTCATTTAGAGCAAGAGCGTGAGCACTCCACTCGCCAGCAGCAGGTGCTACAAGATCAATTAGCCAAAGCGCAGGCAGAGCAGTCCACAAGTCAAGATCACTTGTCTTTGCATCAGCAAGCGTTAGCGGACCTTAATGACAAAATTGAAAAGCAGATTCAGCCTTTATTGACTCAGCAGGAACATCTGGCTCAGCAACAGGTCGAGGTCCAAACCCAGCTCCATCAAGAAGAACAAAAATACGCTCAGCAGCAAGACAAATATCAAGCGCTAGAAGCACAGAGTCTAAAGCTTGGTGAGCAGAGTTTAGAAAGCAAAACTTTGCTTGAAAAGTGGCCCCATGCAGAAAAGATTCATCCGCAACTCTCCAGTTGGCAGCATAGAGCGCAACTGATTTTGGAGGGGGAGCATCAAATTGCTGTGATGGTAGAGGAAAAACAGCGCCTACAAGCCGAATGTGAAAGCGCCGAAGCCACTTTTAAGCACCAACAACAAGCATTGGCACAATTGCAAACGAATCAAGCCAATCAGCAGAAAACTGTAGATTCGACTTTGCAAGCCTTTTACCGCTTAACTGAGCAGCAAGAGCTGCAAGTTTGGCAGCAGAACTATTATCAACTTGAGCGTCAGGTGAATAGCCTGCAAGAGGCTGATCAGTTACAAGGGCAACACTTACAACTTAAGCAGAATGCCAAGCAATTAGTGCGGTCCCTTCAAGACTTAGAGGCTCAAGGGGCCGCTATTGAAGCCAAGCTACAGCAGCAGCGTAAGCTTTATCGAGATAAAAAACAGCATCACAGCCATCTAGAAAGCTTGTTATTCGCTGAGCGTCAGATTCACACGCTCATGCAATTGCGTGAGCAACTGAACCAAGGGGAGCATTGCCCTTTATGTGGCGCAGAGGAGCATGATTTTGAGCATGCTTTGCAGATAACCGAGCCACAAAGGTTGGCGGAACTAGAGCAGTTAACCGCAGAGTTGGCAGAATTAACAGAACAGGGCATGTTGATGTCTGCAGAGCAAAAGGATCTGAATAAAGATTATGAGCTTATGCAGCGTCAACATCAGCAAAGCCAGCAAGATATATCGTCTGTCTTTACAGGGTTAGAGCAAGGTATCGTCAAGTGTCAAAACCTTGGCTTAACGCTAGATAAGATTGAGGCGGATAAATGGCAGATTGAACCCTTGCTAGGCAAGCATCAGTCCTTATGGCAAGCGCAACAAGCGTTACTCCCAGAAGTGAATGACTTGCATCGTCAATGGCAAGACCATAACGCTGGATTACAAGAGCAAGCCTTGTTGGTTCAGCAAGGAGTTGAACAAGTCAATCAAGCGCAGAGCCGTTATCAGTTAACGCAGCAATCCGTCACTCAATTGCAGTCGCAATACCAGACAAAGCAAACCAGCATCGAGAGTGATAGGAAGGCGCTTTTAAGCGCTATGTCCGAGTCTGCTGTGGGAGAAGATTTCCTCCTCGAACCACTTGACCAAGCCTTGATAAAACTAAGTGATGAATTAGCACAATGGCAAGAGAGCAAAGAGAGCTTAGGGCGTTTACAACTGGAGCAGGAAAAATTGCTGGTGGAATTGTCGGCAACTAAGGCTTCCCTAAAAGAAACAGGAGTTGGCTTAGAGTCCATTAAAGCCAAACACCAAGCCTTAAGTGAAAAGAGCCTACAAACTCGGAGAGATCTTGAGCCTCTGTTGTTAGGTTCCAACGTTGTGGAACTGCGTCAAAAGACTCAGCAGCAGTTAAAAGGTAGCCAGCTATTGAATGAAAAAGCGGTTCAGCAATGTCAGCAGGTTACTCGAGACTTGGCTTCTATCGAGGCAACGATTAAGGCTCAGACAAAGGCTCATGAAAGTGTATTGCAAGAATGTCAGCAGGCGCAGTTAAGTTGGCAAAAAAGCTTGCTAGAAAAGTCTTTTGAGGGTGAGGTTTCATGGCAAGCGGCGCGGCTCGATGAAAGCAAAATAGCCGAATTAGAGGCCGAGTCAGTGGCCATCAAGGCTGAGCTTGCCAAATGTGAAGTGCGATTTGCTCAGGTGCAAGAAGCTTGGCAGGAGCATCAGGAGAGTATACTCCCCGCAACAGAATTAGCATTATTAGCCGTAACGGACATTGCTAATCTCGATTTGGCTGATTGGCAGCAAAAGGTACTGCAATTGGAAGAGCGGCAATCGAATTTGTTACGCCAGTGGGGGGTAGTTTCACAACAAGTGCGTGAAGAGTTGCAGCGTCGTGAAGAAGTGGCTAATAAGCGTTTACAGCTAGGTCAGCGTCGAGACAAATTACGGCATCTTGAACAGCTAAATTATGTGATTGGTTCTGCAGATGGGGCTAAATTCCGTCGCTTTGCTCAAAGTTTGACGTTAGAGCATCTGGTGTATTTAGCTAACCAGCACCTACATATATTGCACCGTCGTTATCAATTGGGGCGCAAAGCGGACGCACTAGCTCTTGAAGTGATTGATACCTGGCAGGCCAATACCAGTCGCGATACCAAAACGCTTTCGGGTGGTGAGTCGTTTCTGGTGAGTCTGGCGTTGGCGCTTGCCTTGTCGGATTTGGTTTCGCACAAGACCAGTATTGACTCATTATTCCTTGATGAAGGCTTTGGTACCCTTGACAGTGACACCCTAGAATCAGCGTTAGATGCGTTAGACAACCTACACGCCTCAGGGAAAACCATTGGTATTATCAGTCACATCAGTGCTTTGAAAGACAGAATTCCTGTGCAATTAAGGCTAAGCAAGCAAAGTGGTCTAGGGGTAAGTCGCTTAAGTGATCAGTTTGCTGTAAAGGAGCCCTAATGGCTTTTTTGACTTGAAGCCTGATGGTGCAAAAGTTGTCCCCAGAAAAACGGGAACAAGTGTGTAAATAAGTGTTAATATTGTTTTAAAATCAGTGGTTTAAGCGATAGTTCAGATTTGAGCACAATACCCACCACGAGCACTAGTAGGGGGCATTTTACTTAAAACTCTGCAGGCTTACATTCCTATGTGGGCTTGTTAAAATAGCTAAATCAATGGATCTATGTGGTTTAATACGCGTTAAACCTTATTTGTTTTAAATGAAGGACAGTTTGCATGACAGACTCAGGCTTCCGGCTTAAAGGAAGCGTTGTTACAACCGTATTGTTAGAGATTCAAGAATTCTCTTTAAGCAATATCATTGCTCACCTTAAGGATAAAATTGAGCAAGTGCCTCATTTTTTTAATCAAGCACCGGTGATCATAGATATCAGTAAAATGACTCAGCCAGTCGCTTATGAGGACTTTAATACTCTTGTAGTATCCGTGGGTGAGCTTGGACTGGGTGTGATCGGTTGGCGTTGTGATGCACAGCGGATCCCAGAATGGCGGGATGAGTTATCCATTCCCTTGTTGCCTGCGAGTAAGACTCGACCGATTAACCCTCCTGCGCCTATTGTGGCGCAAGAGGATAATGCCGATGTGGTGGTGAAAACCGTTGTCGAGGAGCGTATCGTTCCCCAAACAACAAAAGTCATTACTAAACCAATCCGCTCAGGACAGCAAGTCTATGCAGAGGGTGATCTTATTATCCTTACGCAAGTTAGTGCCGGTGCTGAGGTATTAGCAGATGGTAATATCCATGTTTATGGGGCATTACGTGGTCGGGCTCTGGCGGGGGTTAAAGGCGATACAAGTGCGCGGATATTTTGTAAAAGCATGGAGGCTGAATTGGTTTCCATCGCTGGGAATTTCATGCTGAGTGACGGCTTGCAAAATATCATTTGGAAAGAAAGCGCCCAGGTGTTATTAGTTGAAGAAAGTTTGGAAATACAGTCGCTTTAAACAGCTTTATAGATAGACATTTAAGATACGCTCATCGAAGTAGTATCGGAGGATATAGAATTGGCAAAAATTATTGTGGTCACTTCGGGCAAGGGTGGTGTTGGTAAAACGACATCGAGTGCCGCTATAGGGACGGGAATTGCGTTAAAAGGTTTTAAAACTGTCATCATAGATTTTGACGTAGGTCTGCGTAACCTAGATCTGATCATGGGCTGTGAGCGACGAGTGGTATATGACTTTGTAAACGTCATTAATAAAGAAGCCACACTGACTCAAGCCTTAATCAAGGACAAGCGCACGAAAGATTTGTACATATTACCTGCCTCTCAAACCCGAGATAAAGATGCCTTGACTATTGAAGGTGTGCAGACAGTTTTAGAGGACCTTGCGAAAGAGTTTGATTACATCATATGTGACTCGCCAGCGGGTATCGAGAAGGGCGCTCAAATGGCCTTGTACTTTGCTGATGCTGCCATTGTTGTTACCAACCCTGAAGTTTCTTCGGTTAGGGACTCGGATCGCATTTTGGGAATTTTGCAGAGCAAGTCTAAGCGTGCGGAAGAAGGGCGTGAGCCTATTGAAGAGCATTTACTGCTAACTCGTTACCACCCTGAGCGCGTATCCCTAGGGGAAATGTTAAGTGTCTCGGATGTGGAAGATATATTGGCTGTCCCCTTAATAGGTGTTATTCCTGAGTCGGAAGCTGTATTGAAAGCCTCTAACCAAGGTGCTCCTGTTATCTTGGATGTAGAGTCGGAAGCGGGCCAAGCTTATGTTGACGCTGTCGATCGCTTAATGGGCGAAGAAAAGCCTCTGCGCTTTTTAGACGTTCAGAGAAAGGGATTTTTTAAACGATTACTTGGGGGTTAGTTGTGGGAATTTTTGATTATTTTAAAAATAGAAGTGAGCCAAGCTCGGCCTCGGTTGCCAAGGATCGTTTGCAAATCATCGTTGCGCACGAGCGTGGCCGACGTCAGCAACCTGACTATATGCCACAAATGCAGCAAGAAATTATCGACGTGATACGTAAATACGTGAATGTTGACAGTGAAGATGTGCAGATTCAGCTAGAAAATATTGAGGACTGCTCAGTATTGGAACTGAATGTCACCTTGCCAGATCGTGCCTAACCTTTAAGGTTATTGGTTGGCAACCATCAAAGGCCGATTTGATGTATTGAAGACAGCAAGGATTTGCTAATCATGTTTTACCTTGTGTTTTAAAAGGTATGATGCGGTGTCAATTTTTAGATAGAGTAAAGTGAATGGTACGGGTGCTATTAGGGGTGGTGGGCTTAGCTTCATTGGTTGCTTGCTCCCAACCTGATCAAACGGTTGAGCAAACAAAAAAACCACGCCCCAAAGCGGAATTGCCGCTTAGCGCGACTGATCCGAAAGCGATATTAGGCTCTCAACTATTCTTTGATGAGAGTTTATCTAAAGAAGGTAATCAGTCTTGTGCGACTTGCCATGATATCGCCAATGCCTTTGTCGACAAGCGCGGTGATGTCTTGTCTGGTGCTGTTTCTCTAGGCAGTGATGGTCATTCCATTGGTACTCGTAATACGCCGACTGCCGCTTATGCGGCTTTTTCTCCAGCTTTTCATCAAATGGCAGATGGAGAATATCGCGGTGGGCAATTCTTGGATGGACGTTCTTCAAGCTTGGCGGATCAGGCGCAAGGACCATTCATTAACCCTGTCGAAATGGCGTTAGACAATGGCGATCAAGTAGTTGCTAAAGTGAAACAAAACCCAGCCTATGTTGCTCAGTTTGACGCCTTATATGGTGAGGGCGTACTGGATGACCCAGAACAAGGTTATGAGGTGGTTGCTGACGCCATTGCCAGTTTTGAAAAAACTGAATTGTTCATGCCTTTTGATTCTCGCTATGATCGAGCGTTACGTGGTGAGGTGACCTTAACGCCTGCAGAAGAGTTGGGAAAGACGCTGTTTTTTTCTCAGCAATTCACCAATTGTAATGCTTGTCATCAGCTCAACCCGTCGCCTTTCTACGATCAAGAAACCTTCACGAATTACCAGTATCGAAATATTGGCGTGCCAAGTAACCCAGCTTTGTTGGCTAAAAACAAAGGCTTCATTGATATGGGATTGCTGGATAATCCAGAGGTGGAGTCGTCATCGCAGGTGGGGAAATTTAAGGTGCCATCTTTGCGTAATGTCGCAGTGACAGGGCCTTATATGCACAACGGTGTGTTTCAGGATCTTCGCACGGTAATTTTATTTTACGATAAGTACAATAATCCAAGCAGAAAGATTAACCCGGAAACAGGTGAGCTTTGGGCAGACCCTGAAGTTGCGGAAAATATTGATTTCGAAAATTTAGAGATAGGCCCAGCCTTAACGGATCAGCGAGTAGATGCCTTAGTGGCATTCCTAAAGACCTTGACTGATCAGCGTTACGAAGCACTAATTAAAGATTAGACTTGTATGCTTCCTTATTGTTTTCACTGATAAAACTGGCCTCTAGAGGCCTTTTTTATTAGATTGTTTAGATGTATTTATGCCTGCTCTACATAGAGTAAAGTGGGTAATTTGATTAAGGATTGTTTGATGAAATATGTTCCATTGGGTCGTACCGGCTTAAATGTATCAAGAGTTTGTTTGGGGACGATGACTTGGGGGACGCAAAATACTCAAGCGGATGCCGATGAGCAAATAGAGTACGCCTTAGCAAATGGTGTGAACTTTATGGATACGGCTGAAATGTATTCTGTTCCACCGAATGCGGAATCTTACGGTAAAACAGAAACCATCATTGGTGATTGGTTATCCCGTAATTCATCCCGTCGCGAGGAGTTTGTCTTGGCGACCAAGATTGCGGGGTCTGGTTTGGCCTATGTTCGTGACGGTGGGCCAATTACAGGGCAGGCGGTTATAGATTCTGTGGAGGCTTCTTTAAAGCGTTTACAAACAGATTATATTGATTTGTACCAATTACACTGGCCGAACAGAACAACGCCACATTTTGCTAAGCATCTACCAGGCAGAGTGCGTTTTAGTGACATAGATGCGGCAGAGCATTCAGCGCAAATGCTGGATATTCTGCAAGGCATCGATGCTTGTATTAAAGCGGGTAAGATTCGTCATTTTGGTTTATCAGACGATACCACTTGGGGGATTAATGAATACCTTAAGTTGAGTGAGAGCCATAACTTGCCTAGAGTTGCTTCCATTCAAAATGAGTTCAGCTTACTGCATGCGAAAGATTGGCCTTATCTCATTGAGAATTGCTTGCACGAAGATATCGCTTATTTGCCTTGGTCGCCCTTAGCGACAGGCTCTTTGACGGGGAAATACCTTGATGACCAGCGCCCTGCGGGAAGTCGCTGGGGCTTTGCTCAGCGCCATGGTTTATTCCGTGACACAGAAAATGCCGAGAAAGCCGTACGTGGATATGTGGAAGTGGCTAAGAAGCATGGCTTAACGCCTGCTCAGCTTGCTTTGGCTTGGTGTGATCAAGTGGATGGGGTGACCTCAACTATTATTGGTGCAACCAACCTTGAGCAGCTAAAAGAAGATATGGGAGCGTTTGATCTAGCATTATCTGATGCTGTGCTAGAAGATGTTATGGCTGTCTTCAAGGAATACCCAGCACCTTTTTAATGAGCGATTAAATTCCTATAAAGAGCGCTGATAGCGCTCTTTTTTTTGCTTTGAGCACAGCTTTGAGTCTGTGATAAAAACTGAATGTATAAAAAAACCCGATGCCATTGGCATCGGGTTTTTAAGAGTTTTCGAAAATGCTTAAAGATTAAGCTTTTTCGTTTTTCTCTTTTTGTGCAGCAATAACAGTTTCTGCTACGTTTGAAGGACATGGTAGGTAGTGAGAGAACTCCATAGAGAACTGACCACGACCAGATGTCATTGTACGTAGAGAACTGATGTAACCAAACATTTCAGAAAGAGGTACGTCGGCTTTAATACGAACGCCAGTTACGCCTTTCTCTTGGTCTTTGATCATACCACGACGACGGTTAAGGTCACCGATTACATCACCAACGTGATCGTCTGGAGTGAACACGTCAACCTTCATGATAGGCTCGATCAACTGAGGACCAGCTTTCGGGATAGACTGACGGAAAGCGCCTTTAGCAGCGATTTCGAAGGCAATAGCAGAGGAGTCAACTGCGTGGAAACCACCGTCGAACAACTCAACTTCAACGTCTAGTACTGGGAAGCCAGCTAGAACGCCTTCTTCCATCATAGACTTGAAGCCTTTCTCTACTGCAGGGAAGAATTCTTTTGGTACGTTACCGCCCACAACAGAAGAAGAGAAAGTGAAGCCAGAACCAAGCTCGCCTGGTTTGATGCGGTAATCGATCTTACCGAACTGACCAGAACCACCAGATTGTTTCTTGTGCGTGTAAGTATCTTCAACTTCTTTAGTGATAGTTTCGCGGTAAGCAACCTGAGGTTGACCAACGATTAGATCTACACCGTAAGTACGCTTCAAGATATCTACTTTGATATCTAAGTGAAGCTCACCCATACCACGAAGGATAGTCTCACCAGAATCTTGGTCAGTTTCTACGCGGAAAGTTGGATCTTCTGCAACCATTTTACCGATCGCGATACCCATTTTCTCGTTACCACCTTTATCTTTAGGTGTAACAGAGATAGAGATTACAGGCTCAGGGAATACCATCGCTTCAAGTGTACAAGGGTGCTTAGGATCACATAGAGTGTGACCAGTTTGTACGTTCTTCATACCAACGATTGCTAGGATATCACCTGCTTGTGCAGAGTTGATTTCTTTACGGTCATCAGCTTGCATTTCCACCATACGGCCAACACGCTCAGTTTTACCTGTGAAGCTGTTTAGGATGGTGTCGCCTTTGTTGATCTTACCAGAGTATACACGTACGAAAGTCAAGGCGCCGAAACGGTCATCCATGATTTTAAATGCAAGTGCACGGAATGGTTCGTCAGCAGATACGATTGCTTTCTCGCCGTTTGGATTACCTTCTTCGTCAGTAAGATCCTGTGGGATAACATCTGTTGGGCTAGGTAGGTAATCAACAACAGCGTCAAGAAGAAGCTGCATACCTTTGTTTTTAAAGGCAGAACCACAGTAAGTTGGGAAGAATGCTAGATCACGAGTACCTTTACGGATACAAGCTTTAATGTCTTCCATAGAAGGCTCTTCGCCGTCCATGTAAGCCATCATTAGATCGTCGTCTTGCTCAACAGCAGTTTCGATTAGTTTCTCACGGTATTCTTCTACCTGATCAACCATGTCTGCTGGAACATCTTCGATAGCGTAGTTTTCTGGCTGACCAGAATCATCCCATACATAGGCTTTACGGCTTAGTAGGTCAACAACACCAACGAACTCATCTTCAGTACCGATAGGTAGAACCATTACTAGGGGTGTCGCACCTAGTACGTCTTCTACTTGCTTAGTAACACGGTAGAAGCTAGCACCTAGGCGGTCTAGTTTGTTTACGAAGATGATACGAGCAACTTCAGATTCGTTAGCGTAGCGCCAGTTAGTTTCAGATTGTGGCTCAACACCACCAGAACCACAGAATACACCAACACCACCGTCAAGAACTTTCAAAGAACGGTAAACTTCTACTGTGAAGTCAACGTGTCCAGGTGTGTCGATAACGTTAAAGCGGTGATCTTTCCAGAAACAACTAACAGCAGCAGACTGGATGGTAATACCACGCTCTGCTTCTTGTTCCATGAAGTCAGTCGTAGACTCACCTTCATGTACTTCACCGATTTTATGGATGATACCGGTAAGTTTAAGAATACGTTCTGTAGTAGTAGTTTTACCCGCGTCAACGTGAGCAAAAATACCGATGTTTCTGTATTTTGATAAGTCAGCCATTACATTACTCTAAATAAGTGAGGACGAAATTTGCGCGTTATTATACAAGACTTTTTAATCTCTAGTCAGGTATTTTGGCGCTATTCTATTATATTTTATGTGAATAAAGAAAGGGGTGCTGCAAAAGCATTTTAGAAAAGCTTGAATAGGCTGTTTCTGGCGCAAAAAATGCGCAGAAACAGCCTGTTTTAGAAAGGCTTTATCAGTCCCTACGCAATTTATCTGAAATCGCAATTGGGTTCGGGTAATTAAGAATGACAATATAAGTAGAGAGGGCGAAGGTGAGTATCGCTGTAGCCTGAATGACGTGAGAGGCCTCTTCGCCAATTAATCCAATATTGGCCGCAAGGTAAGCAATCAACAATGAGAATTCGCTCACTTGTCCTAAGCGAAAGCCTACTTCCCAAGAGGTGCTGGCATCCTCTTTTATCCCCTTGAGCAAAAAGCGAAACACCACGGGTTTTACGAGCATGGAGCTGATCGCCAGAATAAGTGCTGGAACAATTACTAGACCTAGTAGATCAAGGTTAAAACTGGCACCAATCGAGAAGAAAAACAGGATTAAGAAAAAGTCCCTAAGGGGTTTTAGATGGGTGGCAATGTATTGAGAGATTGGGCTGGTTGCTAGTGCAACCCCCGCAATGAATGCCCCCATTTCGGCAGACAAGCCCGCCACTTCTGCTAATACGGCCATAGATAGGCACCAGCCAATTGAAACTAAGAAGATGTATTCATGAAAGCGGTCGAAGCGGGTAATAAGCTTGAGCAGTATGTATTTGACGAATAAAAAGGCGCCGCCTATCAGCAAGGGTAGGCTTATCAATGGCATTAGATACTGCATGATGCCGTTATTTTGGGCATTAGACATGCTGTACAAAACCAGCAGCACAGCAATGGCAATAATGTCTTGTAATAAGAGTAAGCCAACCACTAGTTCACCCGTATGTTTATGGTGCAGCACTGTGGTGGGTAAAAGTTTGATACAGACTATGGTGCTGGAGAACATCATTGCAATACCAACGATGAGGCTCTCAGTAGCAGAATAACCGCAAAGGCTGGCGACCACATAGCCTAGCAATGCAAATGCCGCTGAACTGAGTAGGGCAATCCATGAGGCTTTCTTAAGCATGTTGATAAGATGGCTTGGTTGCATGTCCAAGCCCAACAGGAAGAGTAGGAAGATGATGCCTATATGGCTCATCTCATCCATGAGTTTGGGTTCGTTAATCCATGATAAAGCGGAGGGGCCTAATAGTGCGCCAAGCGCTATGTAGGCAATTATCATGGGTTGTTTGGTGTAAAGTGCCAAGGAGGCAACAACCGCTGCTCCTGCAAAAATTAAAAAGAAGGAGTGTACGATTGATGCTTCCATTGTTTCCCCTTAGTTTAGCCCCAAGAGCTATTGTTAACCTTTTTGCGGCGAGTTAATGGCAATAAGATACCTATTAAGAAACCGCCAAATAATGTTGCTGCTCCAAGCATAAACCACTTTTGATCTGTAGATTTTTGCAGGGCTAGCATAGTGTCTTGAGCCACTTGGGTTTGCGTTTTGAGGCTTTCAAGCTGGTAAGCTATGTTATCGTTTTGGGAAACGATAGTTTGTGCTTTTTCGGTAATGGCTTTGCTTTCGTCCAAGCGCTCTTGCAAAGAGGCATTGTCATCTTCAAGGGTGCTAATGGTCTGCATAAGCTCTTGCACCTTGCTTTGGCTGTCGTTGAGCTCATTTTGGGCGTTGATCTTACTCTCTGTGGCGTTAGCTAGCTGGGCTTGTAAGGTCACAACTTGATCTCGGGTAACCGCTGTTTCACTTAAGAAATAATCCGCTACCCAGCCTTCGTTGCCATCTGGGGTACGTACTTTGGTATGGCTGTCGCTGCGTTCTAATACTTCAAGTGGTGTGCCGCTTTTTAAGCCACGTTCAACCGCGCGAGTGTTGTTGCTTTGGCCTTCACGAATGGCGACAAATTGTATGTCGGAAACATAAACTGTAGCGGAGTGTGCTGTTGCAGAGAGTATTACGCCAGCGAGTAAGCTGGTTACGTGTTTAATAGGCACATTAACTTCCTTTATTAATCAATCACTTTAGCTATTAGATACGATAATCATGGGGGAAGTAATACGCAATAGAAAAAGGCCCGAAAGCGGGCCTTTTATGAGGATTTTACAAAAAACAGTCGTTTCTAGCGGCGTAGAAAGATGGGTTTGGGTTCTGCAACATCCCCTTGGTAAGCAATGGAAAAGGGCTTGTGCAATTCCAAGGCTTTTTCAAGGTTTACATCTTCATTGAATTGGAAGCTGCTAAAGCCAACACGTAATAGATAACCTAGCTGGTCTGGAATGAAGTTGCCTAGGGCGCGGACTTCACCTTCATAGTTGAATCTTTCACGTAGTAGGCGGGCATAACTAAAGCCGCGGCCATCCATAAACGCTGGGAAGTTAATGCCTATCACTGAAAATTGGCTAAGGTCAGTGTCTGCCAAAATCTCTGTGCCGTCACCTGCTTCTAGCCAGATACCTGCCACAGGGCCAATGGTATCTTGATTTGCCAACCAATGTTGTGCAGGAACAATGCTGTTTGCATCGGCTGTTTGTTCAGCGTCTTGAAGCCATTGGAAAGTGTTTTCTACAATGGCACCGTTATTAATTAGTTTTGGCATAAGCGGCCTCTTTAAATGGAGTGATGCCTACACGGCGATAAGTGTCGATGAAACGCTCGTCTTCGTGGCGAGTTTCAACGTAAACATTCATTAGCTTCTGAATGACACCGCTGATTTCTTCTTGAGCGAAAGATGGCCCAAGAATCTTACCAATGCTTGCATCATGGCCCGAAGCACCACCAATAGAAATTTGGTAGAACTCTTGGCCTTTTTTATCTACTCCAAGAATGCCTAGGTTACCCACATGGTGATGACCACAAGCATTCATACAGCCAGAGATATTAAGGTCTATCTCACCAATGTCGTAAAGGTAATCTAGATTGTCAAAAGTATCTTGAATCTGTGCCGCAATGGGAATGGACTTCGCATTCGCTAGGGCACAGAAGTCACCACCTGGGCAACAGATCATGTCTGTAAGCAGGCCTAGCGTCGGAGTTGCAAAGCCGGCAATTTTTGCAGCTTCCCAGAGTTCAACCAATTGATCTTGACGAACATCGGCCAACACGAGGTTTTGCTCGTGACTAACGCGTAGCTCGCCAAAGCTAAACTGATCCGCTAAATCTGCGGCTTTATGCATTTGCTCGGCAGTCGCATCACCAGGTGCCTGGCCAGGTTTTTTCAATGTCAAAGTGACAATGCGGTAGCCTGCTTTCTTGTGCTCAAATGTGTTGCGCTCATACCAACGTGCAAAACCTGCGCTATCCGCAAGTTTACTAGCAAGGCTATTTGGCTTATCGGCTAACTCAAGGTAAGAAGGTTCAGTGAAGAAGCCCTGTAAGCGATTGAACTCGCTCATTGGTACAGTGCTTTCTTTGCCTCGCAAATGTGCCCATTCGGCTTCTACGCGTGAACGGAACTCTTCAATGCCTAATGCTTTTACTAGGATCTTGATGCGAGCTTTATATTTGTTGTCACGACGGCCATGTTGGTTGTAAACACGGATGATGGCATCTAGGTAAGTTAAGATGTCTTCACGTGGTAAAAATTCCGTAATGGTGACGCCAACCATAGGTGTGCGGCCTAGACCACCACCAACAATGACTTTAAAGCCAACTTCGCCCGCATCATTTTTCTTAATGTGTAGGCCAATGTCGTGTACCTGAGTCGCTGCACGGTCAGCAGATTCAGTAGCATTTACCGCAATTTTGAATTTACGCGGTAAGAAGGCAAATTCTGGGTGGAAAGTAGACCACTGACGAATCAATTCACAGTATGGGCGTGGGTCAACCACTTCATCAGAGATAACACCAGCGTATTGGTCTGTCGTCGTGTTACGGATACAGTTACCACTTGTTTGTACTGCGTGCATTTGTACTTTTGCAAGCTCAGCCAAAATGTCCGGCACATCTTCAAGTTTAGGCCAGTTCAATTGTAGGTTTTGGCGCGTACTAAAGTGGCCATAGCCTTTGTCGTAGCGATTACTGATGTCAGCTAATACACGCAATTGATCGCTAGAAAGCATGCCGTAAGGGATAGCGATGCGAAGCATTGGCGCATAACGTTGTACATAGAGTCCATTTTGTAAGCGTAAAGGAAGAAACTGCTCTTCGCTAAGTTCTTCGTTTAGGTAGCGACGAGTTTGATCTCGGAACTGTGCTACACGCTCTTCAACAAGCTGTTGGTCAATTGCGTCGTATTGATACATAGAGGAATAAACCGTGTTTAGATTATATAAGTGGGCGTATCTTAGCAAAAATCCTATATTCTAAAAATGAATATTTATCTATATCTTTAGGTGTTTTACTAATAAGCCATATTGACCATTGTATGCCATTGTGAGTTAAGGATGAAATGAGTAAAAATACCTTAGTTTTTTACTTGGTCTTTGGCTTTGTCTAACATCTGCGGTAAGATAGCCTCATTCGTTGTTTTAGAAGAATTTAATAGGGTGGTTATGAACATTACGATTACTGATGGTGCCCAAGAGTATCTTGCTTCTTTGCTTGAAAAGCAGGGCGTAGAAGGAATTGCTGTACGTATTTTTATCCAGCAGCCTGGCACACCTTATGCCGAAACCTGTTTAGCTTATTGTCGTCCTGATGAAGTAAACGAAACAGATGAAATTTTAAACTTGCCAAAACTGAAAGTTTACATCGAGAAAAACTCTGTAAACTTCTTAGACGAAGCGTTTGTGGATTATGCGACGGAAAAAATGGGTGGTCAGCTGACCATTAAAGCGCCTAATGCAAAAATGCCAAAAGTGACGGCAGATAGTCCGATTGAAGATCAAATCAACTATGTTTTGTACTCTGACATCAACCCAGGCTTAGCGGCACACGGTGGTGAAGTAAGTTTGATCGAAGTGATTGATGGCGATACGGCCGTGCTTAAATTTGGCGGTGGTTGCCAAGGTTGTAGTGCCGTAGATTTGACGCTCAAAGAAGGGGTTGAGAAAACTCTTATCGAAAAAGTAGCCGGTCTAAAGGCCGTTAAAGATTCAACCGATCACAGTGTTACAGATAATGCATTCATGTAATTAGGCCAAGTGCTTAAATACGAAAAAGGCGACCTTAGGTCGCCTTTTTTATGTCTTAGAAACGCTTAGGCGCCTCGTTGACGATTAGGCAGGCTAGTGCGCAAGGCATTGGCCATATCGGTCAAAGTCTTTTCAGTTGATTCCCAATCAATACATGCATCGGTAATAGAAACGCCGTATTCAAGATCGGCCGTATTGGCAGGAACTTTCTGGTTACCCCAGCCAATATTACTTTCGATCATCAGACCCATAATAGAGTTATTGCCATCTAGAATCTGTTGCGTAGCATCTTCAGCCACACTGATTTGGCGCTCAGGTTTTTTATTGGAGTTCTCATGAGAACAATCAATCATGATGTTGTGGGTCAACTTAGCGGCCGTCAATGCTTCTTCACTTAGGGCAACGTTCGCTGCATCGTAGTTTGGCAAACCGTTACCACCGCGTAATACTAGGTGGCCGTAGGCATTCCCTTTGGTATTAACAACGCTTACCTGACCGCTTTCGTTGATGCCAAGGAAAGAGTGTGGGTGAGAAACGGATTGCATAGCATTAACAGCAACGGCCATTGAGCCATCGGTGCCATTTTTGAAACCAACAGGACCAGATAGACCAGAAGCCATTTCGCGGTGAGTCTGTGACTCTGTAGTGCGAGCGCCGATAGCAGACCAGCTGATCAAATCTTGCATGTATTGCGGTGAGATAGGGTCTAGTGCTTCGGTAGCTAATGGCAAGCCCAATTCAGCAAGATCAATAAGTAGTTTACGACCAATACGTAAGCCTTTATTGATATCAAAAGTGCCGTCAAGGTTTGGGTCATTGATTAGGCCTTTCCAACCCACTGTGGTGCGTGGTTTTTCGAAATAGGCGCGCATAATAATAAATAGAGAATCATCCAGCTTATCAGCAAGTACTTTTAGGCGTTTAGCATAATCAATCGCTGCTTGGGTGTCATGAATAGAGCATGGGCCAATAACAATGGCAAGACGGTGGTCTTTACCGTCCATGATGTTTTTGATGGTCTCACGAGATTCAGACACGTGTTGACTAATCGCATCAGTAACCGGTAACTCTGACTTAAGTTCCGTTGGTGTTACCAAGCTTGAGAAGGAGGCAATGTTTAAGTCCTCTAAATTAGTGTTGCTCATTACTGGGGGTCCTGCTTTTTGTTTGTTGTGTATGCGGCACACAATATCGCGTTTTACGATGCTTATGAACCGCTTTTGGCTGATTTCTTAGAAGAAAAGATATTTTATGCCAAAACTCATCAAGGCTGTGGCGAGAATTGGCTGTAAAACATGATTTGGGACAAAGCTTGCGATGCGGGTGCCCAAATAAATGGTTGGTATTGAGCCGATTAACAAGCCAGCTAAAAGATAGTAATCCACATTACCCAGTAGCAAGTGACCAAAGCCTGCCACCAGTGTTAAAGGTACTGCGTGGGCAAGATCGGTTCCGACAATGTTTTTTGCGCGCATAACAGGAAATAAAATCATCATGATGGCGGTGCCAAGGGCCCCTGCGCCAACCGAGGTCATGGTAACCAAAGCACCTAAAACGATGCCACAAAAGAAAATGACACGGCTGCTTTTTTGCTCGGAAAGATTGATATTGAAATGGTTGGTTAGGCGTTTTCGAAATAAAATCACCACAGCGGTAATGAGCAGCATGAGGCCCAGTGTTGCGGTAAGTATTTCCTGATAATGGTCGGGCTTCTCAAACCGCGATAAAGCCCAGACTGTTAATAGGGAGGCAGGTATACTGCCAGCGGCCATGGCGCCGACAACTTTCCAATTCACATTGCCGCGCTTGGCGTGCATGAAAACACCGGTGCTTTTCGCTATACCGGCATACATTAAGTCTGTGCCAATCGCTATGTGAGGCGGGAAACCAAACAATAAAAGTAGAGGTGTCATCAGTGAGCCACCGCCAACCCCTGTGATGCCAACAGCTAAACCCACTGCAGCACCTGCGAAAATATACCAAAGAAAATCCATTGCAACCCATCTTTAAATGATTTTAGCTGGCAACACTAGATGTTTTTCTCTATTCTATAAAGTAATATTTTCTTCTGTTTTTAACTCTTTTTCGAATAAGGTAGCCGATGAAGTTACAGCAACTTAGATATATATGGGAAGTGGCGCGACACGATTTGAACGTATCGGCTACCGCACAAAGCTTATATACCTCTCAGCCTGGGGTCAGTAAACAGATACGTTTGCTAGAAGATGAATTGGGAGTTGAAGTCTTTGCACGCAGTGGCAAGCATCTCACCCACATTACGCCAGCAGGTGAAAAAATTATTGAGTTGGCGGGTGAGATATTAAATCAAACCCACAATATTAAACGAGTCGCGAAAGAATTTAGTGATGAGCGTAAAGGTTCTTTGGATATCGCGACTACCCATACTCAGGCACGCTATGCGTTGCCTAAAGTCATTAATGAATACATTGCTGACTACCCAGATGTGGCCTTACATATGCACCAAGGGACACCTATGCAGATTGCTGAAATGGCCAACGATGGGGTGGTAGATTTTGCGATTGCCACCGAAGCGCTGGAAATGTTCGGCAACCTGGTGATGTTGCCTTGTTATAAATGGAACCGTTCTGTGGTGGTGCCGAAAGATCACCCTTTGGCCAAGGTGTCTCCTTTGACATTGGAAGCGTTAGCAGAGTACCCGATTGTTACTTATGTGTTTGGTTTTACTGGTCGCTCACAATTGGATTTGGCTTTCCAAGAGGCTGAGTTGGAGCCTAATGTTGTCTTTACCGCAGCGGATTCGGATGTCATTAAAACCTATGTGCGTTTAGGGTTAGGGGTCGGTATCGTGGCTTCTATGGCCTATGATGAAGCGCAAGACAGTGACCTGATTGCTTTAGATGCCTCTCATTTATTTGAAGACAGCTGTACTAAGATAGGGATCCGCAGTAATACTTTTATTCGCGGCTATATGTACAAATTCTTGGAATCTTTTGCGCCACACTTAACCAAAGATAGAGTTATGGCGGCAATGGAAGCGGGTAATCGACAAGATGTGGAACTACTGTTTGAAGGTATTGAGTTACCACGACATTAAATCGGCAAGCACCTTTGAATATCTTTTATTAAAAACCACAGCCTAGGATGTGGTTTTTTGCTTCTAATGTCGGATTCAGATATTAGTTTTGTAGGCTTAAAGCCAGTTGTGCAATGCGTTGCCCTTGCGCTTCGCATAGATTCTTTTCGTCTTCACTCAAGTTGCTTTCACTTTGGCTGCTGGCCAGGTGGCTGGCGCCATAGGGTGTACCGCCAGTAGTCGTTTGAATAAGTTCTTTATTGCGATACGGCAGGCCTGCCCACACCATGCCATGATGCAGAATTGGTGTCATCATGCTGTGAAGGCATTGTTCTTGACCGCCGTGCATAGTGCTGGCGCTGGTAAAGCCGCAAGCGGGTTTGTCTATTAGGCGACCTGTTAACCAGAGAGTGGAAGTTTGGTCAATGAAATGCTTTAGCGGTGCCGCCATGCTACCAAAATAAGAGGGTGAGCCCAGTGCTAAGCCCGAACATTCTGCTAGTTCTTCAAGTGTACAGTAGGGTGCGCCTTCATCAGGAATGGCTGGGCTGGCTACTGTGGTCGTGTCAGCAACGTCCGGCACTTGGCGAACTTTGGCTTCTATGCCGCTTACTTTATTAACACCGCGGGCAATATATTTGGCCATTTCCGCAATTGAGCCGTGTTTGCTGTAAAAGAGTATGAGAATGTATGGGTTTGTTTGCATTAGAAAAGTTCCAGTACGGCTTCAGGTGGGCGTCCGATTTTAGCTTTGCCTTCATGTATAACGATTGGGCGCTCAATTAGGCTAGGGTTGTTTGCCATGGCACTAATGCGCTCTTCATCACTGCTGTCTTTATTTAAGCCTAGTTCTTTGTATAAGGCTTCCTTAGTGCGCATTAGTTCAATCGGCTGGATAGCCAGCTGGTCTAGCAGGGTGTGAATTTCTTCGGTACTTGGTGGCTCTTTTAAATACAAGCGTACCTCAGCGGTAATGCTTTGGTCGGACAGTAGTTGTAACGTTTGACGGGATTTGGAACAGCGAGGGTTGTGAAAAATAACAGTCATCTTTTGCTCTCTTTGGTATGTCTAGAATGGTACTTAGGGGGAGAGTAGCTCGCCCCCTAAGCAGTCAAAGCTAGCCGCGGTTGGCTAAGATAAAGTCAACGGCTTCTGCCATTGGAACGTCTTGGTTTTCGCCTGCAGTGCGAGATTTGTATTCAAGTTGACCTTTATCAAGGCCTTTATCACCCACCACTAGGCGGTGAGGAATACCAATCAGTTCGCAATCTGCAAATTTCACCCCTGGGCGCTCTTTACGATCGTCAAGAATGACATCCAGACCTTGTGCGCTAAGCTCTTGGTAAAGTCGCTCACACTCATTGCGAACGGCTTCAGACTTATCGTAGTTCATGGCGATGATGGCGACATCAAAAGGCGCGATACTGGCAGGCCAGATAATGCCTTTGTCATCGAAGTTTTGCTCAATAGCAGCGGCCACTACACGGGATACCCCAATGCCGTAACAGCCCATTTCCATCACTTGCGCTTTGCCATTTTCATCAAGCACAGTGGCTTTCAAGGCCTCAGCGTACTGTTGACCCAGTTGGAAAATGTGACCTACTTCAATGCCACGTTTAATGACAATTGTGCCTTTACCATCTGGAGAAGGGTCGCCTTCAACTACGTTGCGAATATCAGCAACTTCAAATTCAGCACAATCTCTCGACCAGTTTAAGCCGGTAAGGTGGTAGTCATCTTTGTTAGCTCCAGCGCAAAAATCCGACATAACCGCAGCACTTCTATCAACCACAATACGGATGCCTTTTTCTGCTAAGCCTTGTGGCCCGATAGAGCCAGGTTGGCAACCGATTTGGTCGATGATGTCTTGCTCGCTGGCAAATTCAAAAGGTTCAACAATACCGGCCAGTTTTTCGACCTTAATTTCATTGATGGAATGATCGCCTCGTAATACTAAGGCAACAATCGTCCCTTGACCGTCTTCTGATTGGCCTTTCACTAGCATGGTTTTAACGGTGCTGGTGACATCAAGCTTTAAAAACTCAGCCACTTTAGTAATGGTCTTGCAGTCTGGCGTGAATACTTCGGCCACGTCTTGGGTCGCTGGGTCTGCTGCCTCTTTTAGGCAGATGGCTTCAGCCAATTCAATGTTGGCCGCAAAGTCTGATGAATCACTAAACGCAATGTCATCTTCACCTGAGTCCGCTAATACATGAAATTCGTGTGAGTGAGCGCCACCTATACTGCCGGTATCTGCCAGCACTGGGCGGAAATCAAGGCCAATGCGATCAAACACATTGCAGTATGCTTGATGCATCACATCATAAGTCTGCTGCAAAGAGTCTTGGTTAATATGGAATGAGTAAGCGTCTTTCATGCTGAACTCACGAGAGCGCATTACCCCAAAGCGTGGGCGAACTTCGTCACGGAATTTTGTCTGAATTTGAAAGAAATTCAGTGGCAGCTGTTTGTAGCTGGTGACTTCGTTACGTGCGATGTCTGTGATCACTTCTTCGTGAGTAGGGCCAAGGCAGAAATCGCGATCATGACGGTCTTTAATACGCAGTAATTCTGCGCCATATTTTTGCCAACGGCCAGACTCTTGCCACAATTCTGCTGGTTGAACCACTGGCATACTCACTTCTAAAGAGCCTGCTTTTTCCATTTCGTCACGGACGATGTTTTCCACTTTACGCAATACTCTTAGGCCAGTCGGTAGCCATGTGTACAGGCCTTTTGATACTTGGCGAATCATACCGGCTCGTATCATTAGCTGGTGGCTGGCGACCACAGCATCGGTTGGGGAGTTGCGTAATGTTGAGTATAAATAGTTGCTTGCGCGCATGATAAATAAGTCTGTTTTAATAATGAGTGATGTTTAGCCGGCGAATCTTGGTTCGATCTGGCCTTGTGCATTTACGTCTAAAGCAAAAATACCGCCCGCTTGCGGGAAGGTTTCTAGTTCTTCCGTTGTTTGAGCTGAGCGACAGGTGCTGACGAATAAAGTTTTCATATCGGGTCCACCGAACGCCACCATGGTAGGGTAAGTTGCGGGCACGCTATGTTCTTCCAGTATTTCCCCAGCAGGGCTGATTTTTACGACACGTTGACCTTGGTATAACGCACTCCAATAATTGCCGTAAGTGTCGACTGCGCCACCGTCTGGGCGACCATTGCCATGAGGGAATTGTACAAAGACACGTTTGTTAGTGGCGGCACCTGTTTCTAGATCATAATCAAATTGATAAATCACATGATTCGGTGTGTCGGAATAATACATGGTTTTGTTGTCTGGGGAAAAGGCAAGGCCGTTTGACGTCCAGGCTGCTTGATCCAGAATTTTTGTTTGCCCTTGGCTGAACTGGTAAAGCGCGCCTTTAAAGGCATCTTTTGGCGCGTACATAGTGCCGGCCATAAAGCGACCTTTTGCATCGCAGCGGCCATCGTTAAAGCGTGTGCTTACTTGATCGTAGTCGGCTAACCAATAAGGTGTCAGCTCGCCGTGGAAGTCATTGAATGTGTAAACGCCACTGCGGAAAGCGGCAATGTATCCACCATTTTGGCTGAGTGAAAAACAACCGATTTCTTCATCAAATTCACGGCTATCAAGTTGTTTTGTTACTGTGTTGTAAGCGTGAAGTTTGAATGAGTCGATATCAACAAAGTATAGTGTTTGCGTGCGCTCATCCCAACGTGGACATTCGGCGAGTTTTGCTTGTGCGTCTAAGATACATTGCACATCAGTCATGCTGGCTCCAGTTCGTTGTAGAGTTAGATTATAGGGGTGCTATAGTGCTTATGAATGCCATTTTTGTAAAGTGAGAATGTAAATATGTTTGAATTGAATGCCGTGTTGGAACGTGACTCTATTTTAGTGGGGAGCTTTCCGTTGAGTCAGCTGAGATTGATTAATGATTGCCAGTTTGTTTGGTTTATTTTAGTTCCTCAGCGAGATGAGATTACCGAGATCTATCAGCTGTGTGAAGAAGACAGGCAGCAGCTGATGGCAGAGAGTTGCCTGTTAGCGGAAACGCTTCACGATGCTTTTTCCGCTGACAAGCTAAATGTTGCCGCTCTCGGAAATCAAGTGCCGCAATTGCACTTGCATCATGTGGTCCGATATACCACGGATGCCTGCTGGCCAGGGCCTATTTGGGGGCGTTTGCCGGCTATTTCTTATACAGAGGAAGAGTTGGCAAATATATTGCAAAAGGTACATTCATTACTAGGTGATGATCTGATATTGCCTAGTGCTAAGCCGAGCTAAGGCAAACGCTCAAGCTCTTACAAAGTATCTTATGCAGTTGAATACGCTAACTTGGAAAGCATGAATATGAGTATAAGCAGAAGAAAAAAAGCCATTCAAAAAGTTGTTAAACTACTTAACTTGGCCACTTCTACCAACTCCAGTGAATCCGGTGTTGCATTACGCCATGCCGAATCATTGATTGGTCAGTACGCAATTTCCCAACGGGAATTGCCGATGTTGCAATTATGCGATCGTTCTATGTTGTACAAAGTCAGTTGGGGTAAAAATGCTTTCAAGCAAACTCCCAAAGCTGAGGCAAAAGTGAAACCTGAGTCTTCTGTTTATCAGCGCCGCTTTAGTGAAAAAACTGCATCAAGAAACTCTGTAGACAGTGCTAATGCTTACGCTTCTGCAAAAACAATTTTAGACGACCTTGAATTGCAAACCTCTGAAGAAGGCAACCTAGACGCAGACCTTTCTGAGGCGGTTGCAATGGAAGAGATGGTAACTGACGAGATTGTTGCTGAAGATGTTGTCACTGAAGATATTGTCACTGATAGCGTCTCTGAAAAAGCCGAGGCGGAGTCTTTCTCAACTGAAGAGATGTCTGCAAATGCAGAGCAGTCAGTAGCGGATCTGGATGGTTTTGCGCCACAGGAAGAGGAACTTACCATTAATGCTACCGCTGACAATGTAATCGATGCTTCACAAGCCTTCCGCCAAGCTGGTTTTGACTTCACTCAAACGTTAAAGAATCAATATGCGGCCAGTAATCCTGATGTGCCTTTTTCAGAAGACGCCTATTGGTCGGAAATAGAAGAAAAGCTTGCAGCTTTTGATGAAAGCAAAGTCCAAGCGCAAATTGATAACTTAAATGCTCAATTGGCTTTGGCGAAAGAAAACTTACAAATCAAGCGTCAGCAAAGAGCGGAGCAAGAGCAAGAAGAGGTGCTTGAACGTTCTGAGCGTGCTCGTATAGAGCTAAGTTTTGAAGAAGCCATTGAACGCGCTTTTCAAGCTCGTGCTGCTGCGTATGAAGCGTGGGAAAAAGAATGCAGCCGTATCCGAATGGATAAGTTGAAAGATGAGCAAGAAGCTGTAGAAGGTTTTGAGTGTGTTCAGCAATCATTAAAGGAGCAGCAAACGGCTCTAGAACAATATGAGCAGCGTAAGGCCGATTATCAAGCTGCTAAAATTATGCATGAGTTGCGTCATCACCTTGCTTTGGCTGCGAATGGTGAAGAGGGGGCTGAGGCATCCTTCCAAGCGGTAATTAATAGTATGTCTGAAAATGGTCTTTCCCTAAAAGATCTAGAGTTTTCGGACATTAAGAATAAGAGTTTGTTTATTCGTCTACTAGAAAGAGAATCTGCGTCTATTACTGATGTGCATGAACGAGAAGAGCATACGGAAAATATGCTTGAGAAATTTCTATCGGCGAGCTTAAAGCAACGTCAAACTCGCAAGCATGAAAATCCATTGCAAAAAATACATGCTTTGTTGGCAGTGGCAAATGAGGGTGGGCAGTTTGAGACGCAAAAAAGCCTGGAGCAGGTTGTGCATTTGATGTCGGTGAATAACATTGACGTTCGCGATATTGGTTATCAGCACATCCGTAAATACTCAGTCTTCATTCGTCTGATCAACTGGCAGGCGGAGCAAATTTCAGTTCTGTCTGAGCGTGAAAAGTTCACCGCGAAAATTCTTGAGGAATATGTTCAGTTCTCCGTAAAGCCTGCTGAGATGGAATTAAACCAACAGGCTAACTGATTATTCTTGAATTGCTTTGACTAAATATACCGCCTATTCATTTGCATGATAGGCGGTATGTTTGCTTTTAATTGCCTGAAAAGCTTTCTTTGCGCAGTCGCTTCTTTTAACATTTCGCTTTCGATTTAATTCTAGTACTCAGCAGGAGAGAGGCATGAGCATAATTAAAGAAAGTGATCTGATCGATAGTGTGGCGGACGCCTTACAATTTATCTCCTATTATCACCCTCTAGACTTTGTGAATGCGGTTCACGAAGCCTATGAAAGAGAAGAGAGTCCAGCGGCAAAGGACTCTATGGCGCAAATCTTAATTAACTCTAGAATGTGTGCCGAGGGCAAGCGGCCGATATGCCAAGACACGGGGATCGTAACCGTGTTTATTAAAATTGGCATGAACGTTCAGTGGGAAAGTTCAAAAAGCGTTGAAGAGATGATTAACGAAGGTGTGAGTCGCGCCTATACTCATCCGGATAACGTACTTCGTGCTTCTATTCTTGCAGATCCTGCTGGCGCTCGTAAAAATACCAAAGACAATACTCCTGCGGTTATTCACATGGAAGTTGTTCCTGGTGATACAGTTGAAGTGCATGTGGCTGCTAAAGGTGGTGGTTCAGAAAACAAATCTAAGCTTGCCATGCTTAATCCTTCCGATGATATCGTTGAGTGGGTTAAGAAAACTGTACCCACAATGGGCGCGGGCTGGTGTCCACCAGGGATGTTAGGTATAGGTATTGGTGGTACTGCCGAAAAAGCTATGGTGATGGCGAAGGAGTCCTTAATGGAGCCTATCGATATTCATGAGCTTAAAGAGCGCGGCCCACAAAACCGAGTTGAAGAATTGCGTTTGGCCATCTTTGAAGCGGTTAATAATCTAGGTATCGGTGCCCAAGGTTTAGGTGGTTTAACCACGGTATTAGATGTCAAAATCATGGACTACCCAACCCACGCGGCGTCTCTTCCTGTTGCTATGATCCCAAACTGTGCAGCGACACGTCACGCTCACTTTGTATTGGATGGATCAGGTCCTGCGGATCTTGTGCCGCCTTCACTTGACGATTGGCCAGAAATCACCTGGGAAGTTGGTGAGAGTGTTCGTCGTGTTAATCTTGATGAAGTAACCCCGGAAGATGTTCGTGAATGGCAACCGGGTGAAACCATTCTTCTGAATGGCAAAATGCTAACGGGCCGTGATGCAGCTCATAAGAAAATGGTCGAAATGATGGCCAATGGTGAAGAGCTTCCAGTTGATCTTAAAGGTCGCTTCATCTACTACGTAGGTCCAGTAGACCCTGTGAAAGATGAGGCGGTGGGTCCTGCAGGACCAACAACTTCTACGCGCATGGATAAATTTACTCATAAAATGCTTGAGAGCACTGGCTTGTTAGGCATGATTGGTAAAGCTGAGCGTGGCCCTGTGGCAATCGAGGCGATTAAAAAGTTCGGTGCCGTTTACATGATGGCAGTTGGTGGCGCAGCTTACCTAGTGTCCAAGGCAATTCAAAAGGCTGAAGTCGTTGCATTCCCAGAATTGGGAATGGAAGCTATCTATGAATTTGAAGTCGTCGATATGCCAGTAACAGTAGCCGTAGATTCTGTGGGTACTTCAGTGCATATTACGGGCCCTGCTGAATGGAAAGCTAGAATTGAAGCGCAAGCGCTAGAAATTAAATAGTCTGAACAATCCAATTGCGCGTTAATTAAAGCCGATAGCACAGAACCAGTGTTATCGGCTTTTTTGACTTAGATAGCACTATTAAAGCAGGTTTTTTTCATAAAATTGGTGGGGATAAAGCACTATATGTAACTTTCTTTTGTCTTTTTAATAATAGTGGTTGCGAACAAATAAAATATCTGTATTATACACGACCTCAGCCACGCACCTGACGTGGCAACGCTCTTTAAAATAGATAATCAGATAATTTGTGTGGGCGCTCGCTGGAGACTTCAGAAGATCGACTTACTGGCTTTGTTGGTAGTTTGATCAAAAAAATTGAAGTCTTACGAGACGTCAAACACGTCAATTCGCTTTATAAGTAAATTGTTAGTGTTTCGATACTTGAGTAAGCAAACTTTTTTAACTGAAGAGTTTGATCAT
>NZ_JBRAND010000003.1:0-629751 GCF_052747885.1 Marinomonas dokdonensis
GAGCCATGATCAAACTCTTCAGTTAAAAAAGTTTGCTTACTCAAGTATCGAAACACTAACAATTTACTTATAAAGCGAATTGACGTGTTTGACGTCTCGTAAGACTTCAATTTTTTTGATCAAACTACTAGCAAAGCCAGTAAGCCGATCTTCTGAAGTCTCCAGCGAGCGCCCACACAAATTATCTGATTATCTATTTTAAAGAGCGTTGCCGTTCCACTTAAGCTGCTTCGTTTCTCTTAAAGAGTGAAGCCCTGTCCGTGTCAGCGAGGGCGTATATTAAGGATCTACAGATTTAGTGCAACCCTTTTCTTTAAAAAAGACCAATTAATTTATCATTCTGTCATATTTGTGTGCTTTCTCACCAACCGACCGTGTTTTTGGTTGTTTTTCGAACAGAAAAGGCAAAAAAAAGCCCATTCCATAAACAGGAATGGGCTTGGCGAACCTTGAAAATCTAGTTTTGATTTCCCACCATTTCTCTACGTCGTTTCACTTCGTAGACAATGGCCAGCAAAACGGTCACTGAGATCATCACTAAACCTAGGGCATTCACCGCAGGTGTCAGTCCGGTTCGAACTTTAGATGCGATGTAAACCGTTAAGGTTGTGTCATAGCCTTTTACGAACAAGGTTGTGTTGTAGTTCTCGAAGGACTGTAAGAACGCGATACCCGCAGCGGAAATAATTGCCGGCTTTAAATAAGGTAAAAGTATGCGTCTAAAGGTTTGCCACTGGGTCGCCCCTAAGCTTAAGGCAGCATTCTCTAGTGTTCTATCAAAGCGCTGCAGTCTAGCCAGTACCATCAGCATTACATAAGCTGCAATAAAGGTCGTTTGCGCAACAACCGTCAAGAACACCCCGCCACTCACTGATAAGCTTTTCCAGAAGATCAGTGTGGAGATACCCACGATTACTCCTGGAGTTAGCAAGGGCGACATCATCAGGGTGTATAGGAAGGTTTTGCCACGCCCTTGGTAAGTTGAAAGCAATAATGCACAACAGATACCAATGGGCACAGCCACCAGCAAAACACCTAATGCAACAATGCCACTGGTCCATAATGCCTTCCACATGGCACCGTCTTGGGCTAAGGCTTCAAACCACTTAAGTGTCGCGCCTTTCCAAGGAGAGACAGTAGGAAAGCGGCTGTCGTTGAAGGTCGCAATCCCCATGATAATAAGCGGCGTAAAAAGATATAGGAAAAAGATACCGATATAGAAGCGTACGCCAATACGCATAATGGTTTCTGACTTCATTTGGCGATATCTCCTAATCCAACTTTAAAGACCCGCATAACAAAAGCAATGAAACCAATACACATGACGAGCAACAAGAAGGCATAAGCCGCCCCTTGGTTCCAATTCCCCCCTTCAAAGAACCAGTTATAGATAATTTGCGTAAACCAACGGCTACCCGGCGAGCCTAGCAATGCTGGTACAGCGTAACTCCCTGCTGCCAACATAAAGGTCATGATACAGCCTGTAGCAATACCCGGTTTCGCATGGGGGATAATGACTCGATAATGCGTACGTATCCAACCGGCGCCAAGGTTACGTGCCGCTTTTACTTGGTTAGTATCTAGGCTTTCAATGGCATTATAGATAGGGAACACCATAAACAGAATATAGGCATACACCATACCTATCATTACCCCGCCATCACCCGACAGGAATCGTACGGGTCGATCAATGACACCTAAACTAAGCAATAAGGCATTCAAAGGCCCTTTGTAAGCCAGAATGATGTACCAAGAAAAGGTTCTTAATATCTCGTTAATCCAAAATGGAATAATCAGTAGCAACAAACATAGAGCCGCTTGGCGAGCTGTCGCGACTTTAGCCAAGTAAAAAGCAATTGGGTAGCTTACTACTAGAGTCAGTAAGGTCACCAAGACACTTGACCAAATTGTCTTAAAGAAAATCGCCAAATGAATTTGATTGTTGAATAAGGTGTCGTAGTTTACGAGTGAATAAGTATCCTTTGGCCCACCAATTTCAGCAGGCAGTAGATTTGGCCGAAAGGAGTAATCAATCATCAATAGCTGCGGCAGTATTACCAAGCCAATCAGCCAAATCGCAATCATACCGATAATGCCAACCGCCAAGCCACTTCCAAAGCGAGCTTTAAGCTGTTTGAACATCGTCACCTCCTCCAATCACTACGGCATCTGCTTGATGGTAGGACAGCTTGATCTGCGCGCCCTTTTGTAAAGCATCCGTGTACTGGTGAGCAGCCAGTTGAATAGATAAGGTTTTTTGACTGGCGGTATTGGCATTAAGCGTTAGGTAAGCACCTTCGAAATTAACCTCTTCTATGGTCGCTTGCAAAGCATGCATACCTTCTTCGGCCTCAAGTCGGAAATGCTCTGGGCGAACAAACAAAGTCGCCTCGTCACCCACTTTCAATTCACCTTGGGCGCGACCTGACAATATGCCTAGCCCAGCGCAGTCAATCACGGCATACCCTTCATTAATCTCCGTCACCTTGCCTGCGATACTGTTGTTCTCTCCAACAAACGACGCAACAAAAGCGGTTTGCGGGTCACGATACAAGGTAATTGGGTCGGCGACTTGTTGAATACGCCCGGCTGACATAACCGCCACACGGTCAGACATGGTCAAGGCTTCACCCTGATCATGGGTAATATAGATAAAGGTAATGCCTGTTTTACGTTGAATCTCTTTTAGCTCAGTACGCATGTGTTGGCGCAATTTTAAATCCAATGCAGAGAGAGGCTCGTCCAGTAATAATACCTGCGGCTCAACCGCTAAAGCTCGGGCAATAGCGATACGTTGCTTTTGGCCACCAGACAATTCTGAGACACGTTTTGTGCCGCTGCCCTCTAAGGCCACCAACTCTAATAGGCGATCTGACGTCTTTTTACGCTCAGCTTTCGGCACGCCACGGACTTCAAGGCCAAACTCGATGTTTTCGGCCACTGTCATTAAAGGAAATAACGCAAGGTTTTGAAAAATCATGGAAGTGGGACGTTTGTTGGCCGGTACGCCGCTCATGGATTGGCCACCAATTTTTACATCCCCCTGTGTGGGGTCTAAAAAACCACTGATCATATTAAGTATTGTAGTCTTGCCACAGCCAGATGGACCCAGAAAACTAAAAAACTCGCCCGATTCAATCTTTAAATCGCTTGGTTGAATGGCGGTAAAATCACCAAACTGCATCACTACATTATCTAAATGAACACTACTATCCATGAGACTCCTCAAAAACTCATTAATAAAAACAAAAAAGCCCCCCGCAGATAACTACGAGGGGCTTTTTAACTAACTTAAGCAGACAAGAAACGGTCTTGGTACTCGTTACGAAGAGCAACGTACCATGGTTCTTGAATTGGCCACCACCAAAGGTTCGCCAAGTCTTGCTCAGTGTAAGAGTCTTGGAAGAACTGTTTAGTTGCGGCTGGCAACAAGGCGTCAGCACCTTTCGATGTTGAGTTATAACCCGTCGACTCAACAAACATAGCGCCCGCTTCTGGTGTGTAATACCAGTTGATGAATTCGTAAACGGAATCCACATTGTTAGCATTTTTCGGAATAACAAAACCTTCCATCCAAGCTAATGCACCTTCTTTTGGCGCACCGTAAGCAATAGGCTCACCTTCAGACTTCAGTTTAAACGCTGTGCTGTCCCAAGTTTGGCCGATCACGGCACCATTGGTTCTGAATGCACCTTGCGCTTCATTTTCTGTTGACCAGAACTGAGCAATAGAAGCTTTGTGCTCTGTCGCTACTTTCAAGATCACATCAAAGTTAGCGCGCATAGCTTTTTCGTTTTTGTACGAATCAAGTAATGGGAAAGGCAACTTACCTGCTTTTTCTAACCACAAACCAATACCCACTAAAGAAGAATGGCCTCGCACGGTAACACCACCAGCATTTTCTGGTAACCACAAATCACCGTAGCTCAAATTCTTTGGATCAGCCTTAGCATAATCCGTGTTGTAAGCAATGGCCTCTGTACCCCAATCGGCAGGAGCAAAGTAACGTTTGCCATCGACTATACCGCCCACTTCCGAACCACTGATCGCACTGTCTAAACAGCCGTCCCAGTTAATACGTGAGGTATCAAGCGGTTGAACTAGATCGTAGTCCACATAACCAGGTACACGGTCAACAGTCGGCATGATGATGTCAAAGCCTGTACCATCGGTTGCACGCAATGAGTTCATCAACTCATCATTTGTGCCGTATGGCGTGAACGTAGCATTGATACCTGTTTTCGCTTTGAAATCCGTTAACATTTCATCCGTGATGTAACCCGCCCATGCATAGATTCGTAGCTCTTTGTTCGCTGCGATTGCACGGTTAATTGAAAATGGGGCTGCGGCAACAGCACTAGCTGCGGTGGCACCTTTTACAAATTGTCGACGAGAAAGAGTCATGCGTGAGCTCCTGTTTTTTAAATGGTTATGTTGCGTTAAAAGAATAGCGCTTAAATCGAATTACATTTAAAGCATTTTTTATTAAACATGCTTTTAATAAAAAACCAATCTAATACAAAATAATGACCAATTCGTGACAGGAACAGCTTTTTTTCACAGAAATAGCTTATAGACAGACAAAAAGTCGCCTACGGATAGTAATTTGTCGTTATTGGCACATATAACGCTCTTAAATATCACCATTAGTTACCGTTATTTTTCTTTACTGAAATATTTTCGTCACATAATGCCGCTATGGTGGCACGCATTGTAATCTTATGTAATTGAGGCGTGCGTCACATTGAAAATATCACAGGTAACTCGTACCACTACAATTAGCTATTTTGTTATTGCGAGCCTATTGGCCGCTTTGCTCTTGTGGACGTTAGTTAAGTTTGCTGATGCGTTCGAGCAGAATGAGGCTTATAACAAAGTATGGGAAAGCTCCGCCATAGAACTTAACCAAATGATTGAAAGCTACTTATCAAGCGGAGAAGCCTCTAAGTTACAGGGTGCAGAGGGTTTCATTAGCCAAGCAATTTTTCCTTCTCTCGCCAATATCCCAAGCTCTGTTCAAGCTCCGATTCGCGAACAGCTTGAGAAGATACAGCAGAGTCTACAGTCTGATATTCGCGCCGCTGGCAAATTGTCGGGAAACCCTTACGCGTTAATTGAGAATAATGAACGACAAATTCGTTTATCTCTAGACACCTTGGCAACCAAAACCCAAGACTATATTGATCGAAATAGCCTCACCGATGCGGCCGTTTATCTCGCCAATCAAGCTAAGCTCTATGCCGGCCTAGCACAAATAAGTCAGGCCAAAGATGAATACCTAAAGCAACAAACGACAGTCAATGATCAGCGCCTTAAGGAAGCCATTTCAAACTTCCAATCCTATGTTCAAACGCTCAATACTCTGCCGATAATGTCCCTAGACGAATCTCAAGACAATGACACAGTGGATGATTTATCCGCTCTAATGGGGTGGGCAAGCGATGAAGATGATGTAGAGGTGAGCGACCCTTTAGAAGAAACCAAGAGCGAATTACACACCTGGTCTAGCCGTTACTTAAAAGATGTGCAGTCGAGTTTAACCAATATTGAAAGTGCTCTGATTGCGCAACAGCACATTCGTCAGCTTATCATTGAGCTCAAACAGATAATTAGTGATGGCTCATACACTATTCAAAGCAACGCAGAGAAAACCCAGCAACAAACTCTCATTGCCTTTTCTGCCTTTGTTATTTTGATGCTGTTGGTGACAACCTTCGTCCATCAATTTCAAAGCCGTGTGGTGGTTGGTAGTGCCAGAGACTTATTCACTGCTGTGAAAAACCTAGTCGATCATCAAGACACCAACACCATTCATCTTGGCAAGCGCAATAATGAGCTCACCGATGTCGCGCGCTATCTCAACACCTACTTGGAGCAGATGGCACAACAGCGCCAACAGAAAGATACCGAACTTGCGAATATTTCCGCTTCGCTGAATGAAATGCTCAGTGCTTTTGGAGAAGTTCACTCTATCAGCACCGCATCAAAACAAGAGCTAGATGCGACCTTGAGCTTGTCTAACCAGATTCATGTGCTGGCAAACAAAACCGAAGTACGTGCTCGAGAAGTCGAAAGCTACGCCACGGATACTAACCAAGCGATGCAGCACAGTGTCGCACAGGCGGCATCTTTAGCTCAGGCTAACCAAACCACCTTAGAGCGCCTAGAAAGCAGCCAAAGATCCTTACAAAACCTAGAAGCCTCGGTTTCCAGTGCCGCCTCTATTGTGAGCGCTATTCGTGATATTTCTGAGCAAACCAACTTATTGGCTCTAAATGCTGCCATCGAGGCGGCTCGAGCAGGAGAACATGGTCGTGGTTTTGCCGTGGTTGCCACTGAAGTACGCACCCTCTCCAGCCGTACCCAGCAATCTCTTGAAGAGATTACCAGCATTTTTGCCACCTTAACCACAGCCACAGGTAAACTCAGCCGTAATTTAGGGCTAATCGAACAGGCCTCTATATCACAACGAGCATTAACCCATGATCTAGGGGAATCCGCTCAGCAGGTTTTAGAGAAATCCGAACAGTCAGCTCGTTTAGCTCAAAAAACCACTGGCTATGCTGAAGAACAAAAAAGTGGCATGAACAGCCTGAATCAGGCGGTCGATAAAGTAAAAGAACAAGCTGATGAATCAGAGCAATTCATGGATAGAATGGCCAATAACATCCAGCAAAAGATTCAGGACATCACATCGACCTTAGGGATCAGGCGCTAACAGCACCCATAAAAAAATCCAGGCTAGGCTGGATTTTTTGTTCAGGAATAAACTCGGCGCTAGAACAACACTCGAGCCTTAATTGTGCCTGCCACTTCCTTGATCTTCTCAAGGGCTAGCTCACCCGTGTCAGAATCAACATCCATTACCATGTAGCCAATCTTTTCCGATGTACGCAAGTACTGACCAGTAATGTTGATGTTGTTTTCAGAGAAAATGGTGTTGATGTTAGACAACACACCAGGGCGGTTCTCGTGAATATGCAAAATACGATGATCGTCTGCTTGCGCTGGCAAAGCCACTTCAGGGAAGTTAACCGAAGCGATAGTTGTACCCACATCAGAGTACTTAATCAGTTTTTCTGCCACTTCAACACCGATATTTTCTTGAGCTTCCATGGTGCTGCCGCCCACGTGAGGAGTCAAAATAACATTGTCTAAGCCACGTAGAGGCGATACGAATTCTTCATCGTTACCTTTAGGCTCAACTGGGAATACGTCAATTGCTGCACCGCTTAGGTCGCCCGCTTTAATGGCATCCGCCAAAGCATCAAGATCGGCAACCGTACCACGAGAAGCGTTCATGAAAATCGCGCCTTTCTTCATTTGCGAGATTTCTTTCTTGCCAATCATCAGCTTAGTAGAAGCGGTTTCTGGCACATGCAAGCTGATCACATCACAGCTGCCTAGTAACTCTTTCAAACTTTTGATTTGACGAGCATTACCAAGCGGTAATTTCGTGACGATATCGTAGAAGCATACTTCCATACCTAGCGACTCAGCCAAAACACTTAACTGAGTACCGATACTACCGTAACCGATAATACCTAAGCGCTTACCACGAGTTTCATAAGAACCTACAGCGGATTTAATCCAGCCACCACGGTGACACGCTGCGTTTTTCGCAGGAATACCACGCAACAACAGAATCAATTGACCTAGTACTAACTCAGCCACACTACGAGTATTTGAGAAAGGCGCATTGAAAACTGCAATACCTTTCGCGCTAGCGGCTTCTAAATTAACTTGGTTGGTACCAATACAAAAACAACCAATCGCTGCCAATTTGTTCGCATGGCTCAACACTTTTTCTGTCAGCTGAGTACGGGAGCGAATACCAATAAAGTGAGCATCTTCAATTTTACGGATTAGCTCATCTTCCGCTAAAGCGGTTTTGTGGTACTCAATATTCGTATAACCCGCATCGTGCAATGCATCTAATGCAGATTGATGAACGCCTTCTAACAACAAAATTTTGATCTTGTCTTTGTTTAGTGAGGTGATGCTCATGGCTGGTTCAACTTCTCTATGGTTGTGGAGGAAAATGTGTGGCGTATCTTACCACAAAACAATTAATTTTCGTGGTTAAGATACGATCAAGTCATTCATAATCATAAGAACAAAATTCATATCTTAAACTAGGCTATTCGCTAAACAATACGCTGTAGATACACACCAGTTTCAACGTGGTGTGTATAGGGAAATTGGTCAAACATTGCGTATCGCACTACCTTGTGGGTGCTAGACAAGGCGTCTAGATTCGCCTTCAAGGTGAGAGGGTTACAAGAGATATACAAAATACCATCGACTTTGCGGATCAATTCTACGGTGGCATCATCCAAACCGGCTCTCGGTGGGTCTACCAAAACCACAGCAGGGGATAACTCTTTAACGCCTGCCTGTTGTAGGCTTTTCGGCAGTTCCGCATCGCCATTCAAAGCCGCAGAGACATCTTCACTGGCCATTTTCACGACCTGAACGTTATTCATGCCATTCATGGCGATGTTTAATTGCGCAGAGTTCACCGATACCTTGGAAATTTCTGTGGCCACCACGCGATCAAAATGACGCGCTAAGGGAATAGAGAAATTACCATTACCACAGTACATTTCGAGTAAATCACCGCTGGCCTGTTGCGTCACATCCAACGCCCATTCGAGCATTTTTTCGTTGATGCCAGCATTAGGTTGGGTGAAGCTGTTTTCCACTTGTTGGTAATGGAATTTTTGGCCATTTACGGTCAGTGTCTCCATAACAAAATCACGGCTTAACACTTGTTTCTTCTTACGGCTACGACCAATAAAGTGGCACGCAGGAAAGTCTTTATAAAGTGCTTTCGCCGCATTGTGCCATTCTTCATCAATGGGCTTATGGTAGAGCAAGCTAATGAGGGCTTCACCTGTGGTGGTGGTCAAGAAGTCTACTTGAAAGAGCTTATGACGCAGTACAGGTACATCCCGAACCGCATCCAATAAGGCTGGCATCAACTGGTTTATTTGTTCGGACGCGGCAAGAAATTGATCCGTACGAATAGGGGTTCTTGGGTCTGCAGAATCAAACATGGCATAGAACAAATCATCGCCATCGTGCCAAATACGAAATTCTGCACGCATACGATAATGGCTAGCTTTGCTGGCAAACACTTCCATTTCAGGCAGCGTGAGGCCAGTCATGACACGACCCAGTTCAGCTTGTTTTTCGGTTAGCTGGGCATCGTACTGTTCTGGTTGAATTTGATCCGGTCTCATGGGCTTTCTCTTTGGCGATAGCAAACAATAATGGCGCGGGATTATACGAGTTATCCAGCAACAAATCTAATCGCCAAGGCGAGAGCACAGAAATACCCTTATTAGTGCAAGTATTTTTGCCCTAGCAGGATTTCCATCGATAAGGTAAGGGAAAGTACGGCTCGGTAATCTTCGTCAGCCTCATAAGTCATTTGCGGCTTCACTCTGCCAATCAACCAGTTTTTATACAGTTTATGATGGTATTCGAGGAAATATAACACGCTGTCGGAAGAGACTTTTGATTTACCTTCCTGTAAAAAGCTCAGTTGATAGTCCAAACGATTCCGTTCATCAAGCTGATGGTGAAGATAAAGGTCCTCTCGCACATACAGGGTTGACTTACTTTCCAGCCAAGTTGTACCAAAGTTGGCACCAAGTAAGACTTGAGGCGTCGTGAAGTAGGTCACACCAGCCTCGTATCGAGCCCCTATACCTTCGTCATAGTAGGCGAATGCCTCTTGCTTCTGTCGCCACTCCCAATCGCCATAGTGTTCCCCTTGGAACAGGCGAAAGCGCACAAATGGGTTCAATGGAAAATCAATTTTTATCCCGGCATCAAAATCCGCCCGCCACTCTTCCTTAATATAACGGACCACAGCACTGACATTAGAGTCTAGTGCCGAATCTAAAACACCGATGTTCTCAGTCGATTCACCACGAACATTATCTTGAGATATGGTATCTCCATCGGATTCAATGACCAGTCGTAAGCGGTCTTGGGTATTAGGGAGCTTAAGGCGAGCACTAAAGTCAAAAAAGCCCGAATATTCATCTCGATCATTAATGATAGGCCCCATGCGCAAACGCACATAGCTATCACCAGGGAGGTTCTGCTCTTGTCCAGATAAATATTCATCTATTCCCTGAGACCAAGCCGCTATTTGAGTCGATGCCTTATGGTGACCCGTTTGCCACCATGACATCACAGACTCATCTTCTACGGCGTCACTGGCAGAGTCGCTCTGAGCCAGTACGTCCATAGAAAAAAACAAGCCAATGCCATACAACACTGGGTACAATGCTTCCTTGCCATTGAGCATAGAGGCTTAGCCTCGTAGCATTTGCTGAATCATTAAAGAAGAGTTTTCCGCCGCAACTTTTAAGTATTCTTCAAAACTTTGTGGCGATTCTTTGCCGGCAATATCCGATAAAGAGCGCACCACCACGAATGGCGTTGCAAACTTATGACAAACCTGAGCAACGGCAGCAGCCTCCATTTCAACGGCCACTAATTCTGGGAATAATTTTCGAACACTTTCAACCCGGGTTGGATCACTCATGAAGCTGTCACCCGTGCCAATAAGGCCTACCTTTGCCTGTACACGATTTACCACTTGCACGGCGTCACACGCTTTCTCCAATAGTGTAGGGTCTGCCGAAAATGTCGCTGGCATCTGTGGCACTTGGCCCATTTCATAGCCAAAAGCCGTCACATCTACATCATGGTGTAGCACGCGATCAGAGATCACTACATCACCGACATTCAATGCGCTATCATAACCACCAGCAGAGCCAATATTAATCACATACTCAGGTGCAAATTTGGCTAACAGCAAAGTAGTAGAAACTGCAGCATTCACCTTACCAATACCAGATTGTAGAAGCACAACCTCCTGGCCTTCGAATGAGCCACTGAAGAAATGGCAGCCAGCAATGCTCTCTTCGGTTACATCTGCCATCCAAGATTTGATTAGGGCAACTTCTTCATCCATTGCACCAATTAATCCAATTACACTCATTCGTTACTCCTCGATTTTATTAGTTTCCTTGGACATAGCACTGCTCAAGGCTGCGATCTGTTCACTAGAATAGGGTAGGTTCATTTCAAATAGTTGAACTCTCTCAGGTATTCCTTGCGGCCAGTTTTGTACCGCCACAAATGTCACATTAGGATAATGTGATTGTACATTTTCAATTAAATCTTCATCTTGAGGTTCTAATAATACCATTACTGCATCACGGTAATAGGATAATAATGTTGTCGGCGCAGACAAGCTTTCCAGCCAATGAGAAGGAATCGAGCATAACTCTAAGCCAGAAAACCAAATAGCCCGGGAAACCCGACTGCCCCCGACAACAATCCATGCGACACCCTGCTCCCCAAAAGCACTGGGGAATATAGTGCCTTTTGAGCTGGCTTTACGTAAGCCTTGATATAGGTAATATTCAAAGATACCACCCGATAACGTCACTATGTCAGACTCCGAATGTGAGGCTTCTGACTGACTATTAAGCCAGAGTAAAGGTAAGTTTTCTTTACCATATTGCTCTTGTAGGGATTGGGTCATTTTTTGTTGCGCGACACCCTCGTTCAAACAGCCAATGATCACCGCATCGAAGCGTTCAACCATTCTCGATTGAGTAAAGAAGCTATCCGCGTCGTTGTAACACTCCACCCTAACCCCTAGTTGACGCAACAGGGCCTGAACCGTCTCTTCGTGGGGGTAATCTAGAGAGACCCAAGCCACCACTAAAGACAAAGGAGCAGGATTTTCTCCTGTGCCTACTCGCGGCAGGCCAAGGTCTAATCGTAAACCGGTACTTGTCTCTTGCTGAGTACCAGATAACTTTTCCAAGAGCGATTGGATGAGCCAAGCAATCAAGGGTCGAGAATTCACATCCCCGCTTATCTTAAGAACCAATTGATTTGCTTCGTACTCCACATTTATTGATTTGTTCAATACGTAGCTGGTCATCAGAACGACACGAATCAAACTCCGTAAACAGCCGCTGTTAGGCACCAGTTGCGAGCCGGTATTCGTCGAACATAGCAGTTGTATCGAAGCGCTTGTAATCTTCAGTGCTGAGGCAACAAAAATGCTCTCTTCACTTAATAAATCCCCTAGCGGCCGCATATCTTCTTGGCTTGGCTCACTCTTTAAACATTCAAAGACAGACACCAATAAGCTAAGCCAGCCTTGCAGCTCGTTACTATTGTCATAGAAGGGCTGAGTAGATAAATAATCCATTTCAGCCAACAAAGCACTGCCTTCCGCTCGGCTTTGCATAAAGTCAGAATTCGGGTCGAGTTGCTCTAACTGCCAAGTTAGCCGCATTTCCTGTGTCATGTTGGTGCCGATCAGCAGCAACCCACGATAAGCGTACTCATTGCGGAACGACATCACTTGCCAATGATAAATTTGGCCTATGTCCTGAAACGTCAATTCAAAGGCAATGTCCGAAGCCCCCTTAAGGGCATCTTGTATCGGTTGGTGGCAATGAATTGGCATGAAATCAAACACCGTTTTTGCCCGCTTGTGGTCAGGAAATAGAGATTTAGCCTGACCATTCATCATTTCGATTTCCGCTATTTCACTGCAAAAAATAATAACATTATCGCTGGCCTCTAATAGCACATGAAAACGCCTATCTTTGCCTTCTATCAGTGCTCTATAGTGACTATTTTGCTGCTGTATCGGGGCAAACTCATTGAAAGGCAAATTATTTGGCGAAGCCGTTTGCACTCGTTTAAGGGGGGCAAAAATCAGATGACGTGCGCCGATCAACAATAGGAAACACAAGCCTAATAACACACAGACAATTACGACCATGGGTACGATACTTTTTGACAGTACATTCCCTGTTAAGTAACCCTGCTGACTAAGTTCCAATTGCAACTGCGCCTGAACTGGGGTCTTCATCACTTGTGTTGAGCGTAACAAAGATAAGCTCGGCTCAAAATCGTTCGCATGTTCTTCCAGTACAATTTGGCCACTGGCTTGATCGTAAATACGCACCATGTCGGCTTGCGCACTAACATGCAATTCATGGGCAAGAGTTAAGTTGCCATTTAACGAGATAAAGCCATATAGAAAGCCTAGGTTTTCACCTTCTTTAGAGATCAGCTTTTTCTTATAAATCAGCAAAGACGCACCATCTGAAGTGGTCCGTTTAACCCACTGACTGATCTCAGTGGGAATAATTAAGCTGGATAAATCGACCTTGGTAAATAATCGTGCTCTTGGATCAATGGATTGACGACCATCGCTCCACTCAATGTAAAAAAAGTCTAAGCCCCCAAAAAACAAAATTTCATGGTGACCAAAAAGGGTTTCTAATTCACGACCCGCCTCATAGTCCCCTAAAATTAGATCTTGGCTGATAAAACTCATCTCAAACTCTGAGCGAACCAAATAGGCATTAAAGGCCTGCTCAACTGCAGAATGACTTAAGTTCAGTTTTTGCTCTACTAGGGCTTTATTCTGTGCGTTGATGAAATATAAGGCGCCACCTAACGCGACAACAAATACTGCGCAAAACATGCCCATAAAAAGCTGCTGCAGTCGCTTTCTTAAACTGGCTTTTATTTCTGCCATATAGACCTCGAATAGCGATATGCCTGACGCTGTAGTTCACCCAGACGCTTATCGCTTAATGGCATATATACTAAATGGCCGTTTGCCATGTACAACCTTGGCATACGTGCACCCTCCAAATCCCTTTTAACCGCTTCGGCCATACCAACCGCCAATTCATCTTGCATAAATAAGTAGCTCATGAGGAGGCGTCCATCTCTTAAGCCCTTAATATCCTCAGAAGATAAACGCCAAGTGTTCGTTTGAGTTTTTCCTTCCAGTCCCAGCGCCTTAATTGCCATCATGACACCATCAGAAATAGCCTGGGTACAGCTAAACACAAAATCGACTGGGGAAGCCGATAACAATTCAAGTGCCGCTTGATAGGCCAATTTCCTGTTATTTTCGACATGTCTAATGACTTGAATCTTGCGATTATTGTCGTAAGTACGGTCCAAAAAAGTATCACAGCGAGTGTGGCTAAGATAACCAGAAGGCAACACCAAGGCATGCATAGTAGATTTTACAGGCAATTTTTTATGAATTGCTAAGGCCAATTGAGACGTAGCAAGTTTTTCATCAAAGCCGATATAAATTAAAGGCGGATGGTTCTCCCAGCTGCTGAGTGGGGTTGCCATATCATAAACAATGACTTTAGGCTTTCGAGGCAGTAAAAAGCGCTCGACAATACGACTCTGTATAGCATGAACACCTGTAACCAATAAGTAATCAGGGTCCATCGCGGCGATTTTTAAATAGCCTTGTAACGCGCCTTCTTTATCTCCTAAATAGTCACTTTCCGTAAAGGTATCTAAACGGTAATCAATACGCAGTTCGCGCATCCGTTGTTTGAAGGTTTCTAAAATGGCTTGGTTTTTAAGCGTTGATTCTGGCCCCACCAACTGAATAACAATACGCAAGGTATCTTGTGGGGGGTTACTGACGGTGACTCCTGATGCTTCAACAGCTTCGGCAAACTGCTCACCTAAGGGTAACTGCTCAGGATATGCGCTATAGAACTGCTGGCTATCAATAAGAATAGAGGAAAGTGTTGTGGAGAAAGAAGACTGAATAGGCAAAAGGCCAATAAGCACAATTCTTAAAAAAGCACCAAAGAATGTCTGTTGCATAATGAGGTTCCAAGACGAAGCCGCTGCGCTTTTGTTCCAACGCCAAAAAAAGCAAAATTTAATCTTAGAAGATAAAGGCAATACCATGGCAACACAAGCGCCAGCAAAGGTTGAGCCCTAAAGAAACACTACAATGACTTATTTTTGGCAAAAAAAAAGCTGACATAAAGTCAGCTTTTTTAAATTTGGTGCGGAAGGAGAGACTCGAACTCTCACGCCGTGAAGCACTGGAACCTAAATCCAGCGTGTCTACCAATTCCACCACTCCCGCAAGGAATGGCGAGCATTATAGGCAAATGATTTTATAGGTCAAGCACTTTTATAATAAATTTTAAAATACTTGAAAAAATCTTGCCCTGCTCACCAAGCTATAAGGCTGCTTTAAAAAACACGGCCATTTTGATATTCGCCATGTTCGTAGCGTACCGCCATTTCTTCTAAATCAATGGTCTGAATACGGGAAGCCTGGCCTGCACAACCAAACGCTTCATAACGGTCGATACAAACAGCCTTCATCGCTTTAATACTTTCCGTTAAGTATTTACGCGGGTCGAAGTTGCCTTTGTGCTCCGCCAAACTACGACGAATAGCACCCGTAGCCGCTAAACGTAAATCGGTATCAATATTCACCTTGCGCACACCGTAACGAATGGCTTTAACGATTTCATCAATAGGTACACCGTAAGTTTCAGGGATATCACCACCAAATTCATTAATGATTGATAGCCAATCCTGAGGCACAGAAGAAGAGCCATGCAATACGATATGAGTGTTTGGCAATAATTCAACGATTTTACTAATACGTTCGATATCAAGAATGTCACCGGTAGGTGGACGAGTAAACTTGTAGGCACCGTGGCTTGTACCTATGGCAACAGCCAAGGCATCAATGCCCGTTGCATTAACAAAATCTACCGCTTCTTGAGGGTCTGTTAGCATTTGGTCATGGGACAAGATCCCTTCCGCGCCAACACCATCTTCTTCACCAGCTTGCCCTGTTTCTAGAGAACCTAGGCAACCAAGCTCGCCTTCCACCGATACACCACAAGCGTGGGCAAACTCCACCGTACGGCGAGTAACGTCAACGTTGTACTCGTAAGAAGCCGGTGTTTTACCGTCTGCTTCAAGAGAGCCGTCCATCATTACAGAGGAGAAACCTAGTTGAATTGAACGCTGACAAATGGCAGGTGAGGTACCGTGATCCTGATGCATCACAACAGGGATATGAGGGTAATCTTCGATAGCGGCTGCGATAAGGTGACGTAAGAAGTGAGAACCTGCGTACTTACGTGCACCAGCAGATGCTTGCATAATGACAGGCGAATTGACTTCGTGCGCCGCTTCCATGATCGCTTTGACTTGCTCCATGTTGTTCACATTGAAAGCAGGTAAGCCGTAGCTGTGCTCGGCAGCGTGATCTAATAACTGACGCATACTAATTAAAGGCATAAAAGTTTCCTCTGACTGACAGTATATCTTTTGCGAAGCATCACAAAAGACGGAACTAACCTAGGGTTAGGTCGCTGTTTTATTTATATTCACAAGGTTTATCAAAAAATAAACACTGTGTGGCTTACGCCTTATCGTCATTCTTGGTACGAATACCAAGAGGGTCACTCTCTAGTTTCATATCCGCCAACTCACCGTGAATAAGCAAAACCTGGATTCTGACTTATTCACTCGTGGTTAGCGTGACCGGCTTTCGCCATTATTATGTAGAATGATCTAACGTCATTCTTTGTATACTATTATGACGCGCGGGATTCCAACATCGCAACAGCTGGCAGCACTTTTCCTTCAACAAATTCCAAAAAGGCGCCGCCACCAGTAGAAATATAAGAAACTTGATCCGCTAAACCATATTTATCAATTGCGGCTAGGGTATCACCACCGCCTGCGACAGAGAAGGCATCACTTTGAGCGATCGCTTGAGCAACCACTTCCGTGCCTTTGGAGAAGTTATCAAACTCAAACACACCACAAGGGCCGTTCCAAAGAATCGTTTTTGCACCTTTCAAAATTTCCGCTAAGGCTTGAGCAGAGTCAGGACCAAGATCCATGATCTCTTCGTTGTCCGCTACCTGATCAACAGGCTTGACCGTTGCAACGGCGGTATCAGAGAACTCAGTTCCCACACGAACGTCAGTCACTGCAGGAATATCAAGGTCTGCCATTAGCTTTTGTGCTTGAGGGATCAAGTCTTTTTCATACAAAGACTGGCCTACGTTGTAGCCTCTTGCCGCCACAAAGGTATTAGAAATACCACCGCCAACGATCAACTGATCACAGACTTTCGACAAAGACTCTAACACTGTCAGCTTAGTTGATACTTTTGAGCCACCAACAACGGCCACTAAAGGACGCGCTGGATTGTCTAGGGCTTTTCCAAGTGCTTCTAGCTCTGCAGCCAGTAAAGGACCTGCACAGGCCACAGGAGCGAATTTACCCACACCATGAGTCGATGCCTGAGCACGGTGCGCCGTACCAAAAGCATCCATGACGTAGATGTCACACAAGGCGGCCATTTTTTTCGAGAGTGCTTCATCGTCTTTCTTCTCACCGACGTTAAAACGCACGTTTTCAACAAGAACAAGCTGACCGGCTTCGACTTCAACACCGTCTAGCCAATCTTTGACTAATGGTACATCTTGACCAAGTAGTGTAGACAAATGATCAGCCACAGGCTTCAGAGAGTACTGCTCGTCATACTCGCCTTCCGTTGGGCGGCCTAGGTGAGACATGACCATGACTTTCGCTCCAGCTTCTAGGGCCAGTTTGATCGTTGGTAACGCCGCACGAATACGTGCATCACTGGTAACTTGTCCATCTTTTACTGGCACATTTAAATCTTCACGGATCAGCACACGCTTGTTTGCTAAATCCAGATCCGTCATATTAATTACAGTCATTTCGATACCCTCATCATTTAAGCTTAAACAGTAAAAATTTAAATTTTCTTGTGCCTGACACGACCCTCTCACTTTTCGATCAAGGTCGCCCAATATCTCGCCACATCTAACATTCGGTTGGCATAAGCCCATTCATTATCAAACCAACACAATAACTTAACCAAGCGTCCATCAACCACTTTCGTTTGCGTGCCGTCCACTATCACAGATCGAGAGTCATGGTTGAAATCAACCGATGCATGAGCTTCTTGTGTATAACCCATTAGACCCGCGTATTTGCCTTGAGTCGCGTTTAACAACTGAGCATTGATCTCGGCCTCAGTCACATCACGCTCTGTGCGCAACACCAAATCGATAACAGAAACATTCAATGTGGGTACACGCACGGCATTACAAGCCATTTTGCCGTTCAGCTCAGGCATCATGCGATTAATCCCTTTCGCCAAACCGGTATCAACCGGGATAATAGAGCTTAATGCTGCCCGAGTGAGGCGCAGATCTTTAGTGTGATAACCATCAATAATCGGCTGATCATTCATCGCAGAGTGAATGGTTTGCGTCGTTCCGTGCTCAATACCTGCGAACTGCTTTATTGTATCTAATACAGGCAGTAGGCAATTCGTGGTGCAAGAAGCGGCCGACACAACACTATGATCAAGACTCACTTCCTGATGATTAAAGCCATAAACGATTGTGGCATCTACTTCCGCATCTGCTGGCTGAGACAACAAGATACGTGGAATACCCGTGGTTAAATAAGCTTGTGCCCCTTCTCTGTCCGCAAAGCTGCCGGAACATTCAAGAATCATATCGATAGCCAGATCTGACCAAGGAATGTCTTCTGGATTTTCGCAAGCGAAACACAGTATCTCATCATCTTCTACCAACAAGCTGTTCGCAGAAGTTGAAATTTGTTTAGGGAAACGACCATGAGTGGTGTCGTAGCGGGTTAGGTAGCTGATTGTTTCGATATCAGCAAGCTCATTAATCGCGACCACCTGCATTTGTTCACGGTAGCCATTTTCATACAAAGCTCGTAACACCGAACGGCCGATTCGGCCATAACCATTTATCGCGACTCGCAACATAGCCCTACTTCATCGCATTCATGAGGGATAAACCTCTTTCGTAAAACACAAAAATGGGGGGCTTTTGCAAGCGCCCCCATTTGCAATTGAGTGCTGTCATCAATTATGCAGTCAGTACTTTCTCTGCCGTAGCGACAACATTCTCGACGGTAAAGCCAAAGTGCTTCAATAGATCGCCACCAGGAGCAGACTCACCAAATGTTGTCATACCAACTGTAGCGCCTTCAAAACCTACGTATTTAGCCCAAAAATCTACATGGGCCGCTTCAATAGCGACACGCTTCGTTACAGAAGCTGGCAATACTGATGCTTTATAAGCCGCATCTTGAGCGTCAAAGACAGTCGTTGAAGGCATAGAAACCACACGAACGTTTTTGCCTTTTGCCGTAAGCGCTGCAGCAGATTCAACCGCTAATGCCACTTCAGAACCTGTCGCCATTAAGATCAAGTCTGGTGTACCAGCGCAATCTTGTAGCACGTACGCACCTTTTTCAATATTCGCTAATTGATCCGCTGAGCGAGTTTGAGCTGGCAAACCTTGGCGAGAGAAAACCAAAGAAGTTGGGCCATCGCGACGTTCAATAGACGCTTTCCAGGCCACAGCGGTTTCTGTTGCATCACAAGGACGCCACACCGCCATGTTAGGGGTCATACGAAGGTTGGCAAGTTGCTCAACCGGTTGGTGTGTCGGGCCGTCTTCGCCTTGACCTATCGAATCATGGGTGTAAACGAAGATGTTTTGAATCCCCATCAAGGCAGACATACGTACCGCATTGCGCGCGTATTCCATGAACATCATGAAGGTCGCGCCGTAGTTAATGAAACCACCGTGTAAAGAAGCACCGTTCATAATGCCGCTCATGCCAAATTCACGTACACCGTAGTAAACATAGTTACCTGCTGGATCTTCTTGAATGCCTTTAGAGCCTGACCAAAGGGTTAGGTTTGAACCTGCTAAGTCAGCAGAGCCACCTAGTAATTCTGGCAACATAGCACCGAAGAAGCCGATAGCATTTTGTGATGCTTTACGGCTGGCAATGTTTTCGCCTTTCGCTTGGCACTCTTCAATGTAAGCTTGTGCTTTCGCAGCAAAGTCAGCGGGTAATTCACCGTTCAAGACACGACGTTCAAATTCTGCAGCCAATTCAGGATGAGCAGCTTTATAAGCAGCAAGAGTTTCGTTCCACTTGGCTTCGTGCTCAGCACCTGCTGTTTTCGCATCCCAGCCTTCGTAAACATCAGCAGGAATTTCAAATGGCGCATATTCCCAGCCCAAGAACTCACGAGCGGCAGCAATTTCTTCTTCGCCTAGTGGAGCACCGTGACAGTCATGGCTACCAGACTTGTTAGGAGAACCAAAACCGATAATAGTTTTACAGCAAATCAATGTCGGTTTGCTGGTTTCCGCTTTCGCCGCTTCAATAGCTGCTTTAATAGCTTCTGGATCATGGCCATCAACATCAGCAATCACGTGCCAGCCGTAAGACTCAAAACGCTGTGGTGTGTTGTCTGTGAACCAACCTTCTACATGACCATCAATGGAAATGCCGTTGTCATCCCAGAACGCGACCAACTTACCTAAGCCCAAAGTGCCCGCTAGAGAACACGCTTCATGGGAGATACCTTCCATCAAACAGCCGTCACCTAAGAAGCAGTAAGTGTTGTGGTCAACCACTGTGTGACCTTCACGGTTAAATTGGGCCGCCAAGGTTTTTTCAGCGATCGCCATACCCACCGCATTACTAATACCAGCACCCAAAGGACCGGTTGTCGTTTCTACACCGTCTGTGTAGCCGTATTCTGGGTGACCTGGTGTTTTGGAGTGTAATTGACGGAACTGTTTAAGCTCTTCAATCGGTAGCGCATAACCTGATAAATGCAATAGTGAGTAAATCAGCATAGAGCCGTGGCCGTTAGACAGAACAAAACGGTCGCGATCTGCCCATTTAGAGTTGTTAGGGTTATGCTTTAAAAAGTCGTTCCACAAAACTTCAGCTATATCAGCCATACCCATAGGCGCACCAGGATGGCCTGATTTGGCTTTCTGAACAGCATCCATACTTAAAGCGCGTATAGCATTAGCGAGTTGTTTACGAGACGGCATTGTTATTCCACTCCTAGTAGCTTAATGAACAATAGAGATCCACTTTCCACGCCATAGAGACAAAGTCTAGCGTGCAGACAGTTAAGCTCTGCGGTTACGCCCCAGATTAGAGCAATGAAAAATGAAACTGCATTAGAATGATTCCAATCCTAGCAAAAAAGAAACCGCTTTGCTCTCTTATATCCACCCCTTAGGTTGATATTTAGACATTTTTCATGCATTATTCTCAGCCTTAACAGCGTCGATTTGTTTCGGCTTGCGGACGCTATATAAAATCAGCTAAACAGAAGCACGACACCTGTTTAGCTGTACCAATTGCTAAGCGGGTTTTTTTATACCTTTTTAGCGCTTATCCATCATTTTGATAGAGGCACTAATTACATGTCAGATTATTCATTATTTACTTCAGAATCCGTTTCTGAAGGCCATCCAGATAAAATTGCAGACCAAGTGTCTGACGCCATCCTTGACGCTATTTTAGCGGAAGACCCTGAAGCCCGCGTGGCCTGTGAGACCCTAGTAAAAACGGGCATGGTATTGGTAGCAGGTGAAGTACGCACTAACGCCTGGGTAGACATTGAAGAGATCACTCGTAACGTTGTAAAAGACATTGGCTACAACAGCTCAGACATGGGCTTTGACTGGGAGTCCTGTGCGGTAATGAACGCCATCGGCAAACAGTCTGCGGATATTGCTGTGGGTGTTGATGAAGCTAACGAAAAAGAGCTTGGCGCCGGCGACCAAGGTCTAATGTTTGGCTTTGCTACCAACGAGACCGATGTCTTGATGCCTGCCCCTGTAACCTATGCTCATCGTCTTGTTCAGCGCCAAGCAGAAGTTCGTAAAAATGGCACCCTAGACTTCCTGCGCCCAGACGCAAAAAGCCAAGTAACTTTCCGCTACGATGAAAACGGCAAGCCTTGCGCAATTGATGCTGTCGTTCTCTCTACACAACATAGCGCTAACGTGAAGCAGTCTGATTTGCGCGAAGCGGTTATGGAAGAAATCATTAAGCCAGTTTTGCCAGAAGAATGGCTTTCAGCTCAAACCAAGTTCTTCATTAACCCAACGGGCCAATTTATTATCGGTGGTCCTGTTGGCGACTGTGGTTTAACCGGTCGTAAAATTATTGTAGATACTTACGGCGGTATGGCTCGCCACGGTGGTGGTGCTTTCTCTGGTAAAGACCCATCCAAGGTTGACCGTTCTGCTGCCTACGCTGGTCGTTACGTTGCCAAAAACATCGTCGCTGCAGGTCTTGCAGATAAGTGTGAAATCCAAGTGTCTTACGCTATTGGTGTGGCTGAGCCGACATCTATCAGTATTAATACCTTTGGTACGGGCAAAATTAGTGACGCACAAATTGTTGATCTAGTCCGTGACCACTTTGAACTGCGCCCAGCAGGCCTAATCAAGATGTTGGATCTAAAACGCCCAATCTACTTGCCAACAGCGGCGTATGGTCACTTTGGTCGTTCCGGTGATAACTTCACGTGGGAAAAAACAGATAAAGCTGACCTATTACGTAAAGCGGCAGGTTTATAAGTAGCGTTTTTTAAGTTATAACAAGCCCTCTCTAAGACATCTTTTAGAGAGGGCTTTTTTAGTTAACTTAAGACCACAGCAGCAGAGTAAAGCATGCGCATACCAAGAGTTTATGTAGACGCCGAGTTACAGGAAAACACCCGTTTCACCTTACCCGACGCCACTTTCCAACACCTATGTAAGGTATTACGCCTTAAAAGCGGCCACCCTATTCGCTTATTTAACGGCCAAGGAGGGCAATATCATGCAACTCTAGCAGACGTCGAAAAGCGTCAAGCCAAGGCCGACATTACCGAATTCGAACCGCTACATAACGAATCCCCTCTAAAAGTCACCATAGGTCAAACCTTATCTCGCGGCGAGCGCATGGATTACGCCATACAAAAATCCGTAGAAGCGGGTGTCTATGCGATACAACCCTTATTCAGCGAACGTTGTGAGGTAAAACTTAACGACAGCCGTATTGAAAAACGCCTAAATCATTGGCAACAAGTTGCTATCAGCGCCGCGGAACAGTCTGGTCGCGGCATTGTGCCGAAGGTCTATCCACCTATAGCACTTGATTCATGGGTCGCTGAATGTAGTGATTTGTTAAAGCTTACCCTGCACCACCATAGCGCAAAACCTCTCAAAAACTTTGCTTGTCCTGCCAATAATCACATTAGTTTGCTAATTGGGCCAGAAGGAGGTTTAACCGAAGAAGAAGTGAAAACTTCGATAAATCATAACTTTAACCCAATTGCACTTGGCCCAAGAGTACTGAGAACAGAAACCGCTCCCGTTATAGCATTAGGTGTCTTGAATCTCTTGTGGGGAGATATTTAACTTAATGTGTGTTTACAACAAACACACATTTTAAAAGTAAAATTGCAACAATCCGTAAGACAATTGCGATATATTCCTACTTACGAGGTTTTCATATAGCAGCGAACACAAAAGGAATAAGTAGCTTATGTTCTATAAAATCATTCTCACCAGTGCGGTTTGCTTAGGCACGGCACTGTCTTCCAGTTGGGCCAATGCGATAACGCTGGAAGAAGCAACCTATATCGCTATAGAAGGCAGCCCAGAAGTTAGGCAAGCCATTGCCCGTTACCGTGAGATCACCCAAGACGGTGAAATATCGCGCCATTCAGGCTACTACCCAAACATAAACCTTTCGGCTGGTATTGGTCATGAGACCACTTATGCCGACTCAGACACTAGTAGCGACATTAGCTTGACTCGTCGAGAGCTCACACTTGCTCTTAACCAGCCTATTTTCGAAGGTTTTTCTACTAAGTATGAAATTGAGCGTTTGAGCCATGAAGCAGAAGCAGAGCGATGGAACGCTTTGATTGCTGTGGAAAATACGGCTCTTGAAGTGGCTCAGGCCTATGCCAACGTCTTACGTTACCGTGAACTAGTGGCTCTTGCGGACCTAAACCTTGAAACCCACACACGTATTTACGGGCAAATTAAGCTTAAGAGCGATACTGGCATCGGTCGACAGTCCGATCTTAGTCAAATCACGGCACGTTTAGCGAAAGCTCATGCAAACAACCTTGCGGCCATCAATAACTTACGTGACGCTGAAAGTAATTACTTAAATGTTGTCGGTCAGTTACCACCTGAAGATTTGATCTACCCTGTACCGGATAAAGACCTTATTCCTGACAGTCTAGATGTGGCAATTAAACAAGCCTTGGCGAAAAACCCGGCCATTGAAGGGTCTAAGTGGGATGTTCGTGCGACCGAAAGCTTCCAGAAAATATCTGATTCTAGCTTATACCCAAGCATCAACTTCTCCTTAGAGCGTTCATGGGATAATAATCTAGATGGTGATGAAGGTCCTAGTGAAGACCTCTTGGCGATGTTCCGTTTGAGCTATGATATTTATAGCGGTGGTAATCAAAAACGACAAAAAGAAGTGGCTGTTCAGCAGAATGTCCAAGCTTCCGAAATTCGCCGTAACACCATTAGAGATACAGAGCTAACAGTTCGTCTAGCATGGGCAGCCTATGAAGCAACAGTTGGGCAAAAAGAGCACATTCGCCAGTATGTAATTTCGACCAAGGAATCTCAAATCGCTTACGAGAAACAATTCCGTTTAGGTCGCCGTACCCTACTTGATGTACTCGACAGTGAAAACGAGCTTTTTCAAGCCCGCCAAGACTATGTTAATGCGGACTACGACCAGCTTTTCTCTGAGTTCCGTTTATTTAACGCCAAGGGTGAGCTAATGCGCGCATTCCGCATTTATCGTCCACAATTACTCGGCTTTAATGACGACTTTGACTATGACCATCCACCAGAGAAAACGTCTGCGAGCGAAGAGCTAAAAGCAGCAGAGCAGCAGATAGAGACAAAAACACCAACAGCTCCGTCTTCCCAGAGAAGCAATCAAACAAACTCATTAGAAAGCGAGTTGTTTCTTGAAGCGGACGACAATTCGGGATCTTGGTAATACGTTAATCTCGTTGCTTACGCCACAACCCATATGGATGTATTCAAGGTTGTGGCGTCAAGACTACATTGAAAACAAGATCATGACAGGGAGTCAGATACTTAATGAACACTACTTTCCTACTCTTAGTACTCATTGCATCCATGGTGATGTTAGTAAACCAACCCGTACAAGCTTCAGATAACTTATATCAGCAAGGTCGCATAAAAAAGCAGTTACGTGATGATGACAAAGACGGTGTCATTAATATGCGCGATCGCTGTAGAAATACGCCCTCCGATGATTCCGCCATCGATATTTATGGCTGCACCATAAACGTTAAACTACTATTATCAGTCGAGCTCGCTATCTTGTTCGACACAGGTAAGTTTGATGTAAAGCTCCCCTATTACCATGAGATCCAGAAAGTTGCCGACTTTCTCCGAGTACACCCCAACGCCAAAGTACATATAGAGGGTCACACAGATAATGTCGGAGACGAAAGCTACAACAAAGAGCTTTCTCTTAACCGTGCTCAATCTGTCGCCAATGTATTAACCTCCTACTTCAAAGTGGACCCTGCTCGCGTGACCTATAAAGGTTATGGTGAAGAACAACCAATTGCTGATAACTCTACTGCAGAAGGGCGCTCTAGAAACCGTCGCGTCATGGCAGAAGTTTTCTCCAGAGCTAAGAAGGATGTGAAACGCTGGGATATTTATCAAGGCGAGTAATTATTTGTTTCTAGGGTGCTTCCTTCACTAGTTTTTTTTCCCTCTGCCCCCATATTTATGTAGCATAGCTACTATTCGAATATGACACAGAGGGAATCGTTTTATGACAATCAAACTTGGCATCGTAATGGACCCCATTACCTCCATTAATTACAAGAAAGACACTTCCCTTGCCATGTTATGGGCTGCCGCTGAAAAAGGCTGGGAGCTTACGTACATGGAGCAAAAAGACTTATTTTTGGACCATGGCAAAGCATACGCCATGGCTCGCCCTCTTAGCGTTTATAAAGACCCTGAACATTTTTACGACCTAGGCGAAGAAAGCAGAATAGCCTTGGGTGACCTTGACGTTATCCTGATGCGTAAAGACCCTCCGTTCGACAGCGAATTCGTTTACAGCACCATGATTCTGGAGCAAGCTGAACGTGATGGTGCTATGGTCGTCAACGACCCAAAAAGCTTACGTGACTGCAATGAAAAGCTGTTTGCCACTCAGTTTCCACAATGCTGCCCTCCAGTTCTTGTGACCCGTCGTGCAGATCTCTTAAAAGCTTTTCACCAAGAGCATGGTGACGTTATCTTCAAACCTTTAGATGGTATGGGCGGTAGCTCTATTTTCCGTTTGAAAGCCGATGACTCAAACGTTAGCGTGATTATTGAAACCTTAACCAATATGGGTGCAGAGCAAATCATGGCGCAGAAGTTTATCCCTGAAATCAAACAAGGGGACAAACGTATTCTAGTGGTTAACGGTGAGCCTGTGCCTTATGCATTAGCACGTATTCCCGCTTCAGGTGAAACCCGAGGCAACCTTGCTGCAGGTGGCCGTGGTGAAGGCAGAGAGTTAAGCGAGCGCGACCGTTGGATTTGTGAGCAGATCATTCCTTCATTGAAAGAAAAGGGCCTTATGTTCGTTGGCCTAGATGTGATCGGGGATTATTTGACCGAAATTAACGTCACCAGCCCAACTTGTGTACGCGAGTTAGACAATCAATTCGGTCTTAACATTGCTATGACACTGATAGAGGCCATCGAGTCGAAACTGCAGTAGCCTAGATGCGCGTTATTGATCGATTTTCCATTGCTCTTTTCATTGCCATTAGCTTTCATGTGCTGATGGTAATGATTGTGAGCTTTGATTTTCTCAGTGCTCCGGCAAAGCCTAAGACGCTTGAGATCACTCTCGTTCAACACGTCTCAAAGGCCCCGAAAGAAGCGGATTTCATTGCCCAAGCAAATCAACAAGGCAGCGGTACCGAGCTTCATAAGCAAAAGCTCACCACCTCCGAAACGGCTAAATTTTTATCCGATAATATCCAAGACATTACGCCTCCGGTTCAGCCCCAATTGGCCTCTTCTAGGCCTATCGAAGAGCAGCCCTTGCTCTCAAGCCACCAAGAAGCAAAATTTGAAGTGTTGGAAGAGCCTGACCAGCAGCCGAAAACCCTAGAAGAACAGTTTTCAGGGGAGACTCAAATCCCCAGCCATTTATCCAGCAACATTGCCACGCTGGAAGCCTTGCTAGATCAACAAAGACAAGCTTATGCCAAACGCCCGCGTATTCGTCGTCTAACATCCGTGTCTGCAAAAGCGGCAATAGACGCCCAATACCTAGACGACTGGCGACGCAAAATTGAGCGCATTGGTAATATCCACTACCCTATCGAAGCGAAACGCAGTCATTTATACGGTGAGTTAAGATTAGCCGTCAGTATCTTGCCTACCGGCTATGTTGATGACATAGAAGTGTTGCAAACTTCCGGCATTAGAGTGCTAGACGATGCCGCCATGCGCATTGTACGCTTAGCCGAGCCTTTTCAAGCTTTTCCAGTTGAGTTAAAAGCCGAAGTCGACCAGCTAGAAATCATTCGAACTTGGCGCTTTACCCCAGGAAACCAGCTACAAAGCCAATAAAAAAGGCCCTCATTTGAGGACCTTCTTAGACGTTAGCTTAAACGTTTAGTCGAATTGACCATCGCCCATGGCGATACGAATCTTTTTCATCGCATTCTTTTCTAACTGTCGAATACGCTCAGCAGAAACACCATATTCATCCGCTAGTTCATGCAAAGTAGACTTACCATCCGACAACCAACGCTGCACTAGGATATTACGGCTACGCTCATCTAGATCTGCCATAGCCTCTTCAAGACGCTGATTAGAATCCGCTTCCCAGTTACCATTCTCAAGCAACATAGCTGGGTCATAGCTATGGTCTTCAAGATATTGAGACGGCGCTTGGAAGGCACTTTCATCATCGTCATCTGCTGAGGCATCAAATGCCATATCAGAGGAACTTAAACGACCTTCCATTTGGCGGACAACTTCTGGTGTCACACCAAGATCACTCGCCACAGACTCGACTTCGTCATTGCTAAACCAAGACAAAGTTTTCTTCGCACTGCGAAGATTGAAAAACATTTTGCGCTGGGCTTTAGTCGTCGCCACTTTCACGATGCGCCAGTTTTTCAGAATAAATTCATGAATTTCGGCTTTAATCCAATGTACCGCGAAAGACACCAAGCGTACGCCCACTTCTGGGTTAAAACGCTTCACCGCTTTCATCAAACCGACATTGCCTTCTTGGATCAAGTCGCCTTGAGCTAGGCCGTAGCCTGAGTAACTTTTTGCAATATGTGCAACAAATCTTAGGTGCGACATAACTAGGGTACGCGCGGCCTCAAGGTCTTCTTTGTAATATAGACGTTCTGCCAGCGCTTTTTCTTCTTCCGCTGTCAAAATAGGAATTCTGCTAACGGCTTGCATGTAAGATTCTAGATTTTGGCCTGGAATCATAATATCCGTAGGCTGAAGAGCTTTACTCATCTCTATTTCCACCTTGTAGTTGTTCATACTGTGTATGACAAAATACTATCAACTTAATTCTATTTGTATAGGACATAAATGTGGAGAAAGCATGACTATTATTTTGCTTCCCCTTTGTCCGTGGCGCACTATTCTAACTCAATATTAGCGATGTGGCGATTCACAGCAATCCAAGCTCCGAATACGCCCACCATGGCGCTGATGGCTAAGCATAAAACGATCTCATCCACATTGAAAGACTGCAGCTCAAATCCGCTTTGATACAAGTCAATGAGGCGCTCAGCTGGCGCACTCACCCACCAACTAACCAATAAAATACAAAGACTTGCGAAGAAACCACCCAGCACACCAAACCAAAAGCCCATGTATAAAAATGGCCTTCTGATGTAAGCATCGGTCGCTCCCACTAGCTTCATTACGAGCACTTCATTACGTCGACTTTCAACCGCCATACGAATGGTATTACCCACAATAAGCAAGACGGCAACCACCAGCAAGGTCGATAACACATACACAAAGCGCTGGCCGAAGCTTAAGATATTGGCAAGACGTTGTAACCATTGTGCATCTAGGTCCGCTCTTTCTACTTCATTCTCTCTCGCTAAGTTATCTCGCAGCAATTGTAAGCTCTGCAGGGACTCTAAATTCACCTCTTGCTTAGGAATCACCCGTAACACAATGGGCAAAGGGTTTTCAGGCAAAGACGACAAAATTTGCTCGTAGCCACTTTCCTGCTCGAAATAACGCAGCCCCTCTTCCTTAGAAATGTACTCAACACTGGCCACATCAGCTTGGGCAGAAATTCGATGGGATAACGCCAAAGCTTGAGTGTCTTCAAGTTGCGGGAACAAGTACAGGGTAATAACCGATTGCTGCTCCCACTGGTCCGTCACAGACTGGACGTTCTTCAATAACACATACAAACCGCCCGGCAGTGACAAAGCAATAGCAATCACCATCACTGTCATCAAGCTGGCCAGTGGGTAACCAAGCAAGCGCACAAAACTTTCCGTCAGCGTTGCCTGATGTTGTAAGAGGTATTTCTTAATATTGAAAGAAGAGTTCTTCGACCACTTATGCTTAGTAGCTTTGACGGCATCGCGAGTAGCACCACGCTGATTCGGTTTTTGCGGCATTAAGCAAAACCTCCATCATTCACCATGCGACCTTGATTCAGGGTCAACACTCGATGGCGCATTCTAGCCACCAGCGCAAGATCGTGGCTGGCAACCAATACGGTAACACCAACGCGATTAAATTCTTGGAATAGGTTCATGATTTCAGCAGACAACCTAGGGTCTAGGTTACCCGTCGGCTCATCGGCTAACAGCAATTGTGGTTTGTTGACCACTGCGCGAGCAATACCTATACGTTGTTGCTCACCACCGGATAGGGCCATTGGGTTAAACTTTTCTTTGCCCAAAAGGCCAACTTTATCCAATGCAGCACGCACACGTTTGGCGGTTTGTTGAGGATCTGCACCGCTCACTTGCAAAGGTAGGGCAACATTATGAAAAACACTGCGATCAAATAACAACTGGTGATTCTGAAAAACCACACCGACACGACGCCTATGCTGTGGAATAGCTCGGCGACTTAAAGTTCTTAAATCCACCCCATCCACTAGGATCTGCCCGGATGTCTGGCGCTCAATCATCATCATAAGCTTCATCAAGGTGCTTTTACCGGCCCCTGAATGCCCAGTAAGAAAAGCCATGTCCCCCTGTCGCAAGTGAAAACTCACCTGAGACAAAGCGTCTTGACCACTTTCGTACCTTTTTCCAACCCGCTGAAATTCAATTTCCACGTTTGTAAAGCTTCCTTATTTGCATAACCACAGTCGCTGATTGTTCATTATTCGCTATCAAACAGGGCATCAACAAATTCTTGCGCGACGAAAGGTCGTAGATCCTCAGCTTGTTCGCCCACACCAATATAACGGATAGGCAGCGCGAACTGCTTAGCAATCGCAAAAATAATACCCCCTTTCGCGGTGCCGTCTAGTTTCGTCAAGGTGATGCCACTCACCCCTACCGCTTCCGAGAAAAGTTTTGCTTGGCTTAACGCATTCTGTCCTGTCCCAGCATCCAATACTAGCATTACTTCATGAGGCGCATGCACATCAAGCTTTTGCATCACACGCACAACTTTAGACAGCTCATTCATCAGGTTCGCTTTGTTTTGCAAACGCCCTGCCGTATCGGCAATCACCACATCAATACCGCGAGCTTTCGCAGATTCGATGGCATCGTAGATAACCGAGGCAGAATCTGCACCCGTGTGTTGTGCCACAACAGGCACATTGTTTCGCTCACCCCATACTTGTAACTGCTCAACCGCTGCGGCACGAAAGGTATCCCCCGCGGCCAACATAACGCTTTGGCCTTGGGCCTGATATTTCTTCGCCAGCTTACCAATGGTGGTGGTTTTACCGACACCATTTACCCCAACCATCAAGATAACAAATGGCCCTTCTTTGTTCACCGGCACAAGTTCTTGTTGGGAGTTAGCAAGGATATCGCCCATATCGGCTTTTAAACTCGCCAGCAGTGCATTGGAGTCTTTTAGCTCTTTGCGGTTCAATTTGTCCGTCACACTTTGCATTAATGCTTGCGTAGCATCTAGCCCTACATCGGCCATAAGCAACTGTGTTTCCAACTCTTCCATGAGGTCGTCATCGATTTTTTTGCTACCGACCACAATAGAAGCCAGCCCACTACCCAGACCACTACGTGTTTTCGATAGGCCAGACTTAATGCGTTGCGCCCAAGACAGAGACGGTTTTTCTTCTGCTTGTGCCAGTGTAATCTCTTCTGCAACCTCTTTAACGGTTTCCGGCTCAACGGTTGCGTCAAGGGGTTCGGCCACAACCGGAGTGTCAGTTGCTGTCTCTACAGGCTCAACAACTTGCGGGGAATCTTCTTGAACAGACTCACTCTCGTTGGTTTTTTCAGCTTCTAGCGCAGCTGTAGCCTTTTCTCTGGCTTTTTGTTTTTCTATAGCCATTTTACGGTTAAAGCGACGACGTATCACAATCGCCGTAAAAGATAAGGATAAGCCAATGGCGATCGGTGCATAACGTGCATATTCGCCAAGATAGGGCGTTAGGAAAGTAATTAGTTGCTGAACAAATTCCATTAAATTGATCTCTTAAAATAGATTAATGCCGAATACATAGGTGAAATGTTATGATCTAACCTACCAAGTATGATTCGTCATGGGTATTGGCGTTAAAATGGTGATTTTATCATCATTCCTATTCGCAAACAGGCTTAGTTTCATGGAAAAAGCCCAAAATCCACACCAGATCAAGGTTCATTATGCCTGAACAATCAAAACCGCTGTTTAGTCGACCCGTTTTGGCGGCTATTATGCTGCTCTCCACCCTAGGAATTTGGGCACTTAACCTTACCGCCCCAAGCCAACAATTACCGACGCCTTCTATCACCCAATGGCACACCGACTCAGGCATACCCGTCACTTGGCTCACCACCTCTCAATGGCAAGAGGGCAATAAGCTTGAGTTAAGCTTTATCTTCCAAGCCCCTAGTGACTCGGCCCAACTCACTCATCTTACACTGGCTATGCTGATGAGTGATTCATTGCCTCTAAGTACCGCAACAATTAACCAAAGGCTCTCTCCTTTGGCGGCGAAAGCCAGCGCTAATTTCGACAGCGAGCGTCAAATACTCGGGCTAACTTTTAGTAACGAAAACCAATACCTAGAGCCAACTCTCAGTTTTGTGCAGCAATGGTTGTCTGAACCAAGCTTTAAACAACGTACATTTGCCAACAAACAGCAACGCACACCGATCGAACTTAACACCCAAGTGGCCTTAACCAAGGCGCTGTTTGAAACCCCAACAGACCACGACGATACAAGAACTTCTTTGTCTCAAGTGAGCGAGTATTACCAAACACTTCAGCAAAACCTCGTAGCGATCAGCCTAGTTGGCCCATTGGATGATCACGCTTTATCACAAATACAAAGTCACCTAAATAAGATCACCCAAGGTTTCCAATTACCAGAAACACCTTTTCAGTCCGTTACATTACAAGAGCACCATACGGAGCAAGTGGGTAACGGACAGCTTTGGCAAACCAGCAGTGCGCTGGCTCTACAACCCTTAAGCAGCACACAAGATTGGGTGAGTTTACAACTTTGGGGTGGCGACCTAGTAAGGCAGTTTAACCAAGAACCCAGCATGAACTTTGTACAACTTAATCTGAGCCTCACGCCACAACAACCTTGGGCTTGGTGGAACATTCAATACCAGCAGGCAGTATTAGTCTCTGATGAAGAAGCGGTGGCTGGCGAATTTAATGCCGCCAGTTTTGTACAGCTCGAGAATCTGCCCTCAGCGAACGACCAAACAAAATTTAACGAGCTGTTTGATACCTTTAAGCAGCAAGTCACCAGCCAAGCCTTATCGCCCACTTGGTGGAACCATATCGCCACTCAAGTAGTACAACCTCAAGGCCCATTCGACTTACAAACCTTTGCCGACCAGTTACCAGACACTATTGATAACTTAACTCGAGGCACTTATAAAGAACGACTAGAACGCCTATTTGTGCCTTCTTCCTACCAAGAAATCCAGGTTTATCAATGAAAAAACTGAACAACGCCAAGCCCAGCGGGAAAACCAAACCTTCAAAGTTGCGCATTATTTCCGGTGAGTGGCGCTCCCGCCAGTTACCCATTCCGAACATAGAAGGCTTACGCCCCACGCCAGATCGAGTACGTGAAACACTGTTTAACTGGATCAATCATTATATACCGGGGGCTTGTTGTGGCGATTTCTTCTGTGGTTCTGGCGCGCTAGGCTTAGAAGCCCTATCGAGAGGGGCAAAACACTTAACATTTGTCGACAACTCCAAGCAAGTTACCCGACAAATGCAGGAAAATCTCAGCACCTTAAACGCAAAGAACGCTCAGGTCGTTCAACAAAATGCGGCTCAGTTTTTGGAAACCGCTACACCGCAAGCCTTAGACATAGTCTTCCTTGACCCACCATTTCGAAAAGGCTGGCTAGGCCAAATTATTCCTTTACTCGAAAGAGGCTGGCTAGCACCCAGAGCCTTGGTCTATATCGAGATGGAAAAAGAAGCCAGTTTGCCGGAGCTACCCAGCCATTGGCAGTTGAGCAAAGAGAAGACGGCAGGACAATTGGTCTACCGTTTATTTGAAGTCACTCAAGTCGATCATCAATAGTCCCCGAGAGCCTCATAATACGAGGCTTTCTGCGCCTATCCCTTGATGGTAGAGGGCGCAAACGCTAGACTGTAAAAGATTAACTTTGCATAAATCTTCCCGTTCTTCCAGCTGGGAATTCGATTACTTTCACTAGGACAGTCAAAACCTATGTCGGACACTATTCCTGTCGACTCCGTTGGCATTGTAACGCCACAGATTGCGCACTTTGATACGCCTCTGGCACTCGCCTGTGGACAGAGCCTATCGTCTTACCAATTGATTTATGAAACCTACGGCACTCTCAATGAAGCCGCCAGCAACGCTATTCTAATTTGCCATGCACTCAGTGGTGACCACCATGCGGCAGGCTATCATGCCAATGAAGAAGGCATAGCAGACAAAAAGCCTGGCTGGTGGGATTCAGCCATTGGGCCGGGCAAAGCCATCGATACCAACAAGTTTTTTGTGATCAGTCTTAACAATTTAGGGGGCTGTTGCGGCTCAACTGGTCCTGTCAGCATTAACCCAGACACACAAAAAGCGTGGGGAGCAGATTTTCCCCTATTAACCGTCGAAGACTGGGTAGAAAGCCAAGCACGTTTAGCTGATAAATTAGGCATTCAAACCTTTGCTGCCATCGTCGGTGGCAGCCTAGGGGGCATGCAAGTCTTGGAATGGAGTATTCGCTTCCCTGATCGCTTAAAAGCCGCGGTGATTATTGCTTCCGCACCTAAATTGTCCACTCAAAACATTGCCTTTAATGAGGTCGCCAGACAATCCATTCGTCGCGACCCAGACTTTTTTGACGGCCAATATCTCGACAAGCAAACCGTGCCGACTAACGGCCTTGGTTTGGCCCGCATGCTAGGGCACATCACCTATTTGTCGGATGATGCCATGGGGGCGAAATTTGGTCGTCAAATGCGCCACGATCATTACCAATACAACTATGGCATTGAATTCGAGGTAGAAAGCTATTTGCGCTACCAAGGGGAAGCCTTCACCAAACGCTTTGATGCCAACACCTATATGTTGATGACCAAGGCGCTGGACTATTTTGACCCAGCGGCCGCAGCGGATGGGGACCTTGCAGCGGTATTGAGTAAAGCTCAGTGTGAATTTCTATTAGTTTCCTTCTCGACCGATTGGCGCTTTGCTCCAGAGCGCAGTGAAGAAATTGTCGATGCCCTCGTCAAAGCAGGCAAGCATGTTTCATACGCTAAAATCGTCGCCGACGAAGGTCACGATGCTTTCCTCTTCCCTATTCCTCGTTATATGAATGCCCTGCGAAGCTTTTTGACACGCATAGGTAAACCACTACTGAAGGAGCCTACAGAATAATGCGTACCGACTTAGAACTGCTCAATGAGTGGATCCAGCCCAAAAGCCGCGTGCTTGACCTAGGTTGTGGACCAGGTGAACTGTTAGAACACCTTATTGGTAACAAACAAGTGCAGGGCTACGGCTTAGAGATTGACCCAGAAAACCTCAACCTTTGTATTGAAAAAGGCATCCCAGTCCTAGACCAAAACATTGATGAAGGCTTGGAGAACTTTGGCGACCAAAGCTTTGACCTAGTCGTTATGACTCATGCCCTGCAACAATTTCGTCGCCCAGATCTATTGCTCGACGAAATGCTACGCATAGGCAAAGAATGCATCATTACCTTCCCAAACTTTGGCCATTGGCGTAACCGAATTCATTTGGGCATCAAAGGCCACATGCCGGTGTCCGAATTTCTACCTTACAACTGGTATGACACACCGAACATTCACTTTTGTACCTTCAACGACTTTGAGCGCTTATGCCAAGAGAAAGGCATCAAGATTATGCGTTGGGCTGCCGTGGATGGACACCTGAAAGACCATTGGTGGATACGTGCCATGCCTAACTTATTTAGTGAAACCGCAATATTCCATGTTAGCCGCTAACCCATAAAAGGAGCTAAGGTGAACAAAACCATCGTTCTGGCCAGTAATAACGCCGGTAAAATTAAAGAGTTCAATGCCCTCTTGGCTGACATGGGCTGGCAGGTCAAACCACAAAGTGAATTTGCGGTCAGTGAAGCCGAAGAAACAGGCTTGAGCTTTATTGAAAATGCCATCTTAAAGGCCCGTCACGCCTGCGCTAGCACTGGATTACCAGCACTCGCCGATGACTCAGGAATCGAAGTGGATTACCTTAACGGCGCTCCGGGCATTTACTCAGCCCGATTTGCTGGTCGCCATGGGGATAACGACGCCAATAACCGCCTGTTACTAGAAAAAATGCAAGGGGTACCAGAACTCGAGCGCACCGCCCGCTTTCATTGTGTGTTGGCTTATTTGCGCCATAAAGACGATGCTACGCCGCGAATTTTTCATGGAGTTTGGGAAGGCCGCATATTAGACACCTTAGAGGGCGCTGAAGGTTTTGGTTATGACCCTGTATTTTACGTGCCTGAATGTGGCTGTAGTGCCGCCAGCTTACCGAAAGAAATAAAGAACCAACTCAGCCATCGCGCCAAGGCGCTAAAACAACTGGCCGAAACCTTTGCTCAAGCAAACCTTACTTTATGAGTACATCCTTACCTGCAAGCCCTTCTCTGCCGCCACTCAGTCTGTATATTCATCTGCCTTGGTGTGTGAAAAAATGTCCCTACTGTGACTTTAACTCCCACCAAGCAGACCGTTTTGGTAACGATGGTAAACTGCCTGAAGAAGCCTACTTACAGCAATTACTAGCTGACTTGGAGGCAGACTTGCCCTATGTAGCTGGTCGCCCTATTGAAACGGCTTTTATTGGGGGTGGCACACCGAGCTTAATGAGTGAGGACTTCTATTATCGCTTAATGGACGCCTTGCGGGACAAACTGACCTGGGTGGACAACGCTGAAATCACCATGGAGGCCAATCCAGGTACCTTCGAACAAGAAAAATTCCGCCATTTTCGTCAAGCAGGTATTAATCGACTCTCGATCGGCATTCAAAGTTTTCAGCCAAAGCTGTTGAAAACCCTAGGAAGAATCCACAATCGTGAAGAAGCCATCCATGCTGTGGATAAGTCCCGTATGGCAGGCTTTGATAATATCAACCTAGATTTGATGCATGGTTTACCGGATCAAAGTCTAGACATGGCCATGGAAGACTTGTCCTTAGCCATTGACCTTGATCCTGAACATTTATCTTGGTATCAATTAACCATTGAGCCGAATACCGAGTTTTATCGTCGACCGCCAAGTTTGCCGGAAGATAACACTCTTTGGGGCATCCAAGACAAAGGCCAAGAGCTACTCGCCACAAACGGTTATCGACAGTACGAGGTTTCTGCTAATGCTAAAGCACAGCATCAAGCGGCGCACAATTTGAATTATTGGCGCTTTGGGGATTATCTTGGTATAGGAGCGGGAGCCCATGGCAAGATCACCTTACAAGATGGACAAATATTTCGAACTCGAAAGACTCGTCACCCAAACCACTACCTAAACAACATAGCCCAAGCTCTCATCACCAAAGATGAGATAGCCAATGAAGACTTGCCACTGGAATTTATGATGAATCGCCTGCGCTTGTTTGAAACCTTTGATTTGCATGAATATGAGCAATATTGCTATCAAAAAGTGCCAAAATCCCTGATAGATGCCTGTGTTATTGCCTTAAACCGAGGCTTACTTGACGCCACTGCATGGCAAAAGCAACGTATTCAGACCACAGAAAAAGGCAAACTTTTCCTTAATGAATTGCTTGAACTTTTCCTACCCTGAACGCCCTCTTTCCTGACGATGATTTGACATCTAACTAAATAACTGTCAACATTCTCGCCTTATTACATCCATAGAGGCTAGCTCGCTTAGCCTCTTGTCTGAGTAACTCAAACGATAGCATCTGTATCTACTTCAAAAATAACCATACAACGCAAAACATTTTGCTTAAGAACGCCTGTTAACACGGCCTTTTGTCGCAGGTTGTCGAGCGAGATGGACTAGGATTCATACTATCCAATCAAACGAATAGCGATTATTTAACTTGTCGAAATAGAACAATATTCGTCGTGTTAAGAACATTGAATTGGCTGGTTATCTTCTAGGCTGAATTGGTGTTTCGTTTGAAAAGTGCTCAGCGAACAAACGTTGTTACTTTTAGGAAAATAGACACTCATTCAGGAGAAATTTATGAGTAATCAGGTCCCAGACTCGGGTCGGGAAGAATACAGCACATCTTATAAAGTCGGTCAGGACAACATTCAGTTCCTTGGCCTAGATGTCCTTAACCCCGTCTTCACCACCAGCGCACTAATCATTTTTGCCTTTATTATCGGCAGTATTTGGTTTCCTACCGACGCCAAAGAAATTCTCACCGGCGCTCGCGGTTGGTCAATCAATAACTTTGATTGGTTCTTCATGATCGCGGGTAACATCTTTGTGCTTTTCTGTTTAGCACTGATTTTTGTCCCACTCGGTAAAATCCGCTTAGGCGGCAGCCAAGCAAAACCCGAACACTCAACCATCACTTGGTTCTCTATGTTGTTCGCAGCAGGCATGGGCATCGGCCTAATGTTTTGGAGTGTCGCAGAGCCTGTGGCCTACTATACAGGTTGGTACGGTACACCGCTAAACGTTACGGCAAACACACCAGAAGCCGCTGACCTTGCTATGGGTGCAACCATGTTCCACTGGGGTCTGCACCCTTGGGCTATCTATGCAGTTGTGGCCTTATCTCTTGCTTTTGTTGCCTACAACAAAGGCTTACCGCTAACCATTCGTTCCGCTTTTTACCCACTGTTCGGTGAAAAAGTATGGGGGGTGATTGGTCACATCATTGATGTCTTGGCGGTTATCGCAACGATTTTTGGTCTAGCAACCTCTTTGGGTTTCGGGGCGCTGCAAGCGACCAGTGGCTTAAACTTCTTGTTCGGCATTCCCAATACGCTAACCACTCAAATCCTAGTGATTTGTGGTGTCACCGCCGTAGCCATTGTTTCTGTGGCACGTGGTTTGGAAGGTGGTGTGAAGCTGCTTAGTAACATCAACATGATCATTGCTGCAGGTTTGGCGCTATTGATCATCATCATTGGTCATACTGGCGCGATTTTGGGCGCTGTGGGCACCTTGTTGTTGAGCTATGTTGAAAACATTATCCCGCTAAGTAGCTGGATTGGCCGTGAAGATGAAACCTTCTACCATGGCTGGACTGTTTTCTACTGGGCTTGGTGGATTTCCTGGTCGCCATTTGTCGGCATGTTTATCGCTCGCGTTTCTCGTGGTCGTACTGTTCGTGAATTCGTTATTGCCGTCTTGCTAGTACCAACCTTGGTGTCCGTTATCTGGATGGCAATCTTCGGTGGCTCGGCATTGGATCAAGTACAAAACGGTGTTGGCGCACTGGCTGGTGGTCTAACAGACTCTTCTCTGGCCATGTTCCAAATGTTTGCCAGCCTGCCGCTTACTTCCGTGATCTCTTTCATTGGTATCGTCTTGGTATTGGTCTTCTTTGTTACCTCTTCTGACTCTGGTTCATTGGTTATCGACGGTATCACCGCCGGTGGTAAAACCGATGCGCCTATGACTCAGCGTGTCTTCTGGGCCATTCTAGAGGGCGTCATCGCTATCGCCCTATTGGTTGGCGGCGGTTCTGACTCCCTTGGAGCCATCCAATCTGCCGCGATTACCATTGGTCTACCTTTCACCTTATTGATGCTAGTAATGTGTGTCAGCCTATGGAAAGGCTTGCAGGGTGATGTTCACCTTATTGCTAAGTAGTCTGTCATAAAAGGTTATAAAACAACTCAGTAGAGTCCTCTGCTGAGTTGTTTTTTGAATGACCTTAGATTAAGATACAACCTCTTCTTAGGGGAGTAATCTTCTTTGCAATGCAAAGATTCTTTGTCAACATAATTGAGCCTCATGCTCGTGGCAAAGAAGTCTCGGTGTAGATCACCAAGATTGATGAGACTTAAGACGATAACTTGGCTCTGGTGGGCACAGGTTTATTGTCTTATGTTTTTGCCCACCGAGGAAGTTTATCAATGGAAGCACTCATCACATCCGTCAGCACAGTCGCCCTCGCTGAAATGGGTGATAAAACACAATTACTCGCCTTATTCTTAGCCACTCGCTTTGCTTCTAAAAGCGCCATTGTATTCGGTATTTTAGCCGCCACTTTATTGAATCATTTAATGTCTGCTTGGCTTGGTGCCGAAGCTGCTCGCTGGCTGCCTATGGCGTGGGCTAACTGGATTGTGGGCGCCAGTTTTATTCTGGTGGGTTTGTGGTTACTCATTCCAGATGAAGATGACAGTGACGACAGCAAAATTCTGAAACACAGTGCTTTTGTTGCCACCTTTATCTTATTTTTTGTTGCAGAAATTGGCGATAAAACACAGATAGCAACGGTTTTGCTAGGTGCTCACTATGGCTCTGTTTGGTGGGTGCTTATCGGCTCTACGCTGGGTATGATGCTCGCCAATGTGCCTGTGGTGTATGCGGGTAATTGGCTGATGCAACGAATCAACGCCAAGCGCACCCGCCAGCTGGCTTGTGCGCTCTTTATTATTATCGGTGTCGGCACTATTCTGTCACCATTACTTCACTAAATTAGGTCTCACGAGGGTATTAGCATGGAAGTCGAATTATCAGAGATTCTGGATGCCCTATGTCAGCATGCTCCCTTTGAGGAAATCGCCGATGACCCACAGCTCAAAGACATGGTCAGCGAGATTGAAATCCAATATCTACGTGCAGGTGAATGGGCCATCGCTCCCAACACCCTGAATGAAGTGCTGTTTTTTATTCGCAGTGGGGCAGTGGAAGTCTTACACAAAGAAAACACTCTGATTCGACGCATGAACGAAGGCGAGCTGTTTGGTTACGCCTCCCTGCTACGGGGCGGCAAATCAACACAGTTTATGCGTACCATAGAAGACAGTTTGCTGTACCGCATACCGGCTAAATGGTTTCTAAAACTGTATGCCGAAAGTGACCATTTCTCCGATTTCTTCGAGTTGGACCGAGATGTTCGCCTGCGCACTGCGGTCGACTCCCAAAGCTCCGATATTTCTTTGATGACCACGCCGGTTAAAAGCCTGTTACGTCGGCCACCCATTAGCATTCATGCCAACGCCAACATCCGCATGGCTGCCCAGACCATGTCGGAACACAAGGTTTCTAGTCTACTGATTATTGAGCAAGGGGAACTGGTTGGCATTTTGACCGACCGCGACTTGCGCACCCGTGCTGTGGCGCAAGGTTTGGATTACGACACCCCAGTGGCCCATATTATGACCCGTGACCCATTGGTCATGGACAGCGGTGATTACGCTTCCGAGGCCGTCTTAAAAATGATGGAAAGAAACATCCACCATTTGCCAGTCATGAAAAATGATCAGCCTATAGGCGTTATTAGTACTGGGGACATTGTCCAAAAAGAGAGCCATGGCAGTGTGTATCTCATTAGCGACATCTTCAAGCAAACTAGTATTGAAGGTTTACAGGCCATTAGCCGTAAAATGACCCACACCTTTACCCAGCTCGTAGTGGCCGATGCCAACACACAAATGATCGGCAACGCCATGTCCCATATTGGCACCGCTTTTGTTAAGCGCCTGCTCAAATTAGCAGAAGAAAAATTCGGCCCGCCCCCAGTGCCCTATTGCTTTGTCGCCCTAGGCTCTCAAGCCCGTGAAGAGCAAACCATTAGTACCGACCAAGACAATGCCTTGATTTTAAGCGATCAGTACGATGAACAAATACATGGGGATTATTTCGAGTCGCTGAGTAAGTGGGTTTGTCAAAACCTCGACCAATGCGGCTATACCCTATGCACAGGTGACATCATGGCTTCCAATACCCGTTGGCGACAGCCTTTAGCGCAATGGAAAACTTACTTTAGTGAATGGATCCAACAGCCTAAAGCGGAAGCTTTATTACGCCTGTCTATTTTCTTCGATTTACGTGGTGTCTATGGGGATAAAAGTTTAGCCAATCAGTTACACAAGCATATCCTCGCCCAAACCAAACAGCACCCAGCCTTCCTAACCTTTATGGCGCGCAATGCTAACCAAAGGAAGCCCCCGCTTGGCTTCTTCCGTCAATTTGTTCTTGATGGAAGTGGAAAACAATCCCGCACCTTCAACTTAAAAGAACGTGGCATTGCCCCCATTATCGACATAGTGCGCGTTCACGCCCTCGCCTGCGGTAGCCGCAAGCTCAATACCTTAGAGCGTTTAGAAGACATTGAAGCGGCAGGCTTATTGCTCAAAGGGCGAGCAAAAGACCTTGCCCTTGCCCTAGAGATGATAGGTATGGTGCGAATCAAACACCAAAAGGATCAGTTAGATGCGGGCCAGCCAGCCAACAACCATGTGGATCCTGAGAACCTCTCAGCGTTCGAAAAACGCCATTTACGGGATGCCTTCGACATTGTTTCTCGCCAACAGGAATTCTTAAAATTCCGCTACGCAGGGAAACGTAACTAGCATGAAGAAAGACCCTCAGAGCAACACCACAGACTCTTTTGAAGAAGCCTTCGACTGGCCTAACATGTTTGCAAAATGGGCAGAGGAAGCTCCTGAGGGCGCATTAAAGCGTTATTATCAAGCAGGGGTGGTAGACATCAACACACCACTGCACAGTTTGCCTATGGTGGCTTTGGATTTAGAAACCACCGGACTCGATGCCCTGCAAGATGAAATCATTAGCATAGGCTTAGTGCCCTTTGACCACAGTATTATCCGCTGCCAAGGGGCACAATACTGGATAGCTAAGCCCAACAAAGATTTACATCCAGAATCCGTCACCATTCATGAAATCACGGATAGTGAACTGGCAGGTGCGCCGCCGGTCAGTGCGATTTTAGATAAGGTATTGGAAGCCCTAATTGGCAAGGTAGTGGTCGTGCATTGTTTGGCGATAGAAAGGCAGTTTTTGCTCGAAGCGGCCCTGAAAGTCTATGGTTACCCGCTGTATTTCCCCATGCTGGATACCATGGCCATTGAGCGTAAAGTCCAGCATAAACCTTGGTGGCAGAGGTTTGGCAAAGTCCCATCGTTACGACTGGATGCTTGCCGACAGAACTATCGATTACCCCGCTATAAAGCCCATCACGCCCTTACCGACGCTTTATCATCGGCAGAATTGCTGCAAGCTCAGTTCAGCTATCACTTCGATAAAAGCAAACCTATCGGTGAGTATTGGCTTTGATTAGCTAGATACCACACTCGGGCAGCTTTCTCGTATCACCAACTCGGTATCTAAAATCACATCCTTAGCTTCCCGTAGCCCCAAAAAGACTTCGGCAGCCACTCGGCCTTTGGTCACGGTTTGCTGGTGAATAGTGGTAATGGAAGGGTGAATATTGGCGCTCTCGGCGATACCATCAAAACCTACCACTTGAATGTCTTCTGGCACTCTTAGGCCCATATGCAAAGCCGCTTGCACCGAAGCAATGGCAATACAATCACTCATGCACAGCAGCAATTCAGGGCGCTGGGCCATAGATAAGGCTTCTCGTGCGGCTTGATAGGCCAGTTTGTGACTATTAGCTGGGACATTCCAAATATATTCTGGCACAGCTGACAAACCATGCTCTTGTAAAGCTTGCTCATAACCTTGCAAACGCTGAATCGAGATAGACGCGGCGCGATCATACAGCTCATCATCACGCACTCGACAAACACGGTCGGTATTCAACAAGCTTAACCCCATAATGGCCACAGCTTTCGGCTGATGCGCCAAAGCATGACGGGCAATCGTATAAGCACCCTGATGGTTTTCGATATTCACAGAAGTGGTACCGGGAATAAAGCTATCTACCGTGATGATGTTTTTATGGGGCATGAGCCATGGGGCGTTTTGGCATTGTTGCGGCTTGTGTCCATAGACAATAAAGCCGTCCACCATGGAAGACTGCATACGGCTTTGCGCGTCTTGTTGCTCTTCATTCGAAGACAGCAACAACATGTTGTATTCGTGCGCTTCGAAAACTTCCGCCAGCCCTTGTAAAAACTGGTTCGCCACAGGGTCAGTCAGGCTATAACTTAAATCATCTGACAGCACGATACCGACAATACCTGTGCGGCCTGTGCGTAAACTGCGAGCTGCGGCGTTCGGGCCAAAGTAGCCCATTTTCTCGCACTCTTGCAGTATGTTATCCCGTAAACTGGCTGACAGTTGATCAGGACGATTAAAAGCATTTGATATGGTGGCGGTTGAGACCTGTAAACGCTCAGCGACGTCTTTTAAGGTTAGTTTTTTTATATTTTTTTTCATCTCATATCCCGCAGAAAACAAATCCGTCACATCATCATAAAGCCCAAAAAGACAGGCCTAGAAACTTTCTAAACCTGCCTAAAGTAGACAATATGATGGGACTAAGCAAGTTTTGCGTAAAAAGCCTGATAAGCTGGCAAGATCAAGGAGTTATCCTTAAGTTCTGCCGTAAAGCCATGGCCTTCTAGCACGTCACTAATGGTGCAGTTAAGCTCTCCTTGCTGAGTTTCGCTGGTCATATTCAATACCACCAACACTCGCTGGCCTTCATATTCACGTACCAGAGCAATCAGTTCTTCATTGCCCACCTCAAGTTGAGATAGCTCACCATTGATCAGCTCTGGCTGCTTTTGGCGCCAATGAATAAGACGACGAACCTTATGCAGTAACGCACTTGGGTCGGCTTCTTGCTCTGCCACACTTAAAGGCAAATGGCGGTCATCGACAGGTAACCAAGGCTCTATGGTCGAGAAGCCACCTTGAGCCACATTTTCCCAAACCATCGGGGTTCGACAGCCATCACGACCTTTAAAGACAGGCCATAATGGTTTGCCGTAAGGGTCTTGAATGCGCTCAAATGGTACTTCAGCTTCCGGCAAGCCAAGCTCTTCACCCTGATACAAGCACACGCTACCTCGTAGAGATAATATCAATGCCATGGCGATCAGCGGATAAGCGACTGGGTCTTCATTCGCTCCCCAACGAGTACAAGCACGTACCACATCGTGGTTTGACAATGCCCAACAAGGCCAGCCATCACCAACGATGTCATTCATATTCGCCAAGGTCGTACGAATGTACTGAGGTGAATGAGGAGTGTTAAGGAAATCAAAGGTATAAGCCATGTGTAGCTTGTCGCCACCAGAGGTGTACTCAGCCATACGTTTTAATGGGAAGTCATCCCCCAATTCACCTACCGTTGTCGTGCCTGGGTATTCATCCATCATGGCACGTAGATCTTTTAGGAAATCTAGGTTTTCAGGGCGGCTCAAATCGTACACGTGGCGCTGATAAGTGTATGGGTTGTCATGGGGAGCCCCCATGGTTTTTGGCTCACCCGGCGGTACAGGTGGGTTATCTTCTAGCCCTTCACTGTGGAAATAAAAGTTCACCGTGTCTAAGCGGAAACCATCGACGCCAAGGTCCAGCCAGAAGCGCATATTATTCAAGTGCGCTTCACGAACATCTGGGTTGTGGAAGTTAAAGTCTGGTTGGGACTCAAGGAAGTTATGCAGATAATACTGCAAACGACGGCTGTCCCATTTCCAAGCGCTACCGCCAAAGATCGACAACCAGTTATTTGGTGGTGAGCCATCTGGCTTAGGGTCTGCCCAAACGTACCAGTCGGCTTTATCGTTAGTTTTATCTTGGCGGCTTTCTTCAAACCATGGGTGTGAATCTGCAGAGTGACTGATCACCTGATCTATCATCACTTTTAGACCCAATCCATGAGCACGGCTAATCAGCGTTTTGAAATCTTCTAACGAGCCAAACATAGGGTCAATGTCACAATAGTCGGACACGTCATAGCCAAAGTCTTTCATAGGTGAGGTGAAAATAGGCGATAACCAAATCGCATCGACACCCAATGAAGCCACATAATCAAGCTTACTGGTGATACCCGCTAGATCACCAATACCATCGCCATTGGCATCCATAAAACTACGAGGGTAAATCTGGTAGATGATTCCCCCTTTCCACCAGTTAAGATCGCTTGTTGTCATTCTGACTCTCCAAAATAAAAAACTGAGGCAATACCTCTGTATTGCCTCATTATCATAAGAATTACTTAAAGTGCTTAATTAACGGCCGTAAGCCAGCTCGTTCTCATCAAACAGGTGCATCTTTTGTGCGTCCGCCGTTAAGTGCACTAGATCACCGCGCTGTGTCGGCAAAGTGCCAATCAATTTAGCAATCACCAGCTCTTCACAACCGGGCACCTTCACGTATAACAAGGTCGACTCGCCCAAAGACTCAACAAAGAATACTTTACCGGATAGAAAGCCTTGCTCTTCGGAGTCTGCAACGTGTAGATCTTCTGGGCGAATACCAAAGAAACCCGGTTTGCCTTGTTCACTGGCCGCGGTATTAACGGCTGTCTGCACGCTGTTATCCGCTACAGTTACCTTAGTTTGCTCACCTGTTTGGGCAATCTGACAAGGCACAATGTTCATCGCCGGGGAACCAATAAACTTAGCCACAAAAACGTTAGCAGGGTTCTCGTACAGCTCTAATGGGGAACCAACTTGCTCGATATTACCCGCCGACAGCAACACAATACGGTCTGCTAGGGTCATGGCTTCTACCTGATCATGGGTTACATAGATCATGGTGGAATCTGGCATGCTCTCTTTTAGGTTGGCGATCTCCATACGAGTGGCGACACGCAAGGCCGCATCCAAGTTCGACAAGGGTTCATCAAACAAGAAGACTTTAGGACGGCGGACAATGGCACGACCAATGGCCACACGCTGGCGCTGACCACCGGATAAAGCTTTCGGCAAACGGTCCAAATACGGTGTTAATTGCAGCATTTCTGCGGCTTTGCGTACCTGAGTATCAATATCGGCCTTACTTACCTTGGCAATCTGCAAACTAAATGCCATGTTGTCGTATACCGTCATATGGGGATACAAGGCATAGCTTTGGAACACCATCGCGATACCACGTAACGCCGGTGGTATGTCGTTGACCACTTGTCCGTCGATTTCCAGCGTTCCACCAGAGATTTCTTCCAAACCAGAAATCATGCGCAACAGGGTGGACTTACCACAACCTGATGGGCCAACAAAGACGATGAACTCGCCTTGTTTAATGTCTAAATTAATGTCTCTTAGCACTTCGACTTTATTTGAATAAATTTTCTTTACATGGGTTAACTTAACATCAGCCATGATTTTTCCTCTCAATTCGTTGCTTGGGTGAGGAGCTAGGCTCAACTCACCCAGTGGGATAATTTATTTTACTGAGCCTGCCAACAAGCCTCGCACCAAGTAACGCTGCAAACTAAAGAAAACACATAGGGGCACAATAATGGTAATGAAGGCCGACGCCGTCAGTATTTCCCAGTTACCGCCACGGGAACCTAACAACTCTCGTAACTGCCCGGTGAGCACCAAGTGTTCAGCGTTGTTGCCTAAAAACACCATGGCGATCAGCAAGTCATTCCATACCCATAGGAATTGGAAGATGGCAAAAGAGGCCAGCGCAGGGAAAGACAGAGGCAAGATGATTTTGCGGAAAATATCAAAATCCGACGCACCATCCACTCGTGCTGACTCGATGATTTCAGCAGGCAAACCCGCAATATAATTTCGCAGCAGGTAGATCGCCAAAGGTAAGCCAAAGCCGGTATGAGCCAGCCACACCCCCACATAAGTTTTCGAGCCCACCCCGAAAAATTCGCCAATTAAGTTGTAGCTTTTCAGCAATGGAATCAATGACATCTGCAAAGGAACCACCAGCAAACCGACAACCGCCGCCAATAGCAAAGCTCGGCCAGGAAAACGCATCCACGCCAGCGCATAGGCGGCAAACGCTGCTACAAGAATCGGAATAATGGTGGCCGGAATGGTCACGGTGAGCGAGTTAATAAAGGACTGTCCTAAACCTTCGGTACTTAGCACCTCGCGATAGTTATCTAGGGTAAAGCGCGGCGGAATTTGCGCCGTATAGAAAATACGCTTACCGCGAGAACCTTTCCATTCGGTTGGCGAGCTAAAGATATAATCGCCATTCTCCATCACTTGTAGAGTTTGACCACGTTTTAGCTCGGCTACCGTCCCCACTTCAAAGGCTTCCGGTTTAAGTGAGCTGGAACCGAAACGAGACACCTTGGCAGAGGCTTTCTCTAGCAAGTTGCCACGAATGACAAAAACATCCCCTTCTTGCACCTGAGTTTCTGGAAGATTCCCTCGGGCGACCAAACGTTGCTCGGAAGTCGATAAAGCTGTCCACCAGCCAGAAACGGATAACTGATCCTTGTCTCGAATAGAAGAAACAAACAAGCCCGCCGTTGGAATGGTCCACATGATGACCAGTAGCAGCACTACCCCATGCACAACGAAGGAAAGCGGTGTGCGTTTAGATGATGAAACCATATTAACGGCCCTCCATTTCGTCGTTTGCACGTTTTATATTCCAAATCATAATCGGAATAACCAAAACCATGATCACCAGCGCGATCACCGCACCACGACCAAAGTCACCGCCACCGCGGAACATCCAATCAAACATTTGGTTAGCCAATACTTGCGTTCCCCATTGTCCATTGGTCATCGCCAAAACGATGTCGAAAACTTTTAATACCAAGATGGTAATAGTGGTCCACACTACGGCAATGGTTCCCCAAATCTGTGGCACCATGATTTTAAAGAAGATTTGAATACCACTGGCGCCATCTAGCACCGCCGCTTCAATGGTTTCATCAGGAATACCACGCAGCGCTGCCGACAAGATCACCATGGCAAAACCTGTCTGCACCCAGATCAGGATGGCCATGAGGAAAAAGTTATTCCAAAACGGCAAGGTGATCCAAGGCTGAGGGTCACCACCGAAAAACACGACTACAGCATTAAGCAAACCAATTTGGGCATCGTCCCCACTGCGGTAGTCATAAATGAATTTCCAAATCACCGAGGCACCGATAAATGAAATAGCCATCGGCATAAAAATCAAACTCTTAGCGATATTCCCCCACCAGATACGATCGGTCATGGTGGCGATAATCAAGCCCATAAAGGTCGCCACAGTTGGCACCACGATCAGCCAGAGCATGTTGTTACGGAAGGACTCAAAAAACTCGTCGCTACCGAACAGCCAGGTGTAGTTGGCCAGTCCAACGAACTCTTCACCACTTCGGTCTAAGAATGACAAACGAATAGAGTCGATGACGGGATAGAATAAATAAAAGGTTAGTAGCAGCACCGCTGGGCCTAAAAACAGCCAAGGGCGAACAGCGTTAGCGATGCGTAAATTACGAGCAATCACCGCAGAAGGACGCTTTTTAGTCGGAAAAATTTTGTCTAAAAGAATGTTAGAACCATAAAAGTATATGGCACATCCCAACACACCTAGAATCATGGTCACTAACGCAGAAGCGAGCTGGCCCATAGAAACTCCACATTACATTGATTAGCACAGCAAAGCAGATTTGCTGTTAAGGGTATTCTGATCATCAAAGCCCCTACTGGTTAGCACTTAGCTCACCAGCAGGGGCTTCAAATCGTTATTTCAAGGCATCCCAAGTTTTTTGAATATCTTGAGCCACTGTCTGCGCATCTTTACCGCCGGTGTAATCCACCATACCAGTCCAGAAGGAACCAGCGCCGATTTTGCCAGGCATTAGATCGGAGGCATCGAAACGGAAGGTCGTCGCATCACGTAAAATGCTACCTTGTTTTTTCGCCGCTTCACTAGAATACAGCTCAGGGTTGGCACCTAGATGCGCTGAAATAAAGCCTTTTTGCGCCATCCATACTTCATGGGCAATCGGCGAGCGAAGGAAGTCGATGAAAGCACGAGCACCTTTCGAGTCATTGGTAATACTTACCAAAGTACCCGCACCCAATACTGGCTCACCCAAACCCTTTGATTCATACGCAGGGAAGTAGAAGAAGTCTGCATCCAGACCTAGCTCCACATCTTCTGGGAAGAAGGCGGGAATAAACGAGGCTTGACGATGTAGGTAACACTTAGGAGGCGACTGGAACATGCCTTTTGGACTATCACGGAAATCAGTGGATGCTACCGCACCTGCACCGCCATCTACGTAATCGTCGTTACGAGCGAACCAACCAAACTCTTCAATGGCCTCAACAACACGAGGATCATCGAACTTGATCTCATTCTTCACCCATTGATCGTACACAGCTGCTGGCTGAGTACGCAGCATCATGTCTTCTACCCAGTCGGTCGCAGGCCAGCCTGTTGCCGCACCCGAACCTAGACCGATACACCAAGGAGTGCCGCCGTCATCAACAATTTCTTGCGTCAGGGCTTTCAGCTCTTCCATGGTTTCTGGCACTTCATAACCAGCGTCTTCGAAGTTCTCTGGGGAATACCAAACAAGCGATTTTAGATCTGCACGGTAGAAAATACCGAACATATCTTGTTTACCTTGAGCATCTTTAAAAGTCGCCAAATCTACCCAAGATTGCCCAGCCGCATAGTCTTTAACAACACCCGCTTTTACAACGTCGTCTAGCGGTGTTAAAAAGCCTTTTGCCGCCATATCGGCTGCCAAACCAGGCTGTGGGAAGATAGCAACATTTGGGGCACTGCCCGCTTGGGCGTCGATAACGATTTGCTGTTCGAAAGAGTCCGAGCCTGCGTAATCTACGTCCGCACCTGTGGCTTCTTCGAAGTAAGCAATAACTCGATCAAAATTGGCTTTCTCGTCCCCCATCCAAGGGCCGAAAACAGAAATGGTTTCACCAGATAAATTCGTTGATTTTAGGGCATTGTAGCTGTCCCAATTGAAACGAGCATCTTCACCAGGTGAGAAAAGAAGGTCTGCGGCATGTACCGCATTGGCTGATAGCGTCAGCGCAACTGCGGCTGACAACAATGTTTTTTTCATGATCGCTCCTTACCAGGCTCACTACGGAGACTCCGTGGTACGCCTTTGTTGTTATTATCGTAGGTCGAAAAGCTCTATATCCCATCTTCTTTAAGGATTAAGAAGGATTTGATTATTAACAAACACGCCCAGTGGTTCAAGCTGCGAGCACGCTTAATATTTTCTTAATTAAGTTTAATTTTTAGCTCGATGAGCGAATTGTAGAAAAACGAAATAACCGTTTTAGCAGGATAGTTAGCCAATTCAATAACTTACTGAATCGCTAAAGGATGATAAAAAAATATTACAATAGATACAAAAAAGCACGGATAAATCCGTGCTTTGCAAAACTAAGTGCTTCATTAAGAGAGGATCGCCTCTTAAAAGAAAGCGGCCTTAAGCAAACATCTTCAAGCGCTCGTTAGCTTCTTCAATAGAAGGCAAAGATGGGTAAGCCCCCAACTTGGTCACTGAGTCCGCACCACAGGCTGCGGCAAAACGCACAATCTCAGTTAATTCTTCGTTCGAGAAACCCGCTAAAGAAGCACGGTCACCGCCACGCTCTGCCAATTGATACAACAAACCGCCAACAAAGGCATCCCCTGCTGCCGTGGTATCTTTTACGTTCATTTTTGGCGTAACCACCTGGCCTTCACCACGCTCACCAGCGTAGAAGCGAATAGCATTCGCGCCATCCGTCAATACGAATAAAGAAACGCCAGCTGCCAAAGACTCATTGATGAGTGCAAATGGCTCATCCGCAAGTACTTCTAACTCTTCTAGGCTGGCTTTGACCACATCACCACTTTGCATCCAGTCGATCACACGCTGTTTGTCTACCTGACCTTCTGGCCACAAGTTCGTGCGAAGGTTCACATCAATGCTGACAATCCAATTAGCCGATTTGGCCATACGCACACCTGCTAAAGTCGCTTGGGTGATGTCCGCATCGGTTAAAGTGTTTGAACAGGTGTGGAAAACCCCTTTTGGTTCAGCAAACCAAGCGTCATTAAAGTCGCTCTCACGGAATAGAATGTCCGCCGATGGGCTACGGTAGAACTCAAAGCTACGCTCGCCCGTGTCATCTAGGCTAACGAACGCCAAAGCTGTCTTAGCTTCTTTGGTCATTAACATGCCTTGGGTCTGAACACCGTATTGAGCTAAAGAGTCTTTTAGAAAATGACCAAAAGCATCGTCACCGACTTGGCCGACGAAATGGCTATTGCCCCCTAGGCGTGCAACGGCCACTGCAACATTGGCAGGCGCACCACCTGGAAATTTAGCGAACGATTCTAGCTCACCCGGCTTAGTTGCACCGTTTGATAGAAAATCAATCAAGGCTTCGCCAAAGGCCATTACTTTTGTTGTCATGGTTTTATTCTCTTTCATGCAAAATCAGTTAGTGTCGAAATTATGCCGCGCCCTCTAGGTTAAATCAATTTAATTTATTTAAGACCGGTGGCACTATTGCTCGCTAGTCTAGCACTGCTTGAATTGGTTACCTTCTACTTTCTTGCTAGACTCGAAACCTTATTCGCGCAAACTTGCATTAATCGAGAAATAATAATGACAAAAGCTAAATGCATCTATGTTGTCGACGATGACGACGAAATTCGCTCATTACTAAAAACCTACCTAGAAAAGCACCAGTTTGAGGTTTTAGTAGCGGATTCCGGAGAAGCTTTCCTCGCCGACTTTAACCCCCAACAACAAGTAGACCTTGTCATATTAGACATCATGCTACCCGGTGAAGATGGCTTTTCCGTGTGCCGTTCACTGCGCACCCAGTCACAAGTTCCTGTCATCATGCTGACCGCCAACTCAGACGAAATGGACCGTATTATTGGTTTAGAAATTGGCGCCGACGACTACTTGGCAAAGCCCTTCAACCCCAGAGAATTACTGGCTCGCATCAAAGCTATTTTGCGCCGTATGGAACACACGGAAGTGATTGAACCGCCTTCCACCAGCCAACGCTTTTATCACTTCGCACAGTTCAAGCTGGATACTTTGTCTCGAGAATTACACTTTGGCGAGGAGAAAGAGTCTTTATCGGGAGCAGACTACAACCTGCTCATGTTATTCCTAGCAAGCCCAGGAGAAGTGCTAACCCGAGAACACATCGCGGAAAACACCCGTGGCCGCGACAGCACCCCTCTTGATCGTTTTATTGATGTTCATGTGAGCCGCTTACGACAGCGCCTGCACGAAGATGCTCGTCACCCACAATTGATCAAAACCGTTAGAGGACAAGGCTATATTCTAACGGCCACCGTAGAATGTTCGGATTATGACCATTAGTGCTCGCATAGGGCGATGGTCCAGATCCCTAACGGGCCAGATACTTATTATCATGGCTCTTGGGGTCGCCAGCGCCCAGTTTATTAGCTCTACTTTTTGGCTCAAACAGCTAGAGTCCGATACGGAGAAAAACGTGCTGGAGGTGTCCAAGCACATGGCGTTTCGTATCGCCGCCACCGTCAGTTACTTTGAATCACTTCCGCAAAACTATCGCCATATTGTCATTGATCAATTGCAGAACATGGGCGGTACACGATTCTTCGTGACCCTTAACAAAGAAGAAATCCTCATTAATCCCCTGCCTGACTCTCACTTAAAAGACATAGTGAAAAATGAGGTACAGCACACCTTGGCCAAACAGCTAGGCATTACCAATGCCAAAATAGCTTTTTCCAGCCCTAGCGATCTGCATGTCATTAATAACCACACTCGCTTGGTGGATCTACCAGAGCGTTGGGGACATCACAGCTTATTGGTAAAACCTCTTACGCCACCGATTATCGTCATCCAAATACCCGTGAATGACAAAGACTGGCTCTACCTTGCCAGCCTGATGCCCGACCCCTACTTCATTGAAGAATCCTCAGCACTCAGTGCGGATCGCCTGTTTTCCATGGCCATGTCGGTGATCACAGTGCTGTTACTGAGCATTGTTATTTTGCGTCGTGTTACCCGTCCTTTGGCGACCCTAGCCCGAGCCGCGGAATCTTTCGGCCAAGGTGACAGCCAGCCGATTAAAGAAGTGGGGAGTATTGAGGTACGTAACACAGCACGGGCCTTCAATGACATGCAAACCCGCATTCAGCGTTATTTGAATGACCGTGAGCGCTTGTTTTCGTCCATTTCCCATGACCTAAAAACGCCCATTACACGCTTGCGCTTGCGTGCCGAGATGATAGACGAAGACGACACCCGAGACGCTATGATTCGAGATTTAGAAGATCTGGATATGTTGGTAAAAGGTGCCTTACAAAGCGTAAAAGAGACAGATATTCATGAAAACCGCGTCGAAGTAAACATTCTAAGAATGCTCAAAGACATGCAGTCAACCGCCAATCGGGAGACGCTAAAGCTCGACGTGAAAGGCGAGCTAAACCACCCCTATATTGGTAAACCATTGGCGATAAAACGCTGCCTTGGGAACTTGGTGGACAATGCGCTCTATTACGGCAAAACCGCCACTGTTTTCATCGAAGACAGTGAAGATGCTCTGTGCATTCGAATTTGTGACCGAGGCCCCGGCATCCCACTCGACAAGATGGATAAGGTTTTCCAGCCCTACACTCGCCTCACTCCAGATCACTCAGGACATCCCGGCGGCATGGGGCTAGGACTGAGCATTGCCCGCAACATTGCCAAGGCACAAGGGGGAGAAGTGACACTACAAAACCACCCCGACGGTGGACTTGAAGCCACCATCTGGTTGCCTCGTCATTAGAGAAAATCACGCTATGCAAGACTTTGTTACATTAGGTTGCTCTATATTACCCACGCCGATTCTATCCTTTGCTAAATTCTTTCATGCGATAGGTTAGAGCTTGCACAGTCAGCTCAACCCGCATAAAAATAAAACATCAAATCATTCATCTAAATAGATAGTTTGATTGGTCAAATAACAATAAAAAAGGTTTTTATCATGAGAAAAATTGCTTTCGGTTTAACCACTGTTGCGCTATCTATTGCCGCTACCACAAGCCACGCGGGTGAAGTAGAAGTTCTACATTGGTGGACATCAGGTGGCGAAGCTGCTGCGATCAACGTTCTTAAAGAAGAAATGAAAGACGCAGGGCATACTTGGAAAGACTTCGCTGTCGCCGGCGGTGCAGGCGAATCCGCTATGACCGTTCTAAAATCCCGTGCCATTTCAGGCAACCCTCCAGCCAGTGCGCAAATCAAAGGTCCTACCATTCAAGAATGGGGTGATCTAGGCTTCCTAACCAACTTAGACTCTGTTGCAGCAGCAGGAAAATGGGACCAAGTACTTCCTCCTGTGATCAGTGAAACCATGAAACACGATGGTCACTATGTTGCAGCGCCAGTCAACGTTCACCGCGTAAACTGGATGTGGGCTAACCCCGAAGTGTTCCGTAAGTCTGGTGCTTCTATCCCAACCTCTTGGGAACAGTTCATTGTTGAAGCACAAAAAATCAAAGATGCTGGTTTTACCCCGCTAGCCCACGGTGGCCAAGCATGGCAGGACGCAACCTTATTTGAAGCCATTGCCCTTGCTAAAGGTTCTGACTTCTACAAAAAAGCCTTCATTGAACTCTCTGATGAAACCCTACGCAGCCAAGACATGATAGATGTCTTCACGACTTTCAAGAAGATGCACGACTTTGTTGACCCAGGCTTCTCTGGTCGCGACTGGAACATTGCTACTTCTATGGTCATCAATGGCGAAGCGGCCATTCAAATCATGGGCGATTGGGCGAAAGGCGAATTCACTGCGGCGGGCAAACAAGCCGGTATCGATTACGTTTGTTTCCCAGCGCCTGGCACCAGTGGCACCTTCACCTTTAACATCGACTCCCTTGCCATGTTCCAAGTGGACGGTGATGAAGCTCAAAAAGCCCAGCAAGACCTTACGCGTCTGATCCTTGAGCCGAACTTCCAAGAAACCTTCAACCTTAACAAAGGCTCTATTCCAGCACGCTTGAATATGCCAAGAGATAAGTTTGATGCTTGTGCTCATTCTGCCATGGACGCTTTCTTGGCCAGCTCATCTACGGGTGATCTAGTACCAAGTATGGCTCACGGCATGGCCGTAAACTCTATGGTTCAAGGAGCAATTTACGACGTCGTAACGAACTTCTTCAACAACGAGTCTATGCAAGCCACAGAAGCTGTAGACAAGCTAGCACGTGCGGTGAAAGCCAGCATGTAAGCACAGGTCTTATTAGACCAGTAAAGCAAAACAGGAGGCTGGCCTGTGGTCAGCCTCTCCGTTCCTCCCCTGTAGTGAAGCACTCATTATGAATACTAAAACCGCCAATTCTGTGTCTGCCAAGACTCAGTCAGGTCGTCCTGCACGCCTAAGCTTGGCCGACTTGATGCCAAAACTCGTTATGGCGCCTACGGTCATCGTGACCCTAGTTTGCATATACGGCTATATGATTTGGACCGCTGTATTGTCCTTCACCAATTCTCGTATGTTGCCCTCTTATAAATTCGTTGGGCTAGATCAATACGAACGCCTATTCAACAATGACCGCTGGATAGTCGCCTTAACTAACCTAGGTGTATTCGGTGGCCTATTTATCCTCATTTGTTTATTCCTAGGGGTGGTCTTAGCCATCTTCCTAGACCAAAAGATTCGCGCCGAAGGCGCTATCCGTACCATTTATCTTTACCCTATGGCGATCTCTTTTATCGTCACAGGTACCGCATGGAAATGGCTACTTAACCCAACCAATGGCTTAGAAAAGCTAATGGTAGATATGGGCTTTGAAAACTTTAAATTCGACTGGCTAATCAACCCAGACATGGTGGTTTACTGTTTGGTTATTGCCGCAGTATGGCAGGCGTCTGGCTTTGTTATGGCGCTGTTTCTAGCCGGCTTACGCGGTGTCGATGGAGACTTGATTAAAGCGGCTCACCTAGACGGTGCCAGCACTTTTACCACTTATCGCCGTATTATTTTGCCTTCTCTGAAACCTGTGTTTTTCAGTGCTCTGGTGATCTTGTCACACATTGCCATTAAGAGTTTTGACTTGGTAGCAGCCTTAACTAATGGCGGCCCTGGTTATTCTTCCGACTTACCCGCTAACTTCATGTACGCCCATACCTTTACCCGTAGCCAAATCGGCCTAGGCTCCGCCTCTGCCATGGTCATGTTAGGTTGTGTGTTGGCGATTTTGATCCCTTATTTGTACTCTGAATTGCGAGGTGAACGCCATGAGTAATAAAGCGACTCGCCGTCAAACCACAGGCGTTGAAAAGATACTAAGAGTAGCCCTATACACTGTTTTGCTGGTTATGGCGGCGGTGTACTTGATGCCCTTTATTGTCATGTTACTGACGTCCCTAAAAGACGTAGAAGAAATCCGCACTGGCACCTTGTTGTCATTACCCGGTGCACTGAATTTTGACGCTTGGTCGAAAGCTTGGTCTGGAGCATGTACCGGCAGCAGCTGTGGCGGACTCTCACCCTACTTCATGAACTCCTTCCAGATCGTGTTACCTGCGGTGGCGATTTCCACCCTGCTGGGCGCACTCAATGGTTATGTTATTTCCCTATGGAAATTCCGCGGTAGCGATCTGTTTTTCGCAGCACTATTAGTAGGTTGTTTCATTCCTTTCCAAGTAATTCTGTTGCCTATGGCACGTACCTTGGGCTGGTTAGGTATTGCCAATACCACCACAGGTCTGGTGTTTGTTCACGTGGTGTATGGGGTGGCCTTTACCACTTTATTCTTCCGTAACTTTTACCAATCCATTCCGGGTGAGCTGGTGAAAGCAGCACGCCTTGATGGGGCCGGCTTTTTCACCATCTTTTATCGCATCATTTTGCCAGTTTCGACACCTATCATCGTGGTCACCGTGATTTGGCAGTTTACGCAAATTTGGAACGACTTCCTGTTTGGTGTCGCCTTCTCAGGCTTTGATACCCAGCCGGTTACCGTGGCATTGAATAACCTAGTGAACACCAGCTTTGGGGGTAAAGAGTATAACGTCGATATGGCCGCCGCCATCATCGCCGCATTGCCAACCCTAGCTGTGTACATTTTCGCTGGTAAATATTTTGTTCGTGGCCTCACCGCCGGAGCAGTAAAAGGTTAATCATTATTACAGCAACAGCACTCGCGCTCTTTCATTCATCACCGCGCGGGTGGCTTACTAACACTATGATTCGTAAAGAATTTGGAGCACAACATGGCAAGTCTAGTCATTGATAACGTAAAAAAACGCTACGGCAGCACAGAAGTTTTAAAAGGCATTAACATTGGCATCGAAGCGGGTGAGTTTCTCATTCTGGTAGGGCCATCTGGTTGTGGTAAATCCACTCTAATGAACTCCATCGCTGGTTTAGAAGACGTTACAGAAGGTCGTATTCTTATTGGCGATAACGACGTCACTTACACCAGCCCGAAAGATCGCGACATTGCCATGGTCTTTCAGTCCTACGCCTTGTACCCGAACATGACAGTGGCTCAAAACATTTCGTTCGGCTTAGAAATGCGTAAAGTCCCTAAAGAAGAACGCGATGTGGAAATCCAGCGCGTGGCCGAAATGTTGCAAATCAGCCACTTACTTAACCGTAAACCAGCACAACTGTCTGGTGGTCAACGCCAGCGTGTGGCCATGGGTCGCGCTTTAGCCCGTCGCCCTCAGCTGTATCTTTTCGATGAGCCATTATCGAACCTAGATGCCAAGCTGCGAGTAGAAATGCGTACCGAGATCAAAAAACTGCACAAAAAACTCGGCACGACCATTGTCTATGTGACCCATGACCAGATCGAAGCCATGACCTTGGCAGATCGCATTGCAGTCATGAAGGACGGAGAAGTACAGCAATTGGGCACACCGCAGGAAATCTATGACAACCCAGCTAACTTATTTGTGGCGGGTTTCATGGGTTCCCCTGCTATGAACTTCATTCCAGCTAAGGTGATTTCACAAAACGGCACACCAATGCTGGAGTTGGCAACGGATGCCACTGTGGCGCTACCTTTCCCGAAACCACAAAGCTTAGAAAAGCGTATTGGCGAAACCGTATTGCTTGGCTTACGTCCAGAAATGATCACTGAGCCGCAACCCCATAAAGAAGGCCAACCCTTCGTGACAACAACAGGTGTTGAAGTCGAGGTCACTGAGCCAATGGGTGCCGACACCATGATACTCACCCGTGTAAACGATGCTGAGATTAACTGTCGTTCAAATCCAGCATACGAAGCAAAGCCTGGCTCTGTGATTCAAATGATGTTCGATACTTCTAAGGCCGTTATTTTTGATGAAAACACCGGTGAGCGTTTAGATAAATAACCTTTTATTTCAGAAAGAGCGTTGGCCAGCCTTCGGGCTGGCTTTTTTTATAATTCCTAAATATTTTCACTTTCTTGACAAGCAAAATCATACGGTTTGCTTTCTATTTAACCACTAACTATTTATAGTTAACTTTTTATTTGTCCGACAATACCTAACCCACTAACGCGTCTTAAAATAATTACTCAAAGCTTTAGCAACAAAGGACTTTTTCGACCAGTAAGCGCCGCAAGGAAAACATGTCTAGTTCTTACGATGAGTTATTAGAAAAAATTAGTCAGCTGGAAAATAACCAGCGAGCTATTGATCGCGTTCAAGCCATAATCGAATTTGATTTATCTGGCAATATTATCCGAGCTAACCAAAACTTCTTGGCGATTTTTGGCTACTCAGGAAAAGACCTTATTGGCAAACACCACAGTATTTTGGTGGACCCAAGCTTGCTTAACACAGCGGAATATCAAAACTTTTGGGATATTTTAGGCTGTGGCACATTTCATTCGGGTGAGTTTTCTCGTCGCCACAAAAATGGCCAACAGATTTGGTTACAAGCCTCCTATAATCCAGTGTTCGATAAAGACGGTAAGCTTTTACGATTCGTTAAATATGCTACCGACATCACCTTAGAAAAGCACCGTGCTGCCGACTTTGAAAGCATCGCAGCAGGCTTGCAAAGATCATTAATGCTAGTGGAGTTTGATTTAGACGGCTTAATTATTAATGCCAACGACAATTTTTTATCTTTAATGGGCTACTCTCGCGAAGAGTTAATAGGGCAACATCATAAAACTTTATGCTTTACTGAGGATATAAAAGACCCATCTTATTTAAACCATTGGCAAAAACTTCGCAGTGGACAATACCTCTCTGGTGAATTTACGCGAAAAGATAAAAAAGGCAGTGAAGCTCATATATTTGCCACTTACTGTCCTATTTTAGATCCGCAAGGTAATCCCGTGCGTATTATGAAGTTTGTAAACGATTTATCTGAACGAAAAATCATGGAACAAACATTACGTCATGCCAAAGACATTGCTGAAAGCGCGGCGCAATCAAAAAACCAATTTCTGGCGAACATGAGTCATGAAATTCGCACGCCAATGAATGCCATTATTGGTTATTCGGAATTACTGCTAGAAGATGAAAGCCTACTAGGCTCGAAACGCAAACACATCAGCACCATTCATAACTCCGCGTTTTCCTTACTAAAATTGCTCAATGACATTCTTGATACAGCGAAACTTGAACATGGCACCGTGCCCCTTGAGAACGAGAACTTCTCGTTACATAAGCTGTGTTCTGATGTGCGGGAAACCCTAAAACTTGGGGCCCAGAAAAAGGGCTTAGAGTTCACATTTGAATACGAACCGAGCTTAGGTAACTGCTATCGAGGAGACCCTCATCGAATACAACAAATCCTGTTAAACCTGCTGGGCAATGCCATCAAGTTTACCTCTAAAGGTTATGTGCACCTCAACGTTAAGAGAATGGGTAGCAATGTTTGTATCGTTATCGAAGATTCCGGCATAGGCATTCCATCTGAGAGCGTTGAACAGATCTTTGCACCTTTTTCTCAAGCCGATGCCTCTGTTACCCGTCGTTTTGGTGGAACGGGTCTTGGCACCACCATTTCACTTCAATTAGCCAGGCTGATGGGCGGTGAAATAAGCGTAGAGAGTGAGACAGGAAAAGGCAGCCGCTTTACGTTGGTATTGCCCTTGCCCGAATGCACTGAAGAAGAGGCGCCCACCTTATTAGCCGCCAACATAAAAGCAGCCAGTTCGGAACTGCACATCTTGGTGGCCGATGATGTGAAGCAAAATACTGACTTGCTGGAACTGCGCTTAAGCCGCTTAGGCCATACGGTTGTATCTGCCGTTGATGGTGAACAAGCCTATAAAACCTTCCGCGAGCAAAATTTTGATGTGGTGCTGATGGATTTACACATGCCTCACATGGACGGTTTATCTTCCAGCAAAGCAATTCGCGCCTGGGAAAGAAGCGAGCATCGTCAACCAACGCCCATCATTGCACTAACGGCGAGTGTGCAAGAACTTGACCGTTTAGCGGCTAGCCAAGCGGGTATGAATGGCTTTTGCTCCAAGCCGGTTGAGTTGGATCAGCTAATTCATGAGATATCCCGAGTTATTGATGGGGAAGACGAGATAGATGATACCCATCAAACCAGTCGTCAAAACATTGATCTAGATGCTTCTATAGATTGGCGAAGCGGGGTATCTCGCTGGGGTAGCCGTAAAGAACTAAAAAGACAAATTGGTTACTTTATTAAGAATATTGTCGACGAGTGTGAGCAAATAATTCACCAAGAGCTTAGCCTGCAAATTGGCTTTGCTCATAAACTTAAAGGCTCTACGGCGAATCTAAGCCTTAACAAAGCCTCGGAGCTGTGCAAAAAATTAGAGCAACTTCTTGCCGCTCGGCACCAAACAGAAAGCGCGCTTTTATGGCAAGAAATCATTGCCGAGCTATCCTTGATAAAAGACAGCATGGTCAGTCAGGAAAAAGCTAAAAGCGAAATGGAAACCTCTTTACCAGCAGCGCCAAAAATTGACCCACAACAAGCAGCCCTGCTAATAGCCAGCTTGAGCAAAGGCGAAGTCGACGACGACTTACTAAACCAAATCTGCCTTGCCTTACCGCAAGCTCAAAGTGAACAGCTTAACAACGCTGTTTTTAACTTTGAATTTGATGAAGCCATTGAGCTAATTAACACCTTTAGTGCCGGATCCACAACGAGTTAATACTATGTCCTACGCAACCACTCCTCAGTCCATGAAGCCATTTAACCGTGACGAAAAGCCCCTAGTGCTGATTGTTGACGACGAGCCCACCAACCTTCATGTGCTAAAGAGAATACTTGAACAAGATTATCGCCTTGCGTTTGCGACTAATGGTAAAAAAGCCATACAACTTGTGCATGCGGAGCCACCAGAACTGATTCTGCTCGATATTATGATGCCTGAAATGAGCGGCCTTGAAGTCTGTGCAGAATTGAAAAGCGAAAAGCTCCTCGCCCATATTCCGATTATTTTTGTGACCGCACTGAGTGATGGCGCCAACGAAACAGATGGTCTTGATGCGGGGGCCGTAGACTACATCACCAAGCCTGTTAACCCTTCTGTGGTTAAAGCTCGAGTACGAGTCCACCTCAACACCAACCGCCTCGATGCCATACATCAGTCACGTTTAGAATTGGTACAAACCTTAGGCCGTGCGGCGGAATACAAAGATAACGAAACAGGGCAGCATGTTATTCGTATGAGCCACTATTCGAAAATCATGGCCAAAGCCATTGGTTTCTCTGAGCGCGCGGCGGAAGAATTATTACACGCAGCCCCTATGCATGATGTAGGTAAAATCGGTATCCCCGACGCCATCTTGCTAAAACCCGGCAAACTCACAGATGAAGAATGGGCGGTCATGCGACAACATGCCAGCATGGGAGCTGAGATCATTGGTCAACACTCATCCTCTTTATTGAAATTAGCGCGCGTCATCGCTCTCACTCATCATGAGAAATGGGATGGCTCGGGCTACCCAAATGGTTTAAAAGGGGCGGAAATTCCGATTGAGGGGCGTATTGTTGCTATCGCCGATGTATTTGATGCACTCACCAGCGAACGCCCTTATAAAAGAGCTTGGACCGTTGAAGAAGCCGTTAACCTAATGAAAGAACAGTCTGGCAAGCACTTTGACCCAGACTTAGTAACGGTTTTTGAAGACTGCTTAAGTGAAATCCTGCTCGTTAAAGCCAAATGGCAAGATGAAATAATCGAGTAAACACACATATTCCCAACCAAAGTTTCCTCTGCATACACTTTCGAGCAAGAGAAAAGTGTAAATAATCCTCACAATCTTGCACATTAGGTCAAATTTTTAACGTTTTGGCCTCGAACTTGTCACAATTATAAGATACATTCATAGGTTACAAAGAATAATAATACGCACCTGTGACTCTACAGTGCCCATAAAATAATCCACACAAATGCTGACACTAACTTAATAAACATCGACATAAGCAAGGAAAAACACATGAAATCCAGTAAAAGATTTATGACTCATCTTGCCTTAACAGGGGTAGCCATTGCTGTTACAGGCTGCTCGATGATGGGTACTAGCCAACCAGACTGGGAAGCAGACAAAGAATACAAAGTAACTATCCTACACACCAATGATCACCACGGTCGCTTCTGGCAAAACCGTAACGGTGAATACGGTATGGCAGCTCGTAAAACGCTGATCGATAACATCCGAGAGGAAGTTGCATTAGAAGGCGGCAACTCTCTTCTACTATCTGGTGGTGACATTAACACAGGTGTACCAGAGTCTGACTTACAAGATGCTGAGCCGGATTTCCGCGGCATGAACATGTTGAAATACGATGCCATGGCGCTGGGTAACCACGAATTCGACAACCCGCTAGAAGTTCTTAAGCAACAGCAAGAATGGGCCGGTTTCCCTTTCCTATCAGCTAACATTCTTGACGAAGAAACTGGCAAGCCGTTATTCGATGCTTACCACATCTTCCAAGTTGCTGACCTAAAAGTAGCTGTCGTAGGTTTCACGACGGATGACACGGCGAAGCTAGGTAATCCAGAATATTTAGAAGGCATCAAAATTGAATCGCCTATCGAAGTCGCAAAAACTTTGATCCCTAAAGTAAGTAAAAAAGCCGACATCGTTATCGCTGCCACTCACATGGGTCACTACGACAATGGTCAACACGGTGGTAACGCTCCTGGTGATGTGACCTTAGCCCGCACTGTACCTGGCATTGATGTAATTGTTGGTGGTCACTCTCAGATCCCTCTAACAGAACCTGATGAGCAGAACGGCACACTTATCCTACAAGCCCACGAATGGGGTAAATACGTAGGTCGTTTAGACATGGTCATCAAAAACGGCGAAATCATCAGCTCCGAATACAAGCTTATCCCTGTTAACCTTAAGAAAAAGGTAAAAGACGCGGAAGGTAAATCAGTACGAGTCTTCATCGAAGAAGAAATCGAGCAAAACCCTGAAATGCTTGCCATGCTGACACCTTTCCAAGAGAAAGGCCAAGCTGAACTAAACATTGAAATCGGTTACGCAAGTGATGATCTAGTCGGTGAACGTAGTGTTGTACGTTTCCAAGAAACCAACTTAGGTAACTTGATTGCGGCAGCCATGAAAGAGAAAGTAAATGCCGACATAGGTGTAATGAACTCTGGTGGTATCCGTGATGACATGCCAAAAGGTATTGTTACCTACAAGAGTGTATTGCAGGTTCAGCCTTTTGCTAACGCCATTTCTTATGTGGATCTAAGCGCTGATGAGCTGACTTCTTATCTATCAGGCGTTGGTTCAAAAGAAGCTGGTACCGGTGCATTTGCTCAATTTGATGGTGTGGCCTTCACTTTGGTAGATGGCCAAGCAACCAACATCATGGTTAATGGCGAAGCGCTGGATGCGAACCGTAGTTATCGTGTAGCCATCAACAGCTATGTAGCGACAGGTGGTGACGGTTACCCTAAAGTAACGGATCATCCTAACTACGTGAACTCAGGCTATGTAGATGCCGATGTATTGGTAGAATACATCCAAAACAACTCTCCTCTAGATGTAGCGAAATTCGCTCCTAAAGGCGCAGTTAAGCGTTAATTTTTAACGTCAGCCAATAAAAACCCCCAATGGTCATTTTGACTATTGGGGGTTTCGTTTTTTAGGGTCTTCGCTACTCGACTAAGGACGCACTTTCTTATAGGTTAGGCTCCAAGTTAAAGGCGTTGGCAGTTTTTCCGACTCCAGCTTAGCCGTATAAAGTAGCTCATTTGTCCCAAGCTTTTCCCATGTGTCCGTTCGCTTGCCTCGTTCAGACTCCAAAACAGTGACTATCTTGTTACTGGCTTGTTGGAAAGTGCCACTAATCTCAACTTCTTCTTCGTCTACCTTCACCACCTCGCCTTTGGCCGCCACAGGCATGCGTTCTGGGTCGGCATCATCACATTGCCAAGTGAAGTCGTCTGCTTGAAATTTCAGCTGCCATTGCTGGCAAATTTGAGTTTGCTTTTTTAGCACAGGCCGCGCTAGGGCACGGATAAAGAAATTCATTTCTTTGGCGACTTTTTCAACCGCCTCATCAAGCTGTGCTTGGGTATCGTCGGCATTTTGCAACGCCCACCGCCCTTCCAACTCGCTCGCTTGTACACCATAGGTTAGACACATCGCCAGCGCGGTCAGTCCGATTCGTTTGTTCACATGATTCCCCTTATTTTTATTGTTAGGCTGTTTGATGATCGCAAATATAGGCCCGTATGTAAGGCGCAAAAACGCGCACAATAGCTGACATTTACAACCAAGTTACGAGGCTTCTAGGAATTTTGGCTAAGAGGTGCGGGCAGGCAAGTTTGCTTAAACAGATAGTCAGCAATAATGTCAGCAGTCACGGGTCGTGAAAAGTAATAGCCTTGATAACGATGACAGCCAATGGAAGCTAATATATCGCGCTCTTCTAGGGTTTCCACGCCTTCTGCTAACACAGAGAACTTCATGTGATTGGCCATCGAAATAATCGTATTGATGATCACATGGCTGCTCGGATCGGCGGAAATATCTCGCACAAACGACTGGTCGATTTTCAGGCGAGTAAGTGGGAAGTGTTGTAAGTAACGCAGTGAGGAATAACCGGTTCCAAAATCATCAATGGAAAAACGCACGCCTCGCTCTTTTAGCTGGCACATTTTATCGGCCACGGCGGCAATGTTTTCCACCAGCATCCCTTCGGTAATTTCAAGATCTAACAAGGAAGGAAGGATTTGATGATCTTCAATTACTTGTAACACATCTTGAACAAAGCCTTCTTTAGAAAACTGATAGGGACTGATATTCACCGCCATGCTCACAAAGGTGGCTGGCAACCCTTGATCTTGCCACTGCTTGAGCTGACCACAGGCAGTATCCAGCACCCAGCGACCAAGTTCATCGATGAGCCCAATCTCTTCCGCAATGGGAATAAACTCGTAAGGAGAAACGTTACCTAACACCTCATTATTCCAACGCAATAAAGCTTCTGTGCCAATAATATTGCCCTGCGCATCAACCTGAGGTTGGTACAAGAGGTAGAACTCATCCTCCTTCATGGCTTGCTGTAAGGCTTTTTCCATCATTAGCCGCTGAGCAAGCTGTTGCTGCATTTCAGGTCGATAAAAGCGATAGCCATTGCGGCCATTGTCTTTGGCTTCGTACATGGCCGTATCGGCTTGTTGTAAGATCGGCAGGTCATCTTGCTGTTCGGCAGGAAACAAGCTGATCCCTATACTGGCAGAAATAAACAACTCAGCTTGGTTCAGGTAAAAAGCCTGAGACAGCATGTTTAATAAAATACTCGCCAGCCTAGCGCCTTTTTGCTCCGCTTCTTCTATGTTCGAGCCGAGCTGTGGCAACAAGATAACAAACTCATCACCCCCGATACGCGCCACAGTGTCTCGCTCTTTTAGCTCAGTGGTAATGCGCTTAGCCACTTCCACTAATAGAGCATCGCCTGTGTGGTGTCCCATGGAATCATTAATGGCTTTAAAGCGGTCTAGGTCGATAAATAATAAGGCACCCACATGCCCCTGCTGCTGGGCTTCTTCAAGTGCCTTTTCTAAATTTTCGTTCAGCAATCGACGGTTCGGTAAGCTGGTTAAGGCATCATAATAGGCGAGGAACTGCACCTGCTCCTGATCTTTCTTACGCTGGGTAATATCACGAAACGAAGCCAGAAAATGCGCTTCGCCTTCTAGCATAATAATGTTGCCCCGCACTTCCACCGGAAAGCACTGCTGATCAGCGCGCATATATTCGGTTTCAAAGGTTTTCGCAGTATCAGGAGATTCTGTCGCCCATTTCGTTAGCCATTGGGGCGTTTGCTCGGCATCGACTTGATCTATGGTTAATTGCTGCAAGGCTTCGGCGTCGTAGCCTAATAATCGACAGGTTTCACTGTTACAGTCCAATATCTGCCCTTGTAAATCGGCCAACAACATACACTCGCTGGATTGATGCAAAACCGCCTTAAAGTAGGCTTCACTCTTAGCCAGCTGACCTTCTACTCTTTTACGCTTATGCCAAAGCGCAGTGATATTACGAGACAAAATACCCAGTTCGTCTTCGCGGGACGTATGGGCAAAACGCACTTGTTCTGGGTCGTTAACCTCGTCTTCTAGATAGCTCAATTGAGCAATTAATCGATTCAGCGGTCGCGAGGATAGAAAATAAAACAGCGTGAGCAGCCCAGCACCGAGTATCACTATGGCAGATAGAACAGTGGCCACCAACTGAAGGTTGCGATCGATAAAACGCCCCACCACTTTATCAGCATCCAGTTGCACAGTTAACGTGCCTATCCAGACAGCAGGATCATGATATAAAGGTAAATGGTAGGTGTGCTCTAACCCCGTAAAGACGGAATTAATGAGCCAATGAAAGGGAGGTGTTTCAGTTGGGTGGTAAGCGCTGGCAATCTCAATACCGTGATCATCAACAACTTTTGCTTCATGGAAATAAGCCGAGCGTATCAAGCCTGTTAATAGCTTATGAGTCTCAACTTCGTCCAGTGCATTAGCCGCTTCGACAATGGGGTATTCAATAACGTCTAACGTCGCTCGAACTTGGTTGGCAATGTTGTGCTTCTCGGCTTGCCAGTCAGAATACACTTGATACCCACTCAGCAAGATACTGAGTATGAACAACAAGACCAGCGCCCATTTAGCCTGCTTATAAGAAAGACGCTTACGTAGTGTTAACATATCTCTCCTAACCTAAAAAAGCGCGGCATAAGCCTCCTCACAAGAATCTAATACTTATTTTGGTAAGCCTTTATCATCACTCTTTATTGCTGATCTTGCGTTAGCTTCATATGAAAATGCTTATTAAAAACATTTTAAAAACAACAAGATCCAACAAATATGACTGAAATTTTCGTACTGCTCAAGCTTTAAACAACAATAAATCAAAATGTCATAAGTAATAGGCAAAAAAAAATCTAACCGAAGTTAGATTTTTTAAAAGCAAAAAAAGCGCCAGAATTATTTGTCGAACAATGCGGCTCTTTGAGCGTCGATTATTTCACTAATGCCTTTACGCGCCACCGCCAGCATGCCCATCATGTGTTCGTCACTGAATGCTTCGCCTTCCGCCGTACCTTGAATTTCGATAAAGCCGCCCTTGTCATTCATGATCACATTCATGTCGGTTTCGGCATTAGAATCTTCAGGGTAATCAAGATCCAACACTGGCGTGCCTTTATAAACCCCTACAGAAATCGCTGCGATTTGCGACACGATTGGGTTTTCCTTCACTTTTTTCTTCTCGACCAAAACTCGCATAGCATCGGCCAGCGCCACAAAGCCACCAGTAATCGATGCGGTACGGGTACCACCGTCGGCTTGAATAACATCACAGTCGATAGTGATAGTGTTCTCACCAAGTTTCTTTAAATCGACCGCTGCGCGCAAAGAACGTCCAATCAATCGTTGAATTTCTACCGTACGGCCACCCTGCTTGCCGCGTGCGGCTTCACGGTCCATACGACTGCCCGTGGAGCGTGGCAACATGCCGTATTCTGCTGTGATCCAGCCTTGGCCCTTGCCTTTCAAAAAGCGAGGTACACCGTTTACCACTGTTGCGGTACAAATCACTTTCGTGTCGCCGCATTCGATCAATACCGAACCTTCTGCGTGCTTAGTAAAATTACGGGTGATTTTAAGGGGACGTAACTCGTCTACCGCTCTTCCGCTTGGGCGCATATTCATACTCTCTGATTAATTAACCGTCATAAAGGCGCAATTATAACGAACCCACATAAAAATGCGCCACCATATCGCCGGAAACTGTCGAACAAATTGCGCTTAAGATACACTAAGCCCATTCCATCGTTTTCAATAAGGTAATCAAAATGACCGCAAGCATGACCGCATTTTCCCGCCAAGAAGCCACTTACGACTGGGGCACCATTAGCTGGGAAGTCCGCTCAGTCAACCAGCGCTACTTAGAGCCAAACTTTCGCTTGCCCGATAACTTCCGTGAATTGGAATTTGCCTTTCGTGATGTACTGCGTAAAAAGCTTAATCGTGGCAAATTAGAATGCCAACTACGTTTCCAAGCAGTCGACAAAGCCGCCACCAGCCTAAACATCAATACTGACAACGCCCAAGCGTTAGCCAATGCCATCGACTCTCTGGGCACTTGGTTCCAAGACCTTAACCCTGCCAACCCATTGGATATTTTAAAATGGCCGGGCATCCTGACCGATACCGGCACAGACGCAGAGATCATGAAAAACGCCGTCAAAGAACTCTTCCAAAAGAGCGTTGACGAACTGATCGACATGCGCCTAAGAGAAGGCGAACAGCTTGTGACCATCATAGAGCAACGCCTAGACGCTATTGATGCCATTGTTGTAGAAGTGCAAGCCAAACTGCCGGAGATCATCGCCGCACAAAAGCAAAACCTCATCGACAAATTGGAAGCCGCCAAAGTAGAGCTCGACCCCATGCGCGTGGAAGCGGAAATCGTTGTGCTGGCGCAAAAAGCCGACGTGGCCGAAGAGCTAGACCGACTCGCCACCCACACCAAAGAAGTACGCCGTCAGCTTAAACAAAAAGGCCCAATCGGCCGTCGCCTAGATTTCCTCATGCAGGAACTCAACCGCGAAGCCAACACCTTATCGTCTAAATCCATCGTCGTGGAAACCACCCAAAGCGCCGTGGAATTGAAGGTATTGATCGAACAAATGAGGGAGCAGATTCAGAATATTGAGTGATTTCGGTTGAGGAATTTGTCTTAAAGCATTGCAGTATACCTTGATGTATTAATATGCCTTTGACTATAATTGCATCAAATGGATTGGGAGTGCCCGATCGGCGTCTAAACCTCGGTGAGTGCATCGGGGTTTTTCGCTATCTGGAGTTTGAAAAATGTCAATTAACTCCGCTTTCTTTATGGAAAATGCTTTAACCCCCATTGATCATAACCCTGACCAACTTCTTTTCGACCTCCCTCACAATAAAACTTAGAACGCAATACATCAAAGGCTCTATTTGGTTGCTGGGGATTAATGACATATCGGCCTATTGGCCTTGCTACTAAATCAGCTAATTGTAGCCCTGCTGAATTTGATGCTTTCGAAACCATTCGAATTTTAAAGGGCAGGTCACGTTGGTATTTGTTTTCTCCATCACAAATACGACGAAACTCTAATTCAAGCTCATTGTCTTCTTTAGCACCTCGACACTCTACAATAACGTGCGTTTCTCGCTCTGCCTGCCCTTTCTCCATGACAAGATCGTAAAGGGTCTCCAAGCAATGTTTCAATGCCTTATGATAAGGATTCACTAATTCTTCATGAGTGTGGATTTTATGCTTTTCAATCACACAAGAAGCAAGAATGAAATTGCTGTTATCGATAATATTGCTCAAACGCTCTAGAAATTCATTCTTTTCTGAACGGTTACTGAACACAGTAAAATCGCCTTTCTCCTTACGGATTTCGTGTTCATGTAAAATCACAGAATCATGTCCAAAATAGTCGAACTTCAAACGCTGTAACTGAGGAACCACATTAGAGAGATAATGCTCTTTATAGAAGATACAAAAAGCTAACACGAATACAGGGTAGTCTTGGTTAACCGAGGTGAGACTATGGTCTCCACTCTCGTCAACATAAACAACAAAATCACTGAACTTTGACATATTAGAATCCTTTCCGTATGTGGTTCGGTTACTACTCTTCTGCTACCAAACAGTGCTCAAATCTTCATATAACGCTAAGTCACCCTTAATATCATCCCAATGTTGTATCTCTGATAGACGATCAACTTTCATTAATTTGAAGTCAAAATGCTCGTCGTATGGCTTTCTAATTGTGTGATGCAATGGGGTTGGTTTTCCGGAAAATTCAAACAGCCAGTATGCCTCGCTACTGTTACTCTCTTTTCCCGAGATCTCTATATCAATCTCGCGTCTTGGTAATAGCTTCACACTGGATACTGAATATAAATACCTACCTAATTGTTCCCTATCTTGACCATTATCGCGGACAGTAAGAACAAGGTAGCGTATTTCACGTACAATATTTCTGTGTATATTTTGGCGATTCGTTGCAATAAGCCGTGTATGGTATCCCTTCAAATTACCATCTTGAGCTTTTTCTATATAGGTTTGGTCACGCTCAAGCTCATTCACTGGCGCCAAAAAGACCAAACCTCGATGCCGAGATACATTAACGCCATAGGGAGCAATACGAGCAGCATCTTCAACAAAATGATAATCGTGTGACAGAGCTTTTCTATATTCCAGCGCTTGCTGTGTTTTACCAAGCTTCTGAGCCAAGTATTCTTTTAACCAATGATTATGAGCCCCATTATTACCTTCACTTGGTAATAATGGGAATGCGCCTATGCCTATTTCCTTAATCGCCTCATCATAAGGGCTCTGTGTGGACTTTTGGTCTACGAAAAACCCCGGATACAACGCAAATGCCCCAAGAACAGGGCGACTTTTCAATGGAGATTCATGCTCAAAGAGCTGCTGATGAATGATGGCATCACGGTATCTATGCATTTGATTAATAGCATCTTCCGGCACGGCATCTTTGCCACCAAACTGCATTGTATCTATACGATACTTGGCATCAAACAAGATTAAAAACGACTCACTACTGCTAAGCGTTACTTTCAAAACAATATCCGGACGATGTTTTGCAAGCCAAGTACGATTAACTGATCCACTAGGTGTAAATGAGGGCTCATGGGCAAGCTCAATCTTCATTTGATCAGTTTCATCATGGTACACAAATGCAGCTGCCATCTCGTTCTTTGGAAACTGCTTTTCGAACTGCACCTGTTTAAGGTTACTCAGTGCTTTGGTTTGTTGTATAAAACCTAAAGACTCAATGATGGATTTTACTTCCAGAAAACACCAGATTTCATAAATATCGGCTACTGATTTAATGGATAGCAGGCTCTCCCCATCATTACCATTTAAGTAATACTTTAGTTGCTGCCAAACTTTATAGACTTTTGAGTAGCCAGCCGCTTCTTGTAATACTTTTGACTCAGTATGCTGCCCTTTGAACCTACCGACTTCCTGCCATAATTGATGTTGTGCATACTTCCCAGTTTGATCACGCCAAGTTTCTAGAACCTCTCGAAAAGAAGTAGAGACTTTTGTATCTTCATCGGCTCGAATAGCTAGAAGAATCTGAGACAAATTCGATTTGGTTTTCGCGAGCACCATCTTTATAAAGCGGTTTTCTGGAGTATCGAGATTTAAGCGCTGTTTACTAATTGCTAGACGAGACGAGCGTTTTGATGCCATCAACTCTTTGGCTCTTTGCTCCTGCTTGGCTCCTAATCTCTTGTTTACTCTCTCTAGTTTTTGATGATATGTATAGGACTGCAAGCGATTATGAGGAGCATTTAATACTCTTTTTATACCTTGATTAAACTCGGCAACTAAACGCTCAAATTGCGCTAACCAAAAGAGTTCAAACTTTTCAGGTTGTCTGGTTGATTTGCCTTGGGAGTAGGTTGTTTTACCACTAATAGCGTATCGCCACAGCGGATATACCCGATCAATTTCCTGGTTCATAATGTTCAAATCTAAAGCTTGAACCATTTTCGTTGCAAAGATGGTGAAAGATACAGGCACAGATTTTGAAACGCCATTGATGCAGTATTGGATGTCAAAACGGCATAACCCCACATCATTACCAAAGTTAATCGCAGCACTCAAAGATCTCCGCTTAGGATGAGAAATAAAGCTTTGGTCGATCAAAGTGTGCTTGTGACTTACAGACAAAGAACCTTTATCGACATGATCTTCAAAGTCAATTTCAAACCAATATTGACGGTTTTCAAAAAAAAACGGCTGAACGTGTGGCGGCCCGATAACAGTAGAATTAAAAGTCATTGGTTCTGAGTCAACCAAAACCGCTATTTCTTCATATTTCGGTAGATCAATGAACCGTGACGAATAAGTACGTTTTAATTTGTTTCTTGGTGTATCCAAATTGTCTGCAGATACATAAAAAACAAAGTCATCATGTTCATAGCTTAACGTTTCAGTATTTTTAGCCATGTTCCATTACCGCCAAAGTATCAAGGTTCCGTTGATTTAAGGCCAAAAAGACGTAAAGCCACGAACAAGTTGATCGTTCATCCAATTTAATTTTTTCTTAGAACGGCAAGCCACCGTTATCATTTCACCTTTTGGTTCTTTCTTCTCGCGGTATAAATCAGGTCGGCCATGCTCCCAAACGTCAGCGAACTGCGCTTCCAATATGTTTAACAATTCTTCTAAAATATTTCTCTCGCCATGCCCAACCAATTTATCTTCATCGCCTTCGATACGTGGCAAAACCTTACACATCATAAAGTCGTCCCATACGGCTTTTAAGGTCAGATCATCTTGGGGTTGGCTAGCGACAACAGCAATTAGCAATTCGTTTAGGGCGCGAAACGCCAATTCAAACGGGGTGTTTTTTAGCACTGAATTTACTTGATTTAAAAAGCTAACAGTTGCATCACCTGCATTTATTTTTTCACCGCCTTTAGTCTCTACTTCAAAGTCGACATTCGCTTTGCGGACGTTTGACCAAATAGGGTAGCTTAGGCGTTTGTTGCAACTGGTTGGAGTGAAAAATTCGTTATAGTCGTTAGGGAAGAACTCTCCAAAATCAAAGCTCAGCGCTCGGTCAATCACCTTGCGTGAAAAGCCGTGAGTGGTTTCATCCATATTCACCGTGCCCGCGACCAGTAGGTTAAACGGAATGCCTAAACCGTACTGACAAATTAATTGCCAAAGCTCGTCATAATTTTTATTTTCACTGTTATCAAAACCTAGCGCTTCGCGTAGTTTTTCTATATCAGCGACTTCATTGATCGTGGCCGGCTTTAATAGCGCATCACTGCTGTAGGTAAAGTTGTCATCTGTCCAACGCCATTCGCGAGTTTCCAGCACCGATAAATAATCAGCAAAATACTGTTCCACAGGGGCAAGGTTCATTTCATCTAAGCACAGCCAGTAAGGTAATACCTGCCCAAGCGCACCTCGTTCACCTGCCACAACTAAACACTTACCTTGGTCTTCGATTTCTTGCACTTCAACGGTTAAGCCACTATCTGCAATGGCACGCCAAGCTTTGGCGATGAACTTTAATACATCTGTGGTGATGTATTCCGCAGCGCCATTTAAGCGTGAGATATACCCAAGCAAATCACTCGGCTCATGCCAGTCGGGGCGTACTGATGTTAAGCAATAGGTTTCATCAAATTGCCCAGAGGTTTTTGCTTGCTCACGCACAAAGCGGGTTTTACCTGTACCTGAGATGCCAGCAAGAAGGAGGAAGGGTTTGGATAAAGTTGAACCTATAAATTTACTGATTTTTCCTTTTTTCGTCAGACAATACTCACTTTCACATGCTTTAATTTCATAGTCTGGATACAAGGAATGAAATATATTTTTCAAACTTTCAATATCTAGACGAGAATCAGTTCCATCCGTCCACTGATTAGATAAATAGTAATACTTCGAACTTACATAGAAAGGTTCTTCAAAAAACCTTAGTTTACCTCCTCGCTCTAAAGCAGCTTTACCGAGCATGCTTTCTGAAACTTTAAATATTGAAGTTAATCTAAAATCTAGATGTTCAATATTCAAGTTTCCTAATTCCTTATTTTTTTCAACTAAGCAATTCCAAAGAGATTTCTCTATTTTATTTTTAATTAAAAAGGAAGCTAATGAGTAAACAAAGTCTCCACGACTCTTACTACAGAACAGAGTTTCGGTTGATTTTTTCACTTTAGGTATGAATATGGGTTTAAATGAGTTTTTTAGTGCTGGGTTTTCAGACAGTTGCTTTGCTATTTCAGCTACTGCACTTTGAGTTTCTGCTAACAAATTGCCAGCTTGCAATAATGGGGATACGTAGTAATCATTGCGATCTATTGTTTTACCTCCTCCCCAACTTTTGTAATCCGATACGAATGATAAAAAGCACTCAAGATCATCATTTGTATAACCCTTTGAACTGAAATGATTTTCAATCTTGCTTTTTTCTTGTTCGGAAACTCCATCTCTTAGAGCGACGGCAGCTTGTTGAAGATCTGTATCCTTATATATATCTTTAAAAATATTTTTTTGTTGTGATAGACCATCTAAGTAATTAGCAAGCTCTGCAGCAATATAGAACCAAAAGTTAGTGATAAAAATGGCTTTACCAGTTGATGTGGTGATTTTAGTAGAAAAATCAGCAAACTCTACTTTAGAGTAACCATTTGCCCTATTTTCACTAAGATAAAGCTCATATTCTTTTTTGAATTCATCTGTTAGCTTAACATCAGTAAAATTGACCCCATCTACTGAGCTTCTGATTTCTCTGAACTTCTCACTTAAATCAATTAATGCCATCTAATATATTCCTAATTTTTTTAGCTAATCCATCAATTACATTAACAGTAACGCTATTACCAAATTGTTTATAAGCCTGTACTTTTGAAGCGCTTGGTTCAAATTCATCTGGGAACCCTTGTAATCGTGCTGCCTCTCTTGGGCTAATCTTCCTAGGGTTTTTTCCAACCTGATCAATCAATACTTCGCTACCATCTTTGTAATATCTTGCAGAGATAGTATTAGTGTACGGTGATTCTTCCGTAACTAAGCCAAAACCAAAGCCTTTACCATTTTTTTTGTTTTCAATTTTTCTACGTTGATGACCGGCCCATAATCTATCTGAAATAGTTAATTTAGAGTCTGGCTCTTTCTCTAAAAAATCACCGACTTTAACTTCAACATCTAGTGGCTTTGGATACTCAAACTTATCAATCTCACCATCACGCCATAAAACGATGTATATGCGCTGTCTATTCTGTGCTATTCCAAAGTCTACTGATTTAAGAACCATTTTTTTGGCTAAAGCTTGAATCTCCTTTGTAGAGCCATTCTCAATCACACTTTTCGATATATTACAGCTATAGCCTATCTTGGTTAGTGTTTTTAAAATGACCTTCAGTGTATAACCTTTATCATGGCTAATTAGCCCTTTCACATTTTCTAACAGCGCAAACTTAGGTTTTTTCGTTTCGAGTATATTGGCTATATCATGAAACAAAGTCCCTCGAGTATCTTCAATTCCTAGTTTAAGCCCTGCGTGTGAAAATGGTTGGCATGGGAATCCAGCTAAAAGAATGTCGTGATCAGGAATCTCATTTGCGGGGATCTTTGTGATATCACCAAATGGTATTTCACCATGGTTATTTTTATAAGTTTGCTGAGCATGCTTATCAAATTCAGAAGAGAAAACACAAGCCCCTCCATTTTGTTGAAAACCGAGTCTAACACCGCCAATTCCCGCAAAGAGATCAATAAAGCGAAACTTTGCATCCATATTTGGCTTTAACTTTAAACACCCAAAAACCAGTTGGAAGAAATTCTCTCTTGATTGAAAAAAACCATTCATAGTTAATACGTATTCGACATCTATTTTCAATTGATTTGGACTAGCAATCGAAATATCACAATACAATTGACTATCAGTCGCTATTGCATGAATCCATTGATCAATAACTGCCTGCGCTTCAGTTCCTTCTGGTACATGCTCTATTGCTAACGGTCTAATAAGCTCTTCCACTTCTTTAAGCATGTCTGGTTTACTGGTCATTATTCACTACTACTAAAAATTCTTGATGGATGGCTTTCGGGCGAAGCATGGTTTTTGAGCTTTGCATTTCAACCAAGTTGTACTTACCCAATGTTTTTAATGTTCTCGACACATTACTGACTGCTCGACCGGTAAGCGTTGCCAACTCAGTCACGGATTTGGGTTGTTGCTCGGCGATTACTTTTAACAACTGTTGGTTTTCTTTCGACAGCACATTGGCCACCGATTTCAGCGAGTCGAACCAGATATCAACAGGGTAATCGGGGTCGGGCGTTTGCCCTTTAATCCCAATTACGCAACGTGATTGTTTAAGGTTTTTCATATTTCTCTACTGACTTAAATTGAAGATGAAACCTAGGAATGGAAATAAGCGATCAAGTCTTTAACGTCATCGGATCTAAAAATATCGTTTTTGGATGTGTCGCTGTAAATTTCGGGATATTCATCATCCCCTTCGTTGATGGCGCAGCTTATGGCATATCTTGGTAAGTCATCACTCTCTCGATACTCAACATCTTGGCGCTCAACCCAAAGCAGATAGTACTTACCATCCTGACGGAAATAGAACGACGTGCAAGAATCATTTGGCGATGTATTGTTAACCAGCGTTGTCGGTATATCGTTAGAATTGAAACCCAATTTAAGATCTTCCATTATGCGCCTTCATAACTGTACATTTATACATAAAGCTTATCTTATCATCTACTGATTAGATCACAAGATTATTTTCCACCATTCAGTGCAATGACAATCACTGACCACAGTAGGTGCACTATCCGGAACACTGGCGGTTCACTGCAAAGCGACAAGCCCACACAGAGTTCATCGCCTTTTAGTCATCCAAAATGCAACCATTTACACCATACGGTTTCCATCAAGGCATAAATGGTACTGCGGCCATAGCCTGTTTTGGTCTTTACGTCGGGCAAACGAAAATCCGCTGCTGACGCGCTGGGTTTACTGAGTTTGTGGGTGATTGTGTTCAATGCAAGTTGAGTACTCCTCTATGCGTTTTACCGAACAGGGGAATGCAAAGGTTGGAGGTCTACACAAAGTGACTTTATGGGTAACAATCTGTAGACCTTGTATTTATTGTGAATTGAAAAGTTTGTTTTACTTTCATTAAAAAAGCGCGGCATTTTCCTGCTTGCGCTGCTCCAGTGTTTTAACAATCGCAGATACTGTTGTTTTGCTGACCCCTTGCTGCTGTGCCAGATACGTAAATTGACTGATGGCTTCTGTGACTTCTTCAATGACTTGCCTTGCATCATTCCAATTCGAAAATCCAGCACTGGTCGCTAGTTTTTGCATCACCTTAAGCGGTGGCACTTTACCATAACCTCCGAACGCAGTGGCGTGTTCGTTGAATGGATGTGGACTGTAAGTAACATCGTAAAAAGGGGCAGGATCCCATTGACCGTCATCCGCTTGCAAAAACGCCCAGTTTTTACTGTGGTCGTCTTGGTTAGACGACAGCAGGTTAAAAACGGCGCGGCGAAATTGCAGTTGTCCAGCCGCTGGCGATTTACACAACTGACGGCTGGCTTTTATCAAGTCAATATAATCTAAACTTGGCGTTCTAAAGTCTACATCCAGCAGCCCGCAAGCGCTGTGCATATGCAGGCGACCTGAACTGCGATTGCCGCTTAAATTGGTCTGCTCCGTGACATAATCAAAACGCTTAAGCGCTAACCAGGCAGACGCACCGCTTGTAGGTGGTGCTTCAATGAGTTGCCATTGCGGCGGTTGACACTTAGCAAGTTCTGCCATTTGCAAATAAACCGCCTCACACAAACCTTCTTCATGGCCGAGCGCTAGATTCTTCGAGGTAAATTTAATCAGCCAAGCCTCATCTCCAGGCTGAGTAAAGGTTCGACAATGCTGAGTTTCCCCAGCAGGCATATAAATTTGTGCCTTAGGCCTTGCGCCACCCGAACTACCACCGGCGACTAATGCGGCCAACACCTGCTGAGTATGTCCATCTAACTCATCGTGGTTGTCGTCTATATAATCTGACATTGAAGAATCGAACAGTGTCTGCGCTTCTAAGCCTAAAATAGCTAAATCAATATCCGCGTGCGTGGTGGCTGAAAACTCAGACACCGGAGAAAAAGACAATGCTCCCATGCCTTTATCACCGACAAAGGCCAACCGGTCCATCGCCGTTAATTGATTAGGCAAAATGCCCTGTTGCCGGAAAATACGATCTTGTAACAGCATGCCCCAGCCATCGGGTAAACAATCTCCAAATACGCCATGTACACCTTGGTGCGGCGCTTTATTAGGAGCGGCTTGAACTTGCGCGTTCGCATGCACGGTAAAAGGTGATAAGTTGCCAAACTGCTGCAAATAGCTGTCTGCATACTGGAAAAAAACGCCTTGCCGATTCTGCGCCAAGACCCCTACAGCAACCTGCTCACCTGAGCTTAGCGTTCGAGTAACATTAAGTTTCTGAATGGGTTTAAAACTCATCGTTTAGCACCTCATCAATACTCGTGGGTATAGCAGCACGTTCTTTGCTAGGTTGCGTGAGCTGATAAAACCTATCCAGCGAATCAAGGGTCTGCCATAGCAACAGCAATTGGCGAAATGAAATTTGTCCGGTCAACTCAAATTTCTTAATGGTGGCCGCAGGTACGCAGCTTCGCTCAGCAAGCGCCGCTCGTGACAGCTTTGCCTGCTTTCGTAATTCACGTAAATAAGCCGCATAAGCTTGGCTTACATCGGTATCATCAAGTAAGGCAAAATTCATCCGCAAAGACCAAATGGACACAGTTATATCCATAATAGCAAAATAAAACAAAAAATGGATATTATTGTATCCATTTATTATCAAGGTGTTGACATAAATCACTCGATAAAGCCTTTCAAAACTGCCATTTTTTGCCTCTAACAGCAGCATAAAAACGGCAGGGTTTCTTTCACCACAGCTGACTGATAATCTACAAGAAATAGCCGAATTCAAAACCACGGCTGTGCGTGACTACCAAACGATGAACTTAGAAACCATTAAACACGCTATGGACAAGAAGCTTGTTGAGTTCACGAGGTTTATAGATGAAATGAAGAAGCAGAATTAATTTAACTCTGACACGGTTTATTATGTAACCTCCCTATACATAAAACCCTACCTTTGTCGTCATAGCCTAACTGTGTGCTATCAGCAAAGCACACAGTGGTTCATTTATGTAGTAGTTTGCTCGCCCTATTTTCTGCTTTACTAAGAATCCATGTTCGACCAACAGTTCTAAATACTTCGTCGCAGTAATGCGCGTTACACCTAGCTCTTCCACCAAGAAGTCTATTTTCGTGTAGGGGTGGTAGAACAGGTTATTAAGCAGATCTTGGCTGTAAATCTTTGGTAGCTGCTCACGAATCCCCTGCTTGACGTTATCCATTAGGTTTTTCATTTCTGTGATAAGAGATACGGTGTTTTGTGCTGTATCGATAATGCCATCAAGCATGAAGAGTAACCAAGGTTCCCACTCTCCCGTGTCCCTAACCGCCTGCAAGTTCGCGTAGTAATCCGCTTTATTGTGGATGATAAAACGACTGAGATACAACACGGGTAAGTTGAGTAGATCTTGTGTCACCAAATACAGGATATTCAGGATGCGGCCTGTGCGGCCGTTACCATCGTAGAAAGGGTGAATACTTTCAAATTGATGATGAATAATCGCCATTTTTACCAATGGATTCGCTTCGCATAACGAATCATCGTTGATAAACAGAATTAAGTTCTCCATTAAAACAGCAATGTCATCAGCATGTTGCGGCGGCGTGTAAACGACTTCACCTGTGCGTGCATTCTTCAGATCCGTTCCCGGTAATTTGCGTAGCCCTGCGGTGTTATGTTCTAAATTTTGCTGTACAGCGAGAATGTCACTAAGTCGAATGATTTTGCTCTGCCGTGCTGTCTCAAAACCTCGCTTCAACGCAAAAGCGTAATCCTGAACCTCTTTCGCAGCGGGATTGGCGACTGCTTCTTCAAACAAATTGGCTTTGTACAACTCATCATGTGTCGTAACAATATTCTCAACTTCGGAGCTGTCTTTTGCTTCTTGCAAAGCAAGCGTATTAATTAAAATAGCCTCATTTGGAATGCTAGCCGCAACACCTTTTAGCTCAGCTAAGTAACGATGAGCTTCAGCGGTTTTCTTTAAAACCAAGCGAGTTTCCCATAGTTCAATATCAGGGAGAGGCAACATTGCAAGTGAGTGTGACATGGATAATTTCAGCTCTCTTTTATACTTTTAGCATTCGATATGTATAGATTTTAAAAAAAATTATATATGAACTGAGTAATATATATAGTTTTACTGCTTTTATATGTCTAAACAAGAGTAGCCTGCATAGACTTCACGGCTCATTTCGAGCCTTCCGGCAGTTTGATGTTTTGCATTTTAATTCCTATTTCCTCATGTGCCGCCATCTCAGCAAAGTCCTCAATATGTACCGCTTGCCCGCCTGCACGGTCAAAGCGCTTGATCGCAAACGCACTAGCGACGAATGTTCCTATCCCTTCTGGGATATTGGCAATCTGATCAATGGAGAGCAGCTGAGTCTCTGGCACATCCATCTCACTCAACACAAAAGGGCACAATATTGATCAGTTAATACATATCAAAATATATATTATGATCTACGATTGCAGATAATCTATAACTTACGATCTCACTTGCCCAGTCACGCTAAGCCATATACCCAACAAAAGGGACTATAATCCCATTTTGCTAATTATTATTGGATTAATATCCCACTCTAGCTATATCTTCACGCAACGCACGGAGAACATGTAATCTTTAGAGCTGGTAGCGCGGCGGATTTCGCCCTTGTGGGTGTTCCACCAAGAGTAGGCTAAGGTGCGGATGATGGCTTTTTTATCACTGGCGCTGGTGTCGGCCCAGAACTCTGTGTAAGCCCCTTGGGTTAAGTAAATTCCGTGCAATTTTACTCCTGCCGGTCTGGCAAAGAATTTGTGCTGGTTAACTTGGGCAGGGCCAAATTTCTTGAACATGCCATTGGCTTGTTTCTCTTTCAGCTGCACCCCTAGATTTTGCGCACCACCACGCCAGCCATCTTTGTGTATCTCCTCTTCAGGCATACCAATGGTGCGCTCCAAGGTTTTCCAGTCTTCGTCCGTGGCGACCCGCCAGCCTACAGGACAAAGCTGGCGCTCATCATGCACATCGTGCCAGCTGTATAAACGACCGTACTGTAAAAGGTTCTCTGGCGCATTTTTGGGAATTGCACCCGATCGCACAGGTGAGCCATCTTGAAACTGAGTGCTTCTTAAATTCTCAGCCAACCATTCTTGATCGCCAATTTTAACGGTGCGATATAGGTTACCTTCCCTATCTTGAACGGTGTTTTCGAGTTGATACAACTCATGATTGACACCTTGTGCTGCTGAGTTCGCTGCCAACACCATACTGACTCCTAGTAATAAAATTTCTTTAATCATAGTGAACTCCCCTTTGAAGCCGCTTTAACGCTCGCTGGTGGAGTATTTAACATTTTCAATAAAGCTGACATTTGTTCGAGCATGGCCTGATAACCCGCCTCGATGGCCGCTTGTTTACTCTGCGCACCTAGGCCTTGCTCGGGCTCATATTGCGGGCGCACTATGATATCGGCACTGTTTATTTCTCTTTCACTTAAACGACACGCCAGTAACCTAAAGGTGGCTAATTGCATTTTTAGAGCGCCCACTTCAGCAGGAGGCTGGTTACCACAGTAAATATCAACACCAATAACAATATCTGCGCCCATAGCTCTAGCGTAATCCACCGGCACCACATGCAGTACGCCCCCATCGACCAATAAATGTTGTTGATGCTCCACAGGGATAAAGGCCCCCGGAATCGTCGAGGAGGTTTGCACGGCACGCCCTGGGTTGCCATCTTGTATTAGCACCGCATCAAAGCTGGTCATATCGGTCGCTGTAATGCCGACTGGTATGGGCATATCCGATAAGCGTGTTTGCGGCACAGACTGATTTATCCAGTCAGCTAGGTCTTGGCCATTTACTAGGCCACGCTTGGAGACCACAAAATCAGTGACCTTAAGCTCATTAAAGTCGTCGATGATTTTTTCTAAGACTTCATAGCTTTGCCCTGACGCATACAGGGTTGCAGCAATAGAACCTGCGGAAGAGCCTGTCACTAAATCGGCCTTTATGCCCTGCTCTGTTAAGGCTTTAATCACCCCAAGGTGCATATAACCACGCAGTCCGCCGCCGCCAAAGGCTATCGCTAAGCTTTGATCTTGAGTGGCGACCGGTGCAAGCTCAGTTTCCGTCTGTATCATCAAATCTTGGTAATTATTATTACGCGCACAGCCTGCTAACACTGCTACCACCAGCACAATACAGAGCGACCATAAGCCTTGCTTAAGCTTCACTATAGCCCCCATTGGAACACTGTCTTTTGCTCAGAGACTTGCCAAAGTTGCTGGGCTGCAGCTTTGTCTAACGCAAGCGGCGCTAACGGGCACTGATCCACTGCCCCCACAGTTTCCATGCGTTTGGTTGGGCCATATAACGCAAGCTCTAGCAATGATGGCTGTGTTGCACACATGACTTCCGGCCATGCGCCTTTTTCTGCCGACTGCGCCATGATGGGAGCCATTAACCCCCAAATCATCTTGTTTAATGCACTGGCGGTATCTTTCAATAAGTTAGTACGCGAGGCCCCAGGGTGGCACACATAAACCCCTAGGGTTTTATTCGCCGCTTTAATACGACGTTGCAGCTCATAGGCAAACATCATTTGCGCGAGTTTGCTTTGTGCGTAGGCATTCCATGCGGTGTAATGTTTGTCATAATTTAAGTCGTCGAACTGAATCTTCTTCAATCCCATTTTGTAAGCGTTACTGCCCACTACGACAATACGACCTTGAGATGCCTCTAAGCGCTCAAACAACAAGCCACACAATAGAAAATGGCCTAAGTGATTTACACCCAATTGGCTTTCAAAGCCATCCACCGTAAGTTCTTGCTTCGCCACTTGCGCGATCGCTCCGTTGCACAAAAGTGCGTCAATGCGTGTGGTCTGTTGCAACAGTTTTTGCGCAGCACTTCTTACCGAATCAAGGGAGGCAAGATCCAGCTGTACGAAACTAACTGGGGCATTAGCGCCAAACTCTTGTTTTAATAAAGCAATGGCTTGCTGTGATTTTTCAAGGTTGCGGTTCATCATCACCACATGAGCGCCTTTCGATAAAAGTAGACGGGTCGCTTCAAAACCAGCACCAGAGTTTGCCCCTGTAATCACATAGGTTTTACCACTTAGGTCATTCATTCTGGCGGGGGTCCAGCCTTGGGAGCCAAACTGTTTTTGTGCTTTCATATTTTGTTATCCTCATCATTAAGGGAGCATCCCTTAGTTTGTTGAAGTAACTATAGTGATCACACTCCTTAGTAAATAGGCGAATTTCTCTCTAATAATTGCCTATTTGTATCACTCGATTGAGTTTCTGTATTTTCGGTGCTAATTTCAGCCCATGAACAAAATGACGATTAAACAATTTATCCAACAGCGTATGCCTGAAGATGGTCTGCAAGAAACAGGCATTTCAGGTGTCCGCCTGTTTCGCGTTTCCGAGCCACACCAGTGCGCCCCCGCTGTGTACGAGCCGTCCATTGTGGCGATCGTTAGCGGCTGCAAAGAAGCTATTTTAGATGGCCGTGCCTACCGTTATGACAACCAACACTACCTAGCTTGCAGCATGTCGATGCCACTAGAGGCAGGTACCCCAGAGGCTAGCCCTGAGGAGCCTTTACTTGGGGTATACATCACCCTAGATATACGCCTTATGGCCGAAATAGCACTAGAAATCCAAGCGGCATCCAGCCATTCCAGTCAGCAAGAGAAACAGCCTCCCAGTGGCATCAGTTTGTGCCCATGGCAACCAAATTTTACTGAGGCACTCCATAGGCTGTTGGAACTCAGTACAGACCCAACAGACACTAAGGTGCTCGGAGAAAGTCGCTTAAAAGAATTGTATTACACAGTACTCAAAGGCTCTGCTGGAAGTGCAATGATGCAGGCGTTTGGTATCGGCAACAGCATGGCACGCATGATAGAACAAATATCTAGCCGCTTAAGTGACCCACTCACCATAGATGAAATGGCCTCTCAGGTAGGCATGAGCCGTGCGGTGTTTCACCGCAAGTTTAAGCAAGCGACTCATTTGTCCCCAATGCAGTTTATTAAATCAATGAGACTGAACAGTGCTGCCATGAACATCGCAGCAGGAATGAATGTCAATGAGGCCGCTTATGCGGTGGGCTATGCCAGCCCTTCTCAATTCAATCGTGAATTTAAGCGCCTATATGGTCAGCCACCTAGACAGTGGAGTCACGGAAAGTGGGCGAAGTAGGGCACTAGTCATTCACCAATATACTGGCCACTCTTTGGGACAAGACAGGTACCACATCTTGCTCAAACCATGGGTTGCGTTTTAGCCAAATGTTGTTGCGAGGACTAGGATGTGGCAAAGGCAAATGGCTTGGCCAGTAGTCCTGCCATGCTTGCACTGTTTGGGTTAGGTTGTTCTGTTTAGCATCGGGTAGGTGGTAAGCAAGTGCATACTTACCTAGCACTAGGGTGAGCTGAATATTACTCAATTCTGCCAATAAAGCTTCACGCCAAGCTGGGGCGCACTCTGATCTGGGTGGTAAATCTCCCGAGGCTCCACGCCCTGGGTAACAAAACCCCATGGGCAAGATGGCAAACTTGGTAGCATCATAAAAATATTCCCGAGAGACCCCAAGCCATGCCCTTAGCCTTTCGCCACTGGCATCATCAAAGGGCAGGCCAGACTCATGCACTTTTAACCCCGGCGCTTGCCCAGCGATCAGAATTCGTGCCTGAGGATGATGCTGTATCACAGGCCGAGCCCCAAGTGGCAAGTCGGCTTCACAGAGTGAGCATTGACGCACTTTTTTGAGTAACGTTGAGTTCAATAGTTTCTCCTACCCTTCCAAATGACGGACATTTATTTTTTCCATTTTGAGCAACATTCTCAGCGATTAAAAGGCGAACATAGCACTGAGTTTTGGTCACCAAAACACCTTTAGCAATTTCATTTTTAGGCTTTTTTATTGTATTGTGGCGTTATATTTGTAGCATTTTTAAAAAGGAAAAGAGCATGACAGTGAAGCATTGCTTTTCCAGTCTGTTAGTCATTTTATTGAGTTTAATTTCGCTGCAAGCCTATAGCACAAACCTAACTGCCTACGAAATATCGGATGCTCCATTAAAGCTAGAGCATTTTGAGATAGAACATTATATCGACGTCTCTGAAAAAATGGATTTTGAGACAATCCAACAGCAGGTTTTCACACCCTCCCCTAATAACCTTACCTTGGGTATGAAGCCACATGTCGCTTGGATAAAAGTCCCCTTATCCAACTCAAGCACTAAAGATAAAACCGTCTACTTACACTTCCCTTATGCCTATAACAATAGCGAGTTAGTCTTGTTTGAAGTAAGAGAAGGCCAAGCACCACAACAAAAGGCCATCGATTATAGCAAACAAGGTGATCAGCCTTGGATGTATCGAGGCAATGCGGTTTTTGATATTGAAATCCCTGCCAATCAGCAAGTCACCATTTATCTAAAAAGTGTCATGTACGTTAGCCAATGGTTTAGCATTAAACTTTATGATGAAGAGCAATCCAAACGAGCGCTGACCGGTCTTTACACCGATATCTCCATTATTATTGGCATGCTACTCGCACTTGCCATTTATAATTTGTTCTTGTTCTTTTCATCACGATTTGTTGAGCACTTATATTACGCTTGTTACCTGATCACCGCGGGGGTCTGGATAGGTCAGACTTTTGGCTTTGTTGCAGATGTATTCAACATCTATGGGCCTGCGTCTCACAATGCAATTTTAAGCTTAAACTTGATGCCGATCTTTCTACTGCTTTTCATGGCGCGTATTTTCGAGACGAAAAAGCACTATCCGATCGAACACCGGGCGCTGTTAATAACAGGTATGATTATCGCGGTAAACTTGATGTACGGTCTGTTCGATCTGCACGCTGCGCTCAATACAACCTCCGTCTTAGTTGCACTGATGATGCTAGTCAGTCTTACTGTTTGTTTATCTATGCTAATACGTAAACACCCTATCGCCCCGTATTTTCTACTGGGGCATGGCCTGTTTATCGGCTTTGGTGTGGTATCCGTATTATTTTTTAATGGTAAGGTGCCCTTTAATTATTTCACCAGTCATGCCGCGAGCATTGGTATTCTGCTAGAAGCGCTAATCTTAGCCTTGATCATTTCTTTCCGAATTCGTCTCTTGCAAAAAGCCAAAGACGAGCAAGCCGCGTTAGAGCAATTAGCCGCCACCGACCCACTGACTAAGCTCTTTAACCGACGAGCCTTCACAGACACCACTAACCAGTTGATGGCTCAGGAGAAATACACTGAGCGCCCAATTTGTGTTGCCCTCATGGATATAGATTTCTTTAAAAAGGTCAACGACAACTATGGTCACAGTATGGGTGACAAAGTCATTGTGCGATTGGCCGAAGAGTTGCGAACCCAATGCCGTTTAGAAGATTTACCCGCTCGATTTGGTGGCGAAGAATTTATCATTTTCATCCCCAAAACCTCTCTACAGGATGCCAAAGCCTTTGTAGAACGTATCCGTCGCAATATCGAAGAAGCTCTAGTGGTCACGGATAACAATGAAGAAGTTGCCTTCACTATCAGTATTGGCTTGGCCTTGATGGATAAACAGCAGCCCAACCTTGAGCACACCATTGATCTAGCCGATCAAGCCCTGTATCTCGCCAAAGAGCAGGGCCGCAACCAAACCTGCACCTACTTAGAATTAAGTGCTATGCGCAATAAATAACCCACTTATCACTAACATTAGCTTCTACAACCCCCCTAATACTGAGTCGCCAAATAGCCGGTGGGTTGTGTTACACTCATGGTAATTTTTAACAGACTCTAATGTGCGGAATATTGGCTCCTTATGGATAAACATACTGGCAATTTATTTATTCTTTCGGCTCCCTCTGGGGCAGGAAAATCAACCTTATATAAGGCGTTACTGAAACAGGACGAACAAGTCCGTATTTCCATTTCCCACACCACCAGAGCGCCGCGACAAGGCGAAGAGCATGGCCGTGAATATTACTTCACCGACCCTGAGTCTTTTCTGGATATGATTGCCGAAGATGAGTTTTTTGAGCATGCTCAAGTGTTCGATAATTACTATGGTACTTCCAAGGCCTCAATTTTCGGCATGCTGGAACAAGGCTTGGATGTTATTTTAGAAATTGATTGGCAAGGGGCGAGACAAGTCCGTCAGCTATACCCAGAGGCCATTGGTATCTTCATTTTGCCGCCTTCTTTAAAGGATTTAGAACTTCGCCTCAATGGTCGTGGAACTGACTCGGAAGATGTCATCAAACGTCGTATGGACAAGGCAATCAGTGAAATGTCGCACTACCATGAATACGATTTCGTCATCATTAATGACGAGTTTGATACAGCGTTATCGCAAATGGCCGGTATTTTCCAAGCAATGCGTAACAAAACACCGGTTATGCAACAAAAACACAACAATCTTATCAATGATCTCTTGTCATTATGAGAACCCGTTAAGTAGAATTACACTTTGCAAAACAGATAATCGATTATAGAGGTCAAAATGGCTCGAGTTACAGTAGAAGATTGCTTAGAAAACGTTGATAACCGCTTTGAACTAGTGATGGTGGCGTCTAAACGCGCTCGTCAACTAGCGACTGGTGGTGAAGAAGCAAAAGTACCATACGAAGACGATAAAGTTACCGTTGTTGCCCTTCGTGAAATTGCTGAGAATCTAATCAACGCAGAAAACGTTGATCAGCAAAAACAGCCTGTTCACGAGTTTTAATTTTGATGGTGTCGCTCATGCCACTGTTGTCGCGCTTCCTACTTGCTGTTGTGAGGTGAGCGATGTACACCATTGAAGATTTAGCCGAAACCCTAAGTCAGTATTTACCTATCGAGCAAGTTGCTCAGGTAAAGCGAGCTTATTATTACGCAGAACAAGCTCACGACGGTCAACGTCGTAAAAGTGGCGAGCCCTACGTCACTCACCCTCTAGCAGTTGCCGAAATTCTTGCGGGATTACGCATGGACTGCGACGGTCTAACCGCAGCCTTGCTACACGATGTGATCGAAGACACCGGCATTAGCCGTGAAGCGCTCACTAAGCAATTTGGCGCAGGGGTTGCCAGCCTAGTGGATGGTGTGAGTAAGCTGACCCACCTAGAGTTTAATAGCCAAGTCGAGAAACAAGCCCATAACTTCCAGAAAATGGCCATGGCCATGGCCGATGATATTCGCGTCATTCTGGTAAAACTTGCCGACCGCTTGCACAACATGCGTACCTTGGATGCTATGCCCGCTCACAAGAAGCGACGAATAGCCCGCGAAACTCTCGATATTTATGCCCCTATCGCTAACCGCTTGGGCATGTATACCGTTCGTGTTGATCTAGAGTCCCTCGCCTTCCAAGCCTACTACCCAATGCGGGCCCGCATGTTACAAAAGGCCATCCATAAAAAATATGGCCAACAACGCATTAAAGACACCCAAAAACTTGAAGATACAATCCGTGCCGAACTGGCTGCTGACTATATAGAAGCTGCCATCAGTGTGCGTGAAAAACACATCTACAGTATTTACCAAAAAATGGACAAAAAGCGCCGTTCTTTGGATGAAATCATGGATGTGATGGGTGTTCGTATCGTGACCGACCGTCACGATAGCTGTTATCGAATTCTTGGCGTGATTCACTCTTTATTTAAGCCAATCGAAGGTCGTTTCAAAGACTACATCGCTGTACCAAAATCCAATGGCTATCAGTCTTTGCACACCACAGTGTTAGGCACCAACGGCATTCCAATGGAAGTACAAATCCGTACGGAAGAAATGGATTTGGTGGCCAATAACGGTATCGCCGCGCACTGGGCTTACAAGGTGAATGGTCCATCCAATTCCCCAAGCAACCATGATAGAGCAACCAAATGGGTTCAAAGCTTGCTGGAAATGCAGCAAAAAGCGCGCAACCCTGTTGAGTTCGTAGACGAAGTGAAAAGCGACCTTTTCCCTGATGAGGTGTATGTCTTTACACCGAACGGTGAAATTATCGAATTGCCTTCTGGCGCCACGCCAGTCGACTTCGCTTATGGCGTGCACACCGAAATCGGTAACACTTGTATTTCCTGTCGTATCAACCGCCGCTTAGCGCCATTGAGTACGCAGTTAGAAAGTGGTCAAACCGTCGAAATTATTACCGCGAAGAATGCTCAGCCCAATGTGGCTTGGCTTAGTTTCGCGATTACCGGTAAGGCACGCACTAATATTCGCCATTACCTAAAAGACAAGCAAAGAGAAAACGCCATTTCTATTGGCCATCGCTTGCTGACTCGCTCGTTAAATGCCTTTAAATCCAACATGGATGATTTAACCCCTGAGCAAATTGACTCGGTACTACAGAATCATCAGTTGGCCTCAATGGATGACTTGCTTGAATCCATCGGCAAAGGCCGTCACGTGGGCTATTTGGTTGCCCGTGAGCTTTTCCCGAATGTTGATGAAGATACGTTAATCACACCAAAATCCTTTAAGGTGAATGGTTCGGAAGGCATGCTCATTTCCTACGCGAAATGCTGTGCGCCAATTCCTGGTGACCCTATCGTCGGCTATGTTCAAGTGGATAAGGGCATCATTATTCACCATGTAAATTGCCCAAATATTCAGGATCATTTGTCTAACCCTGAGCGCTTTATACGCATGTCTTGGGGCAAAGAGATTGAAGAAGAATTAGAGATTAGCCTCATTGTAAGCTACATCAATGAACGCGGTGCCGTGGCTAAGATCGCCAGTTCTATCAGTGACACCGATTTCCAAGTATCGAATTTGGACATCATTGAGCGTGGCCGCGTGAGTCGTTTAAGACTGAGTATTACAATTTCCAGCCGAGTTGGCTTAGCTGATGTTATGCGCCGTATTAAAGCCGTCCGTTGTGTGGAAAAAGTCACTCGCGAAACCATTGTTGGTCGCTAATTTTTATAATTTGTTGGAAAGCGTTTTCACGCTTTTTTGTTTTCTTACCTTTTGAATTGGAATCATGACTATGTCTAAGCAAGTTATTCATACTGAAAATGCACCGGCCGCTATTGGTCCATACTCTCAAGCCGTTCGTGCTGGCAACACAGTATATTTATCCGGCCAAATTCCTTTGGTTCCTGAAACAATGGAAATTATCAGCGAAGACGTTGTTGAGCAAACAACTCAGGTTTTCAAAAACCTACAAGCTGTTTGTGAAGCCGCTGGTGGCTCTTTGGAAAACATCGTTAAACTTAATATCTTCATGACTGACCTTGGCAACTTTGCCACGGTAAACGAAGTGATGACACAATTCTTCAAAGAACCTTACCCTGCTCGTGCAGCCATGGGTGTACGTGCTTTGCCGAAGAATGTTCAAGTAGAAATTGAAGGTATCATGGTGTTAGAAGACTAATTTAGTCCTCTCAACATTCCTTATAAAAAAAGAGACCTAGGTCTCTTTTTTTATGGGCGCAAAGTCAAATAGTCACGAAGAATCTGCTGATAACCCGATACATAGCTTGGGTATTGAGGCTGCCAGCCTTGGGATAACAAGTACTGCGCATAAATACGTTTACCAGAGCTTGGCGTAAAATGTGCAATCTCACTGACCGCTGGGGGTACGCCTAATTGAGTCGCTAACCAAAGCTTCACTTCCCACATCGACACAGGGGTTTGGTCCGTGATGATCACATGAGGCGGTAAAGAGGCTCCTTGCAATGCCCGCTGGGCCAACAAGCTTAACCCTGCCACAACATCGTCTCGATGCACTCGATTCGTCCAACTATTATGAGACCAGTCCACCGCACTTTGCACTTTATCCAGCATACGAAAGCGCCCTGGACCATAAATACCCGAACAACGCACCGCTACGCTAGGTAATGCTTCGGCCAGAAGCTGCTCAGCTTCCACCAGCACCTTGGCTGTCGCACTTAGAGGCATAACTGAGCTACTTTCATCGATCCAAGCCCCATCGCTTTGTCCATAGACACTGGTACTGGAAACAAAAAGCACCTGCGGCTTCGAGCCCGCTTGATCTTGGTAACGATGTACAAGAACTTTTGCGGTATCTAAATAAGCCAAACGATAAGCCTGTTCCGTACGGCCTTGAGGGGTCATGATCAAGAAAATAGCCTGCACATCCGGCAAGCGGTTTGGGTCTAGGCTTAATAAGTCTGCTGTGATGCCTTCCACGCCTTGAGGAAATTCTTGCCCTTCACGACGAATGCCAATCACTTGATGCCCCTGACTCACTAGCTGTTCCGCGACACCAGAGCCTAAATCACCACACCCAGCAATGAGTACCTTTGCCATCCAACACCTCTCAATCACAACACAGCAGGTTGTTGCTATATTGTGCCAATAAAGAAAAAACTGTGATCGAGTATACTTTATCAGCTATTCTATTATCATAGTTATTAGCAATGAATTTTCTGTGCATTTACGAGGTGTCCTATGACGTTGACCGAATTGAAATACATAGTAATGCTGGCGGAAGAAAAGCATTTTGGCCGAGCAGCGGAACGCAGCTATGTATCCCAGCCAACGCTGAGCGTCGCCGTTAAAAAACTTGAAGAAGAACTCGGCGCAGCGATTTTTGAGCGCAGCAAAAGCGCGGTTTACATCACCCCTATCGGCACTCAAATTATTGCGCAAGCGAAACGAGTGTTAGAGCAAGCGAATATGATCAAAGAGCTGGCCTCTTCTGGTCAAAATCAACTAAAAGGCCCACTCAAAGTTGGCGCGATTTTTACCATCGCCCCCTACCTGTTTCCTTTTATGATTCCAGCCTTGCAGCAGATTACCTCTGGCATGCCGCTTATCATTGAAGAAGACCTCACCGAGAACTTGCGCCCCAAACTGCGTAACGGTGAGCTTGATGCCATCATAGTCGCACTGCCCTTCCATGAACCCGATGTAGTCACTCAGCCTATCTATGAAGAAGAGTTCGTGGTGCTTATGCAAAAAGGCCATGCTTGGGCTCAACTGGATGAGATTCAAACGGATCAACTGACCACAGACAACCTGTTACTACTGGGGAAAGGGCACTGTTTCAGCGAGCAAGTATTGGAAGCTTGCCCATTGATTAATGAAGCCGAATTTAGCGATGGCCGTACCATAGTCAATGGCAGCTCCCTTGAGACGATTCGTTACATGGTGGCTTCTGGTCTGGGCGTTACCGTATTGCCAAAGTCCGCGGTCACCAACATTGATCGCTCGCTTTTGGATGTACGTCCTTTTGCGCAACCAGCACCTCGACGAACTGTGGCACTGGCTTGGCGTGCTAGCTTCCCTCGTCCGAAAGCCATAGAAGCCGTAAGCCAGTCTATCCGCGATGCTTGTAAGAAACTTGATCTCTAATCCTTATGATTGATGGTCTGGATACACAAGACATTAGGGAACTAAAAGGGGTAGGTTTAGCCATGGCTGAAAAGCTGGCTAAGCTGCACCTGCACACGGTTCAAGACTTGTTGTTCCATCTGCCGATTCGCTACCAAGACCGTACCCGCGTGGTGCCAATCGGCCAGCTACGTTTTGGTGACGAAGCCGTCATAGAAGGCGAAGTGACCGGCTGTGAAATTAAAATGGGCAAACGCCGCAGCCTGATATGCCGATTAAAAGACCCTTCGGGGTCTTTGCATTTACGTTTCTTTCACTTTTCGGCAGCACAAAAGAAGCAACTAGAAAATGGCAAACGCTTACGTTGCTTTGGCGAAATTCGCCGCGGCAGCACTGGCTTTGAAATCTACCATCCAGAATACAGCGTGATCAGCGAACAAGAGCCCCCTTTAGAGTCGGCTCTGCTCACTCCTATTTACCCTCTTACCGAGGGTCTCACGCAAACCAAGATTCGCTCTTTGTGTGACCAAGCGTTAGAACGCCTCACTGATCATAATTTACAAGAGTGGCTGCCAGAGACTTTGCGCCAGCAGTTTAGTTTGCCCTCTCTTAAGGAAGCCATCGAGTTTCTGCATCACCCATGGCGCGATGTGAATCTCGAACAGTTAAAAGCTGGCAGCCATCCTGCCCAATATCGTTTGTCCTTCGAAGAGCTGATGGCTCACCAGCTGTCGTTAATTGGTAAGCGAGTACAAGCGAAACAAGACAATGCGATCCTGGTGCCCGAAGCGGGTGATCTTAGCCAAGCGCTATTGGCTCAGCTGCCATTCTCTCCCACAGGGGCACAACAGCGAGTGTTTGGCGAGATTCTTAAAGATCTCAATACAGGCCAACCCATGTTACGCCTAGTGCAAGGAGACGTCGGTTCAGGGAAAACCTTAGTCGCAGCGCTCGCCGCAGCCAGCGTGGTACAAGCAGGTTTTCAGGTGGCGATTATGGCGCCTACGGAAATTCTCGCGGAACAACACTATCGCAATTTCACCCAATGGTTTGAACCACTAGGCTTAAAGGTCGCTTGGATGACAGGCAAACTCAAGGGCAAAGCCCGAGCCAAGGAGCTTGAAGATATTACCTCTGGCGCCGCAGAAATCGTCGTGGGAACTCATGCCTTGTTCCAAGAGAGCATCGAGTTTGACCGCTTGGCTCTGGCGATCATAGATGAACAGCATAGATTTGGTGTACACCAACGCATGGCTCTGCGCGAAAAGGGTCTGAAAAATGGTTATCAACCCCACCAGCTGATTATGACCGCCACGCCGATTCCTCGTACCCTAGCCATGTCAGCCTATGCGGACTTGGACTGCTCGATCATTGACGAGCTGCCTCCCGGTCGCACCCCAGTCAACACCATTGTGGTGTCCGATCAGCGTCGCCAAGAGGTCATTAGTCGAGTAAAGAGCGCCTGCGAAGAAGGCAAACAAGCCTATTGGGTATGTACCCTGATCGAAGAATCTGAGGCCTTGCAATGCCAAGCCGCTGAGGATGCTGCGGTGCTATTACAAGAGCAACTCAGCAACTTGGCCATTGGTTTGGTGCATGGCCGCTTAAAGGCCCAAGAGAAAGCCGACATTATGGCGCGTTTCAAAGCCGGAGAGATCCAGCTTCTCGTCGCGACTACTGTGATAGAAGTTGGGGTAGATGTGCCCAATGCCAGCTTGATGGTGATCGAGAACCCCGAACGTTTAGGCTTGGCTCAACTTCACCAATTGCGTGGTCGAGTGGGTCGTGGGCAAACTGCCAGCCACTGTGTTCTATTGTATAAAGCGCCTCTAGGCCAACAAGGCAAAGAAAGGTTGTCCACTATGCGAGAAACCAGTGACGGTTTTAAAATAGCCGAGAAAGACTTGGAGTTACGTGGCCCCGGTGAATTATTAGGCTCTCGCCAAACGGGTTTATGGGAATTTAAAGTGGCAGATTTACAGCGAGACAAAGCCTTATTAGATGACGTGCAGAAAGCTGCCACTTGGCTTTATCAACATCAACCCGATCACATTTCACCATTGCTTAGCCGCTGGTTGCCAAACCATAGCCAATATTTAAACGTTTAGCCTTAAACAATTGCCATTGCACTAACAAATAATCCCTTTATTGCTTGCGTCTGCTTAAAATATGGTCAAAAATTCACCGTGAAATAAGCCTCTATAGCTGGTTAATAATTAAGTGGGTTAGCTATGTACAGCTCTGAAGAACAAGCACAACAATTCTCTAATATTTCCATGAATGGCTGCGGCTACCGTATTACGGGTGATCGGGTCGTTATCTCTATTGATCAAATCAAGAGCAATCGCCCTTCAGACAACCTAAGTGGCACGCTACAGGTTCAGCTTTGCGCGTTAAGCCAAAACACAGGGCAACTTCATGAGTACCGTATGGCCTCCACCACCATTGGGGAGCTTGCTGGTCAATGTGAATTAGCCCAATGTGAGTACGATCTGATCTTTGAAGAACCACCTGCTGGGGTTTGGCAGTTCATACTGCAGATTAACGAATGGGATGGCCAAGCCTACACTTTATGTGACAGCGCTTATTTTGAAGTGCCTTATGAGACCGACCTAACAAGGGCTCACCCTGTTACGGAAGTTGTCACTAGCACTATTGAGTCGGCAGTTGTCGAAACCACCTCAGGCGATGTAGCTACCGACCAACTAACGCCATTGTCTGAGCAAGATGTACAGCAAGCAGAAGCCCCTACAGTAGAAGCTTCTACTGTAGGTGAAAGGCCAGCCTCGGCTTCACCGAGCGACAAGCCTTCGGTAAAAAAAAACTCAAAAGCTGGCTGCGACGACTTATCCCTCATTAACCAAGCCAAAAAAGCCCAGCTTAGAGGCCTTAAAAGCATTCATAAAAAGGTTTTGGAAAAGTTAATCGCAGAAAGGCCGTTTAAAAGTATAAAAGCGGTTCTAAATGTTAAAGGCATGGGGCCAAAAGTATTGGATCGTCTGCTTCAGCAGCTTAGCGATCAAAAAAATGGGGAATAAAGCCGACTCCACATTGGCTTTATTCCCCACTCTATTCTCCCTATCAGCAATTCCAGCAGGTATTAAGGTATATTCACCACTGTGGTGTTTTTAACCTCTTCCATGGCGACATAAGTACGGGACTCTCTTACATGAGGCAGCGTAAGCAAGGTTTCACCCAATAGCTGACGATACGCATCCATATTGGACACCCTAGCTTTTAATAAATACTCAAAATCCCCGGCAATTAGATGACATTCAAGTATTTCAGGGACTTCAGAGACCCCAGCTTTAAATTCATTGAAGCCTTCTGGTGATGTGGTCTTCAATCGTACTTCTACAAATACGAGCAACCCAGCATCCACTTTTTTCGGGTTTACTAAGGCACAATAGCCAGTGATGTAACCATTTCGTTCCAAACGTCTAACACGCTCTAAACAAGGTGTTGCACTCAAGCCGACTCGACTCGCCAATTCAACATTCGATAAACGACCGTTAATCTGTAGCTCTCGAAGAATCTTTTTGTCGAGACGATCAAGCGGCTTTGTAGAGTTTTCCATTAGGCATGGCCTCCTTTTACTGCTTCAAGGGATTTTTGATTCTAGCATGTAGACTCTATTTTGTGGGAAACCCTTTTGTATGATCTTGTGGCAATTACAATAACGGCCCATTAGATGCACCGAAACAAAGCACAAAAGACAAAAAAGTTATTTTTTTAGGCATTTTACAAATTGACACACTAATATGGTGCGTTTTATTCTGTGATTCCACTCAAGCCCTTTCTTCATAAGGCTTACTTATAAAAGCGTCATGATTATTTGCATTGCTTAGACAGTAAATAACCAGTGAAAACGCTTAAAAAGTATCCAAATCAAGCATCTTTAACAAAATTTTCTACTTGACTATGAGCCTAAAGAGTAATTCTATTAGGTCATGCGACATCCTTTTAGAGGATTGTGCTGCATATACACACAAAAAAAAGAATAACTAAATGTTGGCAACATTCTTGCTTAGTAATTTTTAGAGATTTAAAAGCTCTATTTAAATACAAACAAGATAACAACATGTATATAAAACGCCTGGGAGGCTCTATAAATGAAATCTAACGTTGGTAAACTACTTTCAACAGCAGCAATCGCTGCCACTATTAGTACTGCAGCAACCGCTGGTACTCTTGATGACGTTAAATCTAAAGGCTTTATCCAGTGTGGTGTAAGTCAGGGTGTTCCAGGTTTCTCCAACGCTGATGACGCTGGTAACTGGACTGGTATCGATGTTGATGCATGTCGTGCTGCTGCAGCCGCTGTATTTGGCGATGCTCAAAAAGTTAAATTCACTCCTCTTTCTGCTAAAGAGCGTTTCACTGCCCTACAGTCTGGTGAAATTGACGTTCTTTCTCGTAACACTACTTGGACTTACACTCGTGACTCTTCTCTAGGTCTAGACTTCACAGCTGTAAACTTCTACGACGGTCAAGGTTTCATGGCTCGTAAAGATCTTGGTGTAGAGTCTGCTTTGGATCTTGACGGTGCAACAGTTTGTACTGAGCAAGGTACAACTACTGAATTGAACATGGCTGACTTCTTCCGTAAGCACCAACTGTCTTACGTTCCAGTAATCGTACAGAAAGCTGACGAAGCCCTAGCGGCTTACGCTTCTGGCCGTTGTGACGTATTCACTACGGATAAATCAGGTCTTGCCGCTCACCGTTCTAAGCTTTCTGATCCAAGCGCACACATGATCCTTCCAGAAACAATTTCTAAAGAGCCTCTAGGCCCTGTTGTTCGTCACGGCGACAACCAGTGGAAAGATATTGTAACTTGGGCAATGTTCGTACAGGTTAACGCTGAAGAAATGGGTATTTCTTCTGCAAACGTTGCGAAAATCAAAAGCGAAACAACTGATCCAGGCATCAAGCGTCTACTAGGTGCTGAAGGTGACATGGGTGCTCAACTTGGTCTACCTGCTGATTGGGCTTACAACGTAATCGCACAAGTAGGTAACTACGGTGAAGTATTTGAGCGTAACGTTGGTCCAGAAACTCCAGTTGGTCTACCACGTGGTATCAACAACCTATGGACTGAAGGCGGTGTAATGTACGCGCCACCAGTACGTTAATAAATACCTACCTATAGCACCTGCTTCGGGTATTTACTCAGCGGCGCATCTGCCGCTGAGTTTCTCCCCCCTTTCTACCACATCTGACGAGCATTCCATTGCCTGAACTAAGATGAGCGATAAAACTACTTCTAGCAATAACAGCCTATTGAATGATGCCGGCACCCGTGCCTTAGTCTTTCAAATTGTGCTGCTGGTTATCGTGGTTTTCGTGGGTTATTACCTATTTAGTAACTTACAAGCCAACCTAGCCAATCGCGGGATTTCTACTGGTTTTTCATTTTTAAACGAGCCAGCGGGTTTCCCAGTTCTAATCCACCTAATTGAGTACACAGAAGCCGACACTTATGGTCGAGCTTTCGTTGTTGCCCTGATCAATACCTTTGTTATCTCCCTAATGGGTATAGTGTTAGCCACTATCATTGGCGTGATCATGGGTCTAGCACGTCTATCCAACAACTGGTTAGTGGCTAGATTAGCAACGGTATACATAGAGACATTGCGTAACATTCCTCTGTTACTACAAATGTTCTTCTGGTACTTCGCGGTATTGGCCGCTCTACCTGCGCCAAGAAACAGCTACGAATTTGCCGACTTCCTATTAAACAAACGAGGAATCTACTCACCAAACCCAATTACTCAAGACGGTTTCGGGGTAGTGATTGCAGGATTCATTCTGTCTATCGTTGCTTCTATCGGCATCATTATTTGGGCGAAAAAACGCCAAACAAGAACCGGTGTGTGGTTCCCAGCTTACTGGGCATCTTTAGGCACAATTATAGTTGTTACCTTCCTTGCCCTCGCAGTATCCGGTTTCCCTATTGAGTTTGACCTACCACAGAAGAGTCGCTTCAACGTGACTGGTGGTATGGTGTTACCGCCTGAATTTGTCGCAGTTTTGGTGGCACTTTCTACTTATACGGGCTCGTTTATTGCGGAGATCGTCCGTGCTGGTATTTTGTCCGTCAACTGGGGACAAACAGAAGCCGCTCGTTCACTTGGACTTAAAGATGGTTTGACACAACGCTTGATCGTATTACCACAAGCTCTACGAGTCATCATTCCACCACTGACCAGCCAATACTTGAACCTTGCAAAGAACTCCTCATTGGGTGCGGCGATTGCTTACCCAGAATTGGTTGCCGTGGTCATGGGTACAACCCTGAACCAAACCGGTCAAGCGATTGAAACAATTGGTCTTTGTATGTTGGTTTACGGAACATTGAGTTTATCTATCTCTATGTTCATGAACTGGTACAACAAGAAAATGTCATTAATGGAGCGCTAGGAGGCTAAACATGGCTATTGAATTTAAACCATCACCCAGCCTTCCACCACCGGTTAACTCGGTGGGTGCTGTGGCTTGGGTACGTCAAAACTTATTGTCGTCCCCACTGAATATCTTTTTGACGCTTTTCAGCTTTTACATCTTGTATTTACTGATTCCACCTATGGTGGAATGGGGCTTGGTCAACGCTACCTGGGAAGGTGCATCTAAAGCAGACTGTGCGCCGGGCGGTGCATGTTGGGCCTTTATCGGCGCACGTTTCGACCAGTTCATGTATGGACTGTATCCACCTGAAGAAACTTGGCGTATTAACCTCGCCACTATTCTTTTAGTGGTTATGATCGGTGCTTTTGCGGTGAAAGCCGTTAATAAACTTTACCTATCTATCGCTATCATTGTGGTATACCCAGTTATCGCTTACATCCTGTTCGCAGGTGGTGTATTCGGTTTGGAAGCAGTTGAGACTTCTTTGTGGGGTGGATTATTCCTAACCATGTTGCTCGGTATCATAGGTATTGTGGCGTCTTTCCCACTGGGTGTTTTGCTGGCTCTAGGCCGTCGTTCAAACATGCCGGTTGCCAAATCCGTATGTGTTGTATTCATTGAAACCATCCGTGCGGTTCCTTTGATTACTATCTTGTTTATGGCGTCTGTAATGATTCCATTGTTCTTGCCAGAAGGTTTGAACTTCAACAAGTTACTTAGGGTATTGATCGGTATCACGCTATTCTCTGCAGCTTATATGGCAGAGGTAATTCGTGGTGGTTTGCAAGCGATTCCTAAGGGTCAGTACGAAGCGGCTGACGCCATGGGCTTAACCTACTGGCAGTCAATGGTATTGGTTATCCTGCCACAGGCTTTGAAACTGGTTATTCCTGGTATCGTAAACACTTTCATCGGTCTATTTAAAGATACGACTCTGGTTTATATCGTTGGTATGTTCGACTTCTTGGGCATTATCCAATTAGCCAACCACGATGCCAACTGGCTAGGTACAACCGTTGAAGGTTATGCATTTGCCGGATTCATTTATTGGGCTATTTGCTTCGGTATGTCACGTTACAGTATGGCGATCGAGCGTAAATTAGAAACCGGACATAAGCGCAATTAGTTAAGAATTTGAGGTCAATACAATGACAGACAGAAATATGGCACTTGCCCAACTTGAGCCGGGTGAAGACGCAATCATCGAGTTTAACGATGTCAACAAATGGTACGGTGATTTTCATGTATTGAAGAACATCAACTTCAGTATTAAAAAAGGCGAACGTATCGTTGTCTGTGGTCCTTCCGGTTCCGGTAAGTCCACCATGACGCGCTGTATCAACCGTCTAGAAGAGCACCAAAAAGGTTCTATCATCGTTGATGGTATCGAGATGAACGATAACTTGAAAAACATCGAAGCGATCCGTAAGGACGTGGGCATGGTTTTCCAGCACTTCAACTTGTTTCCGCACCTTACGATCCTAGAAAACCTGACGCTAGCACCTATTTGGGTGCGTAAAATGCCGAAGAAAGAAGCTGAAGAAATGGCTATGCATTACTTGGAGCGTGTAAAGATCGCCAACCAAGCAATGAAGTTCCCAGGTCAGCTTTCTGGTGGTCAGCAACAACGTGTAGCGATTGCCCGTGGCTTGTGTATGAAACCACGCATCATGCTATTCGATGAGCCGACTTCTGCACTTGACCCTGAGATGATCAAAGAAGTACTGGATGTTATGGTTCAGTTGGCTGACGAAGGTATGACCATGGTTTGTGTAACCCACGAAATGGGCTTCGCGAAAACCGTGGCCGACCGTGTAGTCTTCATGGATGCGGGTGAAATCGTTGAGGCTAATGAGCCAAACGAATTCTTCGAAAATCCACAACATGACCGTACACAATTGTTCTTGAGCCAAATCTTGAATCACTAATCTTTCGTGTTTTCGTGTTATATTAAAAAGCCTCACCTATGGTGAGGCTTTTTTGCGTTTAGCTGTACGCACTTTTTACCGTATAAGGATATTGGACTTCTTAATATGAGCCATGATTTACCAAGCTCTGCTGCGCAAAAACTGCGAATCGTACACTTTTCAGATAAAAACGGCCGTATTCAAGTTATTTTCCCCGAAACACGCTTACTGAATTTAGAGGCGGTTTTCAGTGCCACACAACGCCGCTTCCGCCCTATTTACCATCGTCGCGAGCAAGATAACAATCGCTTGAAGCCCAATACTCAAACCCTGATCGACCAAGAAGTCTTTCAGTTTGACTTATTGGCCATTCAAAACTCTGCTGGGAATGGCTATGAAACCATCAGCAGCGACGCGCTCAAACAACGCTTTGCGGGGCCATTGAACTATATTGATGACTTTTGTATCGAGCTTGGCCGTGTACCACAGCCGGTTGCTCACCACAAAGACGATGAGCAACAATTGCGCCAAGCTCTAGGGGAATTTAAAGCGACTCGTGTTACTCAACGATTAGAAGAAACGCTAGAAATGCCAGCTTTGTCGGCCACCTGTCGACGTATTATTCAGCTCTGCGCTAACCCCAACGCCGATGCGGAAGAGCTGTGTAAAATCATTAACTTGGATCCAAGCTTAGCGGCGCAAGTCATGAGCTGGGCCTCATCCCCCTATTACGGCACTAACAATAAAGTCGACTCTATTGACGATGCAATTATTCGCATTGTGGGTTTTGATATGGTGCTCAACCTTGCCCTAGGTTTGTCCATGGGGGCTTCAATTGAGCCCCCCAAAAACGGCCCGCGTCATTTCCAAGAATTCTGGCTTGATGCGGTTTCCCATGCCATTCTCATGGACTTACTTGTGCAGAGAGTGTCCCCAGAACGTCGCCCTCAAAAGGGCCATGCCTACCTAGCAGGCTTACTGCATAATTTTGGCTATTTGATTCTCGGGGCAGTACTACCTCCCTATTTTTCTGCCTTATCACGACAACATGAAGCCAACCCCCACTTGCCTGCTGACATGATAGAGATGTTTGCCCTAGGTTTTACTCAGCAACAATTGGCTTTTCGCCAATTTAAGCAGTGGCAACTACCGGACAATGTTTGCACCGCTATTCGCTACAGCACTCAACCCGAATATCAAGGTGATCACGCGCCTTTAACCAAATTATTACACCTTGCCCAGCGAGTTTATCGACAGCAAGAAGTACCATCAGCACTATTGAATGATCTAGGTTTGACTCCTGCTGATACGCAAAAAGCTTACCAGCAATTATTAGAATCCAGTGCCTACTTACAGATCATGGCGAACCTCATCAAAAAACAGTAAGCTTGCACACCATGACAATCCTTAATCAAGCCGCAGCCCAACAATTTGATTATCGCTGGTATCCTTGCCATCGCATCAATAAGCAAGCAGTACCCTCTAAGCTGTGGCCTTGGCTAACAACGGCCGACTCGTTAACGGCCAAACTACAAAGCATTGGTCACCTCACGGTGAAGGTTTTGGAAGACGATTGGGGGACAGCCACCCCAAGAGAGCGTAAACGCCTAAAATTACGCCCTAGGGATGCCACGCGTATCCGCACTGTGGTTTTACATTGTGATGGTGAAGCCGTCATTTTAGCCCGCTCAGTGGTACCAGCCAGCGCACTCAAAGGCCGCTGGCGACAGGTAAAGCATCTAAAGACCAAACCGCTCGGCGGCTATTTATTCCAACATAGGGCTCTAAAACGCAGCCCAATTGAAGTGGCAAAGCTTCCAAAGAATCTATTTCCTAATCAAAACAAAGCCTTATGGGCACGTCGATCTGTTTTTCTGCAGCATGGTCAAGGTATACTGGTTAACGAAGTATTTTTCGACACCATCACTCATCTAGCGCAGCCATTTAAAACTTATGAATAAGATCATCGCCTACGCAGAATTGACTCGCTTTAACCGTCCCATTGGTTCATTTTTACTGATGTGGCCAACATTATGGGCATTATGGCTCGCTGCAGACGGCCTCCCCGATTTATCCTTAATCGTGATTTTTATATTGGGTGTTTTTAGCATGCGCTCTGCTGGTTGCGTAATAAATGATTATGCAGATCGCAAAGTCGATGGTCATGTTGACCGCACCAAGAATCGTCCTTTGCCCTCGGGCCGGGTGAGCGAGAAAGAAGCCTTAGCCTTATTCGCAGGCCTTGCTTTACTCAGCTTTGTATTGGTGCTCTTTACCGATTTACAAACCATCTTATTGTCTGTGGTTGGTCTAGGCTTAGCCGCACTTTACCCTTTCATGAAACGCTATACCCATTTACCGCAACTCTTCTTAGGGCTGGCATTTTCATGGGCCATTCCAATGGCTTACAGCGCCCAAGGCGGTAATCTTGCGGACCCACAACTGTGGATGCTATTTGTGGCAAATTGCTTCTGGACCATAGCTTACGACACCTACTATGCCATCACAGACCGGCCTGACGATTTAAAAATTGGCATCAAATCAACCGCCATTCTCTTCGCCCAATACGATTTATTGGTCATTGTGTGTTTGCAAGGCCTGATGCTGTCACTGATGTTTTGGGTGGGTATCTTGTCTGCCCAACATTGGCCTTATTTTGTCGCGCTATTGGTCTGCCTCTGGCTTTTCTATCAGCAGTTTCAGCAATCCAAAACCCGCGATCGCCAAGCCTGCTTTAAATCCTTCCTAGACAATAACCGCGTTGGCTACACTCTATTCCTAGGCATTATCGGCAGCTATTTTGTTGAATATATGGCAACGATGTGACATTTTAACCTAATTGTCACATTTGGTCGTTTTAATAAACCGTTCCTGAGATGAGGATAGATCCTGTGACCGGTAAAAAAGTATTAATAATTGATGATGAGTCTTCCATACGTGAAATGATTGCCGTTGCCCTAGAGATGGCCGGCTACGAGTATTTGGAAGCAGAAAACAGCCAACAAGCCCATGAAATTATTGTTGACCATCGACCTGACCTAATTCTTGTCGATTGGATGATGCCTGGCGGCAGTGGCATAGAGCTAACTCGACGCCTGAAAAAAGACACAACCACGGCGGAAATCCCCGTTATTATGCTGACCGCAAAAAGCGAAGAAGATAATAAGATTCAAGGATTAGAAGTTGGTGCGGACGATTACATCACCAAACCTTTCTCGCCCCGTGAACTGGTGGCACGCTTAAAAGCGGTATTGCGCCGTGCGACACCTCAAGGCGTCGATGAGCCGATCGAAGTAGAAGGTTTAGTACTCGACCCAATCAGTCAGCGCGTTACCATTGGTAGCCGTCCATTAGAAATGGGGCCAACCGAGTACCGCTTACTCAAATTTTTAATGACTCACCAAGAACGAGCTTATTCTCGCGCACAGCTGCTTGATCAAGTGTGGGGTGGCAATGTTTACGTCGAAGAGCGCACCGTCGATGTTCATATTCGTCGTTTACGTAAAGCCATTGGCAACACCCATGACACCCTGATCCAAACCGTACGCGGCACAGGTTATCGTTTTTCAGCTAAAAGGACGGCATGAAAACCATCTGGCGTAACACCATACTGCGTTGGCTCATTGGCCTCGCCGCCTGTATTACTATTGGCCTAGTTTTAGGTCATTTGTTGGCGGTGGTTTTGCTGTATGTTCTCGGCACCCTATATTGGCAGTTTTATCAGCTTTATACCTTCCACCATTGGCTGCGCCACTCTGGTCGCAAAGCCCCACCAGAAACCAGCGGTATCTGGGGTGAAGTATTTGATTCGGTTTATCGCTTGCAGAAAAAGCAACGTAAATCGAAACGCCGTATGCGCCAAGCCTTAACTCGAATTGAAAGCTCTACCGCCGCCTTAAAAGAAGGCGTTATTATGGCGGACAACCAAGGCAACTTGGAATGGTGGAACAATTCCGCGGCACACTTTCTAGGCCTGATGCGTCCTGTCGATCGCGGCCAAGCCATCACCAACATAGTACGTAACCCAGATTTCTTCCGTTACTTTAGCCAAAAGCGTTTTGGCGAACCTCTGGTAATTAAATCGCCAGCAAAAAGCGGTGTTTATTTAGAAATACAAACCACCCTTTATGATAAAAATGATCACCTGATTTTTATCCGTGATGTGACTCGCCTGCACCTGTTAGAACAAATGCGTAAAGACTTTGTGGCCAACGCTTCTCACGAGTTAAAAACGCCCCTCACGGTGATTAAAGGCTATCTTGAAACCCTTTCCATGTTTAAAGACAGTTTGCCTGCCAGTATGCAAAAAGGCATAGTGAATATGTCTGATCAATCTGAACGCATGGAACACCTGATAGAAGATCTACTGCTGCTCTCGCGTCTAGAAAGCAATGATAAACGCGAAGTAGACCAATGGCTTAAAGTAAGTGATTTGATTCAGGCCATCCAGAAAATGGCTTCGCCGATTCTCACCGACCAACATCAACTCACTTTTGATATTCCTGAAGATGCGCGCTTGTATGGCTCCTTTAAAGAGCTATACAGTGCCTTCTCGAACTTGGTCGTAAATGCAATTAAATACTCACCAGACGGTGGTGAAATTACCGTAATGTGGGAAGCAAACGAATTTAGTGGTGTCTTTTCGGTACAGGATACCGGTTTGGGTATTGAGCCGCGTTATATCCCTCGCCTTACGGAACGCTTTTTCCGTGTGGATAAAGGCCGAGGCTCCAAAACTGGCGGCACAGGCTTGGGCTTAGCCATTGTAAAGCACGTTATTTTACACCACGATGCCAAGCTACAAATTCGTAGCCAGCCAGGCTTCGGCAGCACCTTCTCCTGCCATTTCCCCGCCAGCCGCATCCGAACAGACGCCTTTGCTCTTGAAAGCGATACAGAAGCGCTTAAGAGCTCTGATTAAACAATAAGGGCGCTCCATGGAGCGCCCTTACTTATTCCCTGCTACATCGCTGGCAAGCTAGCGACAAATTTTCTGCTTACAAACTTTCAAATAAGCTTTTCATAAACGCTTCTTTTTCGTCATCTTGGTCAATCAATACTAGGGTGACGGTTAAGAAAGTCGAGTCGTGCTTTTTCTCTGTGGTCGCCACAGACTGAACATAATAATTTAGGCGATTAATCTGCCCTTGGTATTCTAAATCCAGCACAGCTTGGCCTAATACGGCAGGGATCACATCATCACTCTTTATCAAAAGAGTGCCCTCTTGTTTAGAAAGCTTAATCACCATGCAACGAAATTGCTTATTTTCAAAGCGAACCATGGTGGGAATTTTTACATCCTTCATAGTCACGCTCGGCGCGGTAACTTTAGGGGTCACTTGAGTAGTTTTGCTACCAGCTCCAAGCAGAATGTCCAAAGAGGCTGCTGAGCTACTATCAGAGCCCAACGCGCTGCCAGGGCGTGCTTTTTGCGAAGCTAATTTGCCATCAATATTATGCTTTTTCGCCGCCGACATGACCTTATTCACCAGCTGTTCACTGGAAAACGGCTTACCTAAATAATCCGTTACCCCAGATTGCACCGCTTCAATTACATGGCTTTTATCGCCTCGGCTGGTGATCATTAAGAACGGCACTTGCTCTTTTTGATAATTAGGCTGTTCACGACACCATTTGAGTAATTCAACCCCTGTCATTTCAGGCATTTCCCAATCGCACAACACCATATCAAAACGGGTTTTGCTGAGCATTTGTTGGGCTTTCTTGCCATTTACAGCCTCATCTACCATGCAGGCTGGGAACTGCCTGCGCAGCGTCCGCTTTATCAGGTCGCGTGTAAAAGATGCATCATCGACCACAAGAATTTTTAATGACATGGTTAAGCCTTGTTTGAAAGATCTAAAAGAGAAGCGTATTCGCCATGGGACGGTCTAAAAACGGAAATCCATAATAGCGTCGCCGCCACTACCGCAATCGGCATGATAAATAGGTTAAGCACTGGAATGGCTAAACTTACCATGACAATGGCACCAAATGTCCAGCACATGAGAGGCTTAGAACGCAGTGCCATCCGCATTTCATGGAACGGAACCTTGTTGTTATCAAAGGCATAGTCCATATATTGCAGGGCCAACATCCAAGTCGAGAAGAGCAATAACAAGAAAGGCGCGATAACATTTACAATCGGAATGAATGATAGCAGCAGCAAGAGCACAAAGCGCGGCAAGAAATATAAGATTTTCTGCAGCTCACGCTGCAAACTGCGCAGCACAATCGCCAATATGACTTTCCCCGTTAGCGCTTCATCGAATACTTTTCCGGTCTGTTTTTCTTCTACTTTTTCCGCCAGAAATGCCATGAATGGCGCCGCCAAGATATTGATACCGACTGAAAAGCTATAGAACAAGAGCACGCTGGTAATAGCGGCAAAGATAATATAGAAAAACCAGTTTAGGAAAGACAACCATTCGGGCATGTAGTCCATCGCAACCGTCACTAGGTGGTTGAAGTAGCTTAATGCCAATACGTACACTAACCCCATTAAAAGAATATTCGCTAAGAAAGGCGCAAGAATAAACAAACGTAACTGTGGAGATACAATTAATGGAAGCGCCTTTATAAATGCCCCCGCCGCTTTAAAGGGTTGTGAAATCATAAATTCTCTCTTTTGTGTCAAAAATAGCCTTGCTGCAAATCGATGAGAGGCTGCAATGCTGTATTTTAACCACAGCTAGATAGATCAGCTAGCTGTAAATCCTTCTCTGAGCCGCCGTTAGGTGGTTAAATACACTATATGTCTAGATTATTCGTAAAGTTGACGATTATTTGTTTATCATAAAATAATCTTATCCATTCAAGGTGGTTTGTTTATGCGCTTAGCCTTTTATATTTTTATCTTCCTTTTTAGTCGTGAAGCTTTCTCCCTCGAAAAACCTACTGGTCAGGTAATCTTGAGCGTTTCTGGTGACATAAAAACTTACAACGCCAACAACCGCGCCGATTTTGATTTGGCTATGTTAAATGCCTTACCTCAAGTCAGTGTCACCACCCACAATCCTTGGACGGATGGCGAGCACACCTACACAGGTTTTTCTGTGATAGACCTATTAGAACAATTAGAAAGTTCTGGTAGCCATTTAAAGTTTACCGCGCTCAATCAATATCAAACTGAGATTCCTCTTTCGGACTTTACTGACCATGGGGCAATTATGGCAACCCACAGAGACGGGCTGCCCATGAGCATTCGTAACCTAGGCCCTATCATGGTGATCTACCCGTTCGATCAAAATAGTGACCTGAAAATAGAGCAATATTACGGTCGCTCTATTTGGCAAATTAAAGAGATGAAAAGCTTCTCTATCACGGAGTAAAGCATCATGTTGAAAAAGAATTGGTATTCGCCTCGCCCATTCATTCAAAAATGGGCCGCATACGCCCTAGGGGCGTTAACCATTGCAATCGCTGTCGCCATGCTCAGCATTATCAATTACACCAGTAACGCCGCAAAAGTGGACTCCCAAAGGGTTTTTGAAAGCTCTGTTTGGAACACCCTACAACTGCAAATACAAACCTACCGCTTTCGTCATTACCTAAGCGACCTTAGTACCCAGAGTGGCCAAACTAAGGGTGAAACCTTCTTTCAATATGACCTGCTAATGAGCCGCATAGATTTGCTGAGAACGGGTAAAGTTGGCTCGTTAATTAGTGAATACTCAGGTGGACGAGCATTAAGGTTACTCAACATCATCAACGCTGAACTGGAGCTGGTCAGCCTGAATGTGGTGAAAATTGAAGAGGGAGACCGAAGTTATTTAGAGGATCTAGTGTCTCGATTGGAAAGTCTAGATACGCAAATCAATGAGTTTGTCACGCTTACCAATCAGGGCAATAACCAGTTTATTACCGACCAGCATCGCCTACTGCAAAAGAATCTTGATCAAGTCCAAAAGCTCACGATCTTTTTCTTGATCAGCTTAATCTTACTCTGCGGCTTTATTCTAAAGAGTGTCTCTAGAGTAAAAGGGATTTATCAAAAAAACAAAGAGTTGAACAATAACCTATTGTTTTCTGAAGAAAATAAAAGCCATGGTTTGCAAACCATCATCAAGGAAATGCATAGAAACTTTGATCTGACAGAAGCAAATACCGGCACCTACCCTGCACTAAAAACGCTACAGACCGCTGAAACGCTGTTAGCACTAGTACAGATTAATGCCGAAAGCTTCAGCTTAACGCCAACTGCTGAGAAGCTTTCTCGTCACCTTAATGAAGTGATTGACCAGTTCAATTACCATTTTGAACATCAACGTGTAAGCCTTGATTTGGTTATGGACCAAGCGCTTCCTGAAGTGATCGTGCTGGATTTCATTAATACCAAACGCATCATCAGCGCTTTGTTACAGCATGCCTTAATTAATAACCATGCAGAGCACATCACCATCAAGGTTAGGCATACTTTGTCTAACAAAAATGGCTCTAAAGTCCTGGTGGTGAACATTCAAGATGATGGCTTGGGCAAGTCCAACTCGGATCTTGATAAGCTGCGTATATCGCCCATGTCGAATGGCCACGCAGATGAAGATGAACTAACCCTTAAACTCTCATTGAGCTATAAGCTGGTCAGCATTATGGGAGGCAACTTACAGTTCAGCTGTAAGGAATACAATGGCTGCCAGTTCTGGCTAGAGTTGCCCTTTCATCTGCCCAATACAGAATCTTAGTTAGCCTAAACCTTAAAGGCTTAGGCTATCGAGCAAGCATTAACGCTGCCAGCTAAAGTCCGTTGCTTTGATAAAAGTATCTACAAGGCGCTCAATGCCCGCTTCATCATCTGCAGAGAAGCGTCCAGCAACAGGGCTGTCTAAATCGACAACTCCCACCAGTTCACCTTCGACCATCAAGGGAATCACTAACTCTGCGGCAGATTGAGCATCACAGGCAATGTGTCCATCAAAGGCATGTACATCATCAATACGCTGTACTTGCTGAGTCTGTGCTGCTTGCCCACAAACACCACGACCAAAAGGTATACGAGTACAAGCGACTTTGCCGACAAAAGGCCCAAGCACCAGTTCATTACCGCGGCTAAAGTAAAATCCTGACCAATTTAGGTCCGGCACCAATTGCATAAGAAACGCTGAAAATTGCGCTGCATTACAGATAAGATCTCGCTCACCACTTAACAAGCCAGCTAGCTGCTCATCAAGTTGCTGATAAAACTCTTCTGTTGGAATGTCGCTGTTTGCGCTCAGTGAAAACATAACCGCCCTGTTCCTAAAATAAAAAAACAGATCATAAACAAAGCCTAGGCAGACGCCAATGGAATCCTTATCTTAAGCAAGGAAAAAACAAGAAAGTCCCAAGCACAAAAAAACCACTTACCCATAGCATGGATAAGTGGCTTGTTGTCTTGCTTGATGCGAAAGCGTAAAGCTTACTTAGAAACTTTTTCCGCTAAGTCGCCAAGCGGTACGTGGCGAACGTTCACACCTTTCACCATGAAGATCAAATGCTGGCAAGTATGACGAGCATGATCACCAATTCTTTCCAGAGAACGCAATACCCAGATCACGTTCATGATACGGGAAATACTGCGAGGGTCTTCCATCATGTAAGTCATCAAGGAACGCATGGCCGCATTGTATTCAAGGTCAACGTTACGGTCGCGCTTCGCTACTTTGATCGCTGCATCTATGTCTAGACGAGCATAAGCGTCAAGGGTTTCATGGATCATACGAGAAACCATTTCGCCAATGCGGTTAATTTCCACATAGCCTCTTGGAGATTCGCCTTCATCCACTAAATTAAGCGTTAAACGAGCAATTTTCTTCGCTTCGTCACCCATACGCTCCAATTCACCTACCGCTTTACTGATCGACACTATCATACGTAGATCAGACGCGGCTGGCTGGCGAATGGCTAGGATGCGGTTACACTCATCATCGATCAAGCCATCCAGCTGATTCACCATAGCGTCTTGCTCTGTTACCTGCTCCGCCAAACTACCATTGTTATCAAGCAAGGCTTGAATGGCATCTTGTACTTGGTTTTCAACAACACCACCCATGGTTAAGAAGTGCTGACGAAGCGCTTCTAGTTCGTTATTGAACTGCTGGGAGATATGGTCCGTAGTTAATTCTTTCATTGTGCTTCCCTCAACCTAGCCGTAGCGACCTGTAATGTAATCTTCAGTTTGCTGTTTACTTGGATTCGTGAACAAGGTGTTCGTGTCGCCAAATTCAATCAGATCACCCATGTACATGAAGGCTGTGTAATCAGATACACGCGCCGCTTGTTGCATGTTGTGGGTTACAATAGCGATGGTGAAATCATTTTTCAGCTCATGGATCAGCTCTTCAATCTTCAATGTTGAAATTGGGTCCAAGGCAGACGCAGGCTCATCCAACAATAAAACTTCAGGCTTTACCGCTACCGTGCGAGCAATAACCAAACGTTGTTGCTGACCACCAGACATTCCCAAAGCACTTTCGTGTAGACGGTCTTTCACTTCGTCCCACAAAGCGGCTGAGCGCAATGCCCATTCAACAGTTTCGTCGATCACACGCTTTTGGTTAATGCCTTGAATACGCAAGCCATAAGCCACGTTTTCATAAATGCTTTTCGGGAATGGGTTTGGCTTTTGGAACACCATACCAACACGACGACGCAATTCTGCTACGTCCGTGCCTTTTTCATAAATATTGCTGTCATGCAGGTTGATCTCACCGGTAATACGGCAGCTATCAACCAAGTCATTCATGCGGTTGAAACAACGCAACAGCGTTGATTTACCACAACCAGAAGGACCGATGAAAGCCGTTACCTTCTTCTCAGGGATGATCATATCCACGCCTTTAAGCGCTTCTTTTTCCCCGTAGTAAAGATGCAAATCTTTAACAGAAAGGCAAACGGTTTCGTCTTCGATGCGCAAAGCTTGCTGGCTACGCTGCATCGCTGAAATATCAATTGAGTGTGTTTTTGCTTCGCTCATAATCTTTTCTTCTCCGCTTACATTTCTAGCGATTTGTATTTTTCACGTAGGTGATTTCGAATCGTTACTGCTGAGAAATTCAGTAGTGCAATAACCATCACAAGTAATAACGCTGTTGCATAAACAAGTGGTCGCGCTGCTTCCACGTTCGGGCTTTGGAAACCCACATCATAGATATGGAAGCCTAAGTGCATAAACTTCTGATCTAGGTGAATGAATGGGTAGTTGCCATCTAGCGGCAAGGTTGGTGCTAGTTTCACAACACCCACCAGCATCAATGGTGCTACCTCACCCGCGGCACGAGCCACCGCCAAGATAACCCCTGTCATGATCGCTGGGCTGGCCATTGGTAACACTACGCGCCATAGGGTTTCTGCTTTGGTTGCGCCCAATGCCAAGCTGCCTTCACGTACGTTACGAGGAATACGAGACAAACCCTCTTCCGTCGCAACGATCACCACAGGCACAGTCAATAGCGCCAAGGTAATCGATGCCCACATCAAGCCACCGGTACCAAAGGTTGGTGAAGGTAGAGCTTCTGGGAAGAAGGCTTGGTCAATGCCTGAACCTAGGAAGTAGATAAAGAAACCTAAACCAAATACACCATATACGATAGAAGGTACACCCGCTAGGTTGTTTACCGCGATACGGATAACACGAGTGACCACACCTTGGGTTGCGTATTCACGAAGGTAAACCGCCGCGACTACACCAAAAGGCGTCACCAATACTGTCATCAAGAGTACCATCATCACAGTACCGAAAATCGCAGGGAAAACACCACCTTCGGTGTTGGCTTCACGAGGTTCGTCCGTTAGGAACTCCCATACTTTATTGAAGTAGAAGGCTAGCTTCTCAAACACACCCATCGCATTCGGACGGAAAGCATGAACAACTTTAGATACTTGGATTTCATGTACCGTACCGTCCATCACTCGAACCGTGAAGGAATCGCGATTGATCTGCTGGTATAGGGCAGCAAGGTTCGCTTGCAAGCCTTTATACTCTTCATCGTATTGAGAACGCTCTGCTGCAAGGTCTGCTTCAACTGCTGGTGTTAATTCACCGTTCAGTTCATAGCGACGTTGCTTAAGACGAATACGCTCAAGGGCATGGTTAATTTTACCAATGTCACCTTTCTCAATGTCTTTAATTTCTTCATGAATCACTGCCGCACGTTCGATGCTTTTCTCGAAAGTTGCCCAAGTCGCTAAAGCAGAATCCGTCGGCGTTAAATCCGAGGTTTCAGCAACCACCTGACCATCTTCTTTCACCGACATTAGGTAACCGTATAGGTTGCCCCATTCGTGACGCTCTGCTGCAAACAACATTTCCGGTGTTTGGATATCGCTTAGGTATTTGTCCAATACCCAACCAAAGTCTGCACCGTAAACATCGCGGTTACCCATTTTAAGCAGCGTACGCTTAAGTAAAGGATCGCCACCTTCAGGAAGGTTTACACCGGCTTCACGTAATTGAGCAGCCGTTACTTCTACGCTCTCAACACGTTCTGCCGCAATGGTGTAAGACTTCTCACCAGGCAATGAATAAGTCGCTTGCATCACATCCGCTGGCCAAAAATGACCCAAGCCTCTGACAGCAATCAAAAGTAATAAACCGACTACCATGATGACCGAAATCGCCACAGCACCTGCATTTAGCCACACCCATGGATCACCAGATTTCACCCATTGAGATACGGACTGTTTTTCCATTTTCATTTCGCTACTCATTACAATGACCCGTATTTTTTGCGTAGGTGCTGACGCACGGTTTCAGCGATCGTATTCACTACAAAAGTGAAGATGAACAGAACAAACGCTGCCAAGAACAGAATACGATAATGTGAACTTCCCACTTCGGATTCAGGTACTTCCACCGCAAGGTTGGCGGCTAATGTACGCATACCTTCAAAGATATTGAAGTCCATAATTGGCGTATTACCTGTCGCCATCAGTACGATCATGGTTTCACCTACCGCACGACCCATACCTATCATTACCGCAGAGAAGATACCTGGGCTCGCTGTTGGTAAAACAACGCGAGTCATGGTTTGCCAGTAAGTGGCACCCAAAGCCAAAGAGCCTTGCGTTAACGCTTTTGGCACACTAAAGATGGCATCTTCAGTGATCGAGAAGATGGTCGGGATAACCGCGAAGCCCATCGCAAAACCAACCACCAAAGCGTTACGCTGGTCGAAAGTAATGCCTAGGTCATGGGTAATCCAGCCACGAATGTTGCCACCAAAGAAGTTCAATTCAATGATTGGGCTAAGGATTAGACAAAGCCAAGCCAGCAAGATAATCACAGGGATAAGCAACAATGGCTGCCAGCCTTCTGGGACTAACCAACGAATGTTAGTCGGTAGTCTTGACCAAAGGTAAGCAAAGGCCACGATTCCTATCGGTAGGACAATCAGCACACTGAAGGTTGCCGCTAAGTTTTCTTCAAGGAAAGGTGCAAAGAACAGACCTGCCAAGAAACCTAGGATAACGGTTGGTAGGGCTTCCATCAGCTCGATAACCGGCTTGATCTTACGGCGCAAGGCAGGTGCCATGAAGTAAGCGGTGTAGATCGCACCACAAATCGCTAAAGGCACGGCCATTAACATGGCGTAGAAAGCAGCTTTCAATGTACCAAAGGCTAGAGGCATCAAGCTGTACTTAGGCTCGAAGTCGTTACTTGCTGAAGACGACTGCCAAGTGTAAGTCGGCTCTGGGTAACTTTCATACCAGACTTCACCCCAGATAGACGACCAAGACACTTCTGGGTGCTCGTTATCTACGTGGTAAAAATGCAGTCCTTTAGAATCTTCTAGCAACAAGCCATTTGCGCGTGGCGAGAAGCTGATTAGACGCCCTGTTTCATCACTCAAACGCTCATCGATTACTTTACGCTTAGAGGTGGCGTTGTAGATGGCCACTAAACCGTTTTCGTCCAATGTTGCAAAGCCTTTACGGCGTTGTTCCATGGCCGTATCAACAATCGCATTAGGCTGCTTAACATCACGGATGAAGTGCAGTTTTTCTTCGTTGGTTGCATCGTCACGAACGTTAAACCACTGGCTCACACGACCAGAAGAATCCGATACCATGACCGAAGTTTTACCAACAAGGTAATTCATGGAAACCAACTGAGAGTTTTCAGCCACTAGAGAGGCTTGATCTTTCAGCGTGATGTTATCGAAATCCCGTAGATCAAACTCACTGAATTCACCTGAGTTGGTCGCTACGTATAGAGAACGTTGGTTACCACTGATAAGTAAGCTGTTGATGTCCGCAATGAATGGAATCGCTTCGCGCTGTTCGGTTAGCTCAACTTCTTCGGTGATAAAGTTCACATCTTTTGTGACTTTCAACACCGATGTTTGAGACTCACCAGAAGCGGCAATCGTTAAACCGTCGTCACTATCACGAATGGCCAATTTCTCAATGGCAAAATCCGCAACGCTGATGGCTTCTTCACCATAAGGGTACTCAACAAAAGGCGTAATCTGACGTTTTCCATCTGGGTACGTAGTACGGTAGCTGTGCTGTTTGATCACAACGTTACCATCTGCATAACCGAATGCCAGTAAGCGGCTCGTATCAGACTCAACGGTGAAGCTTGTCACCTCTTCTGTACGGGCATTCTCGATTGTCTCAATGACAGAACCGTCCTCAATAGAAAAGAATACGATGGCGCCATTACTGGCAACACGCATACCAATTTCAGATTGCTCTTCCGTAGCTAAATAAAGGCTTTCACCCTCACTTTGAGCAGGCAAAGAATAACTTGCCTTAGGGTCTATAGAAGCACCTGAAAATAATGGCGCTACTTCATAAAAGAGATAGAAACAGATCAGAAGTACAGCAACGATTACACTGCTCCCTCCGACTGCTATGCCCATTCCAGCCGCTTTGTCTTTCAGGGCTCGAAACTTACGATGACGCTTTAAAGCTGGGGTATTGAAATCCAACTCTGGCATCTGATGGTCAGTCGATTTAGTCATCCGAATTCATCTTTGTTGTGTGACAATTTTATGACACTGAATGATAAGTAAAAAGCAGGAGAGCGTTACGCTATCCTGCTTTAATGTACGTCACCAGTATCGCCAAGCGATCTTAGTTAATACCTAGAGTCTTAAGGTATTTATCAGCAACTTTCGCTGGTAGAGGTACGTAACCGTCTTTTACAACAACCTCTTGACCCAACTTAGATAGAACCATTTTAACGAATTCACGTTGTAGCGGCTCAAGTGGCTTGTTAGGTGCTTTGTTTACGTAAACGTAAAGGAAGCGAGATAGTGGATATTTACCCGCAGCAGCGTTCTCAGGAGTCGCTTCTACAAATGCATCGCCTTCTTTCTTAGCAAGTGGCAAGGCACGTACTGAAGAAGTTTTGTAACCGATACCAGAGTAACCGATACTGTTAAGAGAAGTAGAAACAGACTGAACAACAGAAGCAGAACCTGGTTGCTCGTTTACACTGTTTTTGAAGTCACCTTTGAAAAGGCCGTTGTCTTTGAAGTAACCGTAAGTACCAGATACTGAGTTACGACCGAACAATTGAATGTCACGGTTAGCCCAAGCACCAGTCAAACCAGCTTTACCCCAGTTAGTGATGTCTTCGCTGTGACCACCTTTACGAGTAGAAGAGAAGATCGCATCTACTTCAGGAAGAGACAAACCTTTGATTGGGTTATCTTTATGTACGAATACTGCTAGAGCATCGATCGCTACTGGAACAGCTGTTGGCTTGTAGCCAAATTTCTTTTCGAAAGCTGCAATTTCTTTGTCTTTCATAGTACGAGACATAGGACCGAAGTTAGAAGTACCTTCAGTTAGAGCTGGTGGCGCAGTAGAAGAACCAGCCGCTTGGATTTGAATGTTCACGTTAGGGTAAAGACGCTTGAAGTCTTCTGCCCATAGTGTCATCAAGTTAGCTAGAGTATCAGAACCTACGCTAGAGATATTTCCAGAAACACCGCTTGCCTTAGTGTAAGACATTAAGTTTGAATCAACATCTGCAACAGCGTTAACAGAAACGCTTACTGCGGCTGTCATCGCCAGACCTGCAACTAGTTTTTTCATTTCATAAACCTCAATGGTTATCGTCAAATATTTATGGGAAAACACCCATAGCTCGTTCAATGACGTTCACTATAAAAGCCAAATGTGACAATTATGTTAAAGAATGAAATATTTCACAGGAATGTTTCATTTCGGCCCACCCCACCTATTTAGGTAAAGTAAGAAAGCCTTATTGAGCCGTTTTATGCCTCTTAATGGCGCATTTGGTCGCTAACAACAATAAAATGGCGCTTTTTCGCCCCATCCAAAGCCTCTGATATTCCCAAGCGTAGCGTTATCCCATAAACTGACGCCTCGATTTTTTTGCTGCTATCGATCAATAAATAATGGGAAATGTAATGTTTAATAAATTAGTCTGTGCGGCTAATGCTATCTCTACCTACACAGGTAAACTGGTGGCTTGGTTAACCCTCGCCATGATGTTAATTACTTGCTTGGTGGTTGTCCTGCGTTATGGCTTCAACTTTGGCTCCATTGCTTTGCAAGAGTCTGCACTTTACCTACATGCGATGGTTTTCATGCTGGGTGCTGCGTATACCTTTAAGGACGACGAACATGTGCGTGTAGATGTTTTCTATCGTGAGTTCTCGACCACCAAAAAAGCCTGGGTCAATGTCCTTGGTGGGCTTTTCTTGCTATTACCTTTCACGGCATACACTACTTATCTAAGCGTTGACTATGTAGAAGCTTCTTGGCGTGTACTAGAAACCTCGCAAGAACCTGGCGGCCTACCTTTTATTTATCTTTTGAAAACATTGATCCCTATCATGATGGTCAGCCTCATTATTCAAGGCTTGGCCGATATTATTAAAAACGTGGGTGTCATTCAGGCAGCTAGCACCAATAAAAGGACTTAATCATGGTTGAATTTCTTCCTCTTTGGCTCTTCGCCGCCGTCTGTGTCTGTTTACTCTTTGGGTATCCGGTTGCCTTTTCCCTAGGTGGCACAGCCCTTATTTTTGCGGCAGTTGGCTCTCTTTTCGGTACTTTCGACAGTGTCTTTTTAGAAGCTCTGCCGAACCGTCTATTCGGTATTGTCCGTAACGAAACCCTGCTGGCCGTTCCTCTATTCGTATTAATGGGCGTCTTGCTAGAGAAATCTAAGCTGGCCGAAAAGTTACTCGACTCCATGGCCATGCTGTTTGGCACCATGCGAGGCGGTTTGGGCATTTCAGTTATTCTTGTTGGTATGCTGATGGCGGCCAGTACCGGTATCGTGGGAGCGACGGTAGTGACCATGGGCATGATCTCGTTGCCAACTATGTTGCGCCGCGGTTATGACCCATCTCTAGCAACGGGGACTATTTGTGCCACAGGTACCTTAGGGCAAATCATTCCGCCTTCTATTGCCTTGGTATTGCTTGGGGACGTCATGTCCAACGCTTTCCAAAAAGCTCAGTTGGAAATGGGGGTTTTCTCTCCTAAAACGGTTTCTGTAGGAGACCTTTTTGTCGGCGCTTTAATCCCTGGCTTACTTTTGGTGTCCTTGTACATTGCCTATGTGATGGTGATTGCTTGGCTTCAGCCCCACAAAGCACCCGCTGTACCCCGCGATGAGTTGCGCGCCAATTCTAGCGAACCTCTAGCACTACAGTTAATTAAGGGCTTGTTACCACCGCTCATTCTTATTTTTGCCGTACTGGGTTCGATTCTTTCCGGTATCGCCACACCAACAGAAGCGGCAGGGGTTGGTGCACTGGGTGCGGCCTTACTGGCTTTCTTTAGTGGTAAATTAAATGCAGATACCCTAAAAGACAGTGTTTACTCCACCACAAAAGTCACCTGCATGGTGTTCATGATCCTTATCGGTGCTTCACTGTTTTCCTTGGTGTTCCGCGGTTTTGGTGGTGAAGAACTGATTCACGACTTCTTCTCACAATTACCAGGTGGTGTCGTTGGGGCAATGATAGTCGTCATGCTGCTAATGTTCTTCCTAGGCTTCATTCTCGACTTTATCGAGATCACCTTCGTGGTGGTACCAATTGTGGCCCCTGTATTATTAGCCATGGGCTTAGACCCGATTTGGTTAGGTATTATGATGGCGATCAACTTACAGACGTCTTTCTTAACGCCACCATTTGGCTTTGCTCTGTTTTATCTACGTGGCGTTGCGCCACCAGAAGTCACCACCCAACAAATTTACAAAGGGGTGCTGCCTTTTATCCTGATCCAAGTGTTTGTATTATTGATGCTAGCCCTATGGCCTCAACTTGCGACTTGGTTACCAGAACAAGTGTATGCCAACTAACGCATAGCCTATTAAGAAATATAAAAAGGATGACGTAATGAAAGCAATGCAAATTCAAGCTTACGGCCCAGCCAGTGATCTAGCTTTAGTCGAAACCGATACACCTAGCTTTGGCCCAGACCAGCTTTTAGTTAAAGTTGGTGCGGCAGGTGTTAACCCTGTGGATACCTATATTCGTTCTGGAGTGAATAACTACAAAGCGAACTTTCCTCATACGCCTGGTAACGATGGTTCAGGCATCATTGTGGAAGTGGGCGAGCAAGTCACCCAGTTCAAGGTGGGCCAACGAGTGTACTTTAGCCGCAACCTGACGGGTTCTAGTGCAGAATTTGCCGTGTGTAATACTACGCACACCTTTCCACTTGCTGATGCCTTGTCTTATGAAGAAGGCGCTTGCTTAGGCGTGCCTTACACCACAGCTCACCGCGCGCTATTTGGCCGTGCCAATGCCAAAGCAGGCGATAAAGTCTTAGTACATGGTGCAACCGGTGCGGTTGGCCTTGCAACCGTGCAACTCGCTCTTGCAGCAGGTATGGATGTAGTCGCCAGTTCAGGTACGGAAGCAGGTGCCGCGCTGCTGCGTAAACAAGGCGTTGAAACCATCATCATGCACAACGATGCCGCTCACTTAGAGCCTTTCCAAAGCTTGGAGACAGGTTTTGATGTGATCATCGAAATGTTGGCCAACCATAACCTAGACCAAGACTTAAAAGCCTTAGCCTTTGGTGGCTGTGTGGCAGTGATTGGTAACCGTGGTACGGTAGAGATCAACCCAAGAGACCTAATGGCACGCGATGCCTCTGTCGTGGGTGTTGCCCTTGCCAATGCTCAACCAAGCGAATTGGCTCGTATCGCCAAAGCGTTACTGCCATTGTTTGAAAAAGGCGTGTTAAAACCAGTGGTTCGTCACAGCTATGCTTTGACGGAACTCGGCCAAGCCCACGAAGATGTTCTAAAATCTGGCGCCCTAGGCAACTTGGTCATTAAAGTTAGCGAATAAAGCGTTTGCCGGTAAGGATAAGGACCGACCTTGCCGGCTAGCTCTCACCTGTTTTACTAATCATCACCTGTTACTCGTCTGGGAATCATTTATAGAATGATTTTTCCGCTGCTACTCAAGCTGACCCAAGGTCGCTATACTGAGTAACATTATTTTTCTTATAGGTTCATCATTTTGACAGAATCTGATTCCGATGTTTTCAGCCTGCCTGACGAAGCCGATACCCATGATCATGATTACCACCAGCTGGTAGTCGTATTAGACGGTCATACGGACTTCGACATTCAAGGCAACAGCAAACAGCTGCATACCGGTGAAGGCTGCATTGTGCCCTCTTCGGACGGCCATGCGTTTGCTGGTCTTGGGGACAATCGCATCATGGTCGTCAACTTGCCGATCCCTCCCCAAAAAAGCATTACCGATCAAGAATACGAGATTGTCTCGAGGCTCTTTGATCGTGCTGCCTACTTCCAGCTTAATCCAAGGTTGCAAATCCTTGCTTCGGCGCTGTCGGGGGAACTAGAACAATACCCAGACGACCCTATGCTGGCGCGTGCTTGCGGCAATACCCTGTTAAGTTCTATTCGTCATCAGATCGACAACAAAGAAGTACGTTTGCGCGGTAATCAATTGGATATTGATAAGCTGGATCAGTTTATTGAGCTAAACCTGTCTCGTCGTGTCCATATCGACCAACTGGCAAACTTCTGTTTCTTAAGTGTCAGCCAATTTCACGAGCGCTTTAAAGAGCGCACCGGTATCACGCCTCACCAGTACTTAATCCGTAAACGTATTGAGCGAGCACAAAGTCTATTAAGCGATGGCTTCCCTCCCATTCAGGTGGCCGAAATGTGTGGTTTTTCAAGCCAAAGTGCGATGACAAATCTCTTTACACAAACCCTAGGCATAACCCCTCTTCGCTATCAAAAACAGCACCCAAAATATTAATTCTCAATCCTCTGTATGCTCCCCATAATGGGGCGTAGCGCGTTTTTACGAACCGTCCCTGAGCACAAACGATTTAGCCGTCAGTTTTTCGCAAATAATCAGACTTTCTTATAAAAAAAACCGACTTTTTAGAAAGACAGTTTCTATCCTTTATCACTAAAGTGTGCCCATAAATCAAATGGCATTTTGGCGATCAGGCATAACAAATGCAGTAAGCAAAATGTTGAGTGCTCTATAAAAATTTACGGTCTAAATATAAGCCTGTTGGCTTGGTGATAGGAGAGTTCCACCATGTTTAAAGCGATTGAGGTATTACAACCTAACTTCATTCAGCGGCCACTCAATGAATTATGGCAGCTCATTTCCCCTCTTTATAAAGCAGATGAAGAGCAATGGTTAAAGGAACTCTTACCATTAGCAAAACCAACGGATGGTGAGCTAACCAACTGCACCCAAGCAGCAACTCAGTTAATTGAGAAAGTACGTAAAGACGACGACAGCATGTCGATGATCGATGCTTTACTACTGGAATACAGCCTAGATACCAAAGAAGGTATTTTGTTGATGTGTTTGGCCGAAGCCTTGATGCGCGTGCCAGATAAAGAAACCGCTGATGCGTTTATTAAAGACCGTCTAAGCGTTGCCAACTGGGCATCCCATGCGAAAAACTCCGACTCTTTCTTCGTCAACGCGTCCACTTGGGGTCTGCTGCTAACGGGCAAAATTGTCACCATGGATGAGAAACAAGATGGCACACCTGCCAATCTGGTGAATCGTCTAGTAAACCGTGTTTCTGAGCCTGTAATTCGTAAAGCGATGAACCAAGCCATGAAGATCATGGGTCATCAATTTGTACTAGGTCGTGACATTAAAGAAGCCCTGTCTCGTGGTAAAGGCTACCGTGACAAAGGCTACACCTACTCTTTCGATATGCTAGGTGAAGCGGCGCTTACGGCGGCCGATGCCGAGAAATACCTTCGCTCCTATGAGCAAGCGGTCGAATCTGTGGGTAAAGACACTTACAGCAAAGGCTATCGCCCAACCATCTCGATCAAACTATCCGCTTTACACCCGCGCTATGAAGTGGGTTGTGAAGCACGAGTAATGGACGAGCTTTTCGAAAGCGTAAAAGGCCTAATTAGCAAGGCACGCGCTTTGAACGTGGGCATTACCATAGATGCCGAAGAAGCGGATCGCCTAGAGCTGTCGTTACACCTATTCGAAAAACTATACCGTGATGAAGCAGTACAAGGCTGGGGCTTATTCGGGCTTGTGGTTCAGGCGTATTCTAAGCGCGCTCTACCGGTTTTAGCCTGGCTTGCTGCCTTGGCGAAAGAACAAGGCGATCGTATCCCTGTGCGCCTTGTGAAAGGCGCCTACTGGGACTCAGAAATCAAGCTTTGCCAGCAACGCGGTATTACCGGCTACCCTGTGTACACCCGTAAAGAGTCCACCGATGTCTCTTACCTAGCCTGTGCAAACTTCCTATTGAGTGAACATACTCGCGGCAATATTTTCCCGCAGTTTGCCAGCCATAACGCTCACACCATTGCGACCATTGCCTGCATTGCCGAGCAACTAGGTGCCAGCACAGAAGAATATGAATTCCAACGCCTACACGGCATGGGTGACGCTCTGTACAACAGCTTGATCAAAGACAGCAACATCTGTGTGCGTATTTACGCGCCCGTTGGTAGCCACAAAGACCTGCTTCCTTACTTGGTTCGTCGCTTATTAGAAAACGGCGCCAACAGCTCGTTTGTTCACCGTTTAATCGACGCTCGTTGCCCAGTAGCAGACCTAGTAGAACACCCTGTGACAACGCTAGAGCGCCGTAATTCGCTGGCCAATCCGCATATTAAATTGCCTCATGAGTTGTTCGACGATCGTAAAAACTCTTTCGGCCCTAATATCGAGATCGATTCAGACTGGACGCCGTTTAAAGCGCAGATTGATACCTTCATGGGGCAAGATACCCAATGGCGCGCTTTCCCTATCGTCGGTGGCCAAAACATCGCCACTAACAATACTAAGCCTGTGGTTAGTGCTTACAACCACAAGGAAACAGCTGGCCAAGTCGATTGGGCCGATACCACCACCGTTGCTAAGGCGATCGACCTCGCCCAAGCGGCTTTTCCTGCGTGGTCTAGCAAGCCTGCTAGCGAGCGCGCAGATTGCCTAGATCGCATGGCCGATTTGATGGAAGAAAACTACGCGGAATTGATGGCACTTTGCCACCGTGAGGCGGGTAAAACCATCCAAGATAGCATTGATGAAGTACGTGAAGCGGTAGATTTCTGTCGCTACTACGCACAGCAAGCCCGTAGTCACTTCGCATCGCCAACTCAATATACAGACTTTATGGGCCAACAGCGCCAAGCTAAGCTGGAAGGTCGCGGTGTGTTTACTTGTATCAGCCCATGGAACTTCCCATTGGCCATCTTTACCGGTCAGGTGGTTGCCGCCCTTGTGGTCGGTAATACCGTAGTTGCAAAACCTGCTGAGCAAACCAGCCTAATTGCTTTCCGTGCCATTGAGTTACTGCATCAAGCCGGTGTACCGGGTGATGTGTTGCACCTATTGCCTGGGGACGGCGCCAGTGTTGGTGCACCGCTCACCAACGACAAGCGTATTGCCGGTTTAGCCTTCACGGGTTCTACGGGCACAGCGCAGCTAATCAACCGTACGCTTGCTGCTCGTGATGTGGCTCCAGTGCCCGTCATTGCTGAGACTGGCGGACAAAATGCAATGATCATTGACTCCACTTCACTGCCAGAACAAGTGGTTCGTGATGCGGTACGTTCAGCCTTTGCTTCAGCGGGTCAGCGTTGTTCCGCACTGCGCGTGATGTTTGTTCAAGAAGACATTGCCGACCGCGTGATTCCAATGATCAAGGGTGCTATGCAAGAGCAAACGGTTGGTCTTCCTTACCAACACAGTACAGACGTCGGACCTGTCATTGATCACAAAGCACAAACCATGCTGCTAGAACACATTGAGCGCATGAAAGTAGAAGGCAAGTTGATCGCTCAAGCAGCACTGCCTGAGTTTGCAGAGCAAGGCACCTTTGTGGCGCCAAGCGCTTTTGAGATCCCAAGCATTGACCTACTCACTGAAGAGAAGTTTGGCCCTATCCTACACGTGGTGCGCTACAAAGCCCGTGAGCTAGACAAGATCATAGATACCATCAACAACTCTGGTTTTGGTTTGACCATGGGTGTTCATAGCCGTAACGAAACCACTTGCGCACGCATTGCGAGCCGAGCTCGTGTCGGTAACCTGTACATTAACCGTGATCAGGTAGGGGCTGTTGTCGGCGTTCAGCCTTTCGGCGGTCAGGGGCTTTCGGGCACAGGTCCTAAAGCGGGTGGTCCACATTATCTACAGCGTTTCGCTATAGAAAAGACTCTTTAACTTTATAGCGAATCGATAGGAGAAAAGACTATGACAATGGTACAGCCTGTTCAAATTCAAGTGGCACAAAAATCCTTTGAAGCGTGGGATAAACTCGGCTTTTCAGGGCGTGAGCAAAAATTGACTGCGGCGTTAGGACAACTTACTGAAACACAGCAAAAAATGGCTCAATGGCAGATTCAGAATGCACAAAAAAATATTTCTGAAACCCTTGTTATGCCTGGCCCAACAGGTGAACGCAACGAGCTTTCCTGCCAAGGTAGAGGAGTGTTTTTATGCGCTTCTTTAGTGGACACAGAAGTGGCGAATGTGGGCTTAGTTGGACAGATTTTTGCGGCCTTAATTGCCGGCAACCCAGTGATCACGGTTGGCCTAGTAGGTCAGCAAATCATGGATAAAATCTGCCCATCATTACCACAAGGCATAGTGCAGAATATTGCAGAGAGCGCTCAAGATGCCATCATCGAAGCGGAGCACCTAGCGGGTGTGGCTGTGTTATGTGACACAGAACAAGCTAAGCAGCTAGATAAACGCTTGGTGGCTAAAAGCGGTTTGATTTGCCAGCTAGTTGAAGAAACAGATGTTGAGACACTAAGTACTATTAGCAAGCCTCACTATATTTTGCGCTTTGTCACAGAACGCACGATTTCTAACAACACCACAGCGATCGGTGGTAACGCCACCCTGTTAGAACTTGGTAGCATGGACGATTAACCCCTGCAGTTAAGCAAAACCCCAGCCTAGGCTGGGGTTTTTTATGGCGAAACTAAACGCTAGTTTTAGTTTTCATCACGGGCATTGATGTAAGCACGCTCTGACACTTCGTGCCAAGCACTTACTTTGCTGCGGAAGTCTTTAAAAGATTCATAGACTTTGCGGCTCATTGGATCTGCCGCTGCCACTTCTTCTAGGGTTTCATCCGCTGCGACTTTCAGAGCAGCTAACACATCTTTCGGGAAGGTTTTTAGCTCAACTTTATGCTCATTTAACAGGGTTTGTAGTGCGGCATTGTTCAGCGCTGTGAACTCATCCAACATGTCTGCATTAGACTGGCGAACCGCAGCACGTACAATCAACTGCAAGTCCGTTGGCAAGGCTTCGAAAGCATCTTTATTGAAGATAGCTTCCATGGCAGAACCTGGCTCATGCCAGCCCGGAGAGTAGTAGAACTTCGCCGCTTTGTATAAACCAAAAGCTAAGTCATTGTAGGGACCAACCCATTCAGTGGCATCAATGGTACCAGACTGAAGTGCGGTAAAGATTTCGCCACCAGGCAAGTTAACAGGCGTGCCACCCACTTTTTTCAGCACTTCGCCACCCAGACCAGGCATACGCATTTTTAAGCCTTGGAAGTCTTCTAGGGAGTTAATTTCTTTATTGAACCAACCGCCCATTTGTACGCCGGTGTTACCTGCTACCATAGGGATCAAGTTAAATGGTTCGTAGATTTCTTCCCACAGTTTTAAACCGCCACCGTGGTGAATCCATGAATTGATTTCTTGCGCGGTTAAACCAAAAGGTACCGCAGTGAAAAACTGGGCTGCAGGGGCTTTACCCTTCCAGTAATAGGCTGCACTGTGGCCGATTTCCGCCGTACCACGAGAAACCGCATCAAATACTTCCAACGGTGGTACAAGCTCACCCGCCGCATACACTTTAATGTTCAAGCGGCCATTGGACATATCCGTGATGTTCTTCGCTAGATTTTCAGCTCCAGTCCCCAAACCCGGAAAGTTCTTTGGCCAAGTGGTGACCATTTTCCAGTTAATGACTTCTGCTTTTTTCTCTACCTGGGCTGTTTCTTTGGCTTCTTCCGAACCACCACAAGCCACTAACGTCGCTGCCGTTAAACTGACCAAAGCCAGCTTGCTCCATGTTTTTACGGTTTGCATTTAAAACCTCTCTAAGATTATTTTGGTTATTTTTATAAAACCTAGTTTGATAACAAATGGCGATTTTTGGCTAGTTTAATGAGTAAACCTTCCTAAACTGGCCTTATGTACACATTTTTTGCACTAAGTGGTCTAGATAGTATGAAGTGTCGGGATTTCCCTCAAGCGTTATTTTTACTTTTCGAGCAATCCATAAACTACTGTCGAGTTTTTACAGACAAATAAAAAGGCTTCCTAGTCTTAGACTAGGAAGCCTTTGTTAATCATTGTTCTAATTAAAGAACGATAATTGTTATGGCAATGAACGAGCGTTTACAAATGCGCGGTCAGAAACATCTTGCCAAGTAGTAACAGAATCTAGGAAAGCTTTGAAAGAATCGTAAACACGCTGACTGTCTGGGTCATTAGCGGCTACTTCTGCCAAGGTTTCAGCAGAGGCTTTTTTCAAAGCAATCAACAAGTCTTCTGGGTAAGGCTTAAGCTGTACATTATGCTCGTTTAATAACGTTTGTAGAGCTGCGTTGTTACGCGCCGTGTACTCGTTGATCATTTCTAGGTTAGCTTGTTGAACAGCTGCACGAACAATCGCTTGTAGATCGTTTGGTAATGCATTGAAAGCATCTTTGTTGAAGATAGCTTCCACCGCAGAACCTGGCTCATGCCAACCTGGGTAGTAGTAGTATTTTGCTGACTTGTACAAACCAAACGCCAGGTCGTTGTATGGGCCTACCCACTCTGTTGCATCGATGGTACCAGACTGAAGCGCGGTAAAGATTTCACCACCAGGGATGTTGATAGGTGATGCACCAAGTTTTTTCAGTACTTCGCCACCTAGACCCGGCATACGCATTTTCAAGCCTTGGAAGTCTGCTAGAGAGTTGATCTCTTTATTGAACCAACCACCCATTTGCACACCTGGGTTACCCGCAGGCATTGGGATCAAGTTGAATGGTTCGTAGATTTCTTCCCAAAGCTCAAGACCGCCACCATAGTAAACCCAAGAGTTAAACTCTTGTGACGTTAGACCAAAAGGTACCGTTGTGAAAAACTGGGCAGCAGGTACTTTACCTTTCCAGTAATAAGAAGCACTGTGACCCATTTCTGCAGTACCACGAGATACGGCATCAAACACTTCTAGAGCAGGAACTAATTCACCTGCGGCATAAACTTTAACTTCTAAACGGCCACCAGACATTTCGTTGATGTGCTTAGCAAGTGACTCAGCACCTGTGCCTAAGCCTGGGAAGTTTTTCGGCCAAGTGGTGATCATTTTCCACTTAATTGTTTCTGCTTTCTCAACCACTTGGGCTTTTTGTTCTGTTTCTTCTGATCCGCCACAGGCGACCAAAACAGAAGCCAGCAAACCAGCCAATGCTAATTTGCCCAATACCACTAATTTACGCATTATTTTTCCTATGAGAACGAGTTACTTTATAGTCGGTGACTCTGTCTTAAGGGGCGTTAGTTCAAACACCCAACAGGCTGTTTTTATTATTAGGGGCAGACAGAAAATCGCCCTGATACGGTAAAACCAATAAAAGGGCAGAAGATAATATGAATTGATCGTTTTTAGCTCAACCTATTTTTGCAAAATATGTATATTTTGTGCACTCACACTAAATATTTGGCTGATAATCCCATGTTAAGCGCTGATTTTTCGCCGCAGACTCCTCCGCCAAGCACAAACCATAAACCAACTGACTTGCATGCACCAATGACACAGGTGGCTCGCCCTGATGCAAAATAGCGTCTCGTAATTGCTGATAAAAATCCACGTATTGGCCTATCGGTGCAACGCCCTCTTTGGACTCAACCGTTAACTGATCGGCAGATTTATGATGGGTCATAGATTGCGCTCGGCCTGCGCTAGGAAAAGCCGCTTGCCAAGGCATTTGCCCACTGCGTAACGCTTCTTCTTGTGGGTCAACACCAAAGCACTGCCAGCGCCCATGGGTAAATCGCGCATTAAAGCGACTCGCTTCTCCCGCCTCAAAAGTGCTGTAGCCTAGACGGATACGCTTCTCACCATAGCCAAGCTCTAGCTCAAAGGTATCTGCGGTTTGTCCACCGTCTCGTAAAATATCAATGCTGGCTTGTAACCAGTCTGGCGTACCGAGCAAGAGTAAGATCTGGTCAAAGAGATGAGGCCCTAAGTTCCAAAAAATGCCCGCACCAACCCCAGGTTGCTCACCCCAACGGTCTTGCAGTTGAGGTCTAAAGCGGTCAAAACGAGATTCTAACTGCTTTAACTCCCCAAGTTCTTTACTCTCTATTAAGGCTTTTAAGTGCTGGAAGTCTCCGTCAAATCGACGGTTTTGGTACACACAGAACACCAAGCCTTTTTGCTTAGAAAGGGTACAGAGCTCTTCTATCTGTTCCACAGTGGTAACAGATGGTTTTTCCAGTAATACATGCTTACCGTTTTCTAAGGCTTGTTTGGCTTGCTCAAAGTGCAAACTGTTCGGTGTGGTAATAACCACTAAGTCTACATCTTGTGCTGTCATTACCTCATCAACGCCACTGACCACACGGGCTTGAGGGTGTGTTTCCTGCACTGCCTGCTCTTGTCGCGTACAGACACATGTTAGCGCCATTTCAGCGTCATTCTGAATGAAAGGCCCGTGGAAAAAACGTCCAGATAAACCAAACCCTATCAACCCGACTTTAATCGTCATACAACACTCCTTATTTTTATTTTGTTAAATTGACACCCATTAGATACACACGTGTGACAAGAAGCCGCTTCTTCAAAATTGGCGAGTGAGGTTTTCTCGTAGCGACTTTGCGCGCTGGCGCGCGGAGCTAGAGGAAACCTCATCGTCAATCTACACTGCTAAGCTAAGCCAAACAGAAAGGCTAAAGCACTTCCAGCTTAGCAAAAGACAATACCAGCCATTTGCTGCCTTCATCGTCAAAGTTCACCTGAACACGAGCTTGCGGCCCTTGGCCTTCATAGTTGATCACCAAGCCCTCGCCAAACACCGGGTGCTTCACCCTATCACCCATGCTGACATTCACTTCAGGCGCTTGATATGCATTCAATACCTGACTGTTTCTCAAACGGCTCTTTTCTTCATGGAAATCAGGGCGCTGCAAAGACACAGGTCGACTTACTTGAGAACGTAAACGCACCTCTTCCATGGTTTCAGGTGGAATCTCTTTAATGAATCGAGACGGGCTATTAAAAGATTCACTGCCAAATAAACGACGTGACTCAGCGTAAGTAATATAAAGTTTTTCCATGGCTCGTGTGATGCCGACATAGCATAAGCGACGCTCTTCTTCTAAGCGCCCCGGCTCTTCAAAAGACATCTTGCTAGGGAACACATTCTCTTCCACACCTGTTAGAAACACTAGGGGGAACTCCAAGCCTTTCGCCGAGTGCAATGTCATCAGTTGCACAGCATCTTGGTGCTCATCTGCTTGCGCCTCACCAGCGTCGAGAACGGCCTTATCTAAAAAGGCCATCAACGGAGAACTGAACTCTTCGTCTTCGTCACTCCAGCTAAAACCACCAGCCGCACCGACCAGCTCTTTTAAGTTCTCAATACGGGCTTCGCCCTTTTCACCCTTCTCTTTTTCATGGAAAGGGATTAAGCCAGCTTCTTCAATAACCTGCTCAAACACATCATTAAGGTTTAAATCTGGGTTTTGTACCGTACTACTGAGACCTTCAATCAACTGCAAGAAAGCCTTAATGGCGTTGCAAGCTCGCGCTGTCATTAAGGACTGACGCACAACTTCCTGTGCTGCTTGCCACATAGAACAACCTTGATCACGGGCTATTTCTCGCAAGGTGCCAATACTGCGCTCACCAATGCCACGGGGCGGAACATTGATTACTCGCTCCATAGCACCGTCGTCATTAGGGTCTAGAGCCAAACGAGCATAGGCCAGGGCATTTTTAATCTCTAGGCGGTCGTAGAATCTGTGTCCACCATAGATACGATATGAAATCTGTTCCCTAACCAAGCATTCTTCTATCACCCGTGACTGAGCATTGGAGCGGTACAAGATGGCCATGTCTTTTAGCGCTGTGCCTTTATCACTCCATTGTTTAATGATGCCAATGATAAAGCGAGCTTCGTCTTGCTCGTTAAAGCCTGCGTATAAGGAGATAGGGTCGCCATCACCACTGTCGGTCCACAACTCTTTGCCGAGACGATCATCATTGTTTTTTATCAAACCGTTAGCGGCATTTAGGATATGACCCGTGGAGCGATAGTTTTGCTCCAAGCGGATAGTGCCCACATCGGTAAAGTCTTTGGTAAAACTTTGAATATTTTCAATCTTTGCACCACGCCAACCATAGATAGACTGGTCATCATCACCCACAGCGGTAATAGTGCCTGCATCGCCAACCATGAGGCGCAACCAAGCGTATTGAATGGTGTTAGTGTCTTGAAACTCGTCCACCAGCACATGACGAAATCTATCTTGGTAGTGTCTTAAAAGCGTTGGCGTACTCAGCATCAACTCATGGGCACGCAATAAAAGCTCACCAAAGTCTAATAGACCGCCTCGCTCACAAGCTTCTTCGTAGTGATAGTAAAGCTCTCTCATGCCCTTCGAAAACGGATCATGGCTGTCGGGCACATGCGCAGCACGGCGGCCTTCATCTTTTTGAGCATTGATAAACCAAGACACCTGCTTCGGCGGCCAGCGAGTATCGTCAATGCGCAGTTCACGCATGATACGTTTGATCAGCCTTAGCTGGTCGTCACTGTCCATGATCTGGAAGTTTTCTTTCAAGCCCGCATCACGCCAATGAGCACGCAGCAAACGGTGAGCTAGACCGTGGAAGGTACCTACCCACATGCCTTGCGGTGGAACGCCAACCAGCTGTTCGATACGGCCTTGCATTTCTCGGGCGGCTTTGTTGGTAAAGGTAACGGCCATCAAGCTGTATGGAGACAACTCATAAGCGTGCATAAGCCAAGCGATACGATGCACAAGAACACGCGTTTTACCTGAGCCGGCCCCCGCTAATACCAAGCTGTTCTGCAATGGTGCTGCCACTGCCTCGCGCTGTTTATCGTTTAATCCGTCGAGGATAAAAGAAACGTCCATCAGATTCCGCCATAGGTTGTATTTTATTTGTAACAAAAAAACGGCATGATCAGGTTGATTTTTGATCGAAATGCGTTTTTTATTAGCTTGTTAATTATGTTGTCTGTCTATTTTGACTTTTTTCACCCGTCGATGACAGTGATCTGTGTATTTCAATGTCATCAAAATACGCTAGAAAGGAAAAAACCATCATGAGTAACCTGTCAGAAACTTTGACCGAAGTAAAAACCGATATTCTTCATGCTTCAATCAGTTTGAAAAAAGAAGAAAACGAAAAGAACCAAAAGGAAGATTCTGCCCGCATGCTCAGAGCGCGTCGAGCCATAGAGCAGCATTTAGAAGAAAAGCGCTTACATCAAGCAATTTCTGACGGCTGGGACGAATAAAACTCGTTCTCACAGCGTTAGTTGATAGGTGATATCCGCTAGCAGAAGCTAAGTCTTCTGCTAATAGGGAAGGCTACACCTAAAAACACCCCAGTTACCAATTTTTCGGTTGGCGGCTATTCTCACCCAAAAAAAACACCCAAACACCCTACCTAGCTCAAGCAATCAGCTGATTTCCCCCTGCTAATTGGGCATTTTTAATGGCAGTCATGGTCTTCATGGAGTACCATAACGGCTGATTTTAATACCGATTAATCCATAATAAAAAAAGTAATCAAACCCTCTTGGGGAGTCTCCATGTTTGAACATATCCAAGCTGCTCCAGCAGACCCAATTCTTGGCCTGAATGACGCTTATAAGAATGATCCAAAGCCTAATAAAATTAATTTAGGTGTTGGTGTGTACAAGGACGAACAAGGCAATACGCCTATTTTGAAAGCCGTTAAGCAAGCCGAAACACGTTTGTTAAACCAAGAAACCACCAAAAGCTACCTTAGCATCGAAGGCGCGCCCGCCTATCGTGATGCGGTACAAAAACTATTATTTGGTGCTGATCACAAAATCATTACCAAGCAACTGGCCCAAACTGCCCATACACCTGGCGGAACAGGCGCATTACGTGTTGCAGCCGAATTCATTAAAAAACACCTTCCTGAAGCCACTATTTGGGTCAGTAACCCAACTTGGGCGAACCATCAGTCAGTCTTTCAGTCTGTTGGCCTAGAAGTAGGCAGTTACGCTTACTACGATGTGAAATCAAAATCGTTGGACTTTGAAAGCATGTTGGCAAGCTTGTCACAGGTCCCTGAAGGGGACGTGGTGCTTTTCCACGGCTGCTGCCATAACCCAACCGGTATCGACCCGACTCCTGAGCAATGGCAACAGCTTGCGAAGCTGTCCAGCAAACAAGGCTTCCTGCCTTTGTTTGACTTTGCCTACCAAGGTTTTGGTCGTGGTTTGGAAGAAGATGCCCAAGGCTTGCGTACTTTCTTGGATCAAGTACCAGAAATGCTGATCGCTAACTCCTTCTCAAAGAACTTCGGTCTATACAATGAGCGCGTTGGTGCTTTGACTGTGGTATGTGAATCTGCGGAGCAGGCCGAAACTGTCTTTACTCAAGTAAAACGCTGCATTCGTACCAACTACTCGAACCCACCATCTCATGGTTCTGCTGTCGTTGCTGAAATTCTAAATACGCCAGAATTGTATGAGCTTTGGGAAACCGAATTAAAAGACATGCGTGTTCGTATTCATGAAATGCGCAGTTTGTTTGTGAATACTCTTCGTATGAAGGGTGTGAACCAAGACTTCTCGTTTATTTCGCATCAGCAAGGCATGTTCTCTTTCTCTGGCCTTAGCCCAGAACAAGTAGCTCAGTTACGCAAAGAGCATGGCGTTTATATTGTAGGTTCTGGTCGCATTAGTGTGGCAGGTATGACCCATGACAATATGGAGCCTTTGTGTGATGCCATTGCCGCTGTGCTAAAGAGCGACACGCAAGACGCTTAATACGTCTCTCAATGACACTAAAACCACCTTAGGGAATCCCCAAGGTGGTTTTTTTTGGCCAACGCTAGCCCCATGATGAAAAATTATGCCAAGATAAGCGTCACGATTTTCAGGCGGCTGATTAAACCTGCCCCATAAAACAAAAGTAATAAATTAACCGGAACAAATTATGACAGCGACTCTACTCTATTGTTACGACCCTATGTGCAGCTGGTGCTGGGGATTTCGTCCGACTTGGAGCAAACTGCAAAAAGCCTTACAACCATTAGTCGACAATAAACAACTTACTATTCAGCCGTTATTAGGTGGCTTGGCGGTTGATTCCGACCAACCAATGCCAGAAGACATGAAAGCCAAATTAGAAGCGACTTGGCACAATATCCAAAACTCTTTAGGCCGCGAATTCAATTTTGATTTTTGGCGCACAGCCCAGCCACGCCGCTCTACTTACCCTGCTTGCCGTGCTTGTTATGTGGCTCGTGATGTGGAGCTGGAAGAAGAGATGTACCATGCCATCCAAGAAGCTTATTACCTACACGCTAAGAACCCATCGGATTTAGAGGTGCTAACCGAGTGTGCTGTGAATATTGGCCTCAAAGCCGAGGGCTTTAAAAAGTCTATGGCGCACGTCAAAGAGCACAATCTATTGGAACAAGAAATACATCAAGCTCGCCAGCTTGGCTTAAACTCTTTCCCTTCTTTGGCCTTAGTGATCGGTGACAAGCTGACGTACATTCAGTTGGATTACAAAGACCACACCACCATGTTATCAAGCATAAAAAAGGCGCTGTCATAGCGCCTTTTTACTACCTGCGAGCAACTCACAAATCTAGCTTCTAAGCTCTAGCCTCTAACCTCTAACCTCTAACCAAAATCATGGTTAATGAGATCAAGCATTGGGTTATACAAGGGCTCAGTTGAGGCGTCTCTTTGCTCGGCTTTCTTCTTAGTCTCCGCTTTTGGCTCTGCCAGTTGCTCTTCTACCATAGCGGATGTGGCTTGCTCAGATTGTTTACTAGCCTCTTGCACGGAGGTTTTACTAGGCTCGCTCACAACGTCTTTTTTAGGCGCATCAAGCTTTAAATATTCCGCCAACTTATCAATCAATAAGCTCGCATCGCCCATGCTGATATTAATCGCCAACCAATGGTTCGCATCCGCCTCAAAGCTCATCATCGCGCCCGGTACTACGCTCTGTCGAAACATGGCATGTAGGTTAACGGCATCTTGCTCAGCTAATGGCTGGTCTAAGTACATCCATAAACTTAAGCCACCTTTGGTTGGGGCAAAACTGACGCTCTCCCCAAGGCGTTGCTCTAACTGACCTTTGATGCGCTCGGCATTAGCCCAGATATCTCGGCTACGCTTAGTTAGTGAGCGTTTACCACCACTCTGTAATAAAGACGTTAGTGCTTCTTGCTGCTTGTGTGACAGCGCTGTATCCGCAGCTAAAAAGGCGCCTTCTAATTGAGCTTGATACTGACCCGGCAGACACCAAGCTTGGCTGCTATCGCTCGATTTAGACTCTATGCCCCCTAGGTAAATAATATGCTCATTATGGTCCAATGATTTATAGGTCATGATGGCACTTGCTCGATAGCCAAGGTGTGAGCACATATCCCATTCCACAACAGGAATTTTAACCTCATCAATAATAGCTAACCAACGGCGCAAGCTCAGGTTGCTGATCAGTTGGCCACTAGGGAAGGCAAATTGTCCGGGCAGCACCAACATCGCAATTTGCTCATCACGCAAACTGCGAATCACAATGTCCAAATCCGCCCCTCTTTCTCCTACTGCAAGGGTCAATACTTTGCGACCTAGGCTTTGCAAGGTAGAAGTGATTCTTGGGTCACAGGGCGTTAAAACTAAAACCGTGTCCCCTGTTTGCGTTAGGGTTAAGACAGTTTGACTAAACAGGCTGAGCGCCGAGCGAGACAGCCAAAGTTGTGAGGCATGGGACTTAATCCCTAAGCTATTAAGATAACCACTAAGGGCTTCTCTTGCGGATAGGTTCCCCTTCCCTAATACAGGAAAGTCTTGTTCTTCATTACGATTTGAAAGGGAGAGAAGTGACTCATCGTGATCCACTAGGGCACTGCGGTGAGCTAGGCAAGACCAAGCCATTTTAACGCCATCTTCTTGCAACGCTTGTAGAGCTTCACCCACCATGAGAGAGGCAGGCTTTGCGTTACTGCGATGGCAGACGAAATAACCCGATTTAGGTCGCGACTCAATCCAGCCTTCTTCACAGAGAATTTCGTAGGCATGAATCACAGTGTTTAAGCTAAGCTTGAGCTCTTTAGCAAGCTTGCGTAGCGATGGCATCTTGTCTCCAGCGGCCAATTTATCTTGGGACATTTGCTCCAAAAACCAATCAACTACGCCTTTATATAAGAAATCTGCCACGACTGTGTACCCTCTAAATATCAGTTATAACTATCTGTTTCCAATCATTAGGCGTGCTCGAAAAAAAGGCAAGCAAAAAGCTAAATTTTCTCATTTTAAAAAGCCATTAAGGTACAATTTGTCCAACGTATCATCATAAACGGCTCATTAAGATGGCCAGTCTTTGCTCGACTATGACTGCCTTGTGTGACCACTATTTAGATAGAAAGTAGAATTTCATGGCTTTTGACCCTTGCGCATTGCGCCCGCTGTTTCCGATATTATCGCAACCAGCTTATGATCATCCGCTCACGTATTTGGATAATGCGGCAACAACACAAAAGCCCATTGCAGTGCTGGAAGCCATCCAACACTACTACTCTACTGCCAACGCAAACGTACACAGAGGCTCTCACTATTTAAGCGATCGTGCCACCAATCACTTCGAGCAAGCACGTACAAGCCTCGCCAATTTTATTAATGCCCCAGAGCATAGCCATATTATTTGGACCAAAGGCACCACAGAAGCCATCAATATGGTGGCCTATGGTCTTGAGCACCTCTTAGAAAAAGACGATGAAATCCTGATTACCAGTCTTGAGCATCATGCCAATCTCGTCCCCTGGCAACAATTAGCGTTTCGTACTGGTGCTCGCTTGCGCGTTATACCGTTAACGTCAGAGGGTGATTGGCAGCTGGAATATGCCCATTACTTCACCGATCGCACCCGCATTTTTGCTGCCACACAAGTCTCTAATGCCATAGGCGTACATCCCCCTTTGCAAGAGATGCTGGCCTTAGCGAAGCAGTATAATGCTTACACCTTAGTGGATGGCGCCCAAGCCATAGCCCACTACCCAATTGATGTGGAAGCTCTGGATTGTGATTTTTATGCCTTTTCTGGCCATAAAATGTACGGCCCAACAGGGATTGGCGTTTTATATGGCAAGAGCCAGGCTCTGGAGGTATTAATCCCTTATCAAACGGGTGGGGAGATGGTTCATCACGTGGCTTACCAAGCCACTGAATTCAATGTCTTGCCCTATCGACTTGAAGCGGGCACACCTCATATAGAAGGCGTCATTGGTTTAGCCGCAGCTTGTGAGTTTTTGCAATCCCAAGACAGAGCCGAGTTGCTCAAATGGGAGCAGCACTTGGCCAGCTATACCTACCAACGTTTATTTAAGGTTGGCGGCATAGACATTTACTCCCCAGAAAAAGGCACGACGTTAGTCTCATTAACTGTACCCAATATTCATACCATGGATTTAAACAGTTACCTAGATAGTAAAGGTGTAGCGGTTCGAGCTGGCAGTCACTGTGCCCATCCACTTATGGCACAACTGGGTATTGCCGGAACGTTAAGGGCTTCCTTTGCCTGTTATAACACTCTAGAGGATGCAGAACGCTTTTGTGATGCCCTGATTGAAGCAATTGAGATATTGGCTGATGACTGATTCACTGGAAATAAAACAGCGTTTACAGACGTGTAAAAGCAAAGAAGAAACCTTTAAAACCTTGGTCATGCTAAGTAAGACCATAGAACGCTTAGCAGGCCCAGATAAGTCTGATGAAAATCAGGTAAAAGGCTGTGAGAGCGCCGTTTGGCTACTTGAGTATAAAGAAGGCGAAGTCTGCCACTTTCGGGCTGACAGTGACGCCAAGCTAATGCGCGGAGTGCTGGTTGCCATCCTTAGCCTTGTGAATGGCAAAACCAAAGCACAAATTCAGGCCATGGATCTCAAAGCAGAACTTGCCGAGCTGAACCTAAGCAGTTACCTCACCACTTCTCGTACTAATGGCGTATTGGCAATCCTGAGCTTTATCCAAGCGCGCTAACCCTCATCAAATTCCGACATGGTCGGCACAACCGTTTTGATGGTGCTAATAAAGTGATGCAAAGATTTGTGCTGCTTAATGTTCGTCGGGTATGCAACTCCATAGGGGTAGCTAATGGCTGGTTCAAACTGTCGGGTTATAACCCCTTTATTTCGCCAAGTTATCGCTGCAAAAGGCTCTAATACTCCAACCGCCAGCCCAGAAGAAATAATGGCATAGGCCGTATGAGACGTGTCTATCTGGATGCCACGATGTATTTGACCTTTAACAGGCTCAAGTGCGTTTTCCAGTTTGTTCCAATACCCTGGGTAGGAGTCTAAAACCGACAGCACGCTCTCACCGATAAGATCATCCGCGTAAATCACCTCTTTATGGCTGAGGGCATGACCGTCTTGCATAGCAAAAACAAACCTAGCGTTACCAATAAACTCTCTCTCAATGCCTACCAATTTAGGCAACTCTAACCCAAGCGCGAGATCAATGGAGTTGGTTTGCAGCCGCATGGCAATTTCTGACATAGACAGGGTCAATACAGTGAATCGCTCGGTGGGGTAAAACTTCTTATGTTCTTCTAACACAAGGGTTAATAAGGAGCTGGCGATGGCAGATGTACAAGCAATTTTTAATTCGCTGGGAGTACGGTTACGAATCCTTTCCGCGACCGACTCTAGCTTCTGAAAGCCTATGAATATCTCTTCAACGGAGCGAAAAAACTCTGTTGCTTCGACCGTAGGATGCAGTCTACCCTTTTTTCTTTCGAATAAAGCAAAACCCAATGAGTCTTCAAGATCACTTAGCAAACGGCTTACAGCTGGTTGAGAAATATACATTTTTTCGGCAGCAGCCGATGTTGTTCCCAACAGCATGATGTTCCGAAACGCCTCAACTTGTCTAAATTTCATACATTCCCATAACTTTTGGTTATTGATGATGCTTAAATATAAGTAGATATCATGACATTAAATTTTCATTATAGAAATATGTAAAGAGTGTGAAGTTTTAATGAAGACGAAAAAATTTTATAAATTTTCAAAAATATTCAATGAATAGGGGTAACTCGTTGTGGAAGAAGAGACTATATCTCCGATACTGACTGTGAAAGATTTGTCCGTTGAGTTCGGTCAGTCCCGGGTAATTAACCGATTAAGCTTTTCTGTTTCTCAGGGGAAAACTCTCGCCATTGTCGGCGAATCCGGATCGGGGAAATCTGTTACCTCTCAGTCTATTATGCGATTAGCAGAATCGTCGGGAGCGACCTATCCCTCAGGTCAAATTCTGTTTTCTCCGGAACAGAATGAAATGGACCTACTATCGCTCTCTGAGGGTGAGATGCGAAATATTCGTGGCAAAGATATCGCGATGATCTTCCAAGAACCCATGACCTCCCTCAACCCGGTATACACTATCGGTGATCAAATCAGCGAATCACTCATCCTTCACGAAAAACTCGATAAAACTTCTGCCCTGAACGAAAGTATTAAACTGCTAAAAATGGTGCGACTTCCAGACGCAGAAGAAATGATCCACCGATATCCTCATCAACTATCAGGTGGTATGCGACAAAGGGTAATGATCGCCATGGCGCTCGCATGTCGTCCTAAACTGTTGATCGCGGATGAGCCAACCACCGCTCTCGATGTCACCATCCAAGCCCAAATTTTAGCCATTATCAAAGACTTACAGCAAGAATTGAACATGGCTGTAATCTTCATCACCCATGATATGGGTGTAGTGGCCGAGGTAGCTGATGATGTCGTAGTGATGTGGAAAGGGGAAAAGGTCGAGCACAATGAAGTAAAAGAACTCTTTGCGAACCCTCAGCACCCCTACACTCAAGCACTGCTTTCTGCAGTTCCTAAATTGGGCAGTATGAAAGGAGAAGCCTTCCCGAAACGTCTGCCGGTGAAGATCATCCAAAACGGTGAAATCAAAGTGGTGGGCCATGAAGAGATTCAAGACACCGCTAAATACGATGAAGCCCCGCTATTGTCTGTCTCCAACCTAGTCACTCGCTTTGACAGTAAAAAGAGTTTTTGGGGCAAGGTCACTCACAGAGTACATGCCGTAGAAAACGTGAGTTTTGATATTTATCGAGGTGAAACACTGGCCTTAGTAGGGGAATCAGGTTCAGGTAAATCAACCATCGGCCGCACCATACAACAGCTACAAGAAGCCACCAGCGGTGATGTTAGCTATCAAGGTACCCCTCTTTCGAAAATGAGCAAGAGCGAGCGAAAACGCCTACGCCAAGAAATCCAATATGTATTCCAAGACCCTTTTGCCTCGCTAGACCCTAGAAAAACAGTGGGCTTCTCCATTGCCGAACCGATTAAAACCCATGATCTCATTCGTGGTGAAAGCAAAATTCAGCACAGGGTAAATGAGTTACTTGAACGTGTTGGCTTGTCTGCCGAGCATGCGGATCGCTATCCACATCAATTTTCTGGTGGACAGCGCCAAAGGATTTGTATTGCCAGAGCCCTGGCTTCCAACCCTAAGCTCATCATTGCCGATGAATCTTTGTCTGCGCTGGATGTGTCAATTCAAGCGCAAATTATTAACCTTTTCATGGAGTTACAAAAAGAGCACGGCATCGCTTACTTGTTTATTAGTCATGACATGGCAGTGGTAGAGAAAATCAGCCACCGAGTGGCTGTGCTGTATCTTGGGCAAATTGCTGAACTTGGTTCACGGGCACAAGTCCTAGAAAACCCAACCCACTCCTATACGCAAAAGTTATTAAGTGCGGTTCCGGTTGCCGATCCAACCATAGAGAAACGCCTTACGAAATTAACTGGTGAGATACCAAGTCCGGTCAGACATGTGGACGATGCGCCGGTCATTGTGTCTCATCAGGAAGTAGAAGCTAACCACTTCGTCGCCACACCATCATAAGCTAGCAATAACTTTAAAACCTATTCGTTATACCTAAATTGGAGAGCTGAAAATGAAAACGCGATTACCTGTTACGACTCTTATCAAGTCATCACTTATGGCCTGTGGCTTATCCCTTGCCGCCTCTAGCTTTGCTAGTACCTTGACGGTTTCCTCCCCGCAAGACCCGGGCAGCTGGGACCCTATTGACACGTTTTTAGTCAACTGGGCATCGGTCGCCACCAACATTTATGATGGACTGACTTACCGTGGCCCAGACCTTAAGCTACAACCAGGTTTGGCAACTGAATGGTCGCAATTGGATGATGGTAAACGCATTCGATTCAAGCTACGTGAAGGGGTGACCTTCCATAACGGCGAAGCCTTTAATGCCAATTCTGTGAAGTTCACTTTTGATCGTTTGATGGGAGCAGAGGGTAAAAAAGGTCCGCAAAGATCCAACTACGCCGCCATTGATTCTGTTGAAGTAATTGACGACTATACTGTCGACTTTCACCTAAAGGCTGCCGATCCAGTATTGCTAACCAAGTTGGCAGGATATGGTGCCATGATAGTGCCACCAGCCTATATCAAAGAACATGGTGAAGACTACTTTAATACTCATCCAGTGGGCACAGGGCCTTTTAAGTTCGCAGCCTACGAGCCGAAAGTCTCCATCAAGCTTGAAGCCTACCCAAACCATTGGGGCGGCCAACCTAAGCTTTCTAATTTGGACTACCGATTCATTTCTGAGCCTTCTACCGCGGTTGCTGAGTTGCAATCTGGCCGCGTAGATCTCGTCATTCCTCCAACCATCCCAATTGGTATGATCCCTGTTATCGAAGATAACCCTGACCTAAAAATTGTTTCAACCGTGAGCCCTACCGTTTATGCCCTGCGTTTCAATACTAAGCAAGGTATTACAAAAGATGAGCGTGTACGTAAAGCCTTGATATACGGGGTAGACCGACAAGCCATCATAGATACCATCTTGGCAGGACAAGCATCACAAATTGCTAGCTTCCAAAGTGCGATTTCGTTTGGTAACGATCCCGTCATGGCGCCGCTTCCTTATGATCCTGCTAAAGCCATGCAGTTGTTGAAAGCAGCAGGTGTTAAGCCAGGTTCAAAAATCCAAATCGATATTCGTGGTAATGACTCTACCTTCAATGAAGTCACGCAAGCTGTAGCCAGCTACCTACAAATTATTGGTTTGAATGCCACGATTAAGCCTTATGAAACCAATGTGCTGCTTAATGACATCATACCCGCGGGTAAAACCGGTGCCATGTTCCAGCAAAGCTGGGGTGGTTGGACATTAGATTACGACAATACGGCCTACTTCATGTACCACACTGGTGAAAAGTGGAACCCATACGATAGTGATCCTGCTCTAGATGCTCTTTTGGAGTCTCAACGCCCTATTACAGACAGCGCTAAACGTGAAGAGATACTAAAAGAAATTGCCAACTACACAGCAGATCGAGCATTAGAAATGCCTCTTTATAATCTAAATGCCATTTACGCTGTTTCCAATAAAGTTAAAAACTTTATACCTGTACCTGACAGTCGCTTGCGCTTAACCAATGTAAGCGTGGATTAAACCTACCCTTCGCCATGGAAAGAGTCATTTCCATGGCGAAGGCTAAGCGTTGTACTCCATCGCTCGTTAGCAGCAGTTTTTAGATTACAAATCTCTAGATGTTATTTAAGAGCTTCTTAAATAATGAAACTTAAGGAAAAGTCATGGCGAACTTTTTAATTAAACGTCTCCTACAAGCCATTTTTGTCTTGTTTGCCGTTACCTTGTTGGTAGCCTTTGCGATCCGCTTAACAGGCGACCCGGCACTTATGCTGACGCAAGGGGCAGGCAGTGTTACCGAAGCAGACTTGGTGTTGATACGAGAAGCACTAGGCATCAACAAACCATTTTTCGAACAATATCTCGATTTCATTGTGGGGCTATTCCAACTGGATTTCGGCAACAGCTTTTTAGGTGGCACTCCAGTCTCAGAGTTAATCAGCACCTCATTACCAGCAACCCTTTTGTTGGCTGGGGCCGTCATGGTGATCTCAATTGTGATTTCCATTCCATTGGGTATCAAAGCCGCCGTCTCCAAAGGCCAATGGTCTGATCAGTTAATCCGCATCACTTCTTTAGTCGGTCTGTCTTTTCCAAACTTTTGGTTAGCCTTGATGTTAGTGCTGGTGTTCTCCATCTGGCTACAGTGGCTGCCTCCTAGCGGTATGTCTGGTTTCGCAAGTTTCGTAATGCCAGCTTTCACTATGGCCATTATTTTAACGGCAACAAACGTACGACTGGTTCGATCTTCCATGCTAGAAACCTTGCAAGCTCAATATGTCATGGTGGCACGTGCTAAGGGCTTGAGTGAAAACACCGTACTTTATAAGCACGCCTTACGTAACTGTGCCATTCCGCTGATCACTTATTTCGGCCTGCAATTCGGTGGTTTGTTAGGCGGCATAGTGGTCATTGAGCGAGTCTTTAACTGGCCGGGGCTTGGAACGCTTGCTTTCGATGCCGTCAGTAGCCGTGATTACCCAGTTCTACAGGCTGTCATTACCCTGCTCTCAATGCTTATCGTCAGTGTGAACCTACTCGTCGATATTGCCTACGGGTTAATTGATCCACGCATTCGCACGGAGTAAAAAAATGTCTACTAATCGTTTAACCTCAAATTTATCTCAATATAAAAGCTTAGAGTTCATACTCGGTGCCCTACTAACCGGCGGCATCTGTTTGCTCGTTATTTTTGCAGACTTGCTTTTTCAGAGCGCTGACAAAATCGATTTGTCCGCTCGATTATTAGCGCCTTTTGCTCACCCTGAGCATATTTTTGGCACGGATCCACTAGGTCGTGACATTCTTGCCCGAGTTGTTTCCGGCGGATCTATCTCCCTGCAAGTGGGCTTTATTTCGGTGGCTGGTGCGGTAGTGCTTGGGGTCGTCATGGGCTTGGTTGCAGGTTATTACCGTGGCTTTTGGGATGTGATCGTGATGCGCTTTGCCGATGTGCAGTTAGCAATGCCTTTTATCCTGTTGGCAATTACCTTCATTGCCATTGTCGGCGGTGGCTTAGCCAATATGATCTTTCTGCTCATTATCTCCCAATGGGTGCAATACGCTCGACTAGTGCGTGGCTCTGTTTTGTCTCTACGAGACAGAGAATTCATCTTGTCTGCTCAAGCCATTGGGGTGAGCAACTTTAGTATCTTGTTCCGTCACCTTTTGCCGAACCTAATCGGTCCCGTCATCGTGCTGATGACCTTAAACGTAGCGAACAATATATTGCTAGAAAGTAGCCTGACATTCTTAGGCTTAGGCGTAGATCCCTTAACCCCTAGCTGGGGTGGAATGCTAGCGGATGGTCGTACCTACATTCAAAATGCATGGTGGGTAAGTGTTTTTCCTGGTGTTGCTATTCTGCTGACGGTACTTGGGCTTAATCTACTAGGGGATTGGCTACGAGACAGTTTAGACCCAACTGGGAAAACGTCACGATGAGTACAATTTTTTCCACTGAATTGTCACTTACAACTGATAGGCTGGTTGAGCGTTTCAACCAGCCGAAATACCAAGGCTGTACGATCGAAGCTTGGCTATTTGCAGATAAAAAGCACCGAAAAGCCGCTGAACAGAAGCTTTTGCAGCATAATGTAAAAGCAACCTTACGAAGTGCTTATAAACCCCTAGTACACTTTTTCCTTGAGGATATCCCTTATAAAAAAGAGTTAATTGAGAGCATAAAGGTGTTCTACCCTATTCATGGCAAAGCTTCTGAGAAACGCTTTTTATTAGAGGCTTATCCATTAGCCGCCATGATGAAGGATCAGAACATTGAATTTATCGGTAACCCTCAGCAACAAGGGTTTTACCATGTTCATCTGCTCTTAAATTCCGGGGAGTGTCATGAATATCAAGTTTTTGCCCCGAACCATTTACAGCAAAGTGTGATTCAAGAAGAGCACCTTTCTCCAACGGGTTGGCTAAAGGTTTATCACCCTGAAAAAGGCGTGACAGAAGATTCACGCTTAGTAACGGACTATGAAGAGCTCTTTGAGCAAGCAATAAATGCGATATGTCAGCACCCTTGGCAGCAAAAAGAGCCTTATTTTAAAGAGTTACAGATACTCGTAAAACTACCTTATGAAGATCAGCCATTAGACTTTAAGCACGAGATAATCAGTCTTAGGGAAGCACTTCATGAAGATTTATATTTTTCCATTCTTGAATGGTTTAAGGTGAAAAGCGGCTATCTTGCCCATGGTAGAGAAGGACAAGTGGGGCATATTGTGCCAAACATTGTCTTTACGGAAGAAAAGCAAGCAAGTGTGCAAATTTCCCTTGAGGATTATCAGCTGGAGAGCTCTAAAGGCTTGCAATCACTGGTCAATTGCCAACGCGCGATTAGTGTAGAACAGGCTCAAGTAGAACTTGCTGACATCTCGGGCGTGGATTTTTCGGCTCAAACCATTACCGGTAGAAAGCTGCAAGGTCGCTACCATAAAGGCTCAGATCAGGCTGTGATGATTAGTTGTGGGCAACACGCTAATGAAACCTCGGGGGTTGTCGGTGGTCTACTGGCGGCTCAATATCTTACTCAGCAGCCCCATAGCCACTTCAGTATTTGCCCATTAGAAAATCCTGATGGTTATGAGTTACATCAAAGGCTAATCAAGGATAACCCCTGCCACATGCATCATGCAGCTCGTTATACAGCCTTAGGGGATGATTTAGAGTACCGTAATCAAGCCCCTTGGTATGAAAAAGAGATTCGTCAAAAAGCCAAGCAATTGAGTGACGCTAGTTTGCACATCAACCTTCATGGCTACCCATCTCATGAGTGGACTCGCCCGCTTTCTGGCTATGTCCCTCAAGGTTTTGACATGTGGACCATTCCAAAAGGCTTCTTTCTGATTTTACGTCACAGTCATGAACAAGCATGGCAGGATTACGTGGAAAAATTCCTGCCTTTTGTTACCGCTCGATTAACGCAAATACCAGGGCTTATGGCTTTTAATCAGCAGCAGATTGAGCTTTATAAAGCGCATGCTGGGGAGTCTAACTTTCATTTTGTTAATGATATTCCCTGCCTTATCAGTCAGGTGGAGAGTCCGGATGTTCCAGTGCAACTCGTGACGGAATTTCCGGATGAGACCATATATGGAGACGACTTTGTCTTTGCACACCAAGTACAGATGACAACCGTACTTGCGGCGTATGAAGCACACCAACTGTTCGCTGAAGCCGCTGAAGCTTAGAGAAAACTAACCTTCCATTACAGTAGATACAGATACCTATTTTGTATCTACTTTCTTAACTTTAATGGAAACAATACCCAATTAAGCACCTTACAGCCCTTAAACTAAGACTGAAAAGCTAACCAGCTTTCTTTAGTAGCTTTTCTAGCACCCTGCTCACCGCGACAAAGCCAAAAGAGGCGGTTACCACAGTGCTCGCACCAAAGCCGGTATCACAGCCCATTTTCGTTTCTGTGTTGTTTTTGGGGCGATCTTTGGCCACCGTGCCATCCCCTTGTGGGTACTTCAGTTCTTCTAAAGAATACACACATTCGACACTGAAACGGCGCTTCGGGTTACGGCTAAAGTTGTAGTAGCGGCGTAAGAAGTTGCGCAGCTTAGCCGCTAACGGGTCACCGACCGTGAGAGACAAATCAGCACATTGAATTTTGGTGGGATCGGTTTGCCCACCAGCGCCACCCACGGTAATGACAGCACGCTTGTTACGTTTACACCAAGCGATTAGAGCGGCTTTTGGCTTCATACTGTCGATGGCATCAATAATGTAATCAAATGGCTCAGACAGCAGCTCAGATAGGTTATCAGGGGTGATGAAGTCTTCTACACAGTTAACTTGGCAGTCTGGGTTAATAAGTTTAATGCGCTCAGCCATAACGTCTATTTTGGCTTTACCTATATTGCCATCTAAGGCATGAATCTGGCGGTTTGTATTGGTGATACAGACATCATCCATATCGATCAAGGTGATTCGGCCAATGCCAGAGCGAGCAAGCGCCTCCGCCGCCCAAGAGCCAACACCTCCTATACCAATAACGCATACATGAGCTTGGCGAAAGGTTTCATAGGCCACATCACCATAGAGTCTGCGAATGCCGCCAAATCTTTGTTCGTCAGTCAATTTTTTCTCCTCGCAGGTGTTCAGTCCTGCGTTTTTCCAGCAATAAGTGTATTCTTTGAGTTTGCCAATTTAGACCATCTATTGTGAGCCCTATGATTCAGCAAGCCTTTGAAATGCTTGGCCTAACACCAAGAGAAACTCAGCTTTATCAAACTCTTTTAAAACTCGGCCCTTCGTCCATTCGCGACATTGCCGAACACAGCGGCATTAACCGTGGTACCGCCTATGAGTCTTTAAAACAGCTACAAGGCAAGGGTGTGGTCAGTTATTTCCCCAAGGGTAAACGCCGTTTTTTCAGCGCCGAAAATCCGGATATTTTGCTTAACTTAGCTGAAGAAAAGCGAAATCGGCTTAACAAAACCATTGAGAATTTGAAGACCACTATTATACCTAACCTGCACCAGCAGCAACCAGACTACCATCATACTAACGTGCGATATTATGAAGGGGATGATGGCATAGAATGGGTATTGCGGGATATTTTAAACGTGGTCTCTGAACAAGACCATAAAGAGTATTGTGTGTTTTCTTCGAAGCCCATTCGCCCTTATCTATATCGCCCTTTTCCTAATTACACCAAACAACGGGTGAAATTGGGTATCAACGTAAAGGTAATCGCCCTAGGGGACGGCGGGGAAGATGCAGAATTGTCTCAGCGTAAATGGATTAAAACCGAAGGATCAGTAGATGCCAGCTACATAGCCATTTACCCGCCGAAATGTGCCATCATTTCTTTGGCCAGTAATAACTTCCCATCTGCTGTAGTGTTAGAGTCCCAAGATATTGCCAAGGCTCAGCAAATTATCTTCGATACCCTTTGGCGAATGCTTTAATCCGTCTCGATTTCAGGCAATAAAAAAGCAGCCCTAAGGCTGCTTTTTTTAACTCTTCATTCTCAGTAACCGTTAGTGATGATCACGGTACTGTTGAATGGTACGCAAGCGGGCCATAGCTTCCGCTAATTCCGCTGTCGCACGAGTGTAGTCGACGTCAGGTTTTTGCTCAGCTAAAAGCTCAAGAGCATGCTTTTTCGCTTTTTGCGCTGCGTCTTCGTCCAGATCTCTTGCACGAATAGCTGTATTAGCTAAAACAGTGATGCGGTGAGGTTGAACTTCTAGGAAGCCACCTGACACGAAGATATTCTCTTCTTCACCATTTTCTTTAATCACACGAACAGGACCTGGTTGCAGAGTTGTTAACAACTGAGCGTGGCCAGGCATAATGCCTAGGTCACCATAACTGCCTGCAGCCACAAGAGATTGAACTGCACCAGAAAAAATCTCTTGTTCAGCGCTTACGATATCGCAGTGTACTGTGATAGCCATAAGTTGCCTCTCTTAAGTCATACTTAGCAAAGCGCCTTACGACGCCTTGCTATGCGTGATGGTTAAAGTTTCTTAGCTTTCTCGACAGCTTCGTCGATGCTACCAATCATGTAGAACGCTTGCTCTGGAAGATCGTCATACTCGCCATCCAAGATGCCTTTAAAGCCACGGATAGTGTCTTTCAAAGGAACATATTTACCTGGAGCGCCAGTGAAGATTTCAGCTACGAAGAAAGGCTGAGACAAGAAGCGCTGGATTTTACGAGAACGGTTAACCGTTTGCTTATCTTCTTCAGATAGCTCGTCCATACCCAAGATTGCGATGATGTCTTTCAATTCTTTGTAACGTTGCAATACCATTTGTACGCCACGTGCTACGTCGTAGTGCTCTTGACCAATTACAAGAGGATCTAGCTGACGTGAAGTACTGTCTAGCGGATCGATTGCTGGGTAGATACCCAATGCAGCGATGTCACGAGACAATACAACCGTTGCGTCCAAGTGCGAGAAGGTTGTTGCTGGAGACGGGTCAGTCAAGTCATCCGCAGGTACGTATACCGCTTGTACAGATGTGATAGAGCCAGTCTTAGTTGATGTAATACGTTCTTGTAATACACCCATTTCTTCAGCAAGTGTAGGCTGGTAACCTACCGCAGATGGCATACGACCTAGCAATGCAGATACTTCCGTACCCGCAAGCGTGTAACGGTAGATGTTATCTACGAAGAAAAGTACGTCACGACCTTCGTCACGGAATTTTTCTGCCATAGTCAAACCAGTCAAAGCAACACGTAGACGGTTACCTGGTGGCTCGTTCATCTGACCGTATACAAGAGATACTTTGTCGATTACGTTCGAATCAGTCATCTCATGGTAGAAGTCGTTACCTTCACGAGTACGCTCACCAACACCAGCGAATACAGAGTAACCACTGTGCTCGATAGCGATGTTACGGATAAGCTCCATCATGTTTACGGTTTTACCTACACCGGCACCACCAAACAGACCTACTTTACCACCCTTAGCGAAAGGACAAACAAGGTCGATTACCTTGATGCCTGTTTCTAGCAATTCATTGCTAGAAGACTGCTCAGAGTAAGAAGGTGCTGAACGGTGAATAGACCAGCTTTCTTCAGCGCCGATTGGGCCTTTTTCATCAATTGGGTTACCTAGAACGTCCATAATACGTCCTAGAGTTTTTGTACCAACTGGAACAGAAACAGGCTTGTTTGTGTTATCTACAGCCAAACCACGTTTCATACCATCAGTAGAACCCATGGCGATGGTACGAACGATACCGTCACCTAGTTGCTGTTGAACTTCCAACACCAACTCTTTACCCTCGATGGTCAGGGCATCATATACTTTTGGCACATTATCACGTGGGAATTCCACGTCGATAACCGCGCCGATAATTTGTACGATGTGTCCGCTACTCATGTTCGGATCCTCTTAAAAACCTAAATACCTTAAACCGCTGCCGCGCCGCTTACTATCTCAGAAATTTCCTGAGTAATCGCTGCTTGACGAGCCTTGTTGTACACCAACTGTAATTCATCAATGATATCACCAGCGTTGTCCGTTGCGTTTTTCATTGCAAGCATACGAGCTGCTTGTTCACACGCAATGTTCTCAACAACTGATTGATATACTTGAGACTCAATATAACGAACCAACAACTCGTCTAAAATTTCGACTGGTTCAGGCTCATAAATGTAATCCCAGTGGTGCTTTAATTTTGCATTCTCTTCTGCTTTTAATGGCAAAAGTTGCTCAATCGTTGGTTTCTGAGTCATGGTGTTCACGAACTCATTTGAAACCACATAAAGACGATCGATACGACCTTCGTCAAACGCATCTAGCATCACCTTAACACTACCGACTAAGTCGTCTGCTTTAGGTGCATCACCTAAGCCAGTAAAAGCTGATGTTACATTTCCGCCGTAGTTTTTGAAGAAAGAAACGGCTTTAGAACCGATGGTACAAATGTCGATTTCGACACCTTCATCAGCAAACTGTTTCATTTCTTTGATGGCTTTTTTGAACACGTTAACGTTCAAACCACCACACAAACCACGATCAGAAGAGATCACGATATAACCAACACGCTTCGCCTCACGCTCGGTAAGGTAACGGTGTTTATACTCAGGATTCGCGTTGGCCAAATGACCAACTACTTGGCGAATTCGATCCGCATACGGACGAGAAGCGGCCATACGATCCTGAGCTTTACGCGTTTTACTTGCAGCTACTTTTTCCATAGCACGAGTAATTTTACGCGTATTGTTAATGCTCGAAATCTGAGTACGTATCTCTTTTCCGACTGCCATAATAGAACTGCCCTTGTGAGAATGTTATTTCACAAACTGCAAGAAAATAATGACAAACTAGGTAACCCTAGTCTGTCATCAAACTCATTACCAAGTTTGCGTCGCTTTGAACTTCTCGATTGCCGCTTTAAATGTCGCTTCAATCTCGCCGTTAAAATTACCAGTTTTGTTAATGTCGGCCATTAGATCAGTGTGTTCACTGTTCATATAGCTCAACAAAGACGTTTCAAAACTGCCAATTTTGCTTGTTTCAACATCTTCAAGGAAGCCATCATTAGCAGCGTAAAGAACTACGCCCATATCAGCTACAGACATAGGAGAGAACTGCTTTTGTTTCATCAGTTCAGTAACCTGTTTACCGTGCTCTAGCTGTTTACGAGTTGCTTCGTCTAGGTCAGATGCGAACTGAGCGAAAGCCGCCAATTCACGATACTGAGCCAACGCAAGACGAATACCACCGCCAAGTTTTTTGACAATCTTAGTTTGTGCTGCACCACCAACACGAGAAACGGAAATACCCGCATTCATCGCTGGACGAATACCAGAGTTAAATGCGCTCGTTTCTAGGAATATCTGACCATCTGTGATGGAGATAACGTTAGTTGGTACGAATGCAGATACATCGCCACCTTGAGTTTCGATGATAGGTAGAGCAGTCAAAGAGCCTGTCTTACCTTTCACTTCACCGTTAGTGAATTTTTCTACATAGTCAACGTTTACACGAGACGCACGCTCTAGAAGACGAGAGTGAAGGTAGAAAACGTCACCTGGGTAAGCTTCACGACCTGGTGGACGACGAAGAAGCAAAGAGATCTGACGGTAAGCCCAAGCTTGTTTTGTCAAATCATCATAAATGATCAAAGCGTCTTCACCGCGGTCACGGAAATATTCACCCATAGTACAACCAGTGTATGGCGCTAGGTAAAGCATTGATGCTGGATCAGATGCACCCGCCACAACAACTGTGGTGTATTCCATTGCGCCAGCTTCTTCAAGCTTGCGAACAACGTTAGCAATAGTCGATTGTTTTTGACCGATCGCTACGTACACACACTTAATGCCACTGTCTTTTTGCGCAATGATAGTATCGATTGCAAGAGCAGTTTTACCAATTTGACGGTCACCGATGATCAACTCACGCTGACCACGACCGATTGGCACCATGGAGTCAATTGCTTTGTAACCAGTCTGAATCGGTTGATCAACGGACTGACGTTCGATAACGCCTGGAGCCACTTTTTCAACTTTATCAGTTAGTTGTGCATTGATATCGCCTTTGCCGTCCACTGGGTTACCCAATGCGTCAACAACGCGACCAAGCAATTCAGGTCCGATTGGAACTTCCAAAATACGACCTGTACATTTAACTTTTTGACCTTCTACAAGGTCTTGGTAGTTACCCAATACAACCGCACCAACAGAGTCACGCTCTAGGTTAAGGGCCATACCGTAAACACCACCAGGGAATTCAATCATTTCCCCGTACATAACATCTGCCAAGCCATGGATCAGAACGATACCGTCTGCCACGCTGACAATTGTGCCCTCATTCTGGGCATCAGAAGTAACATCGAGGTTCTCGATGCGCTTCTTAATAATCTCGCTGATCTCAGATGGATTCAGTTGCTGCATGCTAAATTCCTCAACCCTGGTTTCGATTTAACGAAACGCTAGGAGTTTATCGCCTCGGACAGTTTCGCTAATTTACCGCGTACCGAACCGTCGATGATTAAGTCACCTGTACGTATAACCACGCCACCAATCAGGCTCGCGTCAGTTTCATTGGTCAAGTTAACCTTGCGGTCCAACTTTTTACTCAATGAATCGGCTAATGCTTGTGCTTGCTCAGCTGATAATTCGAATGCAGACGTAAAGTTAACATTTACGGCTTTTTCAAAATTCAGTTTAAACTGTAGAAACAAATCAGAAATCGCTGGAATAAGTGATAAACGCTTATTTTCAGCAAGGGTAAGCAAGAATGCTTTCCCTTGTTCTGTTGTTGCTTCGGCACAGACATCAGCCAGAGCGTTTGCCTTCTCTTCCGCACTAAAAGCTGGGTTTTCAAGTGCTTTCTTAAGCTTAGGTTCCAATGTCACAGTAGCTAATGTGTTTAACATATCAGCCCACTCTGCAATTTGACCTTTCTCTCGAGCCACTTCGAAAACCGCTTTCGCATACGGTCGCGCGACTGTTTTTAATTCAGCCATTAGACCCTCGCTTAAAGCTCTTTGGCGAGCTGTTCAACGATCTCGCTATGTGCTTTCTCGTCAATGGTGGTTCCCAAAATTTTCTCGGCGCCAGCAAATGCAAGAACAGAAACTTGAGCACGCAATGCTTCTTTAGCACGCAATACATCTTGTTCGATTTCTGCTTGAGCTGCTTTACGCAAGCGTTTGCCATCAGCAATCACTTGTTCTTTCGCCTCTTCAATCATTTGGTTCGCACGTTTATTGGCTTGTTCAATAATCTCGGCCGCATTATCTTTGCTTTCACGTAGCAATTCATTGGCTTGTTCTTGTGCCAACTCAAGATCACGTGAAGCGCGATTTGCTGCTTCTAAACCGTCTGCGATTTTTTTGCTACGCTCTTCGAGCGCAGCAATTACTGGCGGCCACACAAATTTCATGCAGAACCAGACAAAGATCGCAAACGAAATAGCTTGGCCTATAAGTGTGAGATTCAAATTCACGCTAATATCCTCGCTCTAGTCGTTCAAAAAATAAATCACTTTTAATAAGAGCGACTTATTAGCCTGCAACCTGAGCAATAAAAGGGTTCGCGAATGTGAAGAACAAAGCGATACCTACACCGATCATAGAAACAGCGTCCAAAAGACCCGCAACGATAAACATTTTAGTTTGTAGCATAGGTGCAAGCTCTGGTTGACGAGCACTTGCTTCTAGAAATTTACCACCCAAGATGGCAAAACCAATGGCTGTACCTAATGCAGCAAAGCCAATTAGCATTGCTACTGCGATAGCCGTCATACTTACTACTAGTTCCATTTTAACTCCTAACTTTAAGTTTCAATTTACAAGGTTTAAAAAACAAGGGTATTACAAAATCATTAGTGTTCTTCGTGCGCCATACTTAGGTAAACAATGGTCAGCATCATAAAGATAAATGCTTGCAGAGTTATGACTAAGATATGGAAAATTGCCCATGGTACCGACAAGACCCATTGTGCGAACCAAGGTAACACAGCAATTAGTATAAAGATCAATTCACCTGCATATAGGTTACCAAATAGACGCAATGCTAATGACACCGGTTTTGCAAGCAAGCCTACCATTTCCAACACAAAGTTGAATGGGATCATAATAGGGGTATTAAAAGGCTGAAGCGTTAATTCTTTAACAAATCCACCAAAGCCTTTAATGCTGATGCTGTAGAAAATAATCAGGAAGAACACAGACAAAGACATGCCTAATGTAGCATTAATATCGGTTGTTGGAACTATTTTGAAGTAGCCCAAACCAAATACGTCATGCGCAATACGTGGCACGAAGTCTACAGGGATCAAGTCCATTAGGTTCATCAAAAAGATCCAGACAAATATCGTCAGTGCTAAAGGCGCAATAACTTTACTTTTGCCATGAAAACTTTCTTTCACTGAGTTGTTTACGAACTCAACCATAAGCTCTACAAAGTTTTGTAGGCCACTTGGCGTTTCAACAGATGCTTTTTTAGCCGCTATACGAAATAGCCACAAAAACAATATACCTAGACCAATAGAAAAACCCATAGTGTCTAAATGAATTGCCCAAAAGCCCATGTCAGCTGCTTCTCGAGATGTTTCCGCAATACCCCAACTACCATCAGGATGCTGACCAAAGGTCAAATTCTGAAGGTGGTGTTTTATGTATTCGGAAGCTGTTGGATTTTCACTTGCCATACTTATATCCACGCTCTTTCAATGTTAAAAACTGTATACCCTTCATGCTTCAATGTTTAAGCACAAACGGGCTGAGCCAATGACTCAAAATTGCAAACCCAAAGCCTGCGAAGAATGCTCCGGCAGACAATGGTTTTATCAGAAGAAAAACCAGCGACAATAACACCGCTGTCATAACCAATTTACCGGCTTCCCCTCGATAGAATGATCTAACCACTTCTTTAGCTGGTCGAGCGCCTTTGTATCCAAACACTCGCCAAGCCATATAAATACTGGGCAATATACTGGCAGCAGCTCCCGAAAAGAAGGAGTAGCTATACAGACCACCAGCCGCCAATAAAATTCCTACTGATAACACAACAATCAGTAAAGATTGCAAAAAAATAAAACGAAAAACTGCTCGCTTTCTAGTGCTGAGAATTTCACTCGCACTGAGTGGCTTGTTGTTCGCCATTATCAGTTTTTCTCCCGCACTTTTTTGGTGCGCTATTTATTGGATTTTATAAAATTCGAGGCATTATATGAGTAAAAGCGGCCGCATTCAACTTAAACCGACCTGCAAAACCACTTTATCGGCTCTGTGTCTAGACGGAAAAATCAGCTTACTTTATTTTTCCGTAAAGAGTTCATTAATCAGCAACTCTAAATGCTCTGGATTTCGGTATTCGATAACCAGTTTGCCTTTACCTTTCGCAGAGGGCTGTATTTTTACTGCCGCATTGATTTTTTGACTGATTTTTTCTGCTTCAGCACTTAAGTCCGGTAACGCATCGGCTTCATCTTGAGCGGCTTTTTCAGGAGCTTGTAGTGCTTTAACCAAGCGCTCAGTTTCCCGTACCGACAGTGACTTTGTTACCACTTGCGAGGCGGCTTGGATTTGCTTGTCATGCTCCAAAGGTAATAATGCTCTGGCATGGCCCATTTCTATGTCGCCATGCTCCAATAAGCGGCGAACTTCGGGCATCAGCCCCAATAAACGCAGTAAATTCGCGACGGTAGAACGTGATTTTCCCACTGTATCCGCAACTTCTTGCTGGGTAAGATTGAAATCATCCACCAAACGCTGCAAAGCAAACGCTTCTTCTATGGGGTTTAGATCTTCACGTTGAATGTTCTCAATGAGAGCCAACACCACGGCATCGGCATCTTCTACATGGCGGATAATGACAGGCACTTGGGTGAGATCTGCCAGTTTGGCGGCACGCCAACGGCGTTCACCCGCAATAATTTCGTACTGATTTGGCCCATTAGGTCGTACTACAATTGGCTGCATTATGCCTTGGGTACGGATCGACGCCGCTAAGTCATCCAGTTGAGCGGGGTTCATATCACGACGAGGCTGAAATTTACCTTTCGCTAGCCACTCAACAGGCAAATAGGTTAAACCCTTTATTTGCTCATCTTGAGTGTTGCCTTCAGGCTCGGATACGCTAGCATTCTGAGGGGCTAGCAATGCATCTAAGCCACGGCCTAGACCTCTTTTCTTTGTCGTCATTTGTTAAACCTTAATGGGATAAAAGCACCAAAAACACAATATTACTACGCTTTTTGCTTGCGAATAAACTCGCCGGCTAAGGCTAGGTAAGCAATTGCACCACGAGACTGTTTCTCATAATGCAAAACGGGCAAGCCATAACTTGGGGCTTCTGCAAGTCGAATATTTCTTGGTATTACGGTGTCGTACACCTTATCGCCAAAATGCTTTTGTAACTGGCTGGAAACATCATGAGTCAAGCTGGGGCGTGGATCATACATAGTTCGTACTATGCCATCAATTTGCAACGATGGATTCAAGGCATGGGTGATACGTTCTATAGTTTGCAACAAGGCCGTTAACCCTTCTAGAGCGTAATATTCACATTGCACAGGAATCAACACCCCTTGAGAGGCTGATAAGGCATTAACGGTCAGCATGTTTAATGAAGGCGGACAGTCTAACAGGATAAAATCGAATTCATTGTCGACTTCATAAAGACCTGAGCGTAAACGAGTCTCTTTACTCGGCAAGTCCAATAGAGCGACTTCTGCACCAGTTAAATCACCATTGGCAGGCAATACCCAATAACCGCTTGGGTCACTCTTCTTCATAACTTCTTTGACGCCATGGCTGCCCACCAAAACGTCAAACACACTGAACTCTAATTCATTCTTCACCAAACCACTGCCTGTGGTGGCGTTGCCTTGAGGGTCCAAGTCTATTAGAAGAACACGTCGTTTCATGGCCGCCAAAGACGCAGCTAAATTGACACAGGTAGTCGTTTTACCCACACCACCTTTTTGGTTTGTCACTGCGATTATTCTTGCCATTTCAATCCTATCCTTTACGTGTCATCACAACCATATGACGTTCAGCTTGAACACCGGTCACATTAAGAGGCTCTACACTCACTAAATCAACCTCTTTTGGTAATACGGCCAATTCTTCATGAGGGTAAACACCTTTCATGGCTAAAAAATTACCAGAATCTTTCGGTAGGGGTAAAGTCCAGTTGATCATATCTTCAATGGAAGCAAATGCTCGTGAAATAACATGATCGTATTCCCCCTGACGGGCGTGTTTTTCGACTCTTTCATTGGCAACGGTCACATTGTTAATTTTTAACTCCATTTTGACCTGAGTTAAAAAGCGCGTTTTTTTACCGTTACTGTCCAATAATGTGAATTGCTTATCAGGGTAACAAATTGCAAGCACCATACCAGGTAGACCCGGTCCAGTACCCACATCAATAATGTCGTCGCCTGTGATATATGGCAAAGTCGCTAAGCTGTCCAGTAAATGCAGTGCAATCATTTGCTCCACATCACGGATAGCTGTTAAGTTGTAGGCTTTGTTCCACTTTTCTAGCATGGCTAGATAGTCAACAAGCGTCTGAATAGTGGTATCAGAAAGAACAGCGCCCATTTGTTGGGCGCCTTTTTGAATGGTATCAAAGTGCGTCACAGTCGAGTCCATATAAAAGGAAAGATCGGCTGATGATTTTAGGCACTTTTACGTGCAATGGCACGTTTTTTCAAATGAATTAACAGTAAAGAAACTGCAGCAGGGGTAACACCCTGAATACGAGAGGCAGCCGCCAAAGTTGCCGGACGAGCCTGATTCAGTTTTTGCTTCACTTCATTAGACAAGCCTTCCAAGACGCTGTAATCCAAATCTTCTGGCAGCAAGGTGTTTTCTTGGCGACGTAAACGTTCAATATCTTCCGCTTGGCGAGAGATATAACCCGCATATTTCACCGAAATCTGCACTTGCTCAGAAACTTGTTCATCAACGGCTTCTTCTGGGGCATTTTTTAAGTTAGCAATGTCTGCATACTCAATACCAGGTCGTTTCAGAAGGTCTAACAGGCTGTATTCACGAACAATTGGCGTTTCTAACTTTGGATTAATCACCGTTGCTTCAGGAGAATTAGGCACAATCCAAGTAGATTTTAATCTTTGCTGTTCCAGTTCAATGGCTTCGCGTTTTTTACAAAAAGCCGCCCAACGCTCATCGGAAACAAGACCCAACTCGCGGCCTTTTTCGGTTAAACGCATATCCGCGTTATCTTCACGTAAGATCAAGCGGTATTCAGCACGGCTGGTAAACATACGGTAAGGCTCTTTTGTCCCCATGGTAATGAGATCGTCTACCAATACACCTAAGTAAGCTTCGTCACGACGCGGGGTCCAAGCGTCTTTTTCTTGCGCCAAACGAGCCGCATTCAAACCCGCTAGCAAGCCTTGTGCACCGGCTTCTTCATAACCCGTCGTACCGTTAATTTGTCCAGCAAAGAACAAACCCGGCATATGTTTGGTTTCAAGTGAGTATTTTAGGTCTTGCGGATTAAAGTAATCATACTCAATCGCATAGCCTGGTCGCATAATATGAGCGTTTTCCATTCCCTTCATTGAGCGAACCAATTCAATTTGCACATCAAAAGGTAGCGAAGTAGAAATACCGTTTGGGTACAATTCATGGGTCGTTAAGCCTTCCGGCTCAATGAAAATTTGATGAGAGTTTTTATCGGCAAAACGTACAATCTTATCTTCAATAGAAGGACAGTATCTTGGCCCAACCCCTTCGATGACCCCTGTATACATAGGGGATCTGTCCATACCACTACGAATAATGTCGTGAGTTTTTTCATTGGTATGGGTGATAAAACACTCGATTTGACGAGGGTGCATTGCACGATTGCCTAAATAGGACATCACAGGGGTAATATCATCACCAGGTTGTGCTTGCATCTGACTAAAGTCTACAGAGCGAGCATCAATACGTGGTGGCGTCCCCGTTTTTAGTCGATCTACACGGAAAGGTAAGGCACGCAGTTTTTCTGCCAACCCAATAGATGGCGGATCACCTGCACGTCCACCAGCATGGTTCTGTAAACCAACGTGAATAACCCCACCTAAAAAAGTACCCGCCGTTAAGACAACCGTTTTACTGTTAAAACGAATGCCTGTTTGTGTGATCACACCGCGCGCTGCACCGTCTTCAACAATCAAGTCTTCTGCAGACTGTTGAAACAACCATAGATTTTCTTGGTTCTCTAATGTTTGGCGGATAGCAGCTTTGTAAAGAATACGATCTGCTTGAGCACGAGTGGCACGAACAGCAGGCCCTTTACGCGAGTTTAAGGTTCTAAATTGAATTCCCGCTTTATCAGTGGCCAAGGCCATTGCACCATCTAAAGCATCAATTTCTTTAACAAGGTGGGACTTCCCAATACCACCAATGGCAGGGTTGCAGGACATTTGTCCTAAAGTTTCTATGTTGTGGGACAGTAGCAGAGTTTTTACACCCATACGTGCCGCTGCCAATGCAGCTTCAGTACCAGCGTGTCCGCCACCCACAACAATCACGTCAAAGCGACTTGGGAAATCCACGATAACCTCGGAATAAAAAATGAATAAAAAACGATCAACTCTCGATTGAGGCCGCTAAGTATAAAGGCAAATTTTTAAAAAGAAAGAGATGACACCCTACTGATCCCGGTCATCAATATTTAATAAATAAGGTTAATATATAGGATCTTTTATGTTTATTATGTCTATATAGCAGACGAAAATCCGTTGATAAGTCATTTTTATCTATATATATCATTACTTTATACACATAACATCTTGTTAAAATTAGGCGCCACTTCCTGTGGTGTGGATAACCTATTGCTGTGTATAAAATGCCAAGTTATACACGTCGCGATTTCACCCTCCGAGTTGTTAAAAACTGTGCAAAACTTTCTTTCAACCTATCACCATAGTTATTAACAGGTGAGATTTACCCTTGTTAATAAAATATCTATCTGTTTTAAAAGGGTTTTTGTCATTTTTTGATGATCTTTTGAGCATCCTGGGAAAGAAAACAATCCACAGATAAAAAAATAAATTTTTTATATTTTTTTAGAATAAGTAAGATTTCGTTTCCCACAAAGTCACATCAGAAACTTCTAACATGTTGAAAATGTGAATAAAAAATGACATTTCAGATTAACTCAATTGTGCGTAACTCTAATTTTGGCGATTGCTGAGCCTGCAAGGTTTTACTTCATTGCATTGTTGATTTAACTAGACGATTGGTCTAAATTCGTTCGAATACCCATTGATAACAATAGAGAAGAAGATTCAGGTGCCACAGTTAACTGAAAAAATAGTGCGTCGTGGTCGGCCTAAAAAACAAGCGGATCAACAAGATACCCGTGAGGCTTTATTATCCGCTGGGGTGGTGGAGTTTACTCAGAAAGGTTTTGGTCGCAGTGGAATAGATGCCATTTTAAAAACCATAGGGGTGCCAAAAGGCTCTTTTTATCATTACTTTTCTAGCAAAGAAGCGTTTGGTTTGGCTATCTTGGCTCGATATAGGCAGTATTTTGAACATAAGCTTGATCGTTTTCTATTGGATGAAAGCTTACCCCCACTGCAACGTTTACAAGCCTTTGGCCTTGAGGCACAAGCAGGTATGGCACGTTATGATTTTCAACGGGGCTGTCTAGTTGGTAACTTAGAACAAGAGTCTTGCCAACTGTCTGCTGAGTTTCAGCAGCAATTGGTATTAACCTATGAAAGTTGGCAACAACGTATTGCTCACTGCTTACAGCTAGCTCAAAAACAAGGTGAGCTGGTTTCTTCGGCGGATATTGATGAGTTGGCCAAAATGTTTTGGATTGGTTGGGAAGGCTCGGTACATAGATCTCGCTTATTAAACAGCACCCAGCCCATGGAGAGTTACATGGCATTTTTTATAAACGCCATCAGAGTATAAAACGATAAGCCTAACCTAACGGGTTAGGTATTTTTTTCGAATTTACTAGACGATCAGTCTAAAAGGAGGACATATGTTTCACGGGCTATGGCTAGATCAAAATGATGAAGGCAAGCAGTATTGTGAAATCAAACAATTGGACGAGGCGCAATTGCCCGATGGCGATGTCACCATTGACGTTGCCTACAGCACTTTAAACTATAAGGATGCCCTTGCCATTACGGGGAAAGGCCGTATTGCTCGCGCTTACCCTATGGTTCCTGGTATTGATTTAGTTGGTCAGGTCACTGATAGCGAGAGCCCTGATTTCGCCAAAGGTGATTGGGTATTATTGAATGGCTTTGGTGTTGGAGAGGCCCATTGGGGGGGATTGGCTGAGAAAGCTCGCTTAAAGAGTGATTGGCTTATACCTCTTCCAAAAGGTATGACTGGCAGACAGGCCATGACCATAGGTACCGCTGGCTATACGGCCATGCTAAGTGTTCTCGCTCTGCAAAAACAAGGCGTAACGCCAGAAGACGGCGAAGTGCTGGTAACAGGAGCTAATGGTGGGGTTGGCAGTTTTGCCATTCGCTTGCTGCATAAATTGGGTTACAAAGTGGTGGCCTCCACTGGCCGTATGGAAGAAGCCCCTTATTTACAGCGCTTAGGCGCCAATGATGTCATTAGCCGTGACAGTCTAAGTCAACTGGGCAAACCCCTACAGAAAGAGCGCTGGGCTGGCGTTATCGACTGTGTTGGTAGTCACACCCTAGCCAATGCTTGTGCCACAACCCGCTATGGTGGTGTCGTAACGGCGTGCGGCTTGGCGCAAGGAATGGACTTTCCTGCTTCCGTTGCGCCGTTTATTTTACGGGGTGTTCGTTTAATCGGTATCGACAGTGTGATGCGCCCGAAAGCCGACAGGCTGGAGGCCTGGCAAGCGTTAACAGAGCTTTTAGAAAGCGATGATTTTACCCTAGTAGGCCGTGAGATTGGTTTACATGAAGTGATCGATCAAGCCCACGCACTGATAAATGGCGAAGTGCGTGGACGTTTGATCGTGCGCTTATAATGGCGCTTATTTACCGATACAGAAAGAGCCAAAAATGCGCCCAAGTAAGTCATCACTGGTGAAGGCACCAGTGATCTCACTTAGGGCTTGCTGGGCTTCTTTAAGGTCTTCTGCGAGTAATTCCCCTGCCCCATAACCATGTAGCTGCTCTTTGCCGGCCGCTAAAAAACGGTTGGCTTTGTTGAGTGCTTCAATATGACGGCGACGAGCAATAAAGCCCCCCTCTGTGGTGCTGTCAAAGCCCATGACGGCTTTTAGATGATCGGTTAAGTCATTGACGCCATCGCCAGTTTTTGCCGACAAAGAGATCACCGGAATGCTATTAACCGTTTCTGTGCCTGTGCTTTGTTGAGTCAAATCCACCTTATTGCGCACCAAGGTTAAGTGGTCTTTGGTCTTTAGCTGAGCCATAAATTCTGGCCAAATCTGTTCAGGATCTTTTGAATCTATCGATTGGCTATCAACCATCATCAAGATGCGATCGGCTTTGTGGATTTCATCCCAAGCGCGTTGGATACCAATACGCTCAACTTCGTCTGGACTGTCTCGTAAACCCGCGGTATCTATGATGTGTAGGGGCATGCCATCAAGGTGTATATGTTCACGCAACACATCGCGAGTCGTGCCTTCAATACTGGTGACAATGGCAGAATCTTTACCTGATAACGCATTTAAAAGACTTGATTTACCAGCGTTAGGTCGTCCAGCGATGACCACATTCATGCCTTCACGAATCAGCGCTCCCTGGTTGGCTTCTTTTAGTACTGCGGCTAAGCGTTGCTCTATCTCAGCTAGCTCACTGGCCACCTTGCCATCACCGATGAAATCTATTTCTTCTTCTGGGAAGTCGATGGCCGCTTCCACGTAAATACGCAAGTGAATTAAAGCCTCTACCAGCTCATCAACCCGTTTTGAAAAGGCCCCTTGCAAGGACCTTAGAGCACATTTTGCGGCTTGTTCAGAAGTACTGTCGATCAAATCTGCGATGGCTTCTGCTTGAGTAAGGTCCATCTTATCGTTCATGAACGCCCGCTCGGAAAATTCCCCAGGGCGAGCTAAACGTGCGCCCAGTGCCACACAATGACTTAGCAACATATCCATAATGATAGGGCCGCCATGACCTTGTAACTCAAACACGTCTTCCCCTGTAAAAGAATTTGGCCCTGGGAAATAAAGTGCTAATCCCATGTCCAGTTGTGCATCTTGAGCATCTTTAAATGGCACATAGTGGGCATACCTTGGTGTCGGCTCAAAACCTATAATTTGCTTGGCAATAGCAAGGCTTTTTGGGCCTGAGAGGCGGATAATGCCGACCCCTCCTCGGCCTGGTGCTGTGGCTTGCGCGGCGATGGTATCTTGGTCTATGAGATGCTGGAATTGAGTCATAAATTGGCTCTTTTGGAAGTCGCTATAAGTTGTCTTTATTGTCGGTTAGGCTGGCACAGATGGCAATCTAAACGTAAAAAAGGCCTCCCAGTGGGAAGCCTTTTCGAGAAACTTAACCAAATTTCGCGGTTAAGCTTCTTTTTCAATACGCTTGGTAATGATGTACTGCTGAACAATCGACAAGGTGTTGTTCACTACCCAGTACAGTACCAAACCACTTGGGAACCACAAGAAGAAGAAGGTAAATGCGATCGGCATAATCTTCATAATGCGTGCTTGCATTGGATCTGGTGGTGTTGGGTTTAGCATTTGCTGACCTAACATACTTAGACCCATCAAGATTGGTAGTACAAAGTATGGGTCCATGGCAGATAGATCGTGAATCCATAAGAAGAAAGGCGCGTGGCGCAATTCAACGGATTCCATCAATACCCAGTACAAAGAAAGGAACACCGGCATTTGTACCAAAATAGGTAAACAGCCGCCTAGTGGGTTGATCTTTTCTTTCTTGTAAAGAGCCATCATAGCTTGCGACATCTTCTGACGATCATCACCATGCTGTTCTTTTAGCTTGGCAATTTCAGGTCCGAATTTACGCATTTTCGCCATAGAACGGTAGCTGGTGGCAGAAAGCTTGAAGAAGATAGCTTTTACAACCACTACGATCAAGATGATGGCCACACCCCAGTTGATAACGACAGATTGGATCATCGTTAGCAACCAGAAAAGCGGCTTCGCTAACCACCACAACCAACCGTAATCAACGGTTAGAGCTAGGTTTTCAGCGGTTGCTTCAAGTTGATCTTGTAGTTTTGGGCCCACATAGAACGTTGAGCTCAAAGTGCCTTGTTGGCCGGCTGCAATTTCTACTGCAGAGCCTGTAAAGCCAATGATGTTGAAGTCGTTATTGGTACGAGCTTGCAAGGTAACTTTTTGACCCTGCTCTGGAATCCACGCTGACACAAAGTAGTGTTGTAGAATCGCTACCCAACCTTGCGTTGTGGTTTTCTTAACTGGCTCTTCTGCCATGTCAGAGAAAGATACTTTGTCGTACTTGTTCTCTTCGTCAGAAATCGCGCCACCTAGGTAAGGCTGTAGACCCATACCGCTGGCTTGGCTTGGATCTTCCGAGTTATCGCGCTTAATTTGAGCAAACAAGTTACCACGCCAAGTTTCAGCTGACGTGTTATCAACCGTAATTAGCTGACGGATACTGTAGGAGCCTTTGCTAAAACGGAATGTCTTAGTGTACTTAATGCCTGCAGCATCTGTGTAATACAGGTTCACATCCAGACTGTCTGTACCATCCGCTAAGCTGTATGAAGTGCTTTCAGATTGGTAAACAGGACGACCTTCAGGTGATGCATCAGGACCATTTTTACCGATCAGACCACTTTGCGTCACATAAGTACGCTCTGCACCGTTTTCAAGAATGACAAAAGAGTCTGGCTGACCTAGAACTTTTTTGTAATCAAGCAAAGCGGCTTCTACAAGATCACCACCAACTGGATTGATTGCAACACGTAATGTGTCAGTTGTTACTTCAATCAGTTTTCCTGGGGCGATTTGAGTCGCATTTTGTGGAATTTCGCTGTCTGCAACGGCAACATCTGTGCTTTGAGTTGCGGAAGGCAAGTCATTGCTAGTTTGAGAGCTAGTCTCAGTTTGAGTCGTTTGAGCTGTGCTTTGCGGCGTGGACTGAGGACCATAATCTTGGTTCCACTGTAAGAACAGTAGGTAGCCACTGATGAAAAGCGCACCCCATAAAAAGTAACGTCTGAAATCCATGGTATTCAACTAATTTGTTTGGTTAGACAATAGGTTCAAGAACCCGATTAAAAATCACGCGCTATTAAACCAGTCTTTGGCAGTTTTTTCAGCCTATTTCTGTCTAGAGGCGGTGCGTTTTTTATTTACGGAGGGATTTTTCGCTTTTTTGGCGAGTTGATCCCAAGCTTTATCGATGCGTCGATGAAAATCTGGGTTATCTAACTCTTTAATGCCTTGGCGAGCGAGGAAAACAATATCGAGTCCCGCTAAAGTAGTTTTGTGCTGACGAAATGAATCGCGCACCAAACGTTTGATACGGTTCCTGCCGACTGCGCGCTTATCCGTTTTTTTAGACACAATAAGACCTAGACGAGCTTGGTCATCTTCTCGTTTGTGCGCTAATAAAAGGAATTCGCCTGCGAAGACTTTACAGGAAGTGTCGTTAAAGACGGATTGATAATCCCCGGTATTCAGGAGTCTGACATGCCGGGGAAAACAATTATCGGTCATCAGCGTTTTTATGCGCTTAGAACCTTGCGGCCGCGGGCACGACGGCGAGCGACGATTTGGCGTCCGCTTTTAGTAGCCATACGAGCACGGAAACCGTGGTTACGTTTGCGTTTCAAAACGCTAGGTTGGAAAGTTCTTTTCATCGTTCTTCTCTCACTGAAGCAGTGTTTCAGTTTTGAGGGTTAGCGGTCGCCAAGCCTCTACATTTGATTGTCAAATCAGGGCGCGGATTTTAGAGGGTTTTTCTAATAAATTCAACGCTTAGCAAAGGCCCATTGTAAAAAAAATCAACAAACATTTGCTCCAAAACTTATTCACAGACTTCTACGCTAAAGTGTATAAATCTTAAAATATCACTAGGTAACTTATTCACAATGAGAGTTTGTTGTTTATTTTGTGTATAACTATCAAAAGGTTACAGAAAATTTTCCCGTTAATAAAACGTCTAAAAAGTGCCTGTTAATATGTGGGTAACTAGGTGTTTTATGCACATAGGGAGAGTTTTATCTACTGGTGTGCATAACATTACCTGTTATTAACAAAATTTCGCTTTTATACCTGAATGAGATGTTTTTCCATTTATTTGTGGATAACTTAAGGGGAAGCAGGTTAAAATTCGTTTCTTGTCTGTCTTTTAACTTGGGAGTACGCCTAAAGTGTCTTTGGAGCATTGGGATCTTTGCCTGCAGCGCTTGCAGGATGAATTTTCCACATCGCAGTTCAACACCTGGATTCGTCCTTTAACGGCCGAAATGACGCCGAATGGTGAATTATGCCTAAGTGCACCCAATCGTTTTGTGTTGGACTGGGTCAGTAACAAATATCAAACGCGCATTAAAGAGCTATTAACTGAGTTTGCCGGCGATGATCCAGCGACCGTTTTAAAGCTTGCTGTAAAAGCCAGCAGCTTTGCTCAATCGGCCCCTACTCCGCCACCACCGCCTCCTGTTTCCACCGCTCCTGCGGTTAGCCCTCTTAATAACGAAGTGGTTAATGAATCCGGCTATCGTCCGGCATTCGGCTTAATGGATGGCGAAGGCAGCCAACACGCAGATTTAGAATTTGAAGCACCGTTAACCTTGTCCGACACGGGACTGCGTGCTGAACTTGAGCCCTACGAACAAGGCCAGTTACCACTCACGCCGCCAAATCGTAAAGTTCAAGTAGAAGGTGGTATCAACCATGGTGCCAACCTCAACAACTCTTTCACCTTTGATAACTTCATTGAAGGTAAATCAAACCAATTAGCCCATGCCGCAGCCAAGCAAGTTGCCGAGAACCCTGGCGGTGCTTATAACCCACTCTTTATTTACGGTGGCGTTGGTTTGGGTAAAACTCACTTAATGCAAGCGGTGGGTACAGAGTTAATGCGCCACAATCCGAATGCTAAAGTGGTGTACTTGCATTCAGAGCGTTTTGTGGCCGACATGGTTAAAGCGTTACAACTTAATGCCATAAACGACTTTAAGCGTTACTACCGTTCGGTAGACGCTTTGTTGATCGATGATATTCAGTTTTTTGCGGGTAAGGATCGAACTCAAGAAGAGTTCTTCCATACCTTTAATGCCTTGTTAGAAGGCGGCCAGCAAATGATCCTAACGTGTGATCGCTACCCGAAAGAAATCCAAGGCTTAGAAGATCGTCTTAAATCGCGTTTTGGTTGGGGTTTAACGGTGGCGATTGAGCCGCCAGAACTTGAAACCCGAGTGGCCATCTTGATGCGTAAAGGTGAAGAAAGTGGTATTAAGTTATCCTATGATTCCGCCTTCTTTATCGCTCAGAAAATTCGCTCCAACGTACGTGAATTAGAAGGGGCGCTGAAGCGTGTTATTGCCAACTCGCACTTTACCGGTCGTGCCATTACGCCAGATTTTGTAAGAGAGTCACTAAAAGACCTTTTAGCCTTGCAAGATAAGCTAGTGAACATTGATAATATTCAGCGTATTGTGGCGGAATATTACAAGATTAAAATTAGTGATTTGCTATCGAAGCGCCGTAGTCGTTCTATTGCTCGTCCACGCCAAGTGGCGATGTCTTTGGCGAAGGAGCTTACTAATCACAGCTTGCCTGAAATTGGCGATGCTTTTGGTGGCCGCGACCATACCACGGCTTTGCATGCGATCAGAAAGATCAAAGAGTTACAGGATATGGATTCTGATATCCGTGAAGATTACAAACAATTAATGCGAATTCTGACCACCTGATGGTCTAAGACTTTGAGTTTACGAGGGAAATAATGAAATTTTCAGTCGTCCGCGAGACACTTCTTAAACCACTGCAACTGGTGGCAGGCGTTGTTGAACGCAAACAGACAATGCCAGTATTAGCCAATGTCTTAGTGGAAGTAAAAGACAATACTTTAACCCTTACTGGCTCGGATCTTGAAGTTGAGCTAGTGGGCAACATTCCCCTTGATGAATGCGAAGAAGGCCGTATCACGGTACCAGCGCGTAAGTTAATGGATATTTGTAAAAGCTTGCCAGACAGCGCCGTTATAGAGTTCTCTCTAGATGAGCTGAAAGCGGTTATACGTTCTGGCCGCTCACGCTTTAGCTTGTCTACCCTACCGGCGGATGAGTTCCCAAATATTCAGGATATGCAGGGTGACCTAACCGTTTCTATTGCGCAAAACAGCGTACGTCGTTTAATCGACCGTACTGGCTTTGCTATGGCGAACCAAGACGTTCGTTACTACTTAAATGGTATGTTGTTTGAAGTAGCAGATGGCCAACTACGAGTAGTGGCTACCGATGGTCACCGTCTCGCGACGGCCATTGAAGATGCCCAAGTAAGTGGTGATCTCACGCAAGTTATCGTACCTCGTAAAGGGGTGTTAGAACTGAACCGTTTGTTGAACGATAGCGACGACTTAGTGGAATTAACCATAGGTACGAACCATGTTCGCGCCAAAGTTGCGGATTACGTTTTCACTTCTAAACTTGTGGACGGCAAGTTCCCAGATTACCACCGAGTGATTCCTCGCAATAACGAGAAAATCATTATTGCTGATCGTTTAGAGCTTCGTCAGGTTTTCCTACGTGCTTCGATTCTTTCTAACGAGAAATATCGTGGTGTGCGTCTAATCCTTTCGAACGGCATGTTGCAAGTATTTGCCAACAACCCAGAGCAAGAAGAAGCAGAAGAATCCGTCTTGGTTCAATACCAAGGGGATGATCTAGAAGTGGGCTTTAACGTTGGCTACCTGCTAGACGTGCTGGGTGTTGTCGATACTCAAGAAGTGCGTTTGTCTTTGAATGACTCAAACAGCAGTGCTTTGATCGAAGAAGCTCAGAGTCATGCTGCGCAATACGTCGTTATGCCGATGCGTCTCTAATTCGCATGGGTTCAGTCACCCGCTTAGTCTGCTAAGCGGGTGGTCTTTTCTTCTTCCTTAAGGTTTGTGTTATGCCGCTAGTGCGTTTGGACATCTCCCATGTTCGTAACTTGTCTAGTGTTCGTTTTGAGCCTTCCCCCCAAGTGAATGTCATTATTGGCGAAAACGGCAGTGGCAAAACCTCCGTTCTAGAAGCCATACACCTTTTGTCTTTTGGTCGCTCTTTTCGTAGCCATAAACATAAAACCTATATTCAGCACGAAACCCCTCACTGTTTGGTCTTTGCTCAATTGTCGCAAGCTCAGGGTAATCCTATCCCTGTGGGCCTTCAGAGGCACAGAGACGGGCAAATAGACGTGCGAATTCAAGGTATGCGTGCTCAGTCTGTTATTGAGCTTGCAGAGCGCCTGCCTGTACAGTTGATTAACCCCGATGCGTTCCGCTTATTAGAGGGTTCACCCAGTATTCGACGCCAATTTATTGACTGGGGAGTATTCCATTTTGATGGGGACTTTATTCGTGCTTGGCGAGGTTGGCAAAAAGCATTAAAACAGCGGAATACCTTGCTCAGACGTGGTAAAATATCTGACAGTTTATTAGCGGCTTTTGACCAAGAGTTAATTCGTCTTGGTGAGCAGGTAAATAACGCCCGAAAAGCTTATGTTGAGCGCTTAACACCGCACTTTGAGCAAGTTTTAGCGGAATTATCCGCGGACTTGGCGGTGAAATTGCATTTTTTTCAGGGCTGGGACGCACAAAAAACATTAGCCACGATCGTTGCCAATGGTCGTGAGCGAGATATTGAATTGGGTTATACCCATGGTGGCCCGCAAAGAGCTGACCTCAGAGTAAAAACCGCCGCTGGAGATGCGTTAGATACCCTCTCTCGTGGCCAACAAAAGCTGGTGGTATCGGCTTTAAAAATTGCACAAGGTCAGTTACTGATTGAGATGGGTCGCCCCTTGGTGTTTTTGGTGGACGATTTACCCGCTGAGTTGGATGCTAACCACCGACAAAAATTGTGTCGATTGTTAGAATCTTTGGATAGCCAAATTTTTATTACCAGTGTCGGGCCCGATACGACGGATTTTGTTTGGGCAGACACCACAGACGTTCGCCAATTCTCCATGAATCATGGCGAGCTGTCCTTATTGAGCAAAGGTTTGCAGGAGAGTTAAATGAGTGAAAATAATTACGATTCGTCCAGTATCAAGGTGCTCAAAGGGCTAGATGCCGTTCGCAAACGCCCAGGCATGTATATTGGTGACACAGATGACGGCACCGGTTTGCACCACATGGTGTTCGAGGTGGTCGATAACTCTATCGATGAAGCCTTAGCGGGCCACTGTGACACTATTACGGTACTGATTCACCCTGACGAATCGATTTCTGTATCGGATAACGGCCGTGGTATTCCGGTCGATATGCACGAAGAGGAAGGTGTTTCTGCAGCCGAAGTTATCATGACGGTATTGCATGCTGGTGGTAAATTTGACGACAACTCCTATAAAGTTTCTGGTGGTCTACACGGTGTAGGTGTTTCGGTGGTAAACGCCCTATCAGAAGAGCTAACCCTAACCATTCGCAAAAACGGCAAAGTATACGAACAGCAGTATTCTCACGGTGTACCTCAAGCACCTTTGGCGATTATTGGTGATTCCGATGGTGCGGGTACAACTGTACATTTCAAACCTTCTGCTGAAACCTTCAGTAACATCGTCTTCATCTACGATATTCTTGCTAAGCGTTTACGTGAATTATCTTTCTTGAACTCTGGTGTGGCCATCCATCTAAAAGATGAGCGCAGCGGCAAAGAAGAATTCTTCAACTACGAAGGCGGCTTGCGTTCTTTTGTTGAGCATTTGAACACCAACAAAACCCCTATTAATGATATTTTCCATTTTATCTGCCAACGTGATGACCTAGAAGATGGCATCGCCGTAGAAGTGGCGTTGCAGTGGAACGAAGGTTTCCAAGAAAATATCTACTGTTACACCAACAACATTCCACAGCGTGACGGTGGTACTCACCTTGCCGGTTTCCGTGGCGCCTTGACTCGTACTCTGAACAACTTCATTGAAAAAGAAGGCTTGGCGAAGAAGCAAAAAGTCGCCACCACAGGTGACGATAGCCGTGAAGGTTTGACTGCGATTGTGTCGGTGAAAGTGCCAGATCCTAAGTTCTCTTCTCAGACCAAAGACAAATTGGTGTCTTCTGAAGTGAAAACAGCCGTAGAGCAAGAGATGAGTAAGCGTTTCTCCGAGTTCCTTCTGGAAAAACCCAACGAAGCTAAGATCATCGTTAACAAGATGATCGATGCGGCCCGTGCCCGTGAAGCGGCGCGTCGTGCTCGTGATATGACTCGTCGTAAAGGCGCACTCGACATTGCCGGTTTGCCGGGTAAATTGGCCGACTGTCAGGAGAAAGACCCAGCGCTTTCTGAAATCTACCTAGTGGAGGGTGACTCTGCGGGTGGTTCTGCGAAACAAGGTCGTGACCGTCGTACACAAGCGATTCTGCCCCTGAAAGGTAAAATCCTTAACGTCGAAAAAGCCCGTTTCGATAAAATGCTTTCGTCTGTTGAAGTCGGTACCCTGATCACGGCGCTAGGTTGTGGTATTGGCCGCGATGAATTTAACGCCGACAAATTACGTTATCACAGCATAGTGATCATGACCGATGCCGACGTGGATGGTTCTCACATCCGTACCCTATTGCTGACCTTCTTCTTCCGTCAAATGCCGGAAATCATTGAACGTGGCCACATCTTCATTGCTCAGCCACCGCTGTTTAAGATTAAACGTGGTAAGCAAGAGCAATACATCAAAGATGAAGCGGCATTGGATCAGCACTTGATCGAAGTTGCCCTTGATGGCGCTCACATGCACGTTAACGAAGACGCACCGGGTATTCAGGGTGAGCATCTAGCGAAGTTAGTACGTGATTACATTCATATCGAAGAAGATATCGAACGTTTGTCTCGTGTGTACCCTAAAGATGTTATGTCTAAACTTCTGTGCTGTGATGCTTTGAGCACGGAAGATCTGAAAACCGAAGCGACCGTACAAAGTTGGGTAGAAGCACTACGTGCTCACATGCCTTTGGATGCCCGTACAGGCTTCCGCTTTGACTTCAGCGTCGAGAAAGACGACGAGCGTGGCTTGTACCTACCTGTGGTAGATATCATGTCTCATGGTGTTTCAAACCGTTACCGTTTTGAAGCCAGCTTCTTCAACTCACCAGAATACAAGCGTATTGTGGCCATGTCTGAAACTGTGGATGAGTTGTTCGGCACAGAATCCTTCATCCAACGTGGCGAACGTCGTCAGCCAGTTTCAACCATTGAAGAAATGAAAACTTGGCTAATGAAAGAAGCGTCTCGCGGCATGGCGATCCAGCGATACAAAGGATTGGGCGAGATGAACCCTGAGCAACTTTGGGAAACCACTATGGACCCAGATGCTCGTCGCATGTTGCGCGTAACCATTGATGATGCAGTTGCCGCGGACCAAATGTTCACCACCTTGATGGGTGATGAAGTAGAACCGCGTCGTAACTTCATCCAAGACAACGCCTTGAAAGTCGCGAACCTAGACGTTTAATCGTTTAAGTTCGAGTTATGAGAAAGCCCCAGTTTTTAAGAAAGCTGGGGCTTAATTATATGGTCTCTCTCACTCCTAAGTTATACCTAGGGTTGGCTAAATAAAGAGACAGCCCATCATTTTTAGTATTAAAGTCATTGGAATCGATTTAAGCCAATCTTTTTTTCATATTGTTGCCCACGATCGTGTTGGACGAGATCAATATCGAAAACGCCTTATACAAACTAAGTGACTAGAACATCTCACGAATCCCTTCGGCAACTCTTGCCATGACATCCTGTGTCAGTTTTCCTCAGTTTGCTCGAAATTTATGGAATATGCTCAAGCTATATCAAAGAAGAATAGCCTTTATGTCGTGAAGCCGAAGCCTAATAACGAGGTGGAACATACATTTTAATGTCTAACTTAAAGTACTGTAAATTGCCTTGTTTACCAAAGTTTGTTTACTAATATTACAAACAGACTTTCATTAATTTGTATAGTTTAATGGGGGCTATTGCAACTTTTGGCTCAGGAGCGATCGCCTTTCTTTGTTCTGCCGTAGGATCTTATAAAATGAGAAAACGAATCTTATTCGCCTTATCTGTTGTTGTGACAATGAATGCGAGTGCTGGCAGTGAGGTTGCTCAGAGAGCCGATACGCTGTTTACCAATGGGAAAATTTTAACAGTTGATGAGGATTTTAGTATTGCCCAGAGTTTGGCTATTCGTGATGGACGGATAGTGGCGGTGGGCAGTAACGAGGCGACAGAGTCTCTGATTGATGCGCAAACAAAGCTCATCGATCTTAAAGGGAAAACAGTCATTCCTGGACTGATTGATAACCACCTTCATTTTATTCGAGGCGTTTGGAACTTTCAGGCGGAAGTTCGGCTCGATGGCATAGATTCTCGGGCGGAGGCCATGAAGAAAATCCGTGAGAAAGCAAAGCTGCTAGAAGAAGGTAAGTGGATAACAGTCATGGGTGGCTGGAGCAACAATCAGTTTCTTGATGACAATAGTGGGTTTAGCTTGCAAGAGCTCGATAATATTGCCCCAAATAATCCACTTTTCTTGATGCTCGGCTATTCAGAAGGTTTTGCCAATAGTAGAGCGCTTGAACTGGCGAAAATGGACAATGGAGGCCTGGCTCAAGTTAAAGGACGCGATACGGTTAGCGAGTTTATCAACCTCGTTAACTGGCGAAACAAAAGCTCTAATGAGAGTGCGATTCGTACCTATATGAAAGAGCTTAACCGTGTCGGGCTCACTACCGTCTATGATGTTGGACGACCTTCAGAAGGTGAACTCGCACCACTTGAAGCCTTTGCACAAAGTGGTGATATGCCGTTGCGAGTTTTCCATACATTGCGTTATAGCGCTAGTGATGCCGAATCCACAGCGAGTGCTTTAGAATTGATCGAATCGGATTCTGTGTTGCCTCGCTCGAATGATGAGCAGTTTGGTTTGTTGGGGTTAGGTGAGCATATTTATTCGCCTGTTACGGATAACCCTCGCAACATGAAACGGTGGCAGGAAGAAGTTTGGGGGCCGTTCTCGCAGATTTCATTGGCTGCCGCTCGCAATGGTTGGCCTGTTCACGAACATGTAATGAGCCAAGTCATGGCTGTTCAATTTCTTGATCTAGTGGAAGACATCTCGGCTGAGGTGCCAGAAGTTAAGGATCTTCGTTGGACCTTCGCGCATGTCAATGGGATGAAAGACGAAGACATTGCTCGGGCGGCGGATCTAGGTATTGCCTTCGCTGTGCACAACCAAGCCCGTATGAGTGTGAATGTACTCAATGCTCCTCGAATTGGCAGTATTGCAAAATCGGGTGCCTTGTGGGGATTGGGGTCTGATGCCGGTATCGTTGCACCGTACCAACCTTTTATAACACTTGAATGGGTTGTGACGGGAGATAACGTGGCGGCTAAGCTTGGTTGGAGTGAAGATCAGCGCGTCAGTCGAGAAGAAGCCTTGATAGCGCACACTCGAAGCAATGCGGAACTGCTTTTCATGGAACAACATATCGGTTCACTTGAGGTTGGCAAATTGGCTGACTTAGTGGTGTTGGACAAGGACTACCTGACAGTTGAAGAAGATGAAATTGCCGACCTAATACCACTGCTTACCATGACGGGTGGTGAAGTGGTGTATTCACAAAGCGAGGTGGATTAATTTTACCTTCCCCCCAATTATTTCAACTTTAATTTCTCTGGGCTTTTTGTCGGGATAAATCCCGACAAAAAGCCAGTGTATGTAACAAGCCAGAGGCAGCGCATCATTGAGGGTTCGCGCCAGTGTTGAAATGATGTGCTACCTCATTATCTTGGTTCCGATAAAATGGTGTATTCACCATTTTTAGGGTCAGGCAGGGATGATAAGTCGCTGAGCGGTGTGGATGTGTAATGGGCGATAGCAGCTTTAATAGCAATCCAATGGGACACAACTAATATGTTTTTCCCTTTCTCGTTCGCAAAAATAGTCTGTAATTCAGAGACGACGCGGTTCTGTAGTTGTTGGTAGGTTTCTGCGCCTGCTAAGTTGAATTTTTCTTGTTCCTGCCAAAAATGAGTGTATTGCTGGGGGTCCGATAGCAAGGTTTGCTGTTTTGTTTTTCCTTCCCAAGGCCCGAGGTTAATTTCTTTTAAGTTATTTGAAATGACCACATCAATAGCTTGCTGGTCTATGATGAGAGCAAGCGTATCTTGAGCCCGCTGCAGAGGGCTGACATAGGCTTTATGTATCTCATAGCCTCCTAAAGCCTGCTTGGTTTTGATCGCTTGTTCTTTACCTTCTTGCGTTAGGGGCGAGTTTTTATGTCCCTGCAAACGATGTTCTTTATTCCACTCAGTTTGTCCGTGTCTGACTAAAAATATGTTGGTTACAGCTGACATATTGGTTCTCAATCGCGTAGGTAAAGTAGCGATTATATTAACCTAAAAGCTTTCATAGTAAATAACGTGGAAAAGGGGGGGATTGTTTAGCGGGGAATTGAAAAGATAATACTAAAAACTAAGAAAGCACTGACAGCTTTATAATTCGCATGGCTTTCTTAGTTCTAGCAATATTATAGAGGGAGCTTTATTTTGCCGCGATTAATGACACTTCAACTAAAACTTCCGCACCAGGTTTGCCGCCAGGTAACGCACCAATTTCTATCGCTTCGCGTGCTGGTGGTATTTTATCGCCAGGCCAGTATGTGGCGTATACCTTATTAAAAGCACTATAATTGTTAATATCTGTCATGAAAACAGTAACCTTCACAGCATCATCAAAAGTATAACCCGCTTTATCCAAAACAGTCTTAAGGCTTTCCATGACGATTTTAGCCTGATCTGCCATATCATCCTTACCATCACGAGCATACTCAGGAATACCACCATTTACATAAGGAATATGCCCTGAAACAAACAGCATACCATTAGACAATTTAATACCAGGAGTAAATGGTAAAGAAGGCTTTCCATTAGGGTACACAGGTTCAATAACACTCGACCCGTAAGCACTTCCAATTACACAAGCACTAAATAGAGCCAGAAAGAATTTGGTAATCATTTTATTTCTTAACATATACATTTCCCCTTATTAATAAATAAACCCGACAAAAACATCATAATTAAAGCCAAACTACACAGCAAACAATTAAAACTGATCGACGGTGATCACATTTTTTAAATTCTAAAAACCTGATTTCGGCTACTAAGGCCTAATATTATTTATTTATAAAGTCCCACATGGGGGTATTTCTTCGGGCATTGCTATTTTTTCTAGGCTCGGAATTTTTATTTTGCTAACAAAAGCTAGACGCCGCGACGATTCTTTAACAACAGTAGAATGAAGTAGGCCCCGCCAATGATAGCCACCATGGTGCCAGCGGCCAGTTGGTTGGGGTGAATAACGACCTGCCCTAGCCAATCGGCAAACTGTAGTAACCCTGCCCCCAATAAAGCCGACAATGCCAATTGCGAGAACACACTGCGTGCGCCGAGCAAGCTGGCCAAATGGGGGGCGACAATACTGATAAAGACAATGGGACCTAGCAAGGCGGTGACGGTGGCACACAAGGCGGCAGCCAGCATAAGTAACAATACAAAGCTGGGCCGCACGGGGAGGCCTCGGGCGGCAGCAGTAATCTTACCTAGTGACATTAGGGTTAACACTCTGTGCAGACTGAGGCTTAAGGTGATGAGTGCAAGGCTAACACCGCACAACAGCATGGCCTGATCCCCTGTGACTCGGTAAGTAGAGCCAGCTAACCAGCGCAGAATATCGTAAACCTCTTCTGTACCCCTCATTAAACTAAATTGCACAAGTGTTTCTATAAGTGCCGATAACGCCACCCCAGTGAGTATCATAGGAGCTGCGGCAAAGCGGAAGCGACGACCTAATAACAGCAAAATACCCAATACTGTCATGCTACCCACAAAAGCAATTAGTGGCCCAAGCTGTCCCATCCGAATACCAAAGTAAGCACTAAAGCTCACCATGGCCAGTACCGCTCCCGCCGACAAGCCGAGTAAATCTGGACTAGCCAAAGGATTATGAATGATACGCTGCATAATCACCCCAGACACTGCCATGGCGGCTCCGGCGCTTAAAGCTGACAATAGACGCGGCCATTTTAATTGCCAGCTAAAGGCATCAGGCCAAGCAAACACAAATCTGTTTAGCTCAAAGTGTGAAAATACCCCTAAAGCGATAATGGCAAGTAAGCCAAGCATCGCCCAAATAACTGCGGCTTTATGAAGCCGTGTACGCCCTGCCATGGTCATAAAACTGCTGTGGGACGCTTGGTTTTTCTGTTTAAGAATTAGGTAAATAAGTATTGGCGCGCCGAGTAAAGCGGTAGCCAAACCACTAGGCACAATGTCGACACTAAATAGACTGATGATCAGCGCTAAATTATCTGCCATCACCAGCACTAGTGCGCCCAGCAAACAAGACCAATAGAGTTCTGAGGTGGCGGTTCTTGCGCCAATTAATCGGGCAAGGTTGGGGGCGACTAGCCCTAAGAAACCAATTACGCCGACCATGGTAATGGCTGCCGACAGCATCCATAGCCCACATAGCATGAGCACGAGAAACAGTGCTGTTACATTTAGACCACGGCCCTTAGCGCCACTCTGCCCTAAACGTAACAGGGTTAAGGGTTTGCCAGCGTAAAGCAAAATCGCAATGCCAATTAGGCAGTGAGGCCACAACCAATGGAACTTGTCCCAGCCATTTTGGCTCAGATCCCCTGCTCCCCAAATGAAGAGATTTTTGGCGTATTCTTCGTTTAATAAAATTAACGCTGTGGTGAGCGCGCCAAACAGTAAGTTGACGGCCATACCTGATAATACGATGGACAAGCCTGTCAGCTGTCGAATTCCACTGATCAGCAAGACTAAGGTCAGTGCTAATAAAGAACCTGTCATAGCTGCCATGGCTTGATAATGAGTCTGCCCTTCTGGCCAAGCGATGGACAACACAATGAGCCCTAACCAAGCACCACTAGAGGTACCTAAAGTGGTGGGTGATAATAAAGGGTTAAGGGTTAATTGCTGGATGACGCTGCCAATAAGGCCAATGGAAGCCCCTACTAACAGTGCCATGGCAAGCCTTGGTAGGCGTGAGTAAGCCCAGTCAATGTGTGTGAAGTCTTGGCGAATATGACCCTTTAAGATTTGCCACTGACTGGCGAGATCTAGATGGCTGTCTATCTGCAAAAAGCTGAAGCAACATAGCCCTAAAGCGATTAAGGCCATGTATTGTAATCTGTTACTCATTTTATTCATGGGTTGTTAGCAATACCCAATAATGCTGTGGTGATGGCTTCAGCCAAATATTGTAATGACATGGCGCCGCCATAGGTCCAAGTGGCGGCTACTGGGGCAACTTTGCCCTGTTGAACAAAAGGCATGGCTTGCCATAATGGTGAGCTATTGAGCTTCTCTTCTTCGTAGAAAGGTTGGAAATACAGTAAGACATTGTCATTCACCTCTCGTAAATCACGGATTTTCTTCTGTGTTACGCCCCATTGGCTATTGTCGATTGAAAGGGCATTGTCGATCCCCAAAGCAGCAAGGGCGTATTCTGGCATGGAGTTTTTGCCGTAGACATAGACCGATGTGGTGCTGGCAAAACGCATACTGGCGACTTTGGGCAAACCTTCTGGGTATTTGGCGTCAAGCTGCGCTTTGAGCTTGGCGAACACGGCTGTACGTTGGTCGAGTTTCTGTGTGGCAATCTCTTCTTTACCGAGTAATTTTGCTAGCGCAAGAAAGGTTTCATCGGCGGCTTGGGCATTGTTGTGATCTTTTTGGTAGGTATCAAAAAATACCACGGGGGCTATTTTCTCCAGTCGAGACTGCAAGCTTTTTACAGCCGCACCGATCAAGATGACATCGGGTTTAAGTTGCGCCAGCTTGGTTAGATTCGGCTCGGCGCGATCGCCAATACTGTCACTGGCATCAGGTAACACTGGTCTAGCAACCCATTCTTTATAGCCTTTAATATCCGCCACTGCGATAGGAGTAACGCCAAGCTCAATGGCATTTTCGGTGAGTTCCCAGTTCAAGGTGGCAATGCGTGTAGGATGCTCGCTAAAGGTTTTTTCGCCATCACTGTCAGTGATGCGAATCTCTCCGTATGCCGTGCTTAAAAGACAGCAAGAAATTGCAACAAGAGCCTTTTTTATATGGGTTAAACTAGAAGTAAGTACTAACATACAATGGCTACCTTAGAGTCATGTTGAGGGTGAGGAATTAGGGACATAGGAATCCCATACAGGGCTTCTAATTGCTGGCTCTCCATCAGTTCTGATGGTGGGCCTTGGAATAATACTTGGCCTTGTTTCATGGCGACTATGTGATCTGCGTATCGTGCTGCTAGGTTAATATCATGGAGTATTAGAATCATGCCTTGAGCGGTTTCTTGGTTGAGAGTTTGCAATAAACTCATCAGCTCATATTGATGGGCAACGTCGAGCGCGGAAGTGGGTTCGTCTAACAGCATGACGGGAGACTGCTGAGCAAGTAGCATGGCAATCCATGCACGTTGGCGCTCACCACCAGATAGCTCTTCTAGGTATTGCTGTTGGTATTCACTGATGCCGACTTGCTCAATAGCCTTGTGAATAATGTCTTTGTCTTCTTCTTGCTGTTTGCCCCAAGTGCCCCGCCAAGGAAAACGCCCTAGCTCGACCAGTTCTGCGACGGTTAAACCTGAAGAAGTGGGCAAATGCTGAGGCAAAAAAGCGATTTTCTGGGCAAGTACTCGCTGGGAAAAAGCGCTAATGGTTTGCCCACTAAAGCGTACTTCTCCCACATCGGGAGCTAACTGACGTGCTAAACATTGCATCAGGGTAGTTTTCCCCGAGCCGTTATGACCAAGGATGACGGTGATCTTGTCACTTGGTAAGGTGAGTTGAGGAATGTCCAAAATTTTTCTTTGGTTCCTTTCGATCAAAATTTTGGTTAATTCAAACATAGCTTTTCCTGAGACTTTTTATGTTGTCGTGGACAGTTGGAGCACAGCTCTCCGTCCATGCGACGAAAGTGCAAACAGCAGGTTCGTCTTACGAAACTTACCTTCTCGTCTTGCTGTTGCAGTCTGTCCAGTGGCGCTAAGGGTAAATCTAAGTGCTTAGCCCATAACGCGTACTCATGTCGCATGGCTTCTATTGATGCGCTGGGGTCCGCTAACACCACAGTATCCATAACTTGGTCGGCCAATAAGGCGCGGTATAACGTCTGACGACCTCCGTGAAGGGCTAAATGAGCTGCTTCATAGGCGTTGAACAGAATGGAGAGTTTACTGGCGGTGTAAGCAACCAGCTCATGATGTTCCCCATCAACCCAATCCCCTTCTGGTAACGCGTAGCCAGCGATGTAATTGTGCTGTTGATATTGGTGTAATTGGTCGAGAGTGCTGGGTGTCTTTTTCAAATGATAAACACAAATCAGCGCCAAATAGATGGGCTGCCAACAGGCGAGTCCCCAAGACCTAACACGCCAATAAGGCGCACCCGTTTCCGGATGCGCCTCTTGTAGAGTGAGAGATAACTGCTTTAGAAACGGCTTCGAAGAAGCGACAGAGAGCAGGCTTTCTGTACATTCCTGCTCTTCTAACCGCCTTCCTTCTAAAACTGCTATGTAGCCTTTACTCTCAATGAAAAGGTCCTTTAGATGCCCTTTCATACTATTTTTGCTTTAACCATTTAGAACTCATAACGACCGCTGATTTCAAAGGAACGGTCTGCGCCGAACCAACAATTACTTGTGTCGTAGCAAGTGTAATATTCTTCATCAAGCGCATTGGCTACGGAGAACTTCACACTAGCACCTTGCCAATCTGCTGACAGTTGAGCCAAATCATAGCCTACAGATAGATCTACTAGAGTATAAGAAGGTACAGTTGCTGAGTTGGCTGCATCAACTTGCATCTCGCCCACATAGCGAATACCTGTTCCAAAAGAAGCCCCTACCAATGAACCAGACGTTGGTTGGTAAGAAAGCCAAGTGCTAAGTTGCTTCTCAGGAGTCCAAATCGGGGTGTTACCCTGAATGCCGCTGTTGTCTTTGGTAACTTCTACATCTTGTAGGGTTAGCGCTGCTGTTAGATTGATTTCTGCAGTTAAGCTTTTTTGCAGTTCTAACTCAAGGCCACGTGAACGCACTTCCCCTACTTGGATTTGGTCATAAGTGCCGCCATCTGGATCGTTTGTTTTTACATTACTCTTAACAATTTGGAAGGCCGTAAGACCCGCATTAAAGCCATTGCTTTGGTATTTAACACCTGTTTCCCATTGATCTGCTGTAGATGTGTCAAATGCGTTGCCATCTTTATCGGAACCACTGACTGGCTCAAAACTTTGTGCATAGTTCACAAATGGTGATAGGCCATTATCAAATTCATATAATGCACCTACACGGCCACTTATCTGGCTTTGGTCGATAGAAGTGGTGGCTTCAGCGCCGTATTTTGTACCTGTTTCAGAGTACTCATACTGGTCATAACGGGCACCAGCCAAAAATACCCAGTTGTCTAAACGAATTTGATCTTGGACGTATAGACCCACTTGCTCTTTATCAATGGTGAAATCACTGGTATAGCCTGAAGCAGCAAAGTCTAAGTCGCTAACAGAGATCTGGTAGTAGTTGGGGCTAAACAAGTCGATGCTTGGTGCGACCGCGTCTTCGTATTTGATATCGGATTCAAGCTTCAAGTAATCTACACCAATTAATACGTTATGTTCTGCACTGTCTGTATCAAAGGTTGCTGATAGTTGGTTATCAATATTGATACCTTTAGACTCTTCATCGGTTAGATAAGCGCGGCGATTTAGTGTTCTTTCATCAGCGTCTAACGAAGTGGAATAAGTGTTTTCTTGATAAGCATCTGCGAATGTAAAACGAGTGTTTTGCAAGAAGCTCCAAGTGTCGTTGATCTGATGATCAAGTTTAGCGCCCAGTAATAAAACTTCACGTTCGTAAGTTTCCCAATTAGCATCCCCTGCATAAGCATCTGAGCTTAGCTGGCCATTGATGTTTGAGTAAACAGTGCCTTTACTTGGTAAGGCGGAGTAAACCCCCATACTTGGGTCGTTTTGATAGTACATGTTTAAGTTAAGTAAAGTGTCTTCACTTAGCTTGATATCAACGGATGGCGCAAAAAGTATGCGCTCGTTTTCTGATGTAACAGCTTGGCCATCTGACTGGCTGGCTTTGGTAATGACACGGTAATTTACATCTTCATTGATCGCACCTGTTGTATCTAGGCTGACTTCTTTTTTATTGTCGCTGCCAAGTGTCACTTCAAGGGCTGTCTTGCTGCTGCTTTGTGGGGCCTTTGTAATAATATTGACCATGCCACCAGGAGGCATTTCGCCGTATAGGGTAGATGTTGGGCCTTTAAAAATCTCGATCTGTTCGATAGCCGCTACATCAATTTGTGGCTGCAAATTCCAATCGTTATAAAGCAGTGGTAAACCATCGACTAGAATGGTGTCGTTGCTGAAGCCACGTAGGTTGAAAAGATCGAGACGGTTTACAGCACCGCCACGAAGTTCGGTATTTACCCCTGATGCATAACGTAGTGCTTCTGCTACGCTGCTTACGCCTTTTTCCTCAAGCTCTTCATTGGTAATGATAGTAATTGCTTGAGGTGTCTCCTCAGGGTCTAGCTGAGTTTTCGTGGCTGTGTTGCGGTAAGTTTGTCCTGTTACTTCGATCGTCTCTAATACGTCTGCTGATTGAGTGTCAGCCGCATAGGAGTAACTAGTTACCGAGGCGATCGCGACGGCTAGAAGAGTAGGACGAAAAGGAAGGACGCGTTTCATTATAGCTCCAGGTAACATTAATATAATTGAGAATGGATCTCATTGTATTTAGTTGTCAAATAGAAAACTTAACGTTTTGGGGCATATTTACTTAATGTTGGCGTAATAATGAATTTTTGCGGGGTTCAATTGGAAGCCAATATTCCATGTAGCTGTTTTTACAGTCGGGCTTGTAGTTCGGCGAATAGACCTCTAGCTCGAAACCTGGAATATTGCAGTAATTGGACTCTGGTAGCCAATGAAAGAAAAACCACTCGATGGCAGACTCAAGGGCGCTGACTTCCCCTTGCACTGGAATCACGGCATATTCTTGCTCTGGGATGGTGAGAATTTGCTCACCACGAGTTTCCTCGATTGGGTAGCCCGCCCAATACAGTAACTCTTCTGGTCGCCCTTCTCGTTCACGTGTGTCGATGACGCCCATGGGGCTTTTAATCAGCTCACTCACATGCTCTGGGTACTTGGTGGCGAAGTCTCGCCAAACCTTTGGCACCTGATGGCTAAAGTTGGGGGTCTTAGAGAATGGCCCGAGGATCCAATCGTTGTGCCCCATAAGATGAAATTCTGGTCGGGTTTCAATACGTATCTGGGTGAATTCTGTTGGGCGCTGCCAGTTTCGCTTGGCGATGCAGTGTTTTAAAGGCGTGCGCAATCCCACTCGCTTGCCTCGCTGGCGATATTCTCTTGGGCTGCATTGAAACATTTGTTTGAAGGCGCGGCTAAAGCTAATTTCCGATTCAAAGCCACACGCGATCGCCACGTCGATATGTTTGGTTGGGGTGTTTAATAGGAGTTCTGCGGCTTTGCTAAGTCGTAACTCTCTGACGTATTGCGCCACTGTGAGACCTGTTGCGACGCCAAACACGCGCTGAAACTGCCAACGAGACCAGCTGCTCTTTTCAGCAAGCTGAGCCACATTGATGGGTTCATCCAAATGCTGGTGGATGTATTCTAGGGCTTTTTCAATTCGTACAAAGGTTGAGCTAGACATGGCGCATACTATTTAAAAATCATTCTCATTTATAATACCCCGATTTAAGTGATCAGGCTAGAAAAAAGCTTAATTTATGAACAGTTTTAAGCTTGGTTTTTCTAGCCCGTTCTGGGTCTGTAAGTGAGTAAATACTACGGCACTGCGTTATATTTAATAGCGTTTCGACTATTGGTACTTATGTAATAGCGCGATACTAAAGGCAGCTAAATCTGTGTAGATATCAAAATGGAAATCAATTTCTTTGTATTGGGTTTCTCGACCATTACCCGATAACACCAACACAGGCTGACAGCCACGAGCTCTACCTGCTTGCAGGTCGCGCAACGAGTCTCCCACCATGATGGCGGGTGTTTGAGTAAAATCAACGCCGAGTTGTTTTTCTATGGCCTCAATCATGCCGGGCTTAGGCTTACGGCACTGGCATTCATCATCTGGGCCGTGGGGACAGTATTGTATGCCATCAATCTGACCGCCTTCTGCTTCAACCAGCTGAGTCATTTTTTCATGCATAGCCCCAAGGGTTGCTTCATCATAATAGCCTCTGGCAATCCCAGATTGATTGGTGACCACGAAGATCTTAAAACCTGCTTTAGAGAGTGCAGCGATGGATTTTATACTGCCGGGCAAGGGTTGCCACTCGTCTACAGATTTAACATATGCTTTTGAATCTGCATTGATCACGCCATCTCGGTCGAGCAAAATGATGGGTTTAATTTGGGTCATTAGAATAGCCTTCTATTACTTTTATTTGGCTTCACCAATGTCGGCAAAGCTTGCATGGCGGCATGCATTACTAAGATCTTGAGGGCTTAGGGAAATATCTAAACCCCGTTTACCCCCACTAACATAAATATTTTCGAAGCTTTTGGCGCTGTCATCAATACAGGTGGCTAGGCTTTTCTTTTGCCCGAGTGGACTGATGCCACCAACCAAATAGCCGGTTAAACGTTCGGCTTCTTTTGCTTCAGCCATACGTAGTTTTTTAACACCGAAGGCGGTGGCTGCACGTTTCAAATTCAAGGTGCCGGTCACAGGTACTATGGCGACAAAGAAGTTTTTATCATCACTCACCAATAAGGTTTTAAAAACGCATCTAGGGTCTAATAAAAGCTTCTGTGCTGCCTCTTCACCAAAGTTTTGACACTGTGGGTCGTGGTCATACTCATGGATTGAAAACGCAATTTTCTGCTTTTTCAGTAGATTGATGGCTGGTGTCATTGCCCTACTTCTCCTTATATCGAATGTTTAACCAATTGGCTGTTATCTTTGCCAGAACATCGGGGTAAACAATACCAATAAAGTAAAGACTTCCAAACGCCCTAGTAGCATAGAGAAGCACAGCATCCATTTGGCAGGGTCAGCCAAGCTTGAATAGTTGGCCGCAACTTCGCCAAGCCCTGGACCTAAGTTATTAAGTGTTGCAGCGACAGCCGACCAGGCAGTTAGTTGGTCTACGCCTGTGGCCATGAGTAACACCATTAGGATCACGTACATGAGCAAGTAAGCAGAGAAGAAGCCCCATACTGCGGACACCACACGTTCATGAATGGCTTTACCGCCAATCTTTACGGGGATAACCGCACTTGGGTGGACTAAACGCTGGATCTCACGAAAGCCTTGCTTGAGGATCAATAAGATACGTATGACCTTCATACCACCCCCTGTGGAACTAGCACAGCCACCGGCGAAGGATGTCACGATCAATAGGAAAGGAAGAAAGTGCGGCCAACTAGAAAAGTCTGAGGTACCAAAACCTGCGGTTGTTGCGATCGAGACACTTTCAAAAATGGCATAACGAATCGCACTGTCCCATTCATAGGTCGATGTAATGATGAGTACAATAGCGGTTAATGAAATCGTACAAGATAGGATGAACATAAAGAAGCGTGCTTCTGGATCACGAAAGTAATGCCAAATGCTCTTATGGCGCCAAGCGTAAAAATGCAGGGCAAAGTTAAATGCCGCGGTGATCATGAAGAAGGTACAAATCATTTCGATGGCAGCGTTATCAAAGTAACCGATACTGGCATCGTGAGTAGAGAACCCCCCAATGGCCACGGTCGAGAAGCTGTGACAGATGGCATCAAACAAGGTCATACCAGCAATCCAATAACCAAGCGCACAGACCACAGTTAAGGTGCCATAGATGTACCAAAGCGCTTTGGCTGTTTCGGCGATGCGAGGGGTGAGTTTAGTATCTTTAACTGGGCCTGGGGTTTCTGCACGGTATAACTGCATACCACCGATACCAAGCATCGGCATAATGGCGACAGCCAATACGATAATACCCATACCACCTAACCAGTTAAGTAACTGACGATAAAACAAGATAGATTCAGGAAGATCATCTATGCCGGTCAGTATCGTTGCCCCTGTGGTGGTTAAACCTGATATGGATTCAAATAAAGCGTCGGTAAAGGTTAAATCTGGGGTTTCGGCAAGGAAGAAAGGCACTGACCCGAACAGACCCAGTACCGTCCAGAAAAGCACGGTAACCAAAAATCCATCTCGAATTTTCAGCTCGCCACGCTCTCTATGAACCGGTATCCACAGTAAAAAACCGCCAATTAAGTTGATCGCTAATGCATAAAGAAAGGCATCGAGTACCCCATCGGAATATATCAGTGAGACAATAATAGGTGGTATCAGTGAAACACTGAAAACCATAACCAATAAACCGATGACGCGAAGTATTACCTTAAAGTGCATAGTGATTCCTAATGCTTGCCTGCGCGGCTTGTTGATGCCCGTATCAGAAGAAAGTTAAGCCGACTTGGAAGAGTTGCTCGACAGCAGGGATTTGTTTCTTGTTGGTCACAAAAGTGATGACATGATCTTCTGCTTGAATAACCAATTCCCCTGTCGCAATGATCACATCGTCTCCTCGAACGATAGCCCCTATTGTTGCCCCTTCAGGTAAGTTCAAATTGGCAATGCTACGACCCACCACTTTCGAAGATTTGTAATCACCATGTGCGATAGCTTCCAGTGCCTCGGCTGCACCTTTACGCATTGAGTGTACGTTTACTACATCGCCACGGCGAATATAACTTAACAGCGAACTGATGGTGGTTTGTTGTGGGGAAATGGCAATATCAATCATGCCTTCTTGTACAATGTCGACGTAGGCTGGGTTGTTGATAATGGTCATGACAGTGCGAACACCGAGTACTTTGGCCAACATAGAAGACATGATATTGGCTTCGTCATTATTGGTTAGAGCACAGAATACGTCAGTAGACTCTATGTTTTCTTCTAGAAGGAGTTCTTGCTTGGAGGCGTCTCCGTTCAACACTATGGTGTTGTCTAGGTTCTCAGAAAGGTAACGGCAGCGTTCAGGGTCTCGTTCAATAATCTTCACGCGATATTCTTTTTCCAAACTACGAGCAAGTCTCTCACCTATGTTACCGCCCCCAGCAATGATGATGCGTCGATAAGGTGTGTCCAGTGGACGCAATTCACTCATGACATCCAGTACATCCCGTTGAGCCGTTAGGAAGAAGACTTCGTCATTTGCGTAGATGTAGGTATTGCCATTAGGAGAAATGGACTTACCGTCTCGGTAAATCGCGGCAATACGGGTTTGAATGGACGGCATGTGCTCTTGCAAAAAACTAATGGGTTGGCCGATGAGCGGGCCACCCTTCTCGGCTTTAACCACCACTAATTGCACTCGACCTTCTGCAAACTCCATGACCTGTAGTGCGCCGGGGTAACGAATCAATCGACTTAGGTGTTTGGTTACTTCTTTCTCTGGACTGATGCGTACGTCTATTGGCAGGTGCTGATCTTGAAATAACTGAGGGTATTTGGAATAAGCGCTGGATCGAACGCGTCCAATTTTTGTTGGGGTTTTAAACAAGGTGTAAGCAACCTGACACGCAACCATGTTCGTTTCGTCTTGGTTACTTACCGCAATCAGCATGTCGGCGTCGTTACAGCCAGCCTGATCTAGCACATCAGGGTGTGCGCCATTACCTTCTACTGTTTGAATATCAAGACGATCTTGTAACTCTCTAAGGCGAACTAGGTCGGTATCTATGACCGTAATATCATTATCTTCACTGGCTAGATTTTCTGCGAGTGTTGCACCAACTTGGCCTGCACCAATAATTATAATTTTCATATTTCGCCTTAGAGCTTAATAGATGGATGTGCTCTTAGTTGTCATAAAGGTTACGGCTTATGGCCGGAAAGGATTTGCATTTTTCTTGAACAATTTTACCCCTTACTCCGCCATTATTTAACTCGTTGTCGCGAAATACTTTAAATATTTTTGAGGAATAGTCTCAAACAACTTTTCCTGTTCTACCACTGTTCCTTGTCAGTCCTTTTGAAGTTCATTATCCCGCTTGGGTTAAATCAACGGGTTTATTTTAAGGAAAAAAAGCGCCTCCATTTGTGTTCCATGTGAAACACTATGGCAGGTGCTTTGTTATAAAACTCATATTTTACTTAGGGTTATCTGTACCCATTGGACTGAAAGGATTGCTCAATCTGCTTTTCTAATTAAGCAGTAGTAAAATCCATCGTGACCGTTAATTGTCGGCATAAGCTGACGTCCATGAGAAACCGCTTCTCCCCAATTTAGCTCTAAGCTTGAATTTAAGGTGTTTAGTGGTACTTCCATTGCGTCTTCATGCTCTCCAAGGAACCGAGCAACTTGTTGCTCATTCTCTTCTGGCATTAATGAGCAGGTAGCGTAGAGCATGTATCCACCTGCCTTCAGTGTTTTCCAGACTTGATCCACTATCTGCTTTTGAATCTCAACTAACTCATTAATGTCTGCAGGCTTTCGATTAATCTTAATGTCTGGATTTCGACGAATTACCCCTGTTGCTGAACAAGGTACATCGAGCAAAACCTTATCGAATGTATTGCCATCCCACCACGCATCAAGATCACCTGCATCAGCACAAATAAGAGAAACTGGATAACCTAGTCTTTCTAGGTTTGATTCAATTTTCTCTAATCGCCATGGCTCAAGTTCAACGGCGGTGAGTTGTGAAGAAGGTGCTTTCTCAAGTAAATGCCCTGTTTTTCCACCGGGTGCTGCGCAGGCATCTAGAATCTTTTCATCCGCTTCAGGGTTCAAAATATGTGCACTTAGTTGCGCTGCTTCATCTTGAACACTACATAGACCGTCCATAAACCCTGGTAGATGCATAACGTTTTGCGCATTCCGTAGATAGATAGCAGAGGTTGAATACTCCCCAATATCTGCTTTTATGCCTTTGTCAGATAAGCTTTCCAAGTATGTTTCACGTGAAACTTGATCTTCGTTTACACGGATGCACATAGGCGGATGGATGTTACTGGCTTCAATAATGCTTTCTAAATGATCTGGCCAATGTTTGTTAAAGCGTTTCACCAACCACTTAGGCATATTGTATTCAACGGATGGCATAGCAGAAAGATTATCAATAATCTCATCACACTCACGTTGGTAGCGTCTCAATACCGCATTGACTAATTTGGTCGCCCAATCCTTTTTTAGTAACCGACAAGCTTCGACCGACTCATTAACCGCAGCATGATCTGGTGTATTCATGTGAGTTAATTGATACAAGCCAAGTAGCAGAATGGCGTATAGGTCTATGTCTTTTTCTTCGAAGGGCTGGTTAAGCAAACTGAGCGCAACACTGTTAAGTGTTGGGTAATGTCGACATACGCCAAAGCACAGCTCTTTTAATAGAGCCTGATGCTCTGGTGCTACTTCTTGTTGGAAGCGAGCTAGTTGAGTGCTCAAGGAGCCTTGTTGAGATAAAACATTGCTAATAATTTTTATCGCGACTTGGCGTGCGCTGTGATGTACCACATTGTTATCGGGAGAGTTCATCATTTTTGGCCTGTAGAAGGTGTTTGAGTAAAGATAAGGCCGGGAGTTAGCGCCAGTTTGTTTTTACCGTTTAAAGCGTCTTGAACCTTCATGCGCTTACCACCTGCAAACTGCACTTCAGTGATTAATACACTGCCCTTTCCTGTCGCGACCACGAGTCCTTTTTTACTTGTCTCGAGAATTTCACCCGCTTTGGCCGTATCCGATGTTTGCTGGCAAGGTTCAGCAGCATGGATTTTCATTACTCCATTGCTAGTATGGGTGAAGGCGGAAGGCCAAGGGGATAATCCACGAACTTGCCTCTCAATAAGTTCGGCATCATTGTTCCAATCAATATCACCTTCTTGTTTAGTGAGTTTGGCGGCATAACAGGTGTGCGTGTCATCCTGCTTCTCTGGTGTTAGCTTATCTTCTTTTAGTAGTTCTAAAGCATCGATCAATGCCTCACCACCTAGGGTCGCCAAGCGCTCATGCAAACTTGTAAAATCATCTCTAGGGCCGATCTCACAGCTTGCTTTCAATAGCATGTCACCGGTATCAAGCCCGACATCCATTTGCATGATAGTAATGCCGGTTTCTGAGTCCCCTGCAATGATGGCTCTATTGATAGGCGCAGCCCCACGCCAGCGAGGTAGTATGGATGCATGAACATTAATACAGCCTAATTTTGGCGTCTCTAATACTGCTTTCGGTAGAATGATTCCATAAGCAGCCACAATCATTAGGTCTGCTTGATGAGCTGCTAGTTGCGCCTTGTCTTCTTCATTTTTAAAATTTAGAGGTTGGAAAACCTCAATGTCGTGTTCCAGAGCAAGTTGCTTAACAGGGCTATAGATAAGCTTCTGGCCACGACCAGATGGACGATCCGGCTGGGTGTAAACCGCTACGATGTCGTAGTTGTTCTGCTCTTTGGTGTTTATCAAAGCTTGTAAACTGGCTGCAGCAAACTCTGGTGTGCCTGCGAAAATGATGCGTAATGGTGATGACATATTGAATCCTTAACAAAAAAATCAGGCCGTGGCCTGATTTTCAAATACAGAAGTTAGCGAAAAATCTTGTTTTACTTCGCTTGTTTTAGCGCCAACTTTTGGGCTTTTTCTAATTTACTTTTGATGCGATTGCGTTTGAGTGGCGAAAGATAATCCACCATTAACTTACCATCAAGGTGGTCAACTTCATGTTGCACGCAGACGGCTAGTAGCTCATCCACTTCCATTTCAAAAGGTTTGCCATTTCTATCCAGCGCTTTCACTCTTACTTTTGCAGCGCGATAGATGTGTTCGTAAAACCCCGGAACAGATAAACAACCTTCTTGGAATTCGTTAGCTTCATCATCAATGACTTCAAATTCCGGATTGATGAAAACAATCGGCTCATTGCGCTCTTCAGAGAAATCCATAACGACTAAGCGGTAGTGGTAATCCACCTGTGTCGCCGCAAGCCCTAAGCCATTCTCATCGTACATGGTGTCGAGCATGTCATCGATTTGCGTTTGTAATTCTGGAGTGAATTCAGTGATAGGCTGTGCGACCTTACGCAAGCGCTTATCTGGGTATTCTAATACGGGTAAAACGGCCATGATCTTTTCCAATAATGTATCTATGTGAGGGGGATGTGATGCCCGCTCTTTAGCTAAACTTAATTTTCCATATTGTAACGTAAATCCAGTCTTTGTTCAGCGTTGCAATGCTGGTTTTTTGGTCAATAAAATAAATTCGCTCCATATAACTTGACTATAATTATGGGCTGATAAGACGCAACTATTGGATGGAGCGATTAGAAAAACGAGATTTCTTATCGATGTCTTACGATGAGCATGGAGGCTTATATGGCGGAAGAGGGAGAAACGAATTCACTCAGTAAGACTGACTGGATAGCATTTAGTTTTTTAACAGCAATTGGACCTGCCAGGCTATCACGTTTATTTCATTATTTAACTTCGCTTAACGAAGCCCAAGGTCTGTTCAAAGACACTGATCATACTGTTCTTACTCGACAAGATATCAATTATGATTTGCTCAGATCGTTGAAGTGGCCAGAGGCAACCGCAATACAGGCAATGGAGTATTTAACTCACCATAAGTTGAGTGAAGAGCAACAGAAGAAATTAGATCAGACCCTAGAATGGCTCGAGATGAGTAATCATCACTTAATTCTACGCAGCGATTCTGCTTATCCTACTCTGTTAAAAGAGATCAGCACGGCTCCCGCTTTGCTGTATTTAGAAGGACACCTTCTCTCCCTAGCTCAGGACAAAATTGGTATTGTCGGAGCAAGAAAGTGCTCTGCTTATGGTCGACAAATTACTCACGAGATTGCGACTCAATTGTCAGTGAATGGCGTATGTGTCGTGAGTGGCGGTGCTCTTGGTATTGACACTGCCGCTCATCGAGCCTCACTTAATGCGCAGGCCACCCCCACAGGGGTTATCATGGGAACAGGGTTATTACATTGTTATCCCAAGCAAAATGCATCCCTTTTTAAACAAGTTGTAGAACAGCAAGGATTTCTGTTAAGTGAATACCCACTAACTACAGAGCCCCGTCCACATCTATTTCCACCTAGAAATCGCATCATTAGCGGCCTGAGCCATGGGGTGCTAGTAACGGAAGCATCGATTAAAAGTGGATCTTTAATAAGTGCTAATTATGCCCTACAACAAAACCGTGAAGTATTTGCTGTGCCAGCCCGCCTGTCTGATAAGCAATCGAGTGGTTGCCTTCAGCTTTTGCGACAAGGGGCTGTATTGGTTCGAAGTGCAGATGACATTATTAATGAATGCCCTTCTCTTCAATCTCTATACGTTAGCAAGGCTAATTCCGAAACGACTGTAAAGGATAAAAGCTCAAAATTACCGACAGCTCCTAAATCGCCTGTCTGTACACAAACGACTTCTAGTACCGGTAAGGTGTTAATGGACTTACTCATTGAGTCCACAGATGGCTTAGACTTTGATTCTTTAATTAGAGCTTCAGACTTAGACGCCCCGCAGCTCATGCAAGCACTCATGGAGTTGGAACTTACGGGGTGTGTTGTGAATTTTGGAGGGCTATATCGATTGAGCCAAGACTAGCTTTCTCTTGCTGTTATTCGGCTTAATCCATGCCACTGAAAATGTCTTTTTTAAGCTGCTTAATATCGCGACGCTCTTTCTTATTGGGTTTGTGATCGGCCATGATTCGGCCACCAAACGACTTATGTTCGAGAGCTCTACGCTCACGCTTTTCAATGGACTCTGGTGTCTCTTCATATAGTAGCTGAGCCTCAGGTGCGCCTCGGCGCTGTTCACTCAAAGCTTTCACCTCAATTACCTTTTCATCCCAGCCTAATCTAAGCCCTATCATGGCGCCTACTTCTACATTACGGCTGGCTTTGCCCTTGCTGCCGTTGTAAGTTACTTTGCCTCCGTCAATGGCGTCTTTGCAAAGGGAGCGGGTTTTGTAAAAACGTGCGGCCCAAAGCCACTTATCTAAACGAACAGCTTGTGGTGTAGACTGCTTTTCTGCTTTACTCATAAGTCTGTTTTACTCATAAAATATGTTGACCGTATTTGTTGTCATAGAGGCTGTCATGAAGGACGTTAATCAACACCCCATTTTCCAAGCTCTTCAAAAAATAATACACGATGCCGCCGATGTGATCATGGATATTTATCAACGTTCAGATTTAGAAATCGAGCATAAGTCTGATGATAGCCCTGTTACTGCAGCGGACCTAGCCGCCCATAAAGTGATTTTAGCTGGACTCGAGCGTTTAACTCCAGACATTCCTGTTCTGTCCGAAGAAGGTGTCGTCGATTTTGAAGAGCGTTCGCAATGGTCTATGTTGTGGGTGGTTGATCCTCTTGATGGGACAAAAGAATTTATTAAACGTAATGGTGAGTTCAGCGTCAACATTGCCCTGATCGAAAATAACGCACCTATTGTGGGTATGGTGTATCTACCAACCACATCGGAAGGTTATTTTGGAGTGACCCGCCCTTGGCAAGATTTACCCCTTGGTGCTATTAAATGGCAAGGGGATGAATACGAAGCCATTAAAATACGCCAGCCAAGGGATCCTATCATTGTCATGACCAGTCGTAGCCATGGCCCTGCCCTGCCTAAAGATTTGAAAGATACCTTAAAACATACCTACGAACAGGTCAGAGAATTGCCAAAAGGAAGTTCTATTAAGGGCTGTCGTATTGCGGAAGGTATTGCCGATTTACATATGCGCCGTGGACCAACCAGTGAATGGGACACTGCGGCACAGCAGGCTATTATTGAAGCGGCTGGCGGCATGCTGGTCACGCCTAAAGGAAAACCTTTTAAATACAATAAGCGTGAAACATTGTTGAACGGACACTTCTTTGTCTCTGGGCCTGAATTGGCACCAAGCGTGATGGATTGGTATAAAAAGAAAGTCTAGGAATGTCGCACAACGTCATATCCGGTTTCAAACAAAGTCCCTACGTTTCACGTGAAACATATCTAGACTAATATGCAAGTAGAACAATTAGATAGCTCTATTCAATGTTATTGGAAGCAAAATCTAAGCGTGAGTTAGGTGCTCATGGTTTTGTAGGCGATAAACAATTCTTTCTTGTGCTCGCTTTAAAAAGTCTTTTTGCAAAGGCTGAGCAATAGAGCGTGCAATAGCCACCGTACCCACCAAAGAGACAACGGTTTCCTCCGCTAAACTTTTAGCATTCGTCACGCCACGATTTTGTAAAATGGTGCTGAGTCGATCTACTAGACTATCAAAGCAAATTTGATAAGCCTGACGAACTTTTTCTTCTTTGTGCGCCGCATCCGTAACAAGAAACTCTAATGGAGATGGATGCTCCTTATCGCTTTTACTCCAGCTAAGATACCGAATCACTAAGGCTTTAAGGTGAGAAGCTTTATATTCGGTTTGTTTATCTTCTCGCGCCCAAAAAGCGTGGGAGGTTGCGAACTGCATCGCCGCCTCATACAGGCTGCTTTTCCCCGCAAAATGAGCATAAAAGGCCCCATGGGTCATATTGGCTTTTTTCATGATTTGCGTCAGGGTGACGCGATCGAAGCCATTCGAACAGAATAATTTCGCGGCCGCCTGCAGAATGCGCTGACGAGTTTGCTCTTTGTGACTTGGTGTGTAGGGCATATTTAGTCTCCTAAATATTATCTTGATCATATAAAGGTCCACTCTAACATGAGGGCTTTCTTGCCGTCGAATGCTGATGAAAACAACAGTTATTTCATCAAGAGGTAAGCCTAATAGAAATTTAGAGGGAGAAAATATGTCAGTAGCGCAACGTATTGTTATAACCGGTATGGGAATGGTGTCGCCTTTAGGCCTAGGAGTAAACGCTGTTTGGGACAGAATCATTAAAGGCGAGTCGGGCATCAGAGCGTTACCGACCAATATAACTGAAGGTTTAAACACTCATATAGCGGGACAAGTACCAAGCCATGAAGAGTTATCTAATGGCCTAAATGAAGCAGATTATGTGTCGGCTAAGGAACGAAAGCGCGTCGATTTATTCACTCTGTATGCACTGGCGGCTGCGGATGAAGCATTGGCTCAGGCAAACTGGTCCCCGACTTCCCTTGAGGAACAAGCTTCAACGGCAACCATTATAGGGACAGGTATCGGTGGCTTGCCAACGATCACTCATGCGCAGGACGTTCTTAATAAGCAAGGGGCTCGTCGACTCTCACCCTTTACCGTACCTGCCTTCCTCGCGAATTTAGCAGCGGGGAATTTATCCATTAAATATGGTTTTAAAGGACCAACAGGCACCCCAGTCACCGCTTGTGCAGCAGGTGTACAAGCCATTGGCGATGCCATGCGATTGCTACGAACGGGTGAGGCTAAAGTGGCTCTTGCTGGCGGTACAGAAGCTTGCATAGATCCCTTGTCTTTAGCTGGATTCGGTGCCTTAAAAGCTTTGTCCTCTCGTAATGATGATCCAACCAAAGCTTCACGACCATTTGATCAAGACAGAGAAGGCTTTGTCATGGGCGAAGGTGCTGGTTTAGTGGTACTGGAAACCTTAGAGCATGCACTAGCGCGTGGGGCGACACCTCTGGTGGAATTAGTGGGCTACGGAACCAGTAGTGATGCGTATCACCTGACAGCTGGACCTGAAAGTGGCGAAGGGGCTGCTCGAGCAATGCAAGCGGCTCTGACTATGGCGGGTATTACAGTGGAAAAAATTGGCTATGTGAATGCTCATGCAACATCGACCCCAGTAGGCGATCGCGGAGAAATTAATGCCCTAAGAAGTGTCTTTGGCAAGTCGGTTAACACTGTGCCAGTTTCTTCCACGAAATCGGCGACTGGGCATTTGTTAGGCGCTGCCGGTGGCGTTGAAACCATCTTCAGTGCGCAAGCCCTTAGAACCGGTCTTTTACCACCAACACTGAATCTAGAAAACCCAGAAGACAGCATGGCGGATCTGGACCTTATTCCCCTGAAGGCCCGAGAAAAACAGGTAGATTATGTGCTTTGTAACGGTTTTGGTTTTGGCGGTGTTAATGCGGCTATTATTCTGAAACGCTACGTTTAAAGCTAAGATGGACTTCTGGGCGTAATTTGGAAAAGGCATAACTCTATGCCTTTTCCTAGTCGTTTTGTATTGCTTCATCCATTAGCCAATTTACAAAGGCCATAATTCTTTCTTTTCTGGAAGAGTTTTTGGCGTAGTTTACATAAAATTCTATGTGGTTCTTTAATCCATTTGGAAAGGCTTGTAAGAGAGTGCCCTGATCTAGTTCCTCTTGCACCATAAATCTAGGGCATAAGAAAACACCGTGCCCTGCTTTTACGGCATTGATCCCCATATACCAAGAGCTTACCTCAGCGCATAGAATATTATTATCTAAAGTGGGGATTTGCTGTTCTTCAAACCAAGTGTTCCAACGATAAATAGAAGTATCCACTTGTATTAACCAACATTGAAATAAATCCGAAGGCGATTCAAGTTGCCTTCTGGTGGCCAACTCTGGTGAGCAGACAGGAATAACTTCAGAAGATAAGAGCAGGGTTTGTACCGTATTGCCTTGATGGTTTACTTTATTATCGATGGTTACATCGACTGAACCAGAATGAATGTCTTCTCTTTCATCAGATGAAAAAAGTTTAATGCTTACTTCTTGATGTAGATCGGAAAAACGCCACAGTTTCGGCATGAGCCACAGTGATACAAAGCTTTGCAGCCCAGAGACTTGGAGCGTTCCTCCAATTGGCTCAAGTTTGACGCTTTCCAGCCCTCTTTCTATGTGATCAAATGCCAGCGATAAATGCTCGGACAGTGCTTGTCCTTGGCTAGTTAGTCGCATTTTTCTTCCAGAGCGATAAAAAAGTGCTACGCCTAAATACTCTTCTAACAGACGAATTTGCTGACTGACTGCGGCTTGTGAAACATGCAGTTGTTCTGCTGCTTTGGTATAGCTCAAAGTTTTACAAGCAACAGAGAAATAATGAGTGGCTTTTAAGTGGGTAACGCGTGTACTCATAATGTTTCCTAACAAATAACAATCCATAAGGTTTTCTAATTTTACCTGTTAGAAAACATCATTCGTTTTTACCTCTTTTGGACGACAAAATAAAGTTCTTATGAAGCGGAGGTGGTTATGTGGACTTTATTGGTTTGGGTGAACAACAAGATTATTAGCGGCTATCAGTCATTAGAAAAGTGCTATCTAAGGCATAAAGCGAAAAAGAAGCATGGCCAACAAATGATGCTCTCTCGCCAGCTTCCTGAGTACTTACGCCGAGATATGGGGCTTCCTCCTTACAATACGCATTCGCAAGAAGAGAAGAATACATAAAAGCTTAATCTGGGTTATGTGATCAATATCAGAAGGTCTCCCATTGGCAAGGCATATTCTTGCGCAATACCACTGTGAGAGCACAGTGGTATTTTCTTTAATGCAAAATACGCTATTAGATAATCTTAATTTTTAGACTGTGTTTAGTTACCAATATTGAAGTCAAAAGCCGTGGCATTAGGGTTTCACGGCCTTCTTGTTTGGTAGATCGGTAATGGTGCCTGCCCCCAGCTCTGCGGCCAGACCAACGCTTTCGTGTAGGCTTGGGTGAGCATGAATGGTTAGAGCAATGTCTTCGAGTGTTGAGCCGAATTCAATGGCTAGGGTCAATTCCCCTAATAACTCACCAGCATGAGAACCCACAATACCGGCACCCAAAACTCGTTCTGTTGCCTCGTCATAAATGAGTTTGGTCTTGCCTTGCGTCACCCCAGAAGCAATGGCTCGTCCGCTGGCACTCCATGGAAATATGGCTGTTTTAACCGGCAGTTTTTGTTTCTTCGCTTCAGTTTCTGTTAACCCAACCCAAGCCACTTCTGGGAAGGTGTAAGCAATAGAAGGAATGGCCATAGGTTGAAAGGCGACATTATGTCCAGCGATGACTTCAGCGGCTATATGACCTTCGTGAGCAGCTTTATGGGCAAGCATTGGTCCATGAGTAACATCGCCAATGGCAAAGATATTAGGTACAGATGTTTTGCATTGATCATCTGTCAGTACAAAGCCTCTTTCGTCTATTTTAACGCCAATGTCTGGAATGCCGGCATTGCGTCCGTTTGGAGAGCGGCCAACCGCCACCAGTACTGAATCAACCGCAAGGTTTCGTTCACCCTCTTTGTCTTTCAGCGTGATGTTTAATGCTTCTGGAGTAGCTTGAATATTGGTGACTTGGGTTTTTGTCAAAAACGTCATGCGATCTTTATTGGCTTGCTCGAAGACGCGCACAAGATCTTTATCTGCGCCAGTCATAATCTGATCGCCCAATTCCGCTACAGTGATTTTTGCCCCTAATGACTGGTACACGGTAGCCATTTCTAAACCAATGATGCCGCCACCAAGAATTAATAAATGCTCAGGGATGCGCTCAAGTTGCAGTGCACTGGTAGCATCAAGAATGCGTGGGTCATCGTAAGGAACGAAAGGTAATTTAATGGCTCGTGAACCAACGGCGATAATCGCGTGTTTAAACGAGACCTTTTGTTCGTCATTGCCTTTTGTGACGGTTAGAGAAGTTGTTGACTCAAAGTGCCCTTCACCTTGTAACACATCCACCTTGCGGCCTTTTGCCATGAGAGCAAGATTGCTGGTTAAGGTGTCTACGGTAGATTGACGGTGATGGCGAATAGCATCCAAGTCAATGGTTGGCTTGGCGTATTGAACACCATGGGCAGGCTCGTCTGCCATGCGTATTTTGCCTGCCACATGCAATAACGCTTTAGAGGGTATGCAACCAACGTTCAAGCAAACACCACCAATGGTTGGGTGGCGTTCTACCATGGCAACTTTTAAGCCTAAATCCGCTGCTCGAAAAGCAGCTGCATAACCGCCAGGTCCACTACCCAATACCAAAAGATCGTATGTCATTTCTAAGTTCTCCTGTGAAGTGTTTTAGAGTCTATCTATCACTTGATAGGCGAAATATAGCTTGTAGATAAAAGCGAAGTCAATAAAATATCTATCACTAGATAGATAGTCATATGGGTAGAGAGTTGATGGCGTTATGAAAGACACAAAGGTAGATACTAAATCCAAAATTATGGATGTAGCCGAAGGGTTTATTTCTCAAGGAGGCTATGGTGCTTTTAGCTTTCGAGATATAGCGGACTCTGTTGGCATAAAGAGTGCGAGTGTTCACTATCACTTTCCCACAAAAGGAGACTTGGTGGCGGCTGTTATGGCTCGATATACACACGAATTTTCCCAAATGTTACCGGACCCTTGTGATGCAACGATTATAGCTAAAGACCTGATACATGGGTTCATTGATGGTTTCAAAGCCAAAGTGGTAGACCAAATGAACATGAGTCTATGCACTATGCTGACGTCTGATAAATCCTCTTTGCCAGACACCGTGTGTCAGGAGCTGGCTATTTTTTATAAGCTAAAACTCGATTGGCTGACGCAAGTCTTTATGCGTTTAGAGCAGACTGATGAGGATGAAGCCTTAACGAAAGCAAGCCAATTTCTCGCCTGTTTACATGGCGCATCGATTTTAGTTCAAGGTGCAAATGATCCTGCCTTTTTTGATCGTGCTTTGTCTCACTGGCGTACGGCTTATAGCTGATTTTCTGCAGGTTCAGCTATTACAAAGAATGCCGGTGAGCGCTCATGCTTCTGGTAGACTGTCATGATTATCGTTTAGTTGTGGCATCCGAAAATGAAAATTAATTTATGAGGATAAGATGAGCGCAAAGAACTACTCTCTTGGCCAAGTAGGCGACTACGAGATTAAGCAATTAAAAGTGTTTAAAACCGTCGTTGACTGCGGTGGCTTTTCTGCGGCAGAAACCTCGTTAAATATTGGTCGCTCTACTATTAGTCTGCATATTTCGAGTTTAGAGTCGCGACTCAATCTGACCCTATGTAAGCGTGGCCGTGGTGGCTTTTCTCTCACTGAAGAGGGAGAGATCATCTACAAGATGACAGATAACTTACTGGAATCATTAGATACCTTTCGCACCACGGTGAACAACCTAAACGCCAGTTTAACGGGCCAGCTTCGTATCGCTTTGTCAGATGCCATTAGCCTGGATCCACGCAGTCGTTTTCCAGAGTTAGTACAGCGCTTTGCAGAGCAAGCGCCAGATGTTTCCATCACCACGAATGTGTCGTCTATGGCGAACATAGAAAGGATGATCCTAAATGACGAGGCCGATATCGGTTTTATACCCTACCATCGCAAGTTAGAGGGGTTGGATTATGTCCACCTCTATCATGATATTTGCCATCTTTACTGCGGTAAAAACCATGGGTTAGTAGCCATGGATGCTAGCCAGCAAGAAGCGCTGGTGAATAGCTTTCCTGCCACTCATGCGGGGCTAAAACCCCATGAGGCGATGAGTGAGCAAATCGCTCCGTTAAAGCTTGCAGCCATTTCTTATTTTTATGATAGCCGTTTAGCCCTGATTTTATCTGGCCAATATATCGGTTTTTTGCCAGAACTCTACGCTCAGCCATATTTACAAAAAGGTGAAGTAGTTAAAGTGCTGCCTGAAAGCCGACACTACTCACTAGGGGTTGCTGTGATTTGTAAAAAAACTTCACAACCCAATAAACCCAGAGAGCTGTTTTTAAGTGTCTTGCATCAAACGGTAGAAGAGTTTGAAGTTGCCCCCTACTAGCTTTCTTAATGCAAAAAAAAGCCACCGGAAACCCCGATGGCTTGTGTGCAATGAATCTTTTGCAAATGGGAGGTTGGGTGTCGAGAGCGTCTTTACACTAGCTCTTCAAAACAACGTTTAAAGATCCCCATGCCTTCATCAATGATGTCTGTTTCAATGGTCAGCGCAGGCAAGAAACGAATCACGTTACCTCGGATACCACAAGATAACAGTACTAGGCCATTTTGCGCTGCTTTGGCTGAAAGGGCTTTGGTTAGCTCTGCATTAGGCTTGTTCGCATCACCATCATGCACCAACTCGATAGCGATCATGGCGCCAGCATGACGAATATTGCCGATTAACTGAGGGTATTCAGCTTGCAAGGCGTTTAGGTGCTGGACAAAGTGAGTACCCACTTCGTTAGCACGAGCGCAGAGCTTTTCTTCTTCAATGATATCGAATACGGCAAGAGCCGCCGCACAACCTACTGGAGAGCCGCCGTAGGTGCCACCTAGGCCGCCAGGAATTGGTGCGTCCATAATGTCTGCTTTACCGACCACTGCCGCTAGCGGGAAGCCTCCGGCAATGCCTTTGGCTGCGGTCATTAAGTCGGCTTCAATGCCGGCTTGCTCGTGGCAAAACATAGTACCTGTGCGGGCAAAACCAGACTGAATTTCATCAAGAATCAGCAAAATACCATGTTCATCACAGATTTCACGTAGTGCTTGGAGGAACTTAGCTGGCGATTGGTAAAAGCCACCCTCCCCCTGTACTGGCTCAATCAAAATCGCCGCCACACGAGAGGCTTCGATGTCACAGGTGAAGCGCATTTTTAGCTCTTCAAGAGACTGCTCAATGCTGATGCCATGGTATTCATTAGGGTAAGCCACATGATAAATATCACTCGGGAAAGGGCCAAATCCGACTTTGTAAGGGTTCACTTTACCTGTTAGTCCCATGGTCATATTAGTACGACCATGAAAGCCGCCATTGAAGGCAATGATGCCTGGACGGCCCGTGTAAGCACGGGCGATTTTTACACAGTTCTCAACCGCTTCAGCGCCAGTGGTCACAAAGATGGATTTTTTCGGTGTAGAACCCGGTGCTGCAGCATTAAGTTTTTCCGCTAACTCAACCGCTGACTCATAAGGGCTAACCATGACACAAGTGTGGGTAAAGCGATCCAATTGAGCTTGTACGGCCGCTTTAACTTTTGGGTGGTTATGGCCTGTGTTGACTACGGCAATGCCAGCTCCAAAATCAATATGACGCTTACCTTCCACATCCCAAAGTTCGGCGTTCAGGGCTTTATCAACATACACAGGGGCCATGTTACCTTGGCCACGAGCAATGGCACTTTCTTTGCGCTTTTGTAAATCTGAGTTGTTCATACTGTTTACCTTTAATTGGACAATAGGAGTATTTGCGAGTGATGGCGTTAGGCTAAGCCACCCACACATAGGTATTTAATTTCGACGTATTCGTCGATGCCGTATTGGGAACCTTCTCGGCCACTTCCCGACTCTTTAACACCACCAAAGGGAGCCACTTCAGAAGAAATAATGCCTTCGTTAATACCGACCATGCCGTATTCTAAAGCTTCAGAGACACGCCAAGTTCGGGCAATATTTTGGGAATAGAAGTAAGCCGCAAGACCAAAAGGGGTATTGTTTGCCATGGCAATGGCTTCTTCTTCTGTGGAAAAACGGAATAAAGGGGCGACAGGGCCAAAAATCTCATTGGAAAAAATCGCCATGTCATCGGTGACATTGGTTAAGATAGTTGGCTCAAAAAACTGCTTGCCAAGCTCATCCATTACCTTACCGCCAACTAAAGCATGAGCGCCTTGGTCGATGGCATCCGTGACCAGTTCGGAGACTTTTTGAATGGCTGCTGGGTTGATTAAAGGCCCAATATTAACGCCTTCAGCAAAGCCATTGCCTGTTTTAAAGCTAGCGACTCTTGCTGCTAATTTCTCGGCAAAAGCATCGTAGACACCCTCTTGCACTAAAATGCGATTAGCACAGACACACGTCTGACCCGCGTTTCGGTATTTGGAAGCGATCGCGCCTTCTACCGCGGCATCTAGGTCTGCATCATCAAAAACGATAAAAGGCGCATTACCGCCCAATTCCATTGAGGTGCGTTTTACTGTTTGCGCACACTGGCTGAGTAATAGTTTGCCGACAGGGGTAGAGCCTGTGAAAGAAAGCTTACGGACAATCGGGTTGCTGGTTAACACACCGCCAATGGCTTTGGCGTCTTTGCCCACCACCACATTCAACACCCCAGCAGGGATACCCGCTTGGTGAGCCAATTCAGCCAAGGCTAATGCACACAAAGGCGTTTCGTCAGAGGGTTTGATAACAATAGTACAGCCTGCTGCCAGTGCGGGGCCTGCCTTACGGGTAATCATAGCGATCGGAAAGTTCCAAGGAGTGATCGCCGCGACCACACCAATTGCTTGTTTGATGGTCATCACTCGCTTGTCTTTGGCAAAGGTTGGAATTACGTCACCATTTAAACGACGAGCTTCATCTGCAAACCAGTCAATGAAAGAGGCGCCATAGGCCACTTCACCCATGGCTTCGGCTAAAGGCTTGCCCTGTTCTAAGGTCATCAACTTAGCTAAATCCGCTTGGTTATCGAGAATCAGTTGATTCCATTGGCGTAGTAATGTTGCGCGCTCTTTTGCTGTTTTGGCTTGCCAGTCTTTTTGAGCCTTTTGTGCGGCGTCAACGGCTTGGGTTGTTTCTTCAGCCCCTAAATCGGCAACTTCAATGATGGCTTCACCATTGGCAGGGTTGGTGATGGTGAAGGTTTGTCCTGATTGGGCAGACACCCATTGGCCATCTATATAGGAATGGCCTTTCAATAAATTTGGTTGCGACAATAGTGATTGCATATTAACTCCAAACGGAAATAACCAGACACCTAGCTGTGTGTCTAAACTGAGCAGCTTGATCTGGTGAAAGCTTGCTTTAATGAAAGATAGTAAATAAGCCTTTGCGAATGAAAAATGGTGCGCAATCAACCTAATGTTTGATGTTCTTCAAACATTGTCATATGTCATGAATCATGAAAAGTTACATGGGCTATATAAAATATCCGTCCCCATGAAGTATTATGAGTCTAGTCGTACTAGAACCACCTACCTATGAGTGTACAAACCAAATAAGTCTTATGAACAAAATCAAAGATACGTCACCGCTAGACCCTAAGTTACACAACCCTACATTCAAATGGGCCTTCCTCGCCCCTCGTTATTGGCCGACTTGGTTGATGGCATTGCTTGTTTTAGCGTTAGCGTATGTGCCGTATCGCTGGCGTGACAAACTTGGTAAGAAACTTGCGGGCGTCATTGTTAAACGCAAGAGCAGTGCTCTTAAGCGTGCAAAAATAAACTTAGAGGAGTGCTTTCCTGAAAAAACGCCAGACGAGCGCCATCAAATATTATTGAGCAGCCTAGAGACGGCGGCTCAATTCTGTTTAGCCTATGGTGAGCTTATGGTGCGGAGTAAAAAGTACCTTAAAAGCCGCGATAAAATTTACGGTGGTGAGAATCTGTTTCCGCTACTCGAAAATGGTGAAAAGATCATTACGCTGACTCCCCATTGCTGGACATTAGATTACACAGGACCAATGCTGGCATCTTTAGGGTACAGTCTTACCACTATTATGAAGCCTCAAAGTAATGAGGTAGTGGACTGGTTGCTTCATGTTCAACGTATGCAATATGGTCGTGGAAAAATCTATCCTCGGGAAGCCGGCATTAAGCCATTTTTGAAAGCGGTGAAAGAAGGCAATTTGGGTTACTACCTACCGGATGAAGATCTTGGCCCACAAAACTCAGTATTTGTGCCCTTTTTTGCCGCAGAAAAAGCCACCATGAAAGGTCTTGGAAAGCTGACAAAGTTGACCAAGGCCAAGGTTGTACCCATGCTCCAAGCGTATAATAGCGAGACGGGCCAATATGATTTGCACATATGGCCTGCTTTAGAAAACTTCCCTACTGGGGATGACACGCAAGATGCAATCCTGATGAACGCAGCATTAGAAGAAATGATCGTTGCGCATCCAGAACAATACATGTGGATTCTGAATCTATTACGCAGTCACCCTGATGGATCACAACGCTACTAACTGGAGCCTTTAATGTCTACTTCTGCTAAATCCGTGCAACCTGCTGATATCGAAGCCGTTAGAAACTATTTGTTATCTCTTCAGGATGCCATTTGTGCCTCACTTGAAACCCTAGAACCTGAAGCCCGTTTTAAAGAAGATGCGTGGGACAGGCCCAATGGTGGTAGTGGCCGAACTCGTGTTATTGCAGATGGACAAGTGATCGAGAAAGGGGGGGTGAACTTCTCCCATGTGATGGGGGACAATCTCCCTCCTTCTGCAACAGCGGATCGACCTGAATTAGCCGGTGGCCGTTTTGAAGCCATGGGCGTGTCATTAGTGATTCACCCGAACAACCCTTTTGCCCCGACTTCCCATGCCAATGTACGTTTATTTATTGTTCATAAAGACGGTATGGAGCCAGTCTGGTGGTTTGGGGGTGGTTTCGATCTGACCCCATATTATGGTTTTGAAGAAGACTGTATCCATTGGCACCAAACTTGTTTTGATGCCATTGAGCCTTTTGGTGAAGGCTATTACCAACGCTTCAAAAAATGGTGCGATGAATACTTCTATCTAAAACATCGTGGAGAGCCACGAGGTATTGGCGGTCTTTTCTTTGATGACTTTAATGAAGCCAGCTTTGAAGACAGCTTTGCCATGCTGCGTTCAGTGGGGGATGCTTATAGCCAAGCTTATCTGCCGATTTTACAACGTCGTAAAGATATCTCATTTACCCCTCAGCAGAGAGATTTCCAACTACATCGTCGTGGACGTTATGTGGAGTTTAACTTGGTGTTCGACCGAGGCACGCATTTTGGCCTGCAAAGTGGTGCAGGACGTACGGAATCTATCCTTATGTCATTGCCTCCAGAAGTGCGTTGGACATACGATTATCAAGTACCTGAAGACAGTGAAGAGGCCAAGTTAACGGCCTACTATTTAACATCGAAAGATTGGTTAGCTCCTGCAGTTTAGTCGCTATTAACAAAAATATAAGAGGAATACCGTGGATAAATATCTTGTTGTTGGACGCCCTATTGAACACAGTAAATCGCCATTTATTCATGGGCATTTTGCTAAGCAAACTCATCAAGAACTTGAGTATTCCACTTTGTTAGGGGATGAAACCCATTTTGAAGAACAGGTAAGAGACTTCTTCGCCAAGGGTGGTAAGGGGATGAATGTCACCATGCCATTTAAAGAAAGAGCCTATGCCATGTGTCAGGTGCTCAGTAAGCGTGCCCAACAAGCTGGTGCAGTGAACACTCTGATGATGGGACGCAACGGTGATTTATTTGGTGATACCACAGACGGTGTTGGCATGGTGCGTGATATTACCGTGAACCATGGTCAAGAACTGAAGGGCAAGCGTATTTTGATTTTAGGTGCAGGTGGTGCCGTGCGCGGTGTCTTGGATCCTTTGCTGGCCCAGTCCCCTGAGTCGATCACCATTGCCAATCGTACGGTCAGTAAAGCACAAGCTTTGGCTGAGCAGTTCTCCTGCCTTGCCTCTTCCTATGAAGACCTTGATGGGGTATTCGATATCATCATTAATGGTTCCTCAGCCAGCTTATCTGGCGACTTACCGCCACTAAAAGACTCCTTAGTAAATGGTAAGAGTTGGTGTTATGACATGATGTATGCCAAAGAACGCACTGTTTTCCTTGAGTGGGTTTATGAGCGCGGGGCACAAGGGGCAGACGGTTTGGGTATGCTGGTGGGGCAAGCGGCAGAGTCTTTTTATCTATGGCGTCAGGTGCGTCCAGATACCAGTGAATTGATCTCTCAAATGCGCGCTTCGATGGGCTAAATAGATGAAAGCCCAGTGGTTTAGCTCGGTCACACAAATTGGCGAAGACAGATGGCAAGCCGCCATAGGTGATACCAGCTACCCCTTTGCCAAGTTTGCTTTTCATCAAGCACTAGAGGATAGCCATTGTATTGGTGAGAATACTGGCTGGTACCCAGAATATCTTTTGCTGATGGCCGATGATGACTCCCCTTTAGCTGTCGTCCCCAGCTATTTGAAAACTCACTCCCAAGGTGAGTTTGTCTTTGATCATGCTTGGGCCGAGGCTTACCATCGCTATGGTATGCGCTATTTCCCCAAACGCATTTGGGCGGTGCCTTTTTCGCCAGTGACTGGGCCTCGAATTTTTTCCCATCTAGAGTCGGCTGACATTGATGCTCTGTACCCTGTGGTGGCTCAATTAATGACAGAGACAGGACAGCAAAGAGAGCTTTCTAGTTGGCATTTACTGTTTTGCCCTGCACCACAATCCAGTTTGCTTCGTTCTGAAGATGACTTAATGGAGCGTATTTCCTGTCAGTTCCATTGGTTTAATCGGGATTATAAAAGCATGGAGGACTACTTTAGTCATTTCTCCAGCCGCAAACGCAAAGCAGCTCGTAAGGAGCGACAAAAAGTACAGCAACAAGGTATACACCTCACCCGTCGTCTAGGTTCTGAGCTTACTGAAGATGACATAGAGCTGTTTTATCAGTGTTATCAGTCAACCTATGCAAAACGTGGTCAACAAGGTTATCTAAGCCGTGAATTCTTTGCCCAACTGGCCCAGACCATGGGTGATAGCGTGCTCTTAGTGCAGGCGTATCGAGGAGAACAAGCGATTGCCGCTTCATGGTGCTTCTTTGATGAGCGCTCTTTGTATGGGCGTTACTGGGGCTGTATCGAAGAGGTGGATTGTTTGCACTTTGAAGCCTGTTATTACCAAGGAATCGAGTTCTGTTTAGAGCGTGGCTTACAGCACTTTGATCCGGGTACCCAAGGGGAACATAAAATTGCGCGAGGCTTTGAGCCGGTGTTTAGCTACAGTATTCACCATATTGCGCATCCAGGCTTTGCGGAAGCGATTGATCATTACTGCCAAGAAGAAGCCCAAGCTGTGCGTGAGTATCACCAAGACACTCACGCACTTTTGCCGTTTAAACAAGATAATTAAATGTCTTGGTGTGGGCCAAACAGCTCATAATGAATACGATCAGACGATACACCTAGTGATGCCAGCTGCTGTTTTGCAAACATCATGAAATTTACAGGTCCACATAAGTAAAAATCACCATCTTCAATAGGCAGGTCATTTTTGGTTGGCTCTAGTGCCATCTTACCTTCATAGACACCTTCTTCTGCTTTATCTGGCTTTTCATACCAAGTGTGTACACTCAAAGGTAAAGACCCTTTTAGGCTATTCACATGGTCTTTAAAGGAATGTTGGTGTGAGCTGGCACAAGCATGTAAATAGCTAATAGGCTGTGAGTAACCCTGTTGGTTCAAGGTGTCCAACATGGACTGCATTGGCGTTAAACCAACACCACCAGAAATGAGAGCCACTGGTTTTTGTTTGTCTTGGAAGATGAAGTCGCCCGCTGGTGGCATTAATTCCACTTCATCATCTACGTTAAGGTGGTCGTGTAGATAGTGAGACATGACACCGGCAAGATCACCCTCGCCATCACGTTTCACACTGATGCGGTATGTTTTACCATTTGGTGCGGTAGATAAAGAATATTGGCGAATTTCATCGTATTCATTGCCTTGAGGGTGAACTTTAACGCCTAGGTATTGACCTGGAAGATAGTCAATGACATTGCCTCCATCGACAGGGGCAAAAACAAAACTAGTGACCAGTTCTGACTCTGGAATTTTAGAAATGACTTTGAAGCGACGGAAGTCTTTCCAGCCACCTGCTTGTGCAGCGCGCTCCTCATAAAGATCGTTTTCTATTTTGATGAAAATATCGGCCAGTTGCTTATAAGCCGCTCCCCAAGCTTCTTCTACCTCTGGTGTAAAAGCGTCAGGTGCGAGTTCTCGAAGCGTTTCGATTAAATGATGACCGACAACATCGTATTGAGCTGGGTTGATGTTAAAGCTAGTGTGCTTATGAGCAATACGCATAACCGCGCTGGTGAGTACGTCTAAGTTATCAATATGTGTTGCGTAGGCCGCAATGGCATTAAACAAGGCAGCCGGCTGGCGTCCTGTGTTTTGGTGTGTCATGTTGAACACATCTTGTAGCTCAGGATGGTGAGTAAATAGACGATTGTAGAAATGTTCTGTAATCGCTGTTCCAGCGGATGCCAATAGTGGAATGGTCGCTTTTACCGTGTCTATATGTTGTTGAGATAGCATGATGTCTCCTTAATGAATAAGCCCTTAGTTAATAAGCTCTCAATGAATAAACACTTAATGTGTTTGCTATCTCTATTATTTGCTAAGTTCGTGCCAAATAAAAATAGTCAATAAAAACATAAGGTTATGGTTTTTGATTTATTTATAGAGTCAATGTGACCTATCTAAATAAAATATTTATGATACCTTTGAGTCAATAAGACTTAAATTTGATTGCCATAATGGATTTCTTTTATGAATAAGGTTTCAAGTAACGCCCTACTTAGCTTTGCACTTGATCTTGCGGGCTCTGTTGCTCATTCCAGTCGTTTTGAAGAATTGGTGTATGCAATACGCTCTATCATTGATTGCGATGCGGTTGTATTACTTGTAAACCATAATGACGTGCTGACACCGATTGCTCAGCGGGGCTTATCTGATGATCTGATGGGAAGACGCTTTAGCATTGAAGAGCATCCTAGACTGAAAGTGATTTGCGAGAGCAATTACCCTGTCCGTTTTCCTGCTGATTCTACATTACCAGATCCATACGATGGCATGGTCATTGGCCATGACGATCATCTACGGGTGCATTCTTGTATGGGGGTACCTTTGTATTTAGAAGGCAAATTGATCGGTGTGGTGACCCTAGACAGTATTACTCCTGGTGTATTTGATGACATTAATGCAAGAGCGTTGGAGATCATTGGCGCCATGTCCGCTATGACCTTGAATACAGCTATGTTGATGGAGCAATTGGAAGATAAAACATGGCAAGCTCAACAGGAATTGCAAGCCATCAATGAACAAGGCCAAGTGAAAGATGGCAGTGAGATGATCGGTCAGAGTGATCTGATGAAAGCGCTAGAGCAAGCCATTAAGCTGGTGGCACCTTCTGACTTTGCGATCTTGATTGAAGGGGAAACAGGCGTTGGTAAGGAGCTTGTCGCCCGTATGCTTCATCAAACATCCCTACGATCTGCCTCTCCTATGGTGTATGTGAATTGCGCGGCCATTCCTCATCATTTAATTGAAAGTGAACTATTTGGGCATGTGAAAGGAGCGTTTACCGGTGCAGACCGTGATCGCCAAGGTAAGTTCTTGCTTGCAGATGGAGGTACCTTGTTCCTCGATGAAATCGGTGAGTTACCATTAGAGGTACAGGGCACCTTACTAAGAGCCATTCAAAACCAAGAGATCCAAGCGGTTGGTAAAGATCAAGTTCGTAAAATCGACGTGAGAATTATCGCCGCCACCAACCGTCATTTAGAAACCGAAGTGTCAGAACAACGTTTTCGTGCTGACCTTTTCCATCGCCTCAGTGTGTTTCCTATTCAGGTTCCGGCCTTGCGGCATCGACAAGGAGACATTCCTCTATTAGCCGGTTTCTTCGCTGAACGATTCCGCCGTAAATTAGGCTTACAACAACTTACTTTATCCAGCTCTGCCATAGGGTTATTAGAAACGTATCATTGGCCTGGAAATGTACGCGAACTGGAACATGTTATCTCTCGTGCGGCTTTATTTGCCAAGGCAGATATCCCATCTGGGATTACTGTTATCTCTAAAAATCATCTAAAAGGGTTACAGATAGATAGAGGTGAAAAAGAAGGGATGCAAAACACAGTAATGGCTGAACGTCACAGCATAGCCAAAGAACCCATTAATTTTCGTTTAGAAACAGAGGCTTATCAACGAAACCTAATTCGTAACACATTGGACAATACTAATGGTAATTGGACAGAGGCGGCTAAGTTTCTGTCTATGGACAGAGCTAATCTAGCGCGCTTAGCTAAGCGACTCGGTATTAAAGTGGTGAGACAGGTTAAGTCCTAAAAGACTTAACCTGTTGGCTTAACAACGGTTTTCAAGGTGAATCCTGTGACCTTCATAGTGCCTATTATGACTAAAATAGTGCCGATAAGCGTATGCCAGCCGACAGTTTCATCTAAGAAAATGACGCCCCAGAAGACACCAAAAATAGGGATCAAGAAAGTCACAGTTAATGTGGACGGCATGCCGATATCGTCCACCAGTTTGTAGAAAATCAAAAAGGCGACGCCAGTACAAATAACGCCTAGAGCGATAACCGAAGCGATCACAATCCAATTAATGTCTTCCGCCGAATTCGGTGGAATAAAGATTAACAATGGCGCAATGAACAAGGTTGCCATCAACATGGAGCCATAAGAGTTGGTAATAGGGTCTACTTTTTTCGCTTTTTGCGTGTAAACACTGACAATGCCGTAGCAAATTGGAGCGCACATCACCACAAATACAGCTAAGAGATTGTTCTCTTTGACGATTTCTGGATCGAATCCGACAATGACTGCAACACCAATTAATCCAAGTAACAAGCCAAATACTTTGTTTGCCTCCAGCGCTTTGCGAAAATAAAGAGCACTGATCGCCGTACCAAAAATCGGCGTTAAAGCATTCACTACAGACATTAATGAAGCGGATAAATACTGGGCGGCATAGCCATAACAAAGAAACGGCAGTGCAGCGCTTAATAGGCCAATAATGGCGTAATGTTTTCCGTTTTCTCTAAAATGAGTGCGTTTTTTTAAGAGCACCATGACTAAGAAAAGAAAGACGGCACCAAAACCTACACGGCCTTCAATAAGCCATGCGCCACCTAATGAAGGTGCCCCAATGCGCATAAAGAGAAATGAGGCTCCCCAAATAGCGGCTAAAGAAACAAGGTAATACGCGCTTTTTAAACCCATTTCGGAGTCCTTTCAGAAGTGACCATCTTTTGTGGATGAGGGTGATTAAAGGTTGCGCTTTGCGGCACTGACTTGACGGATACGTTCTGCAGGAAAGTGCAGCTGAGTTAATAAATAGTCTTTTAAGTCCGCTGGGTAGCCGAGTTCATCTAGGGCATCCCTCATGCAGTTGAGCCACATGGCTTTTTCTTTTTCCGTGACGCTAAGGTGAGCATGGGCTTGGGGAAGGTGAATTTTTCCATATTGTTTGGCATACAAACGCTCTCCTCCCATCCAGCCAGATAAAAAGGCCACGAGTTTATCGATACTGAGGGCAATATTGCTGGGATGCATATCAAATAATGGGCGATAGTCTGGAGTGTTTTCCATTCTTCTGTAGAAGGTTTCGACCAGCGTGCGTAAACCCTCAAGGCCACCCACAGCTTGTAGCGTACCATCCCCTTCTCCGAACTGTGGCGGCTTAACACTCATCATGATTACTCCCCGTTTTGATCTTTAGGACCGTTCCTTTTCGTTGCTTTCTCTTGATCCATTTTAATCGAGTTACGGTAGCCGCCTAATGCCGCTAAAGCGCCAATAATAAAACTCATGTAAAGAGGAATTTGGAACAGCATGGTAATACTGATAAATACACACCCGACCGCTAAGCCTTCAATAAAAGGTTTTAACTTCTTGTTCATGGGACTTCTCCGCAAATAAAATAAGGTGGATTCTAGCAAAGTTCCCTGTCGATGTGCGCCACATTGTGGAAAAAAGCCTAAGTTATCCAAGTTTGATTTTGAAGAGGCTGGCTGGACAAAAAACTCCCCCATTCTGTGGATAACAAAAAAGACGCAGTCGAACGAAAAATATTACCGACAAAAACGTTATAATGGGGAGTTTTCCTCCCAAAAAACACTATATTTGTGTATAACTGTAGAGATTGTCCACACTTCGTAATCATGGAAGCAAAACGGCTTGCGAACAAGTTATCCACAGAAAACGCTATAAACAGCCTATTAAGGTGCTATTTTTGCAAACAGTATTTCAAACACTTAAGCGATCTTTCCAACGGGATAAGAGCGTCCACAATAAAATTTGGAAAATGGCCTGGCCGCCTATGCTTTCTAATATCACCACGCCCCTTTTAGGCTTGGTTGACACTGCAGTGGTGGGCCATTTAGGTACGGCGATTCATTTAGCCGCGGTTGCCATTGGCGCGAGTATTTTCAGTTTTTTATTCTGGGCGTTTGGTTTTTTGCGCATGGGCTCAACTGGCCTGACGGCACAAGCTCTAGGTCAAGGTAACCAACGTAGAGTGCGCGAGCTGTTGCTGCAATCTGTACTACTCGGCGTATTGATTGGTCTGCTACTGATCTTATTCAGAGCACCCATCATAGATTTGGCCATAATGCTCATGGCACCGAGTGCCGAGGTTGAGCCTTGGGCGCGTCTTTATTGTGAAGCGCGTATTTTTAGTGCTCCCGCGGTGTTAGCAGGCTATGCCCTAATGGGATGGTTCTTTGGGGTACAGTATTCGAAAGGCCCGCTATGGATGCTATTGATCATCAACTTGGCCAACATGGTATTGGACTATGCCGCTGTTTATGGACTTGGTATGGCCAGTGATGGCGTCGCTTGGGCAACAGTCTTTGCACACTATCTAGGTGTCATGGTGGCAGGTGTCTTGGCTTGGCATAAGTTACGTGGCTTTTCAGGCCATTTACCCATGGCAGCGCTGTTTAAGTGGCGAGAATATGTTGCTTTAATTCAGGTGAACCGTTACCTATTTGTACGCACCATCTTATTGTTGCTGGTGATGCTATTTTTTACCGCCCAAGGCGCTCGTCAAGGGGATGCTATCTTGGCGGCTAATGCCGTTTTATTGACCTTCCTAATGATTATCTCCAATGCCCTTGATGGTTTTGCGTTCTCAGTGGAAGCCTTGTGTGGTGAGGCCTACGGTCGTAAAGACAAACGCAGCTTTAGACAAGTGATTCGCTTATCGACTTATTGGGCGCTGCTGGCGGCGGTTATTCTTGTGGTGATTTTCTGGTTGTTTGGTGAGCAAATTATTCATTTGTTGACCAATGTGGAGAGTGTTCAACTTGAAGCGAAGCATTATTTACCTTGGCTGATTGCGTTTCCCTTATTAGGAATCTGGTCTTATATGCTTGATGGGGTGTTTATTGGCACTACCAGCGTGAAAACCATGCAGAACACCATGATTATCTGTGTACTGGGCGTTTTCTTTCCTGTCTGGTTCATGAGCCAAGGCATGGGAAACCATGGTTTATGGCTTAGCCAAGCTATGCTATTCATTGCTCGTGGTATTACCCTTTACTGGTGTTATCAAAGAAATATGCGAACGAAAGTATGGTTTGAATAGAGCGCAACCCTCTATTCATGAGAAGCATGGCGACGTAAGGAGCGCTCAATTCGAGTCTCTTCTTGGCGCATTTTGAGTAGGTTCTCTTCTACGAACACTAGGTGATCATGGCTGGCATCTCTCGCTTCATCAGCTTGCCCATTCATAATGGCATGATAAAGCCTTTCATGTTGCTCCATCACTTTGTGTCGTGCGGCTTTCTTCTCAAATAAGTTTTTCAGGTTAACTGTGATGCTCTGAGCCAACACGGCATGCAGCCCCCGTAAGGTATGTTGCAGGACCACATTATGGGCCGCGGCGGCAACCACCATGTGAAACTCAGCGTCCAGTTTTGCTTCTAACTTAAAGTCTTGGGCTTTGTTTGCGGCCAATAGCTGCTCAAAACACTCTGTTAATTTCGCTTTATCTGCGTCCGTGCTGCGCAAGGCAGCATAGTAGGCGGCAAGACTTTCTAGAGCATCGCGGAACTCGAGTTGATCGTAAAGAAACTCGTCATGGGCACAAAGTAAGTCTTGTAGTGGGTCCATAAACGACTGACCAAGCTGCTCACACACATAGGTTCCACCACCATGACGACTGATCAATACACCGCGAGCAACGAGCTTCTGAATGGCTTCTCTTAGGGAGGGGCGAGATACTTCAAAGCGAGCTGCTAACTCGCGTTCCGGTGGCAATTTCTGCCCTGCTGTGAAGCTGCCTTCTAAAATCATATTTTCCAGTTCTTGTACTATGATGTCAGAGATTTTTGGCTGTTTAATGCGTTGATAAGAATGTGCCATGTCACGAACCCTTGGTATCAATAGCGTGGCTAAATCTGCCTGTTGATAAGTTTATAATTGGTAAAACCAATTGAAAAGTCGCTAAAATCGTCGAAATAACCACTAAAGTATTAGTTGACAAAAAAATGATAGCTTCTTATTGTGCGTGTATGTTTGCTAGGTAAATTGGTATTACCAATATAGTGTCAGTGTCTTAAGCTTGTCTAGCAAAAAGTTTTATTCCAGCAAAAATAACAAGATAAGCCTTATCAAAGCCCTTGATGAAAGGCTTACAGCAGGACTTTATATGACTTCTTCTACTGCCCTTGGTGCTCAATACGACGACATCCATCGAGCTCTTAGCGTTAAAATTGATGAAAATCGCCTAATAAGAGACCCTTTAAGAACGCTTGCCTATGGTACAGATGCCAGTTTTTACCGCTTGATTCCTCAACTTGTGGTACGTGTTGATAATGAAGAAGAAGTTCGTTTAGTCCTTCATGAAGCTCGACAGCATGGGGTGCCGGTGACCTTTCGTGCCGCGGGCACTAGCCTTTCTGGTCAAGCAGTCACTGACTCTATTTTGATTCAGTTGTCCGATAACTGGAAAGCGCATCGTATCAAGCAACAGGGTCGAATCATCTCCTTGCAGCCTGGCATCATTGGCGCTAGAGCGAACCAATTATTGGCGGGCTATCAAAGAAAGATAGGTCCAGATCCTGCTTCCATTAACGCTTGTATGATCGGTGGTATTGCGGCGAATAATGCCAGCGGGATGTGCTGTGGTACCGCACAGAACAGCTATAACACGGTTCAAAGTGCGCGCATCATCATGGTAGATGGTACCGTGCTGGATACCGCCGACGAAGCCAGTCGAGCAGCCTTTGCGAAAAGCCATAAAGGCTTACTAGAAATACTGAAAGTCTTGGCAGAAAAAACCCAAGATAACCCTGAGCTCTCTCAAAAAATAAGACACAAATATCGATTAAAGAACACTACAGGGTACAGTCTGAATAGCTTAGTTGACTATAAAGACCCCTTCGATGTGCTATTGCATCTGATGATCGGCTCAGAAGGAACGCTGGGCTTTTTAAGTGAAGTCACTTACCAGACAGTCATCGACCACCCGATTAAAGCGGCAGCTATGATCTTCTTCGAGGATATGGAAGCCACTTGTCGTGCCGTAACAGCATTGAAGAGTGCTCCTGTTTCCGCTGTTGAGTTAATTGACAGAGCAGGCTTACGTGCGGTGGAAAGTAAGCCAGGTATGCCAGACGTTTTGTCGAGCCTAGGGGCGCAAGCAGCGGGTTTGCTGGTGGATGTGCGTGCCAGTGATAGCGCGGAACTTGAAGAGAATTTACAGCAAGTGTCTAAGGCTTTGGATGGGCTTGCGACCCTCACCGAGATTGAATTCACCCAAGACAAAGCGGTTTACGACTCCTATTGGAAGATACGCAAAGGTCTATTCCCCGCCGTAGGCGCCGTGCGACCGGTTGGTACTACGGTCATTATTGAAGATGTGGCTTTCCCTGTAGAGCAACTGGCGGAAGGGGTATTGGAGCTGCAAGGGGTTTTCCAAAAGCATGGTTATGATGAGGCCATCTTATTTGGCCATGCCCTAGAAGGTAATTTGCATTTCGTTTTCACCCAAGGCTTTGATGACCCAGCCGAGGTATCTCGATACGAAAAGCTGATGGATGAAGTGGCACAGTTGGTTGCTGTGAAGTACCAAGGTTCATTAAAAGCTGAGCATGGCACTGGCCGTAATATGGCCCCTTACGTGGCGTTAGAATGGGGCCAAGAAGCCTACGAGTTAATGTGGGAAATTAAACGCGCTTTTGACCCTGAAGGCTTGTTGAACCCTGATGTGATTTTGACTCACAATGCCAATTTGCATGTGGAGAATCTTAAGCCGCTTCCTAAAGCGAATGACAAAGTAGACACCTGTATAGAGTGCGGCTTTTGTGAATCTTCCTGCCCTTCAAAGTCTCTTACCCTCACCCCGCGACAGCGCATTGTGTTATGGCGTGAAATCCAGCGTTTGCAAGCATCAGGAGAGCAACCTGAACGCTTAGCAAAATTGAAAGCCGATTATGATCATCAAGGGATTGATACCTGTGCTGGTTGTGGTCTTTGTTCTATGCAGTGTCCTGTAGGCATAAACACTGGCGATTTAACGCGAGAATTACGCCATGACCGACACCCCGATAGCCGAGTTGGGCATTGGTTAGGCGATCATTTTGATAGTGTGACTTCTGGGGCTCGAATTGGTTTGGCGACGGGCCAAGGTGTGAAAGGGGTTATTGGCAATAGCGGCATGCAGTTAATTACCAAGGTGGCGCATAAAACATCTGGTGGAGCGGTTCCTGTCTGGCATCCAGAAATGCCGTCTTCCTCTCCTTCCATGAAGGCTATCCACTCTAAAGTGTCTAAGCTGAAAGACCTTGGTGTGCATCAGCCAACGGTGGTGTATTTGCCAAGTTGTGCCACACGGGTCATGGGCAGTTCTCCAGATGCCACGGACAAGCGTTCAGTTATGGAAGTGATGCTAAGCCTGCTTGAAAAGTCCGGCTATAAGGTTGTCATGCCTAGCGATGTAGAAGGCAGTTGTTGTGGTTTAGCGTTCCAAAGCAAGGGGCAATTTTCTGTGGCAGGACAAAAAGCCAATGAACTGAATGCCCGTTTGCTTGAAGCCAGTGAGAATGGTCGCTATCCCATAGTCTGTGATACCAGCCCGTGTTTGTTACGCATGAAAGAAACCCTGGACCCATGTTTAGAGTTATACGAGCAAGTGTCGTTCGTGAGTGAATTCTTGATGCCGAAGCTAAAAGTTAGCCAAAAACGTTCGAAAATCGCGGTTCATGTGACTTGTAGTACGACTCGCATGGGCTTAGCGGATGATTTTGTCTCTCTTGCTGAGCAGTTAGCGGACGAGGTGGTGTTACCTGCGGACATTACTTGCTGTGGCTTTGCTGGTGATAAGGGCTTCTCTACTCCGGAATTGAATGCCAGTGCGTTGAAGTCTTTAGCGAAAGCGGTCGATGGTTGTGAGGCGGGGTATTCTAACAGCCGAACCTGTGAGATTGGTTTAAGCCAGCACAGTGGTATTGAGTACCAGTCCATTGTCTATCTAGTGGATCAGCTTACTCACTAAGTTGTTTGTGTATTTTATAAATCGCTCTACAAAGACTCGCTTCTCATTTCGGCGCTAAAGCGAGAACATCCATTCGAAGCGAGCCTTGCTTCGCTAGTTGAGTGTAATCTTGTCGTAGGAGCGTCTTACTCATTCGTAGGCGCTCTACAAAGACTCACTTCTCATTTCGGCGCTAAAGCGAGAACGTCCATTCGAAGCGAGTCTTTGTTTCGCTAGTTGAGTTGATTCTTGTTATATCCTTCAACCTAACCTAATGATGGTTCAATGCTTGATGGTGGAGTACAAGCCAAAAGCACAGACGATCAGCAAGGCGATGCCTATGTAGCGGAAGAAGACTGAGCTTTCTGTTTGCTGGAGGCGGTTGTAGAACTTCTGCCCAAAGACATGACCAATCAGCGCGCAAGGTAATAGCCAAAGTTGGTGGATCAGTTGTAGGTCGACGCCAGCAATTAAAAAGGACGACATTTTAATGAGTACTAGGATAAACCAGAGTACGAACAAGGTATCTCTAAGCTGATAACGAGAAACCTTGGTGGCAAATACGGAAACAATTAAGGGGGCGCCAATTAATGAGGTGCCGCTAACATAGCCTCCTAACATTAGAAAAACGGTGTCGAGGATCTTGTTGTTGCTATAAAAAGGTTTGTTGATGATATACGACACAGCAAATACCGAGACGATAATAAAGATGACCCCTGTGACAATATCATGAGGCAAGGTTAATAGGCCGAATACGCCGATCAGTTTAGGGATGATCATGATGCGCAGGGCTTTTTTAAGGTATTGCCAGTCAATGTTGCTCGTGGGTGCTGGCGCGCCTTGGTCTTCTGTTAACGCTTGTTGTGCTGCTTTGGCTTTTGCGTCTTTGGCGCCGCTCCAAGCGATCCAGCTGGAAAATACTAATAGGTGGATGGAAATAATGGGTAGGAAAATTAGTGGGTTATTTTCTACCAAAAGTAAGAATGGCAGTGCCAATACCGCGCCACCGAAGCCTAAACCACTGCGGACAAAACCACTCCAAATAAAAATAAGACCGATTAAGCCATATTGCCACCAAAGTAAATGTTCCATATTTGTCCTTTAATAATGAAGAGTGGTATTGGATCAAGGTTATATTGCGCAAGTGGCTCTCGCAATGAGTCGCAGGGCAATGAGTTTGCTATTATGCTGTGCTTAAGCTAGCTGAGGAAGTTTAAATGAAGTTTCGTTTGTATTTTGCGGTGTTAATGTCTTGTGTGCTGTCTTTTTTGATGTCGGGCTGGATCACCTTTATTAATATTGGCTTTACGGCGGACTTTTTTCATTCTTGGATGGCCGCTTGGTGCTTGGCATGGCCGGCTGCGGCGTTAATTGCTTTCTTATTTGGCCCTTCCGTGCAGAAACTTGCCCACTATTTAGTAAGCAAGTTTTAAGCGGCTCATATTTTTAAGGTAGGCACTATTGCACCTACCTATTTCCCCTTTTGTGTATTCAATTGACTTAAAACGCTTCTGGGCTATTAGCCTTAGGGTAGGTTTGGCTTTGAATCGGGTCTGTTTCACCCTCTCCCCAGGATCTATTCAAGGGTATCACCCCAGCCCATACTGGCCAGTCGTTGTCGGCAGGGTCGTCAACCGGTGGCTCGGCACGTAATTTAATTGAGGCTTCGTCAATCTTAATACGTACCAAGCCTGTGGCTTTAATTTCGCTGTCGCTGATCGGTCTTAGATATTCCCAACGGCCGGGGCTGACTTTATCTAAGAAAATTTTAAATTGGCGCACTTTTTCTGTTTTATCTTCTATTAGCTCTGGCACGCCAAACAGTGTCACGGAACGATAGTTAACCGAGTGGTGCATGGCAGAACGCGCCATCACCAAGCCGTCTAACAGGCTAATGTTAATGCAGACTTTTTCAGGTTCATCAATGGGGCCTTTTACGTTGCGTGCTTTAGAGTGTGCGTGCCAGTAAAAGTAGTCGCCATCGCGCCAATGGCAGGTTGGGGTGACGAAGACCTGCCCATTTTTTGTTTGCCCTATGTGGCACATGAGTGAGGCATCCATAATCTCGAAAGCCGTGGCTTTGTCGTATTGCGCCCGATTAGGGCCTCTTTTTACCTTGCTAAGCGGTGTTTCCAGTGAGTCGCTCATGAATGGGGTCTCCTTGTCTTTGTCATCGGCTGGGGATATAAAAGAGACTAATCGTTTCTGGATTTCTAAAAAATAGCCAGATATCACATTAAATAGCAGGCCAGATATGCAGCGCGCGACCAACAGTTTAGCCTTCTCCCTTGATGAACAAGGTCCACCCTACTATCAGCAATTGGTTAGCCAAATACAGCAAGGCGTTACGACAGGCCGGTTGTTGGAGGGGGATAAATTGCCTTCGAGTCGTTTGTTGGCAGAATCGTTAGGGGTCTCCCGCAGTACCACTACTCGTGTTTATGATCAGCTGATCAGTGAAGGGCTATTGATCAGCGAGCCCAAACGTGGAGTGTTTGTGTCTTCTTTACCAATATCGAGCCCCCGCAATGCACCTTCTAATAATCCTCGAACTTCGCCAGTCAAAGCTGAGCCTCATCAACCCATGTTGTCTTTTGATGCGGGAGTGGATGTTTCGGTGTTTCCGAATAAGGAATGGGCGGCGAGTATGCGCCGTAGCTGGTTGAAGCCGGATCTTGCTGTACTCCAAGGTGGCTATACAACAGGCTATCCACCACTGAAAGCAGCCTTGGTGGATTATTTGTATCGCGTTCGGGGCTTAGAGTGTGTACCAGAGCAGATAGTCATCACCGCTGGCAACCGTGACTCTTTGATTTTATTGCAGCACCTTTTTCGCGATCTGTCTCAATCCTATGGTACTCAAGCGTCATGGTGGTTGGAGTCTCCCACGTATCCACCTATTCGTAAGGTGTTTGAGCAATTTGATCGCCCAAGTAACTTCTTGGCAATTGATGATCACGGATTGACCCTACCAAGTCAGCAGGGGGCGTTTAATGTCGGGGTAATTACCCCTAACAATCAATACCCCTTGGGTATTAGCATGAGTCCTCAGCGACGTATTGCGTGGCTAGAAAAGTTACAGCAAGCAGAGGCTAGCTGGTGGTTAGTCGAAGACGATTATGACAATGAATTTGTCTATCAGGGGCGTAACGAAGTGCCCTTTATGCAACTGGCGCAACTTGATAACACGGCTAAGGAGCGGGTGTTCTTTGTAGGCAGTTTTTCTAAAGTGCTGTTTCGAGGTTTAAGGTTGGGCTTCATTGTTGCCCCAATTTCGCAAATAGACCGATTACAGAAAAGTCAGCATACCTTGGGCTCATCAGCATCCTTGCCGATTCAACCGGCGGTAGCCGATTTTATGCAGCAAGGGAACTTTGATCGTCACATAAACCGCATGCGTCGACATTATCGTTTTAAACGAGAAAGGTTGTTGGCCTTAATAGAAACCCATCTAAGCGAGTGGTTTGAATGGCGAAAGCCTCGTTCGGGTATGCATGTATTGGTGGAGTTTAAGCAGGTTTACGGTACGAAAATGAGTGAGCCTTTAGACCAATTTATGGCGAAGGCGCTGCGCAAAACTGGCCTGAAATTGTCGTGTTTATCAACCCACTATAGTGAGCAAGGTACTATACGCCAAGGCTTCATATTGGGTTTCAGTGGTATCGATGAGACGCTCATGAGGCAATGTATCCAGCGGATGCATGATTGGCTAAAAGAGAATCTATAAGGGTTTGTTTGTGGTGAAAAAATGACCGTTTCATCCCTATTTGGAAGACTCTTTACCTTCGATAACTTGATCTCAAACAGCAAGGTAACAAGTGCTTTTTGGGCAATTGTAAACGCGTCTAATTAAATGACTTATATCAAAAAAGTAGCGGTTCCAAGCACAATTGGCGGGCAATCTGTCGGCCTTTCGATAGTTTTTTAGGGGTACCTAGTGTACCATTCACCCGAAAAATAATGATCTAAATTATTAAGCCGAGCGTACTATTCAACGAGTGAATTGTGTAAACAAGCCGCTGGGGGGGATTTATGCGCCTTGACTATTGTAAAAGCCCTAGTGCAAAAATATAATTGTCTGGCTTAACCTAATGGCACATTCAACATGTGGGTATTAGGTGATATCTATAAGATGCTCATGATCTAACTTTATTAAGCATTTAACTTAGTTTTCATAACTTTGGTTTAATGTTTATGAATTCTATGAGTTTACATTAAGCGCCTAGTCCACTTGCAACACTTGCTCTAGGACATTCTGAGGTTACAGATGAAGAAAAAACTGTTCCAGTCAACCATGCTACTTTCACTTGCCCTGCTGCTCAGCGGTTGTGATTTAGCCTTGTTCGATTCTAGTGGTGTCACAGGTAAACAAATTGGTGACACTATTCTACTTACTATGGGATTAATGCTTATTGTAGTTATACCAACTATTTTAATGTCTATTTGGATTCCCTATAAATACCATGCAAGTAAGTCCGATGAGTCTTATGATCCAGAGTGGGAACATTCTAGCAAAATAGAATTTTTTGCTTGGGGTGTGCCAGTAGTTATCATCGTGGTTCTTGCCACTATTACCTACTTTACCTCTTACTCTCTTGACCCTAGAAAAGAGCTTGTGTCCGACAAAAAACCACTGACTATTCAAGTGGTTGCGATGGATTGGAAATGGCTTTTCTTATTCCCTGAAGAAAAAATTGCGACCGTTAACGAAGTCGCCTTCCCTGTTGATAGACCTGTTGAATTCTTGGTCACCTCTCAATCTACAATGAACTCATTCTTCATACCAAAACTAGGCGGCCAGATCTACGCAATGGCAGGCATGGAAAACCGTATGAACCTAATGGGTAACGAGATCGGTGAGTACCGTGGTATATCAGCAAACTACAGTGGTTTTGGTTTTGCTGGCATGCGTTTTCAGGCCAAGGTAACGTCTGACGAAGACTTCGATAAGTGGGTTGAAGGCGTTAAAGCGTCTGGCAAAGTACTAACTGATGCTGAATATGATCGCTTAATTGAAAAGACACGTGATCATGAAGTGGAGTATTTCTCATCCATAAATCCTCTGCAGTTTAAGAATATTATTGAGTCTTTCATTGGAGCCCAAAATGGTTCAAACTGATCTAATCAAAGATCCCCATGTGCTGACTGGTAAGTTGCACTGGGGTGTCATCCCCTTCCATGACCCTGTTGTTGCCCCGGTTATGTTTGCTGCGATTCTTGGCGGCTTACTATTGGTGGCGTTCGTAACCTACAAGAAGTTGTGGGGCTACCTATGGGAAGAGTGGTTTACCTCTGTAGACCATAAGAAAATCGGTATCATGTACTGTATCGTCGCCTTGGTGATGTTGGTACGGGGCTTCTCTGACGCCATTTTGATGCGTACCCACCAAGCTTTGTCGACCTCAGATACATTCGGGGAAGGCTATCTACCTCCTGAGCATTACGACCAGATCTTCACCGCCCACGGTGTCATCATGATCTTCTTCGTAGCAACACCACTGATGATAGGCATCATGAACGTCATCATGCCGTTGCAGATTGGTGCTCGCGACGTAGCTTACCCATTCTTGAACTCGTTAAGCTTCTACTTGTTCCTAGTGGGTGCTTTGCTAGTAAACATCTCTTTGTTCGTCGGTGAATTTGCGGCTGTTGGTTGGTTGGCTTACACGCCTCTATCGGGCATTGAATACAGTCCCGGGGTCGGGGTCGATTATTGGATCTGGGCATTACAGATCTCCGGTATCGGTACGACGCTAACGGCGGTTAACTTTGTTGCGACAATTTTGAAAATGCGCGCACCTGGCATGACAATGATGAAAATGCCTGTGTTCACATGGACAACTTTCTGTGCCAACGTTATCGCACTTGTGATCTTCCCAATCCTAACGGTTGCTATTGCTCAGTTAACATTAGACCGTTACTTAGATTTCAACTTCTTTACCAATCATAATGGTGGCAACCAGATGATGTGGGTGAACTTGATCTGGGCTTGGGGTCACCCTGAAGTGTACTTCTTGGTATTGCCAGCTTTCGGTATGATTTCCGAAGTAACGGCGACCTTCTCAAGAAAACGTCTATTTGGTTACGTTTCCCTTATTTGGGCGACCATTGCCATCATGATTTTGTCTTTCCTAGTATGGTTGCATCACTTCTTTACGATGGGTTCAGGCGCAAGTGTTAACGCCTTCTTCGGTATCATGACAATGATCATCGGTATACCGACAGGTGTGAAACTCTACAACTGGATCTTTACTATGTATAAAGGTCGTGTAGAGCTTACCGCTTCTATGTGGTGGGTAATTGCCATGCTGATCACCTTTACGGTGGGTGGTATGACAGGGGTAATGCTTTCTATCCCAGCAAACGACTTTGTTCTACATAACAGTATGTTCGTTCCGGCTCACTTCCATAACGTAATCATTGGTGGTGCGGTATACGGTTACTTCGCAGGCTTCACTTACTGGTTCCCTAAAGCAACCGGTGTGAAACTGAACGAAACGCTAGGCAAATGGTCTGTAGCACTTTGGTTCTTCGGTTACTTCTTTGCTTGGTTGCCACTGTACTACACAGGTTTCGACGGTATGACTCGTCGTCTGCAGTACATTGATAACCCAGAGTGGCAAATGAGCATGTACATCGCTCTGATCGGTGTAGCTATGATTGCCGGTGGTATTGGTACTCAAGTGTTCAATATTGCATGGAGCCTATACAAGCGTAACGATCCTCAATATAAAGACGTTACCGGTGATCCATGGGATGGCCACACTCTTGAGTGGTACACAACATCTCCACCGCAGTTCTACAACTTCGGCGATGTTCCTTACATCAAAGACCGTGATCCATTGCTTGATATGAAGCAAGAAGGTATCGCATACAAGCGTCCTGAGAAATACAGCCGCATTCACATGCCGAAGAATACTTGGGCAGGTCCAGTACTAGGTTTGTTAACACTGCCTATGGGATTCGGTTTTGTATGGCACATTTGGTGGATGGTTATTGCATCAGTAGTGGCGATTTTCGCTTGCTGGGTAAAACTTAACTTCGAACGTGATAAAGATTACTACGTTGAAGTTCCAGAAGTTGAAGGTATTGAAGGCGAATTCTTGAAGAGTAATGCGGGTCGTAGCTACTACTTTGAGAAGAATGCTAAATACTACAAAAAGTGGAAGCCAACAGATCAAAATGACAGCACGGTTGTTGCTAAGTAATCAATGAACCGTAGTTATAGCGCCACACAGCTGGCGCTATAACTTGACCTTAAATTTTGGAAGATATTTATGACTGCATTAACTAACGATCATGATATTCATGACCATGATGATCACCACCACCATGAGGCTGAAGCAGCTGATCGCTATGTATTTGGCTTCTGGCTATACATAATCAGTGACTGTCTATTATTTAGTACTTTGTTTGCAACGTACGCCGTAATGGGCCAAAACTTTGCAAACGGCATCACCCCTGGTGAGTTGTTCGATTTAAGCTTTGTTGCCGTTGAAACGGCCCTACTGTTGTTGAGTAGTTTCACCTTCGGTATGGCAATGTTGGGCGCCAATGTTGAAAACATGGCTAAAACTAAGTTCTGGCTGATCATTACCGCCATCTTAGGTCTTGGTTTCCTTGGCATGGAAATCTACGAATTCGTACATTTCAGCCATGAAGGTGCGACGCCACAAACTAGTGGTTACTGGACATCTTTCTACAGCTTGGTAGCGACTCACGGTTTGCACGTAACAGCTGGTCTAATCTGGATGTTCTTCTTGTTCATTCACTTTAACCGCGATGGCTTTAGTAACGAAAACAAGATTCGTTTAGCTTGCTTAAGTTTGTTCTGGCATTTCCTAGACATTATCTGGATTTGTGTATTTAGCTTTGTTTATTTAAGAGGAGCTATGTAATGTCATCAACAAAAACTGGTCCTGGCGGACAAGCCCACGGTAGCGTTAAAGAATACGTTACGGGTCTGATTCTATCTATCGTACTGACAGTTATCCCTTTTTACTTAGTGATGACGGGTACTGGCAGTGACACCTTTGTCGTTGTAACTATTGTTGCCGCGGCGATTGCTCAGGTTCTTGTTCAAATGGTTTTCTTCCTACATATGAACGGATCTTCTAAGCAAACTTGGTTAACTGTCTCGGCTGTTTACGCACTATTTATTCTACTTTTCGTCATTGTTGGTTCTATGTGGATATTCGAACACTTGAATCATAATATGCTGATGGGTCACTAACCTAGTCGAGAAAATTATGTTTAAAGACTATGTTTCGCTGACCAAGCCAGGCATTATCTTCGGAAATCTTATAGCCGCTGCAAGCGGCTTTTTCCTTGCTGCAAAAGGCAATATTGATTGGTTTTTATTGCTAATAGTGTTGATCGGCACAACATGTATTGTTGCTTGCGGATGCATTATTAATAATTACGTTGATCGTGATATTGACCTAAAAATGAGCCGCACAAAAAACCGTGCTTTGGCTCAAGGCCGCATTAGTGTTAGTTCTGCTTTAACCTTGTCTGTGGTACTAGGTGCCATTGGCTTTATCTTGCTGTATCTCTATACCACGGTTCATACGGTATTATTCGGTGTCATTGGTATTCTGGTATACGTTGGCTTCTATACGCTGAAATATAAGCGTAATTCCGTTTACGGTACGCTTGTCGGTAGTTTATCAGGTGCTTGTCCACCCGTGATGGGCTATGTTGCCGTCAGTAATGGTTTTGATGTTGGCGCAGCCATTTTGTTGCTGACATTCTGCTTTTGGCAGATTCCACACTCCTACGCGATCGCCATTTGTCGTTTTGATGACTATAAAGCGGCGGATATTCCTGTATTACCGGTAAAATATGGTGTGCAGACTGCCCGTTACCATATGTTTGTCTATATCGCTGCATTTGCTGTAGCCGCCTTATTACTCGTTGAACGAGGCTTTGTAGGCAACCTATATGCTTTAGTGATCAGTCTGATGAGCATCTATTGGATTTACCTTGTTAAAGTGGGTTCCAAAGCGCAAGACGAGAAAGTATGGGGACGTAAACTGTTTGTTTTCTCCATTGTTATGATCACTGTATTCAGTGTCTTAATTTCGGTTGATTATGTTGATAATGGACAAGTGGAAGTTGTTTCATCTGTGCAACCGGTATCAATAGCGGTATAAAAATGAATGAATCTAAAGTTGTAAAAGGTTCCGTCATTGTTGCGATTTTAATGTCTATCTTTATTATCGCTTTCTACGTAACCACCACTACCCGTCCGCTAGGCGAGAAATATAAGCCAATCAGTGAACTGGGTGGCCCCTTCACCTTGCAAACTAAGCAAGGGCCATTTTCTTTGGATGATATTAAAGGCAAAGTCGGCGTGGTTTACTTTGGCTTTCTAAGCTGTACCGAAGCTTGCCCCGCCTCTATTGGCGTGGTGCAGGCTGCTTACAAGCAGCTTTCTGACCAAGAAAGGGACGATGTACAGTTCTTGTTTATCAGTGTGGATCCTGAAAGAGACTCCCTTGAAGACCTGTATGACTTTGGTGATTACTACGATAATGACCTGCTTGCTTTGACAGGCACTCGTGAAGAAATCGATAAAGTTACCTCAGATTATGGTGTGTTTTTCGAGTTAACGGACCTTGAAGGTTCTGCGCTTGGTTACACAGTGGACCATTCTTCTCGTTTTTACATGATTGATAAAAACGGTAAATTGTTCACCACCATGAGTCACAGCACTACGCCAAATGAGCTTGCCGCTCGCATTCAGCAATTGCAAAACATGGAAACGACCGCTTCTTAATTAAGCCTTCCTTGTGCTGCGTAAATGAAAGGACGTGTTATGAATAATATTGTTCGTCACCTATTGTCTACTGTGATCATTGCTCCGAGTATTTTCCTATCTCTACAGGCGCAAGCCGAGACATCTATGTCCATTATTGTGGAAGAGCATGACATCCAACAATGCAAACTGCCGTTGTTGTCGATAGCAGATGAGCTCATCGGTAAAAACTCTCATCGTCTACATGTCGACCAACCTAAGCATCATGCGGATAAATACCCTTTTACTGTGGTGGGTGTGATCTCTTATAACGACCAGGATGCACAAGTGGTTTTCAACGCCTCACCTATGGTGAATGGCGAGTGTGAAGTATCTTACCAAGAAGTGTTTGCCCTACCGGAAACTTGCCTTGCGGTGCGTGAACAAGTCTTCAAGAAATGGGAATACGTCGGCAAATTGAGTGACGATAGCTTCTTCTTGCGTCATAAAGAACGCCTAACGAAGAACGCCACACTAACCAGCATCAAATCTGGCTCTGAGTGTTTAGTTACTCGTCGTCACAGCGGTATTTAAGAGGTTTTAAAATGAAAAAGATTGTCGCGAGTATTATGCTACTTGCTTGCCCTTTGGTTTTCGCAGGGCAATTAGAGATTAGCCGTACAAACGTTCGAGCAAACGTACCGGGCAGTGATAACACTGCAGCCTACATGTTGGTTGAGAACACTTCTAAAGAGGATGTACGCATTGTTGGCGCGGCGACGGACGTCGCAGAATTTGCTGAATTACATAGCCATAAAATGGACGGTGATCGCATGATCATGCGCCATGAAAAGTATATCGATGTGGACGCTGGCGAGTCTGTGCGCTTTGCCCCAAATGGCTACCATGTGATGCTGATTGGCCTGAAAAAACGCGTGAAGCATGGTGAGAAAGCCGACATCACCCTGAAATACGATGACGGGACATCACAAACCTTCAAGTTTGATATTATTGATCCAAGAAAAGCTGAGTAACCCTCAGCTTTTTTTTGCGCCGTGCTTGGCAAGTAGGGCGTCAATGCCCTCTAACGTCACTTTACCGTGTAACACGTCGACTATTTCTCCGCTTGGGGAAAGCAGGTAGGTCGTTGGCAATACTGCTGGAATTTTTACCGGTAGATTCTCTAGGGAGGCGGTTTTCAATACGGGAAATTTAATCTTGTAGCGGGAGATTAATCCCTTAATTTCTTCGTCAGAAAGGCTATCGTAACTGATACCAAACACCCGTAATTCTCCGGCATTAGCAAGATGGTTGAGTTCGGGCAACTCTTCTAAACAAGGCTTACACCATTCCGCAAAATAGTTAATAAGCGTCCATTGTTCGCTTTTCCAAGAGTAAGCCGGACCAGAAACAGGTTCAAAAACAGGCTTCTTCTGTAAGCTTAGCACCACCAATAAAGTAATGATGGGCAATAAGGCACAGCCGAGCAGCTTGAAGAAAAGTGATTTGTTGTTCAATAACATAATGAAGCTCTTAGGCTGGGTGAAAACGAAACGGCATTATCGCAAATCCCCGCAGTGATGAAAATCTTACCAAGGGCTTTGCAGTGGGCATTCTTTTTTATTTCGCTTTGTCATATCCCCTAACTTTCTATTTTGGCCAATATTGGTTATTTTGAGTACTTCACTTAGGTGTTTATTGGATAACCTTGGATTCTTGTAAAAACCCGTAAGGATGTTGTTGGTGAACAAGCTTTTAGCCCCCTATCTCATGACTGCTTTTGTCTCTTTAGTCGGTGCTTCAGGGAGCTTTGCTGCCCCCTTGAATTGCCAAGATATGGTGGATGAAAGCCCACAAGGTATCAAAATCACCAGTTCTGTTCGTACCGTCAACAAAGACGTTAAGGGTGCTTTTTGTGCGGTGAGAGGTGTTTTAGAGCCACGACAAGGCATAGATGGTAAATCTTACGCAACCCATTTTGAAATCCGCATGCCCGACAATTGGCAAGGCCGTTTTGCTTATCAATTCAACGAAGGCAATGACGGCTATGTGAAACCTGCACTGGGTGGCATTACAGGCTTGAAGGTCAGTCAATATGCCATCAATCAAGGTTTTGCAGTGCTATCGAGTAACGGTGGCCATGATGCCAGTGCCAACTTAAACGAAGGCTTGGTAGGCAGCTCGTTGTTTGGTCATGACCCTCAAGCCCGCCTTGATTATGCCTATGCAAGCGTTGAAAAATTAGCCCCTTTAGCCAAGCAAATAGTCGAGCGTTATTATCAAACATCTATTCGTTATGCCTACGGTATAGGGGAAGGAAACGGTGGCAGGTTAGCCATGGTGGCGGCGACGCGATTTCCAAGCATGTTTGATGGTCTACTGGTGGGGGCGCCGGGGTTGAATCAGCCCAGAGCTGCGTTACAGGCCCCTTGGGATGTGCAAATCCTACATCGTTTAAGTAAGGAAATTCAGCAGCAGGTTAGCGCAAAGGATTTGGCATTACTGGCTCAAGGTGTCATATCACAGTGTGATGGGTTGGATGGCATCCGCGATAATTTGGTGTTTGCGATTGATGCCTGTCAGAGTGTGTTCAAGCCGACTGAACTGGTATGTCACGGTAAGTTTGACCGGGATTGTATAGAAACAGAAACGCTTGCGGCGCTGATTAATATGCATAGAGGCCCCCATAACAGTAACGACATTGCCCTGTATTCTGGCTGGTTGTTTGATTCGGGTGTTCGCTCTAAAAACTGGCGCCAATGGCGATTAAGAAGTGATGTCGCTTTTTGGGATTACCAAGCCGTTCATCATGTTTTAACCGCCTCGGCTTTAGCTAACATCTACATGACGCCACCTTATGACGTAAAAGGCACCGCTTACTCCTTAACCACCTTCTTGTTAAGTTTTGATTTTGATAAAGATGTGGCCAGATTAACCCATCAGCAAAAACCTTTTACGGCCTCTTCATTAGCTTTGATGAATCCGCCCGATGTGCAACGGCCGCGCTTAGATAAATTTAAGCAAGCGGGGGGCAAGATGATTCTTTTCCATGGTAATAGTGACCCAGCTTTTTCGGTCAAAGAAACCGTACGTTGGTACGACTTCCTAGATTTTTATCATCAAGGGCGAGCTTCAGACTTTGTACAGTTTTACCGTATTCCCGGTATGCCTCATGGTCAGGGCGGTTCGTCCGTGGATAGCTTTAATAGCTTAGAGCCCTTGGTGCAATGGGTCGAACAACAGCAACCTGCTGGGACGATTACGGCCTACACTCGCCGCTCTAACCCAGAAATCACCCCTAGTATGATTGGTCTTTCACGGCCTTTATGCCCTTATCCAAGTTATGCACATTATCAGCAAGGGGATCTGCGTGCGGCTTCTTCCTTTGTGTGCCGAGGGGGATAAACTTCACAAAGCTGGTACTGACATTTTTCGCACGTTATCATGCACCTCTTTTAAATCTGTAGCTTAGGAGCTGGATATGCAAGACAGAGAACGGCACTTTATCCTTGGCTATGGCAGCCTTATCAATGGAGAAAGTCGCGCGAAAACGGGGGAAACTGGGTCTGTTTGGCCAGTGAAACTGTCAGGTTTTCAGCGTCATTGGTCGATCATGTCATTAGAGTTTGGTATGAGTTCTGTGGCGGTGCTGCGGGCCGAAGGTGAAGCTTGTAATGGTGTGCTGGTAGAAGTGCCAGAAGATCAGCTTGCCTTATTTGACGAACGAGAGCGCGGTTACCAAAGAAGCCAGATCCAAGCGTCGCACCTTAGCCCCTATCATGGTGATGAACTGCCTGAAGGCACTTACTGGGTTTATCACACGGAAGAAGTTGTTAGGCCGAATCAGACCTGCCCCATCGCCTTGAGCTATGTGGATGTCATCTTATCGGGTTGTTTAGAGCATGGGGAAGATTTTGCTCAGGATTTTCTTACCTTAACCCTTGGTTGGAATGGACCCTTATTAAACGATAGGCAGACGCCTCGTTATCCAAGAGTGCAGCCCGAACTTTGTACAGAGCGCTTGAATACTTTATTGGCACCTGTATCTACTTTATCAATTAAAGAGTTATCTATAACCTATGAATCTTAACTCAACGAGTCAGTTGTTGGCGCGTAATGAAGACGCGTTAGCAGGCAAAATATTGTTTGCTAACCCTGAGGATAGCTACCCTCAAACTTTATCTGGTTTACAAGACGTTTATGCTTGGAGCCAGTCTAAAACCCTTTTCGATCAATTGCTAAGAGTTGGTTTCAACGAAGAAAAACTGGTGTTTTCAGCCCAGTGGGATTCGACGTTCGCCAGTGATTTTGATCATATTGTGATTTACCAACCGAAAGCCAAAGACTTGCTAGACTATCTTATCGCGTCGGTTTTACCGCTATTGAAAACCGGTGGACAAGTCTGGTTGGTGGGCGATAACAAAAGCGGTGTTAAATCCTCTATGAAGCGTCTCACTCAAGGTTTAGAAGACGTGGGCAAAGTAGATGGTGCCAAGCATTGCTTGCTGTACACAGGCTATAAGCAACAAGCGGCGAAAGCCTTTGTATTCGAAGACTGGCTGACCTCATGGGAAATTGAAATCGCTGGGCAAAAGCTAACCTTGTGTAGCCTGCCTGGGGTCTTTGGGCACGGCAAGTTGGATCGTGGCACGGCGCTCTTGCTCAAGCAACTTGAACAACACCGCTTCATGAGTGACGTTGCCAATGCGCGCCTTTTAGACTTTGGCTGTGGTGATGGGGTGATTGCCTTATGGCTTTATAAACATACAGGCGCCAAGGTAACGGCCTTGGATGACAGTGCATTGGCGCTAAAAGCAACGGAACTTACCTTTGCCGCCAATGACGCTGGTCAGCAGCTTAGCTTGGTGGCTTCTAATGGACTGTCTGGCATCAAAGGCCGTTTTAACTATGTGATTACTAATCCGCCTTTCCATACAGGTATTAATACCGATTACAGTATCGCGGAAAGCTTCTTTATGACGGTAAAACAGCACCTAACGTTAAATGGTGAGTTGTTTGTCGTGGCGAATGATTTCTTGCGCTACCCACCGTTACTCGATGCTGCACTAGGGTCACATACCCGCTTGCTACGTGATCAAGGTTTCGCAATCTATCACGGGCGTCAGCCTAAAAAACGTTAAGCAAAAAGGCCCCTTCGCTCTGTGAACAAAGGGGCCTTTTTAGTGGTAAGTGTTGCTTCGTTAACGCTTACTTTTTACCTTCATTCCAGATGTTCAAATCAATTTTCTCAGCCACTTCTGGGTAATCTTTTGGATCAAAGATAGGCGAGTCAGTTGTTTTACGCTGTTGGAAGTAGTCTTTCGTTAGCTTAACCACCAAACCAGAGAGCAACATAATTGCCACTAGGTTGACGGTTGCCATCAAGCCCATGGCAGCATCTGCAAGGTTGAAAACTGTTGCAACGCTTTCGTAAGCGCCCCATACCACCATTAGTAGTCCAGCAATACGCAACACAAAAATACCAGCTTTGCCGCCTTTTAGGAAAACCACAGCGTTTTCTGCGTAGGAGTAGTTACCAATAATAGAGGTGAAGGCAAAGAAGAAGATTGCGATGGCGATGAAGTAAGTACCAATCGAACCGATATGCACACCCATGGCTGCCTGAGTTAGCGGTACGCCTGTCAGCGTTGAACCACCTTCTAAAACGCCAGACATAAGGATTAAGATAGCCGTCGCAGTACAAACTAAGATGGTATCAATAAAGACACCCAAACCTTGTACTAAGCCCTGTGATGAAGGGTGATGAGGGTTCGGTGTTGCCGCCGCTGCAATATTTGGTGCAGAACCCATACCCGCTTCGTTGGAGAACAGACCACGTTTAATACCGTTCAGCATAGCCCCGGCAATCCCGCCAATCGCTTCTTCGAAACCGAAGGCGCTTTTTACGATCAGTCCCAAAATGTGTGGTACTTCAGAGATGTTGGTGGCAATCACGTAAAGTGCTACCAAAAGGTACAAGCCTGCCATAATCGGCACGACAAACTCGGCGACGCGAGCTATGGTACGAATGCCTCCGAAGATCACTACGCCTGCCAAAATGGCAACCACGACACCAACGCCGATAGGCGGAAGATCAAAAGCACCTTCCATCGCTCCAGCGATGGAGTTAGCTTGCACAGCATTAAACACTAGACCAAAGGCGATGATCAGTGAGACCGCGAAAATAGCGCCTGCCCATGGGGCGTTTAAACCTTTAGACATATAAAAGGCTGGGCCACCACGCAATTGACCGTTTTCGTCACGTGTTTTAAACAACTGCGCCAAGGTACTTTCTGCATAGGCGGTTGCCATGCCGACAAGGGCAACCATCCACATCCAAAAAATAGCACCTGGGCCACCTAAGGTAATAGCAACCGCGACACCCGCTAGGTTACCAGTACCGATACGAGAAGCTAGGCTGGTACATAATGCTTGGAAGGGGGAGATACCGCCGCGATCTTTGCTAGGCGCTTTTAGCACAGAACGGAAAAATTCGGGGAAGTGTCTAATTTGTAGAAAACCCAATCTAACGGTGAAGTAAATCCCGACAGCGAGTAGTCCATAAATCAGGATATAGCCCCAGAAAATGTTATTGAGAAAGTTAATAATTGAGTCCATAAAGTGCATCCTAAATTTCGTGTAACAATTTGTGCGGTAGACTAAAGGTTTTTGCACCAAAATTAAACAGAAAGTACGTTTTGCGCTCAATCAATGCAAAAAAACATAAAAAACACGCCTAAATTAGAAAAATAAAGGCGTATTGACGATAAAAGTCGCTATTTGAAAACTTCCTAACTGGTAAATCTTTAATTATTAGTAATGATTCATGGGGATCTGGTCGTAATTCTGTTAAAGTTGCGCGCTCTTTGTCATGAGCTCTCCCCTACGAGTCATGACACTCAAACCTTAGGAAAGCATTTTGAATAACAATGACATTTTACGCCGCCTTCGTTATACCCTTGATCTGAAGGAGCTGGAGATCGTCGACATTTTTTCCAGCGCTGAGGCTTCGGCAACTCAAGAGCAGGTGAATGCTTGGCTTAAAAAAGAAGACAGTGCCGGCTATGTCGAGATGCTAGATATCGAAATGGCTACATTCCTAAATGGTTTGATCAATGTTAAGCGTGGCAAGCGTGAAGGTCAGCAGCCTGAGCCTGAAAAGCGGTTAACCAATAATGCAATCTTCATGAAGTTGCGCATCGCCTTAAACCTACAGGCAGATGATATTTTGGCGATTATGCAGCAGGCCGAATTTAACCTGAGTAAGCATGAATTAAGTTCTTTTTTTCGTAAGCCAGGCAACCGTCACTACTGTGAATGCAAAGACCAGATCCTAAGAAACTTCCTAATGGGTTTACAGAAGCAACTTCGTCCGTAAACAGGGTTGTTCGCCTTCACTTTTCAGAAAATTAAGCGCCCATAAGGTGGCAGATTTCCTGTGGATAACTTTGTGAACGAAACTTAGCCGCAAGATTTTTTCATGCGAACTGGGTGTAGAAGGCGAAATCGCGCATTTTTTAAGCTAAATGCTGAGCTTTGTGTGCATGTTTTCTGAGCTATAAGCATTGTCAAGGGTCAGAAAGGCGTTATCTGGTATAAAAAAAGCAAGTACCGAGCGTTTTTCTCAGACACTTGCTTTGTGAATACGGATTTCCCTATTTTAAATTTTTCTTAAAAATCTATTTAAAACAAAGATTTGAATTTATAGGTTGGGCTTTATCAACTCAGCAAGGGCTGCGGCTAGCTGCTGGTTGCCTTTCGTATCCAAATGCACTCCATCTATCGTACTCGGTTGTAACACCCCAGCGGAATTCAAGAACAGACAATTATTCTGAGAGGCTATTTTTTGATAGTGCTGATGGAAATATTGAGACTTTTCAACGGCGCCATCGAAACTTTCGGCCATTTCACCTGTTGGGGATAAAATATTCGGCGGGGCGACAATGACGATTTCAGGGTAAGGAAAAACCTGCTGATTTGGCATACGGGCTTTTTTGATCAGCTTTTCGACGCCTTTAGCGGCTTCAAAGGCCCCAATATTGAAATGGCGTTTTAAATCATTGGTGCCCAGCATAATAATAAGCACGTCTACTGGGCCAAAGGTTTCTAAGGCGGCTTGAATGTAGGTTAAGCCATTACGCCCCTCAAGAAACGGTTCATTCCAGATTGTCGTCCGACCCGGTAAACCAAAATTAATAACCTGATGATCGCCCCCTAGGGCTTCGTTTAGCAGGGTTGGCCAGCGTAAATGGGCAGGGTAACGTCCACCATTTGGTACTGATCCCCAAGTGAGAGAATCACCATAACAAAGAATTGTAGCCATCTATTACTCCTTTAGGTTTCCCTCAGTTTAGCGAACTATCAAGGGGGAATGCTAGTCTGAGTTTTTGTGTTACATTACATAATCAATAATTATAATATTCGGTTAATATTATGTCTGAAAAGTATAATAAAGGTCGGCTTCATGAGGCTTTAGAGCGATTGAGTGCGGCGAAAAACCATCATCCTTACCCCTCTTTAGAACAGCGCCAGCAGTTATTATCGGCGTTACAGAATTCTCTGGTGCAGTATGAAGTTGAGCTACTAGAGGCGCTACAAACGGATTACGGTCATAGAGCACCAGAAGAGTCCCGCCTCATTGAGTTGTTGCCTACCCTGCATGAACTGAAGCATGCCAAGCAATCTTTGAGAAATTGGATGAAACCTTCGAAGCGCCATCTGCACTTCAGCATTCAGCCCAGTCGCGGCAAGGTTCTTTATCAGCCAAAAGGGATTGTGGGCGTTATTTCCCCATGGAACTATCCTGTGCTTTTATCTCTAGGGCCTTTAATCGGTGCTATTGCCGCAGGCAACCGGGTCATGATCAAAGCTTCTGAATTTTGCCCAGCAACCAATCGCGTGTTAAGTAAACTTCTATTAGAAGCGCTTGGACAAGATTGGGTCTGTTTTATTGAAGGGGAAGCGGACGTTGCCAACGAGTTTACGCAACTGCCGCTGGATCACATATTGTTTACAGGCTCTAGTCAGGTCGGCAAGAAAGTCATGGCCAATGCCGCCTTGAACCTCACCCCCGTTACTTTAGAGCTAGGCGGTAAGTCGCCTTTGGTGGTTACACAAAGTGCCAATCTGGAAAGGGTGGCAGATCGTCTTCTTTTCGGCAAAATGATGAACGCAGGGCAAACTTGTGTGGCTCCTGATTATATTCTTTGTCATCAGTCTCATAAATCCGCCTTGATAGACTTACTCAAAACCAAGCTGGGTCAACTTTATCCTCAAGGGATTGCAAGTCCAGATTACACGAGCATGATCAATGCGCGTCAGTTAGAGCGCTTGCTCGGCTACCTTAAAGAAGCCGAGCAAGCAGAAGTGCTTTGTGAAAATCTAATGACTGGCCCAGCAGAGCTAGAGGGGAAACTCGCATTGCATGTGTTGCATGAAGCAAATGATGCGCTGCAAGTTATGCAGGATGAAATCTTTGGCCCACTGCTGCCGATTCTAACCTATGATTCATTCGGCGAGGCTTTAGACTATATTCAGCAGCGGCCTAGACCCTTAGCCATGTATGTTTTCACGAGTGATAACTTGGAAATGATGCAGTGTGAAGAGCGGATTCACAGTGGCAGTTTGGTGTTTAACCATACTTTAGTGCAAGTGGCTCAGGTCGACCTGCCCTTTGGTGGTACTGGCCATTCAGGCATGGGCTCTTATCATGCGAAAGAAGGTTTTATTACTTTTTCCCATGCTAAATCCGTGGTTTACAAGCAAGGCCCCGATCTACTCGCGTGGCTGTTGCCACCCTATCAACGTAAACCTCATAAGCTATTTGCTAAAATATGGCGACACTTGTAGGCGGTTTATCTAGTAGAGAATCTCTACCCCATGATACTGCAACTTACTTTGCAATAATGGGCTTGGGGCAACGTCTGTGATTACGCATTGGTAGTCACTCAAATTGCCCCAAACACAGCGGGATTCAGTATCAAATTTACTGCTATCTATCACTAGAATTCGATAGTGGCAGTAGTTCACTAAGGCTTCCCGAGCCATGACTTCCTCATCCGTAAAATCAAATAACTGCCCTTGTTTATTCACCGCCGCTACAGAAAAAATGCCGATATCCGCTCGATAGCGCTGGAAGAAGCGCAGGGCATCACCACCAATGACATCTTGGTCACGCATGCGTACGCGACCACCAGAAATAGTCAGCTCACAATCTGGGTGCTCACATAAGTTTCGCGCCGCATGAAGATTAGTTGTCATCACCTGTATGCCTTTAAAAACAGAGAGTTGCGAGGCCACATAAGCAACGCTTGAACCACTGCCTAAAAAAATCGATTGAAAATCTGCCAACTTATTTATGCAGAGATCCGCAATGCGCTGCTTACCAACCGCATTACGAATACGCCGCTGATCAAAGCTAATGTTCTCCCGATTAGGAAACGGAATAACTTCCCCATGGCTTCTTAACACAAGGCCTTTTTCGGCCAAAACACGGATATCAGAGCGAATAGTTTGTACCGATACTCTAAAGTGTTCTGCCAGTGCTTGTAAGCTTTGTCGACCTTGCTGATTGACCCATTGAACGATCTCATAATGACGCTTGTTCATGTCCTAATTGCCTTAATTTCAACTGCCACTGTCTAGCTTGACTGTCTTCTTTCGAAGCGAAAGTAGATAGGGTTTAAACGAAAGTATCTTGTCACTGTACTGTCAAATTGTGGCGTTATTGTTGCGACTCACTTATTTAAAAGAGAGTTTCCACCATGACATTTAAGAAGACCTTGTTAATTTGCGCGGCGACGTTGGCATTGCCTCTTTCTGCTCAGGCCCAAGAGACTTTGACGCTGTACACCAGTCAGCCTAATAAAGATGCTCAAATGACTGTGGATGCGTTTGAAGCCGCTAACCCAGATATTAAAGTTGATTGGGTTCGTGATGGCACAACCAAGCTGATGACGAAACTACGCGCTGAATTATCCAGTGGAGTGGTTAAGCCTGATGTACTGCTGATCGCAGACAGTGTGACCATGGAATCAATGGTAGCGGACGACTATCTATATCCTTATCTAAGTGAGGAACGTGATCACTACGAAACGAGCCTATACAGTGAGCAAGGCTATTATTACGGTACTAAGTTGATCACCACTGGCATTGTTCGCCATCAGAAAGCAGCACAAACTCCTGTTGATTGGGTGGACTTAGCTAAACCTGAGTACAAAAACCAAGTGGCTATGCCGAGCCCTCTGTATTCTGGTGCTGCGCTTATTCATCTTGCGACTCTAACCAGTGACGCTTCTTTAGGCTGGAACTACTATGAGCAACTTAACGCGAACCAAGTGAAAGCTCAGGGTGGTAACGGTGGCGTGCTAAAAGCCGTTGCTTCAGGCACCAAACCTTACGGTGTGATTGTTGATTTCTTAGCCATTCGTGAAGCGGCTAAAGGCTCGCCTATTGAGTTTATCTTTCCTAAGACGGGCGTCAGCATGGTGACTGAGCCTGTCGCCATTATGAAAGGGGCTAAGAACAAAGCCGCGGCTGAGCGTTTCGTAGATTTTGTGCTATCGGAAAAAGGCCAAGACCTTGTATTAGAGCAGGGTTACTTACCTGCTCGTCAAGGTATGCCGGTACCAGCAGGCTTCCCTGCGCGTGAAAACATCCGTTTAATGCCATTCGATGCTGCGCAAACACTAAAAGATAATGAAGCGAATAAAGCTCGTTTCAGCAAGATCTTTGAAGGTTAAGTAAGAATGAAAGGATCTTTTTTGAAAGCCCCCTTCATGGATGGAAGCAAGATGGACAGCCAGCTACGCTGGTTGTCCATCGGGCTCTTTGTGCTGATTGCCACCTTGAGCTTATTACCAAGCTTAAGGCTATTGATAGAGGCTTTGAGTCAGGTTCATTTAACCAGTGCATCGCCCCTAAGTGATGTGTTACGAAGTGAAAGAACTTGGATAGCATTAAAAAATAGCTTTTATACCTCTGGCTTAGGCACAGTGATTGCCGTTGTATTAGGCTGTGGTTTTGCCTTTGTGGTGACCTTGACGAACATTCGAGGCCGCTCCCTATGGGTGTTTTGTTTCATGCTGCCGATGATGATTCCGCCGCAAGTGACAGCATTGAGTTGGTTGCAACTGTTCGGTCCTGCGAGTCCAATTTTAAACACTTTGGGGATAGCGCCAGCATTGGGTAGCCCTCAGCCCATGTATTCTGCTGAAGGTATTGCCTTGTTGCTGGGGATTCAAAGTGCTCCACTGGTGTTCTTGGCGGTACGTACCCAGCTTATCGCCTTGCCTCAAGATTTAATGGAAGCGGCCAAGCTGGCTCGTGCTTCCCAATGGCGTATTTGGCTAGACATAATTGTTCCTCTTTGCCGCAGTGCTATCGTTGCGGGCGCCGCCCTTGCTTTTGTGTCGTCTTTAGGAAATTTTGGTATTCCTGCCATGCTTGGCATCCCCGCAGGATATATTGTCTTACCAACACTGATTTATCAGCAAATGGCGGGGTTTGGTAATGACATGCTCAGTCAAGTTGCTGGCTTATCAATGATCATTGCTTTGTTGGTGTTAGCGGGCATGTTGCTGCAACAATGGCTTCAGCAACGTAGTAGTTATGCGTTATTAGGTCATACAGCTCAGCCGATTTCATTTCGACTCGCCGCTTGGCGACTGCCTGTAGAAACTCTGCTTGCCTTGGTGCTGTGCTTTATTTTGGTGATGCCGTTATTAGCATTATTGGTGAGCGCACTGGTGCCAGCGTTAGGTGTTGCTCTTACACCAGAAACCTTCACATTATCGGCCTTTTACGAAATGCTAGGCAGACAAAGTGTCACTGCTCGTGCCTTTGAAAACAGCATGCTGTTGGCTTCCTTAAGTGCCTTCGTATTGATGTTGGTGTCGTTACCCCTAGGTTATGTCTTAATGCGTATGCCACTGCGTCAGCGGGCGTTGATTGCCAGTCTGATCGAAGTGCCCTACGCAATTCCAGGGATCGTTCTCGCGATTGCTTTTATTCTATTGTTTGCCAAGCCTCTCCCCTTTGTTGAAGCCAGTTTGTACGGCACTTTGGGCATTATTTTTGTGGCTTATCTATCGTGCTTTTTGAGTGTTTGCCTTAAGCCCGTGTTGGCCGCTATGACGCAAATGGACCCTGCCTTAGAGGAAGCGGCTCAACTGTGCGGCGCGCGCCCTCTACGTCGCCTTATCGATATTATTCTGCCCCTGACAGCGCCAGCTTTTTTTGCGGGTGGGCTTTTGGTGTTCCTTATTGCGGTGAATGAGCTAACAGTTTCCGCGTTGTTGTGGAGTGCCGGCAATGAAACCCTAGGTGTCTTAATTTTTAACCTTGATGAAAGCGGCGATAGTGTTCTGGCATCGGCCATTGCGGTACTGGTCGTGCTGCTGGTGGCAGGTCTAATGAGTCTATTAAGTCTGGTGGCACCGCGTTTACCCAAAGGAGTGATTCCATGGCACGACTAGTGTTGGATCAAGTTCACAAGCGCTTCAATGGCCAAGAGGCTGTCAGCGATTTGAGTATGACCATTGATGCGGGCGCATTTGTGGCTTTGTTAGGGCCAAGTGGCTGTGGTAAATCGACCATACTGCGCATGTTAGCGGGTTTTGAAACAGTCTCGGATGGGGCAATACATCATGGAGATATCTGCCTTTCCTCTAGCCAGACTCATGTCCCCACGGAAGATAGAAACTTCGGTATGGTGTTTCAGTCCTATGCCCTTTGGCCGCACATGAGCGTGAAAGACAATGTGGCTTACCCTTTAAAAGTTCAGCGAATTCCCCGCGCAGAGCAGCAAAAACGCATTAAAGAAGCCCTAGAAATTGTGCAACTCGAAGCCTATGCCGATCGTCTACCTGCGCAATTAAGTGGCGGGCAACGTCAACGAGTGGCTTTAGCACGCAGTTTGGTTACTGAGCCAGAGGTGGTCTTGTTTGATGAGCCATTAGCGAATTTAGATCGTCATTTACGGGCCACCATGGAAGAAACCTTTCGAGCTTTTCATCAGCGTACCGGCTCGACCATGGTTTATGTGACCCATGATCAGTCTGAGGCCATGTCCTTAGCGGATAAAATAGCCGTGTTAGATAAAGGACGATTGGTGCAATGGGATACTCCTCAAGGGCTTTATGATACGCCCAGAACTCCTTGGTTAGCTGACTTTGTGGGTCGTGGTGCCATTATCATGATGCAAGATATTCAGCCCCTACAGCCCGTGTCTGGGCATGAAATTGAAAGGCAAGTTAGCTCCCATTCGACTCCTGAGCCTAAGCAGCCAGTGTTAGTTCGACCACAAGCTGTGCACTTGCATCAGCAAGAAAATACCGGGCTTGCAGCACAAGTTGAACGCTGTATTTATCGTGGTGAACGCTATGATTTATCCCTTCGGTTAAGTAACGGTCAGCAATTGCTTACCTACAGTGACAGCTTTCTCACGACTGGCCAAACCGTACGCGTCAGCATACAGCAGGGTTGGGCGTTGGAGTCGGCAAAGTGAGCACGAACGTTCAAGTATTAAGTGGATTTGGTCATAAAGCACCTGCTGCAATCTTGGTGTCGACGGATCAAACCAGTAGCGGAAAAACTGTACGTATTTTGTTGGATGCTGGTGGCTCTTTAGATCATCCTGAACAAAAAGGCTGGGAGTTACCCGATGATCTAGATGCCATCTTAATTAGTCATGACCACCTTGATCATATACAGGGGCTTGATGAAGTGGGTGCCGAGGTTCCTGTGTATGCCACCCACCCCGTGCAAAAATGGCTACCAAGACATTTGAATATTAAGACCTTACCGCTACTGGGTGAGATGGAGATTGCGGGGGTTAATGTCACCACAGGACAAACCGGTCACTCTTATGGCGGTGTATGGCTGCACCTAGGCGTTGCGGGTGGTGTTTTCTACAGCGGTGATATATCACGGGAGTCTGAGTTATTCGCTCTAACACCGCCTCCGCCAGCGCATTTGGCATTAGTGGATGCCTCTTATGGACTTTATGATGAGCCATTAGCCTCGGCTAAAGCACAGCTTAAATCCCTGCTTGATCAGCCAAAATCACTATTATTGCCAGTACCGCAAACTGGGCGGGCATTAGAAATTGCCATGTGGCTTACCTCGCAGGGAATGACAGATTGGACATTGGGTCATGACTGCTTGCGGCCTAGGGACGCATTTTTTGGGCCTCAGGAAGCGATTACCCAGCAAGCTTTAGACGCTTTGTCCGCCATGCCCTCCCATGCATTTACACCCTCGGCAAAGGTGGTGCTATGTGGCAACCCAGACGGCGTTGGCGGCGAAGCGGAAACACTGCTTCAGCAGCTGGATCGGTATCTGCCTGTGTATACCGGTTACCTCCCTCCTAAAGCCCGTGAGCAAGTGGCTAAGGGTGATGCCCATTATATTCGTTGGAATGTTCATCCAAGAAAAAGTGACCTCAAATGGATCATTACACAATTGCAGTGTCGATTGTGTGTGCCCTTGTTTCATCGCCTTGACGATCCAGTGGTTTGGCAAGGTGAGTTAGGGGAATGCATCACCACGAAAACTCAATTCATGCTGCCAAATTAAAGAGAAGTATCAATGAAACTTATAGAAAAACCGTTTGTCTTTGTTCGTCACGGACAAACTAAGTTAAACGCCGCTGGGCTGATTGGCGGTCGGACAGACAGCCCGCTTACTTCTTTAGGGATAGAGCAAGCTAAGCAAGGTGCCAAGCAACTGAATGTGGCTTGGAGCGCTGTCTACGCCAGTGGCCTTTCTCGCGCACAAGACACGGCTCGATATGCCGTACCAAAGCAAGAGTTTATCGTGCATGAGGGTCTTAATGAGCGTGACTGGGGCGACTTGGAAGAATGCCCAATTGCACAGCTGACGCCCTATGAAGAAACGCCTCCGAACGGTGAGGCATGGGCGGATTTTGAGGCCCGAGTGATTGGCGCATTGAACGATATTTTAGCCCAGCATGAGTGGCCTTTAATTGTGGCGCATTCTGGCGTGCATCGAGTACTGAATAACCATATAAATGGCACTCCTTATGGTGAGCGCATTGATAACGTGGCCGCGAAGGCTTTTGAACCAGTTTCATTAGAAGATAACACACCAGCTATTTGGCTAATATCTCCCTACGAAGGACAAAACTTATGACAGTGAAGGTACATAACGCAAACCCTGAAGGTAATGCGGTTATCGTTGATTTAGATGGAACTTTGGCCCAATTTAACCCAGATGAAGTGCATGAATGGGTGTTAGGCGCTGATAAACAATGGGACCCTTTCTTTGAATATATGAGCACAGCCCCTGTGATTGAGAATGTCCTCAGACTGGTGAATATTTTAAAAGCCCAAGGTCAGAAAATCTTGATTTGCAGTGGCCGTCCTGAATCCCATAAACAGCATTCGATTGAATGGATGGAGCGTAATAATGTGCCATTCGATGGGGTTTATTTACGCCCTTTAGACGCAGACCATGTACCAGATGAAGTTGTTAAAAAAAATTTGCTTGAGCAAATTTATGCGGATGGCTTTCACCCTTGGCTAGTGCTGGATGATCGCGATGCGGTGGTCGAAAATTGGCGAGCATTGGGGCTGACTTGTTTGCAATGCGCCCCAGGTGATTTTTAGTGCTAAATTAGGCGATCGCTCTATCTATAATGAGGCCAGCAGGGCTTATGGTCTGCTGGCCTTTTCTATTTAATGGACTGTTAAGCATGTTGCTTCTCATGGTCGAGTAACCAACGCTTTCTTTCTAAGCCTCCGGCATAACCGGTTAAACTGCCGTCTTTGCCTATCACTCGATGACAAGGGATGACAATAGCGACGCGGTTCATGCCATTGGCTCGGGCGACGGCCCGTACTGCTTTGGGGTTGTTTAGGCTGGTTGCCTGTTGCTGGTAGCTTGCGGTGTGACCGTAAGGAATCTTCTGTAAGGCTTGCCAGACCTGTTGCTGGAAATCTGTGCCGGGAGTATCCAAATGCACATCAAAGACACCTCTCTGGCCAGAAAAATATTCTTCTAGTTCCTGTTTGAGTTGCTTTATATGTTGGTTTTCGCCATTCACAATGGGCGCTTTAAAGCGTTTCTGTATATCCTCAAACTCTGTTTCCAGCATGCGTCGGTCGACAAACTCCAATAAGCAAATTCCGCTTTCAGAGGCGCACACAAACATAGGCCCCAAAGGCGTTGTTAGACGGTCAATTAATATCACAGCGTTCTCCGAATTATATTTTGGGGAGTGTCCCAATACTTTCTTAAAGGTATAGCCAAAGCCACTTAAAGATTCATAGCCTGTGTCCAATGCCGTGACAGTAGCACTTTTACCCGATTTCAACTCTTGGTAAGCCAGATTAATACGGTACATGCGCTGAAATGCCTGAAAGGTCATGCCGTAATGCTGGTTAAACCAGCGTCTAACATAAATAGGCCGAATACCCTCTTCACGTAACTGCTGATCGGTAATCTTAGCTTTTTCGCTGTCTCGAACAAGGTCAATGGCAGCTTGCACTTCTCTAGGTGTCTGGTGAGCATTTTCAGTGGGCCGACACACTTTGCAAGGCCGAAAGCCTGCTGCCATGGCTTCTTTGAGGGTGGTGTAAAAGGTGACATTTTCGCGCTTCGGTTTGCGGGCTCGGCAAGTCGCAATACAGAAGATAGAGGTGGTTTCTACCCCAACAAAGAAGCTACCCACATAACTGGGTTTTCTTTCTAGCAAGGCCTGATAAAAATCATCAGCTTGTTGCGGATCAGTAATCACCATAAAGAGCATCTCGGTTAGTTAACGGTAGCCAGATTAAAGCAGTGTTAAAAAAGATTAATACATGGCTTGGAGAAACAACAACCGAAAACTGAACAAGTATTTTTTCAGCTATAAAAAAGGCACCTAAACAAGATGAATGTTTAAGTGCCTTATGGGTTATTAGAGGTGTTATCGCCTAGCTGTTTAGCTGGATTTAAAACGTTGCACCATAGCTTGTAGCTCGCTGGATAGTTCATTTAGCGCGGTGGCGGTGGCCGTCACCTGCTTAGACAAATCATCAGATTTAACCGTACCATCATGAATGACCAATACGTTGTTGTTGATTTCTTCTGCCACCAAATGCTGCTCTTCTGCTGCGGCGCTAATTTGAATCATCATGCCTTTGATATCGAGTACTGAGCTGAGAATTTGCTCAAAAACTTGATAGGTTTTGGAGGCCAGTTCTACCGAGTCTTTTGCGACACTTACACTGTTCTGCATCTTGCTTGATGCGGAATTGGTTTGCAGCTGTAACTGGGTAAGCATCTTGTCGATTTCATCGGTAGATTGGGCTGTGCGGCCCGCTAGAGTCCGGACTTCGTCGGCAACCACCGCAAAGCCACGACCCTGCTCGCCCGCTCGTGCTGCCTCAATTGCTGCGTTCAGCGCCAGCAGGTTGGTTTGCTCAGCAATGGCTTTAATGGTGTCCAGAATACTCACAATGTTGTCGGACTCTTTGGCCAGTACCAGCATGGTGTCGTTAGAACTGTTTATCTCTGTCTCAAGGTTCTGCAATGACGACATGGTTTGCTGGATAAGTTGATTACCCTCTTGTACTTGAGCTTCACTGCTCTCCGCCGCTTGGGCCGCCGCGCTACAGTTAGAGGCGACTTCATTGGCAGTGGCGACCATTTCGTTGAAAGCGGTGGATACTTGATCGACAGAGTCAACTTGCTGATTGACTGTTTGGCTCAAGTTTGCCGATAAGTTTTCTGATTGGTGGGCAACATTACTAATACGCTCACAGGAGGTTTTAGTATGGCCAATGATTTGATCAATCGAGGAAACAAAGTGATTGAAGGCTTGCGCCATTTGTCCAGATTCATCTTGGGTTATCACGTCAAGTCGCTGAGTGAGATCTCCTTCCCCTTGGCTAATATTCGTTAGGCTGTCTGCCATCACTTTTACAGGGCGAATGACTACACCTGCCAGAATTGAACCAATCGCCATGAAGATCACAATCATCACAAGGGCAATAATCACGGTGGTGACGATTAAGCTATTTGCCTGAGCAAACACTACCTCACTAGGGACTAACCCGATAAATTTCCAACCAAGGTCTGGGGAAATATAAACTTTGGCAAACCAAGTCTCGCCATCAATATTGATTTCTTGTACTGAGCTTTCGTCGTTGAGCTTTGCATAGCTACGAGACGCTTCTTTAATATCCTTAAAGTTATTTTCTGGGTCGGAAGGGTCGGCCAGCACAGTACCAGTGTCCTCCACCATGACCACATACCCTTCACCACCAAACTTCACATCAGACAGTATCTCGGTAAGCTTTTTTAAAGTGACATCAACACCGACTGAGCCGTAAAGGCCGTTTTGCCCTTCAAAGCGCATGACATAGTCAACTAAAGGTGCGCCAGATAAAGAATCGGCATAAGCTGGAATGCGTTTAGCTTCTAAGCTATCAATAGATTGTGTGTACCAACCTCGCTTTGTTGGGTCATAATTTTCGGCATTTTTACCGGTTGGCCACTGTAAGTAACCCGTATCGTTTGTTCCAAGCCAAATATAGGTTAACTCTGGGTGGGTTTGACCAAAGTCGTCCATTAGTGCGAAAGCTTGTTGTTCTAGCTGAGAGTTCTGGAGAGGTGTCATCTCTTTGGAAGGCGCATTTACATAGCTTTTAATGCTTCCAGGGGTGAGCTGTTTTAGCGCTGCAGTACGAGCAAAAAACTCTGTATTTTCAGCCAAGTTGTTTAAGAACATCGAAAAAATAGTATCTACGTGTCCTATTTCCGTTTGGCTTTGTCTTTCAAAGTCTAATAAGGCATTACTTCGAATATTACTGATAATCACTACGGAGACAATTAATACGGGCAATATCACCCCAGCAGCGACTAAAGCAATAATTTTAGATTTAACCGACATAAGTGTTCCTCATGAAATCCATTATATTTGAGATTAAAGCATTAAATTTAAGTGATTTTAGGTGTTTTAAGGTTCTGATTCTATATATATCGCGATAACACTTTTTTTACAAAATATAATTTTTTTGTGTCTTTTCATCTAAGCCATTATGATTCCGCACCAGCCTTTTTAAGCATAGCCTCTAGGGAAAATTATGTTAATGGAATACAGCTTTTTTACCGTAACCTTGTTAATTAGCACTGGGTTTGTGGCAGGAATTATTAACACCCTTGCAGGCGGCGGTTCCAACTTAACACTACCCGCTTTAATGGTTATGGGAATGCCTGCGGATATTGCCAATGCGACGAATAGAGTGGGGGTTTTTCTGCAGAATATCACTGCTACACTCGGGTTTCGTAAGGCAAAGAAGCTTGATAGTCACGACATTTTACCTGTCATGATACCGTCGCTTTTAGGTGGTTTGGTTGGGGCTTTTGCGGCCAGTTATGCACCGGAGCAATGGCTCAAACCCTTACTATTAAGCGCCATGATTGGGATGACCATTATTATGATAGTGCGCCCTGCGATGATCGCGCCCCCTGAAGGCACAGTACCTTTTAAAGTCGCAGAGAAGCCCAGCGCATGGCTGGCATTGTTTATAGCCGGGGTCTACGGTGGCTTTGTACAAGCGGGTGTCGGCTTTATTTTGATTGCGGCTTTAGCAGGCACACTGAGGTATGACCTAGTGCGTACCAATGCCTTAAAAATGGTGTGTACACTGGGGTTTACCGCTCTGGCTCTAGGGGTGTTTATTTGGAATGATCAAATTCTTTGGATTCCGGGTTTAATTTTAGCCTGTGGCACTATGCTGGGCTCACACCTTGCGGTGAAGTTGGCCATAAAGGCTAATCCGCAGCATCTTAAGTGGTTTCTTTTCGTCATGACGGTATGTGGCAGTGCTGCCGCGCTATTAAGTGACTGAACCCCAAAATGGCCATGAGGTAAGGCTTGTATTTACCCCATGGCTCATGCCTAGATTATTCCTCTATTCCTGCGTTAATCAACATACCTTGAGGGCTAGTGTCGAATAACAGCACGCGATTTAAATCAACGGACAGGGAAAGGTTTTGCTGGCGCTTAACGTGGGAACGTAGGTCTAAGCGAGCTTTTGCATCTTCCCCTCCAAGCTTGAACATTATTTCTTTATCGAACCCAAGGTTTTCTACCAAATCGACTTGAATGTCATCGAAGACAAATAAGTTATCGCTGGGAGAGGTGAGGGCGCTATCTTCAAAAAAGTCCGGCCTGATGCCTAACAAAACCTGATTGTGTTGGGCGAGGGTATGCATATCGACATTGGCAATGCGTTGAGCTGGAATTCGGTATTGGTCGAATACCAGCTCTTCACCTTCTACTTGAGCCTCGATAAGGTTCATCGCGGGAGAACCAATAAAGGTAGCGACAAAAGTGTTGGTCGGCTGAAGGTAAATATCCATAGGTGAGCCGACTTGCTCAACGATACCGTCACGCATCACGACGACTCTGTCCCCTAGGGTCATGGCCTCAATTTGGTCATGAGTAACGTAGATGGCCGTAATATTGTATTGATGTTGAATTCGAGCAATCTCGGTACGCATGTGGTGACGCAATTTCGCGTCCAGATTTGATAAGGGTTCATCGAACAAATAGACATCAGCATCCCGAGCAAGAGCACGCCCCATGGCGACCCTTTGGCGTTGGCCTCCGGAAAGGTCTGCGGGCTTTCGGTCTAGGTATTCGTCCAACTTGAGCATCTCTGAAACATCGGCCAATTTTCTCTTAATGGTGTCCGCATCGGCTCCTGATTTTTTTAACCCGAAGACAATATTTTCCCGCACCGACATATGCGGATATAGGGCATAGTTTTGAAACACCATCGCAATATTGCGTTTGTGAGGAGGCAGATCATTCACTTCTGTATCACCAATATGCACCTTACCTTGGGTGATATCTTCTAATCCTGCCACCATGCGTAAGGTGGTACTTTTACCGCAACCACTGGGGCCGACTAAAACCACGAATTCACCATCTTTTACTTCGAGGTTGAGATTCTTGACGATCGGCAAATTGCCATAGGATTTACAAACGTTGCGTAAAATAACTGAACTCATAAATTTCTCCCTGTCCTAATTGGATTAGCCTTTAACGCCGCCGTCGGTTAAGCCACCCGAGAGGTGACGATTCGCCAACATAAAACAAATGATGACGGGCAGTAGCGTGAGCATTGAAGCGGCCATAATGCGATCCCAAATGGCATTTTTTGAAGTAAATAAGGTTTGCAGTGCCAGCGGCAAGGTTTGGAAGTCTTGATATTGCTTTAAGAACACTGAGGCAAAGAGGTACTCGTTCCAAGCAATGACAAAACAGTAAATAAAGACCGTAAACAGCATGGGCTTTGAGAGGGGTAAAATAATGCGATAAAAGGCTTCGACTCGAGAGCAACCGTCCATCATTGCCGCTTCCTCTAAGGAGAAAGGAATGGTGCGGAAATAGTTCCCCAACATATACATGGCAACGGGTAAGGTTTGAATGAGATAAATCAAAAACAAACTTAAAATTGTACCGCCGGCAGAAGAGGCAAGGCCCACGTTTACGCTCATTTGATAGAGGGGCACCATTAATAAAACGCCCCCCACCATATAAACAAAAAGCACCCCGTTAGCCATTAATGATTGAGCTGGGAAACGTAAGCGGGCAATGGCATACGCAGCCAGAGAGGCTAAGAAGGTAGAGCAAATACCCGTGACCAAAGAGATGGAAAAGGTGTTTAGCATGTAGCGACCAAATGAAAAGATATCACCACCATCGGTAAACTTAGCCAATAAGAGCTGCTTTTTCTCGGCAGAAAGCGCTGGGTTGTCCAGCAAACGCTGTATGCTGGCAGGTACTTCCACCTCTTTGCTGGGCATCAAGCCTAATAATTCTTTGTAGGCATCGAGATGCAAGACCCGCGGAATCAGCGAGGCGTTTCCCCAGTCAATCGGGTGTTTGAGGGATGTTGAAAGAATTTGCAAAAAAGGGAATACGCAGAAAATCACTAAAGCGATGACCAGCGTATAAAGTAAGATAGATTGCATGTTTGTGCGTTTATTCATCATAAGGTCACCATGCTGTAAGAGTGTGTTGTCGTAAAAATTACCATTTGAGCACCTTGCGAACGTATAGCCAGATGAGCCCCACTAGAACCAAGAGTTGAATCACTGAGATCGCTGCGGCGGCGCCTTGGTCCACCAGTCCTGCAAAGGCTTGGTAGTAGGTGAATATAGGTAAGGTCTCGACATTCGGAGCCAGTAAGTAAACATCTTCAAAGCGGTTTAAATTCCAGATCACTCGTAAGAGAACCACAGTCGCAATGACAAAGCGTAACTCTGGCAAGGTGACATGCCAGAAGCGCCCCCAAGCGTTTTGCCCATCAATGGCCGCGGCTTCATACAGGTCTTTTGGCACACTTTGTAATTTGGCGAGGAAGAGTAAATAAGCAATCGGGAAGTGTTTCCAAATATCGAAAACAATTACGACAAATAAGGCCGAATCTGGATCACCAATTAGATTCTCACGGGTGTTTGTCAGCTGCAGAACATCGACAACCACATGGTTGTAGATACCGTTGACGGGGTCAAAAATGAACTGCCAGCCAAACACCACACTGATCACTGGGGCAAAGTAGGGAAGGAGAATGAGACCCCGAGCAAGGTTACGTAGACGAAACTCTTGGTTCATCAAAATAGCAGCCCCAAGCCCTAATAATGTGGTGCCGGCAACTGTGCCTATTAGGTAAATGACGGAGACGCCAATCGAGTGATAATACCTAGGGTTGCCAAGTAGATCCGAGTAATTCTCTAAGCCAACAAAGGTCTTTTCGCCGTTTAACTGCACATCAAAAAAACTTAAATAGATGTTAAACAAGATCGGATAGATCACCAGTAATCCGATAATGCCGACAGCGGGTGCGACCAGTTTGAGGCCCAGTCTTGCTTCATTTTTTACGAGTATAGACGACATATTGCGATCCTTTTGTGCTGAACGTGACAGACGTTCCATCGTCGCCACAAGGCTGATAAGTCCTATGGCGCTCTCGTAGGGAAATTATAAAAATGAGTCTATGCACACCCTCTGCATGAGAGGATGTGCAAGAGTTCCACTATTGGCCAATAATGGCTTTCATCTCAGCTTCTGCGCTATCGAGAGCCATTTGTGGGTCTTTACCCTCGATAGTGACGTCATAGATCATGCGAGGAATGACCGACTTAGCGAAGATTTCACCAGACGCTGGAAAGGTTTTGCCTTCAACAACCGAAAAGGAGCGAATGTCATCGAAGCCAGAGACAATCTGCTTCATTTTGTCCGCGCCATACAGCTTGAAGACACCATTAGGATCATTCAAATATGCGTCATCTTCGGCAATGCCTTTCAGCATAGGGTTCATGCCACCTGGGGCCATGTGTAGGAAGGTGATGTAACTGGCCGGATCGTACATGAATTTAATAAAGTCTTGGCTGGCTTGAGCCGCCGCTTCATCGTCAGTTTTCAGTGCGACAAGGCCAGATAAAGTGCCGTAAGAAGCAGCGCTTTTATGGGTAATGATAGGCGCAAAGGCGGTGTTTTTAACGAGGTCTGGATCAAAAGTACCACCGTTTAACTCGGCAAAGTTTTCTGCAGAAAGGGAGCTCATGGCAACTTCGGCTAAAGCGAGATCGTCCATAATGTAGGTAGAGTAAAAGAACATCGCCATTTTACCCTGCAAGTAATAATCTCGTGCACGCCAGTTTTGAGGCCCTGGTGGGTTGTATTGGGCGAGTTGTTGATAGAACTGGATGGTTTCTAACGTTTCGGGGCTGTTGAAAATGAGATTGCCATTGGCATCAAATTCACTAGCGTTATTTGAGAGGGCCAGTTGCGTAAATACTTGTTCAGTAAAACTGTCTTGCTTGGTGCCTACTAAAATACCGTACTGATTGTTGTCTTTATCTGTCAGTGCTTTCGCGGCAGTGAGTATGTTGTCCCAAGTATTTGGCGCAGCAAGCCCCTTTTCTTCGAACCAATCTTTACGATACCAAATACCTTGAATCCAACCGTGATAAGGCAGTCCGTAGTATTGTCCTGTCGGGGATTTCAGGGTGGTGAGAGCCCCTTTATGGAAGGATTGCTGGCCAATGTCGTCAATGACTGCTTGATGGGTTGCTGTATCGACAATACCTTCTTCACCAAATGCCATGATGATCTCTGAGTTGACTTCGATAAGCTGAGGTGTGGTATTGGCTGCCACCGCGGCGGCCATTTGCGTGGCCATTTCATTTTCATCCACGGCTACTACCTTGATGCTCACCCCATCATTTAAGGCCTCAAAAGTGCTGGTTAGCAATTCAATATTATTGAGCCTGTCGGTTTGAGTTTGCGTTGTCCAAAACTCTATGGTGGTAGCGTGGGAAAGCTGACTTAAGGCTAGGCCGTTAAGTAGAGCCGTTGCGGCAACCAGTTGCTTGGTGGTTTTCTTCATTGTGACTTCCTCATATTGTTTTTATTGGTTGTTGTCATAACTGTTATAGGGGTGGGCAAACTCAGGTGTCACCACTCCGGGAGATAAAAGAACTTGTAATTCCTTCACCTGAGTACCCCTAATACGTGCCACCATCATCTGGGCAAGCTGCTGACCAATTTGCTGGGGCGGTGCTTGCTGTATGCTGGTGATCCCCAGGCTGGCGGATAGCTCATCTAGGGGAGTATCACAGCCCACAACTTCTACTTTGTGGGCTGTATTATGTAAGCGCAGAACGGCAAGGGCTGCGCTGCGTGCACCTGTGCTGGTTAAGCAAATGAGTGCGCTAATCTTGGGGCGCTGTAGCAGGAACTCAGCACAAGCTATGTAGGTTTGTTCCTCATCAAAACCAAGGTGTAGAAAATCTTCAGTTTGAAGCTCTATGCCATGTTGTAGGGCTTCATCCTGAATGCCGCGTAAACGTTCCTTGGCAAAAAAGTAGCGTTCGCTGACACTCGCTACGCCAATATGCCGATGGCCTTGCTCGTATAAATGTTTGAAGCTAAGTCGACCAACTTGATAATTATCCAGATCAAGCCATGGAAATTGTGCGGCTCGCTCCGTTCGGCCATAACACACAAAGGGCACGTTCAGCTTTAATAGACGATGGACTTTTGGGTCATTTACTCGAGTGCGAAGGAGAAGAAAGCCTTCTTGGTCGCCTGCTTTCACAAAGCGCTCAAATTCGCTTAATTCTTGTTGGCCGGTATCAATGGCGGCAACTTGCAACAAATAACCTGCTGCTTGGAGCGCCTCTCGAGTACCTGCCAATACCTTCGAAAGAATGGGGTCGAGATACTGGTCTTCCTGATGAGGAATGATCGCTGTGATCACTCGCTTCGCCTGAATCCAGTGAGCTGTGTCCACATCTTTTAACTGATAGCCCTGTCGCGCGGCTTCGGTTAAAACTCGTTTCTTAGTGCTTGGGCTGATATCCGGATAATCATTTAATGCCCGCGAAACGGTGGAAACTGACAGCTTTAATTGTGTTGCAATTTCTTTAATAGACATCTTGTCATGCGCACTCTAACCATTCTTGTTGTTATTACTACTGTCCATCATTTAAAACTTGTTTTAAAGTTTTATCGTGCAGTTTGTGATCAGCATAGGATGACGTTAGAGGCGAAAATGTTTCGGTGCAAGGGTTATTTTACGCCTCTTTTTGGGGCGTTCTGGCGGCGTTAGGTCGTCGGTCGTTGAAAGGCATCCCTTGCTTCGTCAATGGTTTTACGTAAATCACACTGGAGTTCATGGTCATTAACTAATCCCATGGATTGCATAAAAGCGTAAAGGGTTGTGGGGCCTAAAAACTGCCAGCCACGCTTTTTTAACGCCTTGGCAAGGGCGATGGATTCTGGGCAGGTGGTTTGACTGTTAGGTTGGTAAGACGGCTTGATGTCGGGTTCGAAGCGCCATAAAAAAGCCGCGAGGGAGCCTTCTTCTACCACCATTTCTTGAGCTCTTTTAGCGTTATTGATCACGGCGAGAATTTTGCGTTTATTGCGTACTATGCTTTTGTTTTCCAGCAATGCTTGCACATCCATTTCAGTGAACTGCGCGACCTTATGGAAATCAAATTGAGCGAAAGCGAGTCGAAAGCTTTCGCGCTTGGCCAAAATGGTTCGCCAACTTAAGCCGGATTGAAAGCTCTCTAAGCAGAGTTTTTCAAAAAGCTTTTGATCATCGGCAACAGGAAAGCCCCACTCTTCATCATGATAATGGGGGAAATCGGGAGCGCTGGTTGCCCACTGGCAGCGCTTGGGTTGGGGTAACGAAGCCATTAGCTTGCCTTCTAATGAAGTTATTGGGATATTGATAGCACCATAGGCTGACCGATTCGTTTACACAAGCGAGGCATTGGTTAAAAAGAGGGGCACTGCGAATGCTAATACTAAAACCCAATTGTGAATGTTGTGACAAAGATCTACCACCTGCTTCCACACAAGCCATGATTTGTTCTTACGAATGTACTTTCTGTGCGGACTGTGTAACTGATGTACTCAAGGGAATATGTCCGAACTGTGGTGGTAACTTCGCCCCTAGACCGATCCGTCCTGCCAATAAATTACTCACAGCACCCGCTTCGACGAAACGTGTTGTCGCCCCTTGTGAGTAAGTTTTTCTAATTTAAATCAAGCGTTTTGATAAACTCCAGGACTTCCTCTGCACGCATAGGTTTTGCGTAAAGATAGCCTTGTCCATAGTCGATACCGAGCCGAGAAAGTACTTCAAATTGTTCTGCGGTTTCCACCCCTTCTGCGGTGGTTTCTAAATCTAAGGTACGGGCAAGTCTTGCAATAGTGTCGACAATTGCGGAAGAGGTGTCTTCGCTTTCTTTGGCTAATAAGGTGACGAAAGAGCGGTCGATTTTTAGCTTATCTAATGGAAAAGTATTCAAATACGCGAGAGAAGAAAAGCCTGTACCGAAATCGTCGAGTGCAATGCGTACGCCGATATCACGTAACTCATTAAGTAATATTAAAGTCGAAGCACTATCCCCCATTAGGGTAGATTCGGTGAGTTCTATCTCTAATCGATTCGGCGCAATTTGAGTACTCTGAAGAATGTTGTTTACTTCGAATATGATGTCAGAGCGCTCGATTTGAATAGCCGATACGTTAACCGCAACCCTTAAATCACTGGGCCAAGAGCAGGCTTCTGTACAAGCTTGTTGCAAAATCCAACGTCCTAATGGCACGATCAGGCCACTTTCTTCAGCAAGAGGAATGAAGTCGATAGGTGAGAGCAAGCCCCGTTGTGGATGGTGCCAACGAACTAGGGCTTCGAAGCCCGTAAGCTTACCATCGATTAGGTTGATTTGAGGCTGGTAAAACAACACAAATTCGCCTTTGTTTAAGCCTCTTCTCATATCATTAAGCGTCGATCTTTTCAGTTGCGCTTGTTCCTCCATTTGAGGTGTGAAGAAGCGTAAGGCATCGCGGCCACACGCTTTCGCCGCATAAAGGGCTAAGTCTGCTGCCTTTAATAAATTTTCAACACATTGCGCATCTTGGTGAGCAATTGCGATGCCTATGCTGGCATGAACATCTAGTTTATGACCACCGCTGTTCCAGGGTTTACTAATACGGTTGAGTAGGGTTTGGCCAAACTCAGCAAGTTCTTCTGGCTTTAGAGGCTCACGAATGATTAGGGCAAATTCATCGCCCCCTAATCTCGCTAACACAGCTTGCTCGGGTAGTATGTTGGTCATTCTGCGAGATACCGCACGCAGTAAATCGTCTCCTGCGGCATGACCAAGGGCATCATTGACCGCCTTGAAATTATCCAGATCAATTAAGAATAAGGCGCAAGGCGTGGTGGGTGAGGTGTAAAAGCGGTTTAGCTGATCCGTCAAATGATGGCGATTTGCAAGCCCTGTTAATGAATCTACATTGGCGAGGCGCTGCATTTCTCGGGCAGATTCGTAGTTGTTGGTAATATCTGAGGTAACACCACGCCAGCCACAAAAATTGTCATGAGCATCTTTTAGTGGCTTTGCAGAAAATGACCACCAAAGAGGTGAGTGCTCGGATTTAATGGGTAGAATGAGGTCGTTAAAAGGGCGATGGCCGTTTAAGGCATTCGTAAAGGCCGCTAGGTTACGTTTGTAGTCGGCCTCAGAGTCATCAACGAGTGCTGTGATGATGTTTACATAAGAGCGATTCAACAGCTGTTGAGCACTACTTCCTACCGCTTCAGTCAAGCGTACAGAGACGTGGCTCAGCGTACCTGATGCATTGGTTTCCCATAGCCAATCACTGGCTTTTTCCTCAAAATCGTTGAGTAATAGGCCCACAGTTTCACTTTGTCTTATCACTTCTGTTTCTGCGTCAAAGGCTTCTATTTGCTTTCTGGATGAAGCAATAACGGCAACGCTTAAGTAAGCACCGTAAAATAATGTAAGGGGGCTGATTAAATCAAACCTGTGCGCTGGCATTACCGAAATGGCGACCGCAAAAATGATGCATAAGGGTAGCGTCCATAAAATTCCAGCCAAAGGTAAGCTGGATAATTGCCAGGCTCCGGTGGAAATAAAGCCTGCCACGACGGCCATTAAGACAATTCGATGAGGGTCTGAAAAAGTGTAGAAAAAATGTGTGAATAAGATAGCGTATAAGGTAGAGAGAAGAGTAATAAAGCAGAGAGAAATGATAGTCAGCTTCTTGCTTACTAAACGCAATTCAGATGGACGACTGTGGCTATACCAGATATATAAAAACCACGCGCCGCTCAACATTAAACTGACAGACCAAGAGATGAGACAAACAATATTCGCAGTTTCCCACGAGATGTACATAGCAATAGGAGCAACCAAATAGGTTAGCAAGCCAAACATGAGCAGTTGTTGTGCGATTAATCTAAACTGTCTGTGTCGGTAGGCGTCAGACAACTCTAAAACAAAACCATATTTCGACGACTTATGATTTGCTGACTTCATATTAGAACGATCCGTATCCTGCAATATATATGGTTAACTTGTGCTCGAAACAAAAATAAGCGGCTATTTGTTTTCGTTATTCATAATACAATTACCTATTGTACAAGCAATAGAATTCCTTTGTCGTTATATTATGTATTGAAATTGGCTTGTGCCATTAAATTAAAGAGAGTGAGTGGTATCTTTTGAGGTCGGCATCTTAGTAGTAACAACTTAATTAAAGGGCGAATAATTATGATTACTAAATATTCTATATTAGCGTGTACTGCTGGACTGGTCTTAAGTCTTAATGTTGCAGCTGCGCCTTCATTGAATGAAATGCAAGAATGTCAGGCGGTGCTTGATTTTGTTGTGGGTAAAACATCGGACATGGCAAGCGTCTACCCAGAGCAGGATTTGCAGGCAGTGCGTGAAGGTTTAGTGGCTTATAATGATTTCATTCAACAAGATATCATGACGCCCGGATTATTGGCTTACAGTAACAATGATGCCGAAAAGGCCGCGACTTTACAGCAACAGATAGATGCTTATAAAACGAGTGTGACAGCGGGCTTATCGACCCGATACTCACAACAAACCTTGATAACGGACTATGCGGTTGTCATCAACGGGTGCGCCAAAAAAGCTCTGCCACCTTCATCATCCGACGTCGCATTATTAAAGCGTTCGTTAGAAACCATTATTCAACTCGCCCAGCAATAATCTGATAAATGCCGATTATATCGAAATCTGCATTGCTCATTAGCCTTTGTGCCATTAAAGTTAACCTCTTAAAATTTTACATAAATCGAACTTCGGGGCGGGGTGAAATTCCCCACCGGCGGTGATTTTATTGTCCAAGGTGCTTCCTTGCTTTAAACAGCCCGCGAGCGCTTAGTTTTTCTATTGAATGGAGAACTAAGGTCAGCAGATCTGGTGTGACTCCAGAGCCGACGGTTACAGTCCGGATGATAGAAGTCGACCAAGCAAGCAGCCTTATGCCCACTATGGGGAATAAGGCTGCTTAGAGCGTTATGTGCTCTCGTTACTGCTTTCAATAGAAGGTGGGACGCTTGGTATATTCCTCATCACCCCTGTACATCTTACTGAACTAGGAGAAATTTAAGATGGCAGGTACATTTTTTATCATGGTGGCATGTTTCACATGGGCCCTTGATACACTCATACGCTACCCATTACTGGGAGCAGGTTATTCAACCTTACAGATAGTGCTAATAGAGCACTTGACCCTTGTCTTAGTGACTGCGCCACTTTTATGGCGTTATCGAGATACTTTTCGTCATTTGTCTAAGGCGTCGTATGGCTGTTTGTTTTTTATTGGCGGCATAGGCTCGGCTGTCGGTACTCTCGCTTTCACGCAAGCATTCGCTTATTTAAACCCAACGGTGGTGATTTTGTTGCAGAAGCTGCAGCCGATCGTTGCGATTTTATTGGCTTATGTGTTTTTAAAAGAGCGTATCCAGGTCAATTTCCTGCAATGGGCAGCAGTCATTCTCGGTGGGAGCTTTGTAATGATGTGGCCCGATTTACTTAAGCTTAAAGCGGCCCAGTGGCATTACTCCAGCGACAGCGTGAGTATCTTGAAAGGCTATGGCTATACCTTGGTCGCGGTAATTGCTTGGGGGGCGGCAACTGTTTGCGGTAAGTATTTGTCTCATCAAGGTGTTGCTGCCAATGCCATTATGTCTGGGCGCTTTCTCGCTGGCCTCATGGTGTTGTTGCCATTAGCGTTAATAGATGCGGAAAGCCTTCGCCCTATGCTTACCAAAGACTTAGGCTTAGCCATTGTAATGGCTTTATTGAGCGGCTTAATTGGTATGTGGTTCTACTACCGTGGGCTAAGGACGGTACCGGCACAAATGGCGACTCTGGCCGAGTTGTCTTTCCCTGTATTTGCTGGGGCGATTAACTGGTTATTTCTCGATATGGGGCTGACGAGCTACCAAATTGTTGGTGGCTTAATGCTAATATTGGGCAATATTGGCTTACGATTGAAAGAGCTAAGGCACAGCGCCTTGGCTTCTCAAGTCTAAACGCCATTTTTAAACAGCAGAGCACAGCAAGGAGAAAAGCATGACACAGATAAAAACCGCCTTTATTGGTTTGGGCGTAATGGGCTACCCAATGGCTGGCCACTTATCTGCTCAAGGGCATCAAGTATGTGTGTACAACCGTACGGCGGGCAAAGCGGAACAATGGACCCAAGATTATGTTGGCTCATTTGGTTTAACACCAAAAGCGGCGGCATCGGATGCTAACCTTGTTTTTATGTGTGTTGGTAATGACAACGATGTGCGCCAAGTCGTTTACGGAGAAGAAGGCGTTCTTGCTGGTATGCAAGCAGGGGATATCCTTGTGGACCATACCACCACCTCTGCAGATTTAGCGTTAGAGCTGGCAGAGGCCTGCCAAAAAGTTGGCGTAGCCTTTATTGATGCGCCTGTGTCTGGCGGCCAAGTTGGTGCTGAGAATGGCAAGCTCACGGTGATGTGTGGTGGCTCTGAGCAGGCCTTTGCTAAGGCTCAAGGGGTTATGCAGGCATACTCACAGCAAGTACAAAGAATGGGCGATAACGGACAAGGCCAGCGCTGCAAAATGGTTAACCAAATATGCATTGCAGGGGTTTTGCAGGGGCTAAGTGAAGCCCTGTTGTTGGCTGAAAAGTCAGGCTTAGACATTGCGCAGGTGGTTGATACATTACAACATGGTGCTGCGGGGTCTTGGCAAATGGTGAATCGTTTAGAAACCATGGCAAAAGATGAGTTCGATTTTGGTTTTGCCATTGACTGGATGCGAAAGGACCTGGGGATCTGTTTAGACGAAGCGAAGAGCAAAGATTTGTCATTGCCTTTAACTGAGTCTGTTGATCAGCGTTATGCCGCACTGCAGCAACAAGGCATGGGGCGCTTAGATACCTCGGTGCTGGTGCGTTCTTTAAAGGCTTAGGCTGTCTCAAGGCCTAAAATCTTGCTGTGGTTTTATATTTCATCATAGCGCTTATATTCAAAGACTCCGCTCTAGGAGTCTTTTTTATTTAAGCTGTTGATTTTATGGTATTTTTTTGTCGTTAAGTTTTCTTGCAAAAAAATATCAAATAATCTGTAACATTCTTTCATTTCTGACGTCTAATCTTTAATCCCTAAAGTTTTTAAGGTCTATTTCAAAATAGACAAAGACGAGTTGCCTTGGAGTCTCGAATGAAAAAAATTGCATTGTTGGTGTTGATCGCGGCTATCGCCGCTGGTTTTTTCTACTTTGATTTGCACCAGCTGTTAACCCTAGAAGGGTTGAAGTCTGGCTTAGTTCAGTTTGAAGAGTGGCGCAGTGCTAGCCCTGTGTTAGTAGCAGGCGTATTCCTCTTGCTATATGTTGCAGTCACTGCGCTATCTCTGCCTGGGGCTGTGATTATGACCCTTGCTGCGGGCGCTTTATTTGGCTTGTTCTGGGGCACAGTAATTGTCTCTTTCGCCAGCAGTATTGGTGCAACGTTAGCCTTTTTAGCGTCTCGCTACTTACTACAAGATTCCGTACAAAAACGTTTCGGTGATCGATTGAAAGCCTTTAATGAAGGCGTTGAGAAAGAAGGCGCTTTTTACCTGTTCACTCTACGCTTGGTACCGGTTTTCCCTTTCTTCTTGATTAACCTTTTAATGGGATTAACTGCACTACGTGCTTTTACCTTCTATTGGGTGAGCCAACTTGGCATGTTAGTGGGTACCGTCGTTTACGTGAACGCGGGTACTCAGTTAGGTCAGCTTGAAAGCTTGTCCGGTATCTTGTCACCAGGCTTGTTGTTGTCTTTCGTATTGTTAGGAGTGTTCCCATTGATCGCTAAGAAACTACTTGATGTCATCAAAGCACGTCGTGTTTATGCCAACTTCACGAAACCGAAAAAATTTGATCGTAACCTAATTGTGATCGGTGGCGGTGCTGGTGGTTTGGTAAGTGCTTACATTGCTGCCGCAGTAAAAGCTAAAGTGACCTTGATTGAAGCCCATAAAATGGGTGGAGACTGCTTAAACTACGGTTGTATTCCAAGTAAGGCGATCATTAAAAGTGCCAAAGTTGCCCAGCAAATGCGTCATGCTGAAAAGTATGGACTAGAAGCGAGTCAACCTAACTTTTCTTTCAAGAAGGTGATGCAACGAGTTCACGATGTAATTGCCAAAGTAGAGCCCCATGACAGCGTTGAGCGTTACACCAACTTGGGCGTAGACGTGGTGCAAGGTTATGCAACGATTGTTGACCCATGGACAGTAGAAATTAAGCTCAATGACGGTGGCACTCAGCGTCTAACAGCGAGAAGCATTGTCTTAGCGACGGGTGCTCGCCCATTCGTACCACCGATTCCAGGTCTTGATGATGTGGGCTACTACACCAGCGATACCCTGTGGGAAGAGTTTGCCAAGTTTGACGAGCCACCGAAACGCCTAGTGGTATTGGGTGGTGGTCCAATCGGCAGTGAATTAGCGCAAAGTTTTGCTCGCTTAGGTTCTACTGTCACACAGGTTGAACGCTCATCACGCATCATGATTCGTGAAGACGAAGAAGTGTCTGAACTTGTACAAGAAAGCATGCGTGCCGATGGCATCAATATTCTTACTTCTCACAATGCAATCCGTTGTGAAAAAGAAGGTGATGTGAAGCGTTTGATCGTTGAGAAAGACGGGCAAGAAAGTGTGATTGAATTTGATGCCCTGCTATGTGCCGTTGGTCGTGAAGCGCGTTTAGAAGGCTATGGTCTAGAAAACCTAGGCATTGAAACCAAGCGTACCATAGTCACCAATGACTATTTGGAAACCTTGTTCCCGAATATTTACGCTGCAGGAGATGTGGCTGGTCCATATCAGTTTACCCATGTGGCGGCACATCAGGCTTGGTATGCGGCTGTGAATGCTCTGTTTGGTACCTTCAAGAAGTTCAGAGCGGATTATCGAGTGATCCCTTGGGCAACCTTTGTTGACCCAGAAGTTGCACGAGTTGGTTTAAGTGAACAGGATGCAAAAGAACAAGGCATCGCTTACGAAGTTGTACGTTATGGCCTAGATGATCTGGATCGTGCCATTGCCGACAGTGCGGATCACGGCTTTGTGAAAGTATTAACAGTTCCGGGTAAAGACAAAATTTTGGGTGTGACCATCGTTGGTGAGCATGCGGGTGACTTGTTGCCTGAGTTTGTATTAGCGATGAAGCATGGCCTTGGGCTTAACAAGATCCTTGGCACCATCCATACCTACCCAACTTGGGCAGAATCTAATAAATATGCGGCGGGTGAATGGAAGCGAGCTCATGCCCCTCAGGGTGTGCTGAACTGGCTAGAAAAATACCACACTTGGCGTCGAGGTTAAGTTTATGAAGAACTGGTTGTTAATTCTCTGTGCGTTGTTTGGGTTGCAGAACGCTGCCCAAGCAGCCAACCAATTTGATCATTCTGCTTGGGACACTCTGTTACAGCAGCATGTTGTGTTGATTGAAGGCGGCAAGGCCAGTCAGGTTGACTATCAAGGCTTTGCAGATGATAAAGCCAGCTTAAATACTTACTTAAAAGCCCTAGAGCAGGTGTCTCAAAGTGAGTTTGATGCTTGGCCAAACCAAGATCAGTTAGCGTTTTTGATCAATGCTTACAACGCTTGGACCGTCGAGTTGATTTTAACAAAATGGCCTAACTTGAAATCGATTAAGGACATAGGCAGCTTTTTTAGTTCTCCTTGGAGTAAAGAGTTTATCCCTTTGTTGGGGGGCAAACGCTCTTTGGATGATATTGAGCATAAGCTGATTCGAGGTTCAGATCGTTACAACGAACCACGTATTCACTTTGCGGTTAACTGTGCCAGCATTGGTTGTCCTGCCCTTGCGAATCAGGCCTTCCAAGGGGATAACCTAGAAGCATTGCTAGAGAGCCAAACTCGCCTGTTTCTTGCTGATTCATCACGTAACCGACTCGATGGCGACACTTTAGAGCTATCTTCGATTTTCAAATGGTACCGTGAGGACTTTGAGAAAGGCTGGAAAGGGTACGAATCTCTGGCCGCCTTTGTATACGACTATCGTGATGTTATGACGCTAACCCCTGAAGCAGAACAAGCGTTAGCAAACGGCAAAATCGATATCGACTTCTTGAGTTACGACTGGGGCTTAAATGTTAAGCGCTAAGTACGCAATGTTGAGGCAGGGTTAGGCTGTGGGCGCTGATTTACAGGCTTGGTTATTATCAGGCCAGTTATCGCCAGCTTGGCTGATGCTTGGCGTTATTCTGCTGTCCTATTTGTTAGAAGATTTAGCCATAGTGACCGCAGCGGCTCTAGCTACGCAAGACTTAATGTTACCAAGTCTTGCGTTACTGGCGATCTTCATTGGTATTGCCAGTGGGGATTTAGGCTTATATGCCCTTGGCCGATATGGCCAGAAAGTTCGGTGTTTACGCTATCGGGCACTCACCAATCGGCATTTCAAAGTGGTCAGTCAAAAGCTGCATCACAGAGCCTTTTGGAACTTATTTGTGATTCGCTTTATACCGGGATTAAGAACCGTGGGCTTTACACTAAGTGGCTTTTTCTCGATTCCGGTTGGTTTGTTTTTATCTGCCGTTTTATGCGCTACCAGCTTATGGACCGGCGTAGTGTTTGCCATTATTTATTATCTGGGCACCAGTGTTTGGTCTCAGACGAGTCAATACCAATGGCTAATTATTCCCATCGCATTGGGGGTGTTGTTTTTGGTCAATCGACTTGTAAATCAATCTTTGTCACGAGGCTTGTCATGAGCACAATGTTAGGCAATAAGTACATTGCCGCCAATAAAATTAACGCTGGTATGCCACTTCTGGAAGAAGACGGTAAACGTACCATTTCACCCTATGAGTTTTTGCCCGCATGGTTTTTTTACACGCCAGTTGTGTTGCAAAGTCTGGCTCAGGGTATACGTTACGGTAACTTCGCATTGCCTTTGGTCGCAAACCCCGGCATTCATCTAAGTGGTATGGTTGGGGAGTCAAAGCATGACATTTTGAGTCTGGCTGGGCCGATTGCTCAGCCTTGGATTTCTCCTTTTATTACACTAACCAAACAAGATGAGACGTCAGTCGAGACTCAAAAAGACGCCGCAATCGAGGCTATGGAGAAAGCTCAGTTAACTTTCCCTGTGGTGGCGAAACCTGATTTAGGCTGTCGAGGTGTTGGGGTTAAATTGCTGCAGAACGCCAGCCAACTTGAAGACTATATCCAATCTTTCCCTTCACAAGCCCGTTATTTATTGCAACAAAAAGCACCGTATCAAGCCGAAGCCGGTGTGTTTTATGTGCGCCAACCGGATGAAAGCAAAGGCAAAATCATCTCCATTACCTTGAAGTATGCGCCAAGTGTTCTGGGGGACGGCATTCACACTCTTAAAGAGTTGATCGAAGCCTCACCACGGGCTGGGCAATTGAGTCATTTATACCTGCCAAGGCACACAGATAAATTAGATTGGATTCCTGCCGCAGGGGAAGAGTTTCAACTCGCGTTTGCTGGCAGTCATAGCCGTGGCTCTATCTTCCGTGACGGCAACCAGTATATCTCTGCTGCGCTGACTGAAAAATTGGATGAAGTATTGGGCGATGTCGAGGGTTTCTACTACGGTCGGTTGGACATCAAATTCAAAGATATTGAAAGCTTTATGGCAGGGCAAGATTTCACCATTTTAGAAATCAATGGTGCCAGCAGTGAAGCGGCCCATATTTGGGATAGAAACACACCGCTGAAAGAGATTTTTTCTACTTTGCTGATGCAATATCGAATCTTATTTCAGATTGGAGCAAAGCAAAGAAAGCTTGGTCATAAAGTACCGACGTTAAAATCATTATTGACCGCTTGGCGCCATGAAAAAGGGTTAACAGAACAGTACCCAAGTACCGATTAATTATCTTTTTAGGCTTGGATAAGCCGTATGTAAACAATGGATTTTCTATGTTAGTAGCACTAAACGACACCTCTAGAGCAGATGATCAACAGGCGATATTGCCTGTTCAGCAAGGTTGTCTTGATACACTAGAGCAAGGTTATAAATTTTTAGCCTCTTTGAATGATGAGCAATACGGCTATGTGGCCGCGCCTCATGTAACCAGCTCTATTGGTGAGCACTTCCGGCATTTACTGGATGTCTTCCAAGCCATTATTAAGGGCGCTAACACCATTGATTACAACCTACGTCGCCGTGGTCATGCCGTTGAAACCTCACGTACTCTTGCTATGGATGAGATGGTAGCGATTATGGAGTGTTTATCTGCTAAGTCGAGTGCTGAGCTTAAAACCCCAGTGAAAGTGATCTCGGAAGTGACCTTGAGCGAAACCCAAAGCTGTGAAATGACGTCGAGTTTAGAGCGTGAGTTTACCTTTGCGGCCTTGCATGCCAGCCATCACTTTGCCATGGCAAAGGTGACAATCAGCCTGCTCGATCAAGAGTGTGAAGGGGTGGATGAAAACTTTGGCATTGCTCCCGCCACTTTGACCTATCTGAAGGGGCAATAAATATGTGTTCCGTTTCTTGGCGACTCGATGAGCAAGGTTATCAGGTATTTTTTAACCGCGATGAGCAAAAGACTCGTGCTTTAGCCTTGCCGCCACAGCAACTGTTGGTGGATCAAGTGGATGTACTCATGCCCATTGATCCAGCAGGACAAGGCAGCTGGATTAGCACCAATGAGTTTGGCTTGTCCCTTTGTCTATTGAATAACTACCAAGGCCAACTACCAAGCGGTCGCTTAACCAGCCGAGGGCTATTGTTAAAACAACTTTCCTGTGCGAATAACTTGGGCACTTTGCGAGAGCGTTTCAACAAGATCAATTTAAACCATTTTGCGCCATTTATTTTATTGGCCTTTGCGCCAGACTTAACGCAAAGCAATCCGGATGTGTGGAGTTATGAGTGGGATGGTGAGGCGTTGCAAATCAAGCTGACTCAAGCACCACGCTTTTCATCTGGGGTAGACCTTCCACGTGTCGTGGCTTATCGAGAGCAGGCGTATGCCTTATGTGGAGGTTCGACGCAGGATCATATTGATTTTCATCGTCACCACCACAGCACAGAGCCCCATTTGTCCGTTTGTATGCATCGCCAAGATGCTCATACCGTTAGTTTTACCCAGATATCCGTTACGAAAGGGCAGCAGCGAATGCATTATGTTGCTGGCTCTCCTTGCGGATGCCTTAATGAGTCTTCACTTGTGAAGAACACGTATCAAATTTTAAAACCCGCTGCCTTGGTCAGTTAATATCAGCCCATATTTAATAGAGGTGATTTATGAAACACTTATTCGGTATTTTTCTATTGCTATTGAGTTCTTTTGCGATGGCAAAGGACCCAATCTCCACCGGATTTTTTAGCAACAAAGCCGTTAGCGGTTATGACACAGTGGCTTATTTTACGGAAGGTCGTCCTGTGAAAGGCAGCTCAAAGTTCACCACACGTTATCAGGGTGCGGTGTGGCAGTTTGCCAGCGAAAAGCATTTAGCCATGTTCGAAGCCGAGCCTGAAAAATACGCCCCACAATTTGGTGGCTATTGTGCTTGGGCCGTGTCTGCGAAAAGTGATTTCGCTCCCTCAGATCCAAAACAGTGGGCGATTGTGGATGGCAAGCTTTACCTAAACTATGATGCAAAAATCAAAGCCCTTTGGGATGAAACGCCAGCATTACATATTTCCCAAGCGGATCAAAACTGGCCTCAAATGATAGGTAAACCATAATGAAGCGCAAAGCACTGACTCTAATCCCAAGTATTTTCATCGCATTCATTTTTGTTCAGTCCCTGTTTTTTAAATTCACGGGCTCTTATGAGACGGAGTTTATTTTCGGCACCTTGGGCCAATGGTCTGGTATCACGCTGTTTGGGCAATACGGGGCTTATCTAGTGGGCAGTGCGGAACTGGTTGCTGCCATACTACTGTTTACGCGTTTACATGGCTTGGGTGCCGTGATGGCACTAGGGACAATGAGTGGCGCTATCTTTTTTCATCTGTTCACGCCGTTAGGTGTCGTGATGCCGGCATTTAATGCCCAAGGCGATGTGGTTGGAGACGATGGCGGCTTATTATTTACCATGGCCTGTATTATTTGGTTCTGTGCCCTGTTTTTGATTTACCAAGACACAAAAAAGGATACAGGTATTCTTTTTAAATTATTAAAGAGAGGCGAGAAGTAGTGAGTCCTAGTCCTTTTCGTTTGCCCCGCTATACACCATTTGGTATTGGTGAGTCGTTCGTTGAATGGCTAACGGGTTTGTCCAAGCTGGATTCTTTTTATCAGCAACGACCAGAGAACCTATCCAGCTTTGAATTTATGCGTTACACCCTGAAAGCCCTTAATGTGGACTACAGTGTGGTCAGTGGCAGTCTAGACAATATTCCCAAAACGGGCCCTGTAGTGGTGGTTGCCAACCACCCACTGGGTGCGATTGAAGGTGTTGTGTTAGCGGCGTTGCTATCGACCTATCGACAAGATGTGAAAGTCTTGGCGAATCAAATGTTGAAACGCATTACCGAAATATCGGATCTGTTTATCGGTGTCGATGTGTTCGGTGGGCAGCAGGCGAAGAAAACCAATGCTTTAGCCATTCGCGATGCTAACCAGCATTTAACGGATGGGGGCTTATTGGTGTTGTTCCCAGCGGGGGAAGTGTCGACTTACCCAAAAGGCAGCTCACAATTGGCAGATGCCAAGTGGAGTAATTCCGCTGCTAAGTTTATTAAACGCGCTAAAGCGACGACTGTGCCGATTTTTATCGATGGTAAAAACAGCGCTCTGTTCTATCAAGCGGGACGCATACACCCAATGCTGCGTACCGCCATGCTAGGGAAAGAACTCATCAATAAAAAAGAGTCAACGATAGCACTCTCTATGGGAGAGGCGATTCCTTATAGTGAAGTGGCAGAGTTCACAAATGATGAAGACCTAGTGAACTATTTGCGCATCAATACTTACTTGATGGGGCCTAAAGTTGAAAGCTTAACGAGCCAAGCGGACCCTGCGCAGCAGCAAGAAATTATTGCTGCGTTGGCGCCATCGCGGTTACAAAATGAGATTGATGCTTTGCCTGCTTCTGCACTCTTGCTCCAGCAAGGTAGCTTCATGGTGTATTGTGCGCCAAGTCGCTCGATTCCCGATTTAATGCAGGAAATTGGCCGTATTCGTGAAGAGAACTTCCGCGCAGTCGGAGAAGGCACTGGCCTGTCTTGTGATCTTGATAAGTATGATGAGTACTATCATCAATTGTTTGTTTGGCATGCTGAAGAGCAAGAAATTGTTGGCGCTTATCGTCTCGGCTTGGTGGACGAGTTGATCAAAGCACGAGGTCTAGATAGCCTCTATTCACGCAGCCTGTTTAAGTATGATGAAGCCTTTATTGAGAGCTTAGATCATTCCATTGAGCTAGGTCGCTCGGTTGTCTCGGCCAAGTATCAGAAAAACTTGAACTCGTTATTGATGCTGTGGAAGGGTATTGCTAGCTTTGTATCGCGAAACCCGACTTACACGCATTTGTTTGGACCTGTGAGCATCAGTAATGAATACAGCCATAGTGCAAGGGCTCTAATGGCTGAAGCTCTATCAATCCATTTTTATGATCAGCAAAAAGCCGCCTTAGTGGCTGCCTCAACGCCACTCAAACACAGTGAAAAACCTTTTTGGCAGCCGAATTTACTGTCTGCCTTAGCCAGTGTTACGTTATTGTCGAAAGTACTGACAAAAATGGAGTCTGGTAAAGGTTTGCCCATCTTGTTACGTCAGTATTTAAAGATGAACGGTAAACTGGTTTGCTTTAATGTGGACCCAGATTTTAACGATACCCTAGACGGTTTAATCGTGGTGAACTTGAAAGATGTTCCGGTGAAAACACTGGCTAAATATATGGGAAGAGAGGAAGCTGAGCGTTATTTAGAACTGCCTTAAACTTTAATTTTATGGTCTTTGTTGTAGATTCTGGTATGGTTTTATTTTATTAGTCCTACAATATCAAACTGACCGTAAAGGCTTAGTTGTTCAATAAATGGAATATTATATGGATGCTAAGGTAGATGATGTACTTAAGTTAGATGATGTACTGAACGCGACGACTGTGGCGATCGCATGGAGTGATCGCCTGACGCAACTAGTTGAGTATGTGAACCCCGCCTTTGTCGATTTATTTGGCTACACACTGGAAGATGTTAAAGACTCTAATGTCTGGTTAAATAGCTTTTACCCTGATGCGACCTTCCTCAAAGATGTTTTTTTACCTTGGCGAGAAGCAGAAGATAAGCGACAAGATCAAGGGTTACCCGCCGCTCAGTTAGAACTTCAGGTACGCTGTAAAGATAATCGTGCCCGTTATGTGCGCTTACGCTACAAAATTGTAGGTAATAAGCGACTTATTCATTTTGTTGATATTACGGATTACTGGGTTACCTCTCAGCGTTTACGCTTGCGCAGTGAAATGCTGGATATGGTTGTGACAGGCTCAAGCCTGCCAGAAATGCTAGATGCCATCGTTAAGAAAGTACAAGATGAAATTCCCGACTCTCTTTGCAGTGTTCTGTTACTAGATGAATCAGGCAAGCGGCTAATGGTAGGCGCTGCGCCAGATATGCCGGACTCCTATAATAATGCGATTCATGGTATTGAGATTGGTGCAAACGTTGGCTCTTGCGGAGCAGCGGCTTTTCTCAATAAGCGGGTAGTGGTTGAAGACATTAATAACCATGAAAACTGGCAAGCCTACTTGCCGCTTACTCGTGATGCTGGTGTAGCTGCTTGCTGGTCACAACCTGTAAGGGGAACGAATGGGCGAGTAATAGGGACTTTCGCGATCTATCATACTAAGCCCACAGCACCCTCCGAAAAAGATATTGAACTTATTAACTTTGCGAGTAATCTTGCCAGCATAGCCATTGAAAACCGTACAAACCATCAAGCTCTTCAGTATCGTGCTTATTATGATCATCTAACTGGGCTGGCAAACCGAGGCTATTTCTTCGAGCAAGCAGAGGCTGCAATTGAAGCGGCAAGAGTGGGCCATCATTCATTGGCAATGATCATGATGGATGTTGATTTGTTTAAAGAGGTGAATGATCAATACGGTCATAAAGTAGGTGATATGGTGCTACAGGCGCTATCTTCCGCATGTACAGAAGAGTTGCGCAGCGATGACATTATCGGTCGTATGGGCGGGGAAGAGTTCGCTGTTATATTGTCGAATACACCCCAGTCACAAGTGTTGGAAGTTGCCGAGCGCTTACGCAGTAAGTTAGCATCTTTGAGTGTGGTCAGTGATGATCAAGTAGCTATTACATTTACTGCTTCACTGGGGGTTGCGTATACCCAGCAAGGAGATAAATGCTCGATAGATTCATTACTGGTTAAATCAGATAAAGCCTTATATAAAGCTAAAGAAGGTGGCCGCAACTGTGTTGTTTTAGAGACCTTTGAGCCACTCCTTATCGTGTGAAAGAATAATAACTATGTCTTCTTCGGATCAAACCCTTGCTACGAATGTTAAGCGTTATTTGGGGGCCTATAGTCCCCAAATCCAGCAACAAGTCCATTCCTTAATTGCATCAGGTAAATCGGCAGATTGGTTACTGAAAAAATACCCTCAAGCCCATGATCTAAGTTCAGAGCGGCAGTTATACGACTATGCCATGGCTCTTAAAAATCAGTTTATGCGTAGCTCTTCACCCATCAGTAAGGTTGTTTACGATGATAAAATACACGTCATCAACAACGCTTTAGGTATGCATACTTATGTTTCTAGAGTGCAAGGCAGCAAGCTAAAAGCCAAGCATGAAATACGGATATCTCGCCTTTTTAAAAACACCCCAGAAGCCATGCTGAGAATGATCTTAGTGCATGAATTGGCCCATTTAAAAGAAAAAGAGCACAACAAAGCTTTCTATCGTCTGTGTTGTCACATGGATCAGGATTATCACCAGCTAGAATTTGAGCTGCGACTATACTTGGCGCATAAAGCTGTCGCAGGGGATGTTTGGTAGTTTCTGTAGGCATAAAAAAACGACTGACATAGGCTATGTCAGTCGTTTTTTTGATAAAACTCGCTTTACGCTCGTGCAGATTTAAATGACATATCGCCATTGATGCTAGTGAGTTTCTTCGCTAAGTAGCTCAGTAACATGCCATACATTGGAATGAACAGACCTAAACTGATCAGCAACTTAAAGCCGTAATCCGCCAGTGCAATCTCTTGCCAATGCTGAGCCATAAACGCATCAGGGCTTTGGTAGAAGGCAATGCCGAAGAAAGCCAGTGTATCAAGACCGTTACCGAGTAGCGTCGAGGCAGCAGGTGCTATCCACCAAGCTTTCAAAGCGCGTAGGCGGTTAAATACTTGGATATCTAAGGCTTGGCCTAGTAAGTATGCAATTAAGCTGGCAATCGCAATACGTGCCACAAACCAATTAACGGTATTGAGAGAACTTAAGCCTTGGTATTCGCCTTGATAAAACAACACAGAGATAGCATAAGACAAAATTAGTGAAGGCAGCATAACAAAAAAGATGATTCTTCTTGCCAGTTGCGCACCAAAAATTCTGACCGTTAAATCGGTTGCTAGAAAGATGAACGGAAAACTAAACGCGCCCCACGTGGTGTGGAAACCAAAAATGGTAAATGGGATTTGCACTAGGTAATTACTAGAAGCAATGATTAGCAGGTGAAACCCAGCAAGGTAAAGCAGTGCCTTGCTCAGTTGAGCTTGATTGAATTGACTCATATTGTGGCCTTTTTCGTTAGTTTGGGGTGAGGGAACCCAAAGGGAAGTGTTTGCTTAAAATAGTATTTAGACAAAAACTCCAACTTTCATGATAAACATGCGATCCATGATCGAATGCGGAGCGAGATTATACATTAACTAGCGCTTCTGTCTATTTTTCAGACGATCTTTTTATTCTTCGTTAGCCGCACTGATGCGTTCTAAGCGTTCTTGTTCTTCTGCAAAGGCTTCTTTGATCTCCAAAAGTACTGAGTCCACGTCGGCGGCATCTTCTGGTTCATCAAATAGTCCAGTGAGTTCTGTGTCTGGGGTCAGTTTGCCTGACTCATAGATAGCCCAGATTTCTTTTGCAAACTGAGTGGAGAGCAGTTCTGGAGCGAACTGTCCGTAGTAATCGCGCATATTGTTAACGTCTCGTTCTAACATCCATTCCGCATGGTTGTTAGACACAGCATCGACCGCTTGGGGTAGGTCGATAATGACAGGACCATAGGCATCGACTAAGACATTAAACTCAGATAAGTCACCATGTACTAAGCCTGCACAGAGCATGCGCACAATGTCTCGAATAATGTCGGCAAAGTCTTCTCTTGCTTGATCCGCGGACATGGAAACATCGTTTAAGCGTGGAGCCACTTCACCGTCGTCGTCTCGGATCAGCTCCATAAGCAGCACACCGTCGAAACAACCGTATGGTTTGGGAACTCTGACGCCAGCGTCAGCCAATTTGTATAAGGCGTCTACTTCAGCGCTATGCCATAGGGACTCTTGTTCTTCTCGACCAAACTTAGAGCCTTTTTCCATCGCACGGGCACGGCGGCTATTGCGTACTTTTCGACCTTCGCGATATTGAACCGCCTGTTTAAAGCTACGCTTGCCTGCATCCTTGTAAACCTTGGCACAACGAATATCTGAGCCACAGCGAACGATATAAACCGTTGCTTCTTTACCGCTCATTAATTGTCGTAATACTTCGTCGACCAAACCATCTTCAATAAGAGGTTGTATTCTTTTTGGGATTTTCATGCTTCTCCTTATACACGAGACAGATGATAGATGAGTTTGGCGACAGAGTAAAAATGTCTCCAACAGTTCCCAATAAAATACTTATGAAAAGTGGTTCAGGATATATGTTGGTTGGATGAATCTTAGGGAATAGGGCTTCGATAGAGTGAAGCTCGGGAGGTGGCAGATAGCAGCAAACTCGTCTTTGCTCCTATCTGCCAGAGGCTTAAAGCACCCAGAGAATGTAAAGCCCTAGTAATGCATAAATTAAGCTACCTGCTTTGACAACCAGCAGGTATGTGCCATTCATGGCTGGTGACTTAATATAGTCTGTTCCGATCTGCCAGCCGGCTAAAACGGAGTTTAAGCAGATTACCAATAGGGTCACGCTAGAATAGAGCTTGAACCATAGAGGAGAGAACAGTTGCTGCCATTCCTCATACGAGGCGCCAACACAGATCACTTGGCTAATAAAAACAATCGCCCATAAACAAATCGCGGCATTGGCGATGCGTTGGAAAAGCCATTCCCTTGTACCACTGCGTTTACTGCTTGCTGATGTTACGCCCATAACCAAACTCCTGAAAGAATACTAAGTAAACCGGCGACCACCAGTACTGCAACTGAGATTTGCTTGCCAGATTCAAGTTCTTCGAAATGACCAAAGTCTTGAATGATGTGCTTGCTGGTGGCGCAAACGTAATAGCCCAATGCGGTTAATAGTCCCCAGACAATGAACTGCCCTAAGAAATGACCTGTGAAAAAGTCTTTCATAGACTGGTGCCCATCTGCAGAAGATAAGGAAACCAATAACACAGGTAAAAATATAGCGAGTCCTACCCATAAAATGACAGACGACACGCGATGTAAGATAGACACGAAGGCGGTTATTGGTAGCTTGATGGTTGCAATATCAAGGTTAACCGGTCTTTCTTTACTCATAGATTTCTCCAAATAAGAGTTAGGTGGCGAAGTTAAAACGATTATAGCGCACTGGGCTTATCTGATGCGCTGCTTTTTTTCAGGGTTGGGAAAGAATGCAGAACATTATTACGCCCAGAGTTCTTGGCAACATATAAATTCTTGTCAGCAACAGTAAATACCTCAGTGGTTGAACTGGCTTGCGATGAGAACGCAATGCCAATACTGACGGTAACCCCTGAACAAGGAGGCAGTTCAAAACTTTCGATCTCAGCGCGGATTTTCTCAGCCAGAGCAAGAGTTTGCTCTGTGGTACGATCCAAGGTTAATACCAAAAACTCTTCCCCGCCCCATCGACCAATCACATCTGTGTTATGAATAATACGACGCAACTTGGCAGCAACGCTAGTTAATACCGCATCACCCACGAGATGGCCATGCTGGTCGTTTACCTGTTTAAAATGATCAATATCAATGAGCAAAATAGCGTAATTGCTCTGATCATGATTTTCATCTAGTTGCAGCTTTTGGAAAATATTTTCGATGCCACGTCTGTTGAGTATGCGAGTGACCAGGTCGATATAAGCAAGGTCTTCTAATATGTTTACTTTCTCAACAACCTGAAGTGCCTTGATGCGTAATTTGACGACTGTCCAGAGCAGAACAATGTAAGCAAACTGGGCAACGGCTATGTTCATCACAACGCTTATCGAGTCAGACACATTATGATGCTGGATAAGAGCCAAATAATGCCCTAGCACTGTGAAGACAAAGACGATGATGGTTATGGTTGCGGCTCTTCTCACTTCTAAGAATAAGTAGGCGATAACATAATTTAGCCCCAGCCATTGAGCGGCATTGGAATACAAGCCACCCTCGCCTGCATGATGCCAAATACTCGAACTTAAAAGGTAACTGGCGACGATAAAGTAGGTGAATAAAAATAAGCGCTCTTGGCTCATCTTACTAAGCAGGCTAAGAAGATACACAAACACAAAGGCCGCAATACACAGAGGGTAAGCATGGGCATCAAATGTAGCGATCATGGCGCTGTTTGAATCCACTGCCCAGATAGTTGAAAAGCAAAAAATAGCGAGTAGCAATAAGCGACGAAACAGCGTCGGATTAAGGGTGGTGGTATTTTGCAGATCAGTATCTATCTGTTTGTGCATGAGTAAATTCTTATTATCGTGTACTGAAGAGGCGAAACTGCGCAGCATTATACAGGATTTTCACCAGTTGAGCGCTTTTTGAGCATTAGAAATACAGATAAGAGTGTTTTTACTCAGGGTATATAAGCGTCTACTATCGACGCCTATTCTTGTGTTTGTTGCCTCGGCTTTGCCCTAGAGCTTTGGCGCGCAAAGTCTTTTTAGAGGGGGCTCGGCTAGGCTTACCTGTTTGCTGATCTTGCCGAGGTTCAAAGCCTGGATACCACTGGCAAATAAATGACTCATCTAATAGCTTCTCAATGTCCGTTAACAAGTAACGTTCTTTTTCACACACAAGTGAAATAGCGAGCCCAGCTTCCCCTGCACGGCCAGTACGGCCAATGCGATGGATATAATCCTCCGCATTATAGGGAAGCTCATGGTTAATGACATAACCTAAGGCTTCGATATCAAGGCCACGGGCTGCAACATCTGTTGCTACCAAGGCGCGTACCTCACCATTTTTAAAGGCTTGCAACGCTTTGTCTCGTGCACCTTGAGATTTGTCGCCGTGAATAGCTTGCGCCTTGATACCGTCTTTGAGCATCTCTTTGGCAAGTTCGTCCGCACCTTGCTTGGTGCGCGTAAAAATGAGCACTTGTTGCCAATTCTTTGAACCAATTAAATAGGAGATAAAGGCACTTTTCTTGTCCTTATCTAGGCTATAAATGCGCTGTTCTATTTTATCGACACGAGTATTTCTCTGGCTAACTTCAATCAGCTTGGGCTGCCTAAGTAGGCTCTTACTTAGGGTGAAGACTTCGTCATTAAAGGTGGCAGAAAAGAAAAGGGTCTGTTTTTCATTGGGTAGCTTTTTTAAAATACGTTGTATATCAATGATAAAACCCATATCCAGCATGCGATCTGCTTCGTCTAGCACCAGAGTGTGCAGCTGGCTAACATCAATTAAACCTTTCATTAGCAGCTCTAATAATCGTCCTGGGGTTGCTACGAGAATATGGCAACCCGCCTGTAGAGCGCTTAACTGTGGGTTAATGCTGGCACCACCGTAGGCAACAACGGATTTTACTTCTGTATCTTGGGCATACCTCAAGACGCTCTGATGGACCTGTTGGGCCAACTCCCGAGTGGGGGTGAGAATTAAGCCATGAATCTGGTTTTCTAGTGGCGCAGATAGTAAACGGTGTATGAGGGGTAAAACAAAACTAGCTGTCTTACCCGTGCCTGTTTGTGCACCTGCCATAACATCATGATTCGCCAACACTTCTGGAATGGCCTCACGTTGAATATCGGTCGGCTGTTGGTATTGCAAACTTTCTAATGTTGCCAATAACGTGGGATGCAGGCCAAGTGCTGAAAAACTCATCTTTAATGCTCTTTTACAGAAGGAAGGGTTAACGAGGAGATCGTTTTACCAGGGTTAAACAAGAGAGTCCGTAAAGAACAATGATTAGCGCGGTGAACATGGAGGGTGGAAGACCCCAATGTAGGCTAATAGGGCGGATCATCACCAGACTAAACGCCACCGGAATGATCAGCAGTAGCATGCGTTTCATGCTGAGTGTGACTAAGAAGCCTTCATCACATGCATGGCATGGTTGCACTCTACGTAAGCTTTTTTTAAGCGAGGAAAAGGGGAGTTTTGTCTGGCAGTTGGGACATTTCATGGGAACAACCTAATTAACACTTAATAACCTGAAAGAGCCTTAGTTTGAAGGACTCTCTCAGAGGTTACAAGAAATACGTGTGTTTAACTCGGCATCTTCTCAAAGCTAGGTACGTCTACGAAACCTTGGTCCCAGTTACCGCGACTGTCGGTGAAAATATGAGCTTGCGGGCTAATTTCCACAGGCGTATTTAAACTCCCGGCAGGCACTTTTACTAAACCGCGAGCGGGGAGATCTGTTGGCAGGTTTGAACCGCAGCTGCGACAGAAGGTTAAGCTAAAGTTTGTTTCTGGATGCTGATAAAACTGTAGGTTTTCTGCACCACTCAACCAGTTAAGCTGTGCCCCAGGAGCAAACAAATTAGCGCAATGGGCACTCCCCGATGTTTTTTGGCAACGACTACAATGGCACAAGAAAAACTTCTTAAACTCGCCCTTCAGTTCGAAATTAGCTGTGCCGCATAAGCACGAACCAGTATAGGTCTTACTCATTTTAAGATACCTTTTTTGTCATAAATTAATCACTCTGAGTACGATTTCGCCCAGCACTTTTAGCACTATATAAGTGCTGATCTGCTAATTCAAATAAACTCACACCAGGCTCTAAATTGTGACTACAGGCGACACCCAGAGAAACCGTTAGTGGGTGCTTTTCAAGTGGCTGGTCCATGGTCATATTGAGACCAAACACTGCTTCTCTCATATTTTCAGCAATAATAACGGCCGCTTCTAAGTCTGTTGAGGGCAAAATAATGGCAAACTCCTCGCCACCATATCGTGCGACAACATCACAGCTGCGTTTGGCCTGCTGTTCTAATGTTTGAGCCACCCGCTTCAAACAGTCATCACCCGCTGTGTGACCATAAAAATCATTAAAATTTTTGAATTTATCTATGTCGCAGATAATAAGGGATAGAGGCTCTTTGGTTCGTTCAATCCGACTGAGCTCCCGTTGAAAAATCATGTCGTAATAACGTCGGTTAAAAAGCCCGGTCAGACTGTCGATGGTAGCACTGTGTTCGGCCTTAACAAGCTGGTGTTCTTTTCTTAATGCCCAGATGAGGCAAAGTTCAATGATAATAAAGCCTAGTATGCCGTATAGGATATTCATGGCGAAGGTGCTGCGAAAAGCCAAGACCATATCCGAAACATCGCTCCATATAAGAATAAACCCTGCAGGAGTCGAATCGGCTTTTTTAGAGCCTTGGTAGTCATAGAGTGGAAAATAAGCGCTGGATAAAAACTTCTGACCATTTTGAACCACATGTGCTTCGGGGGCGTTAAAGCTCTGATTAATGGTTATTTGGTTGAATACTTGTTGTGTGATTTTTGTGGTCGTGGATGAGGCCTCAAGGTAGTAGGGGGCATCAGGGTACCGGTTAAACCTAGCTTGCAAATACTCTTTTTGCATTCTTGCTTCTAAATAGGGTTTTGAAAGGAAAACTGCGGCATCAAAATCAAAGTTATTTGCTAACACAGGTAGCATTTGATCGAACGAGGTACCTACTTCCACTGCACCAACATATACCTTTTGTTGGCTTTCTGGGTCTTTTGCCCAGATAGGTGCAACTCCTTTTAGGCCGCTGTATATTTTGCCTGTTTCAAAACCAAATTGAGGGCGCCTTTCCGCATTGGTATCGACCACGGCACATTGTAAATGCTCCATTTTATCACCGAACAGGTCGGGTTTATGGACGCGTAAAAAACTCATATTGTCTGGCGCTAGATGGTAGTGTAATTGACGAACTTGGAAGGCTTGGTTCATTTTCTCCCAAGCTGGTTGTAGCTTGTTTAGAAGGGCCTGCCGAGCTTGCATTGCCTTTATTTTGTTACTATTGCCTGTTTGCTCTAGGGCTTTTTTCCCCGTTAATAGTATTTGATTCCACTCTTCTTGCTGACTAATAAAAGTAGCGAGTTGTAGCATGCTTTGGTAAGACATCTTTATGGCAACATCGAAGGCTCTATGATGGTCTTCAGCATGGTGTTGAATATCTGAGTGTAGGGTTTTTCGGGCATTCATATAGTTTAACGAGACAAAGCAAATGTCGAGTAGCAATATGATTGCACTGAGGCATAAGAAGGACTTTTTTGAATACCTTATATCGAGTCGTAGAGGCATAATTCTGCTCATCCCTTGTCATGATAAAAGTTATGCAGGGTGACGCTTTTATTATTTTATGCTTAATAGTCTAGCGGTTTGTTGGGGAAATTGAATCAATATTTGATAACAACTGAATCTAAGACGATAGATTAGGCTATTTATTGCCTGTTTTTTATACTAAAGTTGTACCTTCACATTTGCTTTCGCTCGATAAAATATGCCGTTTTTTGTTTTTCCCATGCGCTTTTTAATTTTTTTCTTGGTGTTTCTCTTTTCCCATCAGAGTGTAGGGCAGGAGCCTGTAAACTTATCTGGCAAATCTATCGAATTTGAAGATAGCGGCTTATGGCGTTCCCTTGATGGTACGTCTAATGGCTCCTTACTTCCTCCTTGGGAAAACGACACGTCAAACACTGCTAATGCATCGATTGTGGGTCATTCAGGTGTCTATGTGACGGATATACCGATTACCTCTAGTCGTACGCAAACCTGGTATGTGGTATTAACGGCTAATTTTATGGATGAAGGGGATGCTTATTGGCAGCCAGAAAACGGCAAACTGAAATACATCGCGAACTTCTCTCAACTGGATGCCTTCTCCATCCCAAAAGCCATGCATGTACAAAGCTTCCCTCTGGCTCTTCAGGCAAATGAAAGCGGTAGGTTATGGATACGTATTAAAGCTAAGCATTACCCAACACCTGCGCCCATTGTCATTCATTCAGCGCAAAGCTTTTATCATTACCAGTTTATCGTCAATACTGTAACCAGTGGTGCTGTGACTGTCATGTTAACCTTGGCATTAATCTCGCTGGCATTTGGCATGAGAACCAAACAAAGTTTGTCCATTTTATGTGCTGGTTATGTAGGCCTACATGGTATTGGTTGGGCGATGGCGGCTGGCTTAATGGGCAGCCTATTAGGGCCTTTACCGATCAATTTAGCTTATGGTGGTATGTATTTATTCCCACTCGCGATTGCTTTTGCGGCGCTATTTACTCGTAAGTTGTTTGATACACAGGAGACTGCCCCTCGTTTAGCGAAACACCTTATGCTATTCACTAAAATGTGCCTAGGTACTGGTGTATTTATGCTGTTTACTCCTTTTCAGTGGGCGTTTTACTTATCCCATGTTATCGCTATGATTTGGGTGCCTCTTAGTTTGTATGTGGGCTTTCACCGTTTGTCCAAGCGAGATTTTAGAGCGAAATATTATCTGGTAGGGAACCTGCTTTATGGTGCGTCACTGTTTTATTTCCTTGCTTCGCATACCCATATTATTCAGGGTTTAGTCTACCCAGAGCTGGTGGTTTTAGTTGCTCTAGCGATTGATTGTGTTTGTATTGTTTTGTCTTTATCCGAGTGGCTTAAATTGCGCCAAAATGAGTACCAACAAATCTTATTTGAAGCGCGAATAGATTCTCTTACGAAAGTGGGTAACCGCTTTTCATTGGATGAAAAGCTCGCCACGTTAGACAACAAAAAATACTTGGTTGTCTTCATCGATTTAGATGGCATGAAGCAGATCAACGACAGTATGGGCCATGAAGCTGGCGATACCTTTCTTATCGAAGTAGCGAACTTGATGAAAAGCGCCTTGGGGCCCTATGGTAGTGTTTATCGCTCGGGCGGCGATGAGTTTGTTTGGCTAGTCGTCTCCGACGAAGCCATAAGCACTGAGCAGGCGACAGAGATAGAAGATATCGTTCATCAGATTAATAGAAAGCTACGGGTGCGCTGGCCAGAGGCGGGTTTGAGTTATGGGATCTCGACCAATGAAGAAGCCAATGATCAGTTTGAGTGTTTAGCTTATGCGGATCAAAGCATGTACGAGCATAAACTATCAAAGCGCCAAGTAAGCCAATAAAACTTTGCGTACTTGGCGCTCTCATCTTTAGATCTTAAAGTAATTAATATCCTTGGTTAGCTTAGTCGATAGCTGATCTAAGGCTAACGTTTCTTGGCTGCTGGCTTTAAGAGAGAGGCTGCTTTCTTTGGACATATTGGCAATTTCTTGAATTTCTTCGTTGATATTCACCACAGTAGAAACTTGCTCCGAGGTTGCTTCAACAATTTCCAATACCCGCTGCAAAGAGTCTTTCGATTGCTCCTGAATATTGGTTAGCAACTCACTGGCTTCATGGGTGAGTGCTAAGCCATTCTCGACTTGCGGCACAGTGGTCTCCATCGCTTTCACAGCTGCTAACGTATCTTCTTGTACTTGGGTAATCATTTTTTCGATATCCCCAGTTGCTTCACCTGTACGCTGTGCGAGGTGTCTTACTTCATCAGCAACCACAGCAAAGCCACGACCAGTTTCACCCGCACGGGCGGCTTCAATAGCTGCGTTAAGCGCCAATAGATTTGTTTGATCAGCGATTTCACGGATCACGTTGATAATATCGCCAATGTCACGAGTGCGTTCTTGCAAACGATTCACCTGGCCTACCGTGTTGTTCACTGTACCGGCCACTTTTTCGATTTCGTTAGCGACTTTTTGTACCGCTTCTTTACCCTGTTTAGACAGATCAGCCGCTATGTCAGAGTTATTGGCTGTTTGCTTAACCTTTTCTGCAATATCGTTAATGCTTAACTTCATTTGATTAAGCTTATTAACAGCAGAGTTGGTGTATTCCAGTTGTGTGTCTGCCGCAACAAGTGATTGCTGAGTGCCTGTGGCAACCACAGCGGAACGCTGAGAGAGCTCATTTGCTGAGGTGACAATGCTGTTGACGGTGAAAACCAGCTGCTTTTGCATGATTTCCACTGAAGACATCATGCTGTCATCACAACATGAAGAAACTTTGCCTCGCAAATCCCCTTTGGCGATTTCTGCGATAACAAGGGCTGCTTCGTGAGGCTCGCCACCAACAGAGTTACGGATTCTAACGCTGATTAAGTAAGCAACATACACTGCAATAATGGTTGCTAAGCTTGTTAGGCCTATCATCCAATTTTGGAAGTTACCTGTGACCGCTCTGGTTTCATCCGTTGCTAACTGGTTGGCAGACTCTTCTAGATTGATGAACTCATTGATGACGGCTAACCACTCCGTAAAGGCGGGTTTCGCTTGATTGAGCAGTAAGTTTTGAGCTTGCTCAAGATTTTGGCCTTGTTTGGCCTGAATGATCTGTTTAATCAAGGGTGAGGTTTTGCTCTCGACAGCTTGAATCTTTTTGTACAAAGCGCTTTCTTGCTGTGTCATGGTGAGTTTAGGTGACGCCATCAGCTTGACCGACTCCTGATAGAAACTATCCAGCTCTTCGATCATGGTGACGGACTTAGTTAATTCTTCAGCATTGCGTGACAATACAACGTCTCGAATCGCAATCGCTCTATCATGAACACTGCCACGGAAGTTAATGGCATGACGTTGTTTGATGGAATTTACGTCGTTAATCTGCGTAATGGTGTCATCAATGAAGTTAACACGATGAACACTAATTACAGTGAGCACTAACATCATAATGATGGTGATGCCAAAACCTATAATAAGGCGGGTATTAATCGTCATGGAGGAGATCCTAAAGGCAATATGGTTCGAGTTGAGCTAAGTGTAGCCGTAAATTATCGAGGTGTAGTGTGGGCTATCCACACAAGGAGAGCAAACAAATAAAAGCTATGATAAAGATAGCCAATTTGTTGTATTAAGAGAAGTTTTTAGACAACAAATTGGTACTTTAGCATAAGGCTCAAAGAGTTAATGCGTGGCAATTGTATTGAAAACAGCTTGTGAAATTAGGTTTTTATTTACCTGAGTTGGTGGTACAGCTTGCTCAAACCAGAAGCTCATTGGCTGCTCAAAGCCTATGCCGTGCATGTAGTTATACAAGGCTTTACGAAGACCCTTGCCGAGCATGTCATGGTCTGTGCCGGTGGGGTCTGTAAAATCAACATCATTCTCGGCAAATTGGATGTTGGAATGGGGCTTTAATGTAATGCCATAATCTTGTGGGCGTATGCCGATTGGGCTGTGTACGGTTGCCGCAAAGCGATGCCAATAGGCGGATTGAAAACAACCTTGGGCCATCATTTGTCGCACCATCTCCAGTGAATCGACAGTTTCTTGATCGGTTTGAGTTGGGAAGCCATACATCAAGTAGGCGTGTACCAAAACATCTGCATCGCTGAAGGCCTTGGTGACTCTCGCGACCTGTTCGACACTGACGCCTTTCTTCATTAACTTTAACAATCGGTCCGAGGCGACTTCTAAGCCGCCACTAACTGCGATACAGCCTGAGTCTGCCAGTAACTGACAGCGCTCTGGTGTGAAGGTTTTTTCAAAACGAATATTGCCCCACCAGCTGATCACCACACCGCGCTCAATAAGTCGATTAGCTAAGGCAAACAAAGCTTTTGGGGGCGCGGCTTCATCGACAAAGTGAAAGCCAGTTTGGCCGGTTTCCTCGATAAGCTCTTCAATACGATCAACCAGTAAATCGGCCCCAGCGGCATCATAACGGTCAATATAATCTAGGCTGACATCACAAAAGCTACACTTACGCCAGTAACAACCATGGGCAATGGTGAGCTTATTCCAACGGCCATCACTCCAAATACGGTGCATAGGGTTAAGCATGTCACATAAGGATAAATATTCACTCAAAGGCAAACCATCGTAGATTGGAGTGCCTACGTCTGACTGAGGAATATCATGCAGCTCTTTGTTGTCGTTCAAATGCACATAGACCTGCCCCTGCTCGTCTTCGGCAAGAAAATAAGTACGTACTAATTCGTCTAACTGGCGCTCACCAGCAAAGTATTCTAATAAAGTCATGAAGGGGCGCTCCCCATCATCAAGGCAAATAAAGTCCACGAACTCAAACACACGAGGGTCTTTTAGGGCGCGTAGCTCGGTATTTACAAAGCCACCACCTAATACCACCGGCAAGTCTGGATTAATGGTTTTACAAGTTTGCGCAATACGCAGAGCCCCAAGCATATTGCCGGGAAAAGGCACGGTGAGCGCCACCACACTAGGTTGGGTTTCTTGTAAATACTGCTCAACTAATTGCTCGAGTATCTCTGCACTAAAACTTGGTTCATCTAGCAAGGTGTTATAAAGGTCATCAAAGCTTGGGTTGGCGGCGGCTAAACGCTCCCCGTAGCTACTGACTTGAAAGTCCGGATCGACCCCTTGGCTAATGACTGCCGACAAATCATTGATGAATAAGGTGGCCAAATACTTGGCTTGGTCTTGAATGCCCAGATTACCAAAGGCAGTTTTTAAAATGTCTCCAGACACGGCTTCCATTTGCCCTATGGTGTCAAAGGCGGGGCCTTCCGGTAAAAAGCGTCGTGAGACAATGCGCAGGGCAAGGCTTGAGTCCTTGCCCTGTAAAAAACGAATGACAGGCTCAACACAAAGACGATAGCGGTCGAATTCGGCCAAAAAATTGAAGATGACATCTGGCAACTCTTCATCCGCGAAGGCTTCAAAATTGGCTTCAACGTGCTGGCGAATAATGTCCAGTGCAGGCGCTGTCATCATCTCCAAGAAAAGCTCAATGGCAGGGTCTCTTTGTGTCGCCTCATAACCCCGTGAGCGTAAAAAGCCCGTTAAATACGCCGTTGCTGGATAGGGCGTATTGAGTTGCGTCATGGGGGGAGTCATTAGAAGAACGGTCATAGCCTGCCTTTAAGCGTAACAACTGAAAAATAATAGGCATTCTAGCAGTAAAGAGAGGCCATAGCCTGCTAATTATCTAGTATAGGGGTAAGGTAACCACTGCCTAGTTGCTGCATCTGACGCTCTACCCAATCGACCCTTTGACGCAGGTTTGGTGTTAAATTGTTTGGATCGCGTGTTCGAGGGCTGGGCAATAACACGGCTAATCTCGCAGCTTGATTGCCTGTTAGATGACGGGCAGAGCGGCCAAAATAATACTGGCTCGCAGCATCGATACCATAAATGCCTTGACCGAATTCCGCCACGTTCAAATACACTTCTAAAATACGTTTTTTGCCCCAAATGACCTCAAGGCTCATGGCTAACCCCGCCTCTAACCCTTTGCGAATAAAACTTCGCCCCGGCCAGAGGAAAAGGTTCTTTGCCGTTTGTTGAGTAATCGTACTGGCACCACGCAGGCCTTCGCCATCATCGTATTGACTGAGGGCTTTAGTGATAGCAACAAAATCGACTCCGAAATGCTGAGGAAAACGCTGATCTTCGGAACCAATAATCGCTAACGGAACCTGAGGTGGCAGCTTATCAATACTGATCCAATGGTAAGTGACAGGATAATCACTTTGCAGCATGAACGCCGTAGTTGGGGGTGGTACAAAGCGGAACAACAAGAGAATCAAGGTAAACACAACTAAAGTACGCCACAGGATAGCCCATGCTTTATTGAACATACTCTGTTTGCGCTTTGCCATTTAGAGTCTCTTATTGAATAACGGCTGCTAAGTATAGCAAGCTGGACGTCGTGCTGTTCATGAAAGTTACGGTATAGGAAGAACATGCTGAAAATTAAACAAATCTACATTTTTAAGCGCATAAAAGTGTGGATTTTTACTTTTTAATGCGCATAAAAGTGTTATTCTTTATGGGTTCTTCAATCTCAATCGCTGGAGATACTCCATAATGAAGCGTACGTTACTTGATAAGCTTATCCATTGGAAAAAACAAACCACGAGAAAACCGATACTTATTGACGGCGCAAGGCAGACAGGCAAAACCTTTCTGTTACAAGAGCTCTTCGGCCAGACTTTTCCAAATAGCCTACGCATCGATTTTCTGGAAACGCCTAATTTAAAAGACGCTTTTAATGGCTCGTTACACCCAGATGATATTCTGATGAACATAGAGCTGATCACGGGACAAACCTTTAACCCCGAAACAGATCTGCTCATTTTAGATGAAATCGGTGAATGTGAATCCGCTGTCACATCACTCAAATATTTTGCCGAGAAAGCGCCCACTTATTACATCGCGGCCAGTGGCTCCAACATTGGCTTATTAAATAGCTTTCCAGTTGGTAAAGTAGAGCAACACAATTTACGACCACTCAGCTTTTTAGAGTTTTTATACGCCTCTGAAGAAAAAGCCTTAATAAAAGCCTTTGAAGCACAAACTAACTCGCCTGCGGCTCACTCGAAACTCTTCGATAAACTGACCGATTACTACTTTACCGGCGGTATGCCAGAAGCTGTAGCGACTTGGTTTGCTAACAAAAATGACAGCATCTTAGCGCGCATTGAAAAAGTGTCGAAAGTACAAGCAGACCTAATTGAAGGCTATCGACGGGACTTTGGTAAATACTCAGGGAAGGTGAATGCACAACTGATTGAGTCGGTATTTAATAGTATTCCTGCTCAATTATCCTCCGTGATGGATGAATCGGTTAAGCGGTTTAAATTTAAAAACATTGTTGAACGTAAATCACGCTACAGTGATTTTGAAAGCGCCATACATTGGTTGAGCCGTTGTCGACTTGCTTTACTCAGCTACCCAATAGAAGGTCGACCAAGATCACCACTCGCCGCTTACAAAAAAGATAACCTAGTCAAACTATTCTTGTTTGATGTTGGTTTACTAAACCACATGCTCGGCACCCAGTACCAAGAGCTCAAACAGCAAAGCTATGAATACAAAGGCTACATTGCAGAGAATTTTGTACAGCAAGAACTCACCACACTAGGAATCGATCCAAGCTATTCATGGAACGACGCTCGTGCAGAAATAGAATTTTTATTAACCAACGAAGAAGGGAAAATCATTCCCGTAGAGGTGAAAAGTGGAAAGCGTACACGAGCCAAATCGCTTCAATCCTACATAACCAAATGCCAACCACATAAAACATTCAAACTCACAGGAACACAAGGCTCATCTGAACTAGAACAAACCAACATCGTCATGCCGCTTTATTACGCGATGTATTTAATAGAGAAATGGTAGATGTTGTGGTTAAACAGGTTCTCTTGCTTCAAGAGAACGAGTCTTTTTAGAGAAATGCATTCTTACGGCTCATTGTGAATTTTTAAGATAATAGACATCGTATAGATATTGTAATGTAAACCATTATTGGCTATTTTACAGACACAACTTATCCTTCTTCCACGCGTGGCGACATACAGACCCCTGGAGTTGGACGAATAAGCCGGCCTAGTGTCGGTTTTTTCACTTCTACAGCCATGAAAGGCATTAATAAACAATGGATACGGAAAGTCCTTACCACTCTTATTTTGTACCTTTGGTATTAGACTCACCAGTCATCATGACATTCAAGTAATTGGACACACTTCCGGTAGTTAAATGACGGATTGTACAATCGAAATTTCCATTTCCTTTTAGGCCGTAGGCTTCCATACCAAATCTCTTGATTGGGATCGGGCTAGAAAAAGTCAGTTTTTTAGCCGCAGATCCTCCTGTATTTTTGATGACTAAATCAATAATCGAGCTAAAATATGGATTAGGTTTATAGTAAATTGCTACTGAAGGTTTAGCTTGTCTATATAGGGCATGATAAGCAATCGCTACTGCCGAGAATGTTATAATCGGGCTTACTATGAAGAATATAATCTGTAAAAACGCGTTTATTTCCTGAAAGTTATTTTCCATTTCTACCCCTCCATATATTAAAAAATATTAGATATCTAAGCCTTCTTCGAGTCTAACCTTTTTCTTTCTATATCAATTGCTTTAGCTATCAACCACTCTGGAAATTTTGGGGTTTGAACCCCATCTTGAAAACTATGCTTAACACTTTTACTGAACTCATTTGATAAATATAAAGCCATTCCTTGTACATACTTTTCTAGAATATCGTTTCGATCAAAGTTGTTTTTTAAGAAGTACTCTTTTACTGAGTAGAACTCTTCTTGCTGTTCTTTAAAATCATTTACAGCTTGATGTAGAGAATCAAGTTTTTGGTCAAACACTTCCAGTTTCTTGTCCTGAGAGTCAATTTTATTTTGGTGTAACTGGATGTTTTTAAAGTTCTCAAAAGCCAGTTTCATTGTTTTTTGTAGTATTTCAGCTTGAGCCAAAATAGAGGCTTCTATGTTATTACTTGTAGTTGTTAAAGGGGCAGGGTACTCACCATACTTTATTATGGCCGGTAGAGCTTCATGAAAAAGCCAACGTTGGAATTTTTTACCTGCTTCAGTTTTATCATTAGATAAAACTCGATAAAGACCAGGCTGAGTTAGAAATATTTCACCATCTTGAGAGCTGGGAGAATTATCTAGCTGTAAAAATTCGTCTTGATCAAGGTCACGAATTATTCCTTGAACTACGGTTGTATATAATTTTTTGGTATTCCTTTCATTTAAAGCTCTATTTTCTAAGTTAAGAGCAGTGGTTATATCTTTTAAAGATGTATAAAGAATTCCATTTATTTCCATGCTTCTTATTTCACTTTCTCCACTTTGTCCGCTGTAACAGAAATTGATCAATGGCTGATTCATGTTAACTCCTTTTGCACTTCACTTAGATGTACTAATCTTATAAAAAGGATCTGACTCCTTTTAGTATTATCGATTTAACAAGGCGCTTAATGCGCCTCATCCCAGTTATCCCCAACACCTGCTTCTACCAATAAAGGCACGTCGATTTGGCTGCTGTTCTGCATGATGTCGACGATTTTCGCTTGTGCGCTTTCAAGGTCACTTTCGGCCACTTCGAAGATCAATTCATCGTGTACTTGCAGGATCATTTTCACGTCTAGGTCGGTGTCGGCGAGCCAGCTGTGCATCTTGATCATGGCGCGTTTGATGATATCGGCGGCGGAGCCTTGCATTGGCGCGTTGATTGCGGTGCGCTCGGCAGCTTGGCGCATCATAGCGTTGCTGGCTTTGATGTCTGGCAGGTACAAACGACGACCATAAATGGTTTCTACGTAGCCTTTCTCTTTTGCGCCTTCACGGGTGTTTTCCATGTATTGCTGTACGCCTGGGTAACGCTCAAAGTAGCGTTTAATGTATTTCGCCGCTTCAGGTCGACTGATATCCAGCTGCTTCGCTAGACCAAAGGCTGACATGCCGTAGATCAAGCCAAAGTTGATGGCTTTAGCACGACGACGTTGCTCTGTGGTGACTTCCTCTAAGCTGACTTCGAAAACTTCCGCAGCGGTGGCTTTGTGGACATCGGCATCGCGGGTGAAGGCATCAAGCAAGCCTTTGTCTTGCGACAAGTGCGCCATGATACGCAGCTCCACTTGAGAGTAATCCGCAGCCAGTAGTTTGTAGCCTTTGGGTGCGACGAACGCTTGACGAATGCGACGACCTTCTGCGGTACGGATCGGAATGTTCTGCAAGTTCGGATCAGTAGAGGACAAACGACCTGTGGCAGTGATTGCCTGATGGTAAGAGGTATGGATGCGCCCAGTGGCTTGTATCATTTCTGGTAGCTTGTCAGTGTAGGTCGACTTGAGCTTAGATAAGCTGCGGTGCTCCATGATTAAACGTGGCAGCTCATAGTCTTGCGCCAACTCTTGTAAAATCGGCTCAGCGGTAGAAGGCTGGCCTTTCGGGGTTTTCTTAATGACTGGCAAACCTTGCTTTTCAAACAAGATAACTTGTAGTTGTTTCGGTGAGCTCAGGTTGAAGCTTTCACCCGCCAATTCATGGGCTTTAATTTCAAGCTCTTGTAGCTTGGCACCGATCTCCGTGCTTTGTAGATGCAGTAACTCAGGGTCGATGAGAGCCCCCGTTTGTTCCATTTTCGCCAGTACTGGCACTAATGGACATTCGATGTCTTTAAAGATACTGACGAGCTCAGGTGTTTGTTCCACCTGGGGCCAAATGGCCTGATGCAAGCGCAGGGTAATGTCGGCGTCTTCGGCGGCATAGAAAGCGGCTTGTTCCAGCTCAATTTGGTTAAAGGTCTTTTGCTTCTTGCCCTTACCCGCTAGCTCTTCAAAGCTGACACAGGTGTGGTGTAAGAACTTTTTCGCTAGGGTATCCATGTCATGACGAGAACTCACTGAGTTGTAAACATAGGACTCAAGCATGGTGTCATAAGCAATGCCGCGAAGCTCAATATCATAGTTGTTCAACACATTGGCATCGTATTTAAGGTGTTGGCCGACTTTTGCTTTGCTGTCGTCTTCAAGCCAAGGCTTCAATTGCGCCAATACCCAGTCACGATCCAGTTGCTCTGGCGCACCTTCATAATCATGGGCAAAAGGCACGTAGGCCGCTTTACCCGCAGAGACGGAGAAAGACACGCCGACCAGCTCTGCCACCATATAGTTTAGGCTGGTGGTTTCTGTGTCAAAGGCCACCAATTCAGCCTCTTGAATGGTTTTTAGCCAAGCAGCAAAACTTTCTTTATCCAAAATTGTGTCGTATTCAATCTCGATATTGGCGGCGACAGGGGCTGCTGCTTGACCAGCGTTATCTACCGTATCACTGGCGGTTTCAACGCTTGGCGCTTTGTCTAGGTCTGCCAGCCAAGTTTTGAATTCCAGCTTAGTGAACCACTCTTTAAGAACGTCTTTATCCGCTTCACCATTTTTGAGTTCAAGGGCATTGAAGGGTAATTCAACATCGCACTTGATGGTGGCCAGAGTGTATGAAAGCTCGGCCATTTCTTTGTGTTCGGCCATTTTCTTGGCCATGGTTTTTGAACCACGAAAGCCCAAATCAGCAATGTCATCAAGGCGCTGATAAATGTCTTGAATGCTGCCTAAGCCTTGCAACAATGCCAAGGCGGTTTTTTCACCCACGCCAGGCACACCGGGAATGTTATCCACCTTATCACCCATTAAAGCTAGGTAATCTATGATCAGTTCTGGTGGAATACCAAACTTGTCTTTGACCCCTTGAATGTCCATCACGGTATTGTTCATGGTATTCACAAGGGTGACTTTCTCGGTAACCAACTGAGCCATATCTTTATCGCCCGTGGACACTACCACTTCGCGACCCGCTTCACCGACTTGCTTGGCAATGGTGCCGATCACGTCATCCGCTTCCACGCCATCAATGATGACTAAGGGAAGCCCCATGGCTTCTACCATGCGGTGAATGGGTTCGATTTGTGGACGCAAGTCATCCGGCATAGGCGGACGTTGCGCCTTGTACTCACTGTAAATTTCATCGCGGAAGGTTTTTCCCTTGGCATCAAAGATGATCACCATAGGAGAGTCAGGATAGGTTTTAATCAGGCTGCGGATCATGCTGATGACACCACGAGTCGCGTTGGTAGGGTGCCCGTCGCTGGTACTCATGGGGGGAATCGCATGGAATGCTCGGTAAAGGTAAGACGAGCCGTCTACCAGAATCATAGGGGGTGTTTGTGTTGATGAATCCGTAGCCAAAATAAGACCTCTAAATGAATCGGCGATAATTGCTATCTATTCTAAGCGCTTGGGATTATTTTTGCAGTCTTAATGCTCATTAATGGTGGAAACTCCCTATGGCTTGAAATTCGATGTTATCTGAAGGAATAAATCGCGCTTTTGCTTAGAACGAATTGACCTTTTCCTGCTTATTGTGGAGCATAGGCTTTTGGATTTTCAAATTACCCTTTTACGACATTTATAGGTAGCAAACTTGGCTGTTTACACTTCCCTTTCGGACTCTGACATGCGGGCCTTAGTGGCTGATTATTCTTTAGGCGAGCTGGTTTCTTTTCAAGGGATCTCAGGTGGTGTTGAAAACACCAACTATTTTGTGAACACCACTACGGGCAAATACGTTTTAACTTTGTTCGAAGAGTTTGAGTTTGAGGAAGTGCCGTACTTTCTAGACGTTGTCGCACATCTACAAGAAAAAGGTTTCAATGTTCCTGCGGCGCTAGTAGACAGCCAAGGCGAGCGTTTGCGTATGGTCAATGAGCGCCCCGCGATTATCGTTGATTGTTTTAGCGGACAGGAATTGGCCTCGACTAATGCCAATACTTGTCGTGAAATGGGGGAAGTGCTGGCGAAATTACACCTTGCTGGAGAGGATTTTCCAACGCAGCGAGAGAGCCATCGTGGTATCGCTTGGTGGCATGAAACCAGTCGTTTGTTAGAGTCTGAGTTAGAGCCTGAACAGTTTAGCTTGTTAAGTACTCAGATCGCACAATTTGATGCTTTTATTGCTCAACATGGTGATCTGCCTAAAGCGACCATCCATGGGGATTTGTTTTATAACAACACCCTGTTTAACGGTGAAAAACTGTCGGCCATTATTGATTTCTATAATGCTTGTCACACTTGGGTGATGTACGATCTAGCCATTGTGGTAAACGATTGGTGCAGTGACCGTACTACTGGTGAGTTGGATATGGAGAAGTATCAGGCGTTGCTGGCGGCCTACACTGCTCAACGTGCGCCGAGCGAAGCAGAACAAGAAGCTTGGCCACACATGCTCCGTATCGCTGCGCTGCGTTTTTGGTTGTCTCGTTTAGAAGCTTGGCATGGTGCCAAAAATGATCCAGAACGTTTGGCTCAACAGCATGATCCAAAAGAATTTCAACGAATTTTAGAAGCGCGAGTGAGATACACTCCAGCGCTTATGGTGTAATGCATGAAACATTTTTGGTTGGCACTTGTTGGCATTTTTTACTTGGGGAGCAGCCAAGCGCATCCTCATGTATGGGTAGATTCGCAATATCAGATTACGGTGGATCAACCTCAAGTGGAATATTTACAAGCGACTTGGTCGTTTGATCTATTTACGTCAACCAGCCTGATTGTTGAGTACGATGTGGATGCAAATGCCCAGCTGAGCGGCCAAGAAAAAATAGAGTTGATTGAAGTGCTCAGCTCGTTCGATCAGTACAACTACTTTATTAAGATGGTTGTGGATGGTTATCCAATGACCCCCAAAAACGTCGATATTTTGGATCTCGGTATTAAAGATCAAATGTTGTGGGTGAGCTTGCGCATTCAGCTACCCAAAAGTATCGACTTGGTACGTGATAAATTGAGTTTAGCGTTTGGCGATGACGAGTTATATTTTGCTATGGTGCCCTTAGAAGAGGGGTTGCTTAGATTGTCGGGTGCCTACGCAGAGACCTGTACACTCATTGATCGTGAAGCAGAAGAAATGGCCGTTGAGTCTTGGGTCGATCTGCAGTGTTCCCCATAATTTTTCCTTGGTTTATGTCACCCCTTTCGTTGGAGTCGTAACATGCTAGAGCATTTTCAGTGGTTTTCGTTTTTGGCTGCCATCATGGTGCTGACCATGAGTCCAGGGGTTGATACCATCATAGTGATGCGTAACTCGGTGACTGGCGGCTGGCGGCTGGGGTTTTTAACCAGCTTGGGCATTTGTATGGGCTTGTTTGCTCACGCTACGGTTTCCGCTTTAGGTTTGTCGGTGATTTTACTTGGCTCGGCGGGCTTATTTACAGCTTTTAAATTACTTGGTGCAGCCTATTTGGTCTACCTAGGTGTGCAAGCGCTGCGCAGTGCTTGGCGCCCGAAAGGCATGACCTTCGATACCAGCAAAGGCCCTAAAGCGTTAACGTCATGGGGAAGCTTTCGCCAAGGTTTGCTTTCTAACGTATTGAACCCTAAGCCTATTATTTTCTACATGGCATTTTTGCCGCAATTCATAGACCCAAGCCATTCAGCATTGGCTCAGTCACTTTTTATGGCCTCCCTTCACTTTATCATAGCGATGGTGTGGCAAACCTTTCTGGCTCTTATGGTTCATAGAGCGAGAGTTTGGCTAGCGCGACCAAAAGTTGCACAAGTCTTGGATGGCCTCACAGGCGTACTGCTGGTGGGCTTTGGTGTTCGTCTCGCGTTAAGCCAACGCTAAGCGAGTCTCTTATGTGGAAACCACTCAATGAGTTTACTGATCTCAACTTGGATAAAATTCTTCTTTTTATTCGCTCCCTTCTTCGTGCTTTCAATGTTCTTAGCTTTAACCCGAGGCGAATCCGCCGCGGCGCGTAAGCAAGTCGCCAATAAAGCCATTATCGCCGCAATTGCCATTGCCCTAGTATTACTGTTTTTCGGTAGTAGCTTATTTGCAGTGCTGGGCATTACCCTCGATTCCTTTCGAATTGGTTCCGGTATTTTGCTCTTTATGTCGGCGTTAAGCTTGGTAAAAGACGGCACTCGTAATCATGCCGTGGGCATGCCCAGTGAAGAGCGCGATGATGTGTCTGTGGTGCCGTTGGCCGTTCCAACCATTATTGGCCCTGCCACGATTGGTACGATTCTGGTGTATGGTGCGGAACTACAAGGCTGGGATTTAATGATTGGTCTTATGGGGCTGTTACTGGCGCTAGGCTCTCTGCTTGTACTGCTGTACTCTTCCTCGATAATCGAGCGCCTATTAGGGCGCACTGGACTCAATGTTTTATCGAAAATTACCGGTCTTATTTTGGCGGCCATGGCTGCACAAATCTTCATGAGTGGCGTAATGGGTTTTCTACAACCTGTGGTCAGTTAGTTCAGCTATCGGCCTGAAAGAAGGAGAGTTGCGATAACGGCTTCTCCTTCTCAGTTAAGTGTTATACTATAACAATTAAATTTTTATTAATGGGTAGGTGTTATGGTCCGGCACGCCTTTTTTTTGGCCTTATCTTTTGTTTTTCTTGCAGGCCCTGCATTCGCCGCAGTCGATTTTTTCGGCTACCAAGAATTTGTTCAATGGGGGCTTGCGCAACAGGCGCAACTGCATCGTGAGTTAGTGACTCTAGTTCGAGCCATTAGCCAAGATGCGAGCCCCGCTTTGTTGTGGAGCTTAATGCTTGCCAGCTTTATGTATGGTGTTTTTCATGCTGCGGGCCCAGGACATGGCAAGGCGGTTATTTCTGCCTATATGTTAGCAAGCCGTTCCTCTGTTAAACATGGTGTTGCCTTGTCTTTTGTTTGCGCATTGGTTCAAGCATTAATGGCCATCGCCCTGATGCTAGTGCTTGGTCAACTATTTTCCTTAGCGGGGAAAGCCATGCAGATCAGCCGTTTGCTAGAGATTGCCAGCTTCGCAGCTGTCACTCTAATGGGGGTTTGGATGCTAACTCGACTGTTACGGGGGAAATCCAGTTGCGGGCACGATCATTCCCACGACCATGAAGACCACACACACCACCATTGTACTAGCGAACATCTACATTCTCCTGCTTGTCATCATAAGCACAATCACGAAGTTCATGAGCATCAAGCGGCGGAGCAAAAAACCGCACAACGCAGCCTCTGGGCGATGATTTTAGCGGTGGGTATTCGTCCTTGTACTGGGGCGGTATTGGTCTTGTTGTTTGCCATGAGTACTAATATCTTTTTATGGGGCGTAGCTGCAACTTTTGCCATGGGCTTAGGTACTGCTATTACCGTGTCTGCCTTGGCGGCGGTTAGTGTCTTAGTGCGTGATACCAGCTTTATGGTCAGTGGTTCACAGGGTGTATGGCGTGCTCGCCTCAGCAAAACCTTTTCTTATGCAGCCGCTTTAGCATTGATCTTAATCGGTAGCTCCATGGTATGGGGCTACATGATGAATTCAGGGAGGGCATTTTAATGGTAGCGGATCATCACAATCATAATGCTTGTATCAAGCAGGCCTTAGCCACGGCAGAAACCCTTTGCTTGCAACAAGGTCAACGCCTAACCAAGGTACGCCGTCGCGCCCTAGAGTTAATTTGGGAAAGCCACCGACCACTGGGAGCGTATCAATTATTAGCTAAGCTGGCCGACGAAGGCTTTAATTCTGCGCCACCCACTGTGTATCGTGCCCTCGATTTTTTATTAACCGCAGGGCTGATTCATAAAGTGGAATCCATGAATGCTTATTTGGGTTGTGCCCATGCGGACAAACCTCACAAGGGTTACTTTTTGATTTGCGATGCCTGTCACAATGTCATGGAGTTTGATTATCAAGATATTCATGCCTCTTTGGAGAATAAAGCCATGACTCAAGGCTTTGAACTGCGTTCAGAAACGATTGAGCTGACAGGGGTATGCCAAGACTGCCAACCCGAAGAAGGGGAAGAATAGAATGACTCAACAACTGGTTGCGTTTCAGCAGGTTGGTATCGCATTTGATGGTCGAACATTACTCGACCAAATTGACATGACCATCAATGAAGGCGAAATAGTAACGCTTATTGGCCCTAACGGTAGCGGCAAGAGTACGCTGATCCGAACCCTTTTAGGGTTACAAACACCCACTATGGGGCAGGTGGTAAAGCATCCGTCTTTGCGTATTGGCTATATGCCTCAGAAACTGCATATTGACCCGACTCTGCCATTAACTGTGAAGCATTTTTTGGCCTTGGTGCGTGGTGTTGATAAAAAACAAATCCTCCCTACCTTAGAAAAATTGGGCATTGCGCACTTGCTGCAATCTCAGGTGCAGGTGCTCTCTGGTGGTGAGACTCAGCGCGTGTTACTGGCCCGTGCTTTATTGAACCGTCCTAACCTTTTGGTGTTGGATGAGCCCGTACAAGGTGTAGATGTGAATGGTCAGGTGGAGCTTTATAATCTGATCGAAAGCATACGCAATGAATTGAACTGCGGCGTTTTGATGGTCTCCCACGATTTGCATCTCGTAATGGCGAAAACGGATACCGTGGTGTGTATTAATCAGCATGTTTGCTGTTCTGGAACGCCACAGCATGTGACGGGTCACCCGGCTTATCAAGCCTTGTTTGGGATACCGGGCGCTGATGAATCCATCGCGATTTATGCCCACCAACATGATCATGTTCATGATGAGCATGGTGATATTTTATCTTCCCAAGGCGATGAACATCGTCATTGTCAGCATCATTAATTTGCTGAATTAGATCCCCTTGTTACCGATTTGGAGTACCTTAAAGAATGTTTGAAATCTTACTCAGAGCGCTGTTGGGAGGCTTGGGTGTCGCGGCGGTTGCCGGTCCTTTAGGAGCGTTTGTGGTATGGAGACGCATGGCCTATTTTGGGGATACCTTAGCTCACTCGGCTTTGCTGGGGGTCGCGCTGGGTTTTCTGTTTGATGTGAACTTAAACCTCGCCATCATAGTGCTTTGTGTGGGGTTGGCCGCAGTTTTAGTGGTTTTGCAGAAAAAACATATCATTGCTACGGACACATTATTGGGGATTTTAGCCCACTCAGCTCTATCCCTAGGTTTGGTTGCCGTCAGCTTCTTGGATAACATCCGCATCGATTTGATGGCCTATTTATTTGGTGACCTACTTGCTATTAGTCAGGAAGATTTATATTGGATTTATGCTGGTGGCTTAGCCGTTATTTCACTTCTGGTGATTTTCTGGAAACCTTTACTCGCCATGACGGTCAATGAAGAGCTGGCTAAAGTGGAAGGTTATCCAGTGGAGTCCATCCGTTTGTTGTTGATGCTATTGGTGGCCTTGGTGATTGCCGTGGCAATGAAAATCGTGGGAGTGCTTTTGATTACCTCTTTAATGATCATTCCTGCGGCTACGGCGCGTAAGCTATCGCGAACCCCCATACAAATGGCCAGCATGGCGAGCATTATAGGCTGTTTGGCTGTGTGTGGCGGGTTATGGGCATCATATCATTGGGATACGCCGACAGGGCCGAGTGTGGTGGTGTGTGCCGCCTGTTTGTTCTTGGTCGCATATACCACGCCCTTTGCTCGTTCACGCAAAGCCTTACCTTGAAGACATTAAAGCAAAACGCTTCATTGTAGACATAGCAGCACAGCTGTTAGGATTAAATAGATTATGGACGTCTAACGAGTTAATGGTTTGGAACCAATAACAAGATGTAGAGGGTAATTTATGTTGGGTTTTGCAAGTATTCGTAGCCGTCTAACGACAAGTTACATAGTGTTATTAGCCTTGTTGATTTTAGTCATTGGCTTGTCTGCAACACGCTTTCAGCTACTGTCGAATAACATTCGTGGCATTGTTGATGAAAACGCCGCGCTGGTAGATCTAGCCGGCGAGGTAAATGTTAATGCGGAAAGTCTCGCCAGCCGCTTATTGCTGCTGTTTGTGCTTGAAGAGCGTGATGCTCGCGTGGCAATCTACAAAGAAATAGACGAGCGTAATAAGCGTCTAGATGACAGTCTAGCGGCCATGTCTGAACTGGTTCAAGACCCAACCAATAAAGAGATGGTGGAATCTCTCAAAGCCCAACGAGTTGTGTACCAAGCGGCGTTACAATCCACCGTAGAAGCGTTAGAGTTCGGTGAGTTAGCTGATGCTAAGGCCCTTATGGCTGGCTTAACGCGGGCAGAACTACAAACCTTCCTTGATCAAACCCAAGCTTTATCCTCTCGTGAACAAAACATGATGCAGCAGCGCCAGAGTGAAATTCTGAGCGAAGCTGATATCGCTATCTGGTCAACTATTGGTGTTGGTGTTTTGGCCATTCTCATTGGTGCTGTGATGTCTGTGCTGATTACTCGCAGCATAGTCACGCCATTAAGTTATGTGGTGAGCATACTCGACAAGTTTGCCCGAGGAGACTTATCCCAAACGATCGAAAGCGAACCGCAAGGTGAGATTGGCCAATTATTGGCGAGTGTTAAACGCATGCGCTTAAGTTTGATCGATGTGATTGAAAAGATTGATCAAAATGTTCGCGTGGTGGTCGATGCAACCGAGTCCATGTGTAAAAACGTGAAAAATGTGCAGCAAGGTTCACAAACTCAAGCCCGCATGGCTAATGAAATCCAGCAGTCTGTTGGGGAATTGTCTGGTGCGGCAGGGGTGATTTCTGAGCATGTAGGCGTTTCTCGCAATCAGGCAGAAGCCGCCCACGACCTTGCTAAGCACGGTAAACAAGTGATCACGGATGCGGTGCAGGATATTACCTCTGTTGCTGCCTACATTAATGAAACGTCCCACTCCGTGGCGCAGCTGACCAACAATGCAGTGACTGTCACTGAGTTTGTAAACAGCATACGAAACATTGCCGAGCAAACTAATCTATTAGCTCTGAACGCATCCATTGAAGCCGCGCGGGCAGGGGAGTCTGGTCGAGGCTTTGCGGTAGTTGCGGATGAGGTTCGTAACCTTGCCACCAACACCGCCGAGGTAACCGCTTCCATTGATGAGGTGATTACCCGTATCGCCAGCCTTTCTGAGCAGATTTCCGCTGAGATGTCGCAAGGGCAAGAGAAGATGCGTGTGGGCGTGGAGCAGATAGAGAATGTCGTCGCGCCTTTACAGCAGCTTGAGGCCGATTCGGCTAAATCTTTGAGCAGTCTTGATGAGTTGTCTTTGTTAGCACAACAGCAAGCGAACGAGGCGAGTGATATTACCGAGCATGTGACTCGAATTGTAGAAGTGACAAGCAGTAACGAAACAACGTCAGAACAATTAAGTGAGCTCACTGATACCTTATCAGGCTCAGCAGAGCTCACTCACAAAGCAACACGAACCTTTACGCTGCCGAACGCTTAGCGATAAGGTTATCGACTGAAAAAGCGCCTGCGCCACGGTACATAAGCACAAGAGCAATGGCTAACCATGTGCCGTGGGTTGGGTAGGCATCAGGGTAAACAAACAGTTGAATGACCATTGTCATTGCCGCTAAACCAAAAGCCGCCAAACGCGTAAATAATCCCGTTAATACCAAAATAGGCAAAATGTGTTCCGCCAAAGTTGCTAACACGGCGGCGATCATTGGCGGAATAAGGGGCAGGTTGTACTCGTATTCAAATAGAAAAGGCGTGGTTTCTGCTAACTGAGGCCAGCCGAGTTGGAATTTCATGGCGATAAAATCAAGGGAAAAGCCCTCAATTTTGGTTTGGCCAGATTTCCAGAATACCGCTGCAATGGAAAAACGTGCGATAAATAGAATCAGTGACTCTGGAATCTTTTTGAAAATTCCTTCACTGGTTTTTAGTATGAAAGACAACATAATGGCTCACCTTAAATTGAGAATGTTAACGGGATGCTGTTTGTATTTGGGTTAATACTTTCCACTCTATTAACTTAGCGAGACTGCTCCCTAAGTCAAAATCTTCCTCATCTGGGGCGGCTTCCGCTAAGGACTTGCCCTGCAATAAGTTTTTAAAAAAAATCGCTTCGGCTTTCGTGATGATATGCAATTGGGCGTATAAGTGCGATTTCACTAGAAATAAATGTTCTGTCGAATCCACCTTCACCTCACCCAAGCGGGTATCCCCATCATTGAGGTGGGCTTTGTATATTGAGCCTATGGCGTAGGGTGAAACAAAAATTTTTGAGCTGGCGGGCAGTGCAAGCAACAAATCACTAGGATCTTCTACTTGTGAAAATGCTTCCGCCACGTCTTGCTGCGACAAAGTAGCTTGTTCGGCTTCATTAGTAAGCGTCAGCATACCGTGCTCCAGCGCCGCAAGATTGGCTAAAAAAGGCAGGCTTTGGGCGGGTGGAAACTGAGCAATAAAGTCTGCAAAAATTTCACCATACTCACTGATTACTGGGCTTTTCGGTAAGCTTTGCTGAACGTATTCTCTCGCCATTGCACGAAAAAAATCTTCTCCGACAAGTGTTTGTGTTACCGGAAAAATATCGCTTAGGGCATCGATGAGAGATACGAAAACGTTATTTCGATAGACGTTAAGGCGAGCTTCTTTTTCGGTAATAGAAGGGGCGTCTACAGCTTGATAAAATTGGTTATCTTCACTTAAAAGTGCCGCTTGGAACTTTGAATTCACACTTATCCCCTTAGGCCAAGCTACGGCGAATATGGTCCGCTTGTTGTGCTTCGGCAAGTAATTCTGATAGTGGTGGTAGGTTTCCGTCACGCTCTATTAAAGTAGGGCAATCTTGTGTGAGTTGCAAAGTGTGGCGATAGAGTTCCCAAACTTGATGACAAACAGCCGCATCGTGGCTGTCGATTTTCAACGGCACTGTTGGGTTGTCATCCAGTGTGTGTCCAGCTAGGTGTATTTGCCCAACCGAGTCCACAGGGAACGCGTTCAAGTATTCGAAAGGGTCGGCAGATCGATTGAAGCAAGAAACCTCGACATTGTTTACATCCAACAATAAGCCACAACCAGTACGCTGGCTCATTTCGGTGATGAAATCTATTTCGCTACGATCACTATGGGTAAACTCAAAGTAAGTCGAAGGGTTTTCGATCAGTACCCGACGTTGTAAGGCATTTTGTAATTGATCTATGTGTTCACAGACCCTGTCTAAGCTTTGCTGATCGTATGCCACAGGCAGCAGATCGTTAAGAAAAGCGTTGTTGTGAGTAGACCATGCTAGATGTTCAGAAAAGACTTCCGGTTGCATGTCATTGACCAGTTTTACCACGCGTTTAAGGTGTGTTTGATCAAGGGGCATCTCGCCACCGAGAGATAAGCCTACGCCGTGGATGGTCAAAGGGTAGTGTTGTCTGATTTTTTCTAAGTGAAAGCGTGCTGGGCCGCCTTCGCTCAAGTAATTCTCGGCGTGAATTTCAAAGAAACCTACTTTAGGAAGGTCCGTTAAAATAGTTTGGAAATAATTGGCTTTCAGGCTAATGCCTGTTTGGGAAAGAAAGCTTGAGGGTGATGTATCACCCTCATCTTTATTAAGCGCTTGTTGTCTAAGAGCTTGTGTTGCTAAGTTCATTATAAAAGCGTCTTAGAAAGCTTTTAGTTGGCCGAAGCCAGTAGAAGAAGTTTTAGATTCCATTTCAACACAAGAACCCGCTGGAACAAGTTTCCAAGCATTGCTTTGGTAGTCCGTTTTAGATGTACCGGCACAAGATGTACCTGGACCCGCTGCACAATCGTTTTGACCTGCTAGTGCAACGCCGTAACATTTTTCTTTGCTAGCGGCTTCTGCAGGTGCGGCAACGGCTGTAAGAGCGATGGCTGTACCTAGAGCAAGAGATAAAGAAGTTTTAGTATTTTTCATGGGTATATCCTCTTTTATTTTAAAGGTAAGACAGTCATGTCTTATGGTTACATTGAGTTAGTCGTGGCGCCCTCGGGATTTATTACACAAAAAATTAAATTTATTTTTTGTGGGGTGTTTCAGGGTCTATATAAGCTTTAGCAATAAAACGTAAATCTTCCATCTGTTTACCAAACTGACGGCAAGGGGGGCACATCGCAGTGTGCATTGCCAAAGCGAGCTTTTCCTTTCTGTCCAACGGCCTATCCAGTTTTTCCGATAGCAGTTGGGTAGCTTCTTTACATTTCATCATAGTCTATGATTTCTCCACTTGAAACCAGTTGTCCTCCAAGCATTCGCGAAGGCGTAAGCGTGCGCGATACAGGGTGACATTCAAATTACTGACTGACATTTCTTCATTGTGGCAGATTTCTGCGGTATCCATTTCTAGGAACTCCCGCATCATAAAAAGTCGACCATATTTTTCCGGTAAACCATTTAAACAAGCGTCAAAAATCACCCAGAAATCTTTATTTTCTACATGGTGATCGGGTTGGTCCCATTTTTTTGGGCGCTCGTTCATTTGCCAATGTCCATCTTCAATAAACAATTGATCCATGAGCTCTTCGCCATTTTTATTACTCCCACTCTCGAGCTCGGAGGCTGCGGAATGGCGTTTTTCCTTGCGAAGCAAATCAATGATCTTGTTTTTTAGAATACTAAACACCCAGGTTTTAAAGGCGGACTTTCGAGCAAAGCGTTCAATGTTTTGGTAAGCCGATATCATGGCCTCTTGCACTGCATCTTCCGCGAGTTGAACATCTCGGACCTGTAATACCGCAAACTTTTGCATTTGATTACGCAGATCTTCAATAAAAACAGCATCATGGAAGATAGCCGCTGTTGGAGCACTTTCTATATCAGACGTTGACCTTGCATTGCTCATTCTAGCCTCGGTTTAGTATTCAATGATTAGACGCCGTTGTTCACACTTTATTACACAAAATATGAATTATTTTAAAACGATTGGGTATCAGTCCTTATTGGTGGCTGAAAGTTCCCGCTCGGCAAGGTATTCATCTTTAAGCTTCACATAATTAAGTCCAGCGTACTGGAAGTACTCGATCTCTTTTTCGCTCAGTGGACGTACTTTTTTCGCGGGGGAGCCTAAATACATAAAGCCAGATTCAAGCACTTTCCCCGGTGGGACTAAGGAGCCTGCGCCGATAATAACTTCGTCTTCAATCACTGCACCATCTAGTATGGTTGTACCCATGCCAACCAATACTTTATTGCCAATCTGGCAGCCGTGGAGCATAGCCATGTGACCAACGGTGACGTCGTCACCTATGACGAGCGGATGACCTTCAGGCTTGTAGCTACTGGCGTGAGTGATGTGTAAGCATGAGTTATCTTGGATACTGGTACGAGCGCCGATGCGAATACTGTGCATGTCACCACGAATCGCTACTAGGGGCCAAACCGAGCTGTCGTCGCCAATTTGCACATCGCCAATCACTACTGCGTTTTCATCAATCCAAACCCGTTGGCCAAGTTGAGGGGTTTTGCCTCGAAAAGATCTCATCACCATAATGTTTCTCTATATTGATTGAGCAAGGTTGTTTGTTATTAACCTAATAGTTATTTATTCATTGAAAAAACACAATTACTACCTATCTAATAGGTATAGTTTAAAAACAGTTTGGCACGTGAGCACTGCTGTCTCACACATTGGATGTGAGTCCATTAACCCGTTATATCGTGCCCAATATACTTATTTAAAAAAGGATATCATGTTATGTCACAATCTGTTTGGGACGCGACCAGTTTACCTGTTTTTTCAGCGGTTAAAGTACAGACAATAGAAAGCGAGCTGGACAAGATACTGGCCCATAACCAGCAAGCAATTGAAGCTTGTGTTACGAATAATACCCAGCCTACATGGGAAAGTTTAGTGTTACCGTTAGATCAGCTACACGATGATCTAAATAATTTTTGGTCACCTATAAGTCACTTAAATTCCGTAAAAAACTCCCCTGAAATACGTGAAGCCTACAATGCTTGCTTACCTAAGCTGACTCAGTTTTATACTGAACTGGGGCAAAACAAAGCTCTCTACCAAGCCTATAAAGCCTTAGCAGAAAGTGATCAAGCTAAGCATTTATCGGTGGCACAAACCGAAGCGCTAACACAAACGATTAAAGATTTTGAACTGTCTGGTGTAGGTTTAGAAGGGGCAGCAAAACAGCGTTATGCAGAAATTAGTCAGCGACTGTCCGAGCTAGGCAGCCAGTTTGGTGAAAATGTGTTGGACGCAACGCAAGCTTGGAGCAAGCATATTACTGATGAGAGCGAATTGTCTGGCTTACCTGAGTCGGCTCTTGATCAAGCAAAACAAATGGCACAGGCTAAGGGCTTAGATGGCTGGTTGTTCACGCTTGATTTACCTTCTTATATCCCTGTGATGAGCTATGCAGATAACGCTCCATTACGAGAAGAAATGTATCGCGCTTATGCGACTCGCGCTTCTGATCAAGGTGGCGAGGCGAAATTCGACAACGCGGGTCTTATCGACGAGATTTTAGCGTTACGCCATGAAATGGCAGAAATCTTGGGGTTTGAGAACTATGCCGAGTTATCTGTAGCGACGAAAATGGCCGACAACGGTCAGCAAGTGATTGATTTTCTAAATGATCTAGCCAGCCGCTCAAAACCTTCCGCAGAGCAAGACTTGGCACAACTAAAAGCCTTTGCCAAAGCAGAGTATGAAGTGGAAAACCTTAATGCTTGGGATATGTCCTATTACTCGGAAAAGCTACGCCAACACGAATACAGCTTGTCCCAAGAAGAGCTAAGACCTTACTTCCCAATGAACAAAGTATTGTCTGGATTGTTTCACGTGGCACAAACCTTATTCGGCGTGGCAATCCGAGAGGAGCAAGACTTCGATAGTTATCACAAAGATGTGAAGCTCTTTACCATCAGTAAAGAAGGAGAAGATGTTGCACGCTTCTATCTTGACCCATACGCCCGTGAAGCAAAGCGTGGTGGTGCATGGATGGACTCTTGCCGAACGCGTCGAAGATTAAGTGATAATCGCCTACAGCTACCGGTTGCGTATCTTGTTTGTAATTTTACGCCACCTATAGGTGACAAGCCTGCTTTGTTAACTCACGATGAAGTCACCACTTTATTCCATGAGTTTGGTCATGGTCTACACCATATGCTAACGCAAGTGGATGTATCCTCCGTGTCTGGGATCAATGGTGTCGCTTGGGATGCGGTAGAGTTACCAAGCCAGTTTATGGAGAACTGGTGCTACGAGCCCGAAGCCTTGGCTCATATTGCTGGCCACTTTGAAACTGGTGAACCTTTACCAGCGGATTTATTGGATAAAATGCTGGCGGCTAAAAACTTCCAATCAGGCATGCAAATGGTCAGACAGCTGGAATTTTCACTGTTTGATTTCCGCCTGCACAAAGAGTATCAAGCAGGTATGTCGGTACAAGCTGTGATTGACGAAGTGCGTAGCCAAGTGGCTGTTACCGCGCCACCGAGCTTTAACCGCTTCCAAAATAGCTTCTCGCATATCTTTGCGGGTGGTTATGCCGCCGGCTATTACAGCTATAAATGGGCTGAAGTATTGTCCGCCGATGCTTTCTCGAAATTTGAAGAAGAAGGCATTTTCAATACGGTAACGGGTGCCCACTTCCGTGATACCATATTAGCCAATGGTGGTTCCCGCCCAGCAGCGGAATTGTTCGCTGATTTCCGTGGCCGTGAACCAAGTACGGATGCACTATTAAGGCACAGCGGTATTGCCGCTTAACCCGAATATGGGTGGAGAGCTAATGACAGTTAAACGTTTTATCGCGGGAGCCGTATGCCCTCGCTGTAGTGAGATGGATAAGATTCGCGCTTGGCGTGATGATGAAGCGGAAAAACAGTTTCGTGAATGTATTGCTTGTGGCTATGAGGATACTCAATCCACTAGCATACAGGCTCAGTCACCTGAACTGGCAACCCGCGTCAACCAGCCTCATGTGAGTGCGCCAGAAGCGGAAGAAGTTGTGATTAACTTTATTCCGAATCCAGGCATGACAAAACACTAATAAGTGGATGAAACACAAGCGGCCGACCAGAACTGGTGGGCCGCTTTTTTATTTAGCGACTTGCGTAGCCACTGCCAATGGCACTAAAGGGCATGTCTAGTTCAAGTTCAGGAACTTCTTTGCCCAACCAAGCAGGGAAGGTGTTGCTGTTCGGTCCTGGGAAAACTGTGTATTCATTGGCCCATGGGTAACGTGCTACCGCAGCGGTGATTTCAGGGATTAAGCGCGCGGCTTTTTCACCACTCAGTGACAGTACTTTTTCTGGTTCTGCTCCGAACCAATAGCGGTCTGGGTTTTCGGTACGATATTCATTGAGTGCCGGTAAACCTCTTTTGACTCGCCAGCCAGTGACTTCATAAACTGTATATTGGCTGGCATTTTCTGGCTTAACGGCCACCCAAGTATGCACAGCAAACCAGCCACGCCAGCTAAAAGCATCTGCTGCGTAAAATTCAATCACGGCTTCTTTGTGCTCGTCTGGGTTCGGTGCAATACCGGCCGGCTCACGGCTGGCAGCGCGCCAATCAGCATTAGAGCAGGCGCTTAAAAGCAAAGCGAGTAATGCGTAACTTATATATTTCATAGAATCTATCCTTGTCATTGACGAATACTCATAATTATTACCATGCTGGCAACGTAAAAGTAGATGAGAAATTAGGAGCTAATAGGGATAATCATCTAACAAAATTCGTACCACAAATTTCCATAAGACCGTAAAGACGGCCAAACCAAGACAGGGACGCCAGTTCAAGTGATACTAGGAGAAAAGATTGGCCAGCACATTTAGATCGTTATCGAACCCTAATTATCGAATTTGGTTTTGGGGCTCAGCCATTTCAAACATCGGCACCTGGCTGCAACGAACCGCGCAAGACTGGTTGGTAATTGCAGAGTTGTCCGATAAAAATGCCGCAGCCGTTGGCTTGGTGGTGTTTCTACAATTTGCGCCACAAATTCTGCTATTGCCGATTACAGGTTGGACAGCAGATAGGGTAGATCGACGAAAATTGCTCTTTATTACTCAAACGCTGATGGCGGGCTTGGCTTTGCTCTTAGGGATATTGGTGATCAGTGGTCATGTTGTGTTATGGCAAGTGTGTGGCTGTGCCTTAGCGCTAGGTTGTGTGGCGGCTTTCGATGCGCCAGCGCGTCATGCTTTTGTTTCTGATCTAGTCAGTGAAAAGGCGCTATCTAACGCCGTGGGGTTAAACTCTGTGGCCTTTAACAGTGCACGCCTTATAGGGCCTTCTATTGCGGGTGTACTGATTGCTTTGGTGGGCAGTGGTTGGGTGTTTATGATCAATGTGTTGACCTTCTTTCCCCTGCTTTTAGGGCTATTCGTTCTGCGTAGCCGCTTGCCAAAAAGAACAGCCGATATGTCATCTAATGGTCCTAGTATGGCTAGGTTTCTTGATGGCTTTCGCTATATTTGGCAACACAGAGAAATGGCTGTGATTTTGTTTATGTCTTTCTTGATCTGTAGTTTAGGTATGAACTTTTCGGTGTATCTGTCTGCCATGACGGTACATGTATTTGAAGGACATGCAGATCAATATGGCATGCTGGTTTCCATGATGGCGATTGGCTCGATTTCAGGAGCCATGGTCACAGCAAGTCGAGCCTCAGCGCCGACCTTCCACTTTATGATTCTTGTGGCCGCCATGTTTGCGCTAAGTTGTATGCTGGTTGCCATGGCAACTTCATTCTGGTCCTTTGCTGGCCTGCTGATCCTGCTGGGCTTAAGTTTGCAGTTATTCACCACCTCCACTTCATCTTATATGCAGGTGGCGACAGAGAAACCCTACCGTGGTCGCGTTATGGCGGTGGTAATGGCCACTGCATTGGGCAGTACAGCAATTGGCGCACCATTGGTTGGCTGGGTGGCGGATACTTTTGGTGCTCGTTGGTCGATCGGTATGGGGAGTATTTCTGGGGTGTTAGCGGCATCATTAGGTCTGTGGTATCGTCAAAAAAAAGCTAAGCTAGAAACAGAGTAATCTTCGTAACCCTGTGGTTTCTATTTAGGGTTTACCACACAAGATAATAACAAGAGTAGGAGTACTTTATGTCACAGCATTTAGTGTTAAGTTTTATTGGTGATGACAAACCTGGTTTGGTAGAGCGCCTTTCAGCCACTGTGGTAGAGCATCAGGGCAACTGGCTGGAAAGTAAAATGTCTCACCTTGCTAATAAGTTTGCCGGAATTTTGGTGGTATCTGTGCCATTAGAGCAGAAAGACGCCCTTATCCATGCCTTACAAGATGATGAAAAGCTCGGCCTTCATATACGGGTTGAAAGTGGCGATGTGTTGGAAACCGACAATACTTTAGTGTCTTTATCTGTGGTTGGAAACGATCGTCCCGGTATCGTCCGTGAAGTCTCTCAAGTACTGCACAGCTTAATGGTTAACGTGACATCCCTTTCGACCGATTGCGAGCCAGCACCGATGAGCTCGGAAATGTTGTTTAAAACGGACATGGAGTTATCCGTGCCAAGCGACGTATCTTTAGAAGCATTAGAGTTAGCACTAGAGAAAATCAGCAGTGACTTGATGGTTGAATGGCCAAAAGACTAAAGTATGCAGCTTTCTCCTCTTAGTTATAGGAAGAGAAAGCCGTAAGCCACGTAGCTCAATAGTATGGCCATTAGTCTATTTATCCAGGCCATCACCTTTGGATTTAAGCACGCTTGTTGTAACAGGGAACCGAACATTAAGTACATTCCAGGGGCGCCTGTTGCCATGGCTGCGAGCAATAAACACCAAGGTAAAATAGCATTTCCTTCTATGCCCGCTTTACTAAATAAAACGGTTGTAATGGGGACAACTGCAATTAATGATTTCGGATTACATAATTGTAAAACTAACCCAGTGGAATAGCTGACTTTATCGCTTTTCCCATGGGTCTTTTGGTTGCTAAAACTGGCTAGCCAGATTTTCACAGCTAAGTAAGCAATATATAGCCCGCCAATTAGAGCAAAAGTTTTCTGTAATCCTGGAGAAATGAAGTTCTCTCCAAGGTAGCTAATGATTATAAAAAATAGCAACATCGCACTACCCACGCCAAAACAATAGCGTATAGCCGGCCAGCCTTGGCGATTTAATCCAGCGAACAGGGCCAACATATTGGCGGGTCCGGGGCTGTACATAATACTAAAAGCAAAAATAAGAATTTCGAGCATGGGAGGTCCTCGATAGTTAATCGATAAAGTAAATAAGAAGTGAAAAGGTTAGTTTTTGAGCAGCTGACTGTATTGGTAGGGTGTCATACCGAAAACTGGCTTAAAGTTTCGATTGAAGTGACTGAGGTCATTAAAACCTAAAGCAAAGGCAACATCATTCGGTGCCATACCCAAGTCTAGTGCCTTTTTAGCCTTATTTAAGCGCTGGTTTTGCCAATACTTATAAGGCGTCATTCCAAAATATGTTTTGAAGCGTCGTAAGAGGTGGAACTTAGACATATGCGCGATTCGACTTAAGTCATCCAGAGTAACTTCATGACTGGTTTGACTGTGAAGGTAGTCTCGTACTCGTTCAAATACAGGGTCTTTGTTGCATTTTTTATTCTCAGACCAGGTCCCTTGTTGTGCCGCTAGGCTTTGCGCGAATTCAAACAAGGCTGAGTCATAATGTAATGGCTCGGTATTATTGCTTTCAACCAGATGTGCTAGCCGCAAAATATGTTGGCGAATAGCCGTGTTATATTGAACACATTCTTGAACTCGAAAGTGTTCAGCCTGTTTGACGCCTGCACTGAAGAGCATAGGGCGGAGCTGATTGGGGTGAATGTAGAGCATTTTGTAATGTAGAGGATCTTCGCCACCAGCGTGGCCGTCATGAGCGTCATCTGGATTAAATACAATGACACTGTTAGGAGGGCATTTAAAGTATTCTCCACGAGCAAAAAAATCTTGTCGGCCTGATAATGTGACCCCAAACGAAAATTCTTCATGGGCATGAGTGGCGTAAGAAAAGTCGCTCATAGAAGCATCGAGAATCATTATATCGTTTGTTAGACGATTCTTGGCAAAGTAGAAATTGTTTTCAACCTTACTATGACTTGCCACGATGACCCTCCTCTAAGAGCTTATTTCAAAACAGTTGCTATTCTAGTACAGGGCAGTTTGAAGAGATTGGACAAAATTGCGCATTTTTAAAAAATCTAAACTAATTCCATAATAAAAATAAGGTTATAATAGGGCAATACAAGAAATAAATTTAAGGAAAATGGAATGGCTTTACCCAATTGCCCGCAGTGTAACTCGGAATATACTTATCAAGATCAAGACCTATTGATCTGCCCTGAGTGTGCTCACGAATGGAATCCCAATGAAGTGTTGGTGGATGAGGATGCCTTAATCATCAAAGATGCCAGCGGTAAGCTGTTACAAGAAGGCGATAAGGTTACTTTAGCCAAAGACTTGAAAGTGAAGGGTTCTTCTCAGGTTTTAAAAATTGGCACCAAAGCAACTATTAAGCGTCTTGTTGATGGCGACCATGACATCGATTGTAAGGTGGATGGTGCAGGGGATATGATGTTGAAATCACAATTTGTGAAGAAACAATCCGCTTAGGTTTTCAGTACGCTAGTAACTAATACATGTGAAAGGTTTTGTACACTGGCTAAAGTGCCGAATGTATTAGTTACTGTACCCTTCAAGCTTGATGTCTTCGATTATTGACTACCCCTTACGCTTTGTTTTTAGGCTCCAATACGCTTTCGTGTGATTTTTTTTGCCTTCTATTTTTCGTTCATTTCTTATGTAGTGACGTATTTCTTTTGCGGCTTGTGCTTCACAGGCGGCCCACACCACATCGACTGATGTAAGTGTCTGGATTATTTCAAGTGCCTGCTCTGCCTGTTGTTGAGGAGGACAAATTAATTGATGAACCTGTCCTTCAGGCAACACCACACAATCCTTTTCAAAATAGGCTTGTTCTGCTGGGCATGAGCTAAACAAAATCACATGGGGCTGCAATGGGTTCTGCCATTTTTCCAGTATTCCGGCTAGGGCTGGGTAGGCTGTTTCATCTGCAATAAGCAATGCTTGACCACTCTCCAAGTGTTTATGCTTGTCTGCAGATTCTGACCGGCTCATGATGACATCATTAATGGCGAGACTGTTGGCCCATTGGCTACCAGCAGTATTACCATGGGTGAAAATATCAATATAGCCGTGGTTCACAGACGGCTCAGTCTCTTCGTCTTGCCAAGACTTACGAAGAGTATAAAGACGTACATCTTTATTCGCGCTTTGTAGCAGTTTTTCTCGATTCTTCGGTGATAGGTGCTTCATGAGCCAAATAAAGAGTCGATCGAAAAGCTTCTTTCCCCAGGATTTCCCTTGCGGGTTGTTTTGTTGACTCATGGGTATAGCGGGCATGGTTTTCAGCAAAAATGCATACGCATAGGCTGGGTAATATTCAGGTAGAGGTGTCGCACTGGTGACACTGATTCGTACAATGTTTTGGGTTATATTTTCTTTCTTTGTCACTTCAAAAAAGTGTTTACCGTTGCCGCTAACGTCTCGCCCTTCTTTTACGATCGCAGCATAGGCTAGATAGAGAATTTGATCCTCTAACTCTCCTTTGATTTGAAATGGTGCGAATACCTGATCTGTATCATGGGGCCGTTGCACTTCAATATTAACGCCTTCTTCGAAGATATCTAAGACTTTGGCGGCAAGAATTTTATGGCTTGAGGTTTGATAACTGTTTGCTATCGCGAGCACTTCTTCTGGATGATCTTGGTTGACGTGGTCAATGATATCCAGCTTCTGATCAATATCTTTAATTGGCGTGTAGGAACTCATGTTTACCCTGATTTAATTAGACCCTATGGGTATTTCCATAGGGCCTATTGTCTGTGGAGAATAAAATTACATACGGTAAGTTGCGTTAAGACCAATGGTTCGAGATTGACCTACAGCGGCCAAAGAGTCTGCTCGATAGTAGGTGCTTTCTTCATCCGTAAGGTTTTTTACATAACCATTAATTGTCAAAGCGCCATTTGTATATTGAACGTTGGCGTCTGTTACTGTGTAGTTACCGACTTTGTTGTCCGCAGAGTTGCTCAGGTCTGAGTAATATTCTCCAACATAAGTAATATCCGCACCAAATGACCAAGCGTGACCGATGAACTGGGTAAAACCAAGTCGTAAGTTTGACTCAGGGGCACTTGATAAATCATTCCCTTGGCTTGTTGTAGCGGCCTCGTAGCGTTCAATCTCGCTGCGTAGCAGACCAACCGATCCGTGAAGTTCAAGGGTGTCATTCGCCCAGGTGCTGGCTTCAAGCTCCAAGCCATAAGTATAGGCTTCTTCTACATTGACAATGGTAAACCCAGAAAGCGCTTGATAGTCCGTGTAGTCATTATAAAACAGGTTGGCACTTAGCGTTGTACCCAGGCCAAAGTCACTTTTACTACTCAACTCATAAGCTGTGACTTCCTCACTGTCGAACGAGAATACGTCCCCAGATGTATTAATGTAGGTGCCACTTGGGCTATAGCCCTTGCGGATAGAGGCCCCAAGAGTGGTTGTATCCGTCACCTTATGGGCAAGGGCGATTTTGGGTAGGTAATAGGTCTGGTCAGTGTTTTGATCCACTTCGGTTGTTGAGAAAAAAGAACCTGTTTTGTCAGTCTTTTCTTTTTCAATTCGTAAGCCAGAAGTTAATGCCAACGTGTCAGACAGTGCATAGGTTCCTTCTCCGTAGGCTGCTGTGGTTGTCGTTTCATAGTCAGTATCGATATTGATCACACCTTGAGTGGCATCGATTACAGAGCTTTTACGAGACGCAAACAAGCCTAAAACACCAGAGAACTGGGCGTTTGGCTGACTAAACACAAGGCGGTTTTCTACAGACTTAGTGGTTTGTTGAATATCATAAGTATGACTGGTTGTGCCGCTGGCATAACCATAGCCGTCGGCATAGATATCTGAGTCAATGTGACTCAAATGAAGTGCATTGGTAATGCCATCAGCAATACGGTAGTCAATGTCGGCTGCGATACGATTTTCGCTAGAGTCTTGATGGCGAGACAAGGCGCCACTGGCGTCGGCAATGGTCATGGTTCTGGTCGCAATACCTGTTTCAGTATTACTAGCAAAGTTTGCGTGCTCACCTGTATTGGTGATGCGGTTTACCGTCAGTTTTGCGGACAATTCTGGAACCGCGCTGGGTTGCCAGAGTAATTTACCGCGGATATTACGGCTTTCAGACTCGCTTAAATTAGGTAGATCGTCAGAATAGCCAGACGTATCATAATTTAGCCAGCCTTCTCCCTTCGTTTGATCAAGAGCAATACGATAAGCGAGCTCTTCATCGATCAAGGCACCTGAAGACATAACGGCGAGATTATGTTTAATATTGCCATTTTCGTAGCTTTCTAAGCCTGCTCGAATGGCGGCTTCATGTTCGAATGTTGGATCATTGGTATTTACAACGAGGGCACCTGCAATTGCCGTAGCACCTTGAGTGGTCGACTGAGGGCCCCGTAGCACCTCTACTTGTTTCACATCCCATAAATTAACAGGCGCAAAATTGTAGCCAGACCAGTCTTGAGGTGAGTTATCGACAACGGTTGCAACTCGAGCTCGTGCCCCAGTCATTAATGCCACCCCACCTGTCGCTGCACCACCACCGGAAACACCTCGGATAGCAATATGACCAAAGGAATCGGTGATAACATTTGGAGCCTTAGTCGCCAGATCCTTTACCTGGTTATCGCTACTGGCCGTGAGGTCATCTTCAGAAACAACCGTAATTGCGGTTACCGTTTCCTGATAGCTTCGGTCGATCTTTTCGCCAGTCACAATGATGGTGTCTAGGGCTAACGGTGCGGCGTGAGTCATAGACGAAGCAAGTAAGCTATTAAAAGCTATGACTGAAAGAGCAACTAAAGTTAGTGGGTTTGTCGTCGATCCTTGGGCTCGAGTTTTCATATTAGTTGTTTCCTGTATTCATTTTAAATAATGGCTGAAAAGCGGATGATCTTGATGAAAGGGCTAGCTGGTGGCTAACGCTTGTGATTGTTCAGTTCTCAGGGATTGCTCTGTTCTAAGCAAAAAATAAATGCCAGCAACAATCAGCAAGCTGAAAGCACCGCCTACTGTGACGACCGTGCTGTAACCTAGATGCTGTGCGATGGCTAAACTTAGTGACGAATAGGCGAAGCCAAGTAATGATGCGAAGCTAAATTGCAATGTAAAGAAAGTAGCTCTGTGGTGCGTGCCAGCAGCCTTGTCCATGATGATGGTGGCAGACACAACCAGAAGCGCAGGGAAACTAACAAAGTGCAGGGTAATAGCGCTATACACCATGAGCTTATCGGTAACTCCCAAAGTGATGGGGATAATCAGTAACAACGCCACGGCTTGTGAAACCAGCACGCTAATTAAGGCGTGGAAGCGCCCAATCTTACTGATAAGGGGAGCGGCAAGCAGGGCTGATACAAGCCCGACCATAGAGCCGTAAATTTTCAATGCAAAGCCGATATCTTCAAGTGCCCAACCGTTATCTACGAGCAGCGGGTTTAGGAGCGCAAAGCCACAGGTTGAAGCAATCGGGTAGAGCGCCATCACAATAAACCAGCGCTTATGCTGTTTAATGAAAACTTTGAGATCGCTAAATAAAGAATTATTCATTCCTGAAAGTTCAGGAGATTGCAGAGCATCTTCTGGTTCTTGGAAAAAAATAATTTGCAATGCGGACATTGCTGTAAGGGCTGCTAACAAAAACAGTGAACCTGACCAGCCAAGATCCTCATAAAAGATTAGGATCAAGCCGCCACCTATTATGTTGCCCAACAGATTGCCAGAAAACTGAATGCTGCTGGCTAATTTGCGTTTGTCAGCAGGAAACAACTTGCACGATAGGCCATCAACCGCCACATCTTGAACACTCATGGCGAGGGCGTAGCAGGCAAGGACAATAATGACGAGGCTGAAGCTGCTAATGATGTCTAAAGTGCCCGCTAAGAACAGCAGCAAAGTCATTAGGGTTTGAGAGGCAATTAACCAACTACGGTACTTACCTTTCATTATGAAGCGATACTTATCAATAAAAGGGGCGTATAGCACCTTTCCCATCATGGGAAGAACGGCTAGGTTCAACAGTGCTAATTTATCTAAAGCAACTTCTTGTTGGCGTAGAATCGCAACCGCGGCAGAAAGTATGAAGGCGACACCGATATACTGGGTAACATAAATACTTGCCAGCATGAGCCAAGGGTATTTGCTTTGAGTCATTGGGACGTCCTAATTAAAACTGTGTGGTAACAGGCTTAAAATGCATGAAAGCTAATGCTACGGAATCTAAGAATCGTATTGAGAAGCATTCTGATTTTTAAGAGTGTATGCAAAAGATCAGCATGCCTCTTATAAATAAAGACATGTTGTTTTCGTAAATGGCTATTTTGTGATTTGTTTTAGCGTTCTATCGAGATGGATTGTCGATATTCACTGGGGGTAACCCCCTGTACGCTTTTAAATAAAGTGGCAAAGTGTGCTTGGCTTTTAAAACCCACTTTATAAGCTATTTGGATGATTGATTCATTACCAGAAAGCAGCTCTGCGGCCGCTTTTAGTCTTGCTTGAGTTAACCATTCGCGGAAGCTAATCCCTTTGAGTTGTTTGATATCCTGCTTGATATAAGTTCTATTGCTACCCGCTAGGCGAGCCACCGCTTCTAATGACCAGTCCTCAGCTAAATGCATTTGAATGTAGTTAAGGGCCTCATTCAGCTGGTTCAGTCGCGGAGAAGCTTGTTCTAGGTTTTTTTGGCGACGTTTGTGTAGGAACAAGGAGAGTACTTCCAGCGCTTTTGCCTTGATGAAAAGTTCTCGTTCCATGCCTTGGAAAGAGCACTGCCACACAGATTCACAGCAATGCAGTATGTCACTAGGAATGACACCAGACTCTGTCAGGGTGTCCAGTGATATATTGGAGTAAGAAGTATTATTGATGCTAGGTAAAGAGAAGTCTCTTATTTGGCTTAACGGCAAGCGGATCGAGAAGGTTTGCCAGAGACTGTTTCGAGAGAAGCGTATTTTACTGACCATATCTTCTTCGACTAATGCGACAATGTAGCGATAGCTATAGTCACTGGATTGACCATCAATATCTTGATTAGTAAAGCAATTGCATTTTCCTAACATAGAAATGTATAAGCCCGGAGCGAAATAGTTTTCTACCGTGGTATCTTCCGCAAAGCGATTATTCACCACGCGAACACAGCTCTGGGTATCAAAATCCAAATTTAGATGCTCGAAGGTGGCGATGTTTTCTAAATGATGATGCATGCCTTAGTTCCTAGTGCTGCTATTTATCACATAAATAACTCATGTCAGCATAGTATTAAGAATCGTTATCATTTGTGCAACCATAGAATTCACAAAGCCAAAAAAAACCACCCATCAGCTAGGCTGAGGGTGGTTGTCGTACTATGAAGTTCTCACTTCATTTCTGGGGTACCCAGTTTAATTTCGGATTAGGTAGTCAAATGCGCCTAATGCAGCTGTAGCACCTGATCCCATAGAAATTATGATCTGCTTGTAAGGTGTTGTTGTCACATCACCGGCTGCGAAGACACCTGGTAGAGAAGTTTCACCGTGACCATTGATGACAATTTCACCACGGTTCGTCAGTTCTAATGTGTCTTGCAAGAATTCACTGTTTGGCACCAAACCGATTTGCACAAAGATACCTGCGACATCTAAAAGATGAGACTCATCTGTCTTACGGTCAGTGTATTTCAAGCCAATAACACGCTCGCCATCGCCTAGTACTTCTGTTGTCATCGCTTGCTTGATGATGGTTACGTTTGTTAGAGATTCGGCTTTTTTCACCAATACATCGTCGGCACGTAGTGTGTCGCCAAATTCTAGAACGGTAACGTGCTCAACAATACCAGCAAGGTCAATGGCCGCTTCAATACCTGAGTTACCACCACCAATAACGGCAGTTTTCTTGCCTTTAAACAAAGGACCGTCACAGTGTGGGCAGTAAGCAACACCCTTACCGCGGTACTCTTGCTCACCCGGTACGTTCATTTCTCTCCAACGCGCACCAGTGGCTAGAATGACAGACTTGCTTTTCAGTACAGCGCCATTTTCAAGCTCTAGCTCGACGAATTCTTTTTTCTCTAAACGCACCGCTTTCTGTGTTTTCATCACATCAACATCGTAATCTAATACGTGTTGTTCTAGGCCAGCGACCAGTTTCGGGCCGTCAGTAGCTTTTACAGAGATGAAGTTCTCAATGGCCATGGTGTCAGCCACTTGGCCGCCAAAGCGTTCTGCAACAACACCGGTACGAATGCCTTTACGTGCAGAGTAAATTGCTGCTGCAGCCCCTGCAGGACCACCACCAACTACTAAGACGTCGTATGGCTCTTTTTCTGCTAAGGCAGCCGCTTGCTTGTCTGCTGCACCAGTATCAACCTTGTTTAGGATCTCTTCTAGTGTCATGCGACCTTGGCCAAAGTGCTCACCGTTTAAGTAAACGGAAGGTACTGCCATGATGTTTAAGTCGTTTACTTCGTCTTGGAACAAGGCGCCATCAATCATGGTCGCTGTCACTTTCGGGTTCAATACGGCCATCAAGTTAGTGGCTTGAACTATATCTGGACAGTTGTGACATGAAAGGGAAATGTACACCTCAAAGTTTAATTCTGTATCCAGAGACTTAATTTGCTCTAATAATTCTGGTGCTGCTTTTGATGGGTGACCACCCGCTTGCAATAAGGCCAATACTAATGAAGTGAATTCGTGGCCCATTGGGATGCCAGCAAAACGTACGCGTGGTGCTTCGCCTTTGGCACCGATCGCCATTTGAGGTGCGCGACCGCTGGAATTTTCTTCGATGGTTAAGGTAATTTTGCTGCTTTCTAACTCGGTAATTTCACGAGCTAGGGCTAATAATTCGGATGATTTTTCTGAACCGTTTGTGGACACAGTAATCTCAATCGGATTAACGATATTTTGTAGGTATGTGCCCAACTGCTGTTTTAAGTTTGCTTCTAACATGATGTAACCCATTATGATTGAGTGGTTATTTACTGTATTTTCATATTTCTAGTATCTTCGAAATAAGATAGTAAAAAAATATTTTTAGAAATAAGCCCCCCTCTTAGAAGGGGGCTTTAGGCTAGTGTCTAATCGAAATTAGATTTTACCTACTAGATCTAGAGAAGGAGCAAGAGTCGCTTCACCTTCTTTCCATTTAGCTGGGCAAACTTCACCTGGGTGAGCCGCTACGTATTGTGCAGCTTTCACTTTGCGAAGTAGGTCTTCAGCGTCACGGCCGATACCTTCAGCAGTGATTTCCATTGCTTGGATAGTACCTTCTGGATCGATCAAGAAAGTAGCACGGTCAGCAAGGCCTTGACCTTCACGCATTACGTTGAAGTTGTTAGTGATGTTGCCAGTTTGGTCGCCTACCATGAAGTATTTGATTTTGCCGATTGTTTCAGAGCTGTCGTGCCAAGCTTTGTGAGTGAAGTGAGTGTCTGTAGATACAGAGAATACTTCTACGCCACGTGCTTGTAGCTCTTCGTATTTGTCAGCAACATCGCCAAGCTCAGTTGGGCAAACAAAGGTAAAGTCAGCTGGGTAGAAAAAGAAAACAGACCATTTGCCTAAAACGTCTTTTTCAGAGATCTCTACGAACTCACCGTTTTTATAAGCTGTTGCGTTAAATGGTTTGATTTGTGTGTTGATCATTTTGTTTCCCCTAAAAATGAATTAAGTGTGTTAAGAACAGGACCTATAGTAGGGAATATTTTAGCATTGGTAAAATTATTATTTTTTTACACTCTGATAATAAAAAACTATTAGTTGTTCTGGAGGGATTGTTTGGCTGCATACCTACCTGAGCAAACTCAGGCAGGTATTGGGGTGAGCATAGAAATGGCTAGCGCCACTGTGCCAGACGAGACATCTGTAAATGCCTTTGCTGTTCTGCTTGATCTATGGTGATGGGGGTGAACTGCACGCATTCTCCTGGCTTTTGTTGCGACAAGATGGAACCGCCAGCACTGGTGATACAGCCCATTTTTGGATAGCCGCCAATAGTTTGTCTATCTCTCAGCAAAATAATAGGTTGGCCATCTTTGGGGATTTGAATGGCCCCATAAGCGATGCCTTCCGAAATAATGCCTTTTTGTTCACTGTGAATGGCGACGCCTTCCATGCGGTAACCCATGCGGTCACTGTTTGATGAGACTTTATAGTCGCTCGAAAAAAAGTGCGCTCGTTGACGTTCCGAGAAAAACTGATACTGATAACCTAATACCACAGGGATTTCAGTCTGGCTGTAATCAGGAATGGCGAGGCGCGGCACATTTCTGTGCACGTGTTCTGTCGTCGGGGTAAAAGCTAGGCGATCGCCTTTTTGTAACTTGTCTCCCTTGCCCGTCAAACCGCCTACTTTTTCTCGCATGACGGTGGCCACACTGCCCAAAATAGGCTCACAAATAAAACCGCCTTTCACTGCTAGGTAAGCTCTTAGCCCCCATACAGGTTGCTGGAAACTCAACACATCGCCTTTTTTAATGGCGTAGGTTTGCCAAGGAACAATGCTTTTATCGTTCAGTTTGGCGGCTAAGTCCGCACCTGTGATGGCGATACTGGTAGCGGCTTGTGCCTCTAGGGCAAGCATGCCGAAAGTAATTTCAATTTGTGGCGCATTGGCTGGGTTGTCGAGTAAGGCATTCCCCCAGCGAAAGGCGGTTTCATCCATCGGGCCACCTGTGGTTAGGCCGATAGACTGATGGCCATGGCGGCCCAGATCTTGAACTAATGCCAATAAGCCGGGTTTTATCACATTAAAAGCCATCTAACTGCCCCCCTAATACTAAAAACTCATCTCTGGAAATGGCTTCAAAACGTACCGCATCGCCCATGGCAATCAGGGCAAGGTTTTCACTGCCCCAATCGATCAGGTTAATCGGTGTGCGGCCAATGATTTGCCAGCCACCTGGCGTGACACTTGGGTACACAGCTGTTTGATTTTCAGCAATGGCAACACTACCAATAGGCACTTTCAATCTAGGGGTGGTTTTACGAGGCACATGCAATTCATCTGGGGTATTGCCCAAAAACGCAAAACCTGGGGTAAAGCCAATGGCATAGGCTCGATACAGGGTCTGGCTATGGCGCTGAATGATCTCTTCTACGGATAGCTGACAATGGGCCGCGACATCGTCAAGGTCTGGCCCAACTTCCGTGCCGTAATACACAGGAATCACCACTTCACGCATATCGGCCTGTAGGCTTTGTTCTGGGTCAATCTCTGTGATGGTGTCACGGATGGTTTTGCATATGGCGTAGCGGTCAAAATGATCGCCATCAAACACCACTAGTAAGGTGGTGTAAGAAGGGACAAGGTCCACAATGCCGGGTAGCACTTTAAGATAACTTGTGACCAAGGCTATTTGATTCGACACCTGCTCATTAATGATCTCAGAGAAACGTAACAAGCAGGCGTGGTCGCTCACCATTTCTATGCTGGGCATAGTAATCGCTGGTTGCTGATTGGGTTGTTTCATAGGACTAGTTTACCGCCGCACCATTAAGTTGGTCGACCAAGGCTCGAATGCGTGTCACGGCTTCTACCGCATGGCTGCCGTCCCCATGAACACAAATGGTGTCGGCATGAATCGCTAGCTGCTTGCCGGATGAAGTAGTCAGTGTGCCGGTTTCGCACAGTTGCGTAACTTGTTGTTCGATAAGCTCAAAAGAAGCATGCACAGCAAGGGGCTCTTTGCGAGGGGTCAGGCGGCCTTCGTCGGTATAGAGGCGGTCAGAAAACGCTTCGAACCATACGGTTAAACCGTATTTTTCGGCCATGACTTTAATCTCTTCTGCTTCGGGTACGGCCATCACCATGAGGGGGAGATTTTTATCTAATTCACTCACCGCTTTCATCACAGTTTCCAGCACTGAGAAGTCAGCCATCATTGTGTTGTATAGGGCACCATGAGGTTTAACATAGCTGATTTGGGTGTTGTAACTTTTACAAATGCCCTGCAAAGCACCGACTTGGTATTGAATAATAGCTTTTAGCTCTTGTGGGGCAATGTCCATATTGCGGCGCCCAAAGCCTACCAAATCTGGGTAGGCTGGGTGGGCTCCAATCGTGACATTATGCTCAACAGCAAGGGCGACGGTTTTTGCCATGGTGTATGGATCGGAAGCATGAAAACCACAAGCCACGTTTGCTAAATCGACAAACGGCATGATTTGATCATCTAAACCCATTTTCCAAGCGCCAAACGCTTCACCCATATCACAATTTAATTTCATTATTTACTCCTTGTCCTGTCTAACTAGTTTTGGGACATGGTGGTTGGTAAGTAAGTCACTATTTCAGGGAATAAACTGATTAATAGAATAGCGACGCCTATGAGTAGGAAGAAAGGCAGTGCAGCTCTAGCTACGTATAAGATGTTTTTTCCGGTGAGAGCTTGGATAACAAAGAGGTTAAAGCCCACCGGCGGTGTTATCTGTGACATTTCCACGACCAGTACGATGAAGATACCAAACCAAAGTAGGTCGATGTTGGCCGCTTGTACCATGGGTAAAATCACTGCCACCGTTAGTACTACAACGGAAATACCATCTAAGAAACAACCTAAGATCACGAACAATACGGTCAGGTATAAGATCAATTCCATTGGCGACAAGGACATGGAACCTATCCACACGGCTAATGCTTTAGGTATGCCTAGGAAACCCATCGCAAGAGTCAGGAAGTGTGCTCCGACTAAGATAAAGCCGATCATACATGAGCTTTTTACGGCACCGAGCAAACTGTCCATAAAGCTGTGACGGCTTAATGAGCCCGTGCAAGCGGCCAGTACTAACGCACCTGTTACACCAATAGCAGCCGCTTCCGTTGGCGTGGTAATACCACCATAGATAGAGCCCAGTACAAAGCCAATCAAACCGACGACAGGCAGCAGTTGGCGCAAACCTTTAATACGGGCGCTCCAGCTGGTTTCATGGCCAGTGCTTTTTGGTAGCTCATCTTTATGCAGATAACCCCAAATCATGGTGAAACCCATAAACAGTGACACTAAAAGTAATCCTGGCATTGCGCCGGCGATAAACAATCGCGCAATAGACACTTCTGCGGCCACCCCATACACAATCAAAATGATGGAAGGTGGGATCAATAGGCCAAGCGTACCCGAACCTGCCAAGGTGCCGATGGCCATGCGATCACTGTAACCCTGCTTGCGTAGTTCAGGTAAGGTCATGCGGCCAATGGTTGCGGCCGTTGCGGCAGAAGAGCCTGAAACCGCGGCGAAAATACCACAACTTAAGATATTAACGTGTAGCAATTTACCCGGTACGCCTCCCAGCCAAGGGGATAACCCTTTAAAGAGGTCTTCGGATAAGCGAGTACGAAACAGTACTTCCCCCATCCAGATAAACAAAGGCAGAGCGGTCAGTGACCATGCAGTACTTGCGCCCCAACTAGAGGTCGCGAAGAGTAGGTCGATTTGATAGTTCTCTGACAGTATAAGTCCTAGACCGCCTATGGCGATCAGGGTAAATGACACCCAAACGCCCATAGAAAGTAAGGCAAACATGCCAAACGCTAGGAGGATTGAAATCCACATCATGTCCATTAAATTTCCTCCAAGGATAAAGCGTCTTCTTGCTCGGAATAACTAGGTTTTTGCCCGCGTATTACCATGATCCAAGCGTCTAAAATTGCTAAATTCAAAGCAATGACACCGAGGGCAACGGGGATTTGAGGAATCCATAATGGGACTGGGATATATCCATAGGAAACTTCTTCATAAATGTAAGACTCGTACACCATGTAGGAGCATGAGTAGCTTAAAAAGCACAGTAAGAAAAAGGCTAAACTTAAAATCACGCCTTCTTGAATACGTCGTGGCAAGGGTGAGAAACGCTGAATTAACAGAGTTACGCGAATATGACCACCTTCACGAAAGGTATAAGCAAGCCCTAGAAAAGTTGATGCAGCTAAGGAGTAACCGGCAAAATCTTCAGCCGAAGGGACAATAAAACCAAACAGTCGACCAACGATTTGTGCGATCAGCAACAAGGTAATCGCGACAATGAAAAAACCGGCTAACAACCCAGAGCATTGGTAACATTTTTCTTTTATATGGCTCATAGTGTTCTCTTTTTGGAATAAAAGGCACCGTCTAGCCTGGCCGAAGGAGTTAGAAACCAAGCCAGACGGTGAAAGGAGGACGCTGTGTATTAGGACAACAGCAATTGCCTAATTAGTTCTGGTAACGAGATAAGATGGCGCCAACTTCTTTAGGATCTTCTGCTAACCATTCTTCGGTCATTGTTTTACCAATGGCTTGCAGTTCTTCAACTAGCTTAGCGGTAGGATCTGTAACCACCATACCCTTCTCGATTAGAGTCGCTTTGTCTTTCGCGGCGCGTGCAGCAACACCAGTCCAACCTTTTTGCTCAGCATTTTTTGCGGCATCTAGAATGATTTGTTGAGTGGCTTTATCTAGACGACGGAAAGCGCGTTTGTTAACCACGACGATGTTTTTAGGGATCCAAGCTCGAACATCGGTAAAGTGGGTAACATAATCCCATGCTTGGCTGTCTACACCTGTAGAAGGCGAAGTCACCATGGCTTGAATGATGCCAGTACTGAAAGCTTGCGGAATATCTGGGTTTTGGATAGTGGTTGGTGTTGTGCCCATTAGGTCTGCTAGGCGTGAAGTCGACGGGCTGTAAGCACGCATTTTAGCGCCTTGGATATCTGCTAGGGAGTTGATAGAACCCTTGCTGTAAAGGCTTTGTGCTGGCCATGCCACAGCATAAAGCAGTTGCATGCCATCTTTGTCCAGTTGTTTCGCAACAGAAGGTTTAGCCGCTTCCCACAGTTTCTCAGCTTCTTCATAAGTTGTCGCTAGGAAAGGGATGTTGTCATGCTTATAAACTGGATTTTCGTTACCTAGGATGCCTAGGAACAATTCACCCATTTGCACTTGACCAGATTTTACGGAACGTGGAATTTCCGTGTGCTTAACCAGCGAGCCGCCAGAATGCACAGTAATGTCTAGGTTACCTTCAGATTTGTCTTTAATTTCCTGAGCAAATTCGTAAGCGATTTGCGTTTGCAAGTTACCGTCACCGTAAGGTGTTGGCATGTGCCATTTGTCAGCATAGCTGGCCGTTGATACAAGGCCACCGATAAGTAGTGCACTGGTTACTTTTAACATAATTCCTTCCTCTTAATGATAGGTTATCTTTTCATTATGGTTTTAGGTATATCCGACACCTGATATGGCCAGGTGGTAAAGCAATCGTTTTAAAGAACGGATAAATCCGTATCTAGAATATCGGTAATGAGCATCTTGCCAGGAGCATGAGTGATGCAAATGGGCGGCTTGGCATTGCGAAGTGCCACTTGTGGGGTCACACCGCAAGCCCAAAAAACAGGCACTTCACCTTCTTTAACGCTCACCGGGTCACCAAAGTCTGGTTTGGTTAGGTCATTAATGCCAATACTTTCTGGGGTACCAAAATGCAAAGGTGCGCCGTGAGCTTTAGGAAATCGAGTGGTGATTTGTATGGCACGAATGGCATCTTTGGGTTTATATGGGCGCATGGTGACCACGGTGTTGCCGTAAAAACGCCCTGCCGGTACGGTGGCAATATTGCTCTCGTACATGGATACGTTAACGCCTTCTTCAATATTGCGTGGCGTCAAACCCGCTTGTGATAGGGCATGTTCGAATGAGAAGGAGCAACCTAGTACAAAGGCCACCATATCGTCTTGCCATAAATCTTGAATGTCGCTACGACTTTCCACTTTTTCACCATCGCGGTAAACGAAGTATTCGGGAATATCGTGGCGCATATCTATATCCTGTCCCAGTTCCGGCAGATTGAAGTTACCGACTTCTGAAACGCCAATGAGAGGACAGGATACAGGGTTCTTTTGGCAAAACAGCAAAAACTCGTTAGCCCAATCGGCGGGTAGAATCACCACATTACCTTGCATTGCCCCAGTAGCCAGACCGCTGGTTGGGCCAGTATGGCGTTTGCTACGGATGGCTTGGCGCAATTCATAGGTTTGTTGCAATAGTGGTGCTGCCGATAGACTCATTTTGCTTATTCCTCATTCTTGCCACATTTCTTACATTCAAGAGTAGATGCTGTGGAGGTGGAAAGTCTAATCGTGTTTTTTTTGCCTATTTGATAAAAAATATTTATCGAATGTTTTTTCTTTCATACTCCTGAGCTGCTTGTACAGCGAACTCAACGGCCACTTCTGCTAATGGGTTAAAAGGGTCATTAGAATAGGACGCGGTAAACTTTAAAGGGCTTGGGGACCAAATAGTGCGTAATTTCTTTAGTGTGCCCCGCTCTAATTCTTTGCCAATGATCACGTCTGGCAAGGTGGAAATCCCCACCGCGTCGATGGCTAAACTGCGACAAGCCGATAAGGAAGTTGAGGCAAAAAAATGTACCGCAGGCCCTTCTAACTCTCTAAATTTTTGATTGATTTCTACATAGGGACCGGTGGCTTTAGCGTAAGTGATAATAGGCCATTGGGTCAGCTCTTCCAGATAGAGCAGGCGATCAGGAAGGTCTAAATTTGGGCTGGCCACCCAGGAAAGAGGAAAGGTACATAGTTTTCTGTTTACTATGTTTGGTTCAGATATTGGTCCCATGAGAAGGCCCAAATCAAGCGTTCTTTCCTTGAGCGCCACCGCTAAAGTACTCGAAATATCGACCGTCATTTCGACGTCTAAATTAGGCATATTTTTGTGTAAACGGGACAGGAAATCCGGTAGCCAAGTATGGACAATGGTTTCAGAAACACCGAGCCGAAGTACGCCAGAATAAGCGGTCGAGATTTCCGCACGCTTTCTGAGTTGTTCAGTTTGATAAAGAATTTTTTCCACATAAGGGAGCAGTTCTTTACCCTTGGACGTCAAGATAATCGGGCTAGAGCCACCATCTCGTTCAAATAGCTTTACTCCCAAGTCGCTTTCTAAGCCGGTAATGCGTGCTGAGATGGCAGGTTGCGTGGTGTGTAGTCGTTCCGCTGTTTTGCGAAAACTGCCCAAGGTAGCCACCCACACAAAAGTTTCTAGGCGTTTGTAGTTCACCAGCTGGCTCCTAACAAGTTGTTTAAAGTTTATGGTTAGAAAGAGTATAAGGTGACTGGTCGATGAGCAATCTTTAGTTGTGACACAGTACAAATGACCACGGAATCTAGCGTATTCCCCTCTCTAGTTAGCGTACAATATGGGGAAATATTCAGCGAATAAGGCGATGAGAAAATGAATAAATTGGTGTCTTTATTATTGAAAGGGCTCGCAGCGGTACTACCAATAGGCTTAACCGTTTATTTAATCTACTGGCTACTTTCCAAGGCTGAGGAAGTGACTAAATCCCTATTGTTATGGGTGATGCCAGAGACTTATTATTTTTTGGGACTAGGTGTATTAACCAGTCTTGTTAGCCTAGTGTTGATTGGTTTGTTGGTAAATTTGTACGGTATCCGCTATCTGGTAAAGCTTAGCCATAATCTATTCGAACGTATCCCATTGGTGAAATCTCTATACGGCGCCATAAAAGACATGATGAAGGTCTTTAATCTATCTGAAGCGAATGACATGAAAAGTGTGGTGGCCTTGGAAATGAACGGCGCCCAAATGATCGGCTTTGTCACCGGGGAGCAAACGGGACAACGATTGTTTAAAGAGAAAGACCTAGTAGGTGTCTACATTCCCTTAAGTTATCAAATCGGTGGGATTACCGCCTACGTCTCACGTGACCGCTTAACAGAGTTGGATATCGGTGTTGAAGAAGCGATGCGTATCGCCATTACTGGGGGAGTGCAGGGTGGGGAGAAGGGGTAGTTGAAAATAGGCAAACGCACGGGGCAGGCGCGTTTGTCTATCATCCACAGATTTTAATGGCTGTCTAAACCAATATGAGCCTTGAAAAGCCCTTTAGCTTTACGTGAGAGCATTAGGTCTTCAAAGTCATTTTTAATTTGCTCCCTGAATGACCGAGAGTGGTGCAAATGAAACTGGTTTGCGGCAAATTTACATGAATGTACTTTTAAGCCATAGGCTCTAAATCTCCACTCAATATCTGTGTCATCTGGAAGAGATGTTTCACCATAGCTTTCATCAAAACCATTGATTGCGATTACATCAGATTTGAAGCAGGAAAAATTACAACCTACGATTGAAGGGCTTTTTGGGTACACGTAGCGTTTGAAAATAGAGCTTTTAGGGTTTAAAGAAAGACCTGTTTCAATATGATTTTCTTTCCCATCTATTAAAAGGCTGGGTAAACGCCAAAAAAACTGCTTTTCTAGAGATGTTGAAGATAATTGTTGTTGCCGTATTTGAGTGCTGTACTTAGGGCCTAAATTCACTCGTCGCCCTGCCAGAACAGTACCTCGTTTAGATATTTCAACATGATTTTCAATGAAGTTCGTATACGGCACACAATCACCATCAATAAATATTAGGTATTCACCAGTTGCCGCTAAGATGGCATTGTTCTGAGAGCGTGCTTTTCTAATTCCCTGGTCTTCCTGATGAGTATGCAAAACGTTAAGCCCTTGAATGGACTCAACGTACTCTTTCATCTCTTTGGCGTTATTGTCTTCTGCAACGATAAGTTCGAAGTTCTTATAAGTTTGATGTTTCAGCGCTTCGACAATCCGATCTAGAGCTTCGATATCTTTATATACCGCTACAATCAGGCTAACTTTCATGCAAGACAATTTCCTATAAGTAAGTTTGCGTCATTATACTAATATAACTAAGGCGAGAATATGCTCTTGGTAACATAAACTCTTTTTGAAGAGAGTTAGAAGAGAGAATGTCTATAGAATAGGCATTTCGCAAAGGGAAGGTATATAGCGCGGCTCATACACCAATGATGCTATCTATCAAAGCGAGTGAACCTTTTGATGGATAATGAGTTGGTAAGAGTGAAACTTTTCTTTATGATGCCTGTTTTCCCGTATTTATGAGTCGATCGATGCCAAAAAAAGTCATTGTAATAGGCGCAGGGCCTGCTGGGCTTATGGCCGCAGAGCGTATTTGTGCACAAGGGCATCAAGTGCATGTGTACGATGCCAAAGCCAGTGCTTGCCGAAAGTTCCTATTAGCGGGTGTGGGTGGCATGAATATCACCCACTCAGAGCCCTATGATGCTTTCATCCAGAGATATTACGACAAAGCTGATTGGCTTGATCGAGCAGTTCGTGAGTTTAATGCAGAGGCCCTGCAAGATTGGATTCATGGTCTAGGAATTGAGACTTTCGTCGGCAGCTCGGGCCGCGTTTTCCCAAAAGATATGAAGGCCGCTCCCTTACTCAGAAATTGGTTAAAGCGCTTACGTGAGATGGGGGTGGTGTTTCATATGCGCCACAAGATGCTCAGTATTGAAGCTAAATGTGCTCGTTTTTCCCATGAAAGCCAAGAAATCATTGCAGAAGCAGATGCATTCGTTTTGGCCATGGGCGGTGCGAGCTGGCCAAAGTTAGGTTCGGATGGTAGTTGGCAACTGGCACTTGCAAAACATAAGGTGGTGATTGAGCCTTTGAAAAGCGCTAATTGCGGTTTTTACAGCCCTTGGAGTGATTTTCTCAAGGAAAAATTTGCTGGCTCTCCTCTTAAAGGCGTGTCGTTTCGTTGTACGACAACCGAAGGGCTAGTGGTGTCAAAGAAAGGTGAGTGTATTTTGACCCAAGATGGGATGGAAGGCAGTTTAATCTATGCGTTTTCGAAACACCTACGGGATCAGGTCGAGAAACAAGGCAAGGCCCAGTTAGTCATCGATTTGTTGCCCCAGCTCGATCATTCTCAGTTAGTGAAAAAACTGTCCCAGCGCAAAGCCAAAGAATCGTTTTCCAAGTACATCAAACGCACCTTGAACCTAGGTGGTGTAAAAGTGGCGTTATTGCATGAAGTGACTAGGCCAGAGGATTTATCCGCGCCTGAAAAAATTGCTTCAAGCTTGAAAAATGTGGTCGTGCATTTTGATCAGGTGAAAGCCATTGAAGAGGTGATTTCGAGTGCTGGTGGCGTGTGTGAGGAAAGTGTCACAGAGCATCTTATGCTGAAAAATATGCCTGGAGTATTTTGTGCTGGAGAGATGTTGGACTGGGAAGCGCCAACCGGTGGCTACTTATTAACGGCTTGCTTTGCGACAGGTGTCCTGGCTGCGCAAGGGGTTGAGCAATATCTACAATCATAAAAAAGCCATACCCTTAGCAAAGGGTATGGCTTGATCGGTAGGTCGTTATGTTTTACTGAGCCGCTTCTTCAACGGTGGCAGAAACAACGGCGACTACGCGACGGTTAATGTTACGGTTGGCTGCCGTGTCATTATCGACTTTTGGCTGAGACTCACCGTAACCAATGGCCGCTACACGATCTTCCGCAATCGCAAATTCTTCAACAAGTACATTGGCAATTGCTTTCGCTCGTTTTTCAGAAAGCTGCTGGTTGTAAGCGGCAGAACCACGGTCGTCGGTGTGACCTTCAATCACAACGTTGGTTTCTGGATACTCGGTTAGGAAAGTTGCTACTTCTTCGATTTGTGGGAAGTATTTCGCATCAACCGCATCAGAGTTGTTCGCAAATTGAACGTCTAAGCTAACCGTCTTAGTGCTGCTTAGTGTTTCATGACAGCCCTGCTCGTTTACTTTAGCGCCTGCTGCTGTGTACAAACATTGGTCTTTGTAATCCGCAACACCATCTTTATCACCATCTAGAGCACAACCTTTAGCATCTACAGAGGCGCCATTTGGTGTTGTTAAACACTGGTCTAAACGATCCACTACGCCATCATTATCGCCATCAAGCTCGCAGCCATTAGCGTATACGGCAGCGCCTTTTGGTGTGCTTAAACATTGGTCATTTGCGTCTACAACGCCATCACCATCGGTATCGACTGGCGCTTGTTCAACTGGCTCTTCTGCAACAACGGCAACAGGCTGTGCTACAACTTCTTCCTGCTTGCTTCCTTTATTACCGAATGTGAACTGCACACCGAGAGTGGTCAGGTTATCTAAGTGATGGTCTTCGGTATCTTTTAGTAGACGGAAGTCACCACGCAATGAGACTTGGTCGTTGATGGCATACTTAACACCACCACCTGCATTAAGCTGTGTGTTGTCTAAGTCGATTGGACTACTGAAATCAGTAGAACCAACACCTGCTGCTAAGTAAGGTGTAAGATCTTCGCGGCTAGCAAGATGGTAAAGGGCATCAAGACGCAATTGATCAACATCTACATCAGTACCACCGCTCAGCGTGCTGCTGTCAGCGTTTAGGTAAGTAAACTCAACCGCCCATGGTGAGTTGAACTGATAACCTAGGCCAAGGGACAAAGCGGTTTCGTTATCAACACCACGTTTATTGTCCATGTTGTAGTAGCCGATGCTTGGTGTCAGCGTAAAGCCTTCTTGAGTTTCAGCCATGATTTGAGAAGAAACTGTTGAAAGAGCTAAAACACTTGTCATTAATGCATAGTGTTTCTTATTAAAAGGCATATTTTGTCTCCCTGAGAACAATAAAGTCGAGTTTTGTTAATGCAATGAGGGGATTATCCCTAGATTGCCTGCTCGTGTCTCAATACGGATACAAAATAACACTTAATTAAAATTACATTACAAAAGCGATCAAAAGACTGACACCACCTGTTCGAAAAACATACACTCTGGTTTTTGTCGAAAACTAATTAGTGCCTCTTAGGACCAAGTTAGTCTCCGACCTAGGGAGGATTTACACAGGTTCACCAGCTTCATCCGAGGCAATGACTTCTGTTTCAGCAAGCGCCGCCTGATACCACTCTTGCATAGCGGGATGAGCCAGCATTGTGTCCATATAGGCTTTTACTGAGTCAGATACAGCCACCCGATAAGTCATGAAGCGGAACACAAGTGGCGCAAAAAATACGTCCGCTAAGCTAAACTCGCCAAACAGGTAGTCGCCCTCTTTGCTATTTTCGGCGCGCAATGTAGACCACATATCGTCAACATGAGCGACTTCAGCAAGGGCGGATTCGGTCGGCTCAATACGGCGTGTCGCACGGCAGTTCATTGGCATTTCGTTACGTATGGCAAATAACCCAGAGTGCATTTCTGAAACGATTGAGCGAGCCACCGCACGTTTGTTTCTGTCTTCAGGCCAGCCTTTGCCCTGTAAATACGCCTCATTAATATATTCGCAGATGGCTAAGGAGTCCCAGACCGTCAGGTCATTATCAATTAGCACGGGGACTTTACCCACGCTAGTGTGCTGGGCAAGAATCTGGTAAAACTCTTCCGTTTCTAGGCTCAATTGGATCTCGTCGAATGGCACATGAAAAGCTTTTAGTACCAACCAGCCCCGTAGTGACCAAGATGAGTAGTTTTTATTCGCGATGATGAGTTTCATGTGCTTTCTCTCCGTCATGGATCGTTTTTATCAGTTGATAAGATAGTGACTGCCTGTATTTATAAAAGCTAACGAACCGTTTTAATGCAACCTGTTTCTAACCTTGATGCGTGCTTTCCCTATGGGCATAGCACTAGTCGTAGCGCCTATGCTTACTCTATGTTTAGCACACATCTGGCGATGAGAGTCTGTCAAGGTTACATGTAAGGTTGTGACTGGAGGGAGGAGGCCGATTCTCAAGTCACAAAGAAGCTGGGGTGAGTAGAAACACTGTGTATAAATATGCCAAATAGCTATTTGATTGCCGCGCCAAGCGAGGTGAGATTTTTTTGATAAAAATAAAATTTAGATGGATGTTTTTAAGCGATTAACCAGCATTTAATTAATGTTCACTTAAGATACTTTAAAATATATAATGCCTTATACTTTTAAGACGCCTGTCGGATAGTTTTCATGTTCAAAAAGGAAAGATTATTTTTCCTAGTTTTCTTTAATGTTTTCCTTGTAGCTGCTTTTTCTGTCTTTCTTTATTCAGCAGAGAAAAGGTGGCACGAAAACACCGAAGAAACTAGGGTTCAAACTCAAAGACAATCTGCCTTTGCTGTTGCCGAAAGCTATTTTGGCGATATAACTGAAATGATGACCAGACTGTCAAAAAGTTATAGCGAGTCCTGCCCTCGAAACTTCATTTACTCTATGCGGCAAGAGCTATTCACTATCCAAGGTGGTATCGAGTTCGGTGTAGTGGACAAAAAAGGCGATCATGCCATTATCGCTTGTGACTCATGGGGAAATAAGGTCGTTCAGAAAGTAGACATGCCCCTGCCATTTGAAGGCTTTGTAATAATAGGCCCATTTGATATTAAATCCTTATCAGAGCCTGTTTTTATTATAAAGAAGGCAATTGGCCCACAAGAATATAACTTGGTTATTAAAGAGAGTACGATTACAGAGTTATTGCCTGAAGAATCCTTGTTGACACTTTCTATTTTTAATTCAGTTCATCCTGCCAGCACTTTCTACAAAACGTCAGACTATATTAAGAACTTATCTTATATTTCTCTTCCAGATCGGAATGGCCAAGAAATAAATTACTATGTTATTCCGACAATCATATTGTTCTTTATTATTTGTTTGTTTTTATTAACACCTAAACTTGTTCGGTGGTTTGAATTAAAAGATCTAAAAAGAAAGATAAATAGAAATTATTTCTATAATGTTTACCAGCCGATTGTGAATGTAGAGACGAAAAAGTTGTTTTCTATAGAGGTGTTCTTGAGAAGCAAAAGCACTCAGGGTGCCGGTGAAATTGCTAAAATTATCAAAGACTTTGACTTATATATAGAGCACACATTGTTTCAGATTGCTGAGGTGGAGACGAGCTTTACAGAGTATTTCATTCGTGAAAACAACTTTCAAATAAACGTATCAAGTAAACATATAGAGAGTGAAGATTTTATACGACAAATCACTGAATTAAGTGAAGCGATGCGCAATAGCCTTATTTTAGAAATTACAGAAGATGAAAATCTTATGAAACATAAGAATAAGATCAAGCAGAACATGGAGATACTTCGCAGCGCTGGCTGTCGATTTGCCATCGATGATTTTGGAATGGAATATTCGGGTTTGTCTTATGTGTCTGAATTTGACTTTGAAATCATTAAAACAGATAAAATTTTCATGGGGGACAGCCCGAAAAATAATGCAATTATGAAATCAATTCAAACTCTATCTCAAGAGTTGAATATAGCTTGTATTGCAGAAGGGGTAGAAAGTGAAGAGAATGTGCTGCACTTAACTGAAATGGGCGTGGTGCTGCATCAGGGTTGGTATCACAATAAAGCCATGTCGGCTCACGATGTTTTAAAATATAAACTGGCCTATGAAAACGCAGAGTAAGAGCTGGATTCTTTCCACTCTTACTCCACTTAATGTTTATTAAATTTCCGCAACTATTTTTAACATATCCAGAAAAGCTTCTACGGACTCAATGGCAGCCGACTCATTCATAGTGTGATAGCCGATTGTTGGAATCTGTATAGTGGTGCCATCCACTAAGCCATTTGATGCCGCAATAATACGTCCAAGTTCCGTACTACCTAAAGACTGTGCTGTGAGCCCTTGAGCTAAGCGTTTGCTGTTCTCCTGCTCAACATAACGGTTTTTATACAGATAGCTCATGCCATGTTGTTGGCAGAGTTGCTCGATCAGTGCTGTACTTTGGCTATTAAAGGTTGCGTTGGCATCTTTCTCTCGCAATACCAAAAGTTGCTCGTTAGCCGCGGCGGTATTCGGGAAAGGGCTGGTGTCCACGACAAATAAACGATTGGTTGAGCCGCCAAAGCGACGGAACCACTCCAACAGGTAGCGCCAACTCTTGCCGGCTTCTTCTTGAGCGGTAAAGAACGCCGTGCCTTTGAAGCCATGATCAAATAGATGTACAAGAGCGGCCGCGGAAATAACGTTGTCCAATTGACCTTCTAATCGGCCTTCGCGTATATGCAGCTGGTCTTTAAAGGCGATTGGCGTTCCCGCCACAACACTTTCTAAACCGTCAATTTCGAAAATTAAGTTGTTGCGGTATTCACAAACGTAGCAGCTTTTAATCACGCCCTTACCACGATAAACACCAGACCAAGGTTCATAAGCGTACACTTCTTCATGATTAAAGCGTTCTGTAACCTTAGTCATTAACTCTTCGGATACAGAGTTGTTTAAAAGATCTGTACGGTTCGCGGAAACAAATGCGGCGTATTGAAATTCATTTGGTCCAGTGCAAACCAGACCGTGACGATCAATGTGAGCCGAAAACATAGTGCTCATTGGGTCACTGCCTTGAGCCACTAGAAGGCCCTCATACCAAGTGACCTTTGCCCCACGTTCCTCTAACTCACGCTGTAATACACGAAAAAATGAGTGCTCGGCACCCACGACACTTGGTTGGCGGATGAGCAGTTTTAGTAGGTCTATAAAGGCATCATTTGGCATGCGCTGTGGCTTCCTAAATAAGGGTGGTTAGAAGCTGCGTTTATAAACCGAATTGAGCAAATCAGGTAGTGTTTTTTTCATTATTTACAGGGAGATTCCCCACCATGAATTAGAAAGAAACATGGCGTTTTTGGCGCATCAATAAGACAAAGGCAATACCACCCACTAACCCAGTTAAGATACCGATAGGCATGTCTTGGGGTGGGATAATGACTCTGGCGACAATGTCCGCAATAACAAGAAAGAGCGCCCCTAATAATCCAGAAAGAGGCAGTAATTTTCGATAATCTCCCCCCACCAGTAAACGAGTAATATGGGGCACCATGAGCCCCACAAAACCGATCACGCCAGAAAAAGCCACAGCGGCTCCGGTAAGTAACGCGCACACCACAATCACCATGAGGCGAAAACGTGTAACCGGTACGCCTAGGGTGCTAGCAGTTTCATCCCCCAGTGTCATGGCATTGAGAAAGCGTGCTTTGTAGATAAGGTAGCTTGCGCCTAATAACAGCGCTAAACATGGAAACCAAAGCTGATCCCACTGGGCCAGACCTAAGCCACCCAGCATCCAGAAGATAACCGTATGAGAAGCCCTATGGTCACCCATAAAAATAAACAAGTTTCCTAACGCTGTGAGAATAAAGGCAATGGCAACTCCCGCTAAGATGAGACGGCCAGCACTGTGCGCCACGGAGAAGTTTGCGACCAACAGCACACAGAAAATAGCCACTAATGCACCGATAAAAGCAAACACAGGCACGGTCGCGACCCCCAAAATCATACCCGTATGGAGTAATGCGATAATCGCCCCTAATGCCGCCCCAGAAGACACTCCTAATAAGTGCGGGTCTGCCAAAGGGTTACGCGTCACAGATTGCAGTGCGCCACCCACCATGGCTAATGCGGCGCCGACTATGGCGGCTAAAATGACTCTGGGTAAGCGCACAGCCCAAATAATATTTTCGCGACCCATAGACCAGTTCGGCAGGCTACTGCTCAAGGAAATTTTGTGAGCAATAACACCCCAAACGGTTGCTTGATCAATGGCCACCGAGCCAACTCCCACCGCAATGCCCATGCTCACGATCAATAGGATAGCTAGACTGATGAGCAGCCAGAGCATTGGCAGTTTAGCCAGCGATGGAGCATGTTTTTGTTTGAGAATCATAGGGCCGTTCTAAATGCCTCGGCTAAGGTTTTAATGGCGTCGATATTTCGTGGGCCAGGCGTAGCGGCCACATACTCAAGCACAACAAAGCGCTGGTTTTTTATCGCAGGGATGTCACTAAACGCTGGATTGCTAAGCAAGAAGTCTATTTTTTGTTGAGCGGTCACATCACCATAGTTCACAATGACGATGACTTCAGGGTTGCGATCAATCACAGATTCCCAACCGATTTGAGTCCAGCTTTTGGCGACGTCATCCACAATGTTGACCCCGCCTGCCGCTTCAATAAGTGCTGTAGGCATGCCGAAACGACCGGCCGTGAAAGGCTGCTCTTCTCCAGAGTCATAAACAAATACCTTTACGGGTTCGGAAAGAGGTGCCAGCTTTTGCTGGAATTGCTCTAGTGACTGCTGATAACCCTTAACCAGTGTCTGAGCTTTATGCTCAACGTTAAAGATGCGACCCAAGTTAAGCAAGTCGGTGTATAAATCAGCCATAGAGACCTTTGGCTTATCCATAATATGAACACAACTTTCACTCAGCTCATATACCTTGATACCTAAAGGTTCCAGTGTGTCTGGGGTGACGCCGCCACCAACACGCATACCGTAGTTCCAACCGGCAAAGTAAAAGTCGGCGTCTGCTCCGAGCAGAACTTCTTTACTTGGGTATTTAGGCGATAGCTCAGGTAACTCAGCCACTCCGGCTCTTAGCTCAGGGGAAAGCGTCTTCCAGCCAGATATGCCTGTGTAGCCAACCATGTGTTGCTCTAAGCCTAGGGCAAGCATCATCTCGGTGAGGTTTACATCATTTGACACTGCCGCCTGAGGCGCTTGTTGAAAGCTAACCACTCTATTACAGCTTTGTACTTCGACCGGATAATGACCATCATTTTGGGCATGGGCTGCCAGAGGGCTGAGTAATAACGCAGGCGTGATTAGCAGTGCATTTATGGTGAATAGATTGGCAATTGTCATGGTTAGTCCTCTGGTTTATCAAGATAAAAAGAAAATCGTGGACGTTGTGTCACCGGGTGTTTGTCGATGACAGTGTTCACCTCAAAAACATGTTTAATTTGCTGTGCTTTAAAGGCTTCTTGAGGTGGCGAGTAATCTTGCATCTGTCCTGACTTCATCACCAAAACTTGATCTGCGTGGGCAGCAAGAGATAAATCATGTAAAGAGACAATCACGGTACAAGGTAAACTGGCTAATAGTTCCAGCACTTCTAATTGGTGTCGAATATCGAGGTGATTGGTTGGCTCATCTAGAATAAGTAGGTCTGGGCCCTGTACTATGGCGCGAGCAATCATTACCCGTTGGCGTTCGCCACCGGATAAGGCATTAAAAGGACGCTGGGCTAAATGCGAAACATCCAGTAGCTCTAGGGCGTTTTCAATAGCGGCCACATCTTCGTTTGAGCGCCCCCAACGATGAGACTTTGGGGTAAGGCCTATCTCAACCATCTCGAAAACACTTAAGCCAAATTCCCCACCTGCATCTTGCAATACGGTGGCAACGCGTTGGGCACATTGGCGAGGAGACATAGACCAAATATCGACACCATCGAGCAGCACACGGCCAGATGAGGGCTTATTAACACGATAGAGGCAACGCAATAAACTTGTTTTACCAGAACCATTCGGGCCTACGACAGCGATAAATTCTCCAGCATTAATTTTAATACTAATTGGCGCCAGCAAAGCTTTATTGCGATAGGGTGACCAAGCAACCGACTCCAATTGGAGCGACGCAGCTTGGCAGTGAGCAAAGCTATTTAGCGCAGTATTCTTGTGAGCTGAGTTGGGGGTTGCCGATGTCATCAATATTAGCCAGTAAATTATATTTTGTTATAATATAACATTTTAGTGTGCTTATCATCTAATCTATTAAGTTAAATGCATCATCCTCATTAAGAGCGCAGACTATACGCATGGGCCAGGGTGTGGACAAGTAAGAGGAGGAGGGGAATTTTCATCTTTGCATGCACAGATTGAATGTCCTTTTATTCACCTGTGAACCCTTTATCGGTAAGGGAATACAGACGGCTAACGAGGGTTAAAGATCATCTTCTGTGATTTGATAGAAGCGCTCAGCATGACGACTGATTGCTCCCCAATCGGAGTTCTTCACACGAGCTTGGTGGGCCTCAAAAGCGGGTCGATCGACAAATTGCTCATGTACATCAAAGCGACCTGTTTGCTGGTGGCTTTCAGTCACCTCAAACAGAATACAACCCGCCTCTTGGCGGGTAAGAGATATGTGCAGAGGCAGAGCCTGACGAACGGCTGTTAAGTCTTCAGGCGGAACAAGTATGTAACCTTGTAAGCTAACTCTCATTAACTTTTAAACATGGCAACCAACGCCATGCTAGAAGTAGGAACCAGACCCACTTGCAATTCAAAGGGTTGAAACACCTTGTTAATGATTTCCGAAGTGTAGTTTCCCTTATTATTTTCAATTTCAGACAAGGTCTTCCGAGACACGCCTACTTGATTCGCAAAACTTTCTTGGCGAATGCCTAAGACTTTTACGCGCAGTTCTCGAAGCGCAAAGCCTTGAGTAATTTCCCCTAATATCAATTGTTTAACAATTGTATTAATGGCGAGTCGTTGCTCTGTCGCTGATGGCACTTGTAGGTTTTTGGAAACGCGATTACGGCTAATGTCCGTGGTACTAGTTTGTGCGCTCACAGCTTCAGGGGGCGGCGTTTTGGTAACAACGGTCTTGCTACTTTCTGTGGTGCTCACAGAAGGGGCAGCTTTAGCGCTTTCATCAACAGCCTTAGTCGCTTCTGGTAGACGAGCTTCTATCTCGACACTTTCTGGCGGTTGCTTAGGGGCGGAAGGCTTAACTGCTTTAAGCTTTTTAGCTTCCTCGGGCGCTTTTTTCTTTGGGCTTTCTTTGGCTGGTTTCTTTTTTTTGGCGGCTTCTTTCTTGAGCTTTTTCTTTTTCTTCACCTTTTTTTCCGGCTCAATACTATCCAGTAAATCTTTCATTTTCATAATAGGGATTTTCCTGTCATTGTGACGGTGTTAAAAATATTGCACACAAAACAAACAATTACAATTATGAGTGTCCAAAGGTAACAATATATTGAGCGAAGATGACAGTTGAGTGACGCTTAAGCATTCTTTTGCCTCATGATTGACACAAAATCGTCATAGCATCGCCCAAAATCTGTCACGTTCAACTTGTACTATGCCCCACAGGAAACGCTCTTTTAGAGACAGTTTTCCAGCTGATTGGCTAGATAACCTTGTTAGGCAGGGTTAGATTCCAACTGAAGAGCTAGGCTTCTGGTGTGGCACCATTCTCCACAAGCTAGCTCACATTTTAATAATCGCGCTGATCTCTTGGAAATGTTTTTCTGGTGCTTGTTCAACAAGACTGGATGTTCCGCAAGGATGCTTTACTGAAAGCGAAGAAGGCGGTTGTATGCTACGTATTATTGATACCAAAATTGAACCAGATGACAACGTCGAGTTTGGTTTACCTGATTTGATCCTTCCTTTTGGCCAAGTACATGTGCTACGTGGCATATCCGACGCTGTAAAAAGCAGCTTTTTGAACCTGATTTGTGGCTTATTAGCGCCTAAACAGGGCTCTGTATTTTGGTCAGACATGCCTTTGTTTGAATTCTCAGAGTCTTTTCGTGCAAAGTGGCGCGCAGAGCAGATGGGAGTGTTGGCGAAACAAACCATGTTAATCGAGCACTTGTCGGCATTAGATAATGTGGTCTTGTCCTGTCAGGTTACGAATTGGCGAGAAGGCGAAGATATTCGTCAACGAGCGACTAACTTGTTGATACAGTTGGGAATAGAGGATATTCATAAGAATATTAATCAATTTAATCAGGGGCAGAAACAAAGCATCGCGTTAGTAAGAGCCTTGGTGGCGGATCCGAATATCATCATTGCAGATGACCCAACCGGTCGAGTGGATGAACTGAGTGCCCAAAACATATTGTCCTTGCTTCGTGAGCAAGCAGAGCAGGGCAAGTTCGTCTTGATTATCAGTGGTGACCCAAGAGTGGTTCAGCATTCACCCATCAATTCGCCCCACAGTCACGCTCTAAATGCTTGTTTCGGGGCGAGTATTTACTAGTGCTTTGCTACGCTAAGCCAGCGAACATGGGTTATCCACAGAAAAAGTAAGACTGGGCATTTTTTCCTAGAGAGACTTTATGTGCATAACCTCAGGGCTTATCTACAGTGTTATTCGTTTATATCTCGCAGCCTTGCCAAGATGACTTTTTCTGGGATGCGAAAAAAGCGCTGGTAAAGCCTCTGTTGAGGGCCTCAATATGTCGGAAACAATTGAAACTGATATTTATTTGCGGCAATATGACGCTTTGTTAATCATCATACAAATGAAGAGGGCAGCATGTTTGTATATAACAGCGATGTAAAATTAGAAGATTTGGGTGCAGGCGTTTCTCGTAAGATCATGGCATACAGTGACAATGTTATGAGCGTAGAAGTTTACTTCGAAGAAGGTGCGATTGGTGCGATGCATAACCACCCTCATGAGCAGATTACTTATGTATTGTCTGGTGAGTTCGAATTTACCATCGGCGAAGAAACAAAAATCGTCAAAGCTGGCGATGCCTTGTATAAAGTACCTAACGTAATGCACGGCTGTGTTTGCCTGAAAAAAGGTGTTTTGCTAGATACATTCGCTCCAATGCGCGAAGATTTTGTAAACCAAGCTCCAGGTAAAGACGGTTACTAAGCCTTAACAGGCGATAAGACCCGTAAAAATAACAATAATGAGGTGGCTGATCTTAATTAGCCCTTGGAGAAGAAAATGAAAATTGCATTAATGATGGAGAATAGCCAAGCGGCGAAAAATGCCATCATTCTAGAACAACTCACTGACGTGGCTAAGCCACTAGATCACCAAGTGTATAACGTTGGTATGAGTGATGAAAAAGACCATCACTTAACCTATATACATCTGGGCATTATGGCCAGCTTACTGCTAAATGCCAAAGCCGTAGATTTTGTGGTGGCTGGCTGTGGTACAGGTCAAGGAGCGATGATGTCTCTAAATGCTCATCCAGGTGTTGTTTGTGGCTACTGTCTAGAACCTTCCGATGCTTTTTTGTTCAACCAGATTAACAATGGTAACGCCATTGCTCTTGCTTTCGCCAAAGGCTTTGGCTGGGCGGCAGAACTTAATGCCCGTTATATGTTTGAAAAAGCTTTTACTGGTCCACGTGGTGAGGGCTACCCAGTTGAACGTAAAGCGCCTCAGGTGGAAAATGCCAATCTTTTGAATGACATTAAAGCGGCCACCATGAAAGACAACTACCTAGATACGCTAAAAGCCATCGACCAAGAGTTGGTGCGCACTGCAGTGACGGGTAAACGTTTCCAAGAGTGTTTCTTTGCAAACTGTCAGAACCCAGACATAGCAGACTATGTAACCTCATTATTGGGCTAATGATTAGCCATCAACAAAAAAGCAGTACCATGAAAATGGTACTGCTTTTTTTATGTAACTTTTATCAAATTAGAAAAGCTTAAGCCTGAGCTGTTTCCTTCTCTAAAATTTCTTCTAGTGCTTGTTGAAACTGCTCCGCAGGCTGACCACCAGAAATCGCATACTTATTATTGATGATTACCGTTGGTACAGAGCTAATACCGTTTTCATGCCAGAACTTTTCTAACTGGCGTACTTCATCACTGTAATAGCCATTCTCTAGCACCCCTTTGGCCGTTTGGCGATTAAGCCCTACATCTGCAGCAATGTCGGCCAAAATTTGGTGGTCGCTCACATCTTGGTTATGGGTGAAGTGAGCTTTAAACAAAGCATTTTTAAGGGGCGCTTGCTTACCCTCTAGATTGGCCCAATGTAATAAACGATGAGCATCGAAGGAATTACGCATACGGCTCTCAGGACTGAAGCTAAACTCAAAATCCACTTCTGCGCCTCGGGCTTGAATCATCTTACGGTTTTCATCGGACTGCTCAGGTGTAATGCCATATTTTTCAACAATGTGCTCTGCGAAGTTTTGCCCCTCTGCTGGCATTTGTGGGTTCAATTCAAAAGGCTGGAACGTCATCTCGCTGCTAACCTTATCATCCAGATTAGCGAGAGCGATCTCAAGGTTGCGCAGCCCAACCACACACCAAGGGCACATGATATCGGATACGAATTTGATCTCTATTGCTGCTTTCATAACATTCTCTCATTAGTTTGTCGTTACAGCATTGTTTAGGGCGTAAGGGGAAAATAAAAGCCCATATTCGTAAAAGCTTTTGAGGTTGCGCATGATTTGCACAATTAAAACCCTGTCTATAGAACAAGAGAAGATATTTTTACAAAGAGAAAAAAGGCGATTAGATAAAGTATCGAAAGGCAAAAACACAGCTTACTTTTGGCAAGGTAAGTGAAAGCCACACCCATCAAAAAGGGCATGCAAAACAGTAAAGAGGATAATGTGATGTTATCTCTCAATATAAACAACAGACTCAGTAGGCATAAGGACAGTGTCCTAATCCAAGATAGCTGAGTCCGTTCAAACTGTGTTTCAGGAGGAGTCACCATAATTTATAAAGCACAAACGCAATTACAGTTCCAATCGCAATCAATGTCAGCAAGAGGCTGGCAATGCCATAATGCAGTGGGTCGCTATTTCGCATATGTTTTTCATTTCGTTTCCACCTTATGTATCCGCTCACAATACACAGAGTGCTAATCGCCAACAAACAATAAGGGAGTCCTCTCAACAAGGACTCTGTTTCCATATAGATTAGCAATTGATCTATGGAAATTGCGCTGATAAAGAACCCCAGCCCGGTTCTCACCCAAGCCAGAAAGGTTCTTTCGTTTGCTAGAGTGAACCTATAATCTGGGTTCACTCCTTCTTCATACCATTTAGCCAAGTAGAGTCCCTTCTATCACAAAAAGCTTTCTGAGAAGGCTGGGATAAATGCGATCAACAGTGCCGCCACTAACATACCCGCAAGCGTTGGTAGTGCTCCGATGAAAACCCGTTGAACCGAAGTTTTACTGATTTGGTTAGCAATGAATAAGTTCCCTCCTAAGGGAGGCGTTACGAACCCAAGCCCTAAACATACAATCAGAATGATGCCGAAATGATATTGGCTAATACCATATTGGCTTAACATGGGGTAAAGCAAAGGCGTGAGCACAATGATGGATGCTAGAGTGTCCATAAAACACCCGACAAACAGCAAGAAAAGAATGATCATAAGAATGGTAATTACCTTACCATCTAATACCCCCGACATAGAGCTGGTGATCAGTTCGGGGATCTGCTGAGAGGATAAAAGCTTCCCAAGCACCACCGCAAAAGGAATGAGGAACATGGCTACGACAGACATAATGGCGGATTGAGAAAACACCGAAAATACGTTGTTCAGCTTTATTTCCTTATGAACAAATGCACCAATAATAAAGGCATACAAGGATGCTACAGCGGCGGACTCAGTAGGAGTGAAGGCGCCGGAATATATTCCTCCAAGAATGATCACAGGTGTTAATATTGCCCACTTCGCATTGGCAACCGCTCTTATTCGAGTCGACCATGTCCCCGCCTGACGATTACCGCCCCAATTATTCTTTTTAGACACAAAGTACGCTGGAATCGCGATGCCCAGAGCTAATAATAAACCAGGGATTAAGCCGCTTAAAAACATAGAAGAAACGGAAGTGCCAGGTTGGGCCAAAGCATAGATGATCATAGGGTTGGACGGTGGCACGAGTATCGCAATGACCCCAGAACAAGCCGTTAAACCCGCCGCAAAGCCTTTGTCATAGCCCTGTTTGATCATAGCTGGAATGGTAATCGTACCTATCGCGGCAACCGTTGCAGGAGCAGAACCCGAAAGCCCTCCGAAGAGTAACGAAGCAAAAATGGTGACTATCGCTAAGCCGCCTGGTAAGTGACCCACAAACTCATCTGCTAGATCGAGAATCCGCTGCGCGACCCCACCTGTTGCCATGAGAGTACCCGCCAAAATGAACATAGGTATGGCTAGTAATGGGAAACTGTCGAGTGATTGATAGGCATCTAATGCGAGCTCAATGGTATCAAACCCCATGTAATAGAAAGCCACAAACAACGTTGAACCTAATGCAATAGCAACGGGCACTTGGAACATGATGAATAGAAAGAACGAGCAAACAATAAGCGAAATCTCTAAGTTAGACATTATTAGGTCCTTGCGTCGTTACTGCTTTTTGGGTCTGAAGCAATTTATAAATACGTTGTAGCAGCCTGAAAATAGTCAGCGTAAAAATGCCAGGGAGGGCGCCGAGTAGTAGCCAATAGGGTAGTCCTAAGCCCTCTGTAATGGAGCCAAGCATATGGTGAAACTCTGCTGCTCGATAAGACGCACTGATGAACAAAATGCAGAACAAGATAAAGATAGAGTGAGAAATAAACTCTATGTAGAATCGCTTTTTTTGCCACTTGGCAGTGGTAGGGATAAGGTCAATAATCACATGTTTATTAAGCTTAACTGCCCACGGCACACCAAGAAAAACCAACATAATCATAAGTGTACGAGCAATTTCGTCGGTGAACGCAGAAGGAGAGTTTAAAAAATAACGATTAAACACTTCAGCATTTAGAGACACCGCGATGTATGCGAGCATGCCGCTACATAATACTTCTTCAAAATACTGATCTATTATTTTTATAAGTTTATACATAACATTTCAACTTCAGAAAATAAGGTAGAGTTGGCTATCAACCCTACCTTAATAGTTTTAGATTTTATCTAACGCAGTTTGAAGCGTTTTAAAGAAGTGCTTTTCGTCAGAGTTAAAATTTTGAGTGGCGATCTTCGCCGCAGGCGCTTGAATAATAGCGGCAAACTCGTCTTGAACCTGTTGAGATGGCTGAATAACCTTCACACCTTGCTCTTTGAATTTTGCCAGCGCAGTGGTTAACTCAGACTCGAAGACTTGGATGTTTTCTTGAACCGCTTTATCAGCCGCCTGTTGGACTTTAGCCTGGATATCTTTAGGTAGCTTACTCCATGCTCTGGCGTTCACTGTCATAAAGGAGCCATGAGGCTGGAAGTTAAGCAAATTAATATTGTTGGCGACTTCATGAAGACCAAACGCTACCGCAGTGATCGGAGGAATGGCTAGTCCGTCTACTGTGCCGGTTTGAAGTGCTGTATAGACTTCGGAAATACCCAGAGTTGTTGCCCCTGAACCCAGCTCAGTAATCATGCTTCGCTCTACTTCACTTGGAGTAACACGTATCTTCAAGCCTTCCATGTCCGCTGGCGAATTGATTGTTTTCTCGGTGGTCAGGATGCCACGGAATTCAAACGGCATGACATACAATAATCTTAGGTTCTTTTTGGCCATTAAAGACTGTAATTCATCGACGGTTTCACCGCCAAGGGAGCCATTTGGATAAAAGAGCTTGGTGCTCGTTTCTAAGCTATTGATAATGTACGGCACATCGAAGGCTTTAAAAGCACTCACCACAGAGCCTAAGTTTGCTCCAGATGATTGAGCGCCTTGAACAGTTGAGCCTAATTGGGTTTTTTGTAATAGCTGGGTGTCATTACCAAGGGCACCGCCAAAGCTAGCGTTAATTTCGACCTGACCCTTGGTGTACTCTTTAACAAGGTTTTGAAAACTGGTTAAAGTGCTGCCCCAAGGGGAATTAGCTGGGGTGGTCGTTGCCATAGTGAAGTTATAATCAGCCGCAAACGTGAGTGCAGATGAGCTAATTAATAATGTGCATGAAAGAGCTTTCGTTAACATTGAGTATTTCATTTTTCAGTCCTTTTATTTTTTTTAATAGACGTAATTGGGTAACCATTGAAACTTACAGTGCTTTCATAATCTCTCGCGTGTCATGTCTTGGAATGTCTCCAATCTCCAACATTTTTTTATCAAGAAGAAGTGTTAGTTCTTTTACGATCTCTTTATATTGCGGATCGTGGTAGCAATTAAAAAGTTCTAGTGGGTCTTCCTCACAGTCAAATAACTCCCATTCTTTTTCTTCGCCGCCGGGTTGTGTGCCAGGCATATCTAACCCTTCGTTATACCAAAAAATCAGTTTGTATCTTTTGTTGCGTATACCATAGTGAGCATAAGCATTATGGTGCTCGTCGCTGTGCATCCAATAACGGTGATATGCCACTTGTTGCCAATTATCAGGAGTCGAGCCTTCCAATAGAGGACGGACACTTAAACCTTGCATGTAATTGGGTACGGTTAAATTGGCATAATCCAAAAACGTAGGTGCGAAATCGACATTGGAGATGATTTCATTATTCACTGTGCTGGGCTTGATGCCGTCTGGATATCGGATTAAGAAAGGCATTTGGAACGATTCTTCGTACATAAATCGTTTATCAAACCATCCGTGCTCGCCTAAGAAGAAACCTTGGTCAGAGGTGTAAATGACAATGGTGTTATCAGCTTGACCTGTTTCATCTAGATAGTCTAGTAATCGTCCAACGCTTTCATCGATTGAAGCAATGGTTCGAACATATCGCTTTATATAGCGCTGGTATTTGAAGTGAGAAAGAGACTCATGGGTTTCAAATGTAAATACTTCACCTGTGTCTTTATCGATCAGTTTGAAGTCAGTTAAGTCTTCAGGGTGGGGGATTTTTCTATCTTTCGAACCCTCAACTGCGATTTCTCCGACCTCAGATCCACCTTCTGGCTGAACGAGTCCAAGGTCAAAATACGTAATGTCACCATCTACTCTCATTTTTGCAGCTGCAGCGGCTTTGGCTCGGTTCTTATAGTCATCAGAAAAAGTTTCTGGAACCTTGATGTCTTCTTGGTATAGATGTCTGTTCTTTGGATGAGCTTCCCATGAGCGGTGGGGGGCTTTGTGATGGCACATGAGGAAAAAAGGCTTGTCGTCGCTGGTTTGGCTCAGCCAATCGAGGGATTTGTCTGTAATAATGTCCGTAGCATAACCCGGTTCTTGAATATGCTCGCCCATTTCTATTAGTTCGGGATCAAAATAATCCCCTTGCCCTGGTAGCACAGACCAGAAATCAAAGCCGGAAGGCTCATGATCTTTACCTTCACCCAAATGCCATTTGCCTATCATTGCAGTTCGGTAGCCACCTGTTTGCAAGTGTTTGGCCACATTTGGGATGTGTTTATTAATTTTGCTATCCAGCGTTGTTACGCCATTCACATGATTGTACGTGCCGCAAAGAATACTGGCGCGACTCGGAGTACAGATAGAGTTGGTGACATAACAATGATTGAACAGCATCCCTTCTTGAGCAATGCGATCGATGTTCGGTGTCTTATTGATGCCGTGCCCATAGCAACTAATTGCTTTTGAGGCATGATCATCCGCCATAATAAAAAGTATATTAGGTTGTTTTTTCATTGGTTCTGCTCGCTATGAAGAAAAGCGGAAAGTTTTTTAACCGCTTGATTGAGTAAGTTTTTATTTTTTTCAATATGTTCATGAACGTCGTGAACAGATATAGCCGCTTCCGCAATACAAAGTAGGTGTACAAACTGCCCATTTTTATCAAAGATGGCTTTAGAAAAGCGTCGAATGCCTCGGATATTGCCTTCAATGTCGTACTGAACATCTGTTAATGAGGTGGTCTGCAGCTGCTCTTTTAAGGTGCTTTTTGACACGCTATTACGTGATTTTCCCGCTTCGAAAAAAGCGCTGGTGTCGAATTGTTTTCGAACGGTTTCCCAGCCCATAGCGGCTAAGCCTAATCGAGAGGGTGCATCTAATTCATAGAGAGGTCGTCTAAAGCCCGCATGAGCTTTTAAACGGAAGGCGACATTTTTAGATTCTTTTTTTGATAGCCAATATAGCTGACTGTTTTCGATAAATATTGCTTCGCCAGACTGCTCACTTTTTTCCGCAATGTCTTCTAGTATTTGTTCAAGAATACTCAGGTACTCTTCGCTTAAACTCATTTTCTTTTGCAAATAAAAGTTACGAACATAGGACTTATTTTTGCAGCGTCGTAAATAACCCTCTTGTTCGAGCGTTGTTACGATACGAGAGGCCGTCGCTCTGGGAATATCACACTTCCTAGAAATGCTGGCTAATGTTTCAGCTTTATCATTCATGGCAAATAGCTCGATGACTTTTATTGTTTTTCTAACTGGTTCAGATGTCATATTAATCTCCGTGGAAAGATCTTAGGAAAGAGAATAATAAAAGTGAAGCCAAATATGGAGACTATAATTCCATATATGGTCATTAGTTTTTATGTGGCTGATTATAAAGGGGAAAAATAATATAAAAGCCTATCGCTCTGTTGTTTAAATAGAGCGATAGGCTTTAGGGATTAACGAATGAAATAAGTTAAGCGTGGTTTAACGTTTGGAATTTAAACGATGCCGCCATCAACAATAAAGTTCTGGCCTGCACAAGCGCGGCTGTCATTCGACGCAAGGAATAGTGTCATAGCCGCCACTTCTTCGGGTTGAATACGAAACTTTAATGATTGTAGATCAATGAATTGCTGATCAATCTCTGGGGTCAGCCAAAGGGCTTTCTGGCGTTCGGTCACAATAGCACCGGGCACCACGGAATTCACTCGAATGCCTCTAGGGCCAAGATCACGAGCCATGGTTTTGGTTAAAGTGTGGATTGCACCTTTTGAGGTGGTGTAGCCGACCATTTCATGGCGACCACGCATCCAACCAATAGAACCCATATTAATGACACTCGCGCCTTCTTTCATCCACTTCACCGCTGCTTGCATACCAAAAAAGTGAGGGCGTAAGTTGATGTTCAGGCAGTTATCCCAGTATTCAGGGGTAACATCTTCCATATTATGGCGATCGTCTTTACCTGCGTTATTAACCAACACATCAAGGCCACCCAGTTGCTCTGCGGCTTCGTCGATAGCGGTTTGTAATTCAGCGATATCTCGCACATCTACTTGCTTAAACCAAGGCGTGGCTTGATAGGTGTCTTCTAGTCTTTTATTTAGGGCCAAAGAGACACTTTCATCGATATCAATGTAAGCGACTTTAGCGCCTTGCTTGATAAAGTTCTCAACAAGGCACTCACCGATACCAGAGCCGCCGCCAGTGATGAAAACGACTTTGTCTTTTAATGAAGGGTAAACATTGCTTAATGCCGGCATTAGATTCTCCTGTCGACAAATGAAAACAAGGTGCTTACGGAACGCGTAAGCACCTAAAATGAGATGAAAGGGGCTTACTTATCCAAGCCTGCCAAACAAACATATTTGGTATTCACATAGTCGTCGATACCGTATTTAGAGCCTTCACGACCCAATCCTGACTCTTTGTAACCACCAAAAGGTGCGACTTCTGTGGCGATCACGCCGGCGTTTACGCCCACTAGACCAGACTCTAGCGCTTCGGCAACACGGAAGATGCGGCCAATATCACGAGAGTAGAAGTAAGACGCTAGGCCGTATTCTGTGTCGTTGGCCAACTCAATCACATCTTCTTCTGTTTCAAATTTGAACACAGGTGCCAGCGGACCAAAGGTTTCTTCTTTGGCAAACAGCATGTCTTGGCTAGCGTTAGCGATAACGGTTGGGTGATAGAAGTTCGCCCCCAATTCGTGACGTTTACCGCCCGTGACCAAGGTGCCGCCTTTTTGGAGAGCGTCTTGCACATGCTCGTCCACTTTATCGACCGCCGAACTATTAATCAGTGGGCCTTGCTCAACGCCAGACTCTGTACCGTGGCCAATCTTCATAGCCGCGACTTTTGCTGCGAACTTTTCAACGAAGGCATCATATACCCCTGCTTGCACATATATGCGGTTAGCACAGACACAGGTTTGCCCAGCATTACGGTATTTCGAGATCATTGCGCCTTCTACGGCATCATCAACATTGGCATCATCAAACACTACGAAAGGCGCGTTGCCGCCAAGTTCAAGGGAGACTTTTTTCATGGTGTCGGCACAGTCTTTCATTAACAACTTGCCGATCGGTGTTGAGCCTGTGAAGGTCAGCTTGCGGACAATCGGTGAATCGGTAAGGGTCTTGGCAATTTCACGAGCCGAGCCTACGACGATATTGATAACACCAGCCGGAATGCCTGCTTCTTGCGCCAAGACGCCCATCGCCAATGCACTTAAAGGGGTTTCGGAAGCTGGCTTGATAACAATGGTACAACCCGATGCCAAAGCTGGGCCGACTTTACGAGTGATCATAGCCGCAGGGAAGTTCCAAGGCGTGATGGCAGCACAAACCCCTACAGGCTCTTTCAATACCATGATACGGCGGTCAGGTGCATAGGTCGGGATCATATCGCCGTAAATACGCTTACCTTCTTCTGCGAACCATTCAATAAAGGACGCTGCGTAACCGATTTCTCCGCGGGACTCAGCTAAAGGCTTGCCTTGCTCAGCGGTCATTAGCTTAGCTAAATCGTCTTGGTTGGCCAGTAGTAGATCGTGCCAGCGACGTAATAGCGCGGCACGCTCTTTAGCGGTTTTTTTCTTCCAAGTCTTTTGCGCGGCTTCAGCGGCAACAATGGCATCTTGAGTTTCTTCAGGCCCGACACTGGCAATAGTGGTAATGAGCTCACCTGATGCAGGATTAAAGACATCCAGTGTTTTTCCATTTTTAGCGTTGACCCATTTGCCGTTAATTAAGCATTTGGTTTGTAGCAGTGCACTATTTGATAGTTCGAGCATGGTGTACCTCAGTAATGATCCAGTGTGTTTTTATTGGCTTTCGATCGTAAAAACAATGATCAAGTCTTTCATTTATAAAAGAAATCTTACCTTTTAAAGAGGCTTTTTAGTCGCGCAATTTAAAAGCAAATATAGGATAGTTCTTGACTTGTCTTATGTCTTATATAAGATTTATAACACAAGTTTCAAGAAGCCGTAAATAAGAAGCGTTTGTTAACTTGATGAAACAACAATAACAATGGTTAAAATTACAGGATAGTTACATGGCGAAACAGATTGAAGATCTTCGCAGTCAGCGATGGTTTGCTCCTGATAACATGCGAGCTTTTGCCCACCGTCAGCGAACCCAGCAAACCGGCTATAAACGTAGCGATTTTATGGGGCGTCCGGTTATTGGCATTATCAATACTTGGAGTGACATCAGCACCTGTCACACGCATTTAAGAGAGCGAGCACAATTTGTCAAAGAAGGCATTATTCGCGCTGGGGGCTATCCATTAGAGTTGCCCGCCATGTCCCTTGGGGAAGTGATGGTAAAGCCTACCACCATGATGTACCGCAACTTTCTCGCCATGGAAACCGAAGAGCTACTGCGCAGCCATCCCATTGACGGCGCTATCTTAATGGGCGGTTGTGACAAAACCACCCCCGGCCTCCTAATGGGGGCGATCAGTATGAACATCCCCGCCATTTATATTCCTGCCGGTGCCAGCTTAAACGGCAACTTTAAAGGCCAAAAGATTGGTACGGGGACACACACGCGAAAGTTCTGGGACGAAAAACGTGCTGGGAATTTAAGCGATGAAGACTGGTTGGAACTTGAAGCCAAAATGACCCGCTCTGTGGGCACCTGTAACACCATGGGCACCGCATCCTCGTTAACTTCGATGGCAGAAGTGCTTGGATTTTGTTTACCGGGTTCCGCCACCATTCCTGCCGCGGACTCTGCGCACCAAAGACTCTGCTCTTTAGCAGGCGAGCGTATTACCAAAATGGTCTTTGAAGACCTTACGCCAAAACAGCTCGCCACTCGCGAAGCTTTTGAAAACGCCATTGTTACCTATGTGGCGCTGGGCGGTTCCACCAACGGTATTATCCATTTAATAGCCATGGCAGGGCGGGCAGGCATTGATTTGCCAATGGCCGATTTCGATCGCTGGGCACGCAAGGTTCCTGTCATTGCCAACCTAATGCCGGCCGGCGAATACCTGATGGAAGATTTATTCTACGCGGGTGGCCTACCCGCCCTGTTAACCCGTCTTAAAGAACATCTGCATTTGGATCAACTTAATGTAAATGGTCGCACCCTAGGGGAAAATCTGGAGGGTGTAGAAATCTACAACGAAGACGTGGTTCGTCCATTGGATAATCCTGTGAATGATCGCGGCACGATTGGTGTGATCACCGGCAACCTTTGCCCTGATGGTGCTGTATGTAAACCGTCGGCAGCATCTCCCCATTTATTAAAGCACCGCGGCAAAGCCTTGGTGTTTGAAAACCATCATGAAATGAACGCTCAAATTGATGATCCAGCGTTAGATGTGGATGAAAACACCGTCTTGGTCCTCAAACAAGCTGGACCAATTGGTGGGCCGGGCATGCCTGAATGGGGTGGTTTACCTATCCCGAAAAAGCTTTTGCAAAAAGGTGTCCGTGACATGGTGCGCATCTCCGATGCTCGTATGAGTGGTACTCACTATGGCACTTGTATCCTACATGTGGCACCAGAATCTTATGTTGGTGGGCCTTTGGCTTTCGTTAAAACCGGTGATTGGATTGAGCTGGATGTGGAACAACGCACCCTTAATCTTGATATTAGTGATGAAGAAATGGCAGCGCGTAAAGCGGCTTGGACGCCACCACCGCCTAAGTTTGCCCGTGGTTATGGCGCCATGTTCTCAAGCCATGTAACCCAAGCCAATGCAGGCTGTGATTTTGACTTTTTACAAGGTGACGCTGTCATCGATGAACCGGAGATTTTTTAAATGAGTACAACAATAAATCCTTTTAAACAGCGTTTGATCGATGGCCAAAAAATGGTCGGTGGCTGGACGCTATCGGGCAGTGCGACAGTGGCCGAAGCCATGGCTTTTTTAAATTATGATTACCTAGTGGTGGATCTAGAGCACAGCCCTGCCAGTATTCATGACACAACGCCGATTTTGCGTGCCATTGAGCAAACGCCAACGGCGCCGGTTATTCGTATGCCGAGTCATGATGCCATTGCCATTAAGCAGGTGTTAGATCAAGGCGGCATGACGCTTTACTTTCCATTTGTAGAATCCGTAGAAGAAGCCAAAGCACTGGTTCAAGCCAGCATGTACCCACCTTTAGGCAAGCGCGGTTTCGCTAAAATGCACCGTGCGGCGCGTTACACTACCCGTGAAGATTACCCGCAAGCGGCCAATGAGCAAATGTGTTTAATCCCTCAGTTGGAAACCCCTGAAGCACTTGAGTTGGCGGTAGAGATTGGTCAATTAGAAGGTATCAGTGCCGTCTTTATTGGCCCAGGTGATCTATCCATGACCATGGGTATGCCGGGCCAGGTGAATCACCCAGATGTACGTGCCAAAATCGAAAAGTGCGTAGCGGCGTGTAATGCGGCCGGTATTCCCGTGGGTACGGTAATGCCGTCTCCGGAAGATGCAAAGTGGGCGCTAGAAATTGGCTTTAGCTTTGTTTCAATGGCGAACGATTTGGCGAACATGCTCAATCAATGCAAGGCGCATTTGGCGCAAATGAACAACGATTAATAGGTATCCCCATGCTTTTATTAACAACAATAATAACTTGGCTGGGGCGCTTAAACGCCTCGATAATTTTTATCTTCAAGTATCTTGCGATCACGGCGGTGGCCGTGATGACCCTGTCGATCCTAGTGCAGGTGTTTTGTCGTTATGTACTGGATAACTCCTTGCCTTGGTCGGAAGAGTTAGCGCGCTATTTGATGGTGTGGATGACTTTTCTTACCCTGCCTGTGGTGTCTCGTATGAAGCAACATGCGGCGTTGGACATTATTCTTGGTGCTCTGCCTCGTCGTCCCGCGCTTATCCTTGAACTTATCTTGTATGTCTTGATGGGCGCCGTGCTTTACTACGCCTTTGATCGCAGCCTAGGTTTTGCCATCAAGGGGGATCGAGTGTTGGCCACGGCCTTGCCGATTACCAAGGCATGGTCCTATATGGCAATGCCAGTGGGCTTTGGCGTCATGATGATGGTGTATGTGGAGCTGTTCTTAAAAGCTGTGGTTGACCTTGTCACCGGCGCTCCGAAAAGCACACCGTTAGCTTCCACCATACAGAGCGAGGGATAAGAGCATGGGCATCGCATTTTTCTGGATATTATTATCTGTCATGTTTTTGGGCATGCCAGTGGCATTTGCCTTGTTGTTTGCCCCTGGGGTGAGCTTGTTTTTGGAAGGCAAAGAAATGTTCTACCTGCTGCTAACGCAGCGATTGTATAACGGTATCGATAGCTTTCCGCTGATGGCAATACCCTTCTTTATGTTGGCCGGTGAGGTCATGAACCGAAGTGGTATTACTCTGTCTTTGGTGCAAGTAAGTCAGGCCTTTATTGGTCACTTACGTGGCGGTTTGGCACAAATCAATATTTTATCGTCTATGTTGTTTGCGGGCTTAAGTGGCTCAGCCGTCGCCGACTGTTCGGCTCTGGGTAAAATGCTGATTCCCGCAATGGAGAAAAACGGCTACTCACGTCGTTTTGCCGCAGCTGTCACGGCGGCATCGTCTGTTATTGGGCCAATCATTCCGCCAAGTGGCATCATGATCTTGTACGCATTTGTAATGAATGTGTCGGTGGGTGGTTTGTTCGCAGCAGGTCTTATCCCTGGTGTGTTGGTGGGCGGTAGCCTAATGCTGATGACTTGGTTCCTTGCTCGTCGTCGTGGTTATAAAGTCGCTTCAGAAAAAGCTTCATGGAGTGAGCGTGGTACGGCGGTGAAACAAGCCTTTTGGCCTTTGCTAACGCCTGTAATCTTGCTTGGTGGCATTATTTCAGGGGTGTTTACACCCACTGAAGCAGCTGCCGTTGCTGCCGCTTATGCTCTAGCGGTGAGTTTGCTGTCTCGCACCATGTCCGTGAGCTCCTTGCCAGATTTGCTTTATGCGACCGCTAAATCCTCTGCCGTCATCTTGTTCCTAGTGGGCAGTGCGGTGGCTTTCTCTTCTGTGATTAGTTTGTCTGGGGCGCCACAAAAGATCGCCTCGTTCATGGTGACACTGACTGAGAACCCACTGTTATTACTATTGATCATCAACATCCTATTATTGTTGGTGGGAATGTTCTTGGATGCAGGACCAGCCATCTTGATTCTAGGGCCTATCCTAGGGCCAATCGTGACTCAGTTCGGTATCGATCCGCTGCATTTCGCCATTGTGATGTGTGTCAACTTAACCATTGGCTTAACGACGCCTCCCATGGGCTTGGTGCTCTTTGTAGCTTCCAGTGTCAGTGGTGAAAAAGTGGAAACCATCAGCCGCGAAATGCTGCCTTACTTGGCGGTGCACATCTTTGTGATCTTGTTGATTACTTATATTCCAGCGTTAACCATGACTCTGCCTCGTCTGTTTGGGTTTGCCTCTTAAATGAGGCGGCTCACAAAGTTATGCAGGGCACAGCTGTGCCCTTTATTTAACAGGAGGCAGCATGGATATCGATGGTTCTAGCCTATTATTGCTGCTGTTCTTCGCGCTTGGCAGCTATATACAAGCCACCACAGGTTTTGCCTTCGGGCTAATCGTGGTGAGCAGTGTGTCAGCCCTTGGCTTAGCACCCATAGAGGTGACAGCGTTTGCGGTAAGTGTACTTAGCTTGATTAACGCAGGCTTAGGTTTGCGGGGCGGTGATTGGCGAGAGATAAATCGCCGTGCCTTTGTCGGTTTCCTTGTGCCTTGTCTTCCGGCCATTGTGGTTGGGGTTTGGTTGTTGGATTACCTTGGGGACAATGCCATAGGTTGGCTAAAGCTCAGCTTAGGCGTGTGTATCGTGGTGAGCAGTTTGGTGATGATGATACAAGCTCACCATGTGCGGCAAGCATCGTCGGCTGGGGCATTTGCATTAAGTGGTGTTATTGGTGGCTTAATGGGGGGGATGTTCGCCACATTTGGTCCGCCGATCACCTTTATGATGTATCGTCAGCCTGATGCTCAAAGCAGAATACGAGCGACCTTGCTGGGAATTTTCTTTTGTACAGCAACCCTTAGAGTCACCTCGGTAAGTCTCACTCAAGAAGTAGATACGGCCACTTGGTGGTTGTGTGTGGTGGGCTTTCCTGTGGTGGTCGCAATGACGCTGATTGCGAAGAAATTTCCCCTGCCAATATCCAGTCGAACCATGCGTTTTCTAGCGTTCAGCTTGTTGTTACTGTCTGGAGCGAGCTTAATTTGGCAAGGCCTATAGGGCCTGCCAAATTAGGACTAATTTAGCTCGACAAGATAATGTAGGTTTTCAGTGTTAGCGCGGCTGAGACGATACTCCACAATACGACCATCCAAAGATTTTGCCGTGCGAGCTACTTCCAATAGGGGCTGACCTAGCGCCACATTCAGTATGTCCTTATCTTGCTCAGTGCTGAGTACCGCCTTGATGCTGTCTGTGGCTTTGTGGATGGTAATGTTGAACTGCTGTTGATAGTAGTTATACAGTGAATGGGGCAGCTTCTCGACTTGTTCTAGATCCGCAAAATAGCGCGCAGGAAGGTAGATTAACTCGCGAATGCTGCTGGCATCTTGGACAAAGCGAACTCGGTGAATCTCGATTACCTGATCATCGTTTTCAAGCTCAAGAATCTGGCGAATGTTGTCGCTAGGCTGAATAAGGCGAGTGGCGATCAGCTTGGCGTTAGGCAGCTCAGCCGCCACGTCACCATTGTCGCTTTTAAAATGGAAAAAGTGGAACAGCATTTTTTGTAGCGTGTGTTCAGAAACAAAGGTACCAACCCCTTGGCGGCGGAATAAGACATTGTCTTCTGTCAGAGCGTTCAGCGCCTTACGAACCGTACCTTGGCTAACGCCTAATAAGTCTGCCAATTGGAATTCACTCGGCAGCATTTCGCCTGGTTTCCAAACGCCCTCAATAATACGAACAGTGATCAGCTCTTGTACTTGCTGATAGAGGGGTTTGAAGGTGGGTGAGGGTTTATTGCTGCTAGCCATTTCGTTTCCTATCACTTTTTCATTTAAGAATACCTAAAGGTAAGAAAAAAAACTGTTCTTTTCTTGCACTGCGTGTCTTATATAAGATATAAAACCATCATAGCAAGAAAACATTAAATGTCACCATGAAAAAAACGTGTCATTTGGTAAGTTTGCTTTCAATGTTTCAACAACATGAGTGCTTTAAAAAAATAACAACGGAGCTTTCGTAATGAAAAAAACTACCTTCTTAAAATCTACTGCCAGCAAATTCGCCCCAACGCTTGTTGCGGCCTCTATGGCAGTTGCTGCGCTACCTGCGCTAGCAGCAGACTATGAGTTCAACATTGTTCACCTTTCAAACACCAGTGATGAAGATTACGACGGTGCCGTGGTACTGAAAGACTATGTGGAAGCTCAGTCTAATGGCCGTATCCAAGTGAATATTTATTCTGGTGGTCAGCTGTGTGGTAACCCAACGGAATGTATTGAGGCCCTACAAGCCAACCTCATTCAGGTATTCAATACTACAACAGGGGGGTTAGCCAACGTCTTCCCTGAAATCCAAGCTCTAGATATTCCTTACATGTTCCCAAGCGATCGTATTGCTGAATGTGCGCTAAACAGCGAATTATTAGCGGGCCCTATCCGTAAAGAGCTGTTGGACAGAACGGGCAGCTTGCGCCTAATGACAATCGGCAACACCGGCGGCTGGCGTAACTTTGCGACCACCAATACACAGATCAAAACACCTGCTGATGTGAAGGGCCTAAAAATCCGTACCATCAACTCACCAATCCAAATGGAATTGGTAAAAGCCATGGGTGGTAGCCCAACCGCAGTGCCATGGCCTGAGGTTTACACATCGTTGGCAACTGGCTTGGTGGAAGGCTCTAAAAACGGTATTACCGATATTATGGGTATGAAGTTTAACGAGCACATTAAGTACATGACGCTAGATGGTCACGCTTACATGGCATCTATGTGGTGGATGAACAACGACTCTCTAAAAGATATGCCTGAAGATCTTCAGCACATCATGATGGATGGTTTTGATGCGCTACGCATGGTGACAACGGTTATGCCTAAGCGTCGCCAAATCGAAGCTTACAATGCTTTCAAAGCGGCTGGCGGTACTATCTACGCACCAACTGCAGACGAAAAAGCGCAATTCCAAACGGCGGCTAAACCTGTTCGTGATTGGTTTATCACAGAGTACGGTGCTAAGTGGGTGGATATCACACAAAATGCAGTCAATGCATGTGAAGCGTCGATCGACAAAGCTTACATGGCGCAACAATAACGCGTTAAAGCCAATCGTAATATTTGTTTGATGTTCCGTTTAACCAGTGGCCATAGGCCACTGGTTTTTTTTGGCTTTATTGCGAGCGAACGCCATGCTCTTGTAAATGGTCAATTAAGCGGCTCATCAAAGGGCTTTGGCTATTTTTACGCCACATAAAGTGAATGGCGAGTTCAGGCAGCTTGCCTTCAATGGGGCGAAAGGTAAGTCCTTCTCGTTGATCAAACTGAGTAGAGTCGGGCACTAGGGCGATGCCAACCCCAGCGGCCACTAATGTTCTAGTGGTTTGGGTAAGGCGTGCGACCTGTACTATGTTGGGCTCTACACCAGCACTGTGTAGATGATGCATGATCTGATCATAGAGTGATGGGTGAGCTTGGCGAGCGAAAGAAATAAAGGGTAACTGATGCAGTTTAATGAGCGGAACAACCGCTAGTTCAGCCAAAGGGTGGTGTTCTGGTAACGCCAAAATATGTTGCTGACTTTCGTAGTGCTGGTGTTCTAAATCCGCAGTGTCCATAAGCGGGTTATAAAGCACCATAGCGATATCGAGCTTTTCCGCATGCAAAGCGTCCAGAGCTTGGCTGGTGGTCATTTCCTCTAGGTTGAGGGTGATTTCTGGATTGTTTTGTTTAAAGGAGGCAATGCCCGCCGAAAAATGTGGCGTTCCCGCCGCCCAAACAAAACCCAGTGACAAATTACCAGCCTTGCCTGTTGCGACGCCTCGAACCGATTCTTGGATTTTCTCCCAGTTTTCTATCATGGCTCTGGCTTGGGGTAAAAACGCTGCCCCAGCGGGGGTTAGGGTAACTTTTTGGCTGCTGCGTTCAAACAGCTTTGCTCCCATTTCATCTTCGATGGCCTTGATTTGCTGTGAGAGCGGCGGCTGAGCTATGTGTAAGCGTGCGGCTGCACGGCCAAAATGTAGCTCCTCGGCGACAGTAACGAAGTAATGTAATTTTCTAAAGCGCATAAGACGTTTTTTATATTAAAGATGATAGAAAGATATATTAGACATTATGATACTGTTTTTCTATCTTAGACCTACAAAATAAAACTAATAATTTGTTAGGACAGACATCATGAGCAGAGAAAAAATCGACGGCCAGTTATTTAGCTACACAGGCCCAGCTTTCCACTACATCAATGAAGAAGAGCGCCACTTTTTCGCCAAAGAGCCCGCTCAATTTAAAGTCAGCTTAATCGGCTGTGGCATGATAGGAATGGAGCACATGCGTGTTGCCACTCGTGTTGGCCGCTCAGCAATTCATGGTGTATTCGATCTTAATGAACGCAGCATTAAAGTAGCGAAAGAAGAATTTGCCAAAATCACCGACGAAGACTTTAAGGTTTACGAAAGCCTAGAAGCTGCTTGTAATGACCCAGAAGTAGACGGCATTCTTATTTGTACGCCGAACTACACTCACCTAGACGTACTAAAAGTTGCGATCAAATCTGGTAAGCACATCTTCATGGAAAAGCCGATGGCAACCAAATTAGAAGATGCTTACGAAATCACAAAAATGGCCAAAGAGTACGGTTCTGTACTGCAAATTGGTCTGCAATACCGTTACAAGTCTATTTACAGTGAAGCCATCCATGAAGTGCTAGAACGTAAAGCTGTGGGCGATGTGAAAATGATCAACATCATGGAGCACCGTATTCCTTTCCTAGACAAGGTTAATCAGTGGAACAAATTCTCTAAATACTCAGGTGGTACCTTGGTAGAGAAATGCTGTCATTACTTTGACCTAATGAACTTATTTGCCCAGTCTCGCCCTGTGCGCGTTTACGCAAATGGTTCTCAGTCGACTAACTTCCGTGATTTTGAGTTTAAAGGTGAGAAGTCCGACATTCTAGACAGCGCTTTTGTTACCGTAGAGTACGCAAACGGTGTCCGTGCTGGCTTCAACCTGTGCATGTTCGCCCCAATGTTCCACGAAGAATTACTGGTGTGTGGCGATGAAGGCCGAGTAAAAGCCGCTGAGATTGAAGACTTTAGTGAAAATGCGCGTTTGCGTACGGAAATGGAAGTATTCTGTGGTCAAAATCGTCCATCTAAAACTTCTCAGCCAAGCTACCCAAAACTGATCGAAGCGTCTGGTCACAATGGTGCCACTTGGTTTGAACATGTGGCTTTTGCGGACCAAATGGCCGGTAAAGAAACAGACAGCGCGACGGTAGAAGAAGGCTTCTGGTCTGTTGTGGTAGGTTGTGCAGCAGAGGAATCGGTAAAAACGGGTAAAATCGTTGAAGTTGCGGACTTACTGAAAGCAAAGGGTATTGATCTATAACTAAGTAGACCAATAGGCCATAAAATAAAACGCCCAACAGTGTTTGCTGTTGGGCGTTTTGTTATTTAGATAACACCAAGCTCGACCAGTCTTTCATGCAGGTAGCTGCCGGCAGTATGGCGTTCCGATAAAACCACTTCGGACTTAGGGTGTAAGAACAAAGGCAAAGAAATACGCGACTTGGTTTTGTCTGCCCCTTCTGGATTGATGACACGGTGGGACGTTGATGGGAAGTAACCACCAGAGGCTTCTTGAAGCATGTCACCAATGTTGACGATCAGGGTGCCGAAGTCACAAGGCACATCCATCCAACTACCGTCTTTGGCTTTAACTTGCAGGCCAGGCTCATTCGCTGAAGGCAAAATAGTGAGCAGGTTAATGTCTTCATGAGCGCCCGCGCGGATAGCGCCTAGCTCCTCATCACCTTTAAGTGGTGGGTAATGCAATACTCGAAGCAGGGTTTGGTCACTGCCATCAACCATGCTCGAAAGGGCTTGTGAATAATGCTGGGCGATATCGGCAGGCGTGAACTTTTCTACCCAAGTTAACAACTCAGCCGCCAAAGTGTTGGCTTCACTGTAATATTGAGCCAGTTTGGCTTTTTTGTCTTCTGGGCATTGGCCCCAAGGGTAGTAATGGAAGTATTCCTTGATGTCTTTTTTAGTGTGGCCTTTCGCCGTTTCAGAAACATCGGGTGGGAAATAACCGTCCTGAGTGCCGACATTGTAGCGATAGTCATATTTGTTATCGGCATCGAAAAAAGTCTGCCACTCTGCGTAAATCGCACTCACCAAGGCTTTTTGGATGGGGTGGTTTTTTAATACCCCAAAGCCTGTTTCGTGAAGGGATTTAACAAAGTCTTGCTGTGCGGTAGCGCTGGTGTAGTCAACGGCTTCAAGTTTCATGGTGGTGCTCCTAAAAATTAGCGTGTTACGAGTTTTATCGAAAATAAAAGATAAAGGGATAAAACCAGCAGGCTAGGAAGACCAACCACTGTGGAAAAATAAGCGCAGATCAATTGATTCAGCGCAATAATGGCTGCGCATCAATTGAGTTTGCGGATGGGGCATTGCTATGAACATACTTATTTTCCGTATTAAACAAGATAACCGACAGCTCAAGCTGTGTGAATTTTCTATTTTACTGCCCGATTGGTTAATTTTGAAGCCGTACAACATAAAAAAACATGTTTTGACTGGGTAAATCCCAACCTTCGCCTATACTGCATTGAATCAGCTGAAATTTTTAGCTGTTTTTTTTGGTCTAACGTCTAGACCTATTCTTGGCGCGAACCCTGCGCTTTATACAAAAGAGGGCTCAACAATATGACTGCATTTTTCGATTCGTTTAAAAATCACTTCCTTATTTCTATGCCTCACCTTGATGACCCGCACTTTGAACACACCGTAATTTATCTTTGCGAACACAACCACGATGGCGCTATGGGCATCATCATTAACCGACCTTCTAGTATCGACTTCTCGGAATTGGCGGATCATCTTGGTATTCAGGTGGCAAACCCTAGACTGGCGTCCGAGTTGATCTACACAGGCGGCCCAGTAGAAGCTGAGCGAGGTTTTATTTTGCACTCGGCTGAGAAATCTTGGGGAAACACCTTAAAAATTACCGATGAAGTGTCTTTGTCAGCTTCCTTAGAAACCCTTGAGAACATTGCCGAAGGTAAGGGGCCGAAAGACTTTCGAGTTACGTTAGGGTGTGCAGGCTGGGACGGAGGCCAGTTGGAAGAAGAGATCGCGAATAATGATTGGCTGGTATGTGAAGCGGATTTAGACGTATTATTCCATACACCAAGCGAACTACAGTTTTCAGCGGCAACGAATGTGCTGGGAATTGATATGACGCGACTCTCACCGGATATAGGACATGGTTAATGACAGCAACACCTTCATCAAGTGATCAGCAAAAGCCCAATATTGTTAACTCAGTATTGGGCTTTGATTTTGGTACTACCCGAATGGGCGTAGCCATCGGCCAAAGCATTACGGGCACAGCACGACCCCTGGCGCCACTTAAAGCCAAAGACGGTATTCCTAACTGGGATGAAATTGCCAAATTAGTGGACGAATGGCAGCCAGATGCGTTTGTGGTGGGATTACCCTTGGATATGGATGGCACAGAAAATGAAATGTGTCAGCGTGCGCGTAAATTTGCCAAACGTCTGCATGGTCGTTTTAATCGCCCTTACTTCATGATGGATGAACGTTTGTCCTCCTACGAGGCGAAAGGGCAAGTAATTGCCCAAGGGGGTCATCGTAATTTCAAGGAAAACTCAGTGGATGGTTTAGCTGCCCAAATGATCGTTGAAACTTGGTTTATGGAATCGCAATAAAGTAGCGAATATCCTCGCCTAATAGGATAAAATACCGGCACATGTTAGGCATTTGTCGAGAATTCAACGAAGGTACTAGGTGGCAATGAAATTAGACGTAGAACAGTCGATATCGTCGATGAAGACAAAAATTGCAGAATACTGTCTGCAAAAGAACATTTACAACCCTATTGTCGTTGGTATTCACACTGGCGGAGTATGGGTTGCCAAGCAACTCTTAGACGCCGTACCAACCCAAGAGCCGTTAGCCACACTGGATATCACTTTTTATCGTGATGACTTCACCCGCGCTGGCTTGAACCCTAAAGTGAACCAAACACTGCTACCTTCCATCGAAGGTCGTCATGTAATTTTGGTAGACGATGTGTTGATGTCTGGGCGTACTATCCGTGCAGCCATGAATGAGATTTTCGACTTTGGCCGTCCTGCTAGCATCAGCTTAGCGATTCTTTATGATCTGGGACGCCATGAATTACCTATCAGTGCCGATATCGTCGGTGAAACACTGTCGTTACAAGCGCACCAGCGTATTAAGTTGTCTGGGCCTGCGCCTTTATCTGTGGCACTGATGGAAACAACGAAAATGGTCAGCTAAAGGCCACAAAGGAATGTATCGATACGATGCATTCCTTTAGCATGATCTAGACTTTGGATACCCTATTTAGAAACAGAGCAAGGCGACACAGCCTTCACAGTTTGAGGAAAGCAAACCATGATGCGATCCGACCCTCGGGCACTACAGCTAAATGAGCGCGGTCAACTAAAGCACTTCTTAACCTTGGATGGATTAGATAAAACCATCCTGACAGAAATCCTCGATAGAGCGGATTCCTTCCTATCCATGGGTGAGCAATCTGTTAAAAAAGTCCCCCTTTTACGCGGCAAGACAGTCGTAAATTTATTCTTCGAAAACTCCACTCGAACCCGTACTACCTTCGAACTTGCAGCGAAACGTCTTTCTGCCGATGTTATCAACCTAAACATAGAAACCTCGGCCACCTCGAAAGGCGAATCTCTACTCGATACCTTAAAAAATCTCGAAGCCATGCAAAGTGACATGTTTGTGGTGCGCCATTCAGACAGTGGCGCCGCCCATTTCATTGCCGAACATTGCACACCGAATGTTGCCATCATTAACGCGGGAGATGGACGACACGCCCACCCGACGCAGGCGATGCTGGATATGTTGACTATCCGTCGACATAAAGGCCAATTTGAAGGGCTGAAAGTAGCAATTGTTGGCGACATTCTGCATTCGCGAGTGGCGCGCTCCCAATTGCATGCGCTCACCACGTTAGGGGTAGACGAAGTCCGCTTAGTGGGGCCAAAAACCCTAGTGCCGAGTTACTTCTCCGAAATGGGCGCGACCATTTGTCATGACCTAGAAGCGGGCCTACGTGATGTGGACGTTGTCGTGATGCTGCGCTTGCAAAAAGAGCGTATGGCAGGTGGTTTGCTGCCAAGTGAAAGTGAATTTTACCGATTATACGGTCTGACAGAAGAAGCCTTATCTTGGGCTAAACCAGATGCCATTGTCATGCACCCAGGGCCAATAAACCGTGGCGTGGAAATTTCTTCGGAAGTGGCAGACGGTGAGCATTCAGTAATTTTGAACCAAGTAACCAACGGTATCGCCGTGCGCATGGCGGTCTTGTCCATGGCGATGAGCGGCCAGTTACAAACAATAGAAGACAGCAATTCAGCGGGGGAGAATGTCTAAATGAAATTACGAATTCGTAATGGTCGACTGATGGACCCTAGCCAAGGTTTGGATACACAGGCCGACCTGTTTATCGATAACCAAAAAATTGTTGCGATTGGCGAAGCCCCAGCGGATTTTGACGATGCACAAGAAGTGGATGCCAGCGGCCTTTGGGTACTACCTGGACTAGTCGATTTGGCAGTGTCCCTCCGTGAACCTGGCTTTTCTCAAAAAGGCAGCATCGCCAGTGAAGGCCGTGCCGCAGTAGCTGGTGGTGTGACAACCTTGATCTGTCCACCAGATACTAAACCAATCGTGGATACGCCTTCTGTGGCGGCTCTCATCCAAGATAAAGCCGATGAAGCAGGTATGGCTAATGTGTTTCCGTTAGGCGCTTTAACTCAAGGTCTAGACGGTGCGCACTTAAGTAACATGGTGTCTTTGACGGATGCGGGTTGTATTGCGTTATCGAACCATCGTCACCCGATGGCCAGCAGTAAAATTCTGACCCGAGCGTTAGAGTACGCTGCGTCCAATGATTTATTGGTGGTTTTTCACTCGGATGAAGCGAGTTTATCTGAAGGCGGTTGCGCCCATGAAGGTTTGATGTCGACCGCTCACGGTTTGGCTGGTATTCCTGAAACTGCGGAAACCATCGCTCTAATGCGCGATTTACTGTTAATCGAGAAAACCGGTGTGCGAGCTCACTTCGCACGTATCTCCTGCGCAAAATCCGTTGAAATGATCGCTAATGCACGTGCGGCGGGTCTCGATGTCACCGCCGATGTGGCCATCCATAACCTATTGTTAACCGACAGTGTCCTGAATCAATTTGATGGTCATTACCATGTCATCCCTCCGCTACGTAGCGAGGCGGATCGCCTAGCACTGATCGAAGGAGTCAAAAATGGGGTGATTTCAGCGATTTGTTCGGATCATCAGCCCCATGAAAAAATGGCTAAAGTGGCTCCGTTTGCTGCGACCGCTCCTGGTATGGCAAACGTAGAAGTGCTATTACCATTGGCTTTACAGCTGGTGGAACAAGGTTTGGATCATGCGACCATCTTGAGTCGTGTTACAGCAGGACCTGCGTCGTGCTTTGGTCTAGAGGCAGGTTCCCTCGCAGTGGGTAGCTTTGCTGATTTCGTGCTATATAAAGAGGACGAACAGTGGCAATGGACTCCAGAACATAGGAAAACAAAAGGGCACAATTCGCCGTACATGGGCGAGTCTTTTACTGGTAAAGTATTAGCAACTTATGTTTCGGGCCAGTGTGTTTTTGCTAACCGTTAACATTTTTCCTCTTGGATAAGGAAGAACAAGGGTCTGGTTGTATCTTGGTCTTACTTTACTTTTACTATAGGCGAGTTAAGCTTGTCTAAATGATCAATTAATGACGGTTCTTTTTATGGATATAAATGTACCGAATACTTCGCCCGATGCGACAGAAGTATTACGAACAAGAGCAACCTTAGCTGAGAAAGAAAGAGACTATATACGTAGTCTCTTTGAACACTCATCACAAATGTTAGAGCCCATTGCAAAAGGTGTGGCGCTGACAGGTTTGATGGTGGATATTCATGCAAAAATTCGTGCTTCAATGAAGTTTGCTTATTGCTTATTTTTAGAGTGCGATAAAGACTGCCTAGAGTGGCAAGTTAAGTCGATGGATGATGTGTCGAAAAAACTAGCCAATCACCAAGGTGATTTAGCAACGATACCTCAGTCTTTATTGACCTTTGCCGCCAGCCCTTCTTGCCCTATTCGACATGAAGAGAACCTGCGCGATGCTAGGCATTGGCAAACATGGCAAGCGTTTTATGAAGAAAATGGCTTTACATCATTGTCCATGGTTAGCACGCCAAGCAATGACGGTAAGATTCAGCTGATTTTAGTCTTTCAGAATGCGCAAAATGCGATTAATACACCATTGATGGAATTGGCTTTGCAAACCTATGCAGGCTGGATCCAAGCTGCACTGACTCGTGATAAAGCAGATCGCCTATTACTTGAAGACAGTCACAGAAATGCTGTCACTGGCTTTTTGAATCGTTATAGCTTTGAAAACAGCTTCGAATTGATGCTTAAAGATTGCCGCCGTCACTTCCAGCGTGTGGCGTTATTGTCTGTGAAAATCTTATCGACTTCTAAGTTAGACCCAGATGAATTACGTACCTTCGCCGATGTGGTGACAGAAACAGTACGTGACAATGACCTAGTGGCGCACTTTGAAGAGCGCGAGTTAGTGATTGGTATCCGTATTCAAAATATGGAAGATGCTGAAGTTGTGGGCTCTAAGTTACTCAAGACATTGCAAAAGCCTGAGTACAAAACCAATCGTTTGGTACAAGACGGTATTGCACTTGGCGTTGCCTTTTACCCTGAATGTTCGTCTGTGGAAGAGCTATACAAATCCGCTTTATACGCCGCCAACTCTTTGAAGTCTTCTACCGGCTTTCGTATTGAATTCCACGGTGAATTGTACGCAACAACTTCAGAGCTTTATCCAAACCAATCGTAATAGATAGGCTTAATGGTAGTTTTGTGAGAAACACAGTATTAAATGGCTTAATTCGTTAAGCCATTTTTTTGTTAGGAGAAAACCTATAATGACCACCGAGAGCCAGCAAGTTGCTGATAACTTAGCGGATGTCGTCGCCAAAATTAGCGAGTACGAGCAAGCATTCGCCCGTCCGCAGGGCGCGGTAAAATTATTGGCAGTAAGTAAAACGAAACCTGTTAGCGCTCTGCAAGCGGCATACGACACAGGCCAGCGTTTATTCGGTGAGAACTACGTGCAGGAAATGGTCGAAAAATGCCAGACGCTTGAGCAACTGAGTGACATTGAATGGCATTTCATTGGTCCTATCCAATCGAATAAAACTCGCCAGATCGCTGAACATGCAGATTGGGTGCATACCATAGATAGAGAAAAAATCGCCCGTCGATTAAGCGAGCAAAGACCCAGTCATTTAGGGAATTTGAACGTCTGTATTCAGATCAATATCAGTGGTGAAGAAAGCAAGGCGGGCATTGCGTTTTCCGAGCTAGATGATATGGTCGAATTAATAAACAGCCTGCCGGGTTTAACCCTAAGAGGCTTAATGGCGATTCCTGCGCCATGCTCGGATCAGCAAGCACAACAAAAAGTTTATGCGCCCTTACAGCAAGCCTTCCTTGAATTAAAAGAAGGCGACAATATGATAGATACATTATCGATTGGTATGTCAGGAGATATGCCAGCGGCAATTGCCTCTGGGAGCACCATGATTCGCATTGGTACCGCGATTTTTGGTGCCCGCGACTATGCCTCTCGTTAACAGAGGCTTGGTCAGAGTTTCAAAATTCATACCTTAATCCATTGTAGTAATAGGAAATAGAATGACAGCAAACGTCGCCTTTATTGGTGTAGGCAACATGGCTAGAGCCATTATCAGTGGCATGATCGCAAGTGGCTATGCAGCACAGAACATTATCGGCACATCTCGCACTGCAGAAAAGCGTGAGGCTTTCCAGCAAGAGTATGGTATTCGCATGTTGGCGGATAACAACCAAGCCGTCACAGAGGCGGATGTGGTGGTGTTGTGTGTGAAACCTGCACAAATGCAGGGTGTGATAGAAGGCTTTGCAGAACAAGTGCGCGAAGGCCAAATGTACATTTCCGTGGCCGCAGGTGTTGAACTTAGCGCCATTGAACAATGGCTTAACACAGATGTTGCCGTGGTACGTTGCATGCCAAATACCCCATCACAGCTTGGTGCTGGTATGAGCGGATTAATAGCTAACCAACTGACCACAGACGAACAAAAAGGCTGGGTAAGTGAGTTATTTAGCCGAGTGGGAGATTCTGCTTGGGTAACAGACGAAGAACACATGCACGGCGTGACTAGCTTGTCTGGCAGTTCTCCTGCGTATTTCTTCCGTTTCCTTGAAGCCATGATTAAAAGCGGCGTGGCACAAGGCTTGGACGAAGCGACCAGCCGTAAGTTGGCGACCCAGTCTATGTTGGGGGCAGCCAAAATGGTCACAGAACTAGATGAGCCTATTACTCAATTACGCCGCAATATTACGTCTCCTAACGGGACGACAGAACAAGCGGTGTTATCGTTTGAGGCGGCAGGTATTGATAAAATCGTCGACGATGCAATGTCGGCTTGTGTGAAACGTTCGAAAGAAATGGCCCGTGATTTCGCGGCGAAATAAGGAAAACCGATCATGAATTCAGATCCATTTATTCTGTTGATTAAAACACTGGGCAACTTGTATTTATTTGTCGTGCTGTTGCGCATGGTGTTGCAATTAACCCGAGCAGATTTTTATAACCCTATTAGCCAAGGGGTGGTGAAAGCCACAAGCCCACTTATATTGCCTCTGCGCAAAATTGTGCCTTCCATTGGGCGCCTTGATACGGCCTCTTTGGTATTGGCCTTGTTGGTACAGCTGGTGACATTAATCCTAATTGTCACTATTAAAGGGGTCTCTATCGCGCCCCTCAGCTATGCGATTTATACCTTAGGCGGCACCTTGTACCACTTGTTGGACCTGTATTTCTGGGCAATGCTGATTTCCGTTATCCTAAGCTGGGTTGCGCCGGGCGCAAGCCATCCGGGTGCTATGTTGGTCGGGCAAATTACGGCACCTTTATACCAAACTTGTCAGCGTTTCATTCCGCCACTTGGTGGTTTGGACTTGTCGCCTATCTTTATCTTCTTGGCGATTACTTTCTTGAAGCAGTTCTTGGCGCCATTTGTTGTCTAAATCAATCGCCCTTATATACAGTGCGTCAATGACTGCGATAATAAGGGCGAATTGAGTACAGAGTCGTATTCCTATATTATGCGACCCCACAATGGGAAATATAATAAACAGGCGTGATGCCTAGGCTAATCCCAGCCGCTGATCCCTTAATCATTTTGGATGAAAGCTATGAGTACGATTGCAGTTTATCCGGGCACATTTGACCCTATCACGAACGGCCATATGGATTTGGTAGAACGTGCGTCGAAACTGTTTGAAAAGGTTATCGTAGCCGTTGCTGCGAGCCCTAAGAAACGTCCTGTGCTTTCTCATGAATTGCGTATTGAGCTAGCAAAGAAAGTGTTAGGCCATTTGTCTAACGTGGAGGTTGTTGGTTTTGATAATTTGCTAACGGAGTTTACTCGCTCAGTAAATGGCAACGTTGTAGTGCGTGGTTTACGCGCCGTGTCAGACTTTGAATACGAGTTCCAGTTAGCCAATATGAACCGTGCCATTGCTCCAGATGTTGAAAGCTTATTTTTAACACCATCAGAGAAGCATTCGTATATCTCTTCGACTTTGGTACGCGAAATTGCCTCATTGAATGGCGACTTCGGTCAATTCGTGAATCCAGAAGTGGCACGTGTTTTAAAAGAGCACTATGGCAACCTTTAATTGAATGACGCGGACTCGAGCGAAGCGTTTTAGGAGTGAGTAATGTCTCTAATCATCACTGATGAATGCATTAACTGTGATGTATGTGAACCTGAGTGTCCTAACGAAGCGATTTCTCAAGGTGATGAAATTTACGTCATTGAGCCTGCGAAATGTACTGAGTGTGTGGGTCACTTTGACGAACCCCAGTGCCAGCAAGTCTGCCCTGTAGATTGTATTCCTTTAGATCCGAATCATAAGGAAACAGAAGAGCAGCTAATGGAAAAGTACTTGGTGTTGACCGGCCAGCTGTAAGAGCCGCTTAACGCAACGGAGAAACCCGTAACATCGACTCTAGGGTCAATGTTACGGGTTTTTTTATGCCTTATTGAAACAGCTTGCGAATATCGTCCGCAGGAGGCAGAGGCTGATCGTCATTGACTAAAATGATCAATGAGTTTGTGGTAATGCGGCTGCCAGTCTGTGGGTGAGTAATGATCTTGCCGTCACGGTCTTCGTAGCCAAGGGCTGTGCCTATGTCATTTTGTATCAAGGTAATCACAACTTTCGACCAAGTCACTTGCTCTAGGTGTATATCAAGGCGAATAGTGTGGTCTCCTTGATGGCGGAATAGGTTTTCCAGTACTTGTTCCGTGCCCGGTGCGATAAGCGAACGTACCAACATTTCAGGGTAGGCTCGAACAGGGCGTATGACAGCATTTGCCCCAGCGTTACGAAAGCGGGCGCGGTTATTGTCATTAATCGCCTCAGACATGATGAAAGCCGGTGTGTTATAGGATTTAATGCGATGCAAGATATCGAAGGTTAGGCTGTCGCAATGACCGTCTTGTACATCTGGTGCCAGCACAATAATGTACTTCGCCGTTTTTACCCCTGCGCTCAGCAGCATATCCTCTTCGGTAGCATCCCCTGTTAAATGCACCACACCTAAATTACGTAGCTTAGGCGGAAGCCCTTCCGGGAAGTCTGGCGTCAGAATTTGGATTGGTGTGTCGGCCAGTTCGGGCGTGGAACAGATCTGAGAGATAAGCAGTTCCAAATAGCTCTCGGCATTATATTTTGGGGTATTGATAATTAAGATATGGTCGTTCATGTTGGTCCACTCCAAGCGGCCTTTAATGTGCAATTCTTTGCGGGTGATTCTGAGTTCAACATAGTCACTGGCAATTTGTGCCAGCAGGGTGATGCCCATACCGTAAATCAGAACTATGGTAGAAAACTGGCCCCAAAAGCTGGCCGCAGAAATATCACCGTAACCTGTAGTACTGGCAGACGTCATGGTCAACCAGAATGCTTGCCACCAATTTAAGTCTTCAAAGCTCACCATGGCGATGCTGTGTAAGCCAATTACGCCAGCAAACAACAGGAAGCGCGTTTGCAGGTCTTTGACATCATGGCGATGTATTTTCTTACGAAACTGGCGGCGGTTATTCTTACGTCTTAGTAACAGCGGGAATGCATTCATCTTCGCTCACTTTATTCAGTCGTGTTCGCTGGCATAGCATAGCCAAGTTGACGCCATGATTCATACACCATGACTGCCACAGTGTTAGAGAGATTCAAACTGCGTGAGTTTGCTTGCATGGGCAATCGTAGTCTTTGGGCAGGTGGCAAGGCTTCAATAAACTCTGCTGGCAAGCCGCGAGTTTCTGGGCCAAATACTAATACATCATTGGCTTGAAATTCGGCTTCACTGTGAGTGCGGCTGCCTTTGGTGGTCAGCGCATAAATAGTACCAATTTCGTTTTGTTCAACGAAGGCGTCAAAATTAGGGTAGCGCTTTAGGTTGGCGAACTCATGATAGTCCAGCCCTGCGCGACGCAGTTTTTTGTCTTCTAGGTCAAAGCCTAAGGGTTCAATCAAATGTAGCTGGTAGCCAGTGTTGGCACATAGGCGAATCACATTCCCAGTGTTGGGGGGAATCTCTGGCTGAAAAAGAACGATGTGTAGCATGCAATGTCTCCTTAATTTAAGCAGCATGATAGCAGATGCAAAGAGCTTCTAAGTGATTGTTTAAAATAATTTAAAAAAAAGTGTTGACGGCATGAGAGGCTCGTATATAATACGCCGCACTTGCCCAGATAGCTCAGTCGGTAGAGCAGAGGATTGAAAATCCTCGTGTCCGTGGTTCGATTCCGCGTCTGGGCACCATTATTAAAGAAACCTGCTTTTTACAGCAGGTTTTTTTTTGCCTGCGATTTGTGATTTGGCACGTATCAATTCAATAAAGAGTGCTGTTAAGCACTCAACTCCTCCAGTAGCCACTGCCAAACCTGCGCCACCCAGTTGTTTGCATGAGCTCCTTTCTTGCGAACGATAAAGTAATCGTTGTCTACCCGATAGATCCCCCTAAAACGTTTACCAGCCGACCCGTGGTAAGTTCTTGTTCGACAAATGCTTGCTTGGCCTGAGTAATGGGAGATTGTCTTCGAGTGGATGGTGGGTGGCCAACTTTATTTGAGGCCAGATCCTGAGTTTAAACTGCTTTCATTAGTGAGTGGGGTGTTAATCCCCCAAATAAACGAGAATGAGGTTGACTACTAGTTGCTAGTAGAGATAGTTATATCTGAGTGAACGGAAGATTGATTAGTGATATCATGTTAGATCCAATATAAATGATTCAAAAGGGAATTTGGATTTGAGTAACTACAGTAGTCTTGTGACTACCATCATTCAAGACGCAATGATTGGGGCGCCACCTAAGAAAGAAGTTGTACTATTACTTGGCGACACTCCAAAGTACTTAGTTGAGCATGCAGACTTCCCTCCTCTTCCTATTGTAATTACTGGCTCGGTTATTGAAAAAGCATGCTTTGATCATGGTATCCCTACTTCATTTTTAAAGCGTTTACCGAGTGTTCTAGAGCACCCCAAAAGCTTGTTCAAATCAGCTTCTATACATGTGAAAGGGGCTGCTGTGGTATTAACTATTGAGGTGCATCAATCAAGCCCTATTATCATTCCTGTGCATCCGAACAAACAAATGGGTCGTGGAAAGTTTTATAATGTGGTCGCTAGTGTTTACGCAAAAGAAGGTCCTGACCCTGAGTTGAAATGGACTAGAGACGGCCTTCTTCTTTGGCAGTCTTCGTAACTGTTGTTGCTTTTATTTACTTTACTTTATATCGATCTTTATATAGTATTAATCTTAGAGAGGCCTCTCACACCAAGCAATTAGAGCTGAAATGTCATGTTTCTCTAAATTTCAGAAAGCATCCTTCAAAGGGTGCTTTTTTTTGCCTACAGAATAGTAAATTAGCATCTAGCTCCCCCCTTGTTTCTCCTATAGCTATTCAATGTGAAAATAGTCTCAGTTGTATTATTACGATACCCAAGTTTAGTCGCTCGATTCAACATAATCACTCTACGTAAGTCTGCATGAAAGCTATGGTTTCTATAACTTTTATTTGTTTCTGGTGTGCTATAAAAAATTACATGGTTTCCGCTTCCCCCTGAAGGGGGACCTACAGATGGTGGGCTGGTATGAGGTGTTGTTTGCATGGTTTCCGCTTCCCCCTAAAGGGGGACCTACTTATGGTGGGGTGGTAGGTGTGTTTTTTAGGCTTTATGTGAAGTTTTTTTGTGCGCTGATGCTGATGTTCGGATTTTTATAAGTTGTTATTTTTTCAGGGGTTATTGAACCTGAGTGTTTCGTTTTGATGGGGTTTACGCTAGCTTTCGGTTTCATTTGAGCTATTGTTGTTTCATTTGAAATAGGTTTATCATAAAAGTGACATATTTGGTGTCTATAGTGTTTTCTCGAATTTAATAATAACTCGTCTGAGGGACATGGTAATGCATAAGTTTAAGATGGCGTCTGCGTTGGTTGGTTTGTCTGTTGCGACTTCTGGTTTTGCGGCTACTGAAATTGAGTGGTGGCATGCAATGGGTGGTGCAAACGGTGAGAAGGTGAATGAGATCGCTCAGGCGTTCAACGATTCACAAGATGCATACGCAGTAAAACCGGTTTATAAAGGTAACTACTCTGAAACAATGACTTCTGCAATCGCTGCATTTCGTGCTAAACAGCAGCCTGCAATCGTACAAGTTTTCGAAGTAGGTACAGCAAGCATGATGGCGGCCAAAGGCGCTATTTATCCTGTCCACAAGCTGATGCGTGAATCTGGTCAGTCTTTCAATGAAAGCTCTTACCTAAGTGCGGTAACGGGTTATTACACGGATAACGAAGGCAATATGCTTTCTTTACCATTCAACAGCTCGACTCCTGTGCTGTATTACAACAAAGATTTGTTTGCTAAAGCGGGCATCACTCAAGCACCAAAAACTTGGCAAGAAGTGGAAGCAACGGCGAAGAAATTGCAGGCTTCTGGCGTATCTTGTGGTTTCACTACCGCTTGGCAGTCTTGGGTACATTTAGAGAACTTTAGTGCGCGTCACAATACACCTTTCGCAACGCTGGATAACGGTTTTGGTGGTCTGAAAACTGAAATGGCGTTCAATGGTCCTTTGCAAGTTGCTCACATCGAGAAGATGGGTGAGTGGCAGCAAAACGGTATCTTTAGCTACTCTGGTCGTACCAACGACGGCGCGGCGAAATTTTACAGCCAAGAATGTGCAATGTTCACTGAGTCTTCCGCGGGTTACGCGGGCATTAAGCGTAACGCGACGTTTGACTTTGGCGTAGCGGAACTTCCTTACTGGGAAGGCAAGGTAGAAAAACCATCTAACACTATTATTGGTGGTGCGTCTTTATGGGTGCTGCAAGGTCATTCTGCTGAAGAATACAAAGGCGTCGCGTCTTTCCTAGGCTTCTTGTCTGGCGCAGCAGTACAAGCGGATTGGCACCAGTTCTCTGGTTACCTACCAATCACTAAAGCGGCTTACGACCTAACCAAAGGTCAAGGCTTCTATGAAGCGAATCTAGGTACGGAAACAGCGGTTACACAAATGACCACTGGTACGCCTACTGGCAACACCAAAGGTTTGCGTCTAGGTAACTTCGTACAAATTCGTGGTGTGATCGATGAAGAACTTGAGTCTGTATGGAGCGGTCAAGCGACTGCTCAAGCGGCTCTAGATAAAGCGGTAGAGCGTAGTAACGCCCTGTTGCGTAAGTTTGAAAAAGCGAACGACTAAGCTTTTAGTCAAGCCATCCCCCTATGGTATTCAGCCATAGGGGGATACCCGTTTTTGTTTTCCGGATATCATCTCTATGACAGTAACTTTTCCTAATAAAGGCTTACCTTGGTTGTTAGTCTTGCCACAACTAGTGATCACTTTTATTTTCTTCCTTTGGCCCGCTGAGCAAGCACTAGAGCAAGCTTTTTACCAAGAAGATGCATTTGGGATTAGCCGCGAATTTGTTGGTTTAGATAATTTTCATGAAATCTTTACTGACCCTCTTTATTACCAATCAATTTTAACCACGTTGATTTTTAGTTTTTCCGTTGCCTTTGCAGGGATGGCCATCGCGCTGTTTTTGGCAGTGATGGCAGACCGAGTGATCCGTGGGAAATTGGCTTATCAAACCATGTTGATCTGGCCTTATGCCGTGGCACCTGCCTTAGCTGGTGTGTTGTGGTGGATTCTATTTGACCCGAGTATGGGGCCGATTGCCCTGTGGTTACAAAAACTCGGTATTGATTGGGACCATTATTTGAATGGCAACCAAGCGATGATCTTGGTGGTTATCGCCGCCACGTGGAAACAAATCAGTTATAACTTTCTATTCTTTTTAGCGGGTTTGCAGGCTGTGCCTCGCTCGTTAATCGAAGCCGCTTCCATTGATGGTGCTGGCCCTGCGAAGCGTTTTTGGACCATTGTTTTTCCTATGCTTTCGCCTACCACTTTCTTCTTGTTGGTGATTAATCTGGTATACGCCTTCTTCGAAACCTTCGGGGTAATCGATGCCACCACGAAAGGTGGCCCAGGGCAAAGTACCACCTTGTTGGTTTATAAAGTTTTTGAAGACGGCTTTGTTGGCCTAGACCTTGGTAGTTCAGCCGCTCAGTCTGTGGTGCTAATGGCCATCGTCGGTGTAATGACAGTAATACAGTTCCGCTTTGTGGAGCGTAAGGTGCAGTACTCATGATAGAAAATCGACCTTGGCTAACCTTTATTAGCCACGCCACTTTGTTATTGGGCATTGGCTTAGTTGCCTTGCCTGTTTGGGTAGCGATTGTGGCTTCTACTCATGAAGCCTCTGCCTTTGGGGTTGGCCATATTCCTTTATGGTTCGGTGATGCTGCCGCAGAAACTTGGGGGGCGGTGTTATTCGAAGAAGCAGGCAATGGTATTTCTCAGCCAGTTTGGATGATGATGCTGAACTCTTTGATAATGGCGTTGGGCATTACTTTTGGCAAGATCGCGATCTCTTTGTTATCCGCTTATGCGATTGTGTTTTTCCGCTTTCCACTGCGCACGCTATGTTTTTGGACCATTTTCATGACCCTAATGCTGCCGGTAGAGGTGCGTATAGTGCCGACCTACGAGGTGGTTGCGAATCTTGATTTGTTGAACAGCTACACCGGATTGACCTTGCCATTGATCGCCAGTGCTACGGCTACCTTCTTGTTCCGTCAGTGCTTTTTGAGTATCCCTGGGGAATTGGTAGAAGCCGCACGTATTGATGGTGCCGGTCCAATTCGTTTTTTCTTTGATATTTTGTTGCCCTTATCGCGCACTAATATCGCGGCCTTGTTTGTGATCTTGTTTATCTATGGGTGGAATCAATACTTGTGGCCCTTGTTGATCACCACGGATGATGCCTATTACACCTTGGTAATGAGTATTAAAAGAATGCTGTCTGTAACGGATGGCGATATTGAATGGAACCAGATCATGGCAACAACTTTATTGGCGATGTTACCGCCTGTGGCCGTGGTACTAGGTATGCAGAAATTGTTTGTTAAAGGTTTAGTGGACTCGGAGAAATAGTCATGACAGATGTGGTGTTGAAAAATGTGGGTAAAACCTACCCAAACGGTTACAAGGCGATACCCGATGTCAACTTGTCTATTGAAGAAGGTGAATTCATTGTCCTAGTGGGCCCTTCTGGCTGCGGTAAGTCTACTTTGTTGCGTATGGTGGCAGGTTTAGAAAGCATCACCCAAGGCGAGTTGTTGATCAAAGGCCAAAAGGTGAACGATAAAGAACCGGCTGATCGCGACATTGCCATGGTGTTTCAGAACTACGCTTTGTACCCCCATATGTCCGTGTATGACAACATGGCCTACGGCCTGAAAAATCGCGGTGAAAGTAAAGAAATGATCGCTGATAAAGTTAATAACGTGGCACAAATGCTGGGGCTGGAAGAGCTGTTGCAACGTAAACCAAAACAGCTTTCAGGTGGTCAGCGTCAGCGTGTGGCCATGGGGCGTGCCATGGTACGCGACCCGAAAGTGTTTTTGTTCGATGAGCCTTTGTCGAATCTAGACGCCAAATTACGTGTGCAAATGCGCATGGAAATCCGTCAACTACAGCGCAAGCTTGGCACCACCACTTTATATGTTACCCATGACCAAGTAGAAGCCATGACCTTGGCCGATCGCTTAGTCGTGTTGAACAAAGGCGTTGCGGAACAAATTGGTTCGCCAATGGAGTTGTACGATAAGCCAGAAACCCCTTTTGTGGCGGCGTTTATTGGCTCTCCTTCAATGAACTTATTGGAAGCGAATCTAACCGAGAAGGGCATTACCCTCTCGCCAACACTAAGCTTACCATTGCCTCACGACTATCGCGGTTCGGTGATTTGGGGTATACGTCCTGAGCATTTATTAGTGGTAGAAGAAGCAAACGCTGATTTCGCTTTAGAAGTTCTCGCGGTAGAATCGTTAGGCGCAGAAACACTGGTTCATGGTGTGCTTAAAGACGGTTCAGAAGCCGGAAAAACCTTGGTTGTCCGTATGTCTGGCCCACATAACCCCGCTTTGAATAGCACTTTGTGGTTATCTGCTCCAACAGCCAATTGGCATGTATTCGATGCCATGACACAACGACGTTTGTAACCCTATAGGTAACAGAGAAAATGCAGTTAAACACACGAGTAATGGGCCACCGAGGCGCAGCCATATTAGCCCCAGAAAATACCTTGGCATCGATCAAAGCGGCGGCGGCAGCCGGTGCGAAATGGGTGGAAATTGATGTTTGCCTGATCGCGGAAGGTGGCTTGGTAATCTTCCATGACGATACTTTAGATCGTTGTACTAACGGCCAAGGTATTACTCGTCAGGCATTACCAGAAGCGCTTGCCAAATTAGATGCCGGTAGCTGGTTTGCTCCTGAGTTTAGTAATGAGAAAGTGCCGACATTGTTAGAAGCTTTGGCTTGCATCCAAGAGCTGGGGTTGGGCTTGAATCTCGAGATCAAACACGCGGATACAGATGTTGAAAACATAGTGCCAGCGGTGTTGGCGGTACTGGATGAACATTGGCAAGACAATGAAAAATTGATGATCTCAAGCTTTAACAACCCAGCTTTAGTTATGTGCAAAGAGATAGATGACAGCCGTCATTTGGCTCAATTGTATGAGGACATTCCTGAGCATTGGTTGGCTGATCTTCAAGCCATCAATGCTTACAGCTTGAACTGCGATTATGGTGTGCTCACGCAAGCGCAAGCGCAGGCCGTTAAAGCCGCTGGCTATAAATTGCTTTGCTACACCGCCAACCAAGCGGATTTGGTAACAGAACATTGGCAATGGGGTATGGACGCCGTCATCACGGATGACCCAGGCCAATTTGCAGAATATTTCTAAACACAACTTTAGAGTAGGTGACCCTCTTGGCACTGAGTGAAAGGCAGCATCAAATTTTGAACTGGGTTCAGCAGGAAGATACCTTGCTGGTGGAAGACATGGTGGCCAAATTTGAGGTTTCCTCACAAACCATTCGCAAAGATATTAACCAGCTTGCGGAGCGCCACTTGGTGCGCCGCACGCATGGTGGTATTGCTCCTGTTTCCAGTATTGAAAATCTGCCTTTTGATCATCGCCAGTTTCTTAACGGTGATGCTAAAACGGCCATTGCGGCTCGGGTTGCCGAAGAAATTCCCGATGGGGCGTCTGTGTTTTTGGGCATAGGCACCACAGTGGAATATGTGGCAAAAGCCTTGCTAGGCCACAAAGAGCTGCAAATATTCACCAACAACCTTACCGTTGCCAAAATTTTTAGTGTGACCTCTACGTCTCGAGTTCGTGTCACGGCGGGCAAGTTGCGTCCGCGACATCATGACTTGGTGGGGGAAGACACTCTTGCCAGCTTGCGTCAGTACTATTTTGATTACGGTGTACTGGGCTGCGGTGGCATGGATGAAGTGCAAGGGTTATTGGATTTTGACCCAGAAGAAGCCGCTGTTAGCCGAGTGATCGTTGAGCAAAGCCGCCATAGTTTATTAGTGGCGGATCAGCATAAGTGGGGGCGTAAGGCCATGGCTCGAGTTCATCCTTTTAGTAAAATTGATTGTTTGTACAGCGATTATTTAAGTGACCAGCAGTCACGTTTACTTGCCTCTCAGGGCGTGAAGTTTCAACTTTGTAAGTAGGTTTTATTTATGGCTATTCACCCTTTAACATCGCTCTCACTAGAAGCTCGCCAAAAGATACGTTTTATATTGACGGATGTGGACGACACATTAACTTGGCATGGTCGTTTGCCCGTGGCCGCTTTGTCTGCCTTGAGTGCCCTAGAGCAAGCTGGTGTTAAAGTCATTCCAGTAACTGGCGGTTGTGCTGGGTGGTCAGACATGATGGCGAGAACCCTTCCAGTGAGTGGTGTTATTACAGAAGGAGGCGCCTGTTACATTCATAAAGATGAGCAAGGGCATTTAGATTACCAGTTTTGGCAAGACGAAGCGCAAATGCGCGAAGAAAAGAACAACTTGCTGGCAAAAGTCTCACCTATTCTGGGAGATTATGCGCCGTTAAAATTAGCGCGAGATCAGGACTTTCGCCTGACCGATGTGGCAATTGATTTTGCTCAAGACGTTTCACCCCCAGCCGTCCAAGCGAAAGATAAACTACTTGCACATTTACAGAGCTTAGAGCTCAATGCCAAAGCCAGCTCGATTCATATTAATTTATGTCAGCCAGGTTATGATAAGTTCTCTATGGCAGAACGAGTATTAACGAATCAATATGGCTTGAATGCCGAACAAATGCGCGAGCAGGTTTTGTATGTGGGTGATGCGCCAAATGATGAGAGTATGTTTGCCCGTTTTCCAGTAAGTGTCGGGGTAGCAAATATTATTGATCACCTGCCAAAACTCAAAAATCCACCGACTTTTATTACTCAATCTTTTGGTGGTTTGGGGTTTGCGGAAGTGGCGGATTTTCTTTTGTTAACGAAGCGTTAACAAATCCTAAAAAAACTGACATTTATTAACAAAAGCAAATGGCTTATGTTTGCTTTTGTTGCTCTATATCATGGTTTGTGTCGATCGCGATTAACTCGCCTATGCACTTTCTAAGCTTCAGGTAAAATTCCCTCTATTCCTAACAACTTTTCGTCTGCTAAGTTATTGCCTCCATGAGATCAAACTCTACTATGCTGTAAGTGGCTAACTAATTTGTATCCTAAAGAGGCCATGATGCCAGTAATGTTAAAAATTTGTGTAGTATTTTTATTGAGCTACATATCTTCCGCCAATGCATTTAATTTAATTTTTGCTTCCAATATCCCGAGGCTAACCGAGGTGAATGAAACTCGCTCGTTAGCTAATTTAGGGGGCTTTATTCAAAACAAACGAGCCCAGTCACCGAGTTTTTTTATTCATGGCGGTGATAGCTTGTTTCCAAATGCGCTGTCTGTTTATGACTCTGGTGCTCATATGATTGATGTACTGAATACCATTCAAACGGATGTCTTTTTGGTAAATCAAAGGGAAATGGCAAAAGGTCTGGATCAACTGACATTACGTACAAATGAAGCAGAATTTCCTTTGGTTCTATCCAATGTTTTTGATCAAAGAACATCCGCTAATATCGATGGTATATTGCCTTATTACACCTTGCCCACTCCAATAGGGGATGTGGGTTTTTTAATGCTAATGAGTGAGACAGTAAACAGCACTTACCTGACCGAAGATGTGCTAATTCTCAACCCGATAGAAAGAGCAGAAGCTTTTATTAGTGAGATGCGCAGTCAAGGTATTAGTCATTTTGTGGTTGTAACAGAGCCGGATTTACTAAAGCTGTATCCAGCAGAACTTTTCACCTTTGCAGATATTCTTTTTGTTGCCTCAGAAATTCGTGAAGAAGTTCATCAACATGATGATTTATTAGAAGTATGGGGGGGAGGATCGTCGGGTAATGTGGCGGTAGTAGAATGGCTACCAGACAGCAAGAGAGCGCATTTTGAATCGTATGCTGGAGCCGAAATTATGCCTGAAACAGAGCAAATGATTCAGCGCTATGTAAGTCATTTGGGCGTGGTTTTAGAGCAACCATTGGGCATATTGGTCGCACCTATGGACTCGATGCGAAATAACATCAGAACGCAAGAAAGTGCTTTGGGTAATTTATTTGCAGATGCATTACGTAGCGCCACGAAAACGGATTTTGCCGTGCTGAATAGTGGCGCAATTAGGGGAAATCGACAGTATCGCCAAGGGGAGCAAATAAGCCGTAAAGATATACAAAATGAGCTCCCTTTTGGCGGTGTTGTGCATAAGGTCAAAGTCTTTCCTATAGAGTTAAAGGCTATCATGGAGCACTCATTAAGCGATGTTGCGAATAAGGCTGGGCGCTTTCTACAGGTGTCTGGTTTCGAAGTAGGCTACGATTTATCACGTCCAGTAGGTAAGCGTGTGCTTACTTTAACCTCTGGTGGCCGTCCTTTGGTAAACCGAGAATATTGGTTGGCGATTCCTGATTATATCAAAAATGGTGGGGATGATTACGTCATTGATGCCAGTAAAGTGGCACGAGAAATGAGTAATCAAGACCGCTTTGTCTGGAATATTGTGGCAGATTATCTTGCTTTGGTCGAAGTGCTGGCTCCGAGGTTGGAAGGGCGCTTACGGGAGCAAACTGTGAAAACTGAGATGGCGCAATGATGAGGTGGACTAAACGCTTTTATCATAGTTTGCGATGGCAAATGAACCTAGGCTTGTTGTTATTAACGATGGGCGTTGTTGTTGTGAGCGTTATTTCTTATAACCAGATTAAAAGCTTTGAGAAAAGTGCTCAGTTACAGGCTTCGAATTATATCCCAACGTTAAAAACCTTTACGCATATTGAGCTGACGATAACGCGCTTATCTGAGTTATCCAGCGGTATCAGGAAAAGCGAAGCTAATGTTGAAACCCGAGTGGTGATGACGAATGCTCAGGTGTTAATTGAGGATTTAACCTACAGCCTAAAAATGCTTGAACAAACGCCACAGGTTTTGCAGTTACGTAAGGTGCTGCAGAGCTTATCGCCAAATATGCAATTACTAAGCGAAAAACAGATGGCTTATCATGATTTGGAGCAGCGCTTTAAACGTAAGGTTGAAGAGGCGATTCGATACAGTACGGCGGTTTACACCGCCCAACAGGATACGATTAAAGTAGAAGAGTGGCGTCGCTTGTTGTTGTCATTTGTCAGCTTGTCCAGTAGCGCTCGTCAGTACGAAGTGCGTCGTATTTTGAATCAGATAGAAACCCTTGTTGAAACATTAGAGGACTCGCCTTTAAGCGCCAATCGCGGAGCCGCTCTCGTGTTTGGTAAGCTTCTACATGCTCAGAATGGCATTATTCCCTTGTCTAAAAGTCTCGTCTCATTACGTGCTGAAGTGACAGGTATTGATACTCAAAACAAAATTCTTGTGGGCAATATTGTTGATTATAGCCAAAGAATTTATCAAGAAATTCAAGATCATGTTTCTGCTCAAGCGGATGGTCTTGTTGTAACCACCAATAAAACTAAACAGCAGTTATATGTGATCTTGGTGCTCGAAACGTTATTTTTTATCGCCATTTATGTGTATTGTCGTCGGCATTTATTTGCGCGCCTAACTATGCTGAAAGATCTGGTTTCATCGTCGGAGCATGTCATTGAGGATAAGTTGAAATCGTTTGATCAACGCAATGAAATTGGCAGCTTGGTGTATCAGTTAAGAGACTACCTTGCCACAATCGGTCGTCAGCAGACGCAACTGACTCAAGTGAGTCAGCAAATGCAGGCTGTGGTGAGCCATTCTAAATCCGGTATTGCCGTGTTTAAAGGCACTAAAATATTGTTCAGTAATGCCGCCTTAGAGGATATTTTCCCTAACCTTGAGCTTAAAAATGTTGCTGATCTGCCTGAGGTATTGCAAGTGTTAGCCAAACCTGTGGCCATTGAGGTGGATACGAAAGATGGCTCAATGACCTTGGTTAAGGCCTATTATGATGCGCCGAGTGAGCGTTGGTTTGACGTGATTGGCGTGAATATATTCTGGGGTGACAATGATGCGCTATTGGTCACCTTTATTGATGTTACCGACCGGGAGCAAGCCGCCCAAGCTTATCTTGAGACATTGTCAGAAGTCGAAACGAAAGTTAAGAAGGATGCCTTAACGGGTTTGTATAATCGCAATAAATTTGATCAGGAAATGATCGAAAAGCAAGGTAAAGACTTTGCGATTTTACTTTTTGATATTGATCATTTTAAGGGTTACAACGATACACTAGGGCATTTACAGGGCGATGTAGCCTTAAAAGCCGTGGCGAATGTGATTGCCTCAACCATTAAAGATAGTGGCACAGCAATACGTTATGGTGGTGAAGAGTTTGTGGTAATACTTGATAACGACAGCAAAGATTTGGCGGTTCAAAAGGCAACTGAAATCTTAGAGAATGTCCGAGAGCTTCATGAACCTCACCCTATTTCGGAACATTCCTATGTCACCGTCAGTGGTGGTATAGTGCTAAGTAATGAAATAGCGAACGGTACACCTTTAGAGTGTTTCAAATTGGCCGATAACCGTTTATATGAAGCGAAAGCTTCTGGGCGTAACTGTCTTGCCATGTAATTAGGTTACTATCGACCCAAATCGTCTATTAAATGCTTAGAGGTAAATATGCCGAGTTCTGCTCGTATTTGGCGTCGTCTGATGATGCCTGATGTTGTCCGTCTTCATCGTTATCAAGTCATGCCAGAGCAAGGCCCTAAAATCCTATTCTTCAGTGGTGGTTCTGCCCTCAACAATATTAGTCGAGTACTCAAGCAGTACAGTCATCAATCGATTCATCTCGTCACTCCTTTTGACTCTGGCGGCAGCTCTGCCAAGCTGAGGGCACAATTTGATATGCCAGCGGTGGGGGATTTACGCAGCCGACTGATGGCCTTAGCGGATGAAACCGTGATGGGGCAGCCTGAAGTGTACGATCTGTTTACTCATCGTTTTGCTAAGCAAGCGGATCAGCAAAGCCTGCAAGCAGAACTAGAGCAATTAGTGGTAGGGGAGCACCCATTAATCGCTTGTATTTCAAATCCAATGAAAGCTTTAATCCAAACGCAACTTGCTGTTATGCAAGATAAAATAGATGAAAGTTTTGATCTACAAGGGGCGAGTATAGGTAACCTAATTATCGCTGGTGGTTATCTAAATAACTTACAGCAGCTCGATCCCATCGTGTTTCTTTTTTCTCGATTAACCCAAACCCTTGGGGAAGTGAAAACCACAGTAGATGCGCCTTTCCATTTAGGGGTGGCATTAGAAAATGGCGATATTGTATTAGGTCAACACAACATTACCGCTAAAGAAACCAGTGAACTGATTGCGCCGATTCAACGTATTTGGTTGAACAAAGGACTAAAGAGGCAGCAGCCAATTAATCAGGTCATCGCAGAAGACAGAATCGAGCTGATTAATAGTGCCGAATTGATTTGTTATCCACCCGGCAGTTTCTTTAGTAGCTTAATTGCCAATTTATTACCGCAAGGGGTGGGCACGGCTATTTGTCAAAACGCTAACCCGAAAGTCTATGTCCCCAATTTAGGTACGGACCCTGAGCAATTAGGTTATACTTTAATGACACAGGTAAAAACCTTAACTGGTATCGTGTTGGAAGATGCTTCTCAACTTGAGAAAGGTTTTGGTGCTTTAGATTATTTACTGATAGATGACCGCTATGATTATGGTTACATTGATCAAACTTATTTGAGTGAATTAGGGGTGCAAGTTATTAAAACCCCACTAATCAAAGACCAACCTGAAGAATACGATGAGACATTATTGGTGGAAGCCCTATTGTCTCTTACATAATAAATTCAGTGTAAATAAAATCACCAAAAGGACTCGATAAATAACAAGGCTGTTAGTGAAATTGTATTTTGTTACTTGAATTCGCCGAGTTTTAATAAGACGAATGGGAATGCTGCATGAGTACAAAAGTACTAATTTGTGACGATTCAAAAATAGCACGAAAACAGCTGACTAAAATGCTGCCTGCTGATTGGGATATTGAGCTTGAATATGCCCAAGATGGACAGGAGGCCTTAGATTTTATTGCATCTAATCCGGTCGATATTCTTTTTCTAGACCTGAACATGCCAGTGAAAGATGGCTACCAAACCCTTGAAGCACTTCAAAACTTCCCTTCTATGCCCAATGTGATCGTTGTCTCTGGCGATGTTCAGCCTAAAGCCGTGCAACGAGTAAAAGACATGGGGGCGGTCGCTTTTATGAAAAAGCCTGCCCTTGCTGACGCCTTACGAGACACGCTGTTGTCATTAGGTCTGTATTCCAAGGCTAAGACAACTGAGAAGACTTCTTCTGCAGTAACTCGCTCTGTGGTCGATGATTTTAGCCTTTCCGATGGCCTTCAAGAGGTTTCTAACATCGCAATGGGGCGTGCTGCCAGCGTATTGGCCGACATGCTTAATGTCTTCATTAAGTTGCCTGTCCCCAATGTCAATATTCTCGAAGTTGGTGAGCTGCAAATGGCGCTGGATTATGGCGTCAAAGGCGATAGCTGTTCTGCGATATCCCAAGGCTTTGTGGGTTCTGGTATCGCTTTTGAAACCTTGCTGATTTTTAGTGATTCCAGCTTTCCTGACATGGCTAAGCTGCTGGGCGTTACCGAAGAGATTACCCAAGAAATAGAAACCGAATTATTAATGGATGTAACCTCTGTGCTGGTGGGCCCCTTTATGGCCGCTATTGGTAAGCAATTGAATATTGATTTTAGTCATAGCCATCCTGTGTTGTTAGGTCAGCATGTCAAAATTCCCGATATTATTAATGTGAAAAAAGCCACTTGGAAACGTACCCTGGCTGTAGAGATCGTTTATGAGGTAGAAAACTATCAAATCAGCTGTGATTTGATGCTGTTGTTTACAGAAGACTCCGTACCCACCTTAGAAAACCTGCTGTCTTTTTTAGTGGAGGAAGATGAATGAGCGATGACGCGGAAGGCCTAATTGACCTGCATTGGATGTTCGATATGCTGCATCATATTGATGTGGGCTTAGTGGTGCTGGATAAAGACTATAAAGTACAGCTGTGGAACAGCTTTATGGAAAATCACAGTGGAGTGAGCTCTTCTATTGCCAAGCAGCAATCGTTGTTTTCATTATTCCCAGACTTGAACACTGGCTGGTTACATCAAAAATTAGATAATGTATTTGGTCTAAGCACGCCGATCTTTATCGCTTGGGAACAGCGCCCTCATTTGTTTCCATTCAAGAGTTACCGACCTATTACGAGCATTGCCGATAAAATGTATCAGAACGTCGCTATCCGTCCCATCTCAAGCCCAGATGGCAAAGCCAAGCACCTTTGTATGGTGGTATATGACGTGACGGATGTGGCGACAAACAAGATAGCCTTAACAACCCTGAATGATAAGCTTTCATCCTAAGGGTTGGTTAAGGGAAAAGTCGGTTGTTAGTAAAGCTCACTGAGTGCTTCGGCTGCTTTGTCTCCAAACAAACATTCACCCTCTGGGTCAATGAGAACTCGCCCAATCATAGCCTCACGACCTAGCAGCATGCGATAGCCCATGCTGTCACGGTCTGTCAGAGTTACTTCTACCTGCCAAGTATGTTCCCCAAGGGTAAGCAAGGTTTGGATGACAGGGCGCTTCTCCTTGTCTCCACTTGAACTCTTGATGACACGATGATCTAGGATCCTTTCTTCACACTGTACTTTTGTCTTGCGGTTCTTTTGCAGAGGGTGCACATCGAACTTAACCCAGTGTTCACCATCTCGCTTAAACTTCTTAATATTGATGGCGTGTAAAGAGGAGGTTTTAGCGCCTGAGTCTACCCTTGCTTTCACTGCAGGGATTGCTAAGGAAGGAAATGCGCACCATTCCTCACAGCCGATAATCATTTTGGAGTTGGTCGAGCTCATACAATATCACCCTTAATCAGTTGTTAGGTGGCATACCATGGACAACAAGCAACAGCCACTTTATCTTGGAGTGCTTTATAGCTTAAAAGCTCTTTGGCGTTAAGTTTTTTATTATGTAAAAAGTGATAATTTGTCTTGCTGAATTGTCAGCATAAACACAAACTATTGTAATCATATTTTGTGAAGCTAATATGTGCCTACAAGTTTAATGTTTTGGAGTAATGAATGAATGGCCAACTGATACAAGAGTTGGAAGAACTGGGTGGTGAAATTCATCCAGCGAGCCTTAAAAAATGTGACGAAATCGTCATAGATCAGCCAGGTTTTAGTGCTCGTATAGCATTATGGGGCGGTCATTTAGAAAGCTTCGTTCCTGCCGGTCAGGAAGACTTGTTGTTTCAGTCGGACAACAGTGGTGGCAAAGGACGCTTTGGTCGCCGCCATTTTGGTGTGCCTGTTTGCTGGCCTTGGTTTGGCGCACATCAGTCCGACGAAGATTTCCCTGCTCATGGTTTGGCGCGCTATTTCCGCTGGCAGTTTGTCGAAACAGGCCGATTTAAAAATGGCGATGTAAAGATCGTTTTGCGCCTCGCCTCGGAAGACCACCCGCTAATCGAAGAAATGTGGCCACAAGCCTTTGAGCTACGTCAGGTGTTTCGTTTCTCCAGTGAAGGCTTCAGCGTTAACTTCTCTGCAGCTAACTTATCCGCTGAACCTATGGTGATTAGCGAAGCCCTGCATACCTATTTCAAAGTAGGCAGCAGCCAAATGGCGGAAGTGCATGGCTTAGAAAAAGTGAACTTTGTTGATAAATTCGACGAAAGTAAGACGAAAAGCCATAAAACGCCTGTGAACCCATGTGAATATATGGATCGTGTTTATCTCTCTGCACCTAACGAATGTGAGATACATGACCCTGTTCTGCAGCGTAAGCTTTTAATCAGTGATAAAGGCAGCGCCAGTACTGTATTGTGGAATCCAGGTCCTGAGTTATCGAAAAAGCGTAAGGATATGGAAGACGATGACTACCAACATTTCGTCTGCGTAGAAACGGCTAATGCATTGGATGACGGCTATACGATTGAGCCTGGTGGTATTCACCAGTTAAAACTAAATGTGAGTGTGGTGCCTTTCGAGCAAGCCTAATCTAGTTTTAGTTGATAATAAAAAGCCGCTTCAAGTTGAAGCGGCTTTTTGATTTTTGCGGATAAGGTCGGGTTAATCTAGGTTGTATTCCATGATTAACGGCGCGTGATCGGAAAAACGCTGACCCTTGTACACACTACCACCTTGAATCAGATTTTTAAGCCCTGGCGTGGTGATCTGGTAATCTAGTCGACCACCTTCATCAAGCTTCCAAGCGCGCTCGTAATCTGGCCACCAAGTGTATTGCTTATCTTGTTTATTGACCTGACGGAACGCATCTATGTATTCCAGCTCGTTGAAGATTTCATTAATCCACTTACGCTCTTCTGGTAAGAAACCAGAGTTGCGCTGATTCACAAACCAGCTGCTCACATCAATGGGCGAGCGCGCCACATTGGCGGTGCCGCAAAAGATAAACTCGCGGCGCTTACGGCGGGTTTTGATCAAATGATTCTTAAAGCCTTCCATGAAGCGATATTTGTGCTCTTGCAGTGCTTCTTCATGGTTTGAACCATGAGGTGTTAGAAAGGCACCAATGCTGACCTTTTCAAAGTCCGCTTGAATAAAACGTCCTTCAAAGTCGCACTCAGGGAACCCCATGCCAGTCATAATAGCTTTTGGCATGGTTTTACAATAAATCGCTACACCTGCTTGCTCTGGATCCTCCATGGAGTCAAAGAAATAGGTGTTGTAACCTGCAGGGAAGAAAACACTGTCATTCAAAGTGCGTTCATCCGCTTGCACGTCTTGTAAACAGACGACATCAGGGTCCTGACGTACCATCCATTCAAAAAAGCCGCGATCGGCTGCTTGTCTTATACCGTTTAGATTAAGGCTGATGACCTTCATTTCTGGTCCCTACAATTCCTAGCCGTGTGTTATATTAGCGCCTATTCCAATGTTAGCATGGCTTCGCTGGTTTTAGGCGGCGCTTTGTTGTGTATTTTATTATCTTTCTGGAGTCAGCATGAAACCGTACCAAAGAGACTTTATCGAATTCGCCATTGAACAAAACGTATTGCGCTTTGGCGAATTTACGCTTAAATCTGGCCGTGTTAGCCCATATTTTTTCAATGCTGGCCTGTTTAATTCAGGGCAGGCATTGGCCAAATTAGGGCGCTTTTATGCAGCCGCATTAATGGAAGCAAATGTTCCATTCGATGTTCTTTTTGGTCCTGCTTATAAAGGCATTCCCCTAGCGACCACAACGGCGGTTGCTTTGTTCGAACATCATCAAGTAGATACACCATACGTATTCAACCGCAAAGAAGCAAAGGCTCACGGTGAAGGTGGTTCTCTTGTTGGTGCTCCGTTGGCTGGCAACGTCATGATTATTGACGATGTTATTACCGCTGGAACCGCCATTCGTGAAGTCATGTCTATTATCCAAGACGCTGAAGCGGCACCTGCTGGTGTACTTATCGCCCTTGACCGTCAAGAAAGAGGCCAAGGCGAACTTTCAGCGATCCAAGAAGTGGAACGTGACTTCTCTATGCCTGTTATCAGTATTGTTAGCTTGAACGATATCATGACCTACTTGGCTGAACAGGCTTCCCCTGAATTTGCCAACCACTTAGAGGCGGTCAAAAGCTACCGTCAACAATACGGCATTTAATTGTTTTCGTTAGGCTTTTTTAGATTTTAAAAAAGCCTAACGATTTAACATCAAGTTTTGTGCCAACACTGCCCATTGCTCAGACCAAGCAGTTGTTGGCTTCACTTTGAACTCACTGCGCACATAGTGACGAATCTTACCTTCCGCAACCGCCACTAAAAAATCCGCACAAGGGGCAACCCCCATGGCAGGTCTTAGGCCCTGTTTTAAGTCAGCTTCGCGCATTAGTTGCTTCAATTGAGTTTCAATGCGATCAAATAATTGAGCAATACGGACACGTAAACGTTCCGTTTCGCCAGCCAAAGCATCCGCTGTTAATAGTCGGCACATACCTGGGTTTTGTTCAGCAAAATGAAGTATTAGCGTCAGTATCATTTCGATGCGCACTTTTACGTCACTTTCTTCTTGCAGAATGCGATTGATGCGCGAAAAGAGACTCTCTTCAATAAACTCGATTAAACCCTCGAACATCTTGGCTTTGCTGGGAAAATGGCGGTAAAGGGCGGCTTCAGACACACCTACCTGCTTAGCAAGAGCCGCGGTCGTGATGCGTGCTCCAAGGCTGTTTTCTAGCATTTGTGCCAGTGCTTGCAGTATTTGAGTGCGACGATCGTTTTTCTTATTGCTCATTTTTATGTCCAGTTTTAAGCCAAGGTGAAAAAATTGTTTAAAACGCGTGTGTTACGGATTTAGACTTTGTTCGCATTAGAAATAAGGGTGCCAACACCTTTGTCAGTGAAGATTTCTAACAAAGTGGCGTGTGGGACTCGGCCATCAATAATAATGGCACTGGTAACCCCTGCATTTACTGCAGACAAAGCACAGCTAATTTTCGGTAACATGCCGCCATAAATTGTGCCGTCAGCGATCAATGCGTCCACTTGAGCTGTGCTAAGGCCAGTTAAGACATTACCTGACTTATCTTGAACCCCTGAAATATTGGTCAACAGCATGAGCTTTTCAGCGCCCACTGCTTCAGCCACTTTACCCGCGACTAGGTCTGCATTGATGTTGTATGCATTGCCTTGGTCATCCACCCCGATTGGGGCAATGACAGGAATAAAGTCACTGTGTTCTAGTTGTTTCAATATGCTGGTGTCGATATGAGAGACTTCACCCACGTGGCCGATGTCGACCTGTTCTGGAGTGTCCATGTCTTCACTTTGATGTTTTACGAAGAGTTTCTTAGCTTTAATAAAGTGGCTATCTTTACCTGTGATACCTATGGCTTTGCCGCCCGCTTCACAGATCAGATTAACGATCTCTTTATTCACTTGTCCGCCGAGAATCATTTCCACAACGTCCATTGTGGCCGTGTCTGTTACTCGCATACCGTTGATAAATTTTGACTCGATATTAAGCTTGCTGAGCATGTCGCCAATTTGTGGGCCGCCACCGTGAACAACAATAGGATGAATGCCAACGGCTTTCATAAGAACTATGTCGCGAGCAAAGCCTGCTTGTAGTTTTTCATCAGTCATGGCGTTGCCGCCATATTTGATCACAATTGTTTTGCCTGCAAAGCGTTGAATATAAGGCAGCGATTCGCTTAATACCTTAGCGACATCTAAAGCAGGTTCACGTGAAAGTGTCACGAAATGGATACTCCTGTAATTGATAGTAAATACGTCTTTACAAAAAAATAGCGTGGCTAATTTTTAATGCGTTGGTGTTGGCTTGCTTGGTAAATGTATGGCTACGACTGAGGGGTAGCGTATGTAAGCAACCACTTATGGCGAAAATAATAACGTGAAGTTGGCGGATTAACTATATAAATTTGTATGAAAATTACCAAATTTAGTAGGAAGAGTGGAAATGAAATGTCATCTTTTATATATAGATGAGGGAATGTGTTACAAGTGCCAGAAAAGGTGAAATAAAATCACCTTTTCTGGCTTTTTGTTACTTGGTTCCTGTATGTCCAAAACCACCTTCGCCACGTTCAGTGCTTTCAAATTCACTGACGATATCAAATTCAGCTTGTACCACTGGGACCAAAACAAGTTGTGCAACGCGCTCACCCGGCTCAATCGTGAAAGTGGTGTTGCCACGGTTCCAGCAAGAAACCATCAGTTCGCCTTGGTAATCGGAATCGATTAAACCCACAAGGTTACCTAGCACTATGCCGTGTTTGTGGCCCAAACCAGAACGAGGCAAGATAGTCGCCGCTAAGTTGGCATCCTGAATATAAATGGCCAGTCCAGTAGGGAGTAGAGTGGTTTCACCTGGGGCAAGCTCAATGGCTTCATCAAGGCAGGCCCGTAAATCTAACCCCGCAGAACCTTCGGTTGCGTAAGTGGGTAATGGGATTTCTTTGCCAATCTTGTCGTTAAGAATTTTTAACTGAATTGCTTGTTTCATAATCTACTCTTGTTCACCAATGGTTTAGGATGATTGGGTGTATTCATAAATGTGCTGCACTAATAGGGCGGCCAAATCAGCTTTCGATGCTTTGTCGGGTGCCCATGTTTGTTGTTTGGTAATGACGGTGACCTGATTCTGGTCCTGATTAAAGCCGATATCCTGACGGGATACGTCGTTGGCGATAATCATATCCAGCCCTTTGCGCTGTAATTTACCTTGAGCATACTCAATAACATTTTGCGTTTCTGCGGCAAATCCTACCATGCATTTTGCGCTTTGCGTGGAGGCGAGAGTGGCGATGATGTCTGGGTTTTTCACTAGGGTTAATTGCAGTTCGTCACTGTCACTTTGTTTCTTCATTTTTTGGGTGTTTTCGACTTTCATCTTAAAGTCCGCCACGGCGGCGGCCCCAATGAAAACATCCGCTTGTTTGTTCATGGCGTTTTGACAGGCCGCAAGCATATCGTCCGCACTTTTTACCGCCACAAGATTGATTCCTGCTGGAGGGGGGAGCTGAACGGGGCCACTAATGAGGGTTACGTGAGCGCCACGTTTCTGGGCGGCTTTCGCGAGGGAATAACCCATTTTACCTGAGCTATGATTGCTGATATAGCGAACGGGATCGATCGCTTCCATGGTCGGCCCTGCCGTAATCACCCAATGCTGGCCGGAAAAATCTTGCTGAATTTGTGTGCCAAGAAAATGTTCTTCAATGGCTTGGAATATGTCTGCAGGCTCACTCATACGGCCAGGGCCAATATCGCCACACGCTTGTGCACCATCCGCGGGGCCAACGCTTAGCACACCTCGGTTGGTGAGTATTTTAGCGTTGTCTTGTGTCGCTGGGTGACGCCACATGGCTTGGTTCATGGCGGGCGCCATTAGTACCGGAGCATCCGTGGCCAAGCACAAGGTGGTTAATAGGTCGTTGGCCATGCCTTGTGCGTAGCGGGCCATAAAGTCGGCAGAAGCTGGCGCAATAAGAATAAGGTCAGCCCATTTTGCCAGCTCGATATGCCCCATACCTGATTCAGCGCTAGGGTCTAATATGGTGGTTCTGACTGGGTTGCCAGATACAGCTTGTAAGGTCATTTCTGTGACGAATGCTTTGGCGCCTTCAGTCAGTACTACCTGAACTTGAGCACCGGCTTTGGTAAGTAGGCGAATAACTTCTATGCTTTTATAGGCAGCGATGCCGCCAGTTATCCCTAATAGAACTTTTTTGTGGGTAAGGTTTGACATAAAAAGCGTCTCATAATGGCGATGGTCGTGGTCTCAGGGCATTGAGCGTGAGACCAAGACGCAAAAAATTAATATCTGCAAGATTATCATGGATCATGGATCAAGGAGTAGATCATGAGCATTAAGCATTGGCCCGAGCAAGAACGACCCCGAGAAAAGCTTATTCAGCATGGTGCAGGGGCGTTAAGTGATGCGGAGCTGTTAGCTATTTTCCTACGCACTGGCACTCAGGGGCTTAGCGCGGTAGAACTTGCACGCCGTTTATTGACCCACTTTGGCGGCTTACGTTCCCTGCTTTCAGCCACTAAAGATGAATTTTGTCAGGGTTTAGGGCTTGGGGATGCCAAATACAGTCAACTGCAAGCCGTTTTAGAAATGTCGAAGCGGCATTTGCAGGAAGAGCTTATGCGAGCCGATGTGTTTAATAGTGCCGAGCAAGTGCGCATATATCTTTCCTCCCAATTACGTCATGTACCAAGGGAAGTGTTTGCTGTGTTGTTTTTGGACTCCCAACACCGGCTGATTCGCTATCAAGAGTTATTTATGGGCACGATCGATGCTGCAGCGGTTTACCCACGAGAAGTGGTGAAGGCCGCATTACAATATAACGCCGCAGCCGTTATTCTTGCACACAATCACCCAAGTGGTGTTGCAGAACCTAGTCAGGCAGACATAGCAATCACCGCCCGCATTGGTGATGCTCTAAAGCTTGTAGATGTTCGAATGCTAGATCATTTTGTTGTGGGAGATGGTGACCCAGTGTCACTGGCGGAAAGGGGGTTGCTGTAGATGTAGGCGAAATTGATCATTTTTTAACAAATAGTTTGCCCAATCCATAAGCTTATGGGAGAATACGCGCCGCTATAACCTCGGTACGGGATTTTTTTGATTCATAAGGAATCATGCTCCGCCTGAGGAAGTGAAAGCACACTTCCAATAATCTTCTGGATAGCAAAAGGTATTTAAATATGTCTCGCGTATGTCAAGTTACTGGGAAACGTCCTGTTACAGGTAATAACGTTTCTCACTCAAAGCGTCGTACTAAGCGTCGTTTTCTTCCAAACCTTCACTGGCACCGTTTTTGGGTCGAAGGTGAAAACCGCTACATCCGTTTACGTGTATCTTCTAAAGGTATGCGTATTATCGATAAAAAAGGTATTGAATCAGTTCTTGCTGAAATTCGTGCCAACGGCGAAAAAGTATAAGGATCTGAATCATGGCTTCTAAAGGCGCTCGCGATCTAATTCGCATGGTATCTTCTGCTGGTACTGGTCACTTTTACACAACTGACAAGAACAAGCGAAATACTCCAGACAAACTTGAAATGAAAAAGTTTGATCCTGTTGTACGTAAGCACGTTATGTACAAAGAAGCGAAAATTAAATAATTTTTGCTTTTTGTTACAAAGGAGCCGACTCTATATAGAGTCGGCTTTTTTGTATCTAATAGAAACTATAGAAATGATATTCACGCCATGCACAGGTCCACGTTATTGAGCTAGGCGATTTTGGAGGTTGTTAGTGCCAGAGTTACCAGAAGTTGAAACAACCCTGCGGGGGATTGAGCCCCATATCGTTGGCAAAACCTTCCGTCAAATCGATATTCGTCAACCTAAGCTGCGTTGGCTTATTACCTCGCAACTCACCGAAGATATGGTTGGGGAAAAGATTACCCACCTTTCTCGACGAGGCAAATACATCATTGTACACACCGTAAAAGGTTGCATGCTTATTCACCTTGGTATGTCTGGTAGTTTGTATTTTGTTCCAGAACAAACACCGCCTTTATTCCATGATCATGTGGATTTCCAAATAGCGGATGGTGATAAATGGCTGAGATATACAGATCCAAGACGCTTTGGTGCGATTCTCTGGACCACTGAAAATTGGCAAGAGCATGAATTGATCGCCCATTTAGGACCAGAGCCTTTGTCTGAATCTTTTTCTGGTGAGTATTTATATGCCAAGGCCAAGGGCCGAAAAGTACCAATCAAAACCTTTATCATGGACAGCAAAGTCGTGGTTGGCGCGGGCAATATTTATGCAAATGAAGCCTTGTTTATGGCGGGAATATCACCGTCTCGCATGGCGGGTAAAATCAGCAAAGCTCGCATGATCAAGCTAGCAGAGTGCATCAAAATAGTGCTTGATGCCGCTATAAAGCAAGGCGGTACGACTTTAAAAGACTTTGTTGGTGGTGACGGTAAGCCTGGTTACTTTAAGCAAGAATTAGCCGTGTATGGCCGTGCAACTAAGCCTTGCAAGGTTTGTAGCAAGCCTTTGACGGAGATTCGCCAAGCCCAGCGCAGCACGGTTTATTGTACAAAATGTCAAACTTGACTAAACGTTCAGTTTAGGCACGTTAATTGCTGTCTGAAGAGGAAGGGGCTTATTCCGTAATTTCAAAAGAAGAGTTGAATTTTTAATCTTCTTTTTGTGCTAAATGCACTAGAATATGCGATTAATATCGTATATTCGCATTGCGAAATTTCTGGAATAGGTTTATTTTTGACCGAATAGACAGTTTTTACTGTCTAACTATAATTAAAAAAGAGAAGAGGAATTGGAATGAAAGGTGTCTTTCTTGCGTCCGCTACAGCGCTAGCCATTTCGGCAGGTATGGTTCAAGCAGCAGATAGTAAACCTGCGGTTGTTTATGACCAAGCAGGTAAATTCGATAAATCTTTTAACGAAGGTGTCTTCAATGGCGTTCAACGCTATACAGCAGATACCAGCATTCAAGTTCGTGAATTTGAACCTAAGAATGAAGCACAGGTAGAGCAAGGTTTACGCCGTTTGGCAAAACGTGGCTACTCACCTATTGTCGCGGTTGGCTTCTCTATGACGTCAGCGGTTGAGAAAGTTGCGAAAGATTTCCCTGAAATCCATTTCAGCATCATTGATGGTGTGATTGACCTTCCAAACGTACAATCCATTGTATTTAAAGAGCACGAAGGTTCTTTCCTTGTCGGTGCTTTGGCTGTTATGGCTTCTAAAACTAACACGGTTGGTTTTGTTGGCGGAATGGACATTCCTCTTATTCGTAAATTTGGTTGTGGCTATGAGCAAGGTGCTAAATACATCTCTGCAGACGCAACGGTAATTCAAAACATGACAGGCTCAACAGGCGCAGCGTTTAATGACCCGACTAAGGGTTCTGAACTTGCGAAAAGCCAATTCTCTCAAGGTGCAGACGTAGTCTTCGCTGCGGCAGGCGGTACAGGTATCGGTGTTTACCAAGCAGCAAAAGATGAAGGCAAGTTTGCTATTGGTGTGGATTCAAACCAAAACCACTTGCAGCCAGGTACTATGCTAAGCTCTATGGTTAAGCGTGTTGACCAAGCAGCTTACAATGCTTACAGCGAAGCTGCTGCCGGTGAATGGGAAGCAGGCTTTACTGTTCTTGGTCTAGCTGAGGGCGGTATCGATTGGGCACAAGATGAGCACAATGCCAACTTGATCACCCCTGAAATGAAAGCCAAGATGGAAGAAATTTCCGCGAAAATCATTAGCGGTGAAATTAAAGTTCACGATTACATGTCAGACAATACCTGCGCATATTAATCGTATGAAAAACAGCTGCTCGCCATGATAGGCGAGTGGCTGTTTTTTTGTTTTAGTGTTTTGAAATGAATGAACCTAAAGGAATTTTGGTTGCCTGCTTTCATTACCATTAGACTAAAAAAGTGACAGATGAACTGGGTGTGTATTGTTCACAGTGTATTCAGTCCGTCTTAATTTAATAGCAGACGAACCATTATTAAAATATGACAAATAAAACGCCATACGCAATTGAATTGCGCGATATCAGCAAACGTTTTGGGGCAGTCCAAGCCAACAAAGACATTTGCTTACAAGTCCCCACTGGCACTATTCACGGTATTATCGGTGAAAATGGTGCGGGAAAATCTACCTTGATGAGTATCATTTATGGCTTCTATGAAGCGGATACGGGTTACATTGAAGTAGACGGGAAGCGCGTCGATATTCGTAATTCTCAAGATGCAATTCACTCCGGAATTGGTATGGTTCACCAGCACTTTATGTTGGTGGAAAATTTCACGGTATTGGAAAATGTCGTATTGGGTGCGGAAGGCGGATCTTTATTAAAAGAGGGTATGGATGCAGCCCGAGTTGAATTACAAAGACTTGCTCAAGAATACAGCCTAGATATTGATGTTGATGCGGTGGTGGAAGAATTACCTGTAGGTCTTCAGCAACGCGTTGAAATTCTAAAAGCCTTGTATCGTGGCGCACGTATCCTAATTCTTGATGAACCAACGGGTGTGTTGACCCCTCAAGAAGCGGACCACTTATTCCGCGTATTAAAATCTCTTAAAGAGCAGGGTGTGACTGTTTTATTGATCACACATAAGCTGCGAGAAATTATGGCCTCAACCGACAATATCTCGGTTATGCGCCAGGGCCAAATGGTTGCTCACCGTCAAACTTCCCAAACCAATACAGACGAGCTTGCAGAGCTGATGGTCGGTAAGAAAGTGCGTTTGGTGGTCGATAAAGACGAAGCGCAACCGAGCCAAGTTATGCTTTCTGCAAAAAATCTTTCTTTATACGACGGCCAAGGCGTGCAGCGTTTGAAGAGCGTCAATGTTGAGCTGCGAGCTGGAGAAATTGTAGGCATTGCGGGGGTTTCTGGTAATGGCCAAAGCGAGTTGTTGAATGTCTTGTCTGGCATTGAAACAATGAGCGAAGGTGAGATTACATTTGGCGGCCAAACCATCAATGCAAGCTCACCAAAAAATGCCGCGCAAATGCGCGATTTGAAAATGGCCCATGTGCCAGAAGATCGTCACAAAATGGGCTTGGTTACAGGGTTCGAAGCCTATGAAGCAGCTGTGCTGGGTTACCATAATTCCGATGCTTACAATGGCAAGATCCTCATGAACCGCACTGTGATGCTGGATGAATGTAACGAGCGTATGGCCGCTTGGGACGTTCGTCCACCAAACCCGCATTTGAAAACTGCGAATTTTTCAGGGGGTAATCAGCAAAAGATTGTTATTGCCCGGGAAGTAGAGCAAAACCCTGATGTGTTGCTGATCGGTCAACCTACTCGTGGGGTAGATATTGGTGCGATTGAAAACATTCACGAGCAAATAGTAAAACTTAGAGATGCTGGCAAAGCCATTTTGCTAGTGTCAGTAGAATTGGACGAAATTATGGCACTGAGTGATCGCATTTTAGTGATGTTTGATGGTGCGGTTGTTGGTGAGCTTGATGCGAAAGACGCTGATGAACGTAAGCTTGGCTTGATGATGGCGAATGCCTATGAAGAAGAAACAGTAGGAGAGAGCGCATGAGTCAGGCAAAGGTTCCAGCTTGGGTGAATGTTGCCCTAATTCCATTTTTGAACATTATGTTGGCTTTTTTGGTCTCTGGTCTGGTGATTTTAGCCATTGGCGAGAACCCCATTGAGGCGGCAGGTTACTTAATTTACGGTGCGTTTGGTTACGATGAAGGGGTAGGCTATACCCTTTATTACGCTACGAACTTCATTTTTACTGGTCTTGCTGTATCTGTGGCATTTAAGGCCGGCTTATTCAACATAGGTGGTGAAGGCCAAGCTTACATTGGTGGTCTTGGGGTTGGTTTAGTGTGTTTGGCTTTTGACCACACCTTACCCATCTATGTGATTGCGCCATTAGCCATTATCGGTGCAGCAGTGTTTGGTGCTGGTTGGGCGTATATCCCTGCCTACTTGCAAGCCAAGCGCGGGAGCCACATCGTAATCACGACCATCATGTTTAACTTTATCGCTTCTTCTTTAATGGTTTACCTGATGGTGAACTGGCTAAAAGAAGATGGCCGCATGGCTCCGAACAGTCGTACTTTCGATGAAAACGCGTGGCTTCCTTATTTACATGAGTTGCTTTCTCCGCTGGGCATTGAAATCGGTGATTCACCGTTGAACATGGCCTTCTTGTGGGCCTTGGTGTGTTGTGTCCTAGTTTGGGGCTTGATCTGGCATACTCGCTGGGGCTACCAACTACGTACCTTGGGAACCAACCCAACGGCGGCTAAATACGCGGGTATCGATACGGTGAAAGTGACCATCTGGGTTATGCTTATCTCAGGTGGACTAGCTGGCTTTGTGGGTATTAACGAGATTATGGGGGTTAACCATAACCTTCTGCTTAACTTTACTGCGGGTTACGGCTTTGCCGGTATTGCTGTGTCATTGATGGGACGTAATCACCCGATTGGTATCATCATGGCGTCGATTCTGTTCGGTGCTCTATATCAAGGTGGTGCGGAGTTGGCGTTTGAAATTCCGACCATTACCCCAGAAATTGTCGTGGTGATTCAAGGTTTGGTCATCTTATTCTCAGGCGCGCTTGAACATATGTTTAAGGACCGCATCGAAGGCTTCTTTATTCGTCGAGCGGTGGCATAGGAGATAAATTATGTTTGAGACATTAATACTTATTTTAGACGCGACTATGCGCGTATCGACGCCACTGATCTTAGCGGCCTTAGCTGGCTTGTACGCGGAACGTTCAGGTATTGTAGATATCGGCCTAGAAGGTAAAATTCTTGGCAGTGCGTTTGCTGCGGCTGCAGGTGCTGCCGTATACGGCTCCGCTTGGATCGGGCTTGGTTTTGGTATTCTGGCATCGGTTTTCTTGGCCATGGTGCATGGCTTTGCTTGTATTACCCACCGTGGTGATCACATTGTATCGGGTGTGGCCATCAACACTGTGGTGGCGGGCTTAACCGTGACCTTGGGGTTAGACTGGTTCGGTATGGGCGGCCAGACGCCAACACTGAGCGGTGATGCACGCTTCCTGTCTATTACTTTCCCATTTGCAGATGCCTTGGTAGATGTGCCTGTTATTGGGCTTATCTACTCTGAATTGTTAAGTGGCCATAACGTATTGGTTTATCTAGCTTTCTTGATGGTACCTGCAACCTACTGGGTGGTTTATAAAACCCGTTTCGGTTTGCGTCTACGTGCCACAGGGGAAAACCCTCATGCAGTAGATACCGCGGGTATCTCAGTTGCTTTGGTTCGCTATCGCGCCTTGATCATCTGTGGTGTGCTTTGTGGTATCGCAGGGGCTTACTTGTCTACGGCTCATAATGCTGGTTTCTTGAAAGACATGAGTGCTGGTAAGGGCTACATGGCCTTGGCTGCCTTGATCTTTGGTAAGTGGCGTCCTGTACCTGTGCTATTCGCCTGTTTGCTATTTGGCTTCCTTGATGCGGTTGCTGTACGTTTACAAGGTGTTGTCATCCCTGGTATTGGTGAAGTGCCAGTACAGGCGATTGAAGTACTACCTTATGTATTGACAGTACTCTTACTGGCTGGCTTTATCGGTAAAGCAGTTGGACCAAAAGCTGTTGGTCGACCCTATGTTAAAGAGCGAGCCTAAGATGACAGCGGTTAAAACAGAATTGCTTGATTTAGCTCAGCAAGCCATGAGTAAGGCTTATGTGCCTTACTCAAAATTCTCGGTTGGTGCGGTGATCGAAACCAGCAATGGTCATCATTTTTCAGGGTGTAATGTTGAAAATGCTGCCTACCCAGAAGGGACTTGTGCCGAAGCCGGCGCTATTGCTGCAATGGTGCTGGCTGGGGAAACGCAAATTAAAGACATCTATGTTACTGGGCAAGGCGAGCAACTTGTGACCCCTTGTGGTGGTTGCCGCCAGAAGATTCGCGAGTTCGCCTCCGCAGACACCATGATCCATATCTGTGGCCCACAAGGGGTGCGAAAATCCATGACCATGGAAGAGCTATTGCCTTTCTCTTTCGGTCCTGAAAACCTCGCATCCTAGCGATGTCCTATAACTAAAAAAGCCTTATTCATTGAGAGATGAATAAGGCTTTTTTGTCGCGAGGGATTTTCTACCAACTAATCTGCTTAGGCTGTTGTGTGTCTTGGGCAAAAAAGTAGCCGTGCTTAGGCGTAGCGTAGAGAATTTGGCCTTTTTCAAAGCTCTGTTGGTCACAGTATTTGTGGGTAAGGTCAATTTCCCATACGTCTTGGCTTTGCCAGCCCACAGGCTCTAGTTCAAAGCGTACTTCCGCGCCGATCGGATTAATAGCTAGGATCTTCAGTGGTAAGTTCGCTTGCGCTGAAGCTTCTGTCCCTATGGTGAATTCATGGGAACGAATGTAGACCTGTCCATCCTGTGGGGAAAGACCCTCTGGTAGAGCTAGACTCGCTTCTCCGTTTTGCCATTGGTTATTGCTGACTGTGGCGTCAAAGACATTGGCATTACCGAGGAAATCAAATACAAAGCGGCTGTTTGGCGCGCTGTATAAGGCTCCAGGTGCATCGATTTGTTCAATATGACCATTACTCATCACTACAACGCGGTCAGACAGCTCTAAGGCTTCTTCTTGGTCATGGGTGACAAATACACTGGTAAAGCCCAGTTCGTCATGAAGGCCTCTTAGCCAACGGCGTAGCTCTTTACGAACTTTCGCATCCAGCGCGCCAAACGGCTCATCAAGCAGTAATACTTCTGGCTTTGTAGCTAATGCTCTTGCTAAGGCGATGCGCTGCTTTTGGCCGCCAGAAAGCTGTGACGGGTAGCGATTAGCCAGGTGACCAAGCTGTACCATTTCAAGCAAGTGTTTGACCCTTTGCTGAATGTCGCTTTTGTTAGGGCGTTGCTTTTTCGGCAGAACTTCGAGGCCAAAGGCAACGTTATCGGCCACTGTCATATGGCGAAACAGGGCGTAGTTTTGAAACACAAAACCTACTCGACGATCTCGTACATGCAAGTTAGTTACGTCTCTATCACCAAACTGAATACGGCCAGTATTCGTGCCTTCTAAGCCGGCAATAATGCGCAACAAGGTGGTCTTGCCTGACCCAGAAGGGCCAAGTAGTCCTATCATTTCGCCTTCATTGATCGACAAAGAAAGAGGTGACAGGGCTTGAAAGTTACCGAACTGCTTGGAAATGTTTTCAATAAGTATGCTCATGGTGTCACCTATTTATCTGTATCAATGTTCAAACTGCGTTCTTGGCGCCACTCGACGAAGGCTTTAAAGAGCAGGGTTATTAGGGCAATAATGGCCAAGAGAGAGGCGCTGGCAAAAGCTGCCGCGGCTTGGTAGTCCTCATATTGCAACTGTACATGCAAAGGTAGGGTGTTGGTTTCTCCGCGAATATTACCGGAGACAACGGAGACCGCCCCGAACTCTCCCACTGCACGAGCGTTGGTTAAAATCACCCCGTAAATCAGCGCCCATTTGATGTTTGGCAAGGTGACTCGACGGAACAGTTGCCAGCCAGACGCCCCTAAAATTACCGCTGCTTCTTCATCTTCACGACCTTGCTGCTGCATAAGCGGAATGAGCTCTCGGGCCACAAAAGGACAGGTAACAAAGACAGTCACCATGACAATGCCCGGCCATGCAAACATTAGTTGAATATCGGCATCGTAGAGCATGGAGCCTATCCAGCCATTGTTGCCGTACAATAATAGATACAATAGACCAGCGACCACGGGCGACATGGCAAATGGGATGTCTAGCAAGGTCATTAATATCTTACGGCCGGGGAATTCGAAGCGTGTTACGGACCACGCCAACATGACCCCGAAGACCAAGTTAATAGGCACGGTTAGGGCGGCTACCAAAAGTGTTAAGCCAATCGCATGTAAGGTATCGGCTTCAACCAAGCTACTAAAGTAGTGAGATACACCCAGTGCAAAGGCTTGCTGGAAAATACTGATTAGCGGCACGACCAGTAACAGCATAGTTAAGATAAGCGTCAGCCCGATTAAAGACCATTTTACCCAAGGGCTATCGCCGACGCGTAATTGTGAAGCGTGTTTTTGCTTACTCATAATAATCTCCTAGCGACGGCCGTGTAGGCGGCGCAAGTAGCGAGCCTGCCAAAGGTTGATGGCAAATAACAACACCAAAGAAGCCATTAAAACGACCGAGGCGATGGCGCTGGCGGCAGGGAAGTTAAATTCCTGTAGGCTGACAAAAATCATCAGTGAGGTAATTTCACTCACATAAGGCATGTTGCCAGCAATAAAAATAACCGCACCAAATTCACCAAGACTGCGAGTAAATGACAAGGCCACACCTGTCATTAGAGCTGGCCAGAGGGCCGGAAAGATAACCCGACGAAAGACCGACCAGTCTGAAGCGCCAAGGGTCATCCCTGCCTCTTCTTCTTCCGCGGACAGCTCTTCTAAAACAGGTTGTACTGTGCGCACTACAAAAGGAATACTGGTGAAAGCCATAGCCAGTACGATACCAACAGGTGTGTAAGCGACCTTAATGCCAAGGCTACTGAGCACTTGCCCGTACCAGCCATTTTGCGCATACAAGGTGGCAAGGGTAATACCCGCCACAGCAGTAGGTAGAGCAAAGGGTAAATCCACAAGGGCATCAAGAATACGGCGCCCTGGAAATTCATAACGCACTAGGACCCAAGCCAGCAATAAGCCTAGGAAACCATTGAAAATAGAAGCAATAAACGCCGCCCAAAGAGTGACTTTATAGCTGGCAACCACTCGTTCATCACTGATCACATACCAGTATTCATCCCAGCCCATGTCAACGGACTGCATGACTAAACCTGTCATGGGCAATAGCATGACAAGGCTAATAAACAATAACGAAGTCCCGAGACTTAAACCTAGGCCGGGTAGTACGCGTTTATGTTTAGGGCGTGTTGCTGACATGCTTAGATTTGTTGCCATGTATTTGCCTATGCTAATCGGGCTTAGTAGAAGCCGTTAATGGAGTGGTTGAAATGCGCCATAAAGCGTTGCCAATAGAATGCACAAAAGCCGGGCACGCAATGCGTACCCGGCTTAGTCGTTCAGTAACTGTTATCGACGTTGTAATTTGTCGAGTTTGCCACCGTTGTTAAAGATCTCTTTGGTGGCTTTCGGCCAGCCACCTGCGATTTCTTCAACAGTAAGCAGTGTTACTTCAGGGAAAGTCTCTGCAAATTCAGCTTTTACAACCTCGTTGTGAATGCGGTAGTTAAAGCCAGCTAACAAACGCTGAGATGCTTCGCTGTATAGGTAGTTTAAGTACTCTGTTGATACTTCTTCTGTACCGTGTTTTTTAGCATTTTTGCTAACAACCGCCACTGGAAATTCTGCCAAGATGGATGTTTTTGGTACCACAACTTGGTATTCGTCAGCACCGTATTGGTTACGGATGTTATTTACTTCAGATTCGAAAGTAATCAGAACATCACCAATGCCGCGCTCAACAAATGTTGTCGTCGCACCACGACCACCGGTATCAAATACCGCAACGTTTTTCAGGAAGCTGGCAAGGAAATCATCAATTTGGTTTTCCTTGTCTTTACCAAAGGTTTTCTGAGCATAGCCATAAGCGGCTAAATACGTGTAGCGACCATTACCAGATGTTTTCGGATTCGGGAAAACTAGCGCGACGTCATCACGAACTAAATCACCCCAGCTTTGAATATTCTTCGGGTTGCCTTTGCGAACCAAGAAAGCCGTCGTGGAGTAATAAGGAGAGCTGGCATTAGGGAAAGCATTTTTCCAATCCGCTGGGATCATTTTCGCGCGATCATGCAAAACTTGAACGTCTGTTACCTGGTTAAAGGTCACCACATCGGCTTGTAGACCGTTCATGATAGCGTTGGCTTGCTTAGAAGAGCCCGCGTGGGACTGTTTGATTTCGATCGTTTTCCCCGTCTTTTCTTGCCAGTGCTTTTCAAAAGTAGGGTTATAAGTCGCGAACAACTCACGCGCAATATCGTATGAGGTGTTTAGGATAGTCTGATCCGCCGCAGAGGCTTGAACAGCACCTGTTAGCAAGACAGCACCAGCAATAGATTGGTAAAAACGTGATTTCAATTTCATAGGTCCCTCAGCGGAAATAACAGTCATTCTCAATTGTGAGGGAGATTTTACTTAAAAGATTTTGTTATTACAATCGATCGAATTGAACTTTTTTGGAATATGGTTGTCGAGATAAATTATGAGCAGAAAACCACCAAAACAAATCCTTAAAGGTTAAGGCTGATAATGGTGTAACCGTAGAAACAGAAGCATAAAAATAGGCCAGCTAAGCTGAGCTCAAATAACCCTTGTGGGAACCCTCGGGCTTTTTCCTGTAAGCTTTGCAGCAGACTGTTTATAGGGTTAGGCCAACGTTTTGCCGGCAACATTGGGAAACTCGCCAGTATCATTAATGCCCCAGACACGCAGGCCATATTTCCCCAAAAATCCCCTAAATGCTGACTGCCGTACCAGAAGAGATTCCAAATACCGGCGAGCAAAATGAGACTGGATAACCAATCTTGCTGAGTTTTCAACCTTGCGCGCAAAGGGTTTGGCACGGATAACAGTAATGCCAGAGCCATAAAAACAGTCATTACAATACCCATGAAATTGCCCCGCTGTGGTGAAAAAGTGTTCAGATAAGGTTGAGAATAGCGGTTAGTCGTAATGGAATGAACGTTTCTTACACAAATTTACAAGATTGTTCGAGTGCGGTTGTCCGAATAAGGCCGCCATGTGGGAAATGACGCCTCAGCAAGGAGTAGGATTTTTTAAGTTGTGCAAAGTCGGATTGGCCAATCCACAGGGATGCCCATTTCAATTGCATCTCAACTTTGAATAACCAAAATATTATTTCTCTTCTTGCTGTTTATGCGTTGCCTAACGATAATAAATGTATTATTGTACTAGTACGTGAATACATAAGGCGTAAATAAAGCCCCATGCAAGAGTCGAATTTATGCAGGACCTAATTCAGTTTCTAAAGGCCGCGAACGATGATGGCGAGTTGGCCAAGCGTTTGACAGCTTTACTAACCCCTAACGAGCTGGGTGAACTTCAGCATCGTTTACAGATTTTTGCCTTGCTAGAGCAAGGTGTACCCCAGCGTGAAATAGCCAAACAGCTAGGGGTTGGAATTGCTACGGTGACCCGTGGCTCCCGAGCATTTAAGGAATTAAAAGAATCATGAGCAGCCAGTCTTATTATCAAAAAAGACCAGAGCGTATTACGCTACCGAGAAAGCCTAAGTACATTACCATCAGTTCGGATTGTGACTTTTTTGCCTTGTTTAAGAAGGTGGAAAAGCGTTTTGACAACTGCTTTATGTTGGAGTCTCTTGGGGAAGAGAGTTTTATCTCTCGTCACTCCATCATAGGTTTTGACCCTGAAAAACTGATTTGGGCAGAAGATAAAAAGCTGTTTATTCAAGAGCGAGATGGGGCTACAGAAGCTTATGAATCAGATAATCCGTACTATTTATTACGAGATATCGTGCCACAAAACATCTTGTCTCGTGGTTTCGCTGGTGGATTAACAGGTTATATTGGTTACGATAGCATGAACTATTTCGAACCAAGTTTAGATTTACAATCCAGTGAAATGTTCGATGCCTTCCGCTTTGGTTTATATAAGGACGGTTTGATCCTCGACAAGATGACAGGTGAAGTTTTCTACTTCTATTACGATGAGAACCGCGTCGAATTAGTGAATAAGATGATGGCGGAATCTACCCCGGAAAATGGCCCGTTTGTGGTTCGTCCAGTAGGGGAATCCATGACTAAGACGGATCATGCTGATGCAGTGGCGAAGGTGAAACAAGACATCATCGACGGTAAGATTTTCCAATGTGAAGTGGGCTTTAAAAAGTGGTTCGACCTAGAAGGGGACACCATAAATTTGTACGAGCAGCTGCGTGAAGTTAACCCTTCTCCGCAAATGTATTACATCAAGTTCTCTGAACAGAAAGTAATTGGCGCCAGCCCTGAATTGCTGTTCCGTGTTCGCCAAGGTGAAATGGAAACCTTCCCATTAGCGGGCACAGCTAAACGTGGTAAAGATGCCACCGAAGACACCGCTTTGGCGCGTGCTTTGCTGAATGACCCGAAAGAGATCGCAGAGCATAATATGATTGTAGATCTGCACCGTAACGATATTGGCCGTGTGGCACGTTTTGGTACGGTGAAAGTGCGCTCACTTATGGACATTAAACGCTTTAGTCACGTACAGCATATCTCCAGTGAGATTGTTGGCATTATGGCGGAAGACCATGACATGTTCTCCGCTTTGGCGAGTAACTTCCCCGCTGGTACGCTGACCGGCGCACCAAAAATTGAAGCCATGAAGATCATTGATGATCTAGAAAACGATGGTCGTGGGCCATACGGTGGTGCGGTCGGTCAGTTCTCATTTAACGGCGATTGCATGTTTGCCATTCCGATTCGTACTGTGTTTGCAAATGGTAACAAAGCCTACGTACAAACTTGCGGCGGCAATGTTTATGACTCCAATGCAGAAGATGAGTACGAAGAAATCCAGCGTAAATTTGCGGGCACCAAGCGAGTGTTAGACAGCTTCGCACCCGATAATACACAAGATAAGGTTTAAGGAAGGCAAGATGAAAGTTTATATTATCGATAACTACGACTCCTTCACTTACAACCTTTATCAGTTTATTGGTGAGGTTCTGGAAACGGAAGTGAGCCAAGGCGTGTTGAGTCAGTTTGAAGTGATCGTAAAGCGTAATGACGAAGTCACCCTAGAAGATATCCGCCAAGCAGCACCCGATAGGATTATCATTTCTCCGGGGCCTGGCTCACCAGACGATAAAGCATACTTTGGTGTGTGTGCTGAGGTGATATTAGAGTTTGGTAAAACCATTCCGTTAATGGGCGTATGTCTAGGCATGCAGGGCATCTGTCATGTATTTGGCGGCCAAGTCGTGAAAGCGCCTTTGCCTATGCATGGTAAAACCAGCCCGATCAGCCATAACGGCGAAGGCATATTTTTTGATATTCCCGATCAGCTAGAAGTCATGCGTTATCACTCATTAATTGCTCAAGCCGAAAGTTTGCCTGATGTGTTGGAAGTTACCGCATCCGTTGGAGAGTTAGCGCCAGCCGATTTTAATAACTTGGCAGCCATTCATCAGGGAGGTGAGTTTGAATTGATGGGGGTTCGTCATAAAGAATACCCGATTCAAGGCATTCAATTTCACCCAGAATCTTTTGCTACCGAAGGTGGCAAAGACTTGATTAAGAACTTCTTGTTTCAAGCCTAAGTTACTTCTTATATCGATAAAAAGACCGCTCTTCGAAGCGGTCTTTTTAGCTAGAGATTTGTCCCGTTCTTAGAATGCTGTTGAACCTTGTTAATTTGAAATGAATTAGTCCAAACACAGAATAAGGAATGTTTATGTCCAACCCTGAAAACACACCGCTCGCCGTACAAGCCAGTCCACAGGAAGCAGAGTGGTGGTTGCCGCGCCATCAGCAAAAGTTGCTCGAAAAGTCGGCCATGGAAAGCGTCAATCTAGTGTTTCTTGGGGACTCTATTACTCATGCTTGGGAAGATAAAGGGCTGCCTGTCTGGAAAGAGCTTTATCAGCCCCGAGGAGCCTTAAACTTAGGGTTTTCGGGGGATCGTACCGAGCATGTACTGTGGCGTATTGCCAACGGTGAGTTGGATGGTATTGCCCCTAAGGTTCTGGTGCTCTTGGTCGGAACGAATAATACAGGCCATCGTCAGGATCCAGCAGAAGAGACTGCGCTTGGAGTGAAATGCATTCTCGAGCAGCTGAAAGAAAAACTCCCAACCACCAAAATTCTGTTACTTGCAGTTTTCCCTCGTAGCGCGAAACCAACGCAACAATTGCGTTGTTTAAATGATGAGGTGAATGTCCTAGTTGAGAAGTTTGCTGATGAGGAAACGATTTTTTATCGGGATTTATCAGCTCTCTTTTTGGATGGCGACGGCTGCTTGAGCAGTGACGTCATGGAGGATTATTTGCATCCAAATGCTAGTCAGTATCCAGTGTGGGCGAATGCGATTGAGGATTTCTTACGACAACATCTATGATTTATACGTATTAATACTTAGGATTCTGCGTAGTTTTTACGCCCTTTTCGGTATTCGTACTAATTGTTTGCGCTTTCTAAGCAAGGCATGATCCATCCTGCTTTAACCGTTCAATAAAAATAAACGAAGTGCATCGTCATCATAAGCATAGGTAAAGCAGATTAAGGTACGGCTGTCCTGCCTGATTTGTTGTTGTTTTCCTGTTACTTGATGCAATGGCTACTTCTTAATTTGATAACAGGATGATAAAAACAATGAAATCCTTAAAGTTTACGACTCTAATCACTGCTGCGGCAGTGACCATCAGTACTTTCTCTCTTCCAGCGTTCTCTGCAGATCGCGTATACAAACTTAAGATGGCCGAAACTTGGTCTTCTAACTTCCCTATTTTCGGTGATGCGCCACGTAACATGGCTCGTATCGCAGAAGAAATGTCTAACGGACGTTTACAAATCACTATCGACTCAGCGAATAAGCATAAAGCGCCATTTGGTGTTTTTGACATGGTTCGTTCTGGTCAATACGACATGGGTCACTCAGCGTCTTATTACTGGAAAGGTAAAGTGCCAAATACTTTGTATTTCACCACTATGCCATTCGGTATGACGGCACCTGAGCAATATGCCTGGTTCTACTACGGTGGTGGTATGGACTTGATGCAAAAAGTTTACAAGCCATTCGGTCTGTTATCTTTCCCAGGTGGTAACACGGGTAACCAAATGGGCGGTTGGTTCCAAAAAGAAATCAACTCTCTTGAGGATCTTCAAGGTCTGAAAATGCGTATTCCAGGTTTCGCTGGTGAAGTTATGGCGAAATTGGGCGCTAAACCAACGAACATTGCCTCTGGTGAGCTATACACAGCCCTTGAGCGTCGTACTATCGATGCACTTGAGTGGGTAGGTCCTTCTCTTGATCTACGTATGGGCTTCCACAAAATCGCACCTTACTACTACACAGGCTGGCATGAGCCTGCAACAGAACTTCAGTTCTTAGTAAATGAGCGTACTTGGAAGAAATTACCAGATGACCTTCGTGCTATCTTGAACACTTCTATGAAACTTGCGTCTTACGACATGTACATTCAGTCTTACCACGAAAGTGCGGAAAACTGGGTAACAATGAAGACCGAGTACCCGAATGTTCAGGTAAAAACCTTCCCTCATGAAGTTCTAGTAGCTATGGAAAAAGCTAACCAAGAATTGCTAGATGAAAAAGCAGCAGCGGACCCACTAGCGAAAGAAATTCTTGATTCTCAAGCGGCTTACATGGAAAAAGCGCGTGTTTGGACAAATATCTCCGATCGTGCGTATTTAGACAGTGTTGACGCTCTAGCAGACTAAAACCTCACTTAAAGCGAGCCATGTAGAGCATGTGGCTCGCTTTATACTTTTCTAGGAGCTTTATATGGTGTTACTTAACCTAGAACGAGGTATCACTCGTTTTTCAAATCTACTAGGTGTGATTTCCACAGTATTGTTCATCGTGTTGTTATTTAACGTTTTTTACGATGTTCTAATGCGCTATGTGTTTAATGATGTGTCCATTGCCATGCAAGAATTAGAATGGCATTTGTACGCCGCTATCTTCTTGTTGGGTATTCCTTATGGGATCCAGCACGGTGGTCATGTACGGGTAGACTTGATTTACGAAAACTTATCCATTCGCGGTAAAGCATGGATTGATTTATTTGGTTGTGTGTTTTTCTTACTACCTTTCACCATTTTGGTGGGTTATTACGGCATTGGCTTTGCCCACGAAGCCTACGCGCTTGGTGAAACCAGTGGCGACCCAGGTGGATTACCTTATCGCTGGATTATCAAAGCGGTAATTCCTTTTGCCTTTTTCTCTATGACGATCAGTGGCTTAGGAATGATGATTCGCTCTATTAATGTGATTCGAGGCGTGAGTGAAGAAGGTTTCTCTCATCCCCCTATTCAGCACTAATTCAAGTTTTTATTTTCAGCGAGTAGGTTGTTTATGATTGGCATTATTATGTTTTTCGTTGCCCTAGTATTGTTATTACTAGGCTTCCCCGTGGCCTTTACCTTTGGCGGCGTGGCATTGATCTTCGGTGTGTTTGCCGAAGGCTTCGATATGTTTGCTTTTATGCCCTTCCGCATACAAAGCTACATGGAAAATACCGTTATGATGGCGGTGCCCCTGTTTGTATTCATGGGCATAGTGTTACAAAAAACCAAGTTGGCTGAGCAGTTGCTAGAAGCCATGGGTAAATTGTTTGGTGGTGTACGTGGTGGTTTGGCCATCTCGACTATCTTAGTAGGTGCATTGCTAGCGGCTTCTACCGGTGTGGTAGGGGCAAGTGTGGTGGCCATGGGTCTTATCTCACTACCAGTAATGTTGAAGTACAAATACAACAAGTCATTAGCCTGCGGCACCATCTGTGCTTCTGGTACTCTGGGGCAGATCATTCCACCGTCGATCATCTTGATCATTCTTGGTGATGTACTGGGTATTCCAGTCGGCGATCTTTTCCAAGCGGCTTTGCTACCTGGCATGGTATTGATTGGTTGTTACATCGTTTATATCTTGATTCTGACTTACTTGAATCCAGAAATGGCACCACCTATTCCAAATGATGACGATAGCGAGACTCGCGCGCAGCAAATCCGCAGTGCACTAAAAGCGATTATCCCACCGTTAGCCTTGGTACTGATTGTATTAGGTTCTATCTTCACCGGTGTTGCAACGCCAACGGAATCGTCTGCTCTAGGTGGCGTAGGTGCGATTGTTCTAGCGCTTATCTACGGTCAGTTTAGTTGGAAAATGATCTACGACAGTGGTCTCGAGACAGTGAAAGTAACCGCCATGGTATTCGCTATCTTGATGGGTGCGACAGCCTTCTCTATGGCCTTCAGTTACACTGGTGGTGATTACATCGTAGAAGAAGTTTTGCTGAACCTTCCGGGTGAGAAATGGGGCTTCATTATTCTCGCTATGATCGCGATTTTGATCTTGGGCTTCTTCATCGATTTCGTAGAAATTGCCTTCATCATAGTACCCATTTTGGCACCAGTAGCGGAAGCGTTAGGGGTGAACATGGTATGGTTCGCGATCTTGATTGCCATGAACCTACAGACATCCTTCTTAACACCGCCCTTTGGGTTTAGTCTCTTCTATCTCAAAGGGGTGGCACCTAAGTCGATACGCACCACCGATATTTATAAAGGGGTAACACCGTTTATCCTGATTCAAATAGCGGTACTGGCCAGTATTATGATCTTCCCAAGCTGGTACGGCATGGGTTAACAAACCGATCTGATACATCGTACTGAAATGCTAAAGCGGATCATCTTGATCCGCTTTTTGTTTTTTGACACAGACAGAGTAAAGTGACGCTTAGCGCAGAGCATTAAGAGGATAATAATGGTGGGGTTAAAGAGTAAGGTTTTCTTGTTAGCACTTGTGCCGCTGATTATGGCCACATCCATTATTACGTTTCTAAGTTTGCAATCCGCACGAGAGCTGGCCGAAGAAGAGCTGTCAATTTACGAATTCAATCTCGTTAACGCGAAGAAAGAAGCGCTTATTAGTCATGTAGACATTGCTTTAACCGCCATTCAGCAAGTGCTAGATGATGAAAGCCTGACGGATATTCAAGCACAACAGCAAGTAAAACAAATACTTACCAACCTACGCTACAGCGACGACGGCTACTTTTTTGCCTACGAAATGTCTGGGGTCAACCTAGTGCATCCAACTATTCCTGGCTTCGTAGGTCAGGACCTGTGGAGCTTCCAAGACAGTACTGGCAACCATCTTATTCAAGGTCTGATTAGTATTGCCCAAGCAGGTGGTGGCTATTACCGATATATCTGGGAAAAACCGCCTCTCATGACTCAAGAGGAAAAAATCAGCTACGTGGTGTCAATTGATCGCTGGAATTGGATGATGGGCACAGGGCTATACCTAGATGATGTCTATGATGAGCTGGCGAAAACCAAGCAAACCATGAATGATAATATTCAGCGTAGTTTCATCAGCGTACTGATTGTCGTAGTAATTACTGTCCTTCTGGTTATTCTACTTGGGGTGGCGATTAACCTTCATGAGCATAAACTCGCGGACACTCGCCTTAATGAAATGGCACAACGTTTTATGCGTTTGCAAGTGAATGAGCGTCGTGGCTTTTCCCGTGAATTGCATGATGGCATCAATCAGTTATTGGTGAGTTGTAAATTTCGGGTGGAGTTGGCGGGGAATAAACTGCGTCGAGCCGTGGATGATGAAGCGGTACAATTAGAACTTGAGAAAGCCAATGACTTGATCAACCAAACCATCAGTGAAGTAAGGCAAATTTCTCATAACCTGAGACCGACTATTTTGGATGATTTAGGGTTAGATTCCGCACTACGCTCCCTCATTGATCAGTTTACTGAGCGAACGAATATGCAGGTGGACTACAACTATCAAGTCACCTTTGATATGGCCGACGAGGTAGAAACTTCCATCTATCGACTGACGCAAGAAGCACTCACCAACATAGAGAAGCATGCTCAGGCAACACAGGTGGTGCTAAGTTTTATTCAAACAAATCAACAGCTTGAATTTACTTGCCAAGACAACGGTGTGGGCATAAATAAAACGGGCAAAGCGTCCCCCGGCATCGGTTTTATCAACATGCGTGAACGTCTAGAATTGATTGGTGGTGAATTTAGTGTTTCCTCTCATAAAGGGCAGGGTACAAGAATTTATGCAGCCTTTCCGGTTTGATGGTAGGGTATAGCCCTAAAAATAACGATAGAGTATTCATTATGTCGAAGGCATCTTCTCGATTAAGAGTGTTATTGGTAGATGATCACACCTTGGTGTTGGATGGTTTGCAGGCTCGCCTTGAGCTTGAGGACAATATTGACATCATTGGCACGGCTAACAATGGCTTGGAAGCTTTGCAAAAATCTGCTGAATTAACGCCAGATTTAATCTTGATGGATGTTTCTATGCCAGTCTTAAATGGCTTGGAAGCGACTAAGCGGTTTAAAGCTGAGCAGCCTAATGTAAAAATTCTTATGCTCAGTATGCACAATGACAAAGAATACATACTGTCGCTTATTCAATCGGGTGCCAATGGCTATGTATTAAAAGATGTTTCCTCGGAAGAGCTAGTGCAGGCGATTAACACGGTTCATCAGGGCGGCACCTATTTTAGTGCTGGCGCATCAGCTTCTCTGTTCTCGCCAACGGAAGTGAATCAACAAACGGAAGAACTCACCAAGCGTGAAGTCTCAGTACTCACCGAAGTGGCCATGGGCCTGTCTAATAAAGAAATCGCCCAAGCGTTAGACATTAGTGTGCGAACGGTTGAAACCCATCGCCAGAACATCAAGAACAAACTCGATATTCATACTTCAGCCGGTTTGGTGAAGTATGCCATCGAACATCAGCTAATCGACTAAGGCCCTGTGGATGACGCCTCTAACTCATCCCCAGTTTTGGCGTCATCAAGACTTGCCCTTTGTTGAAATTCGGCAAGTGCTAGATGGTCGTAATGTATGTTATTCGCCACACTCCCATAAAGAATGGTCGATTGGTGCCATTGTTGAGGGTAAGAGTGACTTCCTTTGTGAAGGCCGACAGAATCAAGTTTCCCGTGGTGATTTAGTACTGATGAACCCAGATGCGGTTCATGCGTGTAATCCACAGCAAGGTTCTCCTTGGGCCTATTATATGATGCACCTTGATACCCCTTGGTTAGCATCTCAACTGCATCACGCCAAGCTTCTTCCTTCTAATGAGTGGCATCCAACCCAGCTTGATGTCTTGCGCGACTCTCGCCTGTACACTGAGTTTGTTCGATTATGTGAGGGCTTCTTTGCCGGAAAGCATGGGACAGAAGAGATGCAGCATCAGCTGGAAACGTATCTCGTGGCTATCTTCTCTAGACTTCAAGAACACCAGCCAAATACATCAATGCCCTTGGCTCGAAACCGTTTATACGATGTGGCTGATTACCTTGATCAGCATTGTTTTGAAGACACACCAATCGAGCAAATCAGTGCTCAATTCTCTTATAGCTCGGGCTATTTAGTTCGCGCTTTTAAGCGACACTTTAACTTAACGCCCCATGCATACCGCTTGAACCGTCGAGTTCAGCTCGGCCAAGTAGCGATTAAGCAAGGTGAGACCATCGCGGATGTCGCACAGGCCCTAGGCTTTAGTGATCAAGCACACTTTCAACGCACCTTTAAGCAAAGAGTCGCGGCCACTCCCCATCAATATCGTCAGAAATGATTATTGGATAATGAGCAGGCAGCTGGTGATCAGCAAAAACGCCAAACAGCGGTTAAGCATACGTACTTTAGAGGGATTATTAAGACGTTTCCCCAGTAAGACACCCGCCCACACCCACGCACTTAACGACAGCCAACAAATGGGTAGGTAGAGACTTGCGAATATTAGGATTTCTATCGCGACAGCTTGATCTGTATAAGCAGCGATGCCAGAAATTGAGGCCAGCCATGCTTTCGGATTGAGCCATTGCATGATTGCTCCAGTCATAAAACTAGGCGCTTGCTGTTGGTCTGTTATCTCTATCTGCCCATTGTCTTTAATAAGCTGAAAGCTTAACCAAAGCAAAAAGGCGGCCCCAAGCCACTGTAGTATTTCGATCAACCAAGGCAGCATTGCTAGGGTGTATTCCAGGCTAAAACCTATCAATAAAAACAGCATAATAAAGCCTAGGCTGGCGCCCGTCACAAGGCGTAGTCCAGTGGCAACGCCATAGCGAGCGCTACTGCTGAGTGAAAGTAGATTGACTGGGCCAGGTGATATGGATGCGGCGAGTGCAAACATCGCCATAGAAAGTAGGGTGGGTAAAGTCATGTGGTTCGTCCAAAGAATAAAGTAAGTTATAGTGTGATGGCTTTGAGGTGAATTCTATTGAACAAAACTGACCAACTGCGTGTTACGGCAAACTAATTTGAGGAGCTGCCTATGTTATTTCGTTGCCTTATCGGCATTCTATGGATGGCAGTACTGAGTGTTCCCGCTCAGGCGGATAGTAACGAGCCTTCGACAAGTGCAATAGAAGAAAAGCCAGAAGCGTTGGCGGAAAAGGTTTTTGAGCTTGAACGCAGTTTGGCCATATTACAGCTTTCTACCGCACGTTTAAGCGACTACCAAAGCTTAGCGGAACAAGTTGCAGAGAATCGTTCTTTGCAAGATAAAGTCAGTTTTCTCATCTGCTTTGTTTTTATCATGCTGGTGGCATTAGTTGTTGTTGCTTATCAATTGTGGAACACGCAAAAAGCCCTCAACAAACTCAAGGATTCCACCGAGGAGTCGAGCTGATGCAACCTCTACTCATGATCATTGATATGCAACAAGGTATGTCTTGGCCGCAGGCGGGGAAGCGCAATAACCCTAATGCCGAGCATGACATAGCAGAATTACTTAGCCATTGGCGCCAGCAACAAGCGCCTATCCTCCATGTTTGCCATCACTCCCGTGACCCCCAGTCATTATTTTGGCCTGAGCAAGAAGGTGTGCTATTTCAGCCAGCCCTAGCGCCGTTGGAAAACGAAAAGGTGATGAAGAAATCTGTGCCCGATGCCTTTACCCATTCTGGTCTTGAACTGTGGTTACACGAGCAAGCGATTATGGATCTTGTTGTGGTGGGCGTCAGCACCAATAATTCGGTAGAAGCCAGCGTGCGTAGTGCGGGGAATTTAGGCTTTAATGTCTATGTTGTAGCAAGTGCTTGTTTCACTTTCGATAAAATGGATTTCAATGGCGTGTTGCGCAGTGCCGAGGAGGTTCACGCTATGTCATTGGCCAATTTACAGGGCGAATATGCCGAGGTCATCCATAAAAAACAAGCGTTAAAACACCTTGCTATCAAGGCGTCTTAGGCTACTTAACGATACACATAGGGGTATTGGAGATCGGGTCTTTGTGTATCTGGGTGTCCACATTGAAAACTGTACTTAATAGCTCAGTGGTGAGCACTTCTTCGGGTGTACCCTGTGTGACGATAGCCCCCGCTTGCATGACAATAAGGTGATCACAGTATCGAGCGGCTTGGTTAATGTCGTGCAGCACGGTAATAACGGTTTTGCCAGCGTTATTAAGCTGTCTTAGTAGCTGCATCAGCTCAACCTGATGACTAAGGTCCATATAGGTTGTGGGCTCGTCCAGCAGTAAATAAGGTGTGTCTTGAGCGAGTGTCATGGCCAGCCAAACACGCTGTCGTTGCCCTCCAGAAAGCTCGCTTACTCTTTGCTCTGCTAACGCCTCCACGCCGACTTGTTGCATCGCCTGTGTGATTAGTTCGTGGTCATGGCGACTTAAGCGTCCCCAAAAGCCGGTATAAGGGCTACGACCGTAAGCCACCAAATCTTTTACTGTTACTCCTTCTGGAATCGGTTGCGTCTGAGGCAGTAAAGCAAGGTGCTTCGCCAGCCAGCGAGAAGGGAGTTTGTGAAGGTTTTCTTCTTGCCAAAGCACCTCACCGCTCTTAGGCGTCAGAATCCTTGCCATGGCTTTTAGTAAAGTCGATTTACCACAACCATTTGGCCCTAACAAAGCGACGACTTTGCCGTCAGGAATGGTCAGAGAAATATCTTTGATGATGGTTTTATCTTGATAGCCAACTTGTAGCTGGTGGGTACTAAGAGACATAACTATTTGGTCCGAAAAAGTAGCCAAAGAAAGTAAGGGGCGCCGATAATTGCCGTCATAATGCCAGCGGATAGTTCTATAGGTGGGTCAATGGTGCGTGCCACAAGATCGGCTAATAACAACAAAATGGCACCGACTAACATGGAACAAGGCAGCAAGATTTGATGTCGCCCCCCCACCAGCTTACGGGTTAAGTGAGGGGCGACTAACCCTAAAAATCCGATAGGACCACAAATCGCCACACAAGAAGCCGTGAGGCCAACCGCCGTAGCCAAAGCAATAATACGAAGGGAGTTGGCATTTACCCCTAGGCTGATGGCGCTGTCATCCCCTAAAACAATTAGATTCAATGGTTTGGCCAACCATAGTGCAAAAGGAATAAGCACCAGCCAAGGCAATAAAATCACTAGTTGCGACCAGCCTCGCCCCCACAAACTGCCAGTTAACCACAATAGGGCGTTATTGATTTCGAGCGGTTTGACCAACATAAGGAAGTCGATACAACTGGCGTAAAGTGCCCCTAAAGCAACCCCAGTAATGGCAAGGCGAATGGCGCTGCTGTGTTGTCCACATAGGCTCCAGAGGATCAAGGCGGCGGTTAAACCACCAATGAGGGCAACGGCAGGTAACCAACTGATGTCAGCTTCAGGTAATAGCGTCATATACGCCACTGCCGCTAAGCCTGCGCCATGGCTGACCCCTAATACATCAGGTGAGGCCAAAGGATTACGTATAACCCCTTGTACTAAACTGCCCGCCAACGCCATCATAGCCCCGACCAGCATGGCGATAATAGTACGCGGTAGGCGATATTCGTGCAGAGTAAAATAGTGATCGCTACCACTTTGAAAACCTGAGATTAACTCAGCAAAGGGCACAGCAACCGCCCCAAACATAAGGTTGGCCAGCACCAGTCCAAGAGTTGAAATCAGCAGTAGAGGAAGTGCTTTGTTAGCCATTAGCGCGTCCTTTTATTCACTAGGTAAAGAAAGAAGGGCGCACCAACTAACGCTAAGATAGCCCCTGCTGGTGTTTCTAAAGGAAATACAATGGCTCGGCTTAAGGTGTCAGCAAGCACCACCAGCACAGCACCCAGTAGCATAGCGATCGGTAGAAAGCGTCGATGATCTTGTCCACAAATTACTCTTGCCATATGCGGCACCAGTAGGCCAACAAAACCTATGCTGCCGGAAACACTGATTGCGCTACCGACCAGCAAGAGTACTAATAAGCTGCCGCCTAATTTAACGCCCAATAATGAGAGGCCTAGGTTGGTCGCATTTTCCTCGCCAAGCTGTAATAAGTTCAACTTAGGGGTAAGTAACTGACTGGCGAGCAGCCCTAATAAAGCAACGGGCCAGAACATTGACCAGCGTTCCCAGCTGCCATTGGCAAAGCTTCCTGCCAACCAAGTTAGTACTGCTGAGGCTTGGTCTTCTTCCATGATCACAAGAGCTTTGGTTAGTGCGGCACACAGAGCCGAAATGGCCACCCCCGCCAGGACTAAGCGGCCGTTTTCGTTACCGAGTCGCCAAGCGTTGGCCATCATCATGACAAGACACCAAGCGATACCGCCTCCTAACATTGCCGCTATAGACGTGCCCAACAAGCCAAACCATGGCGCAATCGTAGAGACAGCTGCCATACCAAGGGCGGCTCCCGCATTAACACCTAGCACGGATGGCGAGGCTAAAGGGTTTTGAGTTAAGCCTTGCATAATGACCCCAGCGGCCGCTAGGCAAGCACCCACCGTGGCGGCAATTAAGCTTCTTGGCAGGCGTATGTCGTAGATGATTTGCTGGGCAATGGAATCGTCTTGAAACGCTGTTAAAGCGCCAATGGCGTCTTTGATGGAGAGGGGGAAGCTCGACCAGACAAATAAGCTGACCAAAATAATGGCCAGCAGGAGCAGACTAAAAGTAAGGCAATAGGCTAGGTAAGTGGGCAGTGAAATCTTCATGGAGCCAGTAAATCAACCAACTTTTCGGCTATGGCTTCTGCGGCCAGAATGCCACGGCTGCGAGACCATATACTTGGATTATCAATATGATATACGTGCTTGTTACGCACCGCTTTTAACACTTTCCAAAGGGGCGATTGTTGCCATTTATAAATGATGTCTTGGTCGGAATAATGAGCAATGATGAGATATTCAGGGTTGTTTGCTAACAGTTGTTCTAGTCCAGTATGTACCGTATTAGTTTGGTCTTTGATAAAACTAGGGGTTTTAAAGCCAAGGGTTCTTAACAAGGTGCCCACATAGGATTTGCCAGGGTGTAATCCCAAATGATTATCTAGGGCGATGCCAAATTGCACTTCAATGCCTTGGGGTAATTGTTTCGCAAACTTCGCCATGGTGATTTTATGTTGCTGAATCCTTGCTTCCATTTGTGCCTCTTTGCCGACTACTTTGCCGATAATGCGCGCGGCGTCTAAGTGGCCCTCATAGGTGTCATGGCGAGATTTGAGCATCAAGGTTGGGGCGATTTTTTGTAAGTCGTGATAAACCCCGCTGTGGCGGTTAATGTCAGCGATGATTAGGTCTGGCTTTAACGAAGCAATCATTTCAAGGCTAGGCTGAGAGCGCGTGCCCACAGAAGTCCAAGTTGAGATGAGTTCACGAACTTCTGGCTGGATTCGGCTAGGGTCTTTATCGTCGGCGATGCCAATAGGGTTGACACCTACAATGGCGAGGGCATCGACAAAGGAATACTCTAAGGCCACAACGCGCTTGGGCAGGTAATCTAACTGGAAATTTCCTCTAGCATCTTGAAGGCTTATGGCGTGGACACTGAAGGGCGTAAAAAGAGCGAGAATAAGCAGCAGGCCGTGTAGGGAACGTGTTAACAAAATCGATTCCTGTAAATCCATAAGAAACGCGAATGATAACACTTATCAAGTTTAATTGAAGCGCCTAGCCAAGGGGAAAGCGTAAATTTAGATGCTTTCCCCTTCCTCAATTTTAAAGTCTAGATCAACGCTCTGTTCGGTCACTGCGGCCCCATCTAAACGGGCCAGTAGGTGCTCGGCGGCGAGCCTTCCGATTTCCTCTCTGGGAGTGATGACTGTGGCCAGTCGTGGGGTCATTACCTTGGCGATGTCGTGGCCATGAAAGCCCGCAATGCCCATTTGCTCGGGGATTGTTACCCCCGCTTTTTGGCAGGCATAAATAGCGCCAATTGCTAAGTCATCATTGGTACAAAAAACACCATTAGTGTCAGGGTGTTGTTCGAGTGTTTCTTCCATAAAACGCTCCCCGAGAGAGAAGGAAGACGCGCTGCCAGTGGACATGCATAAAGGTTTAAGTCCGTGATCCTGCATGGCGGCTTCATAGCCCGCGACCTTCAAAAGCGTTCTCTGATCCATCCTAGCAGCAAAATAGACAATTTTGTCGTGACCTTTTTGTATCATGCGTTTTGTCATGGCATAGGCGGCGGCTTGGTTATCAATGCCAATGGCTTGTTCAATGGCTGGGGAAGCTGAGTCCATTATCTCAATCACTGGGATACCCGCGACCTTTAGCATTTTACGCACACGCTCTGTGTGGTAGCTCTCTGAAATAATCAATCCATCCACATTGTAAGAAAGTAGGGTCGTAATCTGGGCTTCTTCCGCTTCTTTGCTATAACCATAGTGAGCCAGCATGGTTTGGTAGCCAGCGGGTTCTAAGACAGATTCAACACCATGAATGACATCGGAAAATACCTGATTGGCTAGAGAAGGGAGCAAGACGCCAATTGAGCGACTCTTGGATTTAGACAAGATATCGGGGGCTCGGTTAGGAATATAGCCTAGTTCATCAAGGGCGCTGGCAATACTGCTTTGTAACCGTCCCGAGACTTGATCCGGGTTTCGTATAAAGCGGCTCACCGTCATTTTAGTGACCCCAACTAGGTCCGCAACGTCTTGTAATGTAGGGCGTTTATTTTTCATAAAACAATCTAACTCCTAGAGAGGTTACGACCAAGGTGAACGTTTTTACTTTTGTAGCTCTGCTAAGCGCTGCAGAGCATCTTGCAATACCGCCTCGGGAGGCTGAGCAATATCAATGGCAATGGCTTCGCCCTCGGTTGGCTCGATAAGCGTTGCAAACTGGCTTTCCAGCATCTCACGGCCAGTAAAATAATGGCTGTTTCTTTGCTGATGGCGCTGCCAAATGGTTTCAATACTGCCTTTTAGATACACCATGACGAGTTCATCAATGCCGTCACGTAAAGCCGCACGATATTCAGGCTTTAGCCCAGAGCAAGCCACAACCGCCGTATCGTTGTCTTTAAGTAATTGGTTTAGGGTAATTAGCCAATCTTTGCGGTCATCGTCATTGAGAGGTGTACCGTTGCTCATTTTGTCGATATTGGCTTGGCTGTGGTAATCGTCACCATCAAAAAATGCCAGGCCAAGGTTTTCAGCGATACGTTGGCCGATGGAAGATTTACCTGAGCCTGAGACTCCGAGTACGACAATTTTTTTGGTCATTTTGGCAGTGTCCTTTAATGATCCGGCAGGGAAAAACGAATGGGTGAGCTTATGTGTTACCGGTAACTAAGCGCCATGTTACTGGTAACTTTTCTTGTTCGTCAAGCTTCTTAAAATCGAATTAGGGTTATGTTTCTCTAGTTGGTTGATATTTATAGTGTTCTTTTTTCAGCCACTTGCTAGACCTTAGTCTAAAGAGCATTTTGTTCTGTTGGATAAAAGTGCACACTGAATAACAATAAGAAGATAGGGTAAAAATATGGCTGCGTTAGACATTCCTGAAGTGCAAAAATTTATAACGACAATTCCGCCTTTTTCCAGTTTGTCGGCGCCCGAATGCAGTCATTTATTGCGCGCTGTCTCGATGACTTATGTGCGCCAAGGTCAGCTGGTATCCTTGCAAGGCGAGGACGCCACGGTGCATTTAATTCGTCGAGGAGCTTGTGAAATTCGCACTGCCAAAGGCGTGCTGGTGGATCAAATTGCAGATGGCGAATGCTTTGGGGTATCCAGTGCGATGGCTCAGAACCCTGATAATCTTCACGTTGTGGCCCTAGAAGACAGCCTGGTGTACCGCCTAGATAAGACGCGTTTTACTGAGACATTGGAAAAGAATGAAGCCTTTGCGATTTTCTTTGAACATACCCGCCATAATCGTCTGCGAAAACTCTCCCGCAGTCTAAAAACCAACCTCACCTCACCAACATTACAACTCTCCATTGCGGTTGATCATATTATGACGCGCCAATTGGTACAGACTGGGCCAGAGGCGTCCATCCAGTGCGTTGCTCAGCAAATGACCCAAGCTAGGGTAAGCTCGATTTTGGTGATCGAAGATGAACGCTTACTCGGCATAGTGACAGATAGAGATTTAAGATCCCGAGTGCTGGCGTTGGCAGGCGATGCGCTGCAACCGGTTAAAACCATTATGACCACTCAGCCTACTTGTTTGCCCAGTGGGGCCCTGGTGATGCAGGCACAAATTCTCATGAGTGAGCAAAACGTGCATCACTTACCTATTATCGATGCCCAGCAGCGTGCTATTGGCCTGCTGACGGCAGCCGATTTATTGCGTCATCAGGAATTGAGCCCACTACTGCTAATCAATCAGATCAACCGTCAGACCGATGTGCAGAACTTGGCGAGGGTCTGTCAGCAATGGCCAACGTTACTGGTTAACTTGATTGTCACGGATATGAAGCCTGCGGATATTGGCAAGGTGTTAGCAACCTTGAGCGATAACCTTACTAAGCGCCTGATAGAGCTGGCAATCGACCAGCTAGGCCCAGCTCCCATGGGGTTTCAGTTTTTGGTATTTGGTTCCCAAGCGCGTAAAGATCAGTCTCTGGGCAGTGATCAAGATAATGGCTTGATGCTTGAGCGCACCCCTAGCGAAAAAGAAGCTGAGTATTTTAGTGCCTTAGGGCAATTTGTATGTGAGGGCTTGGCTGCCTGTGGCATACGCACTTGCCCTGGGAATATTATGGCGTCTAATCCCAAGTGGAGAATGTCTAAAGACCAATGGCAGCAAACATTTCGTCAATGGATAACCAGCAGTGCCCCCAGCGCTTTGCTACACGCCAGTATCTTTTTCGATATACGTTGCATTTATGGGGATGAACGTCATGTGGCAGAATTGGTGGCAGAGATGCAACGAGAAGTTGCCAAAAACAGCTTGTTTTTGGCAACCCTGACCCGCAGCGCTTTAGTTGCTAAGCCTCCGCTGGGTTTTTTCCGCCACTTCGTTCTGGAGTCTTCGGGGGAGCATAAAAATCAGTTAGATTTAAAACACCAAGGCTTGGCACTGGTTAACGATCTGGGCCGACTCTATGGCTTGTCCTGTGCGACCTACCGTACTTCAACCCTAGAGCGTATTGCGCAAGCCATGCGGGAGAAGCATTTAAGCCAAGAGGTGGCTCGTAGCTTGATGGACGCATGGAACGAGTTAAACCATCTGCGTTTGGACGCGCAACGTCGCTCTTGGCAAGAAAGCGGCAGTGCCAGTGGTTATCTTGACCCGAAAGCCCTTAGCTCCTTGGAACGTAAGCATCTGAAGACCACCTTTAGCATCATTAGCGATGCGCAAGAAGTGGCTCAGCAGCACTTTCTACGAGGTTACAGCTAGATGTTGGGCTACGTTTGGCAAACACTTCAACAAAAATACCACTATTGGCAATCGGCTAAGAAGAATTGGTCCGAGTGGGATTATCTCGTGCTGGATATGGAAACCAGCCATCTGGATGCCAAGCAAGGGCATATTGTCAGTGTGGGTTGGGTGTGTATTCGCAATGGTCGGATTGATCTAGACAGCGCCCGTCATATTCTTTTGGAAGCAGCAGATGTGTCTAGTCAGATAGGCATTCATCTTATTACGGATGAAGACATAGAGTCCCAAGGTAAAAAACAACTCAGTGTGTTGAGGTACTTACGACATTTACTGCGGGGAAAAATTTTAGTTATGCACCATGCCCCTTTAGAGTTAAGTTTCTTGAAACAGGGCTGGAAGACAGAAAACTTAGCACCATTTCCCTTGGTATGGCTGGATACCCTAGCCATAGAGCGGCACAAATCACATCGGGCCCAACAACCGATTCAAGAAGGTGGGTTCCGCCTCGGAAAATGCCGAGAGCGTTATGGACTGCCGGACTATCAAGGTCATGATGCCTTGACCGATGCCTTGGCGACGGCAGAGCTTTTATTAGCGCAAGTGGCTTATCAGGGCAAAGACTGTCAACTGCAAGACTTGAATCAATTAGGTGGCGGTCAAACTAAGCTGACCGCCACCTAAAAGGGATTAGCCGCGGTTGGGGACAGGTTGAAAGCCCCAGCTCTCTGGTGCAGGTTCGGTGGCAATGATCTTTGGCTGCTCTGACCAATGTAATAAGCTTAACTCGCCCGCCTTGGATTCTGTTAGTGCTGTGCAATGCTCTACCCAGTCACCGTCGTTGCAATACAAGGTTTCGTCTTTCATGCGAAAAGAAGCAAAGTGGATGTGGCCGCAGATGTATCCGTCTACCTGCTGGTTTTTAGCCGACTTTAACGCTGCAGTTTCAAAACGTTCGATAAACTCTTTGGCTTTGCTAATGTGGCTTTTTAGGTAGCCTGCTAGAGACCAGTATGGCAAACCGATAAAACGTCTTACGCCATTGATCCATTGATTCAGCGACAACATAAGCCCATGGGCACGATCACCTATGGCCAGCATCAGTGGGCTGATTTTCACCATCTGATCAAACTCATCACCATGGCTGACATAGAAGGTGCGACCATTCGCGGTTTGGTGGCGAGCGTTAAGTCGAATATCTACCCCAGATAAGGTTTGCCCGGCAAACTTTCGGAAGAAGGCATCATGATTTCCAGGAATATAAATTACCTTGGTGCCTGATTTCGCCATGGCTAAAATCTGCTCGACTATCTTGTTGTGGGACTCCACAAAATAGGCTTTGTGACGCATTTCTTGAAGGTCAATAATGTCACCAACCAGATACAATGTGTCGGTCTGAATGTTTTGTAGGAAATCCAATAAATGGGTGGCTTGGCAGGCTTTTGTGCCAAGGTGAACATCAGAAATAAACACAGATCTAAAGGTCGTTTGCATACTTGCCTCCTAAGTTTATAGCCTTAGGCTAAGGGGCAAATATGACAATCAGGTGTGGGCTTTGTGACAGTTCTATAACACTAGGCGCTGAGTTGATTTGTGCTGGTGTTTTCTTTGTGTAGATACAGATAATTACCCCCATTTTGCTTAGCAGACTTTTTGGCTAGCGCCGCAAGTTCCGCAACATCATGGTGGTTTTTATAGAGGCTTGGGTCTGGGTTTACTACGCCAATAGCCAAGCTGAGAATCGGGTGGAAGACGATATCCCCTTGGCGGTTTTTACTCCACACACCTCCTTCTTTGAGATTTTCTTTTGGGTAGAACTCTCGGATGCGCTGGCAGAATTGTCGCAAAATTTCTTCACATTGCTGGCGCCAATCGGCAGAGTCAAAAATCACCACAAAATCATCACCGCCAATGTGGCCGATAAAGTTACGCTCTAAGCTGACAATGTCTTTAATTAAGGAACCTAGCAGCTGAATAACCATGTCGCCTTTCGCGTAACCAAAAAAATCATTGAAGGGCTTAAAATCGTTCAAGTCAAAATAAGCCACATGAAAGTGTTCGTGGGCCAGTAGGCGACGGCTTACATCCTTATGGATGGGCACATTGCCTGGTAGCAAGGTTAATGGGTTGGAATAGGTTGCGGTCTGAATTTTTAATTCGGTAATGCGTTTCAGCAGATCTTTTAAATGCCCCGTGCCCACATACTGGCCATTGTTCACCACAATAATTTCGTGGCTGATGGTATCGGCTTCTTGATTGGTCAGTAACGCAGAAACACTTGAAAGGCTTGTGTCACTTTCAACAATGAGTATTTCATCACTCAACAAATAGGTGACAGGTTTGTTTTCATAGAGAGAGCGGCCATAAGGTGTCGAAAAGAGCTCATGCAATTGATGGCGGCGAATCACGCCCACAGGGCTGCCTTCTGACAACACAGGAATCGCAAATAAATCGTTATGTTGTTTGAAGTATCGGGAAGCATCGATGAGTTCACTGTCTAGAGTAATCGCGGGCGTTGTTTTACATAGAGACTGCACCGACTCACCAAAATCTTCTTGGAAATGTGTGCGGCGTTGGGCTTGCTTAGCAAGGTAGCTGTTTTCATGGAAGTCTGGGTGCTCACAAGGGCGACCCAATAAATAACCTTGTCCATATTTAACGCCAATTTCGAGCAGCTGATCGAGCTCTTGCTGTGTCTCAATGCCCTCTGCAATCAAGGTGCAATCTAGGCGCTGGGCGATTGTTACGATGGAGCGGACAAACTCCCGTTTCACATCATCTTTGTCGATATCTTTAATAAAGTGCTTATCAACTTTCACTATGTCGGGTTGTAAGGTTGACCAGAGTTGTAAGCCGGAGTAACCAACCCCAAGATCATCAATGGCCACTTGGAAGCCCATTTCACGATAGTGATCAACACTATTACTAGACAAACCGTTGTGGTCATAGGGGTGTTGCTCGGACAGCTCAATGACTATCTTTTTATGATCAAGACCCAGCTGATTTAAGATAGCGAGCGTCATGCCTGATTGATGGTCTGGGGAGGACAGCAAGGAAGCGCTGACATTTAAAAATAACAACCCCTCTAAGGCCAGAGTCGAAAACTTGGTAATGGCTTTTTTACGGCACAGTATTTCTAGCTCGTGTAATTTACCTTCCTTTAACGCTAGGCTAAACAATGGCTCTGGTGAGAACAGAGACGAATTTTTTGGGCCGCGAGATAAGGCTTCATGACCGTGAATTTTGCCACTGGTTAGATCATAAATAGGCTGAAAGTATGGGGTAACTAACCCATCCTTAAGAATGCGATTCAGCAGATCTAATTGGCTTTCTTGGTTCATAATGTCTCATATACGACTAGTTAAGGCTAAGAGGTAACCAGTTTATTTCGTATTTGTGACAATTTGATGGCAGGTCAAGGATTGGAATGTAAAGCTAGAGGATAGGGTTGGTTTTAAATGGCTAGCCCGTAACCGGATCTGTATTGTTATTTTAACCTTAGATCTGCGGTGACGAGTGCTATCTTAGTTCTCTCCAGAAAGGAGAAAGACTAATAATTATTTAGAGTGTACTGGGGTTTGAGTGAAACGAATGTTCGCAAGGCTAGAAAAGAATGCTTTTGCGCGGCTAACGGCAGATTTGATTGCTTCAGCATAGTAAGCGTTGCGCATCGCGTAAGCTTGCTCTACATAGTAGTCAGTGTCTAAGTTGCCAAAATCGTCATATTTTAAATCGTTGTTCATGGTGTATCTCCTGTTTCGGTTAAGTATTGTCTATGTGGTTAATGTTAAGAGTTGTCTATAAAAACCACAAACGATCAATATTCAATCGAATGGTGAGAAAAATTCACCCTTTTGCTTTATTCCCTTGAAAACGACTTATCTAACTAATCTAAGCGTGTTAACCACAGAAACATGGCTTCTACGGCTTGGGTCGACCAAGCGGTTGACGCTTGCTCCGTCGCTCGTAACTGGTTCTTGCCAATGCCTCGAGAACTGACGGTCCAGGAGGCCAAATGTTCACCTGTTGGGCCAGTAAGATCGAGAGTTCCTTCTTCAAACACATAATAACGACCGTTCTGGATTTCACTATGTTGTTGAGTCTTGCTGTGCAGTTGGAAGGCGCCATTTGCTTTGGGCGTAAAGCCAAAACTAGACAGGGCACTTGCTAAGGTACTTGATTGTTCACTGTTTGAAACATCGAAACCAAAGCTCAGTAAAGCGTCATTGAGCTGGGCTTCAATATCTCGAATATCTGCGGGGGCCTGTCCTTGAAGAGCATGGCTAGTGGAGTAAAGGTTGAGCTCACTTTGATAGGATGTGCGCTGCGCGAAAAGCGGGATCAGCCCCATGTAATTAGACCAGTCTTGGGTTTGAATACCAGGATTCAGACGGTTGGCTTGTTGGCGAATTAGTGTGTCCTGCTCGATGATTTTTTGCTTTAGGCGGGACTCAATACGCGAGCGATCAACCGACTGGAGGGCATACACATATTGCTCTCCAGCAAACCTTTGTTCATTCACCGCTTGCTCTAACTCAATAGGAGCTGTGCTGACACGGGTATAAGCTGTATGGGTCTTCCTCACATATTCTGTGCCACTACCAGATGAATTGACCTGTATGTCTTGGGTATTCACCTGGCTTACTTGGGTACGTAGCTGTTGAGCGATTTGAGCATTGCCATTTTGTTCCGCTTGCGTAAACGCTAGCGCAAGGTTCTCGATGCGTGAGGCGCTGCCTACACCGTAAAGATAGGTGTTGCTTTTTGGCGGTGATGTCACCCAGTCTGGGGTTTCTTCGGCGCTAGTGTTATTGCCTGATTGGCTATTTGTGCCAAAACAACCTGCCAGACCCATAGCTAAAGCAATGACCGACAAAGATTTAAACATGGGGATCTGGTGGTTGTAGGTGTTCATGCTTAAAAGAATCCTTTATCAGCCAGTTTTTTGATTTTCTTCTGACCATTCCATACTTCGCGGTTAGTGGTCATATCAATCAGTTTTAAATCGACTTGATAGAAGCTCACACGTTGATCGCCATTTGAATCAACAATGGAGTTAATGCTGCCCGATAGTGCGAACCCAGCACCTTGCTCTAAGCCGAATTTTGCAACCGTATCTGGTGCGGCATTCAATTCTTGTTCTTCACGCTCATTGCGGATTTCTTCGCGCTCTTCACCAGAGACAACAAAGTCCACTTTACCGGCGCGCAGTAGGCTACGTTTTATATCATTGATGAAGGTATCAACAGGAATGTGTTCTGAGGTCTTGTTGCGAATGGTTTGAATGATAACCGTAGGGTTACCTTTTTGACTAAAGTTGTAGTCACGGAACCATGGGAACGTGAGCATGTCGCCCATCATCTCTTCAGAGACTAAGCGCGAGTCGGTATCGTTCCAGCGATCCGAAAGGGCGACTTCTTCATTGTTATCCAGTCGCTTAACACCACCGCTTGAACAGGCGACTAATACAGTCGCAAGGGCCATAACAAGTAGGCCTTTCCATTGTGACTTACTAAACATTGGGATACTCATGTCTATTTCCTTATTCGTTATGCCTAAAGAAGGCGGTTAATTTTGAAAGCTTAATTAGGATTTCGCAAGTTCCAAACTTCAATTTGATTTTCTTTAAGGTGAAGATCACCTAGGGAAAATTGTTTACCGTTCACACTATATTCTGGATTGTAATCCCCTGCAGACACAGGCGTACGGGTTAAGCGAATTTGCGCTGGCAAGGTCAGCCAATTACGGGTATCTGCAGCAGAGGATGCAAAAACCGCCACTTGCCCTGCAAGGCTTAATAATAAGCTTGCGGTGCTGTCCTGAACGCTATTGGCAAGGCGATAAGCTAGCCAGCTTCGGATGAGCTCTCGCAATAGGCCCTCATAAATATCCCTTTGGGCGTAGGCCAGTTGCTCTTGTAAGGCGATATCAGACAAAGAGGTCATTCTTATTGTGGAAGTATTTGATGCTTCTTTATTCGAAAGAGTTCCTGTTAAACGTAAGCTAGGTTGGTGGTTGTCTAGTTGGAAACGGCGATAAAAGGGTACGGTGACTCGCACAGGGTACTGGAATAGTAAGCTTTCTATATGTATGTCTTGCAGTTGTCGCCAGATACCGCTGCCCAAAATAACTCGTTTGGTAAATAGACCAGTAAAGCTGCCCCAAGCGCCGCCAGTTTTATAGTTGGCGATAAGGTTCAACGGGCTAATGTCCGCATAAGCCATGGTAAACCAACGAAATGAGTCGTTTTGCTCAATGTTATTACCACCGTGTAGCGGTTGTAATACTAAAGAGTAGCTGCGTGGGTCAGCACTGAGCAACAAGGTCATTTCACTTTTATCTTCGATAAAGCCTTGATGCTCAAGTACGACCATTTCGGCGGTGTCGACTTGGTAACTATTGAGCTTTTGCTGCATACTCGCTGAGAGCTTGCTATCGATTAGACGTTGTACCTCATCGCTACTCCAGCCTGTTTTTTGCATCATCCGAATGGTGTCTAGCCAAGCTCTTTCAGTGGTTAAATCCGAGAGGCTATATTGCTGGGCATAACCCGCTTCATAGAGGTTAGCCGCCGCTTGATAACTAATGCGTGCATCGTCGTATTCTGCTTGCAATTCATATTGTAGGCCTTCCATATAACGAGCCCAGGCATCATCACGGTAAAGGTATTTATCGGTATTACGTCCGCCTTTATAAAAGTCCCCTAACCAGCTAAGTGCTTTGAGGTAAAAGGCTTGATTTTCTGCATCGTCTAAATCTTGATAACTCGGGGTTTGAGCTTTGATTTCATTGAGTTTTAGTTCAATACGACGTACTTCGACAAGAGCGGCATCTTGTAAGACTAAGGCTTGAGATGAAGTTTTCGCTTGTTTTGCAAGGGCGATATAATTGAGGGATTTTAAGTAACTAATATACACGCGCTCTAAGCCCGTGCCGCGATAGTCACTTTGTCTTGGGTTGGTCAGCAGTGCCCAGGCCCGATTGCTGTAGTTTTCTTGGAAGAAGGTGTCGCTGAGTTTTTCTGCCTCTTCCAAAAGCGTGTTACTTCTTTCGTAGTCGCCTTGGTTTTGTGCCAAGGCACCAATTTCTAAATAGTAGAGGAGTTGATCTTGGGAATTGCTCAGGACGGAATCTAGGCGACTTTCTGCCTCTTGCCAGTCGCCTTCTTTGGCTAACGTTAGGCCTTTTTCTATGTCTTGCTGATAGGTTGAACAACCTGTCAGGAAAAGTATAAGAATCCAAAGTGCCGCCTGCTTCACGTCCGCTTCCTTAGCTTAAAAATCGATTTGCAACCAATAGCCCAATCAGAGCTATGCAAGCCAGATAGAGTACGAACCATCTTACTTTAAGGCAATAGGAGCAGGTTTTTTTTCGTTTTTTCATGGGCCTTTCCTTAACCTAGCTTTACACACTGTACCCCATATGTGCAGCAATGAAAAAGGGGACTTACAAAGCCCCCTTTTGGATTTTATATCAAGCTATTGGCTGCGTATTACTGCTCAGTTTGAGCGGCTTGCTGCTTTTGTAAGCTTTCTAGGTACAAGGCGTCGAAGTTGATTGGCGCTAGCAATACTGCAGGGAAACTACCTTTAACCACTACCGCATCGATGTTTTCACGAGCGTATGGGAAAAGTGTCGCTGGGCAGAAAGCACCTAGCGCGTGGTGTAGTTGTTGGTCATCAAGACCGGCAATGACAAACAAACCACCTTGTTGTACTTCTACTAGGTAAGCTGGCTCGTCGCCGTTTTTAACGTTAACAGTAATCTCTAGGACGACTTCATAAACGTTTTCACCAACCTGACGGCTCTTTGTATTTAGTTCTAAGCCAACTTCAGGTTTCCACTCTTCTTGGAAGATCATTGGAGAACGTGGTGATTCAAAAGAGATATCTTTTAAGAACACACGCTGTAAAGACAGTTGTGGCGCTTGCTGTTCTTGTGTTTCTGTTGCTGCAGTCGTCGTGTCAGACATGATTCATCCTATAGTGTTATATAAATAATTCGATCTTACGCCAAGCACTCATTAGAGCAATTACTTGGCCAGTAAATCATCCAGTTTGTTAGCATGTTGAAGCGCATACAAATCATCACAGCCGCCAACATGCAGGTTGTCGATCCAGATTTGTGGAACGGAAGTACGGCCACTTTTTTGAGTCATTTCTGCACGTGCGGAAGGCTTACCATCTACATTAATTTCGTGAAACTTCACTTTTTTCGAACTCAAAAGCTGTTTTGCTCTAATGCAGAAAGGGCAGTAATTACTTGAATAAATTGTGACATTTGCCATGGCGAAATCTAACCCTCTTAAGATTTTACAAGAGGCATGTTAGAAGATTGCCATTCAGCAATGCCGCCCTGTAGTTTGAATACTTTATTGAAACCCGCTTTTTTCATTTCTTTTGCACTGGTACCAGCATTGATACCAGTCTTACAAGTTAAAATGATGGGGGTGTCTTTGTAACTTTCAAGGCTAGATAATTGATCTTTCATTTTTGTTGCTGGAACATTTTTCGCGCCAGTAATATGCCCTGTTTTAAACTCTTTTTCAGGACGAATATCGACCACAATGGCATCGTCATTATTGATCATGGTGGTTGCTGTCGATGGGCTAACACCTTGAGCGCCGCCTTTGCTCTCAACAAATAGTAAAGTGGCTAGGATAGCGAAAAAAACCGCCACCATTTCCCAGTGGTTCATCGAAAATTCAAGAAATTGATTCATCATAATAGTTAAGACCTGTATTAAAACTGCCAGCATTATACACGCCGAACGGAATCGGTACATAGTTCAGAAGGCGTTCAAAGCACTTATAACAGGTTTCTGAAGAGGGAGTTTTAACTTCCTCGCCAGCGGCAATAGTGAAGGGGTTCCAATGGGTTACAAAAACGGAGTGAGCGTAAGGAATAGTATTTAAAACACAGAGCACACTTTAAAAAGAGGCTCTGTGTCGTCCTTTACTTAGGAGTTTGTTGAATCGAAGATTTTGTCTGCATTACCTTCGATGAAGCTGTCGAATAGGCTGCCATCCGCTTGAGGGTGACGACGAGCAAATTCATAAAAACAGCTAGGGATTTCTCGGCTTTGGCCGTCACCAAACACGTAATGTATTTTATCGGCCAAGGTAGACGATTGTTCTAAGCAGGACTCTGGAGAACCCTTAATTAAGCCTCCTACCTGATTAAGCACATAGCCTTCATCTAACAACAATTGGTTCACTTGTTGAATGCTTGTGAAATTCTTTAGGTGGTTAATGCTGACGGTGAAGTGGTTGGCTTGTAATCCCATGGTGGATAACCAAGCTGCATATTCGGAGTGCTCGGTTAGCGTTAAGTAGTCTTGCTCAGAAAGCTTCTCCCACAACAATCCCGCCCAGAAAATCGCCGGTGTTTTGACCACATCTTTAGGGATCTGTGCGATTAGGTTTTGAATGATGTCTTGGCAATCTTGAGGTAATTCTTCGACTAAAAGTTCTGAAAGGAAAACCTTAGGGGCTTTGTTATCGGTTTGATGTTTATAACAACGAGCACGCAAGTGCTTGGTTTCAAAACGGAAAGCACCGTAGGCAATATAGCCTAATGCGATCAGTTGGCCTTCCAGTACTTCCAAGGAAATAGGCGACTGATTAAAGGTACGAAAGGCAACATGGTCATTTAAGACAGACTCTCCCTGCTGTTCAAATAGAGTTTGAATGCGCTGGGCTTGTGGCGTGACTTGGGTGTATTGCTGCCATAAAGCCGAAAAAAATTCTGTCTGATGCATAGGACTTTCCAAATTAGGTCAATGAGCGATAAGCACCACTCTAGTACAGATACTAGGGCTTTTACAAAGGATGAAAACGCACATGGTTATGCGCAAAACTCGTGCGAAAAAATGTTTGTACTAGGTGCTAATAAACGCGTGTTAGGCGTCCATCAAGAGTTTTATGGACATGGCTAAGCACATAAAAATCACCAGAGGGCGAATCAATTTAGAACCCTTGGTGATCACTAATTGTGAGCCGATTTGAGCACCGATCCACTGGCCTATGCCCATGGCGATCCCTAGCATCCAAACAATGTGGCCGGTAAAGGTGAACATAATAAGAGAGGCTAGGTTGCTGGTGGCGTTTAGAACCTTGGTATGGGCTGTTGCAGAAATAATGGATAAGCCCATAAAACATAAATACGCAGTGGAGAAAAAAGCACCCGTACCTGGGCCAATCAGACCATCGTAAAAGCCAATGCTGGTGCCAATAATGAGAGCGAATTGGGTGTTAGACAGCACAACCTTACTGGCGATGTAAGGCTGAACCTTTGGTAAAAACAAAAAGAATATGGCTACCCCGATGAGGATAATGGGCACGGCTTTTAGCAGTAATCGGCTGTCAATGTAAGACACTAAGATTGTGCCCAATACACTACCAATGGCGGTCATGGTGATAGGCAATATCATGTCGGATAGTTTGACTTGGCCTTTGCGCACAAAGTGATAGGAAGCCGATAAGGTGCCAGCACAACCTTGCAGTTTATTGGTCGCTAAGGCTTCTGCGGGTGACAAACCTGCTGCAAGCAGCGCGGGAACGGTTATTAAACCACCGCCGCCAGCGATGGCGTCAATAATGCCGGCGACTAGGGCAACACAGAATAAGGCTAGGTAAACCCAGAGGGAAATGTCAGCAAACAAAAAGTCCATTTTGATCTCGGCAGAAGCGTCTTTAATGCCTTAGTAGATCAAAAAAAGCCCACTTAGACAATGTCTTAAGTGGGCTAGGCGGGAGTAGAGATTCGTTTATTGAGCGGCGGCGATATAATCGCTGAGTCGTGTCACCTGGTCTGGATTGAACTCCAGTCCAAGTTTACTGCGGCGCCATAAAATATCTTCACTGGTGTAAGCCCACTCTTTCTCAAGCAGGTAATCCACTTCGGCTTGGTAAAGGTCTGCGCCAAAGTGCTCACCAAGTTCTGTAAGGTCTGTTTTGCCTTCCAAAATTAGGTGGCTGCGGTCCCCATAACTGTTGGCAAAACGCTTCGCTAAATGTGAGCCGATAAATGGATAGCTCTGCTGAAGCGATAAGGTAAAGGCTTCCAGTGACATGTCCAACTTACCACCAGGTAAAGGCTGGCTATGGGTCCACTCAGGCCCAAGCTGGTCAAAGTAAGGGGTTAACTTACGCATTGCCGATAGGGCTAACTTGCGATACGTAGTGATCTTGCCGCCAAAAATACTTAGCAATGGCGCTTGGCTGTTGTCGTCTTCCAAATGCAGGGTGTAATCACGGGTTACAGCCGATGGGTCATTTGACTCATCTTCTAACAGCGGACGGACACCTGAATAGTGCCAAATCACGTCGTCTGTGGTGAGGTCCTTTTTAAAGTGATCGTTGGCAACATTGAGAATGTAGTTGGTTTCTTCATCAGAGATTTTTACATCGCTAGGGTTGCCTTTGTACTCCACATCGGTCGTGCCAAGTAGGGTGTAGTTATCACGGTAAGGAATGGCAAAAACGATACGCTTATCCGTGTTTTGCATGATAAAGGCATTAGAGAACTGATGAATTCTTGGCACCACAATATGGCTACCCTTAATCATACGAATGCCATAAGGCGCTTTTTTCTCAAGCTTGGTTTCGATGAATGAAGACACCCAAGGGCCCGCAGCATTCACCAGCGCTTTCGCTGTAATGGTAGTGGTTTCTTGGCTGATTTGATCTTCTAGAGTGATTTGCCATTGGCCATCAACACGCTTAGCTCCAGTACAGCGAGTACGAGCGTAAATTTGAGCCTTGTTTTGCTGTGCACTCAGGGCATTCGTGACCACTAAGCGAGCGTCATCCACCCAACAATCTGAATATTCAAAGCCTTGAGTAATGTCGGATTTTAAAGGGCTATCGGCACCGTATTTAACCTTATGGGAGCCCAATAGCGTGTCGCGCTTACCTAGGTTGTCGTAAAGGAAAAGCCCAATACGAATTAACCAAGCAGGACGTAAGTGTGGGCGATGGGGCATTTGAAAGCGCATTGGCGTTACCAAATGGGGGGCTACTTTCAACAGCACTTCACGTTCTGTTAAGGCCTCTTTCACTAGGCGGAACTCATAATGCTCTAGGTAGCGTAGACCACCATGAATCAACTTACTGCTGGAAGAAGACGTTGCTTGAGCTAAGTCTCCCATTTCACACAGGCCTACATGCAATCCGCGTCCTGCGGCATCGGCAGCGATACCTGTGCCATTAATGCCGCCACCGACAACAAATAGATCAAAATGCGAGTTTGCCATGCCGTTCCCCATAAGTAATGAATATTGATATGTTCGAAAGTGAACATTATTGTTCGATATTAAACTTATAAAATGCTGCTGGCAACCTAGAGGGCCTGAAAAATTGTTGAAAAACTATGCAAACCCTCCAGATCAAAGCTTGCCATCTGGAGGGAGAAGTAGGGGAGAAAAGAACTATTTGGTTTTACAGAGCTCTAGGTGAACCTGATGCTCAGACATAAGGTTGATAATGGCTTTAGGGGGCGTTAGGTCGGTGAAAAGGCGATCTACCTGAGTGAGGTTACCTAAACGCACCACTGCATTGCGGCCAAACTTTTCACTGTCAGCGGCTAAGAAAACCGTACGGGAATTGGAAATAATGCTTTGAGCAACACGCACTTCTTGGTAGTCGTAGTCCAACAAAGAGCCATCATTTGGGTCGATGCCACTAATGCCAATGATGCCGTAGTCGACGCGAAATTGGTTGATAAAATCAATGGTGGCTTCTCCCATAATACCGCCATCACGAGAGCGCACAGCGCCACCGGCGATAATCACGTTAAAGTCTTCTTTACCGCTTAAAATGGTGGCTACATTGAGGTTGTTGGTGATGACTTGGAGGCCCTGGTGGTTTAATAACGCTCTGGCTACTGTCTCTGTGGTGGTACCTATATTGATGAATAGCGAGGCATTATTCGGGATCTGCTCGGCAATGCGCTTGGCGATTTGTTGCTTGGCGGAAAGTTGTAAAATCTGACGGGTAGCGTAGGAGACATTGGTTGTGCTGGAGTCGTAGCTGGCCCCCCCATGATGTCGACGAATCTTGTTTGCTTTGGCCAACACATTTATGTCACGGCGTATGGTTTGTGGTGTCACCGCAAAGTGCTCAGCAAGTTGGTCAATACTAATATAACCTGTGTTCTTAACAAGGATGACTATTTGCTCTTGGCGAGTTAGTTGTCCCATAGGTTTTTCGTCTCCAAAATGTTTATGCTTGCTAAAGGTGTAGGCATTGGTTTTTAATATGGAACATTCGATTTTGAATATTGAAGTTCAAAAATAATAATAGGCAACTCGTTTTCGAGTGCCATCAACATCAAAGAGAATTCCACATGACTCAATATATTCTTGCAATAGATCAAGGAACGACCAGTTCACGGGCTATTTTATTCGATGAAAAAGGCGCTCGAATAGGGCAATCCCAGCAAGAATTTCCGCAAATATTTCCTAATGATGGTTGGGTTGAACATAACCCAGAAGACATCTGGTCTTCTACCATTGCTGTGTGTCGTTCAGTATTAGAGGATACAGGTATTGATGCCAAATCGGTAGCCAGTATCGGTATCACTAACCAGCGTGAAACAACCATCTTGTGGGACACAGAAACAGGCGAAGCCATTTACAATGCGATTGTGTGGCAAGACCGAAGAACCAGTGAATTCTGTCAGTCTTTGCATGACCAAGGTTACTCAGGCATGGTGCAAGAAAAAACAGGGCTGTTAATTGACCCTTACTTTTCTGCCACCAAGATACGTTGGGTGCTAGACAATGTGGCTGGGGCGAAAGAGAAAGCTCAAGCGGGGCGTCTGGCATTTGGCACTGTTGATACCTTTTTACTATGGCGTTTAACGAATGGGCAGTCTTTTAAAACGGATGCTACAAACGCTGCTCGCACCATGGCTTTCAATATCCATACCCAAGAATGGGATCAGCAACTCATTGATGTTTTAGGAATTGGTGAAGTTCAGTGGCCAGAAGTCATGGACTGTAGTGATGATTTTGGCGTAATCGATGCTCAATGGCTGGGAGCAGAAATCCCCGTCAATGGTATCGCTGGGGATCAGCAAGCTGCATTGGTGGGCCAAGCTTGCTTTACGCCCGGTATGATCAAAAGCACCTATGGTACAGGCTGCTTTATGATCTTAAATACGGGTAACAAGGCTATTACTTCTCAGCATAAACTGCTGACCACAGTTGGCTACCGTATTAATGGTGAAGTCACTTATGCGCTTGAGGGCAGTATCTTTGTGGCGGGGGCTGCCATTCAATGGCTAAGAGACGGTTTAAAACTCTTTACGGATGCCAAAGAAACGCAACGCCTTGCTCAGCAAGCGAAGAATGATGCCTCAGTATACTTGGTGCCCGCTTTTACTGGACTTGGAGCGCCTTATTGGGACCCAGATGCTCGCGGTGCCATGATAGGCTTAACGCGAGATACCAGTGTGGAAGACATTGTTAGTGCCGGATTACGCTCTGTTTGTTATCAAAGTAAAGATTTGGTGGGAGCGATGCAACAAGACGGCGCTGTTTTCCATTCGTTGCGGGTAGATGGCGGCATGGTAGTGAACAATCTCGTGGTGCAGTTCTTAAGTGATATTCTCGATATTCGCGTAGAACGCCCTGAAATTACGGAAACTACCGCTCTTGGCGTGGCTTTCTTAGCGGGACTAAAGTGCGGTATTTACCAGTCTCTAGACGAAGTTGCTGACTTCTGGAAGGCCAACAAAACCTTCGAGCCAGAGATTGATAGTGCGACCAGCGAGCGATTATATCAAGGCTGGCAAAACGCAGTAGAGCGTGTAAGAACTCGTAACTAGTATTGATTCATGAAGGCTTAATGGGTTTAAATGAAGTTTACTTCATTTGCCCATTGATTCTTAGAAGGCTCGATTAATGTCCAAACAGTTTGCAGAAGTACAACAAGAAGATTTTATGAAATTTGGTGGCGAACGCCCCAGCTATTTAGAAATTGAAGATGCCTTGATGGCTTTAGGCGGTCACGGAGTTAATGGAAATAACTACAAAAATGAAATGGTTAAACTAGCGGGCTGGACGGGTGGTGCACTGACCACATACGCACAGCGACCAGAAGTGGCTCAAGCTGCTTTTAATAAAATCCGCTTGGTTCTTCATAAGGTTAAAAAACCCGAAACATTGCGCGCTTACCTAGAAAAAACAAAATAGAAAGACAGGTGTACTAGAAATTCTGCCCCGTCTTTCTATTTCAATTGTTACTCTGCGTCGGCAATGGCACGTATGCCATACTCTTCATCTAGAATGCGACCAATGACATTATCGCCAGCAAGGTGATGAGCATATTGCATGTGTAAGCAACGTACTTGATCCCAGTTAGCAATGCCGCCGATGCCTAACTTTTCAAACAAAGGCTTAAAGCCTTTCTCTTCAATAATTGCCTTGTGCTCTGGTTGCATAACATCCCAGCGGCGCGCGATATAGTCGCGATGGGAGTTGTGGTGCGCCTCTCTTAAATCTGCATCGTCTTTAATGCGCTGTTCTAGCTCCTTCACAACACCTTGGCTTTCAATCTTAGCCAGTGCTTTATCAATGGCTTTGCTGGATAGCCAATATAACGTTGGGAAGGGCTGATTAAAGACCCAAGTTTCCATTTCTAGGACTTGAGGAACGCCATTAGGTGAGTAATGTGCAATAGCGCTGATACCACTTGGTGTTCGGCCAAGCTGTGACGTGATGATATCAATATCACCTTGAGAAATTGTTTGAGTCATGGGGGAATTGTGTACTTTTTATAGGGTGAATGCGGGGAACTGTGCGGCGAACTTTTGAATCCACTCGGCGGCGGCTTCATTATAATTAAGACGACGGCCTTCATTTTTAGCTCGACGTCGATAGTGCTCTATCTGGGATAGCTGCTCTACCATGCGTACGGAATAACAGGCTTCTTGGGTAGGGAATTCGATGGCAATGAGATAACCGCCTTCTTCTTTATTACACCAGGCAACGCGACCACAGACACAGAAGTTAGGATCAATCTCTTCTAGAGTAACTTCAACACAAGCGCCACTGTCAAAAGCACATGAGGTTAAATAGGTAATGCCTGCAAATCCAGTTCGTTCACTATTACACGGAGGAAAGTGTTGATCCTCAATGGCGGTGAGCTTTAAAGGAAGTTCATTTGGGTGTGCAACAAATTCCATCGAAACAAGCCAATTTTTATTCTAGACAATTAATTTATCGGCCAGTACGGCACAAGGTTTAAAAAAGAATGAGCGATTGTACGCTTTTTGTTCTGCCTGTACAGATGAAAATTGACCTAGCCGTCATGATTTTTATAGATTTCGCTTATATAGTGCACGGCCTTTAATTGTATTACTAATAAAACGCCAAAATTGTCCAAAATAAAGACCATAAAACGGATTTATCCTAATACTAGGGCTTATTTAAGCTGTTGGTAACAAAGTTTGCCGAGCAAACGCAAGGCGGCGTCAGAGTAGTTATCCCAGTTCAATGCGTAATTCAGTCGGAAGTGATGCTTGAACTCTGCACTCAAGCTGAAGGCTAGGCCGGGTAATATGCCAATGTTGTTTTCTAAGGCTTGGGCGTGCACCTGCATGGCATCTATTTCTTTAGGCAGTGTTACCCAAAGTAAGAAACCGCCTTTGGGACTAGAGAACTCTGTGCCCTCAGGGAAATGCTGCTGAATGAGTTGTTGGCAGTGTTGTAAGTTTTCTTGGTAGGTTTGCCGAGTTTTGCGCAAGTGCCTATCGTACGCTCCATTTTCTAAAAAGTTTGCGATGGCGGTTTGAGTAAGAGTCGGGATCGCTAGAGATTGGGCATAGGCGAGATGATTGATTTTAGCGTGCAAACTGCCACCAATGATCCAGCCAATGCGAAATCCTGGCGCAATACTTTTCGAAAAAGAGCTGCAATAGATAACTTTTCCGAGTTTATCATCAGCTTTTAACGCTCTTTCACGTTTAGCAAAATAGCCAAGCTCACCGTAAACATCATCTTCAATGATCATGAAATTATGCTGGTCAGCACATTCTAGTAAGCGTTTGCGATTAGTTGAAGAAAGGGTAGCTCCTGTCGGGTTCTGATTATTGGGCGTCACTATGCAGGCTTTAATAGATTGATTGTGAACAGCATCATTTAATCGCTCTAAGTCTATTCCATGCACACTGTCACAAGGTATTTCAATCACGTTCAGGTTAAGCACTTCCACTGCTTGCAAGATGCCGTGGTAGGTTGGGCTCTCAATGGCAATAGTATCACCCGCTTGAACAACCGCCTGTAATGCAAGAATTAAAGCATTCTGACAACCAAGGGTAATGACAATATCATCAGGTTGTAGCTGACAGCCGGCATCGAGCATGCGAATGGCAATTTGTCGACGCAAGCTTAATGACCCGGGTGTAAACTCATACGCAGCACAAATCTCTGGCTCTAAACGCATTAACCGCCCTACGGAACGTTGTAGCTGGCGGATTGGTAGGAATTGGCTGTTAGGAATCGCTGCGCCAAACTGGATGATGTCTTCATCCTGAGAAGCGTGTAGCAAGCGACTGAGTAGGGCGTGGGTACTGGTGTCTTTTTTGCTGCTGTCTGGAATGGTAGGGGATTTTGTCAGGCAGTGTTCTTGGACGAAATAGCCCTTTTGAGGCCGCGCCTTAATAATTCCGCGGTCCTCAAGCAAACTGTAGGCCTGTAAAACTGTAGCAACGCTGACTTCCATTTGCTTACTGGATTTTCGAACTGAAGGGATTTTCGCGCCCGCGGGGAAAATGCCTTCCTGAACTTGCTGTTCAATTGTGTTGGCGATTTTCTCGTAAAGGGGTGCGTCCATATTTTTCATCATCGAGCTCAAAAGTGTTGATGATTAATTTACCAGATTGACCCTTCGAATGAAATCGGTATGCTTTGTGCTTACATGGTTAACCAAATGGTCGAAATTAAGAGGGTGTGCATGAATTTCGTGCAAATAGCCCTTACAAGTAGGCCGCTAGCTAAAAATTGAGGGCATTCGGAGAGCTCCTTAGTTTTTATATTATCTGCACTGACACTATTTTTTAATACAGGGTTTGTATGGTGGTGGCTTGGTGTCCGTGCAGAAAACTTTTTCTAAAGGCTTATTGATTATGTCATTGTCTGTTATACAGCGAATTGTTCTGGGTTTTGGCGTGCTTTTGCTACTTTTGCTAGTGCTTGCGGCGTCTGGTTTTTCAGGTATTGCGAAACTTGAGTCTCGACTTGATGTCGTTACGGGAGAAGTCACAGATATTGTCAGCACAAGTAATTATGTAAGCGATGAGTTGGCCTTTCTCAATACCTCAATGATGCAATACTTATTGAGTAAATCCCCTGACTCTTTAGCGAGTTTGGAAGAGGATTTCACCCATCACCGTAATGAGTATGAGAATGCCTTTAAGACCCTAATGTCGCTAGTGCAAGAACAGCCGGAGATGCTGAACTCTCTTACGAACATTAACAGTCAAGCAAACGCTTTTTTTGAGAGCAGCGCAGTTGCCTTTGTTAATCATAAAAGAATGCTGGAATTACAAAACAAAATTGTAAGTGAAAAATTAGACTTAAAAGACTCGTTAAACTTCTCGGTAGAGGATTTAGGGTTTCTTGTGGAAGGAGGGGATACTTCTGAAATCCAATTTGCCGCCTCCTACATGCTTAGTCAAATGGAAAGCCTCGCGGTCACAGTGAATGACTATTTTGACCAGAATGAGTTGGAATCTTTGGAATCCTTCCGCTCACAAATGGCCTCGACCATCACTAGTATTAAATCCAAACAAGCATACGCAGACGATGACAATATAAACGAACTTATTGCTGAAGTTGAACATGGTGTTGTTTCCCCGGAAGGCGTTGTTGCTGAATACTATGAATACATTAGCCTGGCTGCTAGCGCTGAAGTATTGGCGCAAAGCTTAGCGAGTAGTATGCAAGTGGTCGTAGATAACACAGCTTTATTGCTGGCTGAAACGACCGTGATGCGCAACCAAGCGAAAGAGCAAGCGAAAGATGTTGCAAGGCTTTCTATGACAAGTATGGGGATTGTCTCTGTTGTCTCTATTTTAATCGCTGTGTTAGTGGCGTTATGGGTAAGTAAAAGCATACGTAAGCCTTTGGCAGAGATCATGTCAGTACTAGGCGATATTTCAAAAGGCAACTTTACTCGCCGTAGTGAAGTAACCAGTAAAGATGAGTTTGGTGAACTGTCGCGCTGGGTCAATCAGTTGGTGAATAACCTACAAGAAGTCATTAAGAACATAGATCAAGCGGCTAATGATGTGTCCAATGCGGCACAATCAAACCTCAATTTAGCAGCGGATTCTAAGCACAAGATGTCATTGCAAAATGACCAGACCACCAGTGTTGCTTCGGCAATGACAGAGATGGTGGCGACGGTGCAAGAAGTAGAAAAAAACACCGAAATTACCTTCCATCAGATACAAGATCTTGACCAAAGAGCAACGGATAACCGACAAAAAATGCAACGCAACATTGCTGAAGTCGAAAGCTTAGTGAAAAACATTGAGCAATCTACCCAAGTCGTTAATCAGTTGGATGAATATTCACAAAGCATTGGTCGGATTTTAGAAGTGATCCAAGGCATAGCTGAGCAGACGAATTTGCTGGCCTTGAATGCGGCAATAGAGGCTGCACGGGCGGGGGAGCAAGGCCGAGGCTTTGCCGTAGTTGCCGATGAAGTGAGAACTTTGGCAAATCGTACTCATGATTCAACCGAAGAAATTCAGGGTGTCATCACACAGCTGCAAAAAGGGGTTAAAGAAACCGTATTCAGTATGCAAACTAGTTGTGAAAGCGCCCACAGCAGTGTGGAAGATGCTCGTTCGGTTGGTGAGTCATTAACTGAGCTACAAGTGTGCATGGAAGAGATTCGCCACTTAAGTACCCAAATTTCAACGGCGGCAGGTCAACAGTCTGCGGTGGCTCAAGAAATTAATCGCAGCATACATGACATCGCTGATATGTCGGAGCAAGTGTCTCAGAGTGCGGCGCAAAGTGAAACGGGGAGTACAGAGCTTTCCTCATTAGCAGACCGTCAAAAGGCATTGCTGCAACAATTTACTGTTTAGAAAGGGATAGGCTATTAAAAGCATTCAACCTTAGCGCTAACTTTGTTGTAATATAGGCGCAACTTAGTTGCTAGGAGATAAAAATGTCGATTCAAATCGGTGATATGTTGCCAAATGGGCAGTTTCAAATCATGGGTGAAGAAGGTCCTGAAACCCTTGATGTCACTGAGTTTTTTAACGGCAAAACAGTGCTTATGTTTGCCGTGCCAGGCGCATTTACCCCTACCTGTAGTGCCAGCCACTTACCAGGTTATGTGGTGCATTATGATGCGATCAAAGAGAAAGGGGTTGATGAAATTGTCTGTCTCACAGTCAATGATGTGTTTGTGGTTCATGCATGGGGTCAGGCACACAATGCTGAACACCTAGTTATGGCAGCAGACGGATTAGCAGAACTTACTTGCTCTCTTGGCCTTGAATTAGATATTTCAGCCGCAAAAATGGGCATCCGTAGCCTTAGATACGCCATGCTTGTTAATAACGGCATTGTGCAACAGTTATGGTTAGATGAGCCCGGTGAATACAAAGTCAGCTCTGCTGAATATGTATTGTCTCAGTTGTAGACTTTTAAGCTTGTAAAAAAAGGCGCTCTAATTTTATTAGAGCGCCTTTTTTGTGAGACAAAGAAGTTATTTATTGTGTAGCAGCTTAGTGACAGTTGATGTCACATGCTCAGCGCCCTGTAGGATCTCATCGATCAAGCCAGAAGCCTCATTGATTAATTGGGCATTTTCACTGGATCGTTCACTAACTTTATCCATACTGGCTTTCGCCTTACGAGTCAGTTCGCTGTTCTGAGCCACCATATCTTCAATTTCAACGGTCGAGGTACTGGTGCGCGCCGCTAGAGTACGAACTTCGTCTGCGACGACTGCAAAACCACGACCATGCTCACCCGCTCTGGCCGCTTCAATCGCAGCGTTAAGAGCAAGAAGGTTCGTCTGGTCTGCAATAGAGCCAATGGTGGTAACAATTTTGGCAATGTTTTCTGATTGCTGATGCAACTGCTCGATCAAGTGTGTAGATGAGCTAACGTCTGCAACGATTTGATCTGATGTCGCAACCGTTCTACGCAAAATTTCTGCACCGCTCTCAGATACTTGAGCGGTTTTAAGAGAGGTGGAGTGAGCAACTTCTGCCGCGTCTTGAATCGCATGCTTCTCTTCAATGCGTTTACTGATATCCGAGGCCACTTTCAGTATTTTGACCACTTTGCCTTCATGGAAAACAGGGTTATAGCTGGCTTCCAGCCAAATTCTACGACCGTGCTTGTTTATACGTTCGAATTGGCCCGCAACAAAATGCCCTTCCTCAAGATGCTTCCAAAAATCTGGATTCTCTTGATAGAACTCTTCCGTACAGAACTTACGGTGATGCTGTCCGACTATATCCTTTAGGGCGTAGCCCATGGTATCAAGGAAATTTTCATTGGCTGTAATGATTGTGCCGTCTGGGAAAAACTCGATGGTTGCAGAAGAGCGGTCAATGGCTGAATAAACAGCTTGTTGTCGATCGGACATTTCTTTAGCTTGTGTAACATCCGCCGCAATCTTAACCACTTTGACGATTTTGCCATCTCTTTCCACTGGGAAGTAAGTAGCTTCCAACCATAAGTCTGAACCATCTTTGCGCTCGCGTTGGAAAGTGCCTTGATGGCTTTTACCTGCGGCTAGTTGCGGCCAGAAGTTTTTATATTCTGTGCTTTGTGCCACTTCTTCTGGGCAGAAAATGACATGTTTTTTACCTTGTATTTCAGCAAGGGTATATCCGGAGGCTTTAAGAAAGTGTTCATTGGCTTCAAGTATGGTGCCATCGGGCAAGAAGCTGATGGTGGCACAAAACTTATTCATTGCTTGTATAAAAGCGCTATCTTCTAGAAACGTATCATTTTTTGTTTCTGCATCTAACTCTGGACGTTTTCTAAAGAACATAGTCAACCTTCTAATAATGGTGAAGCTGTTGTAGGAATATCCTTACATTTTAATCTAGATAATATAGATGTAAACAAAGATTAATGATGTAAGTTTATGTAACTGATTTGGCAGGTTTTTATCATAAATGTTCATAAAATAAGGAATGATAGGGCCGCTGCTAATATATTAAATTTATATTTATCTAATGCAACAAATAGGTGTTTTTAAGTATCAATTAAATTCTTCTGTATCAATATCTTGCTGCTGTTCTTGATTGTACCGTGCCCCGTAAACATTATTTTGATTTATATCATTGTCTAGTAAATCTAGTTGCTGGGATGATAGGGAAATGCTTGTCGCAGCCAGATTTTCTTCCATGTGCTGTAAAGATCGGCTGCCTGGAATGGCGCGAATATGTTCACCTTTTGAGCTTAGCCAAGCTAAAGCCAGCTGAGCCGGTGTGCAGGCCAGTTCAGCGGACATGGATTGCAAAGTATTTAATAAAGGTAGGTTCTGCTCAAAATTTTCTGGGGAAAATCTAGGCATGGAGTGACGCATATCCGAGCGATCTAATTGATTTATATCTTTCAATTGGTTGCTTAAAAATCCTCGCCCTATTGGACTAAAAGCAACAAACATAACCCCAAGTTGCTGGCATGCATCAAGTGCTGCTATCTCAGGGTTTCGAGTCCATAGTGAATACTCAGACTGTAGTGCACTGATGGTAAATTCTCTGTGTGCTTTGGTAAGTGTTGTGGCGGACACTTCGGATAATCCCACCGCACCGATTTTGCCTTCTTTTACTAAGTCACCCAGAGCGCCGACACTCTCTTCAATTGGAACATCTCTGTCCATACGATGAAGATAATAAAGATCAATATGGTCTGTTTGTAGGCGCTTTAAACTGTCCTCACACTGGCGCCGCAAGTTTTCGGGGCGGCCATTAATCTGCCTTTTGCCATTGATGTTTTCCATACCGCATTTACTGGCTAAGAAAACCGAGTCTCGACTGGACTTTAGGGCTTTGCCGACAATTTTTTCATTATTTCCAGCACCATAAAGAGTGGCGGTATCAAAATGTTGATAGCCCATATCTACTGCTCGTTGAATAAGCGCTATGGCTTGTGTATCGGCTAATGGTTCTCCGTAAGCATGGGATACATTCATGCATCCTAAACCTATGAATGGTCGCTGGGATAGATTATCTTGTGGCATCTTGTGCACTTCCTTTAATTAATAAGGCCCATGTAAAAATATTGATGAATTAAACACTTAGCAATGTTTGGTTAAGATTGAGTCTTATTTAAGTTTCTTTTAGTATGACAAAATAGGTTATTCGTATTCTTGATTCTTCTTTATCAAGGATCTTATTTCTAGTAACTATTTTCAGTTAAAAATTCGTCTCAATTGTATAGTGCTTTTTAGCAAGGATATTCTTCCATGGAAGCTATGTTAACCATTACTGCCCCAATATTCTTTTTAATATTGTTAGGGTTTTTAGCCGTACGTCATGGTTTCTTAGCATCCGAAGCCTTGCCATCTTTAAGCCGCTTTATTCTGTATTTGGCCTTGCCTGCGCTAATTTTTACCAAGCTCTCCAGCATGAACATCCGTGATCTGATCGATCTAGATTATATCTTTGTATATGCCGTGGGTGGACTGTTGGCCTTTAGTATCACTATTTTAACGGCACGCTTTGTCTTTCGTCAGCCTTGGGATTTATCTGGTGTGCGAGGTGTAGGTGGGAGTATGCCAAACAGCGCCTTTATTGGCTTACCGGTTCTTATTCAGTCTTTTGAACATACTCCAACTCAAGCCTTTGCCATGGCTTTGATTGTCGAGAATGTGGTGTTTTTACCTATCTTTCTATTTTTTGTGGAAACCATGAAAGGACAAAGCCAAGCGAATGGCCAAAGTTCTGGCGCTGGTGTCATGATAGTCGTGGCGAAACGACTAGTGACAAACCCATTACTCTTGTCTGTGGTAAGCGGATTGGTTTTCTCTTTGCTAGGCCTACAGTTACCAGACTTCATGCAGCAGAGTTTTACTTTATTAGGTGGCGCGGCAGCGTCTACGGCACTGGTTGTTATAGGTGGCTCTTTGGTGGGTGTCTCCATTCGTGGGCAGTTAAGCCAAATTGGTTTGGTGGCCATGGTGAAACTCATGCTGTTTCCGCTCATCGCATCATGCTTGTTGATATTCACTCCGAACATGGACCAAGATTTAAAACTTGCGGTGGTGATATTGGCGGCTATGCCTATGTTCACTTCCTACCCAATTATTTTTGGTGAGTATGGAGAGAAAGGCTTCTGTGCCAGTGCCTTACTGGTGACAACAGTGTTGTCATTTTTTACCCTGAGCGTATTGTTAAGCTTTTTGGTATAGACTATCGGGTCAATATCATTACGCCCAGATGGGACAGTGCAAAGCAATTGAGGAGTGTTGAATGTCGAAGATCATGGTGCTAAACGGCCCTAACCTTAATCTACTAGGGAGTCGAGAGCCGGAGCAATATGGCCACGAAACCTTAGCCGATGTAGAAGCCATGTGTGCTGTAGAAGCGCAACGCTACGGTCATGAAGTAGAGTGCCGTCAGTCAAACCATGAGGGCGTATTGATCGACGCAATACACGAAGCTGGGCAGCGTATCAAAGCGGGTGAAATGCTCGGTGTTGTCTTTAACCCAGGTGCTTACACTCACACCTCAGTAGCGCTACATGACGCGATAAAAGGGGCGGAAGTACCTGTGATCGAAGTGCATATTTCAAACGTACATACCCGTGAAGCATTTCGTCATCATTCTTATATTTCGCCTGTGGCAGCAGGCATTGTGGTGGGCATGGGCATACAGGGCTATGTGCTTGGTATCCAAGGTCTTATTCACAAAACTCGTTAATACCTCTTAATTCCTCATAAAGCGATAAGCACTGGCTTTATGAGGATTCGCTTTCCCAATGACACTCAGTCAACCGAAAGACCAGCCTAGTGGCTACTAAACAGGCGTACCGCAGCGATGGTGGTCATGATGCGTATCAACCATTTCACTTGGCTAAATTTCAGTTTATTTACTGTCCAGTAACCAATTAAACAACCCACCAGTAAACCGGGTAGCGCTTGTACGCTGTAGCTTAGGCTATCTGTTGTAAGCAGCCCTAGGCTATAGAACATAGGCAGTTTAAAAATATTGATAAAGAAGATGCACCAAGCACGGGTCGAGATATAGTGCTCTTTAGGTAGCTTTTGCGCCATGAGGTAGAGGCTGAATAGAGGGCCAGCGGCATTGGAAACCATGCTGATGAATCCCGCGAAGGCACCTAAAACACCACCAGTGGTTTTGTTCTGCATAAAGCTTGTATCGTGGGTGTCGAGCCAAAGCCCCAGTAAAAGCATCCCCGCGATTATTACCCCAAGAATAGTATTAAAGGATTCGGCATTAATAAAAGACAGTAAGTAGGTGCCGAGCACTACACCGACCAGAGCCAGAGGAATGACTTTGGCTAATACCGACCAGCTAATGCCTTTGCGGTAGCTGATGATGGCAAGTATATCGATCAGGAGGTTAATGGGTATTAAAATACTCAGAACCTCTGGGCCTGGAAAAACCACCATAAGAAGCGGTAGAACAAGCAATCCCATGCCACCGATTGAAAATTTAGAAAAGCCTGAGAGTAGGCCTGCGAGCAGTAAAAAAAGAAGGGTTGTATCCATTATATGTGTCCTGTTTCAAACGCTGACTGAAGTCCACTCGGCTTGTGACTAAGTGGTGTGAGCTAGGCTATTATTCTACGCTTTTTTGGGTGATTTTTCACCAGTTAAGCGCGCTAGGATAGCGACTATAACGGCCACGAATACAGGCTTTGGAGGTGGCCTTTGAGGGGGCAAAGGCCACCTAGATTTTAGTGAGCAGAGGCTTGCAAAAAGGCTTCGCGGGTTAAATTAAGGGCCAGCTCTTTTTTCACCACCACATTGTCTTCAATGCGAATGCCGCCATAAGGCAGCAAGCGTTTGATTTTTTCTAAATCACAACCATGGTCTTTAATGTCATCCTGCATTTTCTCCAGCAACATAGGGATAAAGTACAAGCCGGGTTCGATGGTCACGACCATGTTTTCTTCTAGGCTGCGGGTGAGTCGTAGGAAGGGGGCTTGCTCAACTTTACGTGTGTTACCTGCTCGGTCCTGCTGGAAGCCACCTACGTCATGTACTTGTAGGCCGAGCAGGTGGCCGACCCCATGAGGGAAGAATACCTGTGGGATTTTTTTGGCAAGCTGTTCTTCCACACTCAATTGGCAAATACCATGGTTTTTCAAACACTCTGCAATGGCGATTAAGGTCTGCTGATGAAGATCTGGGTAGTCCACCCCAGCCTGAGCTTGGTTGGCGATCTGCTGCTCTAAAGCATCCATACTTTCCACTAATGCGCTGAACTCATCAGCATAGCGGGTAAAGGTGCGGGTAACATCACTGGCGTAACCATGCTGACTGGCACCGGCGTCAATCAGCAGGGTGCGTGACTGAGGATTACTTTGTGGGCTTTTATGCTCGTAATGTAATACTGCGGCGTGCTGATCTAGTCCGACAATACCAGGGTAGGGCTCTTGGTCGGCCGTTTGTCGGCTGGCCTGCAAATAGGCAAGGTGAATGTCTAATTCACTCGCGCCTTCTAAAAAAGCTTGTTTGGCAGCAAGATGGCCCAGCACTGCGCGCTCGTTAGCCTGCTTAATGGCAGCGATTTCAAAGTCCGTTTTTATAGCTTTGTCGTAATCAATAAATGCTTTTAGGCCTTCACAAGGTTTGGCGAAATCTTGGGGCTGAGGGCCTAGCCATGCAGTGTCTTGAGAGAGTTGACTAAACACCTTGTCGTCTTGGCGAGCACAGACAATCAGCCATTCTTGGCTCCATTCTCCTGCTGGCACTGGATTTGGTGCATGCCAGAAATCATCACGCACAGGCCAGATAAGCGTCGGCTTTTTGCCTGCTCGTAAAATAATGTAGGTTTCCGCCCCTAGGCTAAAAGGTAGCCATTGTTGGGCACCTGAATAGGCGTGGTAGGGAAAGGTGTGATCGTCTTGGAAGTAATAACTTTTGGCGCCACTGGCCAATACTATGGCTTCTAAGCCAAAGTGGTACATGGCCCGCTCGTACCTTTCTTGCAATGTCTTTAAATGCGCCTGATATAAAGCATGTGATGGAGTAGTAGAGACGGTTTGCATAGACGAATACCTCGAAGAAAAAGCGCCACGATGTCGAGTAGGCGACGCAAGGAAAAAGTCAGTTTAGCGCGGCAGGTAAAGTATGGCTATTGTCTCGGCTTGTGTTGTTTAAAAAAGCTGATACAGGCTACAATATCTGTCTATTTTTTGGCTACTTGGAACCTCTTTTGACCGCACCCACTTCGACACTATTGAGCAATCTGTTTGATGATCTGCCAGATACCCCACAACCAATCTATGCCAAGTTAAAGCAGGCGATTTCGTTGAAGATATCTTCTGGAGAGTGGCAGGCAAATCAGCGTGTGCCTTCTGAAGCGGAAGTTGTTAACGCGCTGGGGATGAGCCGCATGACGGTGAACCGTGCTTTGCGTGAATTAACAGCGGAAGGTTTGTTAGTTCGTCATCAGGGCTTAGGAACTTTCGTTGCGGAAAAGAAAGCCCACTCGGCGCTATTTGAAGTTCATAACATAGCGGAAGAAATTTCTGCTCGTGGTCATCAGCACAGAGCGCAACTATTGGTGCTAGAGAGCGCTAAGGCGTCGGTGGAAGAGGCTATGATGCTAGGGGTGCGGACTAATCACGAAATCTATCGTTCCGTGGTGTTGCACTTTGAGAATGAGTTACCGATTCAGATTGAAGAGCGAGTGGTTAATGCCAAACTCACGCCAGATTACGATAAACAGGACTTCACTCAGCAGACTTCCTACGCTTACTTAATGAGTGTTGCTCCGATGACAGAGGGTGAACATCTAGTGGAAGCCATCTTGCCGAGCGAATTGGAGTGCCAGCGGTTGCAAATTTCTTCCCAAGAACCTTGCCTGCAAATCAAGCGCCGTACTTGGTCTGGGGAAGACATAGTCACCGCCGCTAGACTCCTGCATCCGGGCTCCCGCTTTCAGTTATTCGGACACTTTGGACGCTAGGCATTTGCCGAAAGTTACTTGGCGTAAATGCCTATCTCCACACCTTGCCCTGTTATGAGGGAAACCTCCATGCTCTCATGAAGGATCACGAAACTGCCTTGGGCGATGGGGTGCGTCTTTTTGTTGGTCGCCAGTTCACAGTCTTGATGAGCATAAAAAGCGCGCAGTAAGGCAGGGGATGAAGTGCTCGGGTGCAAAACGCAGGGACCGTAACAGGCCTTCACTTGGGCTTGGCTGTCTTTATCTCGCACCATGATGTTCAAATCTTCAATAGCCCCTTGGTGAAGCTTGGCAAAGGTGTTATCCGCTCCTGAGAAAGTCGCCGTATCCAGCGCTCGTTGTAGTTGGTGGCTATAGTGTTGCTGATCATGCTGATGGCTTAGGGTCATGCCAGTATCGGAGAGTAGCACTAAGGTACGTTCTAACCCCGTAAAGTCTGAAAATATCCCGTCCTTAACCACCGCCGCTTGGCTAATGCGAAAACGCACCCCTTCAGCATCTTCATGTAGGTAAATCTGTTGGGTGACTCCCAAACCATTTTTCCATGGCATGGGGGTAAATGCCTCTTTTGTAATCAGTACTAAGTCGTCTTCTAAATAAGTGCCTTGATCAGTCATACATCACCTTTTTAATCACCTGAATAAATGCCCGTCGGCTGCTCTCTTCTAATGGGTGGTGGAAATCTTTAATGACCTGTTGTCCGCAGACGAAGACGTCCTTTATAAGGTTTTCATTGCAAGCAAATAACCAACGATTAAGCAGATCTTGCGGTGCACTGGCGGCCATGAAAGGGTGCTCGGGATCGAGCTGCATAAAGTCTGCACGATGGCCGGGGGCAAGGCCGAGTTCAACACCGCAGGCTTGATTGCCTCCAGCTAAGGCTTGAGTAAACAAGTGATCGCCCACATGATTTTGCCCAGCATTATGCAGACGATTACGTTGTTGGTCACGAAAGCGCTGGCTGTATTCTAGTGTGCGTAATTCTTCCACCAGAGATAAGCTCACATGGCTATCTGAGCCAATGCCCCAGCGGCCATTTTGTGCGCTAAAGTCTACCCCCGGAAAAATTCCGTCCCCAAGGTTGGCTTCTGTGGTGGGACATAAGCCCACTACCGCTTGGCTGTTGGCGATGGCGGTGATTTCTTTTTGGTCTAAATGGGTTGCGTGTACCAAGCACCAGCGGTCGTCTAAGCCTATGTTATCGTTTAGCCATTGCACTGGCCGTTGGCCGCTCCACGTCTTGCAATCATTGACTTCTTTTTGCTGCTCAGCAATGTGAATGTGGATCGGCAATGCGCTGTCCAATTGGCTGAGTACAGTGTCGATTTGTGGCTGAGTGACTGCTCGTAAGGAATGGAAACAGATGCCCATTTGGTGTTTGTGCTGGTGATTTGTGTCGCGCTTATTGAGCTGGCTAAGGGCCTCACTGGAGACTTGGTGTAAGGCCAAATACTCGTCGGCACTGTTAATAAAGCGTGCTTGCCCTGCACTTGGGGTTTGTCCACCAAAGCCAGCGTAAGAATAAAGTACCGGTAATAAGGTTAAGCCTATGCCTGAGTTTTGAGCAGCCTGCATAAGTTGTAAGGCCATTTCTTCCACTTGGGAATAGGCTTGTCCGCCGGGGGCATGATGTAAGTAATGAAATTCTGCAACCTGGCTGTAGCCCGCTTTAAGCATGTCTATGTAGAGTTGGGTCGCAATGACCTGTGCATCTTCTGGGCTAAGCTTTTGCACCACCTTATACATCAGGTCTCGCCAACTCCAAAAGCTGTCATTGGGATTCAAGCTGACTTCTGCGGCACCTGCCATGATGCGCTGAAACGCGTGGGAGTGTAAGTTGCCTATGGTGGGTAGCACTGGACCATCAAGCAGAGTGTCGCTTTCAACTAGGGTGCTGTCAGGTTGGACGTGAGTAAAGCGTCCCTGTTGGACACTTAAGCGCACATTAGAAGCCCAACCAGAAGGCAATAAAGCACGTTCAGCGAAGTAGTGTTGTAAGGGAGCAGAAGCTTTCGTTGTTGACACGATTATGTCCTTCTATAAGCCACGATATAAAGTTTGAGTGTAATAGAATTTACAATGTATATACAAGTTTAAGTTTTTTATCAGCGCCTATTCTATTTTTGACCTCGTAATCTCCTCCTATAGACAGCAGTTAATACGTTTAATTCTTCAATAGAAGAGGATATTTTTCGATTATCTGCGAAATTTCGAGAAAAAATACTTGCATCTTGCAATGATTAAAATTATGTTTTCGTTAAGTTGTATATACATTTAAATTTTATTGAGTGCAGATCATCCTGAACTCCTCTTGAAAAGGTAAGTAAAATGACTCAACAAACTCTTGCTCAAAAACGCTTTCGCGCCGGCGAAGTGAAAGCCGCCACTGGTAATAAATTGACTGCTAAGTCTTGGTTTACTGAAGCACCAATGCGCATGCTGATGAATAACCTCGACCCAGAAGTAGCAGAAAATCCAGAAGAATTAGTGGTTTATGGTGGTATTGGGCGTGCAGCACGTGATTGGGAATGCTACGACAAGATTGTTGAGACACTTAAAAACCTTGAAGAAGATGAAACCTTATTGGTGCAATCCGGAAAACCTGTGGGGGTTTTCAAAACTCATTCCAATGCACCACGAGTGCTAATCGCGAACTCTAACCTAGTGCCTCATTGGGCGAACTGGGAGCACTTTAACGAATTGGATGCCAAAGGTTTGGCGATGTACGGTCAAATGACCGCCGGCTCTTGGATCTATATTGGTAGCCAAGGCATAGTGCAAGGCACTTACGAGACGTTTGTGGAAGCGGGCCGTCAGCATTACGATGGTAACTTGACAGGACGCTGGGTATTGACCGCAGGTTTAGGCGGTATGGGGGGCGCACAGCCTCTTGCGGCAACACTTGCTGGTGCCTGTTCATTGAACATTGAATGTCAGCAAAGCCGTATCGATTTCCGTTTGAAAACCCGTTATGTGGATGAGCAAGCGACCGATTTGGACGATGCCCTAGCGCGTATTAAGAAATACACAGCAGAAGGCAAGGCGGTTTCTATCGCATTGTGTGCCAATGCTGCCGAAGTGTTACCTGAAATGGTAAAACGCGGTATTCGCCCAGATATGGTGACAGACCAAACTTCTGCCCACGATCCTTTAAATGGTTACTTGCCTGCTGGTATGAGCTGGGAAACGTACCGTGAAAAAGCGCAAACAGAGCCAAAAGCCATCGTAAAAGCGGCTAAACAGTCTATGGCTGTGCATGTGCAAGCTATGTTGGATTTCCAAAAAATGGGTATCCCGACTTTCGACTACGGCAACAATATTCGTCAAATGGCCATGGAAGAAGGGATCGACAATGCCTTTGACTTCCCAGGTTTCGTACCGGCTTATATTCGTCCGCTATTCTGTCGTGGTATTGGTCCTTTCCGTTGGGCCGCTTTGTCTGGTGACCCGCAAGATATTTACAAAACCGATGCTAAAGTGAAAGAGCTCATCCCTGATGACGCACATTTACACCATTGGTTAGATATGGCCCGTGAGCGTATTCAGTTCCAAGGTTTGCCAGCGCGTATTTGTTGGGTAGGTCTTGGTCAGCGCGCAAAACTAGGCCTAGCCTTTAACGAGATGGTTCGTAGTGGTGAGTTGTCTGCGCCGATTGTTATCGGTCGTGACCACCTAGATTCTGGCTCTGTTTCCAGCCCTAACCGTGAAACAGAAGGCATGCAAGATGGTTCGGATGCTGTATCCGATTGGCCTCTGCTAAATGCTTTGTTGAACACTGCGTCTGGCGCTACTTGGGTGTCGTTACACCATGGCGGCGGTGTAGGCATGGGCTTCTCTCAGCATTCTGGCATGGTCATCGTATGTGATGGTAGTGATGAAGCCGCAGAGCGTATTGCTCGCGTCTTAACGAATGACCCAGCGACAGGTGTTATGCGTCACGCGGATGCGGGTTATGATATCGCTATTGAATGTGCCAAAGAGCAAAACTTACATTTACCTATGATCACTGGCAAATAATTTTTGATACTCGCCATGATCAATAAAACAGTGCACTACAACGCACATTAAAGAGGAATACCATGTTCGAATTAACTATTCAGCCAGGCAAGTTAAGCCTGCATGATTTGCGTCAAATCAGTCGTCAAAAAGTGGCCTTAAGCCTAGACGAATCTGCCCTTGCTGGCATTCATGCCAGCACCCAAGTGGTCGATGATGTGATCGCTGAGAACCGTACCGTGTACGGCATCAATACAGGCTTTGGTCTACTGGCCAATACTCGTATTGCCCCAGAGGATTTGGATGAGCTGCAGCGCAGCATCGTCTTGTCTCACGCTGCCGGTATTGGTGAGTTGATGAGCGACAATACTGTGAAGCTGATTATGGCCCTTAAGGTAAACAGCTTGGCTCGTGGCTTTTCTGGTATTCGTCTGAAAGTTATCGAAGCCTTGATTACCTTGATCAACAAAGAGGTTTACCCTTGCATTCCACAAAAAGGTTCGGTGGGTGCATCCGGTGACCTAGCACCTTTGGCGCACATGAGTACTATCTTGTTAGGTGAAGGTAAAGCGCGTTACCGTGGTGAAATCATCTCTGGTGGTGCAGCGCTATCGATTGCGGGTCTTGAGCCGATTGCACTGGCGCCTAAAGAAGGCTTAGCTCTGCTGAACGGTACACAAGCCTCTACCGCATTTGCTTTGGAAGGCTTGTTCCATGCGGAAGATTTGTTTGCTTCTGCAGTAACCTGTGGTGCTTTGTCTGTCGAAGCGGCATTGGGTAGCCGTAGTCCTTTCGATGATCGCATTCATCAGGTACGTGGCCACCAAACACAAATTGATGCGGCAGCGGCTTATCGTCATTTGTTGGGTGAATCCAGTGACCTTGGCAATTCCCACGAAGATTGTGAAAAGGTGCAAGACCCTTATTCATTACGTTGTCAGCCACAAGTTATGGGCGCGTGTTTAGAACAAATTCGCAGCGCAGCGAAAGTGTTATGTGTAGAAGCCAACTCTGTTTCAGATAATCCGCTGGTATTTGCTGAACAAGGTGACATCATTTCAGGGGGCAACTTCCACGCTGAGCCGGTTGCCATGGCAGCGGATAACCTAGCCTTGGCCATTGCTGAAATTGGCAGCTTATCTGAGCGCCGTATGGCGTTGTTGATCGACAGCAACTTAAGTAAATTGCCGCCTTTCCTTGTGGATAATGGCGGTGTTAACTCTGGCTTCATGATCGCTCAGGTCACTGCGGCGGCTCTTGCAAGTGAGAACAAAACTTTTGCTCACCCAGCTTCTGTAGACAGTTTGCCGACTTCTGCGAACCAAGAAGACCATGTGTCCATGGCCACTTTCGCTGCTCGTCGCTTAAAAGACATGGCGGAAAATACTCGCGGCATTTTGGCGGTAGAAATTCTTTCTGCGGTACAGGGCTTGGATTTCCGCGCACCGTTAAAAACCAGTGAGCGCCTAGAGCAAGCCCGTGCAACCTTACGTGCTCGTGTGCCTTTCTATGATAAAGACCGTTACTTCGCGACGGACATCGAAAAAGCCAATGAGTTGCTTTTAGAAGCGGCTCACAATGACAGCATGCCGAAAGGCTTGTTGCCAAGCTTGGTGGCTTAAGACGATGGAATTGATCGAAAGCCCTGTGCAGTTTGACAGTATTTGGTTGGGTGGCCATGTAGCGACCATGGAAGCTGGTCAATATCATGCCATTCATGATGCCGCTATTGGTGTGAAGAATGGCCGTATTGCCTGGCTAGGGGAAGCTTCCCAGTTACCCGAATATCAAGCTGAACAAAGTCATGATTTGCAGGGGGCTTGGGTCACGCCGGGTTTAATTGATTGCCACACGCACTTGGTGTTTGGTGGTAATCGCGCGGGGGAGTTTGAGCAACGCTTAAATGGTGTAAGTTATCAGCAGATTGCTCAACAAGGGGGTGGTATCGCCGCTTCTGTTCGTGCTACCCGTGAAGCCAGTGAAGCAGAATTGGTGGCGAGTAGCCGCCGTCGTTTATTGAGTCTGATGCAGGATGGGGTGACCACGGTTGAAATCAAATCGGGTTATGGTCTGTCGTTAGAAAGTGAATTAAAGATGCTTAGGGTAGCGACTGAGCTAGAAAACACTTTACCCATTACGGTGAAGCGTACTTGTCTAGCCGCCCACGCTATGCCTCCTGAGTTTGCCGATAAAGACGCTTACATTGATCATTTATGTGATGTGGTGCTGCCAAAAGTGGCGGCCTTGGGCATGGCAGATGCGGTGGATGCATTCTGTGAAGGCATTGCCTTTAGTGTCGAGCAGGTGGAGCGCTATTTTAAAGTCGCCCAGTCTTTAGGCTTGCCTGTTAAATTACATGCTGAGCAGTTGTCTTCTTTGGGGGGGACGCGTTTAGCCGCTTCCTACAAAGCTTTGTCGGCGGATCATCTTGAGTTTATGGAAGAAGCGGATGTGGCCGCTATGGCCAAATCCGGTACGGTTGCAGTGTTGTTACCGGGCGCTTTTTATACCTTGAAGGAAACCCAGCTGCCACCAATGGATTTGTTGCGTGAGTATGGGGTGAAAATCGCCATTGCCACTGATGCGAATCCGGGCACTTCTCCTGCGTTATCCTTGCGTTTGATGATGAACATGGCTTGTACTCTGTTTTCCATGACACCAGAGGAAGCATTAGCTGGGGCAACCATTCATGCGGCCACGGCCTTGGGCATGGACGAAACTCATGGTAGTTTAGCGCTAGGTAAAGTCGCCGATTTCATTTGTTGGGATGTCGAGAGCCCGGGTGAACTTTGCTATTGGCTAGGCGGTAATTTAGTAAAACAAAGAGTACAGCAAGGTGTGGTGACATGAGTCCGTTTATAGAGCAAGCAATGCTTGAGGGAAAGATTCAACAGGCGTTTGAATTTCGTCCTTCACAAAGTCCTATCTTGGTGAGCATGCCTCATTCTGGGCTGTTTGTTACGCCTGCCGTTGCCGCTGAGCTCACCGAATCCGCAAAGAAATTACCGGATACGGATTGGTATATCCCTGAGTTGTACGACTTTCTTGAAAGCTTAGGGGTTGGTTGCATTAAGGCTAATTATTCACGTTATGTGATTGATTTGAATCGACCTTATGACGACAAACCTCTGTACGAGACGAAAACCACCGGTTTATTTCCGGATATCTTGTTTGCGGACTGCCCGGTATTTAAAGCGACTGGTGAACCAGATGAGGCCCATAAACAGCTATGTAAGGAACAAATTTGGCAGCCTTATCATCAGACTATTGAGGCAGAGTTAGAGCGTATTAAAGCGCAGTTTGGCTTTGCTATTTTGTTTGATGCCCACAGTATTGCAGCCCAAGTTCCTATGTTGTTTGATGGGGTTTTACCAGATTTCAATTGGGGCACGAATCAGGGTAAATCTTGTGATCAAAGTCTAGCCCATGTGGTCACTCAGGTGCTTAATCCAAATTATTCGCAAGTAGTGAATGGTCGCTTTAAAGGGGGGTATATTACTCGTGAATTTGGTCGCCCAGATGCTAATGTCCACGCTATTCAGCTAGAGCTCTCCCAAGCAACGTATTTGGTGGATGAACTAGCACAGCAACAGAGTTATCAACTGGATGACGCTAAGCTGTCTGCGATTAAGCAACAGCTTAAAGATGTGATAGAAGCTTTGTTAAGCCTTTCATTTTCGTCTTAAACCTTTTTCTCCCCTTGTTCAGTCTCCAAATCGGCTTGGTATGCTCTATTTGCTTGCGCCTGTCTCGTGCCTCGACGCGTCAGCGCAAATAAAGATACTCAAGCCCATTTCTTAGCTTTTCATGAAGAACAAAATGCGGGGTTCGCTTTAGCAGATCTCGGACGGCTTTCATCCATCTAAAACTCAGTGCAGCTTCAAGGGATTAACTCATGGATACCCTGATCGGCTTGGTATGCTCTATTTGCTTGCGCCTGTCTCGTACCTCGACGCGTCAGCGCAAATAAAGATACTCAAGCCTTTCGTAAGGCTTGATTTAGTTTTTGCTTTAGCTGATAAACAGACGGCTTTCATCCATCTAAAACCCTGCGCAACTCCAAGGAATTAACTCATGGTCACCCAAATCGGCTTGGTATGCTCTATTTGCTTGCGCCTGTCTCGTGCCTCGACGCGTCAGCGCAAATAAAGATACTCAAGCCCATTTTTATTGCTCTGTTTGAGTGGCTCAAGCCTTAATGTATCGGTGTAAATACAAATGTGAAATAGTGCTTGTGGGTGGAACAAGCTAATATGGCGAAATGGTAGGTTATTTCTAATTTGGTAGATGTGTATTAATGACAGCGGAAAATAAAGCAGCAGTTTGGGCGCCTTGTTCAAAATGCCAAGGGCGAGGTAAGCGCAGCCGTCGGGTGCGTAAAAAGGTGCGTTTAAGTTACTTAAAAGCACTGGCCGAGTTTGAGAAGGCAGGCTCGATCGGCGAGCCGCCCGAGCGCCCGAAAGGGCATCTGGATGATTGTGTCGATTGCTCTGGGTCTGGCCTTGTGTCTGCGCAGCAATGGTTGGAGCCTGATCGCGAAAATTTACCCCATGTGGCGATTATTGGAGGTGGTATCGGTGGTGTAGCTTTAGCCGTTGCTTGTCGTCATCGTGGTATTCCTTTCACTCTTTATGAACGTGATGATGGCTTTGCGGCGCGATCGCAAGGTTATGGATTGACGTTGCAGCAAGCCAGTAAAGCAATCGAAGGTTTTGGTCTGTTTGATTTACCTGATGGCGTTGTTTCCACCCGCCATGTGGTGCACAACACGCAAGGCAAGGTGCTGGGTGAGTGGGGCATGCGTAAGTGGTTGGCTGGGGAAAACGCATCGACCCCTAAGCGTACCAATATACACATAGCTCGTCAGTCATTACGCGCCGCTTTGTTGGAGCAGCTGGGCGGTGATGACCAAGTAAGTTGGGGGTATCAGTTGTTGGAGACTCGTCAACAAGATGGTGGCGTTGAGCTGGATTTCCTAGTGAATGGTCAAGTACAAACAGCTAAAGCAGATTTATTAGTGGGAGCCGATGGTATTCGCAGCGTAGTCCGCCAGCAGTTGGTGCCAGAAGACTTAGCCCCCTTGCGCTATCTAGGCTGCATGGTGATTTTAGGTATTTGTCCGTTAGCGAATTTAAATGGCTTACAGCATGAGCTATTGGACGGCGCGACGGTATTTCAAACGGCCAATGGTAACGAGCGAATTTACATGATGCCGTTTACGGCGGATTCGGTGATGTGGCAGTTGAGTTTCCCTTTGCATGAGGACGAAGCAAAGCTGCTAAGTCAGCAAGGCGCGCAGGCATTAAAAGCAGAAGCGTGTCGTCGAACCCAGTGGCATGATCCCATCCCGACCATTATGAAAGCCACCGATGCTTCGTTGGTCTCAGGTTATCCAGTGTACGATCGTTCTATGTTACAGCCGCAATGGTTGCAGCAAGGTGTTCATACCACTTTAATCGGGGATGCGGCCCACCCAATGAGTCCTTTTAAGGGACAAGGGGCCAATCAAGCTTTGTTGGATGCGTTAAGTTTGGCGAGAAGCCTTTATCAAGGTTGTGGGCCATATTCAAACTGGCGAGAAGTGGGCATTAGGCAAAGTGTTCTAAATGACTATGAAGCGGAAATGCTTGCCCGCAGTGAAGTGAAAGTGCGAGGCTCTGCTCAGGCGGCTGAGTTTTTGCATTCGGATATTGTGCTTTATGAAGGTGATGAACCTAGAGGTCGTTGTTTAGATAGGTAAGTTTTAATGGTTGGGTAAAGGATTTGTTATCCCAACCATTTTTTTAATGAGGCGTGGGTGCTTCGATACAGCAATTACGACCGCTAACCTTGCCTTGGTACATGGCTTTGTCCGCTCGATCAATGGCCGATTTTAGGGTTTCATCTGGCATAACCTTAGCGCAACCTATGGTGATCGTTAGGGGGATGGAGATGCCATTGGCTATGGTAATTGGTGCTAGGGCGACTATTTCTCGAATACGTTCAGCGGCATTAAAACAAGTGTCGTTTTCATGCTCGGGATGCATAAGAATGACGAACTCTTCGCCACCATAGCGATAAATTTTGTCATTCGCCCGCAGCATGGGAGTGATGATAGAAATTAAATGCTGCAGCAGTTGGTCACCAATATTGTGCCCGTATTGGTCGTTGACCCATTTAAACCTGTCCACATCTACTAGCATCACCACTAACGAATTATCTGCCGGTAAGCTTGAGGAGCGGGCTTTAAAGTCGAGATCTAGGCGTTGGCGCAAAGGCAGCTTGGTGAGCGCATCGGTAGGGGTAGTGCAATATAGTGCTTGAGTTTTAAAGTAGGCTAGATGGTCTAGTAAACCTTGTTGAGCTTTCTCGAACTCATCTAGGTCTTCTTCTTTGCCGGGGGCGCCCGCACAAATGCACTGAAAAATCTTACGAATGGCATCATGCATGGTTTTATGCTGATGAATTAGGTCGTAAGTTTTGTCTTCATCAATTGCAATAAACAATGCTTCTTGTTCAATGAGGAAACGCCCAAAACTGCATCTTTGGTGGGTGTCTTCGCGCAGGGCATCCTCTCCCGGTAAAGAGTGCAATACCGCGCATCTTAGAACACGATACGTCCATGTGAAATGAGCTTTTTGGGCCGCATCGAGCTCATCCACGAACTGCTCGAAGTTATATTCCATCATTGCTAACCTGATAATTTACGAAAAGCTAAGGCAACACTATAAACCTAAATGTCTGGTTAGAAAACAATCAAACCTAAAATAATTACTATTTACAAATTGCTTACCTAAGTGTGCATTTTTGGCATTTTACTCAAGTCAGGCCTCTATAAAAGTCACTTTGTAAACAGCTGTCCCATATCTTTAAAGGCTTTGAACTCTAACGCGTTACCGCAAGGGTCTAGCAAAAACATGGTGGCTTGCTCACCAACTTGTCCTTTAAATCGAATGTAAGGCTCGATTACAAATTTTGTATCCTGAGCTTTTAAGCGCTCCGCTAGGTTTTCCCATTGAGGCCAAGTTAGCACAACACCAAAGTGCGGCACAGGCACATCATGACCATCTACCGGGTTAGTGGTTGCCTGCTCTTGGCCAGGCGTTTTTGGGTGATGATGAATCACTAACTGATGACCAAAGAAATTAAAATCGACCCAAGTCTCTGAACTGCGGCCTTCTTCTAGCGCAAATACATCACGGTAAAACGCGCGCGCCAGTGGAACATCGTATACGGGAATGGCTAGGTGAAAAGGTTGAACGCTCATAAGTGCCTCTGTCTTTTTCTTTTGAGAATAGAAAGATTGTAATTGGCAATTAACAACAATAATATCAATGTATATTGTTTTTATTGATAGAATATTTTTATGATTAAAGAGCTGAAAACCTTATTAGCCGTGGCAAGTGAAGGCACCTTTGCCGCAGCGGGGAATAAGATTGGTTTAACCCAAGCAGCGGTCAGCGCACAAATACAACGGCTTGAACAAGAGCTTGGTTTGCAGCTTTTCGAGCGAGTTGGCAGAACCGCCCAGTTAAACCAGACTGGTCTTGGGGTGCTTGATCAAGCTAAGGAAATTATTGAACGCTATCATCAGCTAGGCACCAGTAGTCGTTTGGAAGATAACAAGCAGGTGCTGACCATGGGCGCCATTACAACGATTCAGCGTTGTATTTTACCCAGTGCCTTGGCGAGCTTTCACCAACAACATGTTAACTGCCATTCACGGGTGTTGCCGGGAGTGTCTATGGATCTGTTCGATAAAGTAGATGCGGGGGAATTGGATTTAGCCATCATTATTTTGCCAACTTTTAACCTCTTGCCTGACCTTGCTTGGCGGCCACTCATTCGACAGCCTTTTCGATTAATTGCGCCGAAAACTTTTGAAGTGAAAGACTGGCAAAGCGCTTTAACAGGTCTGCCATTTATCCGTTATGACCGCACTTCTTTTGGTGGTCGTCAGGTGGATCGCTGGCTCCAGCGTGCTCAAATTAACGTCAATGAAAAATGTGAAGTAGATGAAATCAGCGCCTTGGTGAAACTGGTGGAGCTGGGAGTGGGCATTGGTATGGTGCCGCAAACCGATGAGTACCTAGATTGGGGGCCGAATATCCAAGAGATCCCCTTAGGGGAGCTAGGGTTCGAGAGAGAAATCGGAGTGGTTTATAAAAAACAAGCGCTGGGCAATCGAATGATTCAAGACATGCTCACCGCGTTACAAGAAGCGGCGCTAGGTGTTTAGTTGACGCATTATGTTGCGTCATATTTTGATGAAAGAATAGGGAGTGGTTGTGGCTGATTTTATTGTGTTAGGTGCTGGAATGGTAGGCGTCAGCACTGCCTTGGCTTTACAAGCTCAAGGTCATAAGGTGGCCTTGGTGGATAAGCTATCCCCTGGTCAAGAAACCAGTTATGGTAATGCGGGCATTATACAGGCCGAAGCGGCGGAGCCTTATGCTTTGCCCCGTGATTTCCCGACACTGGCCAACTTCATGTTTGGCTTGACCAATCATGTCACTTGGACGGCTTCTGGGGTGCTGAAAATGGCACCTGCTTTGTGGTCGTATTTTCGACATTCTTCAGCCAGCCGACATCAGGCCATTTCCAACCTCTACACGCAGCTCACCTTTAGAAGTACAGGGGATCATCAACCCCTCATTGAAGCGTCTAATAGCCAATCTCTCATCAAGCAAGATGGCTATGCGTTACTTTTTAGAGAGGAAAAAGAGTTTGATGAAGCGGCGCAGCGAGCCCAGAGATTCGCCCGTCAATACGGTGTGACGTCAAGAGTCTTAGGGGGTAAAGACTATCAAGCGGAAGAGCCTGCATTATTACAAACACCAGCGGGCGTGGTGCACTTCACCCAAAGCTGGACCTGTGCTTCTCCGGGCGAATTAACGCAAGCCTACAGTCAGTTGTTTGTAGAACGTGGAGGAGAAATTCTTACCGGAGAGGCCGACTCTTTGCAGCCACAGCCTAATGGTTGGAGTGTTAATACTATGTCGGGAAAGATTCAGGCTGAGCAAGTGGTGGTTGCTCTTGGCCCTTGGTCACCAGAGCTATTGAAGCGTTTTGGCTATAACATCCCGATGATTTATAAACGTGGCTATCATGGGCATTATCAATCTTCGAAGACGTTAAAAAGACCGTTTCTCGATGCGGCGAACGGTGTGCTAGCAGCCCCCATGAAACAAGGGATTCGAGTGACAACGGGAGCATCTTTAGTGTCATTGGATGCCCCAATCGACACTCGCCAGTTAGATTATGGGGTGAATGCTTTGAGTGATATGTTGGCATTAGAAGAAAGGGTAAGTGAACCCCAATGGTATGGCGCTCGCCCTTGTATGCCAGATATGCTGCCTATGGTAGGGGAGGCGCCACGTCATAAAGGCATGTGGTTCCACTTTGGTCATGGGCATCAAGGTTTTACACTTGGCCCGACAACGGCAGCACTGCTGATGGACGCCATGGTAGGCAAAGACGCTGCTTTATTAAAGGCACTTTCTCCCAAACGAGCCTTTTTATAGGCATAAAAAAGCAGACCCACCATAGGGTGGGTCTGCTGATGAAATACCGCTTAGCAATCGTTGAATTAACGTGCTTTTAGGTAGTTCAGCATAGTGTCTGCATCAGACACTTCAAAAGGATCGGCTGGCGCATCGTCTTGGTAGCCAGCTTCAGAGAACATTTTCTTGATGGTGCCGTTCTCAACGTGCATAGCGTAACGCCAGCTGCGCATACCGAAACCTAGGTTTTCTTTCTTAACTAGCATGCCCATTTGACGAGTGAAGTCACCGTTGCCGTCTGGTAGTAAGAAAACGTTTTTAGCGTTTTGGCTCTTGCCCCACTGGTACATAACAAATGCATCGTTTACGGACACACAGATAACAGCGTCTACGCCCTGTGCTTTAAATTCACTGTATAGCTCTTCGTAGCGAGGCAAGTGAGAAGTGGAGCAAGTTGGCGTGAAAGCCCCTGGCAAAGAGAAAACGACTACGTTTTTACCTTTAAAAAGGTCATCAGAAGAAACATCTTTCCACTCGAATGGGTTTGGTCCACCCAGCTCTTCATTGCGAACGCGAGTTTTAAAAACAACGTTAGGCACGGTAGTAATCATGGCATTTCCTTTCTGCTAAATAATAAGTGAAAAATTGAGCTTAGGATGAAGATAGCAACACCCACATCCTGTCAAAGCAGATGTTAGCATAGCTTGTTACGTCTTTTTATGCATGAAATGACAGATACTGATTATCTTTTGGTATTTCTTTGCTTTGGCTAATTGCACCGGATACGCTCGCGAGTCAAAAAATAGGCTTGGATATTTCACTAAGCACAATATGCCCGTTTAAATTAGATTGAACACCTCTAACGGTGCTTATATCTATCACTATATGCTGAAAAATCTGCTCATGTATTAGCCAATAGGCGTATTTAGCCAGCAGATATTTCGGGAAAAATAGCGTATTATGCACGCCATTAACTTTTCTCCGTCCTAGCGAAAATAAAGACTCTTATGATACGAATTTCTAATCTACAACTTCCTCTCGACCATGATGACCAAGCGTTACAGCAAGCGGTTTTAAGCCAGCTTGAAATTAGTGCTGAGCAATTGGTGGATTTTACGGTTTTCCGTCGTGGCTATGATGCTCGTAAGAAGAGCAAAATCATGTTGATTTACACACTCGATGTAGAAACCAACATGGAAGAGGCATTATTAGAGAAATTCGCAGATCATCAGCAAATTAAGAAAACGCCAGATTTAAATTACCACCCTGTAGCGCAAGCGCCGGTTACCTTAACAGAGCGCCCGGTAGTAATAGGCTTTGGCCCTTGTGGGCTATTAGCGGCTTTGGTATTAGCCCAGATGGGTTACAAGCCTATTGTGCTAGAACGAGGTAAGGAAGTGCGTGAACGTACTAAAGATACCTTTGGTTTCTGGCGTAAAAAGATTCTTAACACCGAATCAAATGTACAGTTTGGTGAAGGGGGCGCTGGGACGTTTTCGGACGGCAAGCTATACAGTCAGGTAAAAGACCCTAAGCAATACGGACGCAAGGTATTGGAAGAGTTTGTTGCTGCGGGGGCGCCAGAAGAAATCCTTTATGTGAGCAAACCCCATATCGGTACTTTTAAGCTGGTGGCCATGGTCGAAAAAATGCGCGCCGAGATCTTAGCGCTCGGGGGCGAAATACGCTTTAGTGCTCGAGTGGACGATTTGCACATTGAAGACGGACAAATTACTGGGGTGACCTTGGCGGATGGCGAGCGCATCGTATCCAAACATATTGCCTTAGCGATTGGTCACAGTGCCCGTGATACCTTTGAAATGCTTCACAACAAAGGCGTGTATATTGAAGCCAAGCCTTTCTCGGTGGGCTTTCGAATCGAGCATGAGCAATCTGTGATTGACCAAGCGCGCTTTGGTCCGAATGCGGGTAACGAAATTCTAGGGGCGGCGGATTATAAACTTGTACACCACTGTAAAAATGGCCGTTCAGTGTACAGTTTCTGTATGTGTCCAGGAGGGACAGTCGTCGCCGCGACATCAGAAGAGAATCGTGTTGTGACCAACGGTATGAGCCAATATTCTCGTAATGAGCGCAATGCAAACAGCGCCATTGTGGTGGGTATTGATCCCTCAGATTACCCAGGAGGCCCCTTGGCGGGCATCGAGTTTCAGCGCAAGCTGGAAAGTCATGCTTATGTGATGGGCGGAAGTAATTACGACGCCCCTGCGCAGACGGTTGGTGGTTTTCTACGTGGCGAAACACCAGCTGAGTTAGGTAGCGTGATTCCATCTTTCAAGCCGGGCATCAAGTTAACGGACCTTTCTGACGCCTTACCGGATTTTTGTATTGAAGCGATTCGTGAAGCTATCCCAGAGTTTAATAAAAAGATTCGTGGTTTTGCTTTCGAAGACGCTTTGCTGACTGGTGTGGAAACTCGAACCTCAGCACCGATCAACATTAAACGTGACAGTGAAAGCTTACAAAGTATTAATACCAAAGGCCTTTACCCAGCAGGGGAAGGTGCCGGCTATGCTGGAGGGATAATGTCCGCCGCCATCGATGGTATTAAAATAGCGGAAGCCATGGCGTTGAGTATTAACGCCAACGCCTAAAACCTTTCTCTTTTGGTGAGCATAATTCCCATGTGGCTTGTGCTCGCTGTCATTTAGAAGCATGTACTTAAAGTAAATTAATGTAAATTTACGTCTTTGAATGGACTAAGCTGAACTTTTTTTTAATATGATGATCCAAGCTGTTACGTTTTTCGTATAGCAAAAGGTCCATCATTTAACGGGAGATAAGCACATGTCAATTCAGCGTTTGAACACAGAGTCTGCATCAACCATTCCCCAAGAAGCCTTCGATTGGTACGACGAGTACGCCCATGGCGACATCGATCGACGTACATTTTTAAGTCGTTTGGCGGCGATTGGTCTAACCTCCGCGGCAGTCGCCGGTGGTCTAATTCCTAATTACGCACTGGCAGAACAGGTGTCTTTTAATGACCCTGAAATTACCGCCAGCTACGCTGAGTTCCCTTCTCCAGATGGATTGGGTAGCGGTCGAGGTTACCTTGTCGTGCCAAAAGGTGGCGCTGAGAAAAAGCCAGTTGTGCTAGTTGTTCATGAAAACCGTGGTTTGAATCCTTACATCAAAGACGTTGCTCGTCGTTTAGCGAAAGCTGGCTTCGTGGCTTTCGCTCCAGATATTCTGCACACACTTGGCGGCTACCCTGGTAACGATGATGAAGGTCGTGCCATGCAAGCAAGCCTAGATAAAGTGAAAGTAGAAACAGACTTTATTAACGCCGCGAAATTCCTGAAAAATCATGAATTGAGCAGTGGCAAGCTAGGTGTTGTTGGCTTCTGTTTCGGTGGTTATGTGAGCAACATGCTGGCAGCACGTACTCCAGAGCTTATCGATGCGGCTGTGCCTTATTACGGTACACCTGCAAAAGCGGAATTTATTCCAAATATTAAAGCACCATTGTTGTTGCAATTTGGTGAGTTGGATAAGCGTGTTAACGCGACTTGGCCAAATTACGAAGCGACCTTGAAAGCGATTAAAGCGGACTATACGGCTTATATCTACAAAGGCGCGAACCATGGCTTCCATAACGACTCTACCGCTCGTTATGTGGAAGACCAAGCGGAACTGTCTTGGAGCCGCACGGTTGAGTTCTTCAACAAGCATTTAGCTTAATCCGAATAAGTACCATGATGGCTGGCATCATGGTACTTACCTTTTATCTTGGTAAGCTAGACCATTCCTAGTGGTAGGCTTTACTCGCCACTTCACCCCATAGACTTTTTATCTTGCTGTCACGTCCACAGCTACTACGGTATAGGTTGTAGCGGATAGGGTTTTTCTTGTAATAATCCTGATGATATTCCTCTGCCGAATAGAAAGTGCTGGCAGGCAGAAGCTTTGTTACCACGTCTGCATCGAAAGGCTTAGTCGCCTCGACTTGTGCAAGAGACGCTTCGAATACGGCTTTTTGCTGATCATCTTGGTAAAACATGGCCGTTTTATAAGGTGAACCTTTATCACAGAACTGCCCAATTGGGTCGGTTGGATCAATTGTTTTCCAAAAGTAGTCGCTCAACTCGGTGAGAGAGACCTGACTATCATCAAAAAGAATTTTTACTGCTTCATAATGACCGGTATTTTTTGACGATACGGAGCTATAGGTTGGGCTTTTGGTGTAACCCCCTATGTAGCCAGATTCTGCACTTAGAACCCCGGGCACTTTTTCGAAATCGGATTCGACACACCAGAAACAACCACCCGCGACAATGATACTTTGGGTCTCTGCGTGTGCGGTATTCACAAACAGGCTGGCACTACAAAGCAGGCCAAAACCCAAGGAGGAGCGCAATACTTTTTTGATCTTCATATCTATGAGCCTTATCGTGGAAAAATGAACGAAAGAGCTATTTATTTCTTACTTAGAGCGATTTGATCTAATGTCATCATATTGCAAACGGCTTAGACAATCCTATATAAGATAAATAACCAAGTATTGATTCTTTGACGTTGCTCATCGCAACTTTCTTACAAAATTAATTATTTAAAGGGTATTTTCATGGCAACTGACAGCAACAATCAGCAAGATTACGTACCACCAAAGGTCTGGAAATGGGAAGCGGAAAACGGCGGTGAGTGGGCCAGTTTGAATCGCCCTGTTTCAGGCTCAACCCATGATAAAACCTTGCCTCAAGGCAAGCATCCGTTACAGCTTTATTCTCTTGCAACCCCTAATGGCCAAAAAGTGACCATTATGCTTGAGGAGCTGTTAAGCCTAGGCTTTAGCGAAGCAGAATACGATGCTTTCATGATTAAAATTGGTGACGGCGATCAGTTTTCTTCTGGTTTCGTTGAGGTTAACCCGAACTCTAAAATTCCAGCTTTATTGGATCATAGTACGGCCCCTGCAACCCGTGTCTTCGAATCTGGCTCGATCTTGCAATACTTAGCAGAAAAGTTTGATGCCTTAATTCCTAAGAATCACAGTGCCAAAACAGAATGCCGTAACTGGCTATTTTGGCAAATGGGCTCAGCACCTTACCTTGGGGGTGGTTTTGGTCACTTTTACCATTATGCACCTTTCAAAATGCAATATCCGATCGACCGTTTTGCTATGGAAGTGAAACGTGAACTGGATGTACTGGACAAGCACCTAGCTGAAAACACCTACTTTGCAGGGGATGAATATTCCATTGCCGATATTGCTATCTGGCCTTGGTATGGCAACCTTGTATTAGGTAACCTATATGACGCGGCTGAGTTCTTGGATGTAGCAAGCTACACTAATGTGGTGCGTTGGGCGAAAATGATAGAACAGCGTCCAGCTGTGCAGCGCGGTCGCATTGTGAATCGTAGCTGGGGCGATGCTTTCTTAGAAGAACGTCACAGTGCTACGGATATTGATCAGGCCCTAGCTGATTCTGAAAGCTAGTTGAGACACAAAATGTAGCAATTTTATCTGTGCGTTTACCTGAGCTTTTCGGTAGCCTACTCAACAGATCTAAAAGAGTGCCATGGATTATCGCCAGCACTCTTTACTGTTGAGATATTAACTGAGAGCCACATAGCTCAATAAGGACCACATGATGAGATTAATACTAGCGATACTCTTGCCTTGGCTGCAGTTTTTTACCATAGGCCGACCTTTTGCCGGCATCATTTGCCTGATTTTACAGATCACTCTGATAGGCTGGGTTCCAGCGGCGATTTGGTCTGTTTATGCATTAAGCCAATATAAGACAGACGAAAAAATCCGTAACGCTCAAATCGGAAAATAGTCGGAAGTATTTTTAAAAAGCGATTAAGGCAACTTAATCGCTTTTTTATGCCCGTTCGAACCAAGTCTGAAACATAGAAAACACAAGCAATAAGGAAAGTCCTTTCTTTAGCCGTTAAATCCTCGTTCTTACATTGTTTTTCTTCTGCCCAGCCCAAGATATACCGAGTCTTTGATCTAAGTATCAAAATTTGAATATTAAGGAGCTTTTCATGTCGAACAGCGAAAACAACTTGTTTACCCCAACAACATTAGGGGATTTACAACTACCTAACCGTTTTATCATGGCGCCTTTAACCCGCGGCCGTGCGGTGGGTCATCAGCCTAATGCTTTGATGGCAGAATATTATGGACAAAGAGCCAGTGCAGGCCTGCTGATTACGGAATGTACTATGGTCAGCGAAAATACCTCTTCATTTGGCAATGATCCAGGCATTTATAACTCAGCTCAAATCGAAGGCTGGAAGCTTACCACTGACGCTGTGCATCAAGCCGGCGGACGAGTCTTTCTGCAAATATGGCACGCAGGAAGAGCGGCTCATCCTTTACTAAATGGTGGTAAGCCATGCGTCGCACCAAGTGCTATTGCCATTGACGATGAAACTCATACACCAGAAGGTAAAAAGCCTTATACGCTTCCTCATGCGCTTACTGTGGCAGAAATTGATGAGATTGTTGAAGACTTCCGCCAAGGTGCGATCAACGCCAAAGCGGCAGGGTTTGATGGGGTGGAAGTACACGGTGCGAACGGTTATTTGATTGACCAGTTCCTGCGTGACAGCAGCAACCAACGAACCGATGAGTACGGTGGCTCTTTTGAAAACCGAGCGCGTTTCTTGAATCGTATATTGGCGGCGGTCACGGAAGTGTTTGGCAGTGGTCGAGTGGGCTTACGTTTGTCGCCTTTAAACAGCTTTAACAGCATGAAAGACAGCAATCCTGTTGAGTGGGTTCGCTACCTTGCGACGCATCTTAACCAATTTGATCTGGCTTATTTGCATGTTATGCGTGCAGACTTCTTTGGTCTTCAACAAGCTGAGGTGATCAGCGTTGCTCGTGCAGCTTACCAAGGCCACCTTATGGTAAACATGGGTTACAACGCTGAAGAAGCCAACCAAACCCTACAGGCAAAACAAGCTGACAGTGTGGCTTTTGGTACGGCATTCCTAGCCAATCCAGACCTTCCAGCACGAGTCAAAGCAGGTCACGCTCTAAACGTGCCAGACCAAGAGACTTTCTACACAACGGACGCCAAAGGCTATACGGATTACCCCTATATGTCGGCTAGCTAAGTTATTGTCGCCATAGAATAAATACGCCGCTATGAGTCACTCTCTTGGCGGCGTATTTTATTGAACATCACTTTTTAGATTTAATTTATATTAGCTTCTTACGAATATTCACCACTAAAATCTCAGCTAAAATTACCACGACAAAAATAGCCAACAAGGCAATGGAAACTCTTTGCCATTGAAATAAGTTCATGGAATCACTGAGTACGACACCAATACCACCTGCACCAACCAGCCCTAGCACAGCAGATTCACGAACATTTATATCCCAGCGAAAGAGCACAATACTAAAGAAAGCAGGTAATACTTGCGGCCAATAGCCTTTGAATAGAATGGTTGTAGGGGAAGCGCCTGTTGCGCGTATTGCCTCGACAGATCCCATATTTACCTCTTCCAATGCCTCCGCTAAAAGTTTACCGACAAAGCCGACCGAACGAAATGCAATGGCTAATACTCCAGCAATGACCCCGGGTCCAAAGATAGCCACGAATAGTAGCGCCCAAACCAATGAGTTAACTGATCGGGAGGATACTAAGAAGAAACGCGCAATCCATTGGCTCCAAACTGAGCGAGTAATGTTGCTGGCATTCATCAAAGCAAGTGGAACAGCGATAATAAGAGTTAGCAAGGTGCCGATCGTTGCGATGTTTAAGGTTTCGATAATAGCGTCATGAACCGAAAGCGGGTAATAACTCCACTCCATAGGCCACATGCGGCTAAACATATCCGCCATTTGCTCTGGCGCGTCATAGAAAAATTCAGGGATGACTTCCACGTTTTGTACGGACTGTACTAACGCGATAACCAATACTAAATACACACTGTAACGAGAGAGTTTTTGTTTAAGTGTGAATCGCTGCCAATGATGGTTAATACTTGTTTGCATAATACTCTCCTTCACACCTAACTAAAAATACGGCGCACAATGTTAGATAAAAACTCGCCCACCATGATGATCGCAATAATGGTGATAAGAATCGCGGCGACGAAATCATAGTCAAAGCGTTGAAACGCCGAAAATAACGTACCGCCAAGTCCTCCGGCACCCACAATACCGACCATGGTGGAGTTGCGAAGATTAGAGTCGAGTTGGTAGGTAGAAAAACCTATAAAACGGGCAAAAACTTGTGGCATGACAGAGAACAAAATTACACTGACAAAGCCAGCTCCGGTAGCACGTACAGCCTCTACTTGCTTTAAAGATATCTCTTCAATCGCTTCTGCAAATAACTTAGCAATAAAGCCAATGGAGGCAACAACGAGAGTAAGAATCCCCGCAAGGGCGCCAAATCCGACACTTTTAACAAACAAAATCGCAATGATCACGGGATGAAAGGTGCGACATAAAGCGATGAGACCTCGCATAGGTATGCTGATCCAATTTGGCATTAAGTTACGGGCAGAAAATAATCCAAAGAAGAGCGATAGCACGATACCTGTAATACTGGCGATCACCGCAATCTCCAAACTCTCAGCCAGGCCACTTAAAAGTAGCTCCCAGCGAGAGAAGTTAGGTGGAAACATACGATCCAATAGGATTCCAGCTTGACCTAGACCTTGCTGAATTCGTTCCCACTCTAAACCCATAGCGTTGAACGAGTAAGCTAGATAAGCAGCGACGCTTAGCCAGGCGAAGCGGATCAGCCAACTTGCTTTGAATGGGTCTTCATATTGGTTATTGGGTGTTAAACGAGCCATGATTCACCTCCATAAATTTGTTTTAGGTGATCATCAGTAATACCTTCTGGAGCGCCATCATAAATAACAACACCATTACTCATGCCTATCATACGTTTTGCATAACGTCGTGCTAGGTTTACATCATGTATATTGACGAGAGCAGGCATGTTTTTCTCTTCAGCAAAACGCTCTAGAAGCTCCATGATCTCGACGGCTGTTTTCGGGTCTAGTGAAGACGTTGGTTCGTCAGCTAGTAGCAGTCGAGGGTTTTGCATGACTGCTCTAGCAATACCCACACGCTGCCTCTGTCCGCCGGATAAGCTGTCAGCTCGTTTTTTAGCATGCTCTGCGAGGCCAACGGCTTCCAATAGTTGAAACGCGGTATTTATGTCTTCTTGCGAAAATTTTCGGCGCCAAGCATCCCACGCTGACATATAACCTAATCGGCCAGTTAACACATTTTCTATAACCGTTAAGCGCTCAACCAAATTGTATTCTTGGAAAACCATGCCGATTTTGCGGCGTAATGTGCGCAACTGCTTGCCGCTGGCTTGTGACAAATCTTCTTGCTCTAATAAAATTTGTCCTTGTGTTGGGTCGATTAGACGGTTAATACAGCGTAGTAAGGTACTTTTACCCGTACCGGAAGGGCCGATAATGGCGATAATGCCTTGTTCTTCTATATCGATATCAATTCCTTTTAAAATCGCGTTACCAGCAACATATTCCTTGTGTAAGCCGCGAATGGAAAGTAGAGAGTTGGGTGCAGTTGTTTGCATAATAAATTCCTAAAGACGAGCAAGGCTATGCAATGTGATTCTCACCATCACATAGCCTTTTATTAAGGTCAAAAAAGTTAAATAGGATTACGGGAGGCGGCTAACCGTTTTGTTTAGCCAGTTCTGCTGCTCGTTTTTTAGCTGCTTTCTCTGCTTCTTTTTCCGCTAGTTTTTGTAAACCAGTTTTTGTATACGCTGTACCTGTTGCGTGTGCGATATCACGAATAACAGCCCAGTCTTCTTTGTAAGTGATAGGAAAGAATCGATCCGCGCCACCGAAGGTGTCTTGCATTTCTTTAGAGAAACGGAAAGTAAAGAAAGCATCTTTAATTTTTTCAACTAGCTCTGGGTTCAAATCATGAGCGTAGCCAAATGCAGAAGTAGGAAAGCGTGGGCTAGTATAAATAATACGGAAGTCTTCCGCTTTAATACGCCCTGCATCAACCATGCGTTTAAATACGTCTGACGCGACTGGGGCAGCATCGTAATCTCCAGATAGTACACCCATGATGGATTGATCATGCTTACCTGAGTATTTCACTTGGTAGTCTTTATCTGGAGTGATGCCTAAGTTTGGAAATAAGGCGCGAGGTGCAAGGTTACCCGAGTTAGAAGAAGCTGAGGTGTGAGCAACCACTTTCCCCTTTAGATCATCAACCGTTTTAATGCCACTGTCAGGCTTGGTTACTATGATTAGGTTATAGCCTTGGAAAGCTTCTGCTGTGCCTTTGACTGCGATAGGAACATAACCACCTAAGTTAACAGCGTAACCAGTAGGGCCAGTTGAAAAGCCAGCAATGTGTAAACGGCCAGATCGGATTGCTTCAACTTCAGCGGCATTAGAATGGACTGTGTAGTAGATGACCTTCTTGCCTGTTTTTTTGGTGAGGTATTCTTGGAATTCATGGAAGGCATCTTTATAAACGGCAGGGTCTTCCACTGGCGTATAAGTAAACACAAGAGTGCTTGGGTCACGCCACTGGCTAGGGTCTTTCGGTGTATCTGCAACGAGATCCATGTTTTCATCACAGAACTTTTCATCAAGCACGCCGCGATGGTTACAATCTGCAGCTTGCGCCATGCTGGTTAGCAACAAAGATCCTGAAACTAATAGTCCTGTTAGTATTTTTTTAGACATTATTCTTTCCTCAACACATTTTTTTTATTTTTATCACCGGTCGGGAGGTTCCGTAGACGGAGATGCGTTAGCCCAACTATTGTGGGGTAATAGGCTAGAGCAAAGCGGATGCCAAAAATAAAAAATATATATTTATCAAAGCTTTATAGCTTTTAGATATTAGAGGGCCTTTTCTTTGGGTCATCTTTGTCTTCATAAAATTGGTAAATGGGTCAAAGTTGTCCTGAGTCGTCGGAGAGTTTGAAGTTTTGCTTATCCAGCTGGTGTTTTCTCATTTTTCGATAGAGGGTTTTTCTGGATAAATTCAGAAGCTCTGCCGCATCATTAAGCTGACCTTGGGTCGCTCTTAGGCCATCAATAAGTAATTGCTTTTCAAATTGCTCCATGCGCTCTTCATAGCAGCCAACACTTTCATCTTGAGCCTTGATCGAGTCGATAGAAGCCTCACTAATGCCTAGCACGAAACGATCAGCGGCATTTTTTAGCTCCCGGACGTTTCCAGGCCAATCATGCTGCAATAGTCGATTGAGAGTGTTTGCATCCGCTTCTGTAACTGGCTTTTGATAGCGTTTTGCCCCTTGTGAGACATAAAAGTGGAACAAAGGTAATACGTCTTCAGGGCGGTCTTTTAAGGGTGGAATCGTCAAACTGGCGACATTTAAACGGTAAAATAGGTCTTTTCTAAAGAGGCCTGCATCTCCCAATTGTGCGAGATTTTCTTTGCTGGCAGCAATAACTGTTAAGGTCAAAGGAATGGTTTTTGTGCTACCAACGCGCTCAATGGCTCGTTCTTGTAGCACTCTTAATAGTTTTATTTGTACTGAAATAGGCATGGTTTCTATTTCATCAAGAAATAAGGTTCCGCCATTAGCAGCTTCAATCTTACCTATATGGCGTTTGCTAGCGCCAGTAAAAGAGCCTGCTTCATGACCGAATAATTCGCTTTCGATGAGACTTTCACTCATTCCGCCACAGTTAATGGCAATAAAACGTTGCTCTTTTCTTTCACTGTATTCGTGTAAAGCCCTTGCTACAACGTCTTTACCACAACCAGTGTCACCATAAATGATGGTATCTACATTCGCTTGAGCTAAAGAAAGTATTTGTTGGCGAATGGCTTGGATGGCGCTTGAATCGCCAATGATTGTGCTTTCTATACCTTGATGCTGTTGTAATCCCTGGCGAAGTTTGCGATTTTCTAAGATTAATTGACGCTTTTCGATAGCTCTATGTAACTGTTGAATTAACACATCTGGTATTAAGGGCTTTTCCAAGAAGTCATAAGCTCCTTCTCTCATGGCCTCAATCGCCATAGGAATATCGCCATGGCCACTCATCAGAATGACAGGGATGTCTTTATCGAGAGAGTGTATTTGAGCTAATAGGCTTAAACCGCCCATTTTGGGCATTTTAACGTCGCTTAGTACAACCACAGGGCTATTTTCTCTTAGTGATTGCAGCGCTCTGTCAGGTTGTTTGAAAACTTCAACATGGAAATCTTCAAGTTCTAACATTTCTGTTAATGCCTCAAGAATGGATTGTTCATCATCAACTATCATGATGCAGATATCACTTAGCATATAAACCTCAAGTTTTTAATTATTGTATTTTTTTAACTCTAGGGAAAAACAGCTACCTTCACCTTCTGTAGAGGTCACTAATATGCGGCCACCAAAATCTTGGATGATGTTGTAGCTGATGGACAGGCCTAAACCTAAGCCTTCACCAACCTCTTTTTGGGTATAAAAGGGGTCGAAAATCTCGTTCAAATGCTCTTTTTTGATTCCACAACCTGTGTCTATGACATGGATGAGCACTTTAGTCTCTAAAACTTCTGTTTTAATCGTGATTGTTTTACTAGTGCTGTCTGTTAGGGAGTCTACAGCGTTGCTGAGTAGATTAACCAAAACCTGCTCTAATCGTATTGGCTCAGCAAGCACCCATAAGTCATTGTGCTGCTGATACTTCAATTCACAGTTATTCTCATTGATTGGGGGACGCATTAGATCGACCGCTTCTTGAATTACCTTTTTTAAATCAACCGCATAACATTCTGTTCCTGCTTCACGAGCAAAGGCTTTTAAGTGATGAGTAATCCCAGCGGTTTTATTCAGTAGATGATTGATCTTATTTAAGCTCGCTGTCACTTTGTCGAATTGATGCCTTTCTAAATAGCGTTTAGCGGTATGGATATGGCTTGATATGGCAGTAAGAGGCTGATTAATTTCATGGGTAATACCCACACTTAACTGCCCTAAAGCAGCGAGCTTACCCGCCTGAACCAGTTCTGATTGGGTGGTCTTTAGCTGCTTTTCTGCCGCAATACGCTCTTCAACCTCTGCAGCTAATTGTTGGTTGGTACGCTCTACTTTAATAGCGGTATCTTGGAAGAACTTTAAGTCTCTGGCCATTGAAGATATTTCATCTCGACCAATAATTTGCACCTCTGTTTCCAGTTGCGAGCTGGCAATAGCCCGCATGTTTTTCTGCAGAGCTAAGATGCGTTGTAGGACATTTTTGCGAACGTAAAACCATGAAATAGCGCAAGCGGTGGTTAAACTTATTAAGGAAAGCAGCAACACATTACGCACACTAATATTCATTAATTGTAGGGCGCTATCAAGGGAGCTACGGATACTAGCATTGGTTTGATTCGTATATTGGTTAACTTGCGCTGCTAATTGCTGAATATGGTTTTGGCTATTACTGAGAAAGTAGCTTTGCTGGTAGCGTAGTTCCAGCTCTTCATTTTTTAATTTAAATAGCTCACCTTGGCGTGAACCGAGAGCAACAAATTGAGTGATTTTTGTCTCTAATGAGGCAGGAATGCTTGTTGGTTTTTGTAGAGCTTGTTGTATTTCGCCCCCCAACTTTTCTAATCGCAAGAATGTGTAATCAAGCTCATTAAAGGAGGTGTCATTACTGACTTTTTCAATTAATCCAGAGAGGTAATACAAACGTTCAGTGATAGATGACAACTGTTCCGCATTTGTAAGGGACATGATTTCAGCCATTAGAATTTCAAAAGATGGGTAGATATGTAAACTTTGCTGATAAATCTGTGCTCGTACCTGCTCACCTTGTTCAACGCTTCGATTCAGCAGAGTAAGGCTATTATGAATTTGCGTAATTAATTCAACAAAATAGCGATTATAGTCGGGTAAATTACGCATCAGAGTGTCCATTTCTAGGATGGCAACTTGCAGTTCTTGCATGGCATTTTTACGAATGGCATTGGCTTCTGCTGTTACCAATAATGGAGCTGTCGCTACAATCAAGCGGCTTTTGTCATTAAGGCGTGCGGCCGCATCGAGGCCAGGAATATCTTGTTGTTTAAGAGACGTAAGTCGATTACTTAAGTCTAAATAGGTGTGGGTAACCAGCACACTGGCCAGTAATGTGATTGAAGATATCAACACAAAAGCGAGAAATAAACGCCCACCAATGCCGATTTGTTTGATCCATAAAGGGATAAAAGCCTTCATAAGAGTTTTGCCTGATTGTTATTATTGTTTATGGGCTAATGAAAAATTAATGCCAACTTTAGGCCTTGAATTTCCTCAGCAGAAAATCAGAATCTGGACAAAAATGTCCCATTCCTCTGTTATAACAGCTGATCTACAAAAAGGTAAGGGGAGGTGAGCGCCAAAGGTAATAATTACTTTTGGCGCTCAGTTCTTCTAAGTACTGAGAAGAAGGAGAGTAGCTAGACTTCGGCAAAGGCTCGGCATTGTGCGATGAGTTGATCGATGTCCATGTGTTTTTCGGCACTGTCAGCAAGGCGGTCAATTTCTTGCTCACGAAAGCTTTGATAATCAAAACGATCTGCCTGTGTTGCGCCCGCCCATTCTAGCAATGTCTGTAACGCTTCTGGGTGATCAAACACGCCATGGAGGTAAGTGCCGATGATTTGTCCGTCTGGAGATACATAGCCATCCTGATGGCCGTTGTCGAGTTCAGCGAAGGTCTGTATGTCTTGGTGAAAGTGCGGCACCCCACAATGTATTTCATAGCCGCTTAATTCGGCTTGTTGGCCTTGGATATTAAGTTTTCCTCCACACTGTTTGAGTTGCTTTTGTGCTTCAAGCACAGTGTTCATAGGGATATAACCAAAGCCCTCTGCTTGCGAGTTAAGTTCTTTATTTTCAAGGCCTAAAGGGTCTGAAAGTTTTTCTCCTAGCATTTGGAAACCACCGCAAATGCCCATGACCTTGCCGCCATATCTAAGGTGCTTAGCAAGGTATTCACTCCAGCCAGCTTGACGTAAAAAAGCAAGGTCAGTTTGTACGCTTTTGCTACCGGGCAAGATGACTAAATCCGCAGGGGGAATGGTTTGATTGGCACCCACTAAGGTCACTTGAACGTTAGGGTGCAGGCGTAAGGCATCCCAATCTGTGTGGTTACTGGTGCGAGGTAATATCGGAATGACCACTTGCAGCAAGGCTTGCTGATCATCTTTTGTTGGGCTATGGGCGACGGCATCTTCTGACTCTAGGTGAAAGCCGGGTAAAAATGGCAGTACACCTAGAACAGGCTTGCCGGTGCGCTCTTCTAGCCAATCCAGACCAGATTGCAACAAGCTAATGTCGCCGCGAAAACGATTGATGACAAAGCCAATAACTCTTTGTTGCTCGCTAGCACTGAGTAAATCCAGTGTTCCCACTAGATGAGCAAATACGCCCCCTTTGTCGATATCTGCAATGATAATAACTGGGCAATCAACCGCTTCGGCAAAGCCCATATTGGCGATATCTCGAGCGCGTAAATTAATTTCTGCAGGGCTGCCAGCACCTTCAATGAGGACCGCTTGGTATTGGTCCGCCAAACGTTCGTAGGAGGTCAGCGCCGCTTGTTTGGCGATGCTTTTATATTGGTGATAGCCCACAGCGTTCATGTTGCCTACCGCTTTGCCATGAACTATCACCTGAGCGCCCGTATCTGTATTGGGCTTCAATAGGATAGGGTTCATGTCCACATGGGGGGCTAAGCCTGCTGCGTAAGCTTGAACCGCTTGGGCACGGCCTATCTCGTCTCCTTCGGGCGTGACAGCACTGTTAAGAGCCATGTTTTGTGGTTTGAAAGGGGCAACGGCTATGCCACGACGAACCAACAGGCGACATAGAGCCGTCACCAGTGTGCTCTTTCCGGCATCGGAAGTGGTCCCTTGGACCATTAAACTAAAAGCTGGCATTCAGTATCATCACGTTTTAAATCAATAAGGTGTTAGAATTCTACCCTACCTTATTAGCTTGTTAAGTGAAAAAACGACTTATAAACATGATCTCCTCTATTTTTGACGCTCTTACGGGCTTTATTTCTTCTACGGGTTGGATTCTCATCTTGGCACTGCTTATTGATCGTCTTTGTGGCGAGCCAAAGTCATGGCATCCACTGATCTTTTTTGGGCGCTGGGTGGATCTGTGCCGTCAATATTGCCAGTTATCTTTAACGGAAAATTCTGCCCGTCAACGCTGGGCAGGAGTCTTAGCTTGGGGGCTTGCTGTGGTGCCCGCTGTGTGGCTATTAGCCTATGTTTGTGCCGTCCTGCCAACTTGGCTGGAAAACCTACTGAGTGTACTGGTGCTGTATTTTGCGATTGGCTGGCAAAGTTTACGAGAACATGGTTTAGCCATTGCTAAGCCGCTCAATGCTACCCCCTTAGAAAGTGCCGATTTAGATGAGGCGCGTTTGGCTGTGTCGCGCATTGTTAGTCGAGATACCCAAAGTTTGAGCGCAGATGAGGTCGCCAAGGCTGGTATTGAGTCAGTGTTAGAGAATGGCAGTGACGCTATTTTTGCCCCTATTTTCTGGTTCTTAATGTTAGGCGCTCCTGGGGTTTTACTGTATCGCTTGGCCAATACCCTGGATGCCATGTGGGGCTATAAAAATGAAAACTTCCTCTACTTTGGCTGGTTTGCCGCGCGCTTTGACGATGTGTTGAATTACTTGCCCGCTCGATTGGTGGTCTATAGCTATGGGGCATGTGGTCATTGGCGTACAGCTTTAGCCAGTGCTCGTCGTCCTTCGGCGCGCTGGAAAAGCCCAAATGCAGGGCCTGTGATGGCTGCCGGTGCGGGTGCGCTGGGTGTTGAACTTGGGGGCGATGCCATTTATTTTGGCAAAACTGAATCGCGTCCCACTTTGGGCGAAGGGGTAAAACCGCAACCCAAACATTTATTAGAGGCCATTTCTCTGGTGGATAAATCTGTGTATTTATGGGGGCTGGTTATATGTCTCTTACTTTAACACCTCCCAAACATGGCGGTGATCTAGTAGCTTGGCAACAACAAGTCGGTGACACTGCACAAAATTGGTTGGACCTTTCTTCCGCCTGTAACCGTGAGCCTTGGCCTATTCCTGAAATAGACTCAACTTTATGGATGGAACTGCCAAATCAAAGCTTGTTAATGGCTCAAGCCGGTGATTACTTTGGTGTTAAGCCCGTCGCCATCGGCAGTGGCTCTCAACAAATCATCGAAGCGTTGCCCTTGTTGTTAAAAACGACCGAGGCAACAGAAAATCAAATTGTGATGGTGCCGAAAGTTGGCTATCAAGAGCATGCTTTTGCTTGGCGGAAGTGGGGCTATGAAGTGCGCTTCTACGACACTCTAGAAGATTTACTATCTAACACTTGGAGTGTGGCGGTGGTGATTAACCCCAATAATCCAACAGGGCAAAGTTACGATCGTAAAAATCTGCAAGCCGTGCATGCTAAGGCGCAAGCTCAAGCCGGACACTTAGTAATAGACGAAGCCTTTGTGGACGCTCAGCCAGAATTAAGTTTTTTAGACTCTGTCGATGAAGGGGATAAATCTCTGTTCATCTTACGCTCGGTGGGTAAGTTCTTCGGTTTAGCTGGGGCACGAGTCGGCTTTGTTTTTTGTGCACAAGCTTGGCAAGCTGTTTTATGTAACTTGTTAGGCCCTTGGCCGGTGGCAACACCTAGTTTATATATAGTCGGTAAAGCGTTGGCAGACCAAGCATGGCAGCAGAGTGCATTGCAGTCTTTACAGCAACGTCAGCGTACTTTTATGGAAACCCTAGTTCCTAAGTTCAATACGATTTTTGACAGCCAAGAGTATGCCATGACGCCTTTGTTTGCGACCTGGCAATTAGAAAGCTATGAGTATGCCCAACAGGTATTTGCATGGCTGCATCAGGTTGGGGTTCATGTGCGCTTAGGGGAAGGCTGGATTCGCGTAGCGTTACCTGCCATGGATGAAATGCGCCCGTTGGATAAGGCGCTGATTGGTTTACTAAAAGGTGCCGGAGGCCGGGATTTAGCATGAGACATTTAGTTTTAGGAGGTGTGCGCAGTGGTAAAAGTGCCTATGCGGAGCAACTCGTAGCGGACACTGAGCAAGAGGTTTGTTATCTGGCTACTAGCCAAGTGTGGGATGAAGAAATGGCGACCAGAGTGCGCATTCATCAAGATCGTCGACCTAGCCATTGGCAACTCATAGAAGAACCCATAGCTTTGGCGGCACATCTAAATACCTTAAGTGCTGGCCAGCAAAGTGTTTTGGTGGAGTGTTTAACTCTTTGGCTGACAAACCTTATCTGCCTTGAAGATGAAGCCCGTTTTGCTGCTGAAAAAGCCGCTTTGTTAGAGGCCGTGGCAAATTTTGAAGGGGAACTAGTGTTAGTGTCCAGTGAGGTGGGCTTGGGCATCATGCCAATGAATGCCATGGCGCGTCGTTTTGCCGATGAAGCGGGACTATTGAACCAACAACTGGCAAAATTGACCGAACGGGTAACTTTAGTTGCAGCCGGCCTACCAATGCCGCTAAAATTTTAGTATTCCGATAATACCTTTATTAAAACTAAGCTTAGGAGCTTTACATGACCCCGTATTCAAAGGATTTTCCAGTATCTTGGGAAGAGTTACACCGCAACGCCCGCGCTTTATCGTGGCGTTTACTGGAGCAGGGTCCTTGGAAAGGCATTATTGCCATTACTCGTGGTGGTTTGGTGCCAGCGGCCATTTTGTGTCGTGAAATGGACATTCGTCTAATCGACACTATCTGTGTGGTGAGTTACAGCGCAGAAGAAGGTGGCGCCGCCATGAAGCAAGGAGAGCTAAACGTACTGAAAGGTGTGGAAGGTGACGGCGAAGGCTTCATCTTGATTGACGATCTGGTGGACACTGGTCGTACCGCAGCGAAAGTACGAGAAATGCTACCAAAAGCGCATTTTGCGACCATCTACGCCAAACCCGCCGGTAAACCTTTAGTCGATACATTTATCACTGAAGTCAGCCAAGATACTTGGATTCGCTTCCCTTGGGATATGGAATATACCTTCTCGACGCCTCTTGCAGATCGCCAAGGAAAATAATCGCTATCATCAAATTGAATACGTAACTTAAGTGTTTCTTGCTAACTTTTAGCAATTAATTTCGTTCACCTAATGTACAATAAAGATCGTGTTTTATTGTTAATAAGGCTATTTTTTCTAGCAAAAAACACTATGCTGGATAAAGTTGGGAATAAGTTGTTAGGTTGTGAACACTGAGAATCGTATTAGGATTTGATTATGTGGAAAGTGCTTGTTCAGTTTGTTGTGGTGTGTGCTTTATCCTTGTCTGCGGTGACTCAGGCATGGGCAGAAGACGCTAATGTTGCCCGTGCTGTGTTTTCGAGTGATGTTATAGATCGTGAGCCAATTGACGATATTGGTAACACAATCAAAGTAGAATACGGCGAAATACAGCGAGTGTATTTCTTTACAGATTTGCGTGGCATGTCAGGCAGTTTGGTGACTCACCGTTGGAAACTGGACGGTATCGATCAAGCGGATGTTGGCTTTGAAATCGGTGGCGACCGCTGGCGTGTCTGGTCTAGTAAGCGACTCATGCCTGGCTTTGATGGCACTTGGAGCGTCGACATTATCCGTGATGGTCAGGTCATTGAAACCCACTCTTTTGATTATGTGGATGACTATTAAGCCATTTTAATGTCACAAAAATAGAAAGGGACCTAGTCCCTTTTTTTGTTTATGCCCTTTATTGTTTAAGGATTAATATGCCTCATTTACGTGTTCGTGGATTACCATTTGAAGATATAGAGTCAGTAGGGGATTTACTTATCGAACGCTTAGCCGTCATTACGGATACCCCTAACTCGCACTTTACCCTGGAGTACCAAGCCAGCACTTATTTGGTGATGGGCGGTGCTTCCCCTGCGTATCCATTCTTTGAAATGCTATGGTTCGACCGTGGGCCAGAAATAAAACTCAAAGTGGTGCAAGCGGTTGAAGACCTAGTGCGTCCATTAACGGATGTAGGCAAAGATATTACGGTGGTGTTTCGAGATATTAAGGGGCAGGACTATTATGAAAATGGTGAGCATTTCTAACTAGAAATAAGCCCTGAATAAATAAGCCCCAGCATGACTTAATGTCGTGCTGGGGCTTTTTTTTAGACCTTTTGGAACTCGTAAACACTGCCCAGATTCATGATCTGAGTTAACTCATCCAGCGCTTCACGGCTTTCTATGAGCAGTTTAGGATCGGCTAAATCTGCTTCGTATAATTCGTCACGGTAATGCTTATCCACCCAAGTATTTAGACGCTCAAACAATCGATCGTTCATCAAGGTGGCTGGGTTAACGGCGGCTTGCTCTTCTGGACTAAGAGCGACACGTAAACGTAGGCAGGCAGGGCCGCCGCCATTACTCATGCTCTGCTTCAGGTCGAACACTTTGACTTCATTAATCGGTGCTCGGCTAGCAACGAGTTCGTTCAAGTAAGCCCAGACGCGAGGGTTGTTTTCACATTCTCCCGGTACGATCAACACCATGTCGTTGTCGCCACGGCTTAAAAGCTGGCTATTAAACAAGTATGAGTGGATGCAGTCATCCACTGAAACCGCTTGGCTAGGCACTTCAATAAGGTGGAATTCGTTCTGACGATCCCCCCAAGCTGCTAATAAATCCTGCTTCATTTTTGCCGTATCAAGAAAGGCTTCTTGATGGTAGAAATGCGCATTGCCATTACCGACCGCGATAACATCGTTATGAAACACCCCGGCATCGATAACCTCTGGGTTTTGTTGTGCGTAGACAACTTGGCTTTCATTAAGGCCATGGCTTCGAGCCACCGCTTGAGAAGCTTCTAGGGTGTGTCGAGCGGGAAATTTCTGTGGTCTTGGTGCTTGGGTATTAAAGGCTTCCATCCCATAAACAAAGAACTCAATGCCTGCTTGACCATAGCCATCACAGAAACGGGTATGGTTGGCAGCCCCTTCGTCACCAAAATGCTCGACGCCTGGTAGAGCTGAGTGGTGAGCAAAGTAGTCACTGTCTCTAAAGGTCGCACGCAAAATAGCGCCAGTGGTTTCATGTTCAATCGAGCGGTGGAATTTATTCACCAAGTTGGCAGGAGTAAAATGGACTCGGCCATCTTGAGTGTCAGCACTGGGGGAGACTGTTGCTGCATTGGCTGTCCACATACACGAAGCAGAAGACACAGCAGCGAGGATCTTAGGCGCTTGCTGAGCGGCTTTAGCAAGAATGCTCTCATCGCTACCGGTAAAGCCTAAACGTCGTAAAGAAGGTATATGAGGGCGTTCATGGGGGGCTAGAACACCTTGGACAAACCCCATATCAGCTAGCGCTTTCATTTTCACCAAACCCTGCTTAGCCGCGGCTTTAGGGTTGGAGGCTCGCGCCGAATTGTTAAGTGAAGCCACATTTCCATAGGAAAGGCCACTGTAGTTGTGAGTAGGACCCACTAAGCCGTCAAAATTGGCTTCTGCCATGGTTTTCATAAATACCTCTAAACTCGTCTAATCTGGGGCTGGCGATACCGCGAAACGCGGACCTAGGCTATAAACTTAGCCCAGGTAGTAGCTTCTCTGGCATGCTTAAGCTGTCAGCTTCAATGCTGGCAACAGGGTAAGCGCAGTAGTCAGCCGCGTAGTAAGCACTTGCTCTGTGGTTACCACTCGCCCCTGTACCACCGAAAGGTGCTGCACTGGATGCGCCAGTAGTTTGACGGTTCCAGTTAATGATGCCAGCACGGCTATGTTGTAAGAACCACTCGTATTCGCTGATTTCGTCCGACAAGATACCCGCCGATAAGCCAAACTTGGTGTTGTTGGCGATGGTCATGGCTTGGGACATATCACTATAGCGAATGACGGTTAAGATTGGGCCAAAGTATTCTTGGTCTGGAAGCTGATCAAGCATCTTGGTGGCATCCACAATGGCGGGTGTTACAAAGCCTGTGTTCGCTTCACCGCGCTGCATTGGTAACACTGGCTCAGCACCAAGCGAAACAAGATTTTGATAGGCTTCTATCAGGCCGTCGGCTGCTGCGGCAGACACGACAGGCCCCATGAAAGGTGCGTCTTCAGCGTCAAAACGGTCAATTTTTAAGGCTTTGGTGGCGCTAACAAGATCCGCTAGCAACTTATCGCCAAATTCCCCTGCAGGAATCAACAAGCGACGGGCACAAGTACAGCGTTGTCCTGCTGAAATAAAGGCTGACTGAATGATTTCATGCACCGCGGCACGGGCATCGGCAATTTTATCAGAGACAAGTAAAGGGTTATTGCCGCCCATTTCCAATGCCAGGATTTTACCCGGATGGCCCGCAAAACTTTGGTGCAAAATGTGACCAACTTGAGGGCTGCCGGTGAAGAAAAGCCCATCAATGCCGGCGTGATTTGCCAAGGCGATGCCGGTTTCTTTTTCCCCTTGGATTAAGTTTAGTACCCCATCAGGTAGGCCGGCTTGTTGCCATAATTGAATAATAAGATCGGACGTCGCTGGCGCTTGTTCACTGGGCTTGAAGACCACGGTATTTCCCGCGATTAAGGCCGGAACTATGTGTCCGTTTGGCAAATGCCCCGGGAAGTTGTAAGGGCCAAATACGGCTACTACGCCGTGAGGACGGTGACGTAAACGGGCCGTAGCGCCGGGCATAGCCGTGCTCTTTTCGCCTGTACGCTCATGGTAAGCCTGTTTAGAAATCGCGATTTTTCCCACCATAGCAGCGGCTTCTGTGCGAGTTTCCCAAATAGGTTTGCCCGTTTCACGGCTGATGATATGCGCGATATTTTCGCTGTTTTCTTTTAGTAGCTCACCGAAGGCGTCGATAATTGCTAAGCGTTCTTCGAGGGCTAAATTTGCCCAAGTAGGAAAGGCTTGGCGAGCTGCGTCAATGGCGAGGTCGACCTGAGTGGTAGAAGCGCTTTTGGCTTGCCATACTAGGCTCGCATCGCTTGGGTCGATAGATTTTGACAGCTGACCTTCACCAATCAACCACTGTCCATTTATAAAATTTGCTTGTTTCATCATGTTACCTTGCTTGATTGGGTGATTAATTGGGAGAAAGCTCAACGATACGTACAGGGTCCTTATTGACGATACACAGGGTGTCGGCTTCATCTTGGCTAAGCACAATGGCGCTGTTCGGAGCCGTTGGTCGCTGAATTAAAATACAGCGGAAATCTTTGACCTTGGTGTTGGCAACAATGTAATAGTTGCCTTGGTCAGTGCTCTTAGGTTGGCCAATGTTGGCGAGATATAAGCGACTTTCTCGTACCGCACGAATATCTTGTACGCGGGCTTCAAGGGTTGGGCCGCCATCAAAAATATCCACATAGTTTTCAAAGCGGAAGCCTTCTTGCTCTAGCAGTCTGCGAGCAGGCACAGTGTTTTTGTGTACCTGACCCAAGACGGCCTTAGCCTCTGCTGATAACAAGTTCACGTACACTGGGTTGCTTGGCATCAGTTCGGCAATGAACTGCTTGCTGCCTAGGGAAGTCAGCTCGTCGGCACGGTCAAAATCGATAGAGAAGAAGTGACGACCAAGACTTTCCCAAAGCGGAGAAACGCCATTTTCGTCACAAACACCGCGCATTTCGGCGAAGATCTTATCCGTGAAGCGTTCAGGGTATTGAGCCATAAACATGAAACGAGATTTCGAGAGCAACTGGCCATTTTTAGAATGACGGTAGCCTTCTTCTAAGAAGAGCGTACAAATCTCACTGACCCCTGTGAAGTCATTATTCAATATGAGCGTTGGCATAATGTTGTGTACGCCCAACTCACGGGATGCATGAGTAATGGTGCCTAAATGGTAGCTGTAGAAGGGCTCATCTAAGCCAACCGCAGCAAGTAAGCCTGTGGTACCCACAACATCACCGGTTTCTGTGTCTTCGAGTACCATCAAGTAGTCTTCGTTAGCAGGCTTGCTGACATATTCTTTCGAGAAAGAGCGAATCGCAGCATCAATTTTAGCTTGCAGTATGTCTGTGTCGGCTACTAGTGAAGTAAAGCCAATGCCTGTTTTTTCGGCTAAGCGATACAGGGAATCTAGATCGCTTTGCTGGATGGGGCGAATTACCATCATAAGAAAAACCTCCACAGGATGGATGAGTAAATAAAGGGTTGTTTGTCATTAGCCATTAAAGAATAGCCCACTGAACTTGGCTCCCAGAGGAAATATTTAAACCTTCTTGGGTCGCCTGATTAATCGAAAGTCCTGCTGCCTGAGGCTCAGCTAAGGCAGCAGTGACACGAAAATTCTCTAAATGACCGGTTGCGATTAGGTGCATTTGTGCATTTTTGTTGGCCGTTGTGCCTGATGGCTGTAGCAAGGCTTTGCCAGTTTTTTGTTGGCTAACCGTGCGTAGGTTCTCAGCGCGGGACTCGATGGTCGGGCCTGCATCAAATATGTCCACATAGCCGCGGAATTCAAAACCTTCTTCCAATAAAATATCAGTGCCTTGTCCTGATTCTTCGTGGACAACACCGATGACATCTTGGGCTTCAGCGGGAAGGGTCGGTACATAGATTGGGTATCTTGGCATCAGATCCGCGATGAAGTGCTTATTACTGATGCCTGACAAATAGTCCGCTTTTTGAAAGTCCATGGTGAAAAAGTGTTTGCCTAACGCTTCCCAGAAAGGGGAATAGCCATGCTTGTCACTTTCACCGCGGATCTCAACGAAACAGCGCTTAGTGAAGCGTTCAGGGTAACGAGCCATAAACAATAGGCGTGCTCGAGAAAGCAGAGACATGGCTTCGTGATTCTGATGGGCCTTATCCATCACGAGGGCCATTAGGCGGCTGGTGCCACTGTAGTCATGGCATAGGAACAGCGCAGAAATACGGTTATGGATTTGCAGCTGAGGCGACGCGTGAACGACTTCATCAATACGGTAGCTGTAAAAAGGCGTCTCCGTTCCTACCATGGCTTCCATACCACAGGTTCCGACTATTTCATTGCTACTAGTATCCTCTAGCACAAACAAGTAGGATTCGTTGCCTGGCAAGACGACGTCGGTTTGAAAAGAGCGGCGTGAAGACGCAATTTTATCGTTAAGGCGTTCTCGATTGGCTGGAAAATTGGTGAAGCCAATGCCTGCTTGCTGAGCAAGTCGCTCTAGAGCGGGCAGATCGGCAAAATCAACAGGTCTAACTAGATACATAAACAGCCCTATGAAAAATACAGTGACGCTATTTGGAATGGGTCTATTATGGCTGAAGAGTGAAGCGACTAGTAAGAGTGTGAATTACTAAATTGCGACATTATTTTAGCTTTTAAGGTGAAAATGGTCGGTTTTTTATAAAAACGGCAGGAGAGAGAAATGAAATTAGGGGTCTACCGTCACTATAAAGGGGCAGAGTACTGGGTTGAGCGAGTTGCAAAACACAGTGAAACAGAAGAAAGTTTAGTGATTTATCAGGCTTTGTACGGTGAGTTTGGCTGGTGGGCAAGACCTTTGTCAATGTTCCGTGAAAGTGTTGAGATCAACGGTGAGAGTATTCCCCGTTTTGATTGGGTCAGAGCGGAAAAAGAAAAAGCTTAAGTTTCACCTTAAGCTTTCTTAGAGTCGGGAGTTATTCTGGTACTTGCATCCAGGGTGACTCACGCATGAAATAAATGATCCGCTCACGCAACCAGCGATGGGCAAGATCATTGTTCGAACGTTCATGCCAGCATATCTGTAGCGGGCGATTACCGCCATGCTCATCTAGTTCGATAATTTCTTTTGGCATCGGAATCAGCCTTACCGGATAAAAATTCGGTTTTGTACTGATCACGTTTAAGAATAATTCCCCAATGGAGCGCGGTGCAAAGAAGGACATGCCACGTTTCACCGCTTGCATGGCGACCATTAAGCTATCGGTTTCCAAAGTCGGTTCAATACAATAACCCTGATTCTTAAGCTTGTTCGCCGTCACAGATAAACTGTTGATGCAGTTTAACGGTAAGTGGTGGGTCACACTTCTATGGTTGAGCAAATCTTCGAAGGTCACTTCCTTTTGGTGAAACAGCGGGTTGGTTTCACTTAAGATCACGCAGGAATCCATGTAGCCAATCAGTTTAGAGCGGATATTGCCGGGAGTTTCACTGGCGTGCATGATGCTCATGTCGGTTTGCGCAGACAGTAAATCATCAAAGTTCAGCTCATCGTTACTGCTTAAAGACAGTCGAAGACCTGGTGCCTTATATTGTAATTCGGCTAACAGGGGCTCAATGAAGCTTTCTAAATCCCCTTCGTTGACTTTAATTCGAAACTTTCTATCTAGAGTTTCCAAATTGAGGGCAGAAGGGTGCATAAGATCCGATAGGGAGTTAAGTATCGGCTTTATCATGTCACTCAGTTCAATAGCCCGTGCGGTTGGGCTTAAGCCATAAGCCTGTCGAGTGAAGAGTGAATCTTTGAACGTTTCTCGCAAACGCTGCAAGCTTTTACTTAAGGCGGGTTGTGTAACCCCCAATCGCTCCGCGGCACGAGACACACTACCTTCTTCCAGAATGGTAATGAAAGCCACCAATAGCTTAATGTCCAGTTTTAGTATCTCGTTAAGATTCATACTTCCCTCACAACATAAAAGGAAGGCCCTATAGACCTTCCTTATAACAGGCTAACCTTGTGCAGTTAGTTGGTTTTTATCGTTATTCGAATTCCGCATGCTTTCTGTATTTCACACGGAATAACATAGCGTAGAACACGGGCACGGCAATTAGCGTCAAAATGGTCGCAAACCCAAGGCCAAAGGAAATCACCACTGCCATGCCTTCGAAGAAAGCATCGTAGAGTAATGGCACCATGCCTAAGATAGTGGTGACTGCCGCCATACACACAGGGCGTACACGACTGACAGCTGAGTTAAAGATTGCCTGATAAATCTCGGTGCCTTGGTCGCGCTCGAAATTAATCTGATCCGCCAGCACTATGCCATTTTTCACTATCATCCCCGACAGACTTAAGAAACCAAGCAACGACATAAAGCCGAATGCTGTGTTCATGATAAGTAAGCCAGATGACACCCCCACCAACGCTAAGGGTACACAGAACCAAATGGTGAGCGGCACACGGATAGAGTTAAACAGCAAGATGGTAATGATGAACATAAATAGGTAACCCATTGGTAGGGCTTTAAAAATGTTCGTTTGAGCATCTGTACTGCTTTCGTACTCACCACCCCATTCCAAATTGTAGCCAGCGGGTAGCTCAATGGCTTCCACTGGACCACGTATACGACTAAACACGGCCATAGCGGTATCGTCGCCAAGAATGTTCGGGTCTGCCATCACAGTGATGGTACGTTTACGGTCACGACGCTCTATGATCGGGTTTTCCCAACGGGTTTCAAAGCCAGAAACGAGCGTAGACAGCGTTACATAAGAGCCCGACGAAGGACTGTAGATCTGCAGGTCACGGATTTGGTCAATCGATACGCGTTCGTGGGCTGGTACAGTTTGTACGATTGGCAAAAGATCTGTGCCTTCTCGGTATAAACCAATTTGTGAGCCAGTGAAGTTAGTCAATAACACATTGTCTAGATCGGTTTTACTAATGCCTAAACGACGAGCTTGGGCATCATTAAAGATAGGGCGTAACACTTTAACCGGTTGTCGCCAGTCATCTTTAATGTTCTCAAGGCCACCATCAGCACGGTAAATCTCTTGGATCTGAGCGCTGTATTGACGCAAGAGTTTTGGATCTGGACCACTAATACGGGCTTCGATCTTAGCGCCACCAGCAGGCCCAAGCTGTAGTCTTTCCAGCTTCACTTCCAACTCTGGGTAACCTTCCTTCATCTTTTGATAAAGCTCGGTGAGCAGATCCGGAATCACCTCTTTTGATGTGGTACGAATGATAAATTGAGCATAACTGGAGTTGGTTTGCTCGGCGTTATAAGTCAGCATGAAACGCAGAGCACCTTGGCCTGTTGTCGAGGTTACGTACTCGATACGCTCATCCCCTAACAGCTCAGACTCAATCTGTTCCACTTTCGCATAAGTGTCTTCAATGTGCGTGCCTTCTGGCATCTGCACGTCCATGTAAAACATGGGAGTCGTTGAAGGTGGGAAGAAGGCTTGCTTCACAAATTGGAAAGCCCAACCTGCGGTAATCAAACTGCCTAACAGTAGTATCACGGTCAACCAACGAAAACGTAACGCTTTATCCAAAAGCCATTTGTAGCCAGTGAATAAGAAGCCCTTGTAAGGGTCTACATTTTCATCGCTTGTACCCTGAGCGATGCTTTCTTTGAAGAATAAGTCACAGAAGAAAGGCGTTAGGGTGATGGCCGTAATCCAGCTCAATAATAGAGAGATTAACAATACATAAAACAGTGAGCCGACAAATTCACCTACGGCGTCAGGAGACAAGCCAATGGGGGCGAAAGCGGTTATCGCGATGATGGTCGCGCCTAGCAAAGGCCACTTGGTTTGTTTAACCACTGAGCTGGCTGCTTGCAACTTGGTCATACCTCGCTGCAAGCCAATGAGTATGCCTTCGGTCACCACAATGGCGTTATCGACCAGCATCCCCAATGCAATGATGAGTCCCCCCAGAGAGATACGTTGCAAATTGATATGGAAGTAATCCATCACAATGAAAGTACCTAATATGGTCAGTAGCAAGATCAAACCGATCAAGATACCAGAGCGAATGCCCATAAAGACCAATAACACTAGGATAACAATGCCTACGGCTTCGGCTAGGTTTAGCAGGAAGTTAGAAACGGAGCGATCCACTTCTTTAGATTGGAAGTAAATGGCGTCCATTTCCATGCCAACGGGTTGCTGATACTTTAGCTCCTCAATGCGTTTTTCCAAATCCGCACCGATTTTCACCACGTTCACACCTGAAGAGAAAGACACCCCAAGCAATAGCGACTTAGCGCCATTGAAGTTTACTAAATGGCTTTGCGGGTCTGCGTATTCGCGTTTCACTGTTGCCACATCGCTTAAACGTATGAGGTTGCCATCAATTGGTGTACCCACAATCAGGTTTTCCAATTCGGAAATATCTTTAAATTCCCCAGTTGGGCTAATGCGAATGTATTCACTACCGACTTTCACGCTGCCCGCATTGGAAACACTGTTTTGATTGGCCAGCAAGGACTGCAACTGGCTCGGGGCGATGCCCATATTGGCCAATTTTGAGCGAGAAATTTCAATGGTGACTTGCTCGCTTTGTTCACCCGCTACGGTAACCTTGGCAATACCATCCACCAACACTAGCTCGCGCTTAATGTAGTCAACGTAGTTTTCCAGATCTTTATAGGGGTAGCCTTCGCCGTGTACCGCCAGCATGACGCCGTATACATCACCGAAATCATCAAATACCAGCGGCGAGCTTACGCCACTAGGGAAGCCGCCTTCGATATCACGGATTTTTTTGCGAACTTCATCCCAGATTTGCTTAAGCTCTGCTGCGCGGTAGCTGTCTTTAATGGTTAGTTGAACTTGAGAGTAACCTGATTTCGAGGTGGAAGTAATCTTATCCACATAGGGCAGGTTTTGTAGTTCTTGTTCAATCGGGTAAGTCACTTCTTCTTCTACTTGCTCAGGAGATGCTCCTGGGTAAGTAGTAATGATCAATGAGTCTTTGATGGTGAACTCAGGGTCTTCCAGTTGGCCCAAATTGGTGAAGGCAATCGCTCCCCCGATCAATAAGATCAGGGTAAGCATCCAACTAGTGACTTTACGTTCAATGAAATAGGCAGCGATATCCATTATAGGCCTCTCTCACGTGTCCATGGGCGTACCATCATGTTTGCTGTCAGGGTATGAACCCCAGCCGTTACCACTTGATCGCCGACTTTCAGTCCTTCAACAATCTCAATGGAATTGCCTTGTAAAACACCCAGTTTCACTGCACGAGCTTCGACTTTTTGAGTGGCTTTGTTATACACCCAAACCGCGCTTTCTGCTTCGCCAGTAGTGGTGTTTTCTTGGCGCAGTACCGCTTCAACAGGGACAGTGAAGTGTTTAACGCTACCCAGTAGCTGCTCAAGATCAATGTCTACGTTGGCGGTCATACCGGGTAATAAAGTGTGCTGGCTTTGGCCGGTACGCAACAAGCTAAGGGTGACATCGTAAGCTTTCGTACTCACATCTGGTGTTGTTTTATGTTCCTTATATTTCCCATAAAGAACATCTTCTGGTGCAACATCAATCGTAACTTGTGGGGTATAGCCAGATTTGGTTGAGCGAATGCTGGCCACTAGGTTTTCAGGAATTTGAAAACTCACTTCAAGGTTATCAATATCTTGAATGTGCATTAGCTTCTGAGTAGCACTGACATATTGGAAGTTTTCGGTATCGACAGAGGCAATAACACCACTAAAAGGCGCATAAACCTTAGTGTATTTAAGCTGGTTGCGAGCCGTTTGTAGCGCGTTGTTGGATTGGTCTAGGTTTGCTTTCGCGCTATCAAACTGGGAGCGGGTCGCGGCGTTCTGTTTGAGCATGGTTTGAATACGTTCAAACTGGGCTTGAGCCAACTGTTGGTTGGCTTCTGCTAATTCCACTTGGAGTTGGTAATCGGTTGGGTCTAGGGTTGCCAACAACTGGCCTTTCTTCACTCGTTGACCCGAGATCGCATCTAATTTGATAATCTGACCGCCTACACGAAAAGCTAAATCAGCTTCTTCGCTGGCTTGTAGCTCAGCAGGAAAGCGACGAATATTCACGGCATTTGTCGCTTCGATGGTCAGTAGTTTGACAGGGCGGACAATCTCTTCTGTGGTTTGGGTTTGGGCATCCTCTTCTCCAGAGCAACCTACTAAGGCAACCGTGGTGAGCAACATTGCACCGAATAGGCGTGTTTTACCTGAAAGGCGATTCATTGATGACTCCGTATTAGATATAAAATTGGCAATGCCGTTATTTTATATCTCTTAGAGAAAGATATAAATTTTAATACATATATGACTGATATGTAATTTGTTTATATCTTGTTCGATTATCATGCAATGCTATCGGTTTAATGACTGTCGAGGTGTGTGCTGGTGCTCTCTAATTCGCTTAAAAAAGTCTCTAGAACCAAGTTCGGACGAGCGCCCTTACGAGTAATAGTAGAGAACTGAGTGACGTAATGACATTCGTCGGGCAGCACACTGCGCATGCGGCCATCACGCACCCAGCGTTCCGCTACGTGATCAGGTAAAAAGCCAATGTAACGACCTGTCAGGATAAGAAACGCAATGCCTTCTCGGTCGGTGGCGGTCGCGGTTGAGGTGAGGGGTTGATGCTGGGCTTTTATCTCAGGGGTTTGTGCATAAGCGGGCAATACTGCATCAAAGTCTTTTAGATGACTTTTTTGTAGCGCGTCGTTTTCAGTAAACAAGGGGTGCATATCACTGCAATATAATTGCGAGCGTTCTTCATAAAGGGGCTGGTAATCTAATCCGTGTAGAATTTTGAGATTCGGCACAATACCTATGTGCAACTTGCCGTCGAGTACGCCACGTTCCACTTCGTTCGGTGGGATCATGCGGATATTGATTTTAACATTTGGCCCTTTGTCTTTGAGTGCTGCGAGCGTCTTGGTGATACGAGTGTAGGGCAGCGTTACTAGGTTGTCGGTAATGCCAATGTTGAGTTCACCCTGTAGGTTTTGGTGTAAGGCATTGATTTGTGTACGGAAGTCTTCTATGGATGAAAGTAACTGTAGGGTGTGCTCATACACCTGGCTGCCTTCATTGCTCAGGGAGAAGCCCGAGCGCCCACGCTGGCAGAGACGAAAGCCCAGTCGCGTTTCTAAATCTGAAATAGCAATGCTAATGGCGGCACGGCTTATGTTGAGCTCAACTTCAGCTGCTGAGAAACCGCCACATTCAACGACCGTTTTAAAGATCCTGAGAATACGTAGGTCTGCATCACTGACTTGGCTTTTAAATTCTTTCATGGTGGTTTTTCCCAACTTGCCTAAGCAATTACATTAGATATTTTTATAGTTAACTAAATGATTAACTAAGAATTAATAAAATCGTCTTTTACTAATCTATTTCTATGGGCATAGTCTGTCAACAATGATTCATTTAAAACATTCAACTTGAACAATTAGCAAGTTTCACAGCATTGAGTAGGAGCGCATATGGAAACCATCGGACATTGGATTGGCGGTCAGTTATCTGCACAGGCAACACGCACACAAGATGTGTTCAATCCAGCAACAGGCCAGGTGGCAAAGCAAGTCGCCATTGCCCCTCGGGCTACGGTTGAAGAGGCGATTGAGGTTGCACAAGCGGCTTACCCTGAGTGGCGTAACACACCGGCCTTGAAGCGAGCGCGGGTTATGTTTCGCTACAAAAGCCTACTGGAAGAACATGCCGACCGTATTATCGAATTGATCGGCGCTGAGCACGGTAAAATCTGTCACGATGCGGCAGGCGAGCTACAGCGTGGTATCGAAAATGTTGAATACGCTTGCTGTGCCCCGGAATTGCTTAAAGGCGAGTTTAGTAAAAACGTTGGGCCAAATATCGATTCTTGGAGTGAATTCCAACCACTAGGGGTTGTGGCGGGCATAACGCCATTTAACTTCCCTGCCATGGTGCCACTGTGGATGTTTCCTATGGCCATCGTTTGTGGCAATACGTTTGTTTTAAAACCTTCTGAAAGAGACCCAAGTACGGCATTGTTTTTAGCCGAGTTGCTGAAAGAAGCGGGTTTGCCTGATGGCGTTTTTAACGTAGTAAATGGTGATAAAGAAGCCGTAGACACCCTACTAGAGAGCCCAACAGTGAAAGCGGTAAGCTTTGTGGGTTCTACCCCGATTGCGGAATACATTTATAGCAAAGCCAGCGCCAACGGTAAGCGTTGTCAGGCACTTGGTGGGGCGAAAAATCACGCCATTGTTATGCCAGACGCAGACATGGATAACGTTGTTAGCCAGCTATTAGGTGCTGCCTTTGGCTCTTCTGGTGAACGTTGTATGGCGCTTTCTGTGGCCGTGGCGGTTGGTCAAGAAGCGGGTGATGCCCTAATTGAAAAAATGTCTGCTGCCATGCAACCTCTTAAAGTTGGCGAACATACCGATAAAGATAATGACTTTGGTCCTGTGATCACTAAAGAGCATCAGCAAAAAGTGGTCGGCTTTATCGATAGTGCTGAAGCTCAAGGAGCCACCGTTGTAGTAGATGGTCGTCAACCAAAAGTGACGGGCTTCGAAGATGGCTTCTTTGTCGGGGCGACATTGATTGATGGCGTCACGAAAGACATGGACAGCTACCAGCAAGAAATCTTTGGTCCTGTTCTGCAAGTGATTCGTGCGAACACCATGGATGAGGCGATGCAGCTGATCAATGATCACGAATACGGCAATGGTACTTGTATCTTTACCCGTGATGGCGAAGCGGCTCGATACTTCTCCGATCACATCGAAGTAGGCATGGTAGGTATTAACGTACCGCTGCCAGTGCCCGTGGCGTATCACAGCTTTGGTGGTTGGAAACGCTCATTATTTGGTGATCTGCACGCCTATGGCCCAGATGCTGTGCGTTTTTACACTAAGCGTAAAACCATCACTCAGCGCTGGCCTTCCGCGGATCTGCGAGAAGGCAGCCACTTCTCCTTCCCATCCTAGTCCCAGACGTTTTCTTCCTTGCTGACAGGGGAGGAAGCCATTCGATGACCACGGCTAAACATTAGTCGTGGTCATTTTTTTTCCTGCCCTCGGCTATGGTATGGCCTAGTAATTTACTCTACTATTTATTCATCAAAGAAAATTTTCCCATTCATTGCTTGAAGTACTTAGTATGAGCTATATAGGTCTGTTCAAAATTTCCTTGGTCATGGCTGTGTTGACTCTAGTTGGCTGCCAATCTACGAACTCCAAACCCGCGGATACCAGCGAGTACGAAGGTACCCTGACCATAGGCGTGAACAATAACATGGCTTTTTTGTCTGGGGTGCTAGACAGCAATTTAGTGACCACACTGAAGGACTTTATTCGACAAAATCCAAATGTTACCGATTTGGTGCTGGTGGATATCCCAGGCTCTATTGATCAGCAAGCAACGATGGATGGCGCAAGACTTATTCGTCAGCTAGGGTTAAATACTCATATTGCCCACACAGGGTATGTATTATCTGGCGGTGTGGATCTGTTTTTAGGCGGTGTAGAACGGACGATTGGCGCTGGGGCAGGGGTTGGTATTCATGCTTGGACGGACGGCAGTGGCGTGAAGGCTTCGGAGCTAAATATGGCGGATCCAATACATGCCACTTATGTGAACTTCTACTTGGAAATGGGGATACCAGAATCCTTTTATTGGTTCTCGTTAAGTGCCGCTCCAGCAAGTCGCATTTATTTCTTATCACCGGAAGAAGTGTACGACTTTCAAATGGCTACACATTAACTGTGTTATTACACCGGAGGGGGAAGCATGCAGCAGATTGAGCTATTTAGCATAGAGAACCCCTGCGTTAGCGTATGTGAAAACAGTGCTAAAGGATTTTGCAAAGGTTGCTTGCGCAGCCGTGAAGAGAGGTTTCACTGGTTTTCTTTAAGTAACGAAGACAAACACCATGTGCTGGATCTTTGTAAGCAGCGTAAAGCTCGACTGTTAAAAGCCCGCCAAGCTAGACTAGAGGCCAATTCTGATAAGGCATTGCCTTATGGTATGGAAGATGAGCCAATTGCCGATTTGTTTTCGACCCTCACCTCCCAGCAGAATTAGCCATCAACAAGCCCTAGCCGAATATTTGTTCCAATGCTTCGGACAATCGATCAACACCTATCACTGTCATGCCTTCGATGGGCTTTTTAGGGCAATTAGCCTTGGGAACCACCGCACGGGTAAAACCATGTTTGGCCGCTTCGCTAATACGCTCCTGACCTGAAGGCACAGGGCGAATCTCGCCAGATAGCCCCACCTCACCCAATACCACTAAATCGTGAGGAAGGATTTGATCTCGAAAACTCGATACCACTGCCGCAATGGCTGCAAGGTCGGCACTGGTCTCTAAAACTTTTACCCCACCCACGACGTTTAGATAAACATCTTGATCCGAGGTGAGTAAGCCACCGTGCTTGTGGAGAACAGCTAACAGCATGGCGAGTCGGTTGTGGTCAAAACCAACCGTGACCCGACGGGGGTTGCCTAACGCAGAGTCGTCTACTAGGGCTTGTAACTCTACGAGTAGTGGGCGAGTACCTTCCCAAACCACCATTACCAAGCTACCAGCCGCAGGATGATTACTGCGATTCAAGAAGATTGAACTAGGGTTTTTCACCTCTTTTAGACCATTTTCCAACATGGCGAAAACACCCAGCTCGTTAATGGCGCCAAAACGGTTTTTCATACCTCTAAGGGTACGAAAACGTGAATCTTCCGAGCCTTCTAACAGCACAGAGCAGTCCACCATGTGTTCTAGAACTTTTGGACCTGCAAGGGAGCCATCTTTGGTGACATGGCCGACTAACAGTACGGCTGTTTGGGTTTGTTTTGCGAAGCGGGTCAGCACGGCAGCGCTTTCGCGCACTTGGGAAACACTGCCCGGTGCGGATTCGATACCATCAAGGTGCATTACCTGAATCGAGTCAATAACCATAACCTTTGGCTTCACTTGCTGAGCAATGTTGAGGATGGCTTCAACATTGGTTTCCGAGAGCATTTTTAGGTTTTGTGCCGGAAGCCCTAAGCGTTGAGCTCGCATGGCTACTTGCTGTAGCGATTCTTCCCCGGTCACATAGAGCGCTGCTTGTTGTTGCGCTAACCAACACATGGTCTGCAGTAGTAGGGTACTTTTACCTGCCCCTGGGTGACCACCAATTAACACCACGCCGCCGGGGACTAGGCCACCGCCCAGTACGCGGTCAAATTCACTGGCGCCAGAGCTAAAACGTGGCACATCACCTAGGTCCACATCGGATAAATCTTGTATGCCTGTGGTGGCGCCAGCGTAGCCTTGATATCTAGGGTCTTGGGTAGCGGAAACGCGTGCCGAGGTTTTGCTGGAGGTTAAGCGGATCTCGCTGAGGGAGTTCCACGCTTTACATGCTTGGCATTGGCCTTGCCATTTGGCGTAGTCTGCTCCGCACTCGTTGCAGACAAAGGCAGTTTTTGCTTTAGCCATCTTGCTCTCTTTAAGTTGTTTCCAATTTAGGCAGTATAGGTTGCGACGGTGGAGCCTGTGCAATCATTTACTTTGCAACGGCTCGCGTCTTTTCATGGCTTAGAATGATACCTTGTCTCTATAGAAAACGAAGTAAAACTTGCAACAAGGCTAGAAAAACAAAACCCCCGCCGAGGCGAGGGTTTTGATGTTATAAGCTAAGTTTGAGCTTATAAAGTAAGGTCGAAGATTTTACTTCTTGAATTCTGGGTATGCTTCCATACCACATTCAGAGATATCAACACCTTCGTACTCTTCTTCTTCAGATACACGTACACCCATGATGGCTTTAATGATCAACCAAGTCACAAGGCTGGCAGCGAATACCCATACAAAGATAGTGATTGCACCGGCGATTTGGCCAGAGAAAGAAGCACCATCGTTTGTTAGAGGAACTGCTAGAAGACCCCAAAGACCAACAACACCGTGAACAGAGATAGCGCCCACTGGATCATCGATTTTCAGTTTATCAAGAGTCAAGATAGAGATAACTACGATTAGACCACCTACAGCACCGATTAGTGTTGCACCTAGTGCAGTCGGAGTAGAAGGCTCAGCTGTGATAGCAACAAGACCAGCAAGTGCACCGTTCAACAGCATTGTTAAGTCAGCTTTACCAAACAAGATGCGTGCTAGGATAAGTGCTGCAATTGCACCACCTGCTGCCGCAGCGTTAGTGTTTAGGAAAACCATAGCAACAGAGTTCGCGTTAGCGATATCGCCAAGTTTCAATACAGAACCACCGTTAAAGCCGAACCAGCCCATCCAAAGGATGAATGTACCTAGTGTAGCAAGTGGTAGGTTAGCACCAGGAATCGCACGTACTTCACCGTTAGGACCGTATTTGCCTTTACGAGCGCCTAGTACAAGTACACCAGCAAGGGCTGCAGCAGCACCGGCCATGTGAACGATACCAGAACCTGCGAAGTCAGAGAAACCAAGGTCGCCTAGGTTGAACATACCGAATACATCCGCGCCACCCCAAGTCCAAGAACCTTCTAGTGGGTAGATAACACCAGTCATTACAACAGCGAATGCTAGGAAAGCCCAAAGCTTCATACGCTCAGCAACAGCACCAGATACGATAGACATAGCTGTCGCAACGAATACTACTTGGAAGAAGAAGTCAGAAGCGCCAGAGTAGATAGATCCGCCTTCGAAACCGTCTTCACGGCCAGCGAAATCACCTAGAGTAGAAGCAACGTCAACATCTTGAATACCTGTTAGGAACCAAGTGCCGCCGTACATAATTGAGTAACCACATACTAGGTACATGATGCAGGAAATCGCGAACAAAGCGACGTTTTTCGTTAGGATTTCAGTTGTGTTCTTAGAACGAACAAGACCTGCTTCTAGCATTGCGAAGCCGGCTGCCATCCACATAACCAGTGCGCCACATACTAGGAAGTAGAATGTGTCCATGGCATATTGTAAGTGAAAAATTTGATCTTGCATGTTTTGCCCCCCTAAAGGCTTGTAAGATTCGAGTCGTTATTAAACGGCTTCTACACCTGTTTCGCCGGTACGAATACGAACCGCCTGTTCAAGGTTAACGATAAAGATTTTACCGTCGCCAATTTTGCCTGTGTTTGCGGCACTAGTAATAGCCTCAACCACTTGATCGCTCATGTCGTCTGCAATGGCTAGTTCGATTTTTACTTTAGGTAAGAAATCCACAACGTATTCCGCACCGCGGTATAGTTCTGTGTGGCCTTTCTGACGTCCGAAACCTTTAACTTCCGTAACGGTAATACCTTGTACACCGATCTCAGAAAGTGCTTCTCGAACATCATCGAGTTTAAATGGCTTGATGATGGCTGTTATAAGTTTCATACCCACTGTCTCCTGTTAAAGTCAGTCTAGTTTTCGTTATGTCTTATGTATTGCAGGTAGAATCCTTTATTCAATATGCGTGCCATATCTTTGAACACTAGGCATTCTGCGTGTTTGCTGTGGGACGAATGAATAAATAGTGCGATTGTCTTTATTTAGTGCGGCATCTTGGGGTGAATGGCTAATATTGCGCACTCATTTGGAGCGATACTGTCAATTTTTTGTAATGTTAATATGTAAGTAATTGATTAATATTGGTATTTTTTATCCTTAATTGACTTTTTTATTGTGCTCTATGGTGGGTGAGTTAGTCTTTAGGGGCTTAAGTGAAATGTTTTTTTGCACATTTTTGATGCGATGGAAAATTCTTGTTCAGTCTTGAGGTCCTATTTAGTGCAGCGGAAAAACCACTGATAGAATATTCCCCGAGACAGCAAGGATTTAGGCTCTTATACTAGCGTGAGAAAAGGTTAGGCAGCTTCAATAAGCTGCCTTTTTAAAAGATAAAGTTGGGGAGCTATGCCAGATGATAGATCAATTTATTAAACAGCTCGGCACGGGGTTGGAGCAAGCGGCTGATACCTTGGGTAAATTGCCTAAAGAAGAGATACAAGCGCAATTGCATCAAGTGGCGCAAAACACCTTATCAAAAATGGATTTGGTTACCCGCGAAGAGTTTGAAGTGCAGGCAGCCATGTTGAAAAAGTACCGTGAGCGTCTAGTAGCGCTTGAAGCACGTTTGAGTGAATTGGATAAATAAATCCTGTTAGGCTGACTATACTAAGGTCTTTATCTCTCTGATCAAGGAGTGATCATGGGCTTAGCGATCTTATATAGTCGAGCAAGAGTGGGTGTTGTTGCCCCGCTTGTTACAGTAGAAACCCACATTTCAAATGGCCTTCCAGCACTAAACATAGTGGGGTTGCCTGAAGCTGCGGTACGAGAATCGAAAGATCGCGTGCGCAGCGCCATCATTAATAGTCATTTCGAATTTCCTACCCAGCGGGTCACGATAAACCTTGCCCCTGCAGACCTTCCCAAAGAAGGTGGCCGCTACGACCTTGCTATTGCGATCAGTATTTTAGCGGCCTCAGGTCAGCTGGGTGATATTAACCTAAGAGCCTTCGAGTTTATTGGTGAGCTGGCTTTATCTGGGGATATTCGTGGTGTGTCGGGGCTACTGCCTTCGGCCATTGCCAGCCATCAATCTAGACGACAATTAATTTTACCCAGTGGTAATCAAAGAGAAGCCGCACTGGTAGACAGTGATGCGCTTCACGCTTCCCACTTGACCCAAGTGACCGCCCATTTATTAAAACAAGCCAATCTGCCTATGTGCGAGTCTAGCAATGATGTCTTAGAGGGGGCGCTTCACAAAGACATGCAGGACGTGAAAGGCCAATATCAGGCTCGTCGAGCATTGGAAGTCGCGGCAGCGGGTGGTCACAACCTTTTGTTTGTTGGGCCTGCTGGAACAGGCAAGACAATGTTGGCTTCTCGATTGCCCAGTATTATGCCCAAAATGACGGAACAAGAAGCCTTGGCCGTTGCCTCAGTTCAATCGGTTGCTGGCCGTAAAATGGGCTTCGATTGGCATTGGTCCGAGCGGCCATTTCGATCACCTCATCATTCTTGTTCCGCCGCTGCCTTGGTAGGGGGCGGCTCGATTCCTAAACCGGGGGAAGCGTCTTTGGCCCATTGTGGGGTTTTGTTTTTAGATGAGTTGCCAGAGTTTGATCGTAAGGTTTTGGAAGTATTGCGGGAGCCGTTAGAAAGTGGCGAAGTACATTTGTCCCGAGCCAGAGGGCAAGTTAGTTACCCAGCTCGCTTTCAGTTGGTCGCGGCGATGAATGCTAGTAATGAGGCTTACAGCGGCGGGATGGAATACTACCAATCCAGTGCCAGCCAAAAGTATTTAAAAAAGCTCTCTGCCCCATTTTTGGATCGTATCGATCTGCATGTGGAAGTACCGCCATTACCATCTAAAGTGCTGGTGGATGAAAAGGAGGTAGGCGAGAGCAGTGAGTCGATTCGTGCTCGGGTTGAGTTGGCCGTTGCTAGGCAAAGGGAGCGGCAAGGTTTTTTGAATTCACAACTAGGTGGCCGACAGCTAGAAAGCATCTGTGCTTTAAGTTATGAAGACAAACAATTCATGCAGCAAGCGTTAGAGTCTTTGAAACTCTCTGCCCGTGCTTACCATCGAGTATTAAAAGTAGCATTAACTTTAGCAGATTTAAATGCCAGACCTGTTTGCCGTGAGCATTTAATGGAATCTTTGAGTTATCGTAAAATGGAGAAGATTTTATCCCAGTCAGATAGCTGAGTAGCATTTACTATTCTTAAAGAATTGAATATCAAGTATTTTTAATACTTTATGAGGAATGAATTAAATCACACGGATGCTCTTTAATTATTTCACTACATATCAGCCTAAATACGTAGTAAAGTGCAAATTAAATGCTGTTTCATAGAAAATGCACATCCAACGCATTACAAGGATAGGTTTAGTTTTTATGTATCAACGCTTAAATGCCCTGCATCGGATACTAATCACCAGTTTAACTTTATGCTTAAGCATGCCTTTATGGGCGGCCGTAGGAAGTTTGGAGTTTAGGCTTGGGCCATATATCTCTAATATTGAGTATGAAGAACCTGGCTTTATGAAAGAGAAGGGCAGTCTCAGTGGGTTAGCTGGACGAATCACGCTCTATGAGAGCCTAGCCATGATGAGCCTAGAAGTGGACTATGCAGATGGCAAAATGGATTATAACGGCTCTGGAAGAATAGACGGTATACCGAATACATTTTTGGAAACTCGCGGGTTGCTCGGACGTAGTGTTTTGCTTGATGAAGCCAAATTGTTGACTATTTTCATTGGCTTTGGATATCGAAACCTAAACGATGACTCAAGCGGACTTGTTTCTTCCACCGGGCATTATGGCTATGAAAGAAAACAGATTTATTATTATGTTCCTATTGGGATAGAGTTTAAAAATCGGCTGAACAGCAGTGACTGGCGTGTAAACGGTCGTGCCGAATACGATAACTTTTTTTATGGGAGGAATACCTCTTATTTAGGCACTATTTCTGGCTATAGCGATGTGGAGCTAGAGCAAAATTATGGTCATGGTTATCGCTTTTCTCTTGAGTTTGAAAAACCGCTTTCTGCCCAAGGAGGCGCAATTGTAGTAAACCCTTTCTATCGTCATTGGAACATTGAAAAATCTCAAGTTACCTATAACAGTCGCGGAGGCTGGTATGAGCCAAAAAATACTTCAGATGAGTACGGTGTGGCGGTGTTTTTGTCTTTTTAGAAAAAAGCTCTCCCATATACAATCATTTTTACGTCATTTCTCTGTTATAGGCTTGGTGTTCCATTAACCTGCCAGTAATTATTTCATTTAGACTATTTTAAAAATTAACATTTCGTTACAATTCATCTCCCATTTTTTAAGTGCCTATCTTTTGTCAAGTTTTCACTTTTAGCCGCCATAGTGAATGGCGTTATGGGAATTAATAATAATGAATTATTGCGCGTTTGTTCGTTGTGACAATGAGAAGCACAACAAGCGCATTTATGGAGTGTTAATTTATGGTTATTCAGCTATTCCCTTTATGGGCGTTATTACTTTCTGTTGCAGCATTTTTTCAGCCTGATTTATTCGTAGGGCTAAAATCCTATATTGTTCCCCTGTTAACCGTCATTATGCTGGCGATGGGGCTTACCTTGAGTCCAAAAGATTTCAAGCAAGTTTTGCATAACCGTAAAGCGGTTGTGGTTGGGGTTTTACTGCAATTCATGGTGATGCCGATTGCTGCTTTTGCTGTGGCACTAAGCTTTGGTTTTAACACGGAGCTCACCGTCGGTATGCTGCTGGTGGGCAGTGTGGCGGGCGGTACGTCTTCGAATGTTATGTGTTATTTGGCGAAAGGTGATACCGCCTTGTCTATTTCCATGACTGCGATTTCGACCTTGCTAGGTGTGGTACTTACACCTTTCCTTGTGTCCTTGATGATTGGTCAGAGTGTTGATGTGCCAGTGGCCTCCATGCTGATGAGTTTATTCAAAATTGTCTTATTGCCTGTTGCGGCAGGTGTATTGATTAACACCTTCTTTGGTAATGTGATTCGTAAGGCCGAGCCTGTGCTACCGTACGTTTCTATGTTCGCCATTGTCTTGATCATCGCTATCGTGGTGGCGTTAAGTTCTTCTAAGCTGGTTGAAGTTGGCTTGATCGTTGTTGCTGCCGTCGTTCTGCATAATGCGATTGGTTTGTTGCTTGGCTACTGGGTCACTTACTTGCTTGGCTTTGATGCGCGCGTATGCCGCACTATTGCCTTTGAAGTGGGTCTGCAAAACTCAGGTTTGGCCGCAGCCCTAGCCATTAAGTTCTTCACTCCAATGGCAGCACTGCCAGGAAGTATCTTTAGTGTTTGGCATAATATTTCTGGTTCGTTACTGGCCAGTTATTGGAGCCGCAAGCCCCTTGCAGCGAAAGACAGGGACACAGAGTAATCAGCAAAGCTTGTCTGCCCTTAGCAGATAGGCGTTAAGAAAACTTGTCGAGTTGTTAGGAAGAGCAATGCAGAATTCAGCATTGCTCTTTTTTTTGTGCTTTTGATCGGGAAATTGTGCGAGCCTTGGGTATCTCGGGTACACTTGGCGTCTAATTATTATCTTCTTTTTGATTCGAGTTATTTATGTCTGAGCCGCAATTATCCATCACTCATCGCCTCAAGAGCCTTAACGATCGTCAGCTGGATGCCGTCAAGCAAATTGATGGTCCTTTGTTGGTGTTGGCTGGGGCAGGTTCAGGGAAAACCAGTGTAATTACGACGAAAATCGCCTATCTGATCCAAACCTGTGGTTTTAAGGCTAGTAGCATCATTGCCGTAACCTTTACCAACAAAGCTGCTCGTGAAATGAAAGAGCGGGTAGTGGGCATGCTGTCGAAATCCGAAAGTCGTGGTCTGAGTATTTCGACTTTCCATAACTTAGGCTTACGCATTCTACGCAAGGAATACCATCGAGCAGGATTAAAAGAGGGCTTTACCCTATTTGATTCGCAAGACTCGCTAGCCTTGGTGAAAGAGATACTAGACAAAGAATTTAATGAACAGGTCGATGCGGCGAACTTTTGTCAGAACACCATCTCCAATTGGAAGAACGATTTAACTACGCCGAACGAAGCCATGGTGAACGCCGATACGGAAGAGTTCCTGTTGGCTGCTCAGGTGTATAGCCAATACCAGCGTTATTTACGTGCCTATAATGCGGTGGATTTTGATGACTTAATTCTCTTGCCAGTAAGCCTATTAATGGCCGATGAAGCGCTGCGAGATCGTTGGCAAAATCGCGTGCGTTATTTGCTGGTGGATGAGTGTCAGGATACCAACGCCAGCCAATACGAACTGATCCGCTTGTTAGCGGGCTTTCGACGTTGCTTTACCCTAGTAGGAGACGATGACCAGTCCATCTACGCTTGGCGTGGCGCGCGCCCAGAAAACCTTGAACGCCTGTCGACCGATTACCCGAATTTAAAAATGGTCAAACTGGAGCAAAACTATCGCTCCACAAAAACCATCCTAAAAGCTGCTAACACCTTGATTGCCAATAACCCCCACGTCTACGACAAGGCCCTATGGAGTGATCTAGGTGTGGGGGATCCGATTCGTGTCATGGTGACTCGAAATGAAGATGCCGAGTCGGAACGGGTGGCGGCGGAAATTCAATCCCGCCATTTGCGCCATGATATTCCTTACCGTGATTTTGCCATCTTATATCGAGGTAACCATCAGGCGCGCTTGCTCGAAATTAAACTGCAGGCCTACCGTATTCCTTACAAAATGAATGGCGGCACCTCTTTCTTCTCGCGGGCCGAAATCAAAGATCTGATGGGCTATCTGCGTTTATTGGTGAACCCAGCGGACGATAACGCCTTCTTACGTATCGTGAATTTACCCCGTCGTGAAATTGGCCCAGCCACGTTAGAGAAAGTTGGAAACCTTGCGACCGAGCGTGGCGTGAGCTTATTTGAAGCGGCGGGCTACAAAGAGCTCGAAGAAACCGTTTCGGGCCGTTCGTTAAAAAGCTTACAAGATTTCGAACGCTGGATGTCTAACCTACGCCAGCGTTTAGAAGGCGCTTCCCCTGTGCCTGTGATCGAGCAAATGATCCACGATATGGATTATTACGGTTGGATTCAGGAGCAAACCGCTTCGGCTAAAGCGGCCGAACGCCGTATTGAAAACGTCCGTTTCCTATTGGAGTCTATCCAGCGCATGATGGAATCCGCCTGGGAAGAAGACGAGACAGCAGGCCTCGATCAAGCCATCAGCAAGTTGTTATTGATCGACATGCTAGAGCGACAAGAAGAAGAGGAAGATGAAGACAAGGTTCAGCTACTGACGCTTCATGCCTCGAAAGGGCTGGAATACCCACACGTATTTTTGATCGGCTGTGAAGAAGAACTGCTACCTCACCGTAACAGCATCGAAAACGACGACATAGAAGAAGAAAGGCGCCTTGCCTACGTGGGCATTACCCGCGCAAAACGCACCCTTTGCATTACCCTTGCCGCCAAACGCCGCCAATATGGGGAAGAGATCGACTGCCTGCCGAGCCGTTTTCTAGACGAACTGCCAGAAGAAGATCTGGTTTGGGAAGGCCGTGGCGATGAAACCGAAAGCGTTAAAAAAGAGCGCGGCAAAGCCTCCTTATCTGCCTTGAAAGCCATGTTGAATGATTAGTTGAAAAGAATGGAGTTGAGTAAGGCGAATCTTATTGTTTGTGTTACAAAAATGTACATTACTCTTCAGATCTTGGTAAAATTTGCAGAGGAAACAATAATAAACCACCAGAGAATCGCCCCAATGAAACTATCTAAAGTATTACTCAGTGCCGCAATTGGTTTGTCTGTCTCTCAGCTAGGCTTTGCACAAACACAAATCACTTATAAGTCCGCTAAGACCAGTTCATCTTATTATCAGATGGCGGTTGAGATTGCCCAAGCAGTTAAAAAAGACACCAACAGTGAACTGATTCTTACCGTAGAAGAAAGCCAAGGCTCTGTACAAAACGTGATGGAATCGGCTTTTCGTGGGGCGAATTATGTTTTTACCACTCCGCCAGCCTTAGTTGGCTTAGCGCAAAGCGGTAAGGCGATGTTTAAGGGCCGAAACAACCCTAAGTTCGACGAAATTCGTGCGCTTTTCCCTATCCCATCGTTAACCATGCATTTTGTTGTATCCGATAAAAGCGGTATTGAAAGCTTTGAGCAGATGGAAGGTAAAGACATTCTGTTAGGTAAAGGCTCGTTTGGTGCCAATGAAGGCGCAAAATACATTGAGATGTTTGGTTTAGAGGGCAAGATCAATTTATCTAAAGTCGAGCTTTCTAATGCTGTATCGGCATTGAAAAATGGCCAAATTGATGGCTTTGTGACCGCAGGCTCTTTCCCTGCACCTAACGTGATTGAAGCTGCCGCGGGAACAGGGGTAAAAGTGTTGTCTTTGTCGGATGAGCAAATCGCCCAGACTAAGCGTACTAAGTTAGTCATTCCCGCCGGCACTTACACAGGCCAGCAACAAGACATTACCACCACATCTTTACCTGTTGTGGCCTACACAAGTAGCGCTATGGACGAGGCGACGGCTTATGCACTTACCAAAGCATTTTGGGGGCAAAAGCAGGCCATGTCGGACACTTCCCCTTGGTGGAAAGGCGTTTCTACAGACATGTTAAGCAATATAAATGGCAAAGTTCACCCAGGCGCTGCGAAATATTATCGTGAAATGGGTGTGACATTGAGCGCAGAACAGCAATAATTTTATTGCCTGTTAGCGTTATGGAATAGAGTCTGGCGAGATAACGTCAGACTCTATTCAGACCATATTTCAGTATTCTCGTTTTTCTTCTCACTCATTTTGACAGGCGATTTTTCATGCCTAATAAGTACTTTTGGGCCGCTTTTGGCTTTGTAAGCATTATTTTCCATCTAACGTTAATCTTTTCTGGCTTGGTTCCCAACCTTGTTAGCCGACCTTTGCATATGGCGTTAGCTTTGCCTTGGGCTTTCATCTTTTTAAGCAATACCCCATGGCAGCGTTATACCGGCTATGTGTTTACCCTGTTAGGTTTACTGGCGACGCTTTGGGTGGCTTACAATGCTGATGTGCTCGGGGATCAATATGGTTATATCAGCCAAGAGTACCAGCTGTGGATAGCAGCGATCTTGCTTTTGTGTGTGTTAGAAATGGCGAGACGTTGTATTGGTTGGCCTTTGCCTATGGTGGCCGCGCTAGCGCTGGCCTATGGTTTGTTTGGCCAGCATATACCGGGTGAATTTGGCCACCCATCCTTACCTATTGGTAGCTTCTTAGGAACCTTAACTATTGCCGAAGGCGGTATTTGGGGGAAATTAACGGGTGTCTCAGTCAGTATTGTCGCTATCTTCGTGATATTCGGCGCCATGCTAAATGCCGGTGAAGCGGGCCAAGGCTTTATGAATCTCGCGGTCACCGCTGCAGGGCGTTTAAAAGGTGGCGCGGCGAAAGTGTCAGTTATTTCCTCTGCTTTATTTGGTTCTATTTCTGGGTCAGCTTCGGCTAACGTGGCTTCCACAGGCGCCATTACCTTACCGGCCATGACCAAATTGGGTTATCCCAGATCTTTAGCAGGCGCCACCGAAGCGGTTGCTTCTTCAGGTGGGCAAATTATGCCTCCGCTCATGGGCGCGGGCGCGTTTGTGATGGTGGAACTTACGGGTATTCCTTATCAAAGCATTATGTTTGCCGCAATTTTACCGGCAATCTTGTACTTCTGGGCGGTGTGGGTTGGGATAGACGCTTTTGCGCTACGTTACGACCTAAAAGCGGTAAGTAAAGATCAACGACCTAGTGCTCGTCAGTTGTTGATTACTTGTAGCTTCTTTATGGTGCCCTTCGCACTCTTGCTATGGGGCATGTTCGGGCCTGCCTATACACCACAATTCGCTGCCAGTATTGCTATTTTTGGTGCGGCGTTTTTACTCTTGTTTAACCCTAAGGGCTTGTCAGGAAAGGCAGAAATTCTTAGCCGCATTGAAGATGTAGGCACCAATGCAGGCAAGCAGATTGCTATGATCGCCTCTATTATCCTTTGCGCATCGATTGTTGTGGGTGTGTTGTCGATAACTGGACTAGGGGTGAAAATTACCTCTCTAATCATTGCCGGTTCTTCCGGAATGCTTTGGTTGGCCATCTTATTAACTGCGGTAGCATGCCTCATTCTGGGTATGGAAGTACCCACTACGGCGGCCTATGTGATTTGTATTTCTGTTGCTGGGCCTGCTCTGTCACAACTTGGCCTTTCGCCATTACAAGCACACTTGTTTGTGTTTTGGTTTGCTCTGTTGTCTACCATCACGCCGCCGGTTTGTGGCAGCGTATTTATTGCCGCAGGGATGGTGAAGGAGAACTGGCTGAAGGTAGCGGGTGTCGCCATGATGCTAGGTGTGGGCTTGTACCTTATTCCGCTGGCTATGGTTAGTAACCCGTCGTTATTGGATTTAGCGGAAAACCCTTTGCTCGCGATTTTGGCAGCATTTAAGATAGCGCTTGCGCTTTACTTTATCTCGATGGCGCTAATTGCGCCGTTAGCTAAGATAAAACGCGTTGTGTACTTGATGCTTGGCTTAGTTTTGATCTTCGCCTTTTCAATTTAAGGCCGGTTTGTAAAACCCATGATGATCTGAATAGAGAGTCATGGGTTTTTCTTCAGATACGCCTTGTTACTGAGAGGCTTTTTCCTGCATATAACGCACGGCGTTTTCTAACTCTTGCTCGGTACAATTAGCACATAAGCCTTTGGCGGGCATAGCATTTAAGCCGTTGGTTACGCTTGCTAATAGTTCCGTTAAGTCTTTGTTTTCCCTTGGTTGCCAATCGGCTTTATTACCAATACGAGGCGCCCCCGCCACACCACTAATGTGACAAGCGACACAAAAAGTATTTACCACCTGCTCACCGCTGCGCTCTGCTAGGGCGTTATTAGTGAAGGCAAAACTTATAGCTATCAGCGGCCAAGCAAGGTGTGAAAGAAAACGAGTGCGCATAATTGTCAGGTCACCTAAAGGTAAGAATTGGCTTAGCATAACAGAGGGGAGCAGTGAGCAAAAAATGTTACCTTGATAGACGTATCCTAGTTAAGCTAAATGCTTAGCCTTAAAGACAAATCAAAGCTTAGAAAGTTCAGCCGATTCAAGCGAAAGCGCCATTAAGCACTGGAATCCTGACGAATTTCCTTTAGAATACGCACTTCATTTCTTACTTGGCTTTTTTACACCTTAGCCACAGTCATGCGCCCGTAGCTCAGCTGGATAGAGCGTCGCCCTCCGGAGGCGAAGGCCGGAGGTTCGAATCCTCTCGGGCGTGCCATTTATTAATATTCAAGAACTTGATTTATATATGTTTTATTTTATTTGCTGTCTATTTTAGATAGAAAATGACTACTTTTCGACTACACTCATTTTTCTTTAGTTATTTTTAGTGCTTTCTTTATGCGTTTCTAATTGTGCAGTATCGTTATTACCAGAAATATGCGGGCCACCGTAAGCAAACATTAGCGCCAATACATAAATAAATACTGGAAGGAAAGATAACCTAGAAAATAAAGATAGCGATCTACGAGCATTATCTAATTTAGTGTCCAAAGAGTTGATCACAGAAGAGAGTTCTGTTCTTGCTAGTTCTGAAACTTGGCGTTCTTTGTTTCTTAAAACACTGAATAACATATTTTTAGCGTTCTCTACTGATTCGAGCTTATCTTGTTGAGCTAAAATAATTCTATAGACAAGCCAAGAGCCAAATCCCAGACCTAGTATGAAGACCAATATACTAACTATAGCTAACCATTTTCCTTCATCGAAGTTTGGGAACGAAAATCTTCTTAACAAGGCGATAGCAGCAATAGATGCTGAAATTGCAAGAAGCTTTGTTACAGAGTCGTTGATGACATCAGAGATACTAGAAGAAAAAGTCAGCTCAGATTCTGCTAGCTCTTTTTTCAACTTATCTAATTTGAAATCGTTAAGGTATGCTGAAAAATTATTAAGAAAGAGATTTTCAAATATAATCCACTCAGAAGTTATTTTGTTTAAGACCGATGATGGAGAGTAGTTTCCACAAAACTCACTTAAACTGCTATAAAATACAGCTCTCTTTTCTTTCAATTTCAAAGCCGCTTGTTGTTCTTCACACAACTCTTTGAGTAGGGAAAGGTCTATAGAGTGCATTCTCTCTATGATTTCCTCATCAAGCGATACTTCAACCTCAATTGGCTTATCTCTTTCTGATATAAAGATTAACTTTTTGATATTTTGAGAGCTTTTTTCATCGTAATAGTGTGCTAGATTCGAAAAGTAGTTAATAAAATCAACAAACTTATTTAGAGCGTTAATAAACTTGTCATCATTAGAGTCTTCCCCAACCCTACCAGTATGACGATCTAAAATATAAAAGTTATTAGGGACTTTAGGTTTTTTGGCTTTAGCTATTAAATCGTAAAACTCATTAACTGTTGTAAATATTCCCCCACTACTATCAAAACTGTAGCTGATATTAATGGAGATATCAGATGAGGTTGCTCTCTCACATATGTTCTGTATATTCTTTTCAATAAAACCGCCATAAGCACTCATCGGAACTTTTAAGCTTTTTTCATTAATTAGAATATCCTCAATTTTAATCCTCAACTCACTTCCGTATGTGAAAATACAATTTAGGATATCTTTGAGTTCAATTTCCTTGGGAGCTTCTAGGGAAGCTCTATTTTGGTTCGTTATTTTTAGAGCTGTCAGAAGAGTGAGAAAAATCTTTTTTGTGTTACTCATTTAAAGCTTGCTCCAGAATTATTACAAGCTCTTGAGGGGGACGATTAAAAATAACTTTGCCATCTTCCGTTAGGTAAACGGCAGCCTGCTCATCTTTTGATACTAAATCTCGTTTGATTGAAATTTGATAGTCGTCATCTTTATAACTGATATGAGAATATTTATCTGCTATTTTTTTATTGACAGGAAATTCGACTGGAACTCTATTGTCTTCGTTATTCAGAAATGTAATGTAATCATTAAGTGTTGTATCTGATATCTCCTGATCTTCAGCAGGAACAAACCTTCGAGCTATATTTTCTACCTCGGATAAGCGAACGTTTCCACCATCAGCTCTAGAGCAACTGATTACATATTCTAATAACGCGCTATGCATTTCATCTGCGTTATCAGCAATTAGAGGGTTTGTTCTGAAGAATTCATCTGAAGCTGTGAACAAGGATTCGGCAGCTTTTGCAGATGAAGGACCTTTATCACATCCAAGAGCGGTAACGAAATAGCCAGCAGTGGATACGTTGTTTCTGGGGCTAACGAAACTAAGATAAGTTATTTCACTTTTTTCAACTTCATCTGCAACAAGAAATTCTCTGAATCTTACCGTGTTTATTTTGAGTGCTTGAGTCAGCTTAGCCAAGTCAATGTATTCTAGACTTTCTATGTGAAGCTCATCATCTATGTTCATTCCATCAGTCTTTTTTACCATTGCAACTAAGAGAAAGATAATTGCATCAACTTCATATTCTAAGAAAACTATATATCCGCCACTGGCAGGTGTAGAGTCTGAAGCAAGTTCCCATAATCTTCCCATGATGAATTCTGTTAATTCGATAAATTTTAAGTCACTAAGATCTTCGATATTTTCAGATAAATCATTAAAAAATTGACCGAAGCTACTGGGCCGTTCAAGTGAGTTAAAAACACCATATTGAGCTGAGTTCTGGCGCTTTCCATATATATCGATAATTTTTTTAGCAAAATTTTGTACTTTGATATTGTCTATTGGCAATAAATCGTTAGCTAGTCTAGATTCTTGGATATCTTGGTGTTGTTCTTTTACTAGCTCATGCACAATAGCTTTTCTTAGGTTCATTATTTAATTCCTTTTACTCATCAAGAACATTCATAGTGTTAAGGTACTATAGTTTTATAAACATCATACTAGAGCGTGATATTTTTTTTGCAAAAAATAAAAGTATCTTCAATCGGTGTATTTTAGAGGTCATTTAATGGGTTTAGCTTAACTGCTTCATTAAGGTGTTCGGGAGCAAGATGAGCATACCTCATTGTCATTATAATCGTTGAGTGTTCAAGAATTTTTTGTAATGTCAGTATGTTTCCACCGTTCATCATGAAATGGCTTGCGAAGCTATGCCTTAGAACATGTGAAGACTGTCCTTGAGGTAATTTTATACTGGTGGTCTTTAAGTATTTTCTGAAAGATTTGATGCAATCGAAGAATCGACCATGCGTTTTCATGTGATCTTCAAGTTGCTTGAATAGAGCGTCATTTATTGGAATAGAGTTAATTTTTCCTTCCCAATAAGCAAGTAACTCGATTAACCAATAACGCTGATTCCAATTCATAATTCTATCCCTTTTGGCCCCAACTATATATTGCAATAATTAGTGTATTGAGTACATCTAAAGATAAGCCCTAATCCTCCTATATTCAGTCACAGAAGTTCATTGCGAAGCAAACTATTCTGACTCATTTGTAAAAAAATATAAGTGGTTGGCTTGAAAAGCAGCGCAACTCTCATAACCGTTAGGTGACCATTTTAGTTAGCGATCATCGTAGTGCCCACCAATGGCAAAAATGTAGATCGATTTATCATCAAATTTGTAAATTAATCGATCTTTATGAGAAATGCGTCGAGACCAAAATCCAGTGAGATTGTGCCGTAACTGTTCCGGTTTACCTGTTCCTTGGCTTGGGTGATTACGAAGCATTTCTTTTAATAACTTACATAACGCCTTATGCAGCTTTTTATCTTTTTCGCGCAGTTCTTCGTATGTTTCCCAGGTTCTGCCTTCAAATACCAGTGATCTCATCCATTTCCTCATTGGTTGGGGTATAACCTGAACTATTTGCGTGTGTGCCAGCCGATTCAGCAATTTGTTGCATTAAGCTAGAGTTTTGCAAAACGTAAAGAGTTTCTTGCTCTCTTTCCCAGTCGTCGGCGCTCATTACAATAAAGTCTTCACCTGCTCGACGTGTAACTTTTAGCGGTTCGTGGTTTGTAGTAACTTGTTCTACAAAGCTTTTCAGCTTATCTCTAAATTGATTTACACTTACAGTATCCATAGCGACCTCAATATGTACGGCATTTCCGTACGATAATATATGATGGTATAAAACAAGACAATAAATTTGACTGCCAAAATGCCGTTACGTTTGGCTACCTTGTGCTTGTGATACAGCGCCGGTTTATTAGCGATATTAAGTAAACGGAGGTTATATGAATTACCGCCAGAGGCATGGTTATATTGGTTCAGTGTCATTTTAGGAGTAGTTAGCTAAATGAAAGAATTAGGAATGATTGGTGGAACGTCGTGGCATTCTACGGTGGAGTACTATGCGGGCATAAACCAAGCGGTAAACGATCATTACGATGGCAATGTGAACCCTCCATTGGTGCTGATTAACCTCAATCAGAAGCAGATTCACGATCTACAGCGTTCTGATGATTGGGATAAAATCGGCGATATTATGGTAGCGGCTGGGCAGAAGTTACAAAGCCTAGGTGTTGATGCCGTTTCTTTCTGTGCCAATACGCCCCATAAGGTGTACGAGCAATTACAAGCGTCTCTTTCGATTCCTGTTCTGCATGTGGCGGATGCCATTGGTGATAATCTTAAAAGCAATGGCTTGGATACGGTTGGCCTGATTGGTACCCGTTTTACTATGGCGGAAGATTTCATTAAGGGTCGATTACAGGAAAGATATCCGGTAAAAACCATTGTGCCGCCTGCTTCAGAACAAGGTGAGATTCAAGAAGCTCTGTACAACAAGCTTTCTATGGGTGTGTTTGATGATGAAACAAAAGCCTTGTTTCTGAAGATTATTGAGTCGTTAAAAGAGAAAGGAGCACAAGCGGTTATTCTTGGTTGTACCGAGTTTCCTTTGTTGCTAAAAGACGTCCCTTGTTCAATTCCGCTGATTGATTCTTTGCAGTGTCACACGGATTCGTTGGTTAAATATATTCTCGAGCAAGACTAAAGCGGGAGTGAAATAGCCTCTGAATTGAAAACTAGAGGCTATGATTTATTACTTAATCATCAATTGGTTATAGCTTGAAGGGCTTTTTAGTCCAAGGCATGTGACTGTTGCCCAAGGTGATAAGCGTGGGCACCGATTTCATAAAACATGCGCTTCACTTCTCGAAAAGGTACGTCCCTTAAGAGAGTTGTTGGGATGGATAAGCTTTCAATATTTCCCGTTAGCCATTGGGCGAGTTCTGCCCCCACCATGGTGCCTGGTCCAATTCCACGGCCACTGTACCCCGCCACACTATAAAGACCAGGTTGTAGCTCTTGGCAGTGGGGAATGTGATCCTCGCTACAGGCGATTGTCCCCGTCCAATAATAATCCCACTCAACTTTGCTAAGCGTTGGGAATAAGTCGCTTACTCTCTGGCTTGCCCAATTCTCTAGAGCGCCACTTTTGCCTCCCATACCCCCAAAGATAAAGCGGCCTTGTTGATCTAGGCGGAAGGAGCTCATGACGGTGCAGGTATCCCATACACCTTCTTTGTTGGGCAATATGCTCGCTAATTGCGCTTCACTCAGAGGTTTGCTGGCAAGCTGTGAGTAATGAATAGGAATGAATTTTTGGTCTTGCTGTTTAGCCGCATATTCACAATAGGCATTGGTGGCTAATATCACTTTGCCTGCATGAATGTGCCCTTGCTCGCTGAAAAGCTTCCAGCCCTTACTGGTTGGCTCCATTTTTTGCACAGAAGAATGATCAAATAATTTTGCCCCTTCTTGCAAGGCTGCATGGGCTAAGCCACGGGCATAGGCCAATGGTTGAATGGTGCCAGCTCTTGGGTCGAACAAGGCGGAGTTGAATTTGGTGGAGCCAATGCGTTGTTGTGCTTCGACACTACCTAATAGCTGAACTGGTGCCCCACGACGAGACATTTGCTCGTAGCGGCGCTGCAATTGTTTTAGACCTAATTTCCCCACTCCAGCATGGAGGGTGCCGTTACGGGTCGCTTCGCATTGAATCTGGTATTTATCGATGAGTTGATACACATAGTCTGGCGCTGAGGCTAGGGTGTCATAAAGCTTTTTACCCGCCGTGGCGCCTATGGCTTTGTCCAGTTTATCGGGCTCTAACCATAAGCCTGCATTGGCTAGACCAACATTGCGACCAGAGCCACCGAAGCCAATTTCTTGGGCTTCAATGACCGCTACAGATACCCCCAAACTTGCCAGATGCAAGGCTGCGGAAAGACCGGTAAAGCCACCGCCAACAATGGCAATATCTACCTCTAACTCGCCTATCAAGGGAGTCAGTGTTGGACCTTGCGGTGCACTGGCTCTCCATAAAGAATCACATAAGGGCTCAGACATAATGCTCACCTTCAGAAGGAAACGTGATGAGATGATAGAAGCAAAAGTATGGCCAACTTTTGTTGGCCATACCGGTTAGTTGTTATTCAAAGACAATACCTTGAGCCAATGGCAACTCACCGCCATAGTTAATGGTATTGGTGGTTCGGCGCATGTAATTACGCCACGCATCGGAGCCAGATTCGCGGCCACCGCCAGTGTCTTTTTCGCCACCAAACGCGCCACCAATTTCCGCACCAGAGGTACCAATATTGACATTGGCAATGCCACAATCTGACCCAGCTGGTGACATAAAGCTTTCCGCTTCACGAATGCTTTCAGTGAACACAGCAGAGGAAAGCCCTTGCGGCACTTCGTTTTGGATATTGATAGCGTCTTCGAAATCTGAGTACGTCAGCACGTATAAGATAGGGGCAAAAGTCTCTTCGTGAACGATAGGCGCGTTGTGGGCAATGCGCACAATGGCTGGTTTCACATAATAACCCTTGGCAGGCACACCTTCGGTGACACGTTCACCACCACACACAATGGTGCCGCCCTGTTGCTGAGCCGCGGCGAGAGACGCCTGCATCTTGTTATAGCTGGCTTCATCGATCAGTGGGCCGACTAGGTTGCCTTCTGCTAATGGGTTACCGATAGGTAAAGAGTCATACGATTTACTTAGGCGCTCAACCAAGGTGTCCACCACACTTTCGTGAGTGATTAAGCGGCGCAAGGTAGTACAGCGTTGTCCCGCTGTGCCTGCGGCAGAGAACACAATGGCGCGTAACGCTAACTCAAGATCAGCCGTGGCCGACACTATCATGGCGTTATTGCCACCCAGTTCGAGTAAGGAGCGGCCAAGGCGACCGGCGACAGTTTGGGCAACAGCGCGACCCATGGCGGTAGAGCCGGTTGCTGAAACCAGCGGGAAGGTGTCGCTAGCGGCAATGGCTTCGCCAAGCTGACGATCACCTATCATCACAGAGACGGCGGCTTTTGGAATATCTTCCATGTCAGCGATGACGTTTTGTGCGATTTGATACATGGCCAAAGCACACAGAGGCGCCTTTTCGGAAGGCTTTAGTAGAATCGGGTTGCCACATACTAGGCCAAGCATAGCGTTCCACGCCCACACTGCCATTGGGAAGTTAAAGGCGGTAATGACTGCAACAGGGCCAAGTGGATGCCATTGTTCCATCATGCGATGGCCAGGGCGTTCAGACACGATAGACAAACCATGTAACATGCGAGATTGACCCACTGCGAAATCACAGACATCAATCCATTCTTGTACTTCCCCCAAGGCTTCTGGAACAATTTTACCCGCTTCCAAGGAGATCACTTGTGCTAATTCATGCTTATATTTGCGGGCTTCATCACCAATGCGACGAACCAACTCACCACGGCGAGGTGCGGGAATAGAGCGCAATACTTTAAAGGCTTCTTTAAGCTCTAGGTTGACTGCGTCTAGCTGGCTTGGGGTGGCATTGTTAAAGCTAGAAAGTTTCTCTGCGTCAATGGGGCTGTAAACTGAAAAGCTGGAGCCTTCTCCTAGTGCTTTGGTGTTTCCTGTGAGCAGGCTGTAATAAGTATCGCCTTGTTTTAGGGCGTTTATACCCAGTACTTCTAAGCAAGCTAATGACATCTGAAACCTCTAATGTGCGTGTATTTGAAGAGAAATTTAAACTTCATTAACCATATCGAGCCTGCTGACGAATAGAAAATACTGTTTATCTTCCACTGGTCAAGGTTTTTCCTATAGCTATTGGGGGGGCGAGTTCGATATATTAAAGGTGACTCTATTTAAGGTGTGATGAGTATGGACATTCGATCGTTACGTTATTTTATTGCCGTATATGAAGAGCGCAGCTTTAACGCCGCTGCGAAGCGTTGCTTTATTGCTCAGCCCTCCATTTCGACCATGGTGGCGCATCTGGAAGAGGACTTAAATGTTAAGCTCTTTGTGCGACATTCCAAGGGCGTTTCGCCTACGGACAGCGGCAAATTACTCTATCCCTATGCCTGTAAAATGGTGAATGATCTAAGTGATATGCGAAATTTGTTTCTTGAGTCCCCCGCCCCCATCACCTTATCCATTTCCTTAACGCCGTTTCTCTCTGGGGCCTTAGTAAGCCAAGCACTGAAAACCATGCTAGATGAAGTGCCAAGGCTAAGCTTAAAGCTGGTGGACGAGTCGGAAAGTGCGGACCTGTACTTTACCAGTAACCACTACATTACCAAGGAAGATGTCTTTTACCCTTTGTGGGAAGATCATTACGTCATTGCTATGCCCCTTGATCATAGCTTGGCGGAATATGCATCCCTGTCCATTAAGCAAATCGATAAACAGCCTTTTATCTCTCGTACCTCCTGCGACATCTTGGAGTCTTGGAACTACCTGATGCAAAAGCAGGAGTTAACCACAGACGTGCGCGCGCAAGTGAAAACCGAGGAATACGCACTGGATCTGGTTGCCGCAGGTTTGGGCATCTCCTTGATCCCTGAGCATTCTTCCCGTGGTCGAGACGACATTTGCTTACGACCACTTCATGATGTGAAGTTAAAGCGGGTGGTAGGCTTGGCCCATAAAAAAGACCAAAACTTTCCAGACCATCTCATCAACACCATATTGTCAGTGAAAAAGCAGCTTCTGTGATTTGTTTTCTGTCGTTATGTATAAAATGCTGATGAACACCTACCTACACTTTTAATGGGGCGACATGTCATGAATGGTGGCGATGTAAAACGTATCTCACGGCTAACGGCAATCACTATGCTGTTGCAGACCAAGTCTTTAGTGACGGCCACTGAGTTAGCAGAGCGATTTTCGGTCAGTGTAAGAACCATTTATCGAGATATTCGTGCTTTAGAAAGCTCTGGTGTGCCTATTTACACAGAAGAAGGCAAGGGGTATCGCTTAGTCGATGGTTATCGACTGCCACCGATTATGTTTACGGAAAGTGAGGCGAATGCTTTGATCGTGGTGGAGCAGTTGGTGCTTCACAACAAGGACGCATCGTTAGTGAAGGACTATTCAGATGCCATTGATAAGATCAAATCCACTCTCAATACAGGCCAAAAAGCTAGGGTAAACCTGCTATCTGAGCGGACCCAATTTAGCCAAATGAAAAAGCAAGAAAGAAACAGCGATAATTTATCGACCCTTCAACAGGCATTAACAAACTTTTTACTGATTAATATCCACTATTCAGATGAAGCATTGAAGGCCTCCATTAGAAAGGTGGAGCCTTTTGCATTATTGAATACAAGATACAGTTGGATGCTCGTCGCCTGGTGTCGACTTCGTCAAGACTTTAGAAACTTTCGTTTAGATAGGATTCAAAGTATCGAGCTGTTAAACGAGAACTTTGCCCCACACGATATGACGTTAGAAGAGTATTTTAAGCGTTCAAGCGAATAATATTTAACCCCCTGACATAAGGCTGTCAGTACGCCCCTCTACACTGATCATTATTAATTTAACGTTCAATAGGTCGTGTAAAAGGAGTGTCGCTTTATGTTAGCCGCCAAAGCTAAGTGCCTATGTGGTGCTGTCAGTATTACTGCCAATCAGATTAACCCTAACTTTACCGTTTGCCATTGCGAGAGCTGCCGTGGCTGGGGTGGAGCGCCTTTCTTTGCGGTGCAATGTGGCACAGATGTTGTCATTGAGGGGCGTGAACACATCAAATTATATGAATCTTCGGCTTGGGCGTCGCGAGCCTTCTGTGCTGAATGTGGTACTCACTTGTTTTATCAGTTGCTGGAAAGTGGCGCTTATAACATGCCGGTTGGCATTTTTTCAGACCTTGGTCCTTTAGAAATGACTATGCAGTATTTTAGTGATCAACGGCCAGAATATTATTGCTTTGCGAATCAAACCGAAGAAATGACTCGTGCAGAGATCATGGCGTATTTCGCAGCAGCGTCGACCTCTACAGGAGGCTAATAAGGTTAGTTGTCTAGTTTTTAGAATTTATAATTTTTTATTGAGTGATATATGGAGTGTTAAAATGGAGATGAATTACGTTGTTTTGGGAACCAATAATATGGTCGAGGCCGTCCGCTTTTATGACATTTTATTGGCCGATTCCGGTTTTAATCAGGTGTTTGCTACGGATAGGATGACCTATTGGCAAAAGGCTCAAATGACTTTTGCGCTTGCGATTCCTTTTGACCAAGCTGCCGCCACGAATGGCAATGGCAGCATGTTGGGCTTTGTCTGTGATAGTGAGCAAGAAGTCAGTGCTTTATATCATAAGGCGCTTAAATTAGGTGGACGTTGTGAAGGTGAGCTGGGCTTACGAGGACCTTATTATTCCGCATATGTAAGGGATTTGGATAACAATAAGCTGAGTTTTGGTTGTATGTTGAGCTAACAGACTCCTTTTTATCACCCCACAAATCTTGCTGTGGGGTGATGCTAGCAGGCTGCTGTTAGTTTTTGTTTAGCAGTGCCTTGGCAAGTTCGACAAAACCTAGTCCGCCATTTTGTTGGGTAATGTAGTCGGGCTTGTGGCTCAGAGTCGGTAAAAATTTTTGAACATTGGCTACACCGACGGATAACGGCATGGCTTCAAACATGGCCTCGTCATTGGTGGAATCACCGATAAAAGCACATTGCGCTAAGGGGATTTGCTGAGCATCAATCCATGCTAGAGCGCCACTGGCTTTGTTGTAATCGCCGATCCAAGTGTTGATGTGAATCGAGCTAAGCTTGGCGTTGACGCCTTGAGATTTCAGCCATTCAGTGGCTTTTTTTGCTCTTGAGAACTCGACTTTGACAGCCTGACCTATGTCTAGTGCCACATCGCTAATGCGAAAGTTTTGGTCTTGTGTGAAGCCGATATCAGCAAAGGTGGTTTTCAGTTGTTGAGCGAGCGCTTTCAGTTGCGCTAGGTCTTTCTCAACTCGTTCCGCAGCCTTTAGAAAGTGCGTAATAGTATGGCCACCCTCGGCTTGTTCCATATAAAAGGCGCCGTTCTCACCGACAATGTATTTGATCGGTAGGGTTTTTAATAAGCAGTCGCACCAGCCAGCACTGGCGCCAGTGACAGGCACCACTAAAATGCCTGCCGCTCTTAATTGATGTATGGCTTGTATTGTCTCGAAGGGAATTTCGCCCTTGTAGGTCAGGGTGTCGTCTACATCGGTAAATAGCACGCGAATGTTTTGGTTAAGGTGGGCTGGTAATTGTTCTGGCATAGTCATAAGTAATTAGTCTTTTAAAGTAAGGCAGATGGGCTGGTGGTCCGAAGCCATGGTGTCTGTGTTCACTTCCAGTGAGTCGATAAGGTTCTGTAAACTCGAACCACACAAGAAGTAATCTCGGGTGTGTGGGCCTTCAGGCCAAAGTGCTTGGTCATGCACGCCACAGGTGGGTTGTCGCGAGTCGCTGGCGGTAAGCGTGGCGCAATCAAGCCAGCCATCCGTTTGCGTAAGTTGTTGGTAAGACGGGCTGTCGAGCGCAACATTTAGGTCTCCACAAAGCAGTACATGATGACCCTTTTCCGCACTGTGGTAAGCATCTTGATCGAACCGTGCAGGGTTCGGTGTTTGCAAAGGCGATACATGACTCAGTATCTGAGCTTTTAAATTGGCTAAAAAACCTAACTGTTGCTGGGACTCTAGCGCTGAATGATAGGCAAGGTGGGTATTAAGCAGAGTAATACTCGAATCATGGTAGCGAATCACGGTTTCTACCAGGGTTCTAGGGATTTGTATCGCGGGTAACACACAAGGCATTGGCAGCTGGTGACTGCGCTGATCCAACAGTTTACCGTGTTTTACCAAGGTGAGATTGCCAAATTCTTGTCTTCTGTGAGCATCCAAAGGGCGGCTAAAGCCCGGTGCCCAAGCGCTGTGGTAGTCGGCAAAGGCCTCTTCAAATAGTTGTTTCTGGTCGTCATTGTTATAAGGCTCAAGATAGCGAGCCACTTCTTGCAAACAGATAACGTCAAGTTCGCCAAAGGCCTTGATATCCTTAATAATTCGCTCGCTATCATAGACGTCATCGCAGCCCTTGGTGGACTGAATGTTCCAACTGAGTATCCGCATTATTTAATTCCTGCATGCATAAAGGATTGGATGAACTGGCGCTGAAAGAGAATAAATACCACCAGTAATGGCCCGATAGAGATCAAGGTGCCCGCACAGATGACGCCCCAGTCCACTCCGGATTCTGGTGCGCCAAAAATCGATAAGCCGACGGTTAATGGGCGGCTGTTTTCGGTATTGGTCGCCACCAGTGGCCAAAGAAAATTATTCCAATGGGTACTGATCGACACCAAGGCATAAGCCACATAGGTGGGTTTAGCGAGCGGCACATAGACCTTCCAAATGATTTGTAAAAGGTTACAGCCTTCAAGCTTGGCGGCATTTTCTAAATCCATCGGCACACTTTTAAAGCTCTGGCGTAGCAAGAAAATACCAAAGGCGCTGGCCATGTAAGGAATGGCCACGGCAAAGTAGGTATCAATTAGGCGTAACTGAGCGAGTGTTTGGTAGTTCTCTACAATGAGTATTTCCGGTGTCACCATCAGCTGCATAATGATCAAGCTAAAGATTAGTGCTCGGCCTCGAAAGGCAATACGCGCGAGCGCATAAGCCGCTAGGGTACAGACGATTAATTGTCCTGCTAGGGTCAATAGACTGATCGCAAAAGTATTAAGCATGTACCGCACGAAAGGCGCTTGATCCCAGGCTTTAATAAAATTGTTGATTTCCAATGGCGCAAAAAGCTGGAAACTGGTGGCATATTCTGCGCTGTGAAACGCCGCCCAAAAGGCATACAGCAAAGGAAATACCCAAAGCAGGGCGAAGACCCAAGCGACACTAGAAGAGCAGGCGGTGAATAACTTATTCATGATTGATCTCTACTGTTAGGGAATTAATAGTGAACACGACGTTCAATAATGCCGAATTGAATGAGTGCCATAATGATCAACACCAGTAGCAAGACCACGGTAAGTGCGGAAGCATAAGCGGTATCGAAAAAGGCAAATGAGTTTTCGTAGATATAATAAAGTAACAAATTGGTTGCGTTGTTTGGGCCGCCTTTGGTCAAGATGAAAAGGTGGTCAATCAATTTAAACGCATTCAGTAAGGCGTTCACGAAAACAAATAACGTCGTCGGCATCAGCAGTGGAAAAGTGATGCGTCTAAAGATGTACCAAGCAGAAGCATTTTCGGTTCTGGCGGCTTTATATAAGTCAGGCGAAATAGTTTGTAATGCCGCGAGATAAAAAATCATAAAGAAGCCTGCTTCTTTCCAAATGGTCATCGCCATCAAGCTGTACAGGGCAGTGTCCGGGTCCCCTAACCAATTGATTCCTGAACCACCAAAGCTTTCTAATACACTGTTAAATAAGCCAATTTCTGGGCTGTAAAATAGCAACCAAATATTTGCGACGGAAATCATAGGTAACATGGTAGGGGTGAAGAAGGAAAGTCGCAGAAAGCTTTGCCCAGCAATCTTGCTGTTGACCCATAGTGCCATGACTAATGCCAGCACGATCGAAGCAGGGACTGTTACTAGGGCATAAAGCAGGTTGTTTTTAAGGACTTTCCAGAAAACTGTGTCTTCCATTAAGCGGGCATAATTCTCATCGCTGAGGTAGTCGCCCATTTGTACGCCAAAGCCGAAAAAACTGCGCCATACCGTATTGCCAATGGGGAAATAGGTAAAAGCGACCAGAAGAATTAGGGCTGGTGCTAATAGTAACCAAGCTTGAGCTTTGTAGGTTTTAAACATCTTTGATCTCAGTGCGGGGCCAACAAAGGCCCCGCTGTATTCAGGTGAAAATTAACGGTAACGAGACAGAATACGGTCAGCTTGCTTCTGGGCAGAGGTTAACGCCTGCTCAGCACTCTGTTGGCCGTTTAGTACTGCTTGGATAGCATCATCTAGCAGTTTACGTACGCGACCTGATTGATGCGTAGACAGCTCAGCCGTGGCAAATTTAAGCTGATCACGCGCCACTGCCGCAGGTGGGAAGCTGCTTACATACTCTTTCAGCTCTGGCGTTTGATAAGCCGCTGGACTGATGCCCATGTAGCCTGTTTGGATGCTCCACTTAGCCGCTTGCTCTGGTGATGTCATGAACTTCACTAGCTCTAAAGCCGCTTTTTTCTCTTCAGTGGTCGCGTTTTTGAATAGGTAGAAGTTACCGCCACCTGTTGGTGAACCGCGCTCTACATCGGCAGGCAACATAGCCACACCGAAGTCAAACTTAGCCGCGTTTTTCACTGCGGTCAGGTTGCCGGTCGAATGCCACATAATGGCGGTTTTTTCTTCTAGGAAGTTTTGGCGAAGGGTACCCCATTCAATGGTGCCTTTTGGCATCACTTGGTATTTATCACCTAGGTCTTGCCAGAACTCTAGAGCGGCAATGGCTTTCGGGTCATCAAAGTAGGTTTTGTTGCCCGCTTGGTTCATTAATTTGTGGCCTTTTTCTTTCGTTAAGGCTCCAAACATCCAATATGGGTAACCCGTGGAAGGAATCATGGCACCCCACTGGGTAACCTTGCCAGAGCTGTCTTTTTTCGTCAGTTTCTGACCCATGTCGATCAGCTCTTGCCAGCTGCTTGGGGCTTTTTCTGGGTCTAGGCCTGCGGCGCGGAACATGTCTTTGTTGTAGTACATAACAATGGTCGAGCGCTGGAAAGGAATGCCGTAGGTTTTACCATCGACTATGCCATTTTCCATTAATGCTGGGTGGAAGCTGTTTAGCCAAGTTTTTTCTTCCGGAGTACTGATCACCTCGTCGAATGGCACGATAGCGTCTAAATCCATCAGTTCATGAACATCAATGGAGAACATCACGGATAATTGTGCAGGCTTGCCACTGTTCAGTGCTGCTAACGCTTTAACGCGGGCATCATTATAGTTGCCGGCATAAATTGCATTAACGTCAATGTCTGGGTTTTGTTGTTCAAAGTCGGCCACAATGGAGTCCACCACCTTGGTTAACGACCCGCCAACGGAGACAGGGTAGTACATGGTTAACTCTGTTTTGGCATGCACTAACGCTGAAAAACTCAGCCCTATTGCTCCCACAGTGAGAAGTTTCTTCAGGTTTTTACGCATTACAGTCGCTCCTTTCAGGTTGATTTTCATAGTGCTATACCCCGGCAAGACGTTTGCCAGTTGTTTTGGAAAAAAGGTGTTGTTCTTGCTCAGGCCAGAGGATATTGAGCAGTGCGCCTGTGCTTAAATGATGTTTACCCATCAGGGACAATTGAATGTCTTTAGCGCCTTGATAGGGGCCAGAGACAATGTCCGCATTGATGACAGTGGTCGCGCCTTGGTAATCACAGCTATTGATCGTGGCGGCATGGCCTGCCGAGTTCAGCTCGATATGTTCAGGGCGAATGCCTATGACATGCTCCCCATGGGGGATCAGGTTCATGGGCGGATGACCGATAAAGCGTGCTACAAAGGTCGACTCTGGCTGCTGATAGAAACTTTCGGGCGTACCTTGCTGCTCTACTTGGCCTTGGTTTAACAGTATGATTTTGTCGGCCATGCTCATGGCTTCGATCTGATCATGGGTGACATAAACTAGGGTGAGGCCGAGGCTTTTTTGCAACTGACGCAGCTCATTGCGCATTTCATTACGTAGCTTGGTGTCTAGGTTAGAAAGCGGCTCATCCATCAAACACAATGGCGCTTGTGAAGCGATGCTTCGAGCGAGCGCCACACGCTGACATTGGCCGCCAGAAAGTTGGCTGGGTTTCTTGTGGATATGTTCACCAAGGCCGACCAGCTCAATAGCATGCTTGAGTCGTTTAATCTGCTCTTGTTTATCTACACGTCGTGCTTTCAAGCCAAACAAGATGTTTTCCTTCACGGTTAGGTGAGGGAACAATGCATAGGACTGAAACACCATGGATAAGCCACGTTTGCCGGGTGGCAAGTGGGTGATGTTGTTAGTTCCTAGATGAATCTCGCCGCCACTAGGGGACTCCAGCCCTGCAATCATGTTCAAAGTGGTCGATTTACCACAGCCGCTTGGTCCTAGTAGGGAGATAAATTCCCCCTGTTCGATAGAGAAACTAATATCATTGACCACACAATGATTAGCGTATTCTTTGGTTAAGTTGGAAACCTTTAAAAAACTCATAATGACCTCGCAGATGTGTTATCTGCCGTTGTAACTTTCACGTCATGCTGCTCGCATAATTGCATGAGTTCATGACAAATATGGTTGGTGAAAAACATATCGATGTTTTTCAGATGGCTGCTTTTAACCGGCGCGCTGCGTTGGAATTTGTGCTGATCTGCCACTAATAGACGTTGTTCACAGTTGTCCAAAATAGCTTGGGATAAGTGGGATTCTTCAGGTGAAAAATCGAGTAAATCACCAGTGCTGGAGATGCCCCCAACACCGCAAATACCGTAGTTAACCTGAAACTTTCTAAGATATTGAGTGGCGTCTTCACCGACTACGTCTTGGTCGGTGGCACGAATGCGGCCACTGACCATATGGGTTTCAATATTAGGGTTTTCGCATAAGGCGATGGCAGCATTTAGGTTGTTGGTGATGACAGTTAAGCCCGGGTGATGAATCAGGTGACGAGCAATTTGCTCTGGGGTCGTGCCTATGCCTAAAAAGATACTGCAGCCTTCTGGCAAGTAAGCTACTAGCTGGCTGGCGATCTGTTTTTTCTCTTCGAGGTGAATAATTTGTCGATTCGAAAAAGACAAGTTACTACGCTGTACTGGCAAGCAGATTCCCCCATGAACGCGTTTTACCAATGCCAATTCACTGAGTAGATTCAACTCTTTTCGTATGGTCTGTACCGACACGTCAAAATGTTCTGTGAGCTCAGCACTGGACACCTTGCCACCGTGGTTTTTGAGTAGCTCCAGAATCTCTTTTTGTCTTGTTGATAAGCTGTCTATCATTCGAAACCCTAATATGTATTTTTTCTGTCGATCGAAATACTATTGGTTTCGTATGAAGGTTTGTTGAACGATTTTTGACAGTTTTGTGTCGGTGGCTCGAAGGACGGTTTTATGGGGGGGAGAGAACTAAAATATCGGTGATGGCTGATATGAAAAAGCTAGATGCCAGAAATGACGAAACCTGAACGAGGAAGAGTCGCTCAGGTTAACGTTAGTGCGGAAAAGGTGGGGGATTAGATCATTTATTGGTAATTTTAGCAGCAGCTTTGACGCTCGGGTCGGTCGCCCATTTGCTGTAATTTGGTGAGGTTTTCTTCGATAAACTCACCATTACTCTGGCTCGTTTCTGTAATGACGTTAACCGCCCATTGAGGCAGTTGCGGGTTGATTTTGTAGTACACCCATTGGCCTTGGCGGCGATCCGTCAGCAGGCCGTCACGTCTTAATAATGCTAGATGTCTAGACACTTTTGGCTGAGTTTCATCCAGTGCTGCCATGAGTTCACAAACACAGAGTTCTTGCTCTCGTTGTATCAAAATAATAGAACGTAAGCGGGTTTCATCAGCAAGGCATTTGTAAAACTTGATAGGATTAATGGTCATTTTTTCTGTGTATATTCTTGTCAGTCAAAGGGTTAGGGCGCATCTAAACGATTTAGTCTGTAAAACAAAAAGTAGGCCTAAATCTAGCAGAAACTTTCGTGAAGGCATAGGTTTGTCTTTATTTTGGCGGCTGAGTGTTACCGTTTAATAAAGAGCTAAAATCTGCTAACGAGAGAGGGTCACTGAACAGGTAGCCTTGTAAGTAATCACATTCTAACGCTGCTAATAAATGTGCCACAGTGTCATTTTCAACCCCTTCTGCTACGACACTGCAGTCTAAATTTTTAGCTAGGTAAACCGCAGATTTTACGATGGAATGGTTGATGTCATTGACGGTCATATGGGTGATGAATGAGCGATCAACTTTAATCTGTTTAATCGGCAGCTCTCGTAATAATGAAAAGGAGGAGAAACCTGTGCCAAAATCATCAATGCTAAATTCAAAGCCCATGGCATGGAATTTTTGCATCATGCTTTTAGTGGCTTGTAGGTTGGTCATCATGGCGCTTTCTGTTACTTCAAAAACAAATTGTCCCGTCTGGATATGCTGGTTTTCCACCAACTTAGAGACATGCTGGAAAAACAAGCTGCTTTGCAGGTTTTGTGCTGAAAGGTTGATGTGCAGTGGGCCAGTTAAGCCCTGTTTGATCAGTTGCGCATAGTCTCTGATTGCCTGATCCAGAACCCAGATGGTTACTTTATCAATCAATGTGCTCTGTTCTGCGATCTTGATGAAAGTCTCTGAGTCGATAAAACTGCCATCTTGTTGTGGCCAGCGGATTAACGCCTCAGCACCATGAATATGTTTGTTATTATCAACAATGGCTTGGTAGTGCAGTTCGAATTCGTTTTTATCTATGGCTTGCTCGATACGTGAAGAAATGGTCAGTCTTTCATTAGCACCTTGGCTTAAGTCCTTGTTGAATAAGGTAAAAGTAAGTCGTTTATTCTTAGAAACATACATGGCCATGTCGGCTTGCTTCATTAATTCATCGATATGTGAGGTGTTTTCAGGAAACAGGCTAATGCCCATGCTGATATATACATTAATATCGTAACCAACCAGTTTGAAGGGATCTTTTAGAGCGTCATGTACCACCTCGACTATTTTCATATAGTCGGATTCTTTAGCAGATGATGTAACAATAGCAAACTCGTCACCTCCCAAACGTGACAACAACGCGGACTGGGGAAGTATGCTATTTACTCTTTTTGAAACAGCCACTAAAAGCTCATCACCATAGTGATGGCCTAACGCATCGTTGACTTGCTTGAAGTTATTTAAATCGATGGAGAGCAGGGCAAAGTCTTTTTCTTGTTGCTGGAAGTATTGCATTTTCAGCAATAAATATTTTCGATTTGGTAGTCCTGTGAGGTTGTCGTGCAGGGCGTTATGCCTTTCCTGTTCCGCCACTTGTTCGATTTTGATGATACTGTTTAGGCTCATATTGATGACGATACAGACGAAAAAACCACCGCCACACAAGATCACCGAGAAGGCTTCATCAAGGCCACTTTCAACAGGATGTTGGATTAAATAATATAAAGCTGCGCTGTAGCCTAGGATAAAAAACAATATGAGAGCAGAAAGTATTCGCCAGCCAAAATGACTGTCTTTTTGGCAGATTTGAGACGCAGGTTTTAAACTGAATATAAGGGTGACAATACCCGTCAGCGTTAGAATTATTGACATCCAGTTCATTCTTTCACCTTAGCACTTTGCGTAAAGGGGCTCTTTCGACAACACCATGTCACAGGCACAGTTTAGCGCTTTTGTATGATTTACTGAATGTATTTTTGAGTAGTAGCGTATTTTGCCAAGAGATAAAAAAACCTTACTGATCGAATCAGTAAGGTTTTGAAGGTGTCACTGTTCTAGTTTTGCTGGATTTAGGCGATGCGTTGCGCTTCGGTTGGCAGCATATTTTGCATTTGCTGAGCAACGTTACGCTGGCTGTAAAGCTCGCCCACCAAGCGTGAGTAAGTTTCGGCAAAAACAGTGTTGTTTGCCAAATCACCAAAAATACTGCTCTGCTTCACAAAGGCTAAGATATCCTCTTGTGTGCCTGCTGCTGCGTTATGCAATGCCACTTTCATCTCGTCGACAATATCTAATGGCTCACCTGCTTGGTTCACCCCTTTGTCTGAGTAATAACACCAAGCGGCTAGCACCAAGCTTGCCTGTTCAATACGTCCACCCTTAGCAAGGTTTTCCGTGATGGTGGAGATCAAGAATTTAGGCAGCTTAGAGGAGCTTTCTAGACAAATACGTGCCAAGTTATCTTTCACGTTCGGGTTACCGAAACGCTCGATCAAGGTGTCTTTGTACTGGTCTAGGTTAATGCCAGGTACAGGGTCTAATACAGGTGTGGCTTCCACATCCATAAATTGACGCAAGAAAGTGGCAAATAAAGGGTCTGCGATACAACCATCAATGGTTTCATGGCCGTGTAATGAACCTAATAGCCCCAACACAGAGTGGCCCGCGTTTAGTAGGCGAATTTTCATTGTCTCGTAAGGGGTGACGTCATCTACAAACTGGGCCCCCACTTCTTCCCAAACCGGACGGCCATTAGAGAAAGTGTCTTCAATAACCCATTGAGTGAAGGGTTCACAAACCACAGGCCAAGCATCTGTTACGCCCTGTTCTTCCAAGGTTTGGATGTCTGCAAGCGTGGTAACAGGCGTGATACGATCTACCATAGCATTCGGGAAGCGCACTTCTGTGGCGATCCACTGAGCAAGATCCGCATCTTGTTGCTGAGCAAAAGCCAGTACCATTTTGCGCGTCATATTACCGTTGTGCTGAATATTGTCACAAGATTGAATGGTAAAGGCTGGTAAACCTGCTGCACGACGTGCTTTTAACGCGGCCGTAAGGTAGCCGAACACAGTTTTTGGCTGATCTGGATGAGTCAAATCATGCTGTACATCTGGATTGGTAAAATCGAACTCACCGGTTGCAGGGTTAAAATTGTAACCCCCCTCAGTAATGGTAAGAGAGACGATTTTTGTGTCTACATGGGCCATTTTATGAATAACAGCGGTTGGGTTATCGCAAGCCAACATGAAATCAATAATAGAGCCAATAACACGGTTTTCGATTTTGCCGTCAGGGTGCTTAACCACCAAGGTATACAGGTAGTCTTGCTGTTTCAGCACGTCCGCAATTTTGCGGTCCCCTTCACGTAATCCAATCCCGCAAATGCCCCATTCAGTACTTCCTGTGGTTGCAAGTAATTGATCCGTATAAAAAGCCTCATGGGAGCGGTGGAAACCACCGACACCAATGTGAACGATACCTGCTTTTACCTGGCTACGATCATAGCTTGGGTAAGTCACCTCGGCAGGTAATTGAGTAAGGCTTGCTTGCTGTAATGTAATGGCTGTGTTCATCAGTGATTCTCTAAAAAATTACGCTTGTAAGGCTTTTTTACGACGCAATGCCCAGTAGGCTGCAACGAAATACACAAGGGTACAAATAAAGCCGTATAGGTAGAACGTATCACGGTTGTTTAAGTAACTAGTCATGTCTGGGCTGGCGAACATGGTGATGCATGCCAACGCTAGAGTGATGCCTAGGCTTATCCAAGTGATGGTTTTCAGTGCTTTTGACAACAAAGAGGTGTCTTCAACAATCGGATCAATCTGTTGTGCTTGATGCTCGTGGTACTCTTCAACCAATTGGTTTTTGCGTTCCATTTCTGCTTGTTCTGCTGGGTAAGCTTTATCGGCACCATAGCGTTTAGCAAGCAGGGTGTAGACCACAATAGTCACGACCCAAGTTGGCAAGAACAGGTAGTAGAAAGACATGATGTTTAGAGCGTTTAGACCAAAGCCGAATGCCAAACCAATACCCCATGCAGCGACTGCAGGTGTGCTGTGGGTCAGCTTCTTGTAGCTCACCCAGTAGCGGCTGTAGCCAATTCTTGGGAAGATCATATGCTCGGCAAACACGATTGCACCTACTGGTACAACCAATAGGCCCGCATAGGTTAATAGCGGTAGCATTTTACCGAATACAAATGGGAAGCAAGCCACAATAACCGTGACTAAACCTACTGTTAGGGTAGTTTGGCGGCGCGTGTAGCGATGGAAAATGGCTTGTGCCGCAAGGCCTGCACGGTATAAGTTAGCGTTTGCTGTTGTCCAGCCGGCAATAATCACGATAACAAAACCTGATAAGCCAAGTGCTTGGAAAGCAACGTCGCCTGGGTCAAGCTCGATGATAGACTTTTTCACCAATACCGCCGTACCAGCCCCCATGATGCCCGCAGAAATCCAAGCAATGAAGTGACCAAATAACATACCAGAGCTGGTTGCTAAGCCGTAGATCGGCTTTTTCGCGTAGCGAAGCAGCGCCATATCGATTAGACCAAAGTGCGTAATAGTATTGGCCGCCCAAGCAAAACCAATAACCTCTAGTAAACCAATACCGGGCTGACCATGGGCGTTTACCCCAGTCCAAATGGATTGGTCACCTATGGTTATAAAGTCTTTAATACTGCTCAGTGTGGTGGTGCCTAATACTGAATCGGCAAGGGCAGGCATCATCACAAGGGCCCCCGAACCGAACATAACAAACAACCATGGGCCACAGATGCTGGAAAATTCAGACACTGTTTTAAAACCGTACATAGCAACGAATACCACCACAATCCCCACGGCTAATACCACCAAGACAAACCAAGGGTTTGTTGGGTACCAATTTAGCTGAGCTGGGATATTGAATAGATAACGCACCGCCGTACTGGAGACCGTAATCATGGCGGCGGATATCACCGTAAAGATGATAACGTTCGCCCAGTTATAGAGCTTGGTCATGGACTGGCCAGCGATCTTTTCAAGATAGGTATACAAACTGAGTCGCGTTTGAGTCGCAATCGGAGCGGTAATAAGCGTCCAGCTCAAAATGGCTAGAATATTACCAATTAGCAAACCCAGTAAAATGTCCATGGTCTTCGCACCAAGGGCCACGAAAGTTGCCCCGATGACAAATTCGGTTGCCGCAACATGCTCACCCGCGTAGAGACCGAGGAAGTGCTTCCATCCATGCTGTTTATGCTTAGCAATTGGCAGCTGTTCCTCGCTGACATTGTCTAGTTTTTCAAAACTCATCTTGTTATCTCGTTATTTTTGGATCAAGGGTTGGTTGGGAGAATCCCAAGCCGCCTAACACATTACGAACAGGCGACAGAAAAAGCTGGCCTAAAAAGAAAGAGGCGCACAAGGACACAGGCGAGCGAGCCGCCAACAGGAGGTTGATATAGGTGAGTGTCACTATCTTCATATGAAATCAGTTCTATATTTTGGTATTAGAACGCATATATAAGTGGTGAAATGCAGTGATGAATAACCACAAGGTTAGACATAATCGCGATTTTCGCCGCGCAGTTTTCATTCAGTCATATCGGCCTTTATTGTCTAATTGAGTAAACAATGAACGCTTATGATTTGACCAGCTTAAAAATTCGGTGAACTTTACCAGCAGTTTCTGAGCTGTAAATCGTTTTTTATGGTGAAATGTGCATTAAATGTGAACTTATATGGCGAAATACTGATCAATTTTAAAACAAATACATATTTGCTGTTTATTGATATTTTGTTGATCATATCTCTTAATAAGTTTTTATTAATAGTTTTTATCTATTTTTAGGTGTTGCTGTGACTTGGTTGTTAACGAAGGCAACTCAATGTGTGAAATCAAGAAACCAGTGAGTAGTTCTTGAAGAGGTAAAGACAAGAAAACGATATTGAAATACGAGGTAGAAAAAGGGGATTACGAATAGGAGCCAATCTTTTTTGAAGTTTTTCACGTAACCTTAGTATCAGAAAGGTAGGGGGGATATTTGTGGCCCCTATTCAGCATTATAGGAGGCGATATGATAACGGTACATCATCTGGAAAACTCACGTTCACAACGTGTTGTGTGGCTATTAGAAGAACTAAACCTAAAGTACGAAGTCGTACAATATAAGCGGGACCCTCAAAATGCTTCTGCTCCAGAATCTCTAAAGGCGATTCACCCGTTAGGGAAGTCTCCTATCTTATGTGATGGTGATTTAGTGGTGGCTGAGTCGGGTGCCATAATCGAGTACTTGTTGGATGCCTACGACCCAGACTTTCAGCTCCGCCCATTTACAGGGCAAGCTTTATTGGATTACCGCTACTGGTTACATTTTGCTGAAGGCTCGCTTATGCCCTTGTTGGTGATGAAGTTGGTATTAATGAAGGTGCCTGAAAACCCTATGCCATTCTTTATTAAGCCCATTGCTAAAATGCTGATGACAAAAATCCAAGAAAATTTCATCCTGCCGCGACTAGCACCGCAACTGAGTTATATAGAAGCAAGGTTGCAGCAAAATAAATGGCTGGCTGGGGACGCATTTTCTGCGGCGGATATCCAAATTAGCTTTCCATTAATGGCGTCAAAATCTAGAGTGGATTTATCCGCGTACCCGAACATTTTGAACTACATCAAGGCGTTAGAAGCCCAGCCTGGCTTTATCAATGCCGTGAAAAAGGTTGGAAGCTTCAAGACATTGTAGGCTGGGCTAGATGCGCTTTAGAGTTTTGGAGACGGTAGTTTCTGTTGGATGAGTAAGTCTGTAATCGCATTCGCTGTTAGTGGGTAAGAAAGGTAGTAGCCTTGTCCAAACTGGCAGCCTGCGGTTTTCAGAATGTTCATTTGATCATTTGTTTCTATGCCTTCTGCGATCACTTTTAAGCCCAGTTTTTTGGCCATATCGATAATGGCTTCGCATAAAGTCTGTTCACTATTATTGAGCGCTAGGCTTTTAACGAACGACTGGTCAATTTTAATAAAATCAATATCAAAGCGATTCAAGTAAGCCAAAGATGAATAGCCGGTGCCAAAATCATCCAACGCCACTTGTATGCCTTGATCTCGAAAAGCTAGCAACTGAGTCGTAATAGCATCTTTGTTATGCATCAACATGCTTTCGGTAATCTCAAGGGTCACCACGTTTTCTGGAAAGGTGAGTTCGTGTAGCAAATCAAACCATTCCACCATGATGCTGGGCTCGTTTAAGTACTGAGCCGGTGAGGTATTAATACTGATCATCAGGTTTGGGGCTATGCTGTTGCGCCAATCGGCCAGTTGTGAAATTGCGCTGCGAAACACAAAATCACCAATTTCATTTATTAACCCCGCTTCTTCTGCCATAGGGATAAACACAGCAGGAGAGATAAAGCCTTTTTTAGCATGCTGCCAGCGAATTAATGCTTCAACCTTAATAATTCTATGGCTCTGCAAATCAATAATAGGCTGGTAGACCAAACTAAAGTCATGGTTCTTGATGGCGGTTCGCAAGTCAGAAATGAGCTCGATTCGGTTGAGTACATTGTCGTGCAATTCTTTGGTAAACCAATGGAATTGATTACGTCCCAAATGTTTAGCCGCATACATAGCTTCATCTGCGTACTTGATTAGCGAATCAGCGTCTGTGCAGTGCTCGGGCAATTGGGATATACCAATGCTGGCGGAAAGAAAAATCCTCTCAGAGCCTATTCTGAAAGGCTGTCGAAGACAACTTAGTAGGCGTTGTGCAATGGCTTCTACCCCAGCCCTATCCTTTATATTTTCGATAATAATGGTGAACTCGTCACCGCCTAGTCGAGAAACGGTACATAGGTGAGGCAGGCGATTCTCCATTCGACTCGTCGCTTGAATGAGGATTTTATCTCCTTCGTCGTGACCGTGAATGTCGTTTACTTCTTTGAAGCGATCAAGGTCAAGATAGAAGAGTGTTAGGGCCTCATTTTTTTCAAGCGCTGTGGTGACTTTTTTGTCGAGTGAAGTTCTAAAGAAGTGTCGGTTAGGCAGTTTGGTGAGCGAGTCGAAATTTGCTTGTTGCCAGATTCTCTGTTCCGCGTGGCGGCTTTCTTCCAACGCGGCATCCAAGCGTCGGTTGGTACGCATGACAAAGATTGCCAGCATGGATAAAGCGATAATAATGCAGGAAGTGACCGTTAATACAATATAGACAATGCTGTAGTCTGGCTGGCTTGGTGGCGAATAAAAGAAATCCTCTGCCAAGGAGGGCTGTTGAATGAGGCCTACATCAAAATAAGTGGTGGCCATGTTTTCCCAGCGTTCTTGGTTGATATAGCCTAATGGGATTAAGTTAGGTTCTAGTAATGGGTAGAGGGCATTCGCTTCAAACTCTAGGGCCTTTTTTGACAGGAAAGAGTCATAGTCATTAAAAATCCAATCTATAACAATCGCTTGGTTTTCTAGAGCGTATTGCCAGCCTTTGATGCTGGCTTCACGAAAGGCCGTTACCCTATTTGCATGGTTATCGATTTCTTTTTGACTGGTAAAAAGGTTATCGCCTAAAAAATCGATTCCCAATGACCTAGGAGTGAAAATTTTATAAGGGAAATGCATGGTTTCTAAGAAATAGGCATCTAGAGGAGAGTCAACACCAATTGCGTCTACATTTCCGTCTATTAGATCCTGAATATCGAAGGTATGTTCAACAAGCTTGATCTGCTTGAGCTCTATACCATTTTCTTTCAGAAACGCCAGTAACGCCGCCGTATCTGGGCTAATCATAAAGCGCTTGTCATGCCAGTCGCGCAGGCTAAGGATATGATCGTTTACCAGTAATGCCGCAGCCGTATGTTGAAAAATACTTGCCATTAGTACCACAGGAAAGCCTCTGTCTCGGGCGATCAGCAAGTCTTCATCTCCCACGCCATATTGAGCTCTTCCTGAGGCAACCTCTTCGATAATATTTTGGCCAAACTTGGCGGGTAGGATCTCAACCTCTAGGCCTTGTTGCCGATAGTAGCCAAGCTTTTTAGCTGCGTAATACCCTGCGAACTGGAAAGAGTGAGGGGCTTTTAACTGTAAACGGACAGTTTCTAATTTTTCAGCAAATAGGCTGGAGTGATAACAGCCAATTACAAGTAAAAAAATCTTACATAGGTGGAATTTTACGGACGTTTTCATATCCATATACAACCTCAGGACATAGCGCAGAGTGGTGAGACGTAGAAGCTTTAAATAAGTGTTAATTTTCCGTGATAAGCCCAATTGCTTGTGTGATGTTTCGTCCTGATTTGTAAGGCTACAAAAGTCAAAAACCTTTTCAGGGTGTGTTTGTGTTGTTTTGTTGGTTTTATGTTAGGTAGTTGGAGCATTAGTTTGCGCAAAGGTGAAGAAAAGATGTTTTCCAAGGCAGAGCAAGCGCGATTCTAGGCTTTTCTGATAAGCGCAAAGCAAGGTCGATAAAGTGCAACGAAAGGCCGTTACTATTCTTTTGAGTTTGCGAATTTCAATGCTAAATAATTGTTTTTATTTACTTTGAGTTTAGGGCATGATGAAAAGGTAGAGAATGAAAGAAAGCCAAACGCCTATAGAAGATAAGAAGGAGGGCGAATATGACATATGAAGGTCGTATTGATGCATTAGTCGCACCTAAGGGCGCACTAGAAATGCTGTCTCAAAATGAAATTTCCCGAATGTCCGAAAAATCCGGACCTTTAAATGATTTGTTCCGTCGCTGCGCATTAGCCATTTTAAATTGTGGTAGTGACTCAGATGATCCGCAAGCCGTTATGGATAAATACCAAGATTTTGGTATTCGCATCATCCAGCAAGAACGCGGTGTGAAATTAGAGCTTACCAATGCGCCCGCCAGTGCTTTTGTGGATGGCAAGATGATTAGTAGCGTGCGTGAAATGCTGTTCAGTGTGTTGCGCGATATTATTTTTTCTTACCATGAATACAGCTTGGTGCGTAATGAGAAAGAAGCTAGCTCCGATGAAATCACCAATGTGGTCTTTGAATTGCTGAGAAATGCCAATGTGTTTCGCCGCATTCAAAGTCCAGACATGGTGGTGTGTTGGGGCGGACACTCTATTGCCCGCCACGAGTACGACTATACGAAACGGGTCGGTCATGAGTTGGGTCTACGTGATTTAAACATTTGTACTGGCTGTGGTCCTGGTGCAATGAAAGGGCCAATGAAGGGGGCAGCTATCGCCCATGCCAAACAGCGTAATCGAAGTGGTGTGTATTTGGGGCTAACCGAGCCTGGCATTATTGCTGCGGAATCTCCGAACCCTATTGTTAATCAGCTGGTCATCATGCCTGATATCGAGAAGCGACTAGAGGCCTTTGTACGCACAGGGCACGGCATTGTTGTATTTCCTGGGGGCGCTGGTACCGCTGAGGAAATTCTCTACATTCTTGGCATACTGCTGCACCCTAATAACGCCGATGTGCCTTTCCCGCTGGTATTCTCAGGGCCAAAAGAGAGTGCTGACTACTTTGAGCAGATTCATGCCTTCATTGGTGATGTGCTGGGCGTTGAAGCGCAAAATAAATACCGCATTATTATTGATGATGAAGTGGAAGTTGCGCGTGTCATGAAGCAAGGTCTTGAGGAAGTACGCCAATACCGTAAATCCCAACAGGATGCGTTTTATTACAATTGGAAATTGTATATTCCTGAAGAGTTCCAGCACCCGTTCGAACCGACCCATGAAAAGATGCTGGGCCTGAATTTACATTTTGATCAAGAAACACATTTGTTGGCGGCAGATCTGCGAAGGGCATTCTCTTCGATTGTGGCGGGGAACGTAAAGGCTCAAGGTGTGGCTTACATTAAAGAGCATGGACCTTTTGAAATCCATGGCGACAGTGCTTTGCTCGCTAAGTTAGATGCTTTGTTACAAGCTTTTGTCACTCAACAAAGGATGAAACTGCCCGGCAGTGAATACATCCCTTGTTATAAAGTTTTAACAGATTAGTAAAAGTGAGATACAAAGGGCGCAGAGCGTCCTTTGTTGGCTTATAGCTTAGCCAAAGACCGACCAGCCTTGGTCAGCAGAAAGGGCTTCTAAGGCCGCCATACCTGCCAAGGAATTGCCGGCCTTGTTAAGCTCTGGCGACCAGACACAAATGGAATAACGGTTCGGTACAATGGCAATAATTCCTCCACCCACACCACTTTTACCCGGTAAACCAACGCGATAAGCAAAGTTACCTGCTTCATCATATAAACCACTGGTGGCTAATAAACCATTAATTTGAGTGGTTTCTCTAGCGCTTAAAATGCTGTCTCCAGTGTGAGGGGAAACCCCCTTGTTAGCCAGAAAACTAAAAGCCTTGGCTAAATCAACGCAGCTCATTTTCATGGCGCAGTTGTCAAAATAGTTGTGCAAGACGCTTTCAACATCATTATCAAAATTGCCAAAGGCCTTCATTAAATACGCCATGGAAGCATTTCGAGCGCGAAACTCGTACTCAGAGTCAGAAACAATTTTATCCGAGTGTAAGTCTGGGTTGTCTGCTAGACGACGGATAAAGCCGCGCATCGCATAGTGAGGTGTGGCGAAACGAGACTGAATCATATCGCTGACCACCAAGGCGCCAGCATTTATGAAGGGGTTACGCGGAATGCCAGCTTCGTATTCCAATTGTACTAAGGAATTAAATGGGTTGCCTGAAGGTTCACGGCCCACTCTTTGCCACATACTTTCGCCATAATGTTTAATGGCCAGCGTTAAGCTAAACACCTTCGAAATACTCTGAATAGAAAAAGGCGTATCCGCTTGGCCTGCTTGATACAGAGAGCCATCGTGGCCGTAAATCGCGATTCCAAACTGGTTGCCATCCACATTGGATAACGCAGGGATATAGTCTGCAACTTTCCCTTTACCAATAAGTGGCTTAACTCTTTGTTCTATAGATTGAAGTAGTGCTTGCACGGTGCGCTCATTTAGCCCAGTGAAAAAAGAGCGTTTAGTATAGGGATAGCCGTTACAAAGCCAAAATGTTTTTTGGCTTCTTATGGCTAATTAGGAGAGTAAAACAGCCTACTATGATTTAGGAGGCTGTTGTGCTCTGAGTCAGTGCTAGTCATGCTGTTTGATATGCTCTATGTGGCGCAGTATCAATTGGCCTGAGATGGTTGCTGGGTTGGGAATATGCGGCAAATCATCTAGAGGGTACCAGTCGGCTTCGTCAATCTCACCGGGGGCGGGCTGAATCTCACCACTTTCGTAATCAGCGAAAAAACCCACCATAAGCTGATGAGGAAAAGACCAAGGCTGGCTGTCCACATAGCGTATATTTTTTACTTTCAGCCCAACTTCTTCTTGTACTTCTCGCGCTACGGCTTGCTCTAAGGTTTCACCCGCTTCGACAAAGCCAGCGATGTTACTAAATTTTCCTTTCGGGGCGTGTAGGCCGCGGGCAAGCAGGACGCTATTGCCTTTGCGAATCGACACTATGATGCAGGGAGATATTCTGGGGTAGTGACGTAAGTTGCAACTAGGACAAATCTTGGTGTGCTCCCTTGGGTGCTTTTTGTCCATTCTAGTACCACAGCGGCCGCAAAACTTGTGGTCTTTGTCCCAAGTGGCTAGCTGGTGAGCACGACTAAGTAATAGATATTGGTCGTTATCCTGTGCAAAGAGTAATTCTCTTAAGTCCGCTTCAACAAAGCCTTTTGGCATGTTGGTAAAACTGCATACAAAAACATCTTGTCCTTGCCACTGACCGCAGAAAACCGCACTCATGGACGCGTCGGGCTGAAAGTCGGAAAGTTTGAAAAGGTAGCGTTTATCCGCTTCAACGAGAACTTGGTTGCGATGCAGTAGTATAAAAAGGGCATCAGGATGCGGAGTAGGGTGGAGTTGAGTACCAATTTCTAACATGTTTGTGCTCTGTTGCCGTCTTGAAAAGATAACGCTAACGCTATCTTCTTCAAGACGCAACATACTCAAGCATTAACTCATGGATTTTATTGCCAATCTAGAATGACTTTTCCAGACTGACCGGATGCCATGGTGTCAAAGCCTTGTTGGAAATCATCAACTGAAAAATGGTGAGTAATAATGGGGCTGATGTCTAAGCCTGATTGCAGCATAGCGACCATCTTATACCAAGTCTCGTACATCTCACGGCCATAAATGCCTTTGATAATTAAACCTTTGAAGATCACCTGATTCCAATCGATCGATGTGTCCTTGCTAGGAATACCCAGCATGGCAATTTTGCCTCCGTGGTTCATGTTTTCCAACATGGACTCAAAGGCCATAGCATTGCCTGACATTTCTAGTCCCACGTCAAAGCCTTCATGCATATTAAGCTCTGTCATGACGTCTTTTAGGGACTCGGTTTGGACATTTACGGTTCTGGTAGCGCCCATAGATTTAGCGAGGGCAAGACGATAGTCGTTTACATCGGTAATGACCACATTGCGGGCCCCCACATGCTTGGCAATGGCCGCAGCCATGGCGCCAATTGGACCTGCCCCGGTGATCAGCACATCTTCACCAATCAGGTCGAAAGATAGAGCGGTGTGTGCGGCATTACCAAAGGGGTCGAAGATCGCCGCCATGTCATCACTGACGTCATCAGGAATCTTGAAGGCATTGCTGGCAGGAATCACGAGGTATTCCGAAAAAGCCCCGCTACGATTTACCCCAACGCCTATGGTTTCTCGACATAAGTGACGACGACCCGCACGGCAATTACGGCAGTGACCACAGGTAATGTGACCTTCGCCTGACACGCGATCGCCAATCTCAAAGCCTGAAACCTCAGGGCCAATTTGCGCTATTTCGCCAACAAATTCGTGCCCAACCGCCATGGGGACTGGAATGGTTTTTTGTGCCCAATCGTCCCAATGGTAGATGTGCATGTCGGTACCACAAATAGCCGTTTTACGAATTTTGATTACCACATCGTTATGGCCGCATTCAGGTGCTTCCGCTTCGGTCATCCAGATGCCTGGTTGAGAGTGAGTTTTGGCTAATGTTTTCATCTGAACCTCTTAAATAATGCCTAGGTCTTTGCCGACTTTGGTGAAAGCTGCAATGGCTGTGTCGAGTTGTTCTATGGTCAGAGTGGCTGACATCTGGGTACGAATTCTTGCTTTGCCCATAGGTACTACTGGGTAAGAGAAACCGGTCACAAATACTCCTTCTTGGAAGAGTGCATTGGCCATATCTTGAGCCAGTTTAGCATCGCCTAGCATCACTGGAATGATAGGGTGGTCGCCGGGCACAAGTTCAAAGCCTAGCGCACTCATTTTTTCTCTAAAATATTGGCTATTGGTTCTGAGTTGTTGGCGTGCTTCGCCACTTTGCTTTAAAGATTCCAAAATGTATAAGCTGGTGGCGGTAATCATTGGCGCTAACGCATTAGAGAATAGATACGGACGTGAACGCTGGCGTAGCCAATCAATAATAGGTTTTGCTCCGCTGGTGTAGCCGCCAGAAGCGCCACCTAATGCTTTGCCTAGGGTGCCAGTAATAATGTCGACACGACCTAATACTTGGCAGTATTCATGACTACCACGGCCGTTTTCTCCTAGAAAACCTACCGCATGGGAATCATCCACCATCACTAGGGCGTCGTACTTATCTGCCAAATCACAGATGGACTTTAGGTCAGCAATAATGCCGTCCATGGAAAACACCCCATCGGTCACGATTAACTTGGTTCTAGCGCCATCTCTATCGGCTTGTTGCAAAGTCGCCTCAAGCTCCGCCATATCGTTGTTGGCGTAGCGGTAGCGCTTAGCTTTACATAAGCGCACGCCGTCTATGATGCTGGCGTGGTTAAGAGCATCACTGATAATGGCATCTTCTTTATCCAATAAGGTTTCGAAGAGTCCACCATTCGCATCGAAGCAAGAGGAGTAGAGGATGGTGTCATCCATCTGCAAAAACTCACTGAGGCTTTTTTCTAGTGCAGTATGAGTGCTTTGTGTGCCACAGATAAATCGTACTGAAGCCATACCATAGCCATACTCATCTAAGGCTTGGTGGGCGGCATTGGTCACGCCCTGGTCATTGGCAAGACCAAGGTAGTTATTTGCACACAAATTGATAAGCGGCTGGCCATCCTGGGTAGTGATTAGGCTTGATTGTGACGAGGTAAGAGGACGCTCTGTTTTATACAAACCTTGGCTTTCAAGTTGGTTTAAATTGGTTTCAAGCTGCTGATAAAAAGATGACTTACTCATGGCGACCTCTAAATTCAATAATAAGTGATTAACGTCTTGAGTTTGAGTGTAGAAGGGATTGCTTATTAGGTGTAGAGGCAGTGACCTAGCAAAACGACCATAACAGTTGTCCTTTTTTATTGGGTAATGTTAAGCCTCTCTTGGCTGTTCATCTGGGGCGTGTGTCGCGTAGAATGAGCGTATCGAAATTAAAGAGAGATAAATATGTCGTCAAAAATCATGTATGGAATCGTCACTGGTGCACTATGTGCCAGCACAGCAGTACAAGCACAAGATTATTTACCTGTGTTGCAATATCACCATGTGGGCGAGAGTACGCCATTTTCGACGTCGGTAACGCCAGAGCAATTTACTGAGCAAATGGATTATCTAAAAACGGCGGGCTTTCAGGTCGTTGATTTATACCAAGCTCTGGAAGATTTAAAAGCACATATAGCCTTACCAGAAAAAGCCGTCGCCATTACCTTTGATGATGCCTACCGTAATATTTATTTGGCAGGCTTCCCTATCATGAAGGAGCGTGGCTTCCCTTTTACAGTGTTCATTAATACTCAGCCTGTGGAGCAATCTAATCGCCACTTTCTCACTTGGCAGCAGATGAGAGAAATGGAAAGCTCAGGGGGCGTATTTGCCAATCATACAGTGAGCCACCCTTATATGTTGCGCAAGCTAGAAGGTGAGTCCGATGAGGCTTGGCTGCAACGTATGACAGACGAAGTGGATGCTGTAGAGGATTTGCTGAATAAACACCTTGGTCATTCACCTAAAATGTTGGCTTACCCTTACGGTGAATCAAATGGACAAATTCGTGACTTGATGAAACAGCGAGGCATTATGGCCTTTGGCCAGCAGTCCGGTGTGGTCAGTGCAGATTCAGACTTTGAAAACCTGCCGCGCTTTCCTGCCTCAGGGAATTATGCCAAGTTATCGACATTAAAAACCAAGCTGAACGCTAAACCAATGCCATTGGTTGAAGCGCAAAACGGAGGCGACTTTGCGACCGATCAGCCCGTCTCCCTTAAGTTAACCTTTAAAGAAGGTAAGTACCGATTCACAGATTTGACCTGCTATGTGTCTGGGCAAGGCAAAGCGACGCTTGATTGGGTATCGGATAATGAAGTGGTGGCAATGGCAGAGAAGCCTTTCCCTGTTGGCCGCGGTCGCATTAACTGTACTATGCCGGATTATTCTGGTCAGCATTATTACTGGTATTCCAATGTCTGGATACATGCGTCTGCAGAACTGGGCTATGTAAGTGAAAAAAGTTAAATTTTTTTAAAAAAAATGTTGCACTGAAATTTCAAATCAGTAATATACACCTCGCTCGCAACGGAGGGGTGGCAGAGCGGTTTAATGCACCAGTCTTGAAAACTGGCGTAGGTTAATAGCCTACCGAGAGTTCGAATCTCTCCTCCTCCGCCATCTTCCTTTAAGGAAGTGTGTTGCGAACAAGATAAAATTAGTTCCTCGATAGCTCAGTTGGTAGAGCAAATGACTGTTAATCATTGGGTCACTGGTTCGAGTCCAGTTCGAGGAGCCATCGGAGTATAGCGCAGTCTGGTAGCGCGCCTGCTTTGGGAGCAGGATGTCGGGGGTTCGAATCCCTCTACTCCGACCATTTTTTATCATCATCTAGTAATGGTGGGCGTAGCTCAGTTGGTAGAGCTCCGGATTGTGATTCCGGCGGTCGTGGGTTCAAGCCCCATCGTCCACCCCATTACTCAGATAGTTGGGTCGTTAGCTCAGTTGGTAGAGCAGTTGACTTTTAATCAATTGGTCACTGGTTCGAATCCAGTACGACCCACCAACTATCTCAATGCTAAAATTCTGCATTATCTGATTAATTCCTCGATAGCTCAGTTGGTAGAGCAAATGACTGTTAATCATTGGGTCACTGGTTCGAGTCCAGTTCGAGGAGCCATCGGAGTATAGCGCAGTCTGGTAGCGCGCCTGCTTTGGGAGCAGGATGTCGGGGGTTCGAATCCCTCTACTCCGACCATTAGATATACCTCTTAGCATTATCCTTTTATGAGCGGGTCGTTAGCTCAGTTGGTAGAGCAGTTGACTTTTAATCAATTGGTCACTGGTTCGAATCCAGTACGACCCACCATTCTTTTTTGTTTCTCTTTATTCTCTTGTTAGTCTAGTCGCTCAATATTATTTTCTGCTATCTGCTATCTGCTATCTGCTATCTGCTATCTGCTATCTGCTATCTGCTATCTGCTATCTGCTATCTGCTGTTCTTGATAGATCTTCGCTGATCTAAAGGTTTGTTGGTTTCTTTGGGTGCGCCTATGCAGACAGACTGGTGTGTCTGTTTTGCGTGGCTTGTGTCGGAATGAGTGAATGGCGGTGCGTTGTGCTTGTCTGGTGTTGATAAACGAAAAAAAGTTTAGCGTACCGTGAGGTTATTTTAGAGTGAGAGTTTTTCGTTTTGAAATGGTGTGATAAGTGATTGTTTCTACAAGGAAAGTAGAAATGGTGGAGGGAGGTGGATTCGAACCACCGAAACTTTCGTGGCAGATTTACAATCTGCTCCCTTTGGCCACTCGGGAACCCCTCCACAGCAGCGCGGCATATATTATAAGCCGCACTTAGTTCTGTAAAGCTTTTATTTCTATTTTTTTAATAATTTTTCAAGTTTTGCTTTCATGCGCTCTTCGGCAGATAAATTGCTGTAAGCATCATCTTCTTGTTTCTGTGGGTTGCTCTTGTGTTTAGGCTTATTGTGTTGCTTGGCCTGAGGTTTGTTTCTAGGGCGTGTAGGCTGGTTTTTATCTGTCTTAGGGCGATTTACTGTCGCTTTGTTTTTCTTCGGTAACATGGCTTCCGGTAAGGCTGGCTCGTTGTTTACCGGTTGGCCTTCAAGATCAATACGAGGCTGTCCAGACAAAAGGCATTTTTTGTATCTGTCTGAGCGCGTGTAAGCCGCTAGGGCGCGTTTTTGTTTACTGGCATTAAAGTCATCATCCAATACCATATCTTTGTCGATACCAACTTTAAGAGGCTTTGGTTGGTTCCAGTCGAATGCTTTCGGATAACGGTCTTCCAGCATCTTGATTAGACGACGATTGTTCTTCTGGTTTTTTTGACGTCTCTTTTGCTCTGCACTTAGCTCTGGTGTTGCAGCTTGGCTGTTTTCACCAGTAAGCGCGTCGGAGCTACCTTCTGCTGAGGCTTCTTGCGTTGGCAAGGTTTCTTCAGCCGCTGCTGTTGCTTCTTCTTGTACTTCAGGCAGTTCGTTTATTTCTGTTTGAGGTTTAGTCATGTCAATCGTCTGTTTATCTATCGTGGCTTTTGCACTGGAATCAGCGCACTCAGGTAATAGGTTGAAGCTCAATTGAGTTTCAACCGGATAAGGTTTGTTGGTTTTTTTGGTGGCTGGTTCCGGCGTTAATAAGTCAAGGGAGTCTTCTATGTAGAGTTGAAGCTGTTCCTCAGTTGAGCGATCGGCCATGTGCTGTAGAAGATCCATTGAAGCACTGTAATCTGACGTGTTCGTGCTTGCTTGACTTGTTAACTGCTGGATTTGCTCATTGGCTCTGTCCAATTCTTCTAATAGCTGACTAACTCGATGTTCGAGTTGGGCAATAAGTTGTTCCATAAAACAAAGCTCAATCTTTATAGTGGTGTCAAGGGAATGCGAGGGGCTTTAGTTAGCCCCAGCATTTCCTGTTTCTGGTGGTCATTAGGCAAAACGAAAGCAATGTTTTGACCGTTTTGCCACCAGAGATAGGCAAGTGAAACGGTTAAGCCTATGGCTAGCATGGGGACAAATCTCATGGTGTTAGAAGGTGAGTCCTGCGCCAACCATGAAGTGCTTGTCATAAACATCACTTTTGCTGTTAAGAATCTTAATAAAAACATCTAGGCGAGTGGCATCCGATGTCGCAACACGAAAGCCTGCTTCAGGGTAATAGGTTACTTCATCATAGCTGGCGATACCGGCACCAATGTAAGACCACATAGGAATACCTGGGAACAGTTGGAAAGCAGGTGTTGCACTGTAAAAACGTGTGCCGAGTACCACTGCACTCTCAAAGTCTTCACCTATGATAAAGGAAAAACCACCATACACAGAAATGTTAGATGGAGACACTAGCTCCATTCCAGTATTAACAATGGAGGTGATATTTTTATCTTCTGTTGTCGGGCGAGCGGCCGTTGACTCAAAGGTTACCAAGCTTGCAATTTGATTCTCTGCCGAAGCTTGAGTGCTGAAGATAATTAATGCAGCGAGGATGATGGATCTCATTGTTTATCATCCAATTGGTTGAGGCGCTCTAGCATCTGAGATAAAGAAGACTCCCAAGTCGACTGTTGCGCGTTGTTTTGTTCGATGCTGGATTGAAGCTCGCTTTTTTCTTCGCTTAATTCGTAATTCTGCATTTCCAGTTCAGAAATGCGCTTGCGTAGAGAGCCAATTTCTTCAACCGCTTCGTTAATGCGTTGCTCAAGGTGATGTAGTAGTTCGTGGTTCATTATAAAATCCTAAAAAGTATGTATTACCAAGCAATTACAACGTCTTGTTGTTGGACGTTGAGTATTTGAGCGTCTATTGCCAGCTCACCAATCGAAAAGTGTGGCTGAACCTGAGTGATTGTAACATTGATATTAGCGTTATTCAGCTGAGATTGTGCGTCTTGTAGCTGGTTAAATATCTCATAACGACGATAAACGCTAAAGTTATCGCCTTGCTTAATGCCTGCTAATGAGCCTGCAGCAATGTGGATCCGGTTACCTTCCGTGCGGAAAATCTTCGCCATAAATGGCTGGCAGCGAAGTTTTTCGCTGGTATCGATCGCGCCTTTTTTGATAACTTGCTCAATCACTTTACCATAATGAGTCGACCAAAATCTTGTTGTTCCAAAACCAACACGAGCATGGTCTGAAATATCCCAGTTGCCCATCTCATTGTATCGCTGTTGAAATAGCAAAGCGCCATTAAGGCTATCATACAAGTAAATATCGACGACAAAATTGCGTTCTTTTAAATTTTCATCAAGAGGTTGGCTATGTTTGTTGTCTGGCTCCCTTAAATACACTTCCCCCATATCACGGATGACACCGCTTACTAGGTACTGAGCGCCGAGCTGATCGCCAACCATGGAAATGTTGCTGAGAGTACGGTCGTTATTGTTAGTGATGGGGGCATTAATTGTGTCTGGATAGAGGGCAATGTTTGTGGCTGTTAAGGCGTTGAGATAGCCTTTGTTGTTGATTTCGTCGGCTAGGCTTTTGGGAAACTCTCTTGAGATGTTGCTCAATGCGCCTAGATTCGCTTGCTGAGGTGTTTGTATTTCAAAGCCTGTGATGGCAACCGATTTTTTGTAGTAATGGGTAGAGCCTGTGCTGCATTGAGAATCTGCGGTGACCTCGACTTGGGCTATGACTTTGAGAAAGTCGCCATTACGCTCTTCTGAAATGACTCTGGCTTTCTGAACTCGGCCCGCGCTACGTATTTCAATGCTGGATTCAAGCTCGCCATTTTCTAAATGGTCTTTAACACTGACTCTCGAACTGGATTCAAGTACAGCTTGTTTTATAGCTTGTTCTGTCGCACGGTATCGAGCATCAACAAGGTCATCGTTGTAGATGACAGCTTCGCCCACAGCCCGAACGTTAAGCGCAAAGCTTAGAGTTGGGGTAAGCGAGATGAAAAGAAGGCTAATTGATAGTGCTAAAAAACGTGCCATTTTATTCAATAGTATAGAAATTAGTCGCGGGCTTGGCTGGGCTCTCTATGTTAACAGATTGGCTAGCAGAGCGGACTTGGCAACTAGGGTTGCTGGTTAGGCTTTCTGGTGAGCTAACACATTGTCGGAAGTTGTCTTGTAGTGCCATTTCAACCACAGTCTCAAAGGTGCCGTCCTCGTGCTCACGTTGTGATACTACTTTGGCGCCAACAAGATAGGCATCAACATAGGTTCTTAGCTCATCATGTTGCAAAACCATATTGCTTAAGGAGCTTGAACCGTCAATTTTAAGACCGTAAACACGTTCCGAAAGATTACGGTAAGCATCTAGAGTAGAGCTACGTAGAGTCATGATACGAGTTTGAGACTTAGAGTAACGCTTGCTTGTCATCATCGCTGCATAGCCTGTTGCGGTTACAATGATGGGTTCACTCTGTGCAACCGTGACCACCTGGTTATTGGAGGTGGTGCCAGTGTTGGCATAGGTGGTTGAGGTATTGCCATTACAGGGGGCAACACTAGTACAATTTTGCGCGCTGCTATCTGTCGTCGTTGTCTGGCAACCATATAAAACAATGGTGGCGGCCGTAATTAAAGATAAGCGTGTTAATAATGTCATTGTGTTGTCCTGAATTTGGAAATCCGTATCGAGAGTATTCTTATCGTTGCTCAACTGGAGGTCATTCTAAGCGTCATTTCATCATCAGCCATTTGCTATCACGATTCACAACATAAACGACACAAGGGGCAAAGCAACTAGATGTTGAAAATGTAAACTATTTTGAGGGTGAGCGTCCATGTTTGGTAGTGCAAAAGTGAGGTTTTTATCGGTTTTTACTCATATAAACCCTATATGTGGCTAGTTTTTAAAAAAAGTCTGGGTAGAACAGGGAATTAAGGCGAGATTGTTTGTGGTGATAAAGTTCTGTTTAGTGCTGGCTGAAAGGCGATCAATTGATTATTATACTGTATATTTATACAGTTTGAGGTTGTTTTGTCTCAGCGCAAAATCATCCACATTGATGCCGATTGCTTTTATGCCGCCATTGAAATGCGGGATGATCCAAGCTTATGTGAGTTACCCATTGCCATTGGTGGGCCAGCAAATACGCGCAGTGTCTTAGCCACGGCCAATTACGTCGCCCGTTCCTATGGGGTACGTTCTGCTATGCCGACCGCTATGGCGTTGCGTTTGTGCCCATCCCTGAAAGTCCTGCCCGGTAATATGGCGAAATATCGTCAGGCATCTGAACTAATGCATGAAGTTTTTCGTGAATACACCACAATTATTGAACCATTATCCTTAGATGAAGCGTACTTAGATGTGACCCATGCCGACGCTTACCAAGGCAGCGCGACCCTCATTGCGCAAGCGATTCGTGAGAAAATCTTTGCCAAAGTCGGGATTACTGTGTCAGCAGGAGTGGCCAGCAACAAGTTCCTCGCGAAAGTAGCCAGTGACTGGCAAAAACCCAATGGGTTAACTGTTGTAACACCGGAGCAACAGGATGAATTTGTTGCTGCTGTGCCAGTAAAGAGAATATCGGGGGTGGGTAAGGTGGCTCAAGAGCGGTTTACCAAGCTTGGCGTTGAAACCTGTGCGGATCTACAAAAGCTAGACTTTGCTTTATTGCAAAAGGCTTTTGGCACTATGGCGTTTCGCTTATCTCAATTTGCCCTTGGCATAGATGATCGACCCGTGAGCACCTCTAGAGAGCGAAAAAGCATTTCTGTTGAGCATACTTTCGCGAAAGATCTTCAAGGCTTGGCGGAAGGGGTGGCAGTTCTGCCGAAACTGTTGCAAGAGCTTGAACAACGCATGACGGGGCGCAATTTCGAAACCCGTTTAAATAAATATTACTTAAAACTTAAATTCGATGATTTTACGCAAACCACCATTGAGCGGCCTATTAAAGAAAAACTCTCCGTACAGATATTCAACGAGCTATTTCAGCAGGCTTATCAACGTCAGCAAAAACCGATTCGGCTGGTGGGGGTTGGCTATCGTTTGGTGACCGAGTCTCCTCAGCAAATGTCTCTGATTTTTGAATGAAGAGCCTTCATTAAAAAGCTTTTATGGTAGGCTAGGGGCATTTATTTAAGCTTACGTCATAAGAGAGGAAACTATGTCAGAGTTATTGCCCTGTGTTGAGGTCGAGATAGGTGAAAAACCACAACATTGCGTAATATGGCTACATGGATTGGGTTCAGATGGTCATGATTTTGAAGGGTTAGTGCCAAGTTTAAATCTAGAAAAAAGTTTATCTGTTCGATTCATTTTTCCCCATGCGCCCCGTCGTCCTGTCACAGTGAATGGTGGTATGGCCATGCGCGCTTGGTACGATATTTATGAAATGACCCTTGATCGCAAGGTGGACATGGAGAATATCCAAGAGTCTTGCGAACAAATTGAAGCCTTGGTTGCCGCGCAGATTGATTTGGGTATTCCGACAGAAAACATTGTTATAGCGGGTTTTTCTCAAGGCGGAGTGATTGCTTACCAACTGGCATTACATTCCAATCACAAATTTGCCGGTGTTATGGCGCTATCGACGTATCTAGCTGACAGTGATCAAGTGCCACCTGCACAAGAGTGTGTGAATGGTAAAACACCACTATTGATTCATCACGGCTCCCAGGATCCAATTGTTGACCCAAGCTTGGCGGTCAAAGCGAAAGACCTGTTTACTAAAAAGGGTTTTGATTTGGTCTACAAAACTTACCCTATGCCACACTCTGTATGCCCAGAACAAGTTATCGACATATCTGCTTGGTTGAATGAGCGTCTTTCCTAATTAGCTAGAGTAATAATTGATGATGACGGAACAATACAAAAGCTGGCTTGCTTCTGCTTTGCAGTGGTCGAGGCAAGCTGGCGAAATGATCAAGCAAGCCCGTCAAGCGTCGGCTTTTGTCAGAGACTATAAAGCGGATCATGAATTGGTCACCACCACGGACGTAGCGGTGGATGAGTATTTGTGTGCAGAAATAGCCCGTACCTATGGTGATCACATAATCTTGTCTGAAGAGTCGTCGCCTTCGCTGGTGTTGAGTGATCTTCCCAAGGATACACCTGTCTGGGTGATTGACCCTATTGATGGGACGGTCAATTATGCCCACGGCCATCTTCATGTGGCCGTATCGATCGCGGTTTACTTTAATGGCGAACGAGTCGTTGGAGTGGTGAATGCGCCTTTCTTGGATGAGTGCTATTGGGCTAGCAAAGGTGGAGGCGCTTTTTGTAATGACCGTACTTTGGCTGTATCGGGCAATACGAACCTGCGTAACGCCCTTGTAGCTACGGGCTTTCCTTATCAGAAACAGGCCTTAACCCCTATTGTTGAACGTGTATCGCGTATTTTGCATGCTTGCCAAGATATACGCAGGAATGGTTCGGCGGCTTTAGATTTATGCTGGGTGGCGTCAGGTCGACTAGATGCCTATTTTGAGACCGTGAAACCTTGGGATATGGCTGCAGGTGCCTTAATAGCTGAAGAGGCAGGTGCTAGGGTTGGCCGTTATGCGCCGACACAAAACAAGCTTCCTGATGCAATTAATGGTGAGTCTCTACTGGTTACAACCCCTGAATTATTTATGGCGCTTGCGTTATTACTGCGTGGGGAAGCCTAGTTCACGGTAAGGGTATTAAACGATAACGTTAAAAAGTTTTAAAAGGTTGGATATGTCATTAACTGTATTTTTTATATTTCTGGCTTTGGCGATTGTCATTATGGCCATCTCTATTGGTTTCATATTAAGGCAACTAAAGCGTAATAAAGAACGAGCCCAGCGAATACAAGAGGGTGAAGCGCGTATGCAGGAAGAGCGTCAGAAACGTATAGATAGTATTCGTGTGCTTTTAAAAACGGTTGGCTCAGAAGAATTAAATTGGATTGAAACCAGTATTCGCATTAAGAATCTTTTGGATCAGTTGGGGGTGGATCTATCTGCTCATGACGATATTTCAGCTTTCTATATTGTGGAGGAAAAAACGCAACATATTCCGACCCATGATCAATGGAAGTCGCTTCCTATTACAGCTAGGGCCAAGTTCTTAAAAGAAATGGACGGCTACGAAGAAGAATACAAACCTCATTTGCTACGAGCTAAAGAGGCTTTGGCTGAGTACTCGTTCCACTAATGCTGCTAGAGATGCTTGTGTCCGCAGGGCTGTGCTTTCTACTCTTGGTCGTATTACTGCTGTTTTATATTCGCCATATCTACCGGGTACCCTATTATCGGTTTACTCAAGCGGACGCTGTTAAATTGTTGGAAAGAGCCATTTTAGGTGAGTTGCCCGAGCGTGAGTGGACGGTTTTTATTGGCATGGAGATTCGAGATAATCAAGGTTTAGAATCTTTACGAGAATGCTGTATATTTATTGATGAATCTTGTGTAAAAAGTAATAGCTATGTAAATGGGCAGTCCTGCGTGATTTTTAATAAGGACGGCTTGGCTCAGCTAGAAGAATTACTGGATGAGTGGCGTTACAAATCACAATATGATGCTTGAATGAAATAAATTATTAAAAATGACAGTAAGGGGTTAATTGAAATGGATGATGTGCAAGGCTTATTAGACCAAGGCGCAGAGTGGATGCCTGTTGTGACCGATGCTCTAATCAATATAGCGATTGGTCTAGTGATATTTTTTGTGGGTAAGTTTATTGCCTCAAAAATATCTGGCTGGTGTGAAAAACGCATGCTTAAAGCGAATGTAGACAAAGCCGTTGCAGGTTTTAGCTCAAGTATCCTTTATGCGTTGATGTTCGCTGGTGTTGTATTAATGGCACTTGGTCAAGTTGGTGTCGAAACCACTTCTTTCATTGCCATTCTTGGTGCGGCTGGTTTAGCGGTTGGTTTGGCCCTACAAGGCTCTCTATCTAACTTTGCTTCTGGTGTATTGATCATTATTCTTCGCCCTTTCAAAAGCGGTGATTTCATTGATGCAGCAGGTCAAATGGGTACAGTTGATCGCATTGAGCTATTCAGCACTTACCTAAAAACACCTGATAACCGTGTTGTCATTGTACCGAACTCTGCGATCATGAACGGTTCAATCGTTAACTTTTCTCGTGAGAAAACTCGTCGTGTCGATTTGGTTGTAGGTATTAGTTACGACGCTGATATCCGTCTTGCTAAACAAATCATTGAAGAGATTGTTCAGGCAGATGAGCGTATTCTTAAAACGCCTGAGTGCACTATTGCTGTTTCCGAATTGGCTGATAGTTCTGTAAACTTTGTGGTTCGCCCTTGGGTTGAGGCAGCAGACTACTGGACCGTGCGTGCAGACGTACTAGAGAAAGTGAAATATGCATTTGATGAGCGTGGCGTTGGTATCCCTTACCCACAAATGGATGTTCACCTTCACAAACAAGAGTCATAAGCTGCTGCTTTAAACTTTTGTTGTAAAGGAATGTTCACTAAAATGCTGCCAATCGAATGCTTGGCAGCATTTTTTTATGGTTTCAAAAAGGTTGTAAATATTAATGAGTCGTTATCGCCCACCGTCCGCTCCTAAATCTGCCTACATTACTCAGCAAGGAGCGCAGATATTGTTGGATGAACTTAAGTATTTGTGGAAGGAAAAGCGACCTGCTGTGACCGAGAGTGTTCGGGAAGCGGCGGCGCAAGGGGACCGATCGGAGAATGCGGAATATATATACGGCAAGAAACAGTTGCGCGAAATTGACCGTCGAGTGCGTTATCTGGAAAAACGCTTAGATGCCTGCACTGTAGTAGATCGTTTGCCCGCAGATCAATCCAGAGTTTTTTTCGGTGCTTGGGTTACCTTAGAAGATGAAGAAGGTGTAGTGCGTCGTCATCGTCTGGTAGGGCCAGATGAACTGGATCATAACCCTGCTTACATAAGTGTCGACTCCCCTGTTGCTCGAGCTATTCTTAAAAAGGAGCAAGACGATGAAGTTGTCGTGAAGCTCGCTGTAAAAGAAAAAATTTATATCATTGAAAAGATCGAATATTTAGCCGAGTAAGACCGGCTAACGTCACTATTTACTAAACTGCTTAATGTATTCTCTTTGTACTGCAAACGAGAAGGCTTTCGGCCTTAGTGCCTGTATCTGAGTAATTGCATCATCTAATTCAACACCCTGATCGAGCATTAATCGAGCCGCGACTATTCCTGTGCGTCCAGAGCCGCCCATGCAGTGAATGGCAATGGCAGAGCCTGCGTTAAGCTGTTGCTCTAGCTTGGGAAGGGCCCATTGCCAGTTTTCCTCAAATGGGTCTTTTGGTGACTCATCATCTGTTATGGGAAGGTGTAACCATTCTAGCCCAGCTGCAGCAACGGCATCGGCAAACCCATCAAGCTTCTTCTCTTTCATCTCATGGGGCGTTATAAGCGTAATCAAGGTGGCCGCCCCTTGCTCTTTTAGCTGCTCTAGTGCTGCTGGCAGGGAGGTTGATAGGGTTCCAGGACAAGGTGTGAGCAGTAATTTACCTTGGGGGAGGGCTAGGTTCCAGAAAGGGTGTTCTTGGGTGGGCATGTGTTTTCCCTTGGTTGAAATATGGGTGGATGATGCATATAGGAAAAGATATGAAAAAATATATATTCGATTTAACAAATATGCAATATTTTACATATATAACTGTTTTCATCTTAAACACTCCCTTGGAGAAATAAAATGAAAAAACTGCTATTAGCGACAATTACAGGAACACTATTGAGTGCTGGCGTAGTAACAGCGAGCGAATTTGATAAAGCTGGTTTTGTTACAGAGGTGGAAGATGGCCGTCTTTGGGTGTTTAAAGAAGGTTCTGCGGAATTAAAACAGTTTCATGAATACGGTGAGCCAGCTAAACAGTTTACGCAAATTGGCGCAGGTCCAAACGGCATGACAGTAAAAGCGGCAAATATTGATGCTTTGAATGAATATCTTGCTATGTCTTCTAGCCCATATGATAAAGCTGGCTTTGTAACAGAAGTTGAAGATGGTCGTCTTTGGGTGTTTAAAGAAGGTTCTGCTGAATTAAAACAGTTCCATGAATACGGTGAGCCAGCTAAACAGTTTACACAAATTGGCGCGGGTCCAGATGGCATGACTGTGAAAGCGGCGAACATCGATACGCTGAACGAGTACTTGTCTACTAAGTAATGCTGCCAAGTAGCTGCTGTATTTTGCACAGCAGCTACTTTAACTCTGACTGACCTGCCTTTTTGAAAGTCTTTTCCCCTTCCGCTGAGTGATACACTCAGTTTAATTTCTCGCATTAAACCTATTCAAGTATATAGCGAGTCCGTACGCCTATTAATAAATGGTGGGTTTTTGAAGGCGGCTCTTATATATTTATCGAAAAATCAATTGCCTAGCGCTTATTGATTATGGGTGAGCAAATAGACTATCGGGTGGAGTGGCAATGCCAATACATTATGGGATGGCCCAGTGGCAACATCCTGCTTGGGTAAACTGGCTATACTCGGCGGCGTTACCAGGAGCGGAGAGGCTGGCGAAATACGCTCAGGTGTTTGACTGTGTGGAGTTGGGCTCGACATTTTATACACAAGTTGATGCAGGACAAATGCAGCGCTGGTGTGATGCGGTGCCAGAGAAATTTAAGTTCTCCTGTAAAGTGCCTCAACTTGTCACGCACAGAATGGCGGAGCGAGCTTGGGCGGATGTGATGTCTGATTGGTTGGCTTTTATAGACTGGTTAGCGCCTTTTGAGAAGAAACTTGGGCCAACCATGTTGCAGCTGCCAAGGTCGTGTGATGAAAGCTATCTGGAAAGGGTCCTATCCCTTTGTGACGCATGGAATTTGTCTTCTTCTTTATCGGTAGAGGTTCGCCATCTGGCCTATTTCGATAAAACAAATGTAGAGGCGAACTTGCTTCGGGAGCTCTCCCATCGAGGAGTGGATCGTGTAGTGATGGATTCGCGGCCCGTTTTTTCTACCCCTGCCAATTGCGAAAGTCTCGTGGATGCTCAGCAGAAAAAGCCCCGTGTGCCATGTCATCCTGTGGCGACCGCCCGCCAACCTGTGGTGCGTTATATTGGTCATCCAGATCTGCCGCTCAATGAGCAATGGTTACGGCAATGGGCTAAAAAATTGTCTCAGTGGCTAGAAGAGGGGCGAGAGCCAAGTGTATTTGTTCATTCGTCGGATAACATTGCTGCGCCTACTCTGGCGGCACAGCTGGACGCAAAAGTTGCGAGTTTTTGTGAGGGCTATCAGGCAAAACTGGTGCTGCCTGAGGTGCAGGAGCAAATAGGTCTATGGTGATGCGCTAAAGGCTTATTTAGCGCTTAGCTGATTGATCTTGATGGTATCTTCGTGAAATTCAAGTTGGCCTTTTTCTACGTCTTCTAAATAGAATTTGAGTGTCTTGCTGACACTGCTGAACGCCAATTCATCCCATGGAATTTCATCGAGAGCGAATAAGGCAACTTCAGAGCTTTCTTCGGTGGCGTGAAAATCGTCTTTTTGCAGTTCGGCCAAGTAAAAAATATGCACTTGGTTAATGTGCGGAATACTGATCATGCTAAACAACTGTTTGCAGTCGGCTACTGAGCCACTTTCTTCCAGCGTTTCTCGAAGGGCGCCTTGGCTGCTGGTTTCTTGGTTTTCCATGAAGCCTGCAGGTAATGTCCAAAAGCCGAGGCGAGGTTCTATGTTGCGTTTGCAGAGCAGGATTTTTCCCTGATAAAGAGGAAGTGTGCCTGTGATCATGCGTGGGTTGTCGTATTCAATGTGATGACATTGAGGACAAACTTCACGCTCTCGATTATCCCCAGCAGGGATGACCATTTCGACAGTGTGGCCGCATTCTCTGCAATAGCGCATTGTTTAGCCTTAATGTTTGTGACGAAGTTTGGCGTATTTCACCACTTTATCTTCGATCTCTTGAATTTCAATCAAATAATGGCCAACTCGTAAGCTGATTGGGCAATCTGGAATGAACTCCAGTGTTTCAATAATGAGGCCGTTAAGGGTTTTTGGCCCGTCTGTTGGTAAATGCCAATCCAGCGCCTTGTTGATCTCGCGAATGTGTGTGGTGCCGTCAATACGGAAGCTACCATCATCAAGGGTTTGTATCTCTTCTTCTTCATCTTGAGTGGGAGGTGTAAATTCCCCAACAATTTCTTCAAGAATGTCTTCCATGGCTGCAATGCCTTGCACGTCGCCATACTCATCAACCACAACCGCCATTTGCTGGTGGTCTTTTTGGAAATTTAAGAGTGCGGTGTTCAGTGGTGTGGTTTCTGGAATGAAGTAAGGCTCAACTGTGGCTTTTAAGAGTGCAGCCTTAGTTGGGTTTTCATCGCGCAGGAAAACGGCCGCATGGCGCGCATGAAGAATACCAATGACCTTGTTAATTTCACCGTTGTAAACCGGCATGCGAGTGTGTCGGCTGTCACAAATTTGGACGATGATTTCTTCTATGGAATCTTCAATGTCGATACCCACAACTTCGTTGCGTGGGATCATGATGTCTTCTACAGATACTTTTTCCAAATCCAAGATGGAAATAAGCATTTCTTGGTGGGCTGCGGGAATTAAACCGCCGGCTTCATTTACAACGGTTCTTAACTCTTCGGTATTAAGCGTGTCTTGTTCGTTATGGCTGGCTTTTACGCCGATTAGACGTAACAGACCATTAGATAAACCATTCACTAACCAAACTAAGGGGTAAAGTGCTTTGAGCAATACGCCAAGGATCCAAGAGGCAGGGAAGGCAATGCGCTCAGGGTGGATAGCGGCGAGGGTTTTGGGCGTCACTTCAGCAAAAATAAGCACTATCATAGTTAGGGCGGCGGTGGCGATGGCCACACCAGCATCGCCCCAAATGCGTACGGCGATAATGGTCGCAATAGCAGAAGCTAATATGTTAACAAAGTTGTTGCCGATCAAGATTACGCCTATAAGGCGATCTGGGCGCTTGAGCAGAGTGTCAACTTTGATGGCTGAACGATTCTTGCTTTTAACAAGATGTTTCAGACGGTATTTGTTAATCGACAGCATGCCTGTTTCTGAACTGGAGAAAAAAGCAGACAAAAGAATTAAGCAAAAAAGTATTCCGCTGAGAATACTTAAGGGGACATCGTTCAAGAAGGGATCGCCTCAATAATTTAGATAAATGGGATTATTAGTGCTTAACATCAGACTGTCAAACTACTTATTGTATCCCGCTTCAATGAAATAAAATTTGAATGGCGATTTTGCTGCCAAAATACCCCAGCATAAGGAGTACAAAACCGCTTAAGGTGATCTTCACTGCAAGCTGTCCACGCCAGCCTAGGAAGTGTCTGCCGAGTAGTAAACCGACAAAAACACACCATGAGCTCAAGGTGAAAAATGTTTTGTGAACTAGGTGTTGGGCGAACATGTCTTCAATGAAATAAAAGCCAGTCCCTATGGTGATGGTCAACAGAATAGAGGCGGCCCAAATAAACTCAAACATTAAGCGCTCTAGCACTTGTAAAGGTGGCACGCGAATCAGTTGTTTCAGCTTGTGATGTTTTAGCTGGTATTCCTGAATGGAGAGAAGTATGCCCACGCCGCAAGCGGCGGTAAATAAACTGTAAGCCGCCGAGGCGATTAATATATGTATGCTGGCGCCCCATGAGCGACTGTGTAACTGGGCAAGCTGCCATGGCGCTATGGCATTTAATGCAATGATTACAGACGCCAGAATAAAGGCGGTTCCTAATAAAAGGGACAGGTCTTTATTGCGATTACTGAACCACAATAGTGTGTTACCGATTACCGCTATGAGCAAACCAATGGTGAGAAAATCAAAACCGTCTCTGTTTAAAATAAGCTGCATTAATGAAAAGGCGTGGATGGCGATACTGGCGGCGCCAAGAAGTTGAGTGGCAGGTTTTTTTGGCGCGAAATAATAAGCCACTCCCGAGAGTAGACAAGCGATACAAGCAAGCCAAAGTGATAATTGCGTCATGAAACTAAAGGTTCCGCTGAGTAAAGGTATAGGGTGGTAAACATTTATCCGTTATAATAGGGGCAATTTCATCTTGGATAAACCGTGCAAGCGGGTTTTTTCCACCTAGAGCCAAATATTTGAGGGCAATATGTTCGACAATTTATCGAATCGCTTAACTTCCTCGCTTGATCGTATCCGAGGTCGTGCCAAATTAACAGAAGACAACATTAAAGATGTGTTGCGCGAAGTCCGCATGGCTTTGCTGGAAGCCGATGTGGCTTTGCCTGTTGTTAAGGATTTTATCGCCGCAGTAAAAGAACGTGCCGTCGGTACAGAAGTTTCTAAGAGTCTAAGTCCTGGTCAAGTCTTCCTGAAAATTGTTAAGCAGGAACTTGAAAGTGTTATGGGGCAGGCTAACGACGAATTGAATCTTCGTGCGGCACGTCCTGCCGTCATCTTATTGGCGGGTCTACAGGGTGCGGGTAAAACCACTTCTGCCGCCAAATTGGCCAAATACCTAAAAGAACGTGAGAAAAAATCCGTATCGGTTGTTAGTGCGGACGTCTACCGTCCGGCAGCGATCAAGCAGCTTGAGACCTTAGCGGGTGAAATTGGCGTAGACTTTATTGCCAGTGATATCTCCCAGAAGCCGATCGATATTGCCAACAACGCTATCGATTACGCTAAGAAAGCCCATAAAGATGTCTTGATCGTCGATACCGCAGGTCGCTTGGCGGTTGATGAAGACATGATGGCTGAAATCAAAGCCTTGCATGAAGCCATCAACCCGATTGAAACCTTGTTCGTGGTCGATGCCATGACAGGTCAAGATGCAGCCAATACCGCCAAAGCTTTTGGTGATGTTTTGCCATTAACGGGTGTGGTCTTGACCAAGACAGATGGTGATGCCCGTGGTGGAGCCGCGTTATCTGTTCGTCACATAACCGGTAAGCCCATTAAATTCTTAGGGGTGGGTGAGAAAACGGACGCTCTAGAGCCTTTCCACCCTGATCGCCTAGCTTCGCGAATTTTGGGAATGGGTGACATGCTTTCCTTGATTGAGGAAGCAGAGCAAAAAATTGATAAAGAAAAAGCCGAGCAGCTGGCTGGTAAGTTAAAGAAAGGCAAGGGCTTTGACCTTGAAGACTTTAAAGAGCAGCTGCAGCAAATGAAAAACATGGGCGGTATGAGCTCTATGTTGGATAAACTGCCAGGCATGGGACAGTTAGGTAACATCCAAGATAAAGTTGACGACAAAATGTTTGTACAGATGGAAGCCTTGATCAACTCAATGACGGTCAAAGAGCGTCGCAATCCAGATGTGATTAACGGTTCTCGTAAGAAACGTATCTCAGCGGGTGCTGGGCTACAAATTCAAGATTTGAACCGTCTATTAAAACAACACAAGCAAATGCAGAAAATGATGAAAAAGTTCAGCTCAAAAGGCGGAATGAAGAAAATGATGCGTGGTTTGGGCGGAATGATGCCGGGTGGCGGTATGCCAGGCGGCGGTGGCTTCCCAAAAATGTAATCTTATCTGCTTGTTTTTATTAGTAGTTAGAGATTAAATGTAAAAATTAATGAAAGGGCGAGTAAATCGCCCTTTTGTTTTTCTGGTGAATCGACTAGAATATGCCGCCTTCTTGTAGTATGAGTCAAAAATCGACTCGGCAAGGGGGTGTTTCGTTAAGCAATAAGGAACCAATCATATGGTAACTATTCGTCTTTCTCGTGGAGGCTCTAAAAAGCGTCCTTTTTATCACTTGAACGTGGCTGATAGCCGTCGTGCACGTGATGGTCGCTACATCGAGCGTTTGGGTTTCTTTAATCCGATTGCTCGTGGTCAAGAAGAACGTCTACGCATCGATCTAGATCGCGTAAACCATTGGGTTAGCCAAGGCGCTCAACTTTCTGACCGTGCTGCTCAGCTTGTTAAAGAAGCTGGCAAAAACGCTTAATACTGAGGTAGTGCTATGTCTAAACTAAAGCAAGCGGCTGCTCCTGAGCAAGCTCTTGTCGTTGGACGCATTACATCAGTTTATGGTGTTAAAGGGTGGGTGAAGTTATATTCGCACACCGAACCGATGCAAGGGATCTTTGATTACCCGCGTTGGTGGCTGAAAACTCCTAGTGGGTGGAAGGTCGTAGAGTTTAGCCAAGGGCGTCTACAAGGGCGTGGTTTGGTGGCATCAGTTAAAGGCTACACCGACAGAGATCAAGTAAAAGAGATTTGTGGTTTAGACATCTATATTGATGCCAAAGAGCTACCAGCTTTAGAGGAAGGTGATTACTACTGGAGTCAGCTGGAAGGTCTTAGGGTTATGACCAAAGAGGGTGTCCTCTTGGGGAAGGTTTCGCAACTTATGGAAACCGGTGCGAACGATGTGATTGTTGTCCGCGCGTGTGAAGGCAGTTTTGATCGTGAAGAGCGCTTGATACCGTATGCTCCAGGTACTTATGTTTTAAATGTAGATTTAGAGCAGCAGTTAATGGAAGTAGACTGGGATCCAGAATTTTAAACTAAGAAGCTGAGGTCGCCACGTGAAGGTTAGCGTTATTTCGCTCTTTCCGGAGATGTTTCAAGCCATTACTCAATATGGAGTAACGGGCAGAGCCATCAAGTCTGGGTTGGTTGAGGTGGATTTTATTAATCCCCGCGATTTTACTCATGATAGACATAAGACTGTGGATGACCGACCTTATGGTGGTGGTCCAGGGATGCTGATGAAAGTTCAGCCTCTTAAAGATGCGATTGCGTGCGCTAAGTTATCAGTGCCCAATGCAAAAGTTATTTATCTATCCCCTCAAGGGCGCACACTGTCACAATCAGGTGTGCAACAGCTTGCTAATGAAGCAGAATTTATTCTGGTAGCAGGTCGTTATGAAGGCGTTGATGAACGTTTGATTCAGTCTGAGATTGATGAAGAATGGTCCATTGGCGATTTTGTCCTAAGTGGTGGTGAGTTGCCAGCCATGGTGCTGATGGACACTGTATTTCGTATGGTGCCCGGTGTGCTCGGAAAACAAGCGTCTGCGGATGAAGATTCGTTTGCTGATGGTTTGTTGGACTGTCCACATTATACTCGCCCAGAAGTACTTGACGGTGTACCAGTGCCGCCAGTCTTACTTAGTGGCAACCATGAGGAGATTAGACGTTGGCGATTAAAGCAAAAGCTCGGAAGAACTTTGCAACGCCGACCAGACCTTCTGCAAGACATTGAGTTGGACAAAGAACAGCAGAAGTTGATAGAAGAGTTTATTCGCGAAACTGAAGATTCAACCTCGGCAGAGTAGGAATTGCGAGCTTATTGAACCGAAGAACCTTCATTCAATAAGAAACCAAATTATTAGGAGTCAAATCCATGAGTAATAAATCTAAGCTGATTCAGCAGATTGAAGCTGAACAAATGACAAAAGAAGTCCCAGCCTTTGGCCCAGGTGACACTGTTGTTGTTCAGGTTAAAGTAAAAGAAGGTTCACGCGAGCGTCTACAGGCCTATGAAGGCGTTGTAATTGCAAAACGTAATCGTGGTCTTAACTCAGCATTCACTGTTCGTAAAATTTCGAGCGGTATCGGTGTTGAGCGTGCTTTCCAGACTTACAGCCCGTTAGTTGATAGCATCGAAGTTAAGCGTCGCGGTGACGTGCGTCAGGCTAAGATCTACTACCTACGCGAGCGTTCAGGTAAATCTGCACGTATTAAAGAGAAGTTGGCTAAACGCTAAGTTTTCTGTTTTTAAAAAAAGGCGACTTCGGTCGCCTTTTTTTATGGAACTTTGCGGCACTCTCGTGGCCTAATAAATTCTTGAATAATGTCTCTTTAAGGTTGTGATATGTCTGTCTTTTTTAAAGTTTATATTCGCGCGCTATGTTTGCCAATGATTGTGCTCTTGTCGACGTTTGTGCAGGCTGGCGAAAGTGAAGTACGCGAAGCCATTCAAACCGCTTTGCCACAGTTTAATGTGGCCAAAATTACCCCTCATGAAGCCTCAGGTTTATATGTTGTTGAATTTGATAGTGGCAATACCTTGTATGCAACGGAGAATGGTAACTACTTTGTTGCTGGGGATCTGTACCGCATGGAAGGTGGTGGTTTGGTGAATGAAACGGAGCAGGTAAAACTTGCCAAGCTAGAGGCTTGGCCAGCCGAAGATATGGTTATTTATGAAGCAGCAGAAGAAAAAGCGCACATTACCGTGTTTACTGATGTGGACTGTGGCTACTGCCGTATGTTGCACAATGAAGTGCCGGAATTAAATGACTTGGGTATCACGGTTCGCTACCTAGCCTTCCCGAGAGCAGGCGTCGGATCACATTCGTATAATAAAATGGTGAGTGTGTGGTGTTCTGATGATCCTAAAGCTTTAATGGATAAGGCAAAGCAGGGGATCGGTATTCCTGAAAATAAATGTGTGAACCCCATTGCGCAGCAGCGTGCGCTTGGCGAGGCCGTTGGTGTACGAGGGACTCCGACAATTTTTCTCTCAACGGGTTCTATCATGCCAGGTTACATGCCAGCGGCGGAGTTAGCAAAAGAGCTGGGTCTATAAGCTTATAGCAATATATTCCACTAAACTTGAGCGCTCTTCAGCCTAATCTACGTTGGGTTTGAGCGCCGGTAGAGGTATAATAATTCGGTTATTCATTCTATTTTTAAAATAATCGATAAAAAACACATCATCTCTGTGGGGTATTGCTTTGAAACCGGTAAAAGTCGGAATTTGTGGGCTGGGGACAGTAGGGTCCGGCACTTTTAATATTCTTCGTGACAACTCGAATGAAATTACACGACGCGTTGGCCGCAGCATTGTGATTGAGCAAATTGGCGCTCGTCGTGATAATCCTTCTTGCGATACCACAGGCATTAATATCACCCGCGATATTTTTGATGTCGTAAACAACCCTGAAATTGATATTGTGATCGAGCTTATTGGTGGTACATCTATCGCCAAAGACTTGGTTATGCAAGCTTTAGAAAACGGTAAGCATGTTGTTACCGCCAACAAAGCTTTGATCGCTGAATGCGGAAACGAGATATTCGCGAAAGCCCAAGAAAAGGGCGTTATTGTTGCATTCGAGGCAGCGGTAGCTGGCGGTATTCCAATCATTAAGTCTCTGCGTGAAGGTTTATCGGCAAACCGTATCGATTGGTTAGCAGGTATCATCAATGGTACTGGTAACTTTATCATGTCCGAAATGAGCCAAAAGGGCCGTACGTTTGACGATGTGCTGGCGGAAGCTCAAGCTTTAGGATATGCCGAAGCGGATCCTACTTTCGATGTGGAAGGTATTGATGCTGCCCACAAACTTACTATCTTGGCGTCTATCGCCTTCGGTATCCCACTACAATTCGAAAAAACCTACACGGAAGGTATTAGTCGCATTACAGCTGAAGATGTGGCCTTTGCTGAGCAGCTTGGCTATGTTATCAAGCACCTAGGTATTGCCCGTCGTACGACGGAAGGTGTTGAGTTACGTGTTCACCCAGCATTGATTTCCAGCAAGCAGCTGTTGGCGAATGTAAATGGCGTAATGAACGCTGTGATGGTTAAAGGTGACGCGGTTGGCCCAACTCTTACTTATGGTGCCGGTGCGGGTGCTTTGCCGACAGGTTCTTCTGTGGTGGCGGATGTGATCGATGTGGCGCGTACCTTGACGGCTGATCCAACTAACCGTGTTCCTCATTTGGCTTTCCAAGCAGACTCTTTGTCGAACATTGATGTATTGCCAGTTGAAGAGGTTGAGTGTGGCTTCTTCCTGAATATGAGTATCCAAGACAAAGCGGGTGTGTTAGCCAATATCACCCAAATCTTATCGAAAAACGGTATCAGTATTGAGTCCCTGATTCAGCGAGAGCGTGAAGGTAGTGAATTGGTGCCGCTTGTCGCTATGACCCATGATGTGAAAGAAAAAGCTATGACTGAAGCAATTAGTGCTATCGAAGCTTTGCCTGAGGTATCCGGTCCTGTTCAACGTATTCGTGTAGAGTCTTTGCTTTAAGGAGAGAGAAGTGAAATATATTTCAACTCGAGGTAAAGCGCCGGCTTTATCTTTTGGAGATGTACTACTAGCTGGTTTGGCTAACGATGGTGGTCTGTATGTGCCAGAAACCCTGCCAAGCTACAGCAAAGAAGAAATTGCCTCTTGGGCTTCGTTAAGCTATCAAGAATTAGCATTTAAAGTAATGTGGCCTTTCGTTGAAGGTGAGATCCCTGCCGATGCCTTTAAAACCATGATTGATGAGGCCTATGCGGGCTTCACTCATACTTCTATCGCACCTATGGTGGAAGTGGGTAAAAACGAATGGGTATTGGAATTATTCCGTGGCCCAACTTTGGCATTCAAAGATTTTGCCCTGCAGTTGCTAGGCCGTTTGATGGACTATGTACTGTCTGAACGCAAAGAAAAATTAGTGATTCTTGGCGCCACCTCTGGTGATACTGGATCGGCTGCGATTGAAGGTTGTCGTCACTCTGAGCATCTAGATATCTTTATCTTGCACCCGTTTGAGCGTGTATCTGAAGTGCAGCGTCGCCAAATGACGACGGTCATTGATAACAACGTATTTAACATCGCTGTGAAAGGCAATTTTGATGATTGCCAAGGTATGGTTAAGTCAAGTTTTGCAGACCAATCTTTCCTTAAAGGGGCGAAGTTAGGGGCGGTGAACTCGATCAACTGGGCGCGTATTATGGCGCAGATTGTTTACTACTTCTCTTCTGCGCTGGCGGTTGGTGCGCCTCATCGTAAAGTGTCTTTCTCTGTACCTACGGGCAACTTTGGTGACATCTTTGCAGGCTACCTAGCGAAGAAAATGGGCTTGCCGATTGATCAGCTTGTTGTGGCGACAAACCAAAACGATATTCTGCATCGTGTTATTGCTGAAAATGATATGAGCCGCCAAGCGCTTAATAAAACCCTTTCGCCAAGTATGGACATCATGGTGTCGAGCAACTTCGAGCGCTTGTTATTTGATGCCCATGAGCGCAATGGTGCCGAGTTAGATGAGTTGATGGCACGCTTCAATCAAGGTGATATTAACTTGAAAGACAGTGCTTGGTCTTTTGTGAAGAGTCACTTTGACAGCTACAAGGTTGATGATGAGCGTACTTGTGCGGTGATTTCTGAAGTCTTTGCTGGTACGCAATACTTGCTAGACCCGCATACAGCTATCGGTTTGGAAGCGGCGCGCCAGTGCTGGAAAGATAAGTCTGTGCCTATGATTACCTTAGCGACAGCTCATCCGGTTAAATTCCCTGAAGCCGTGGAAAAAGCTGGTTGTGAATCGCCAAGTTTGCCTGCTCACATGGCAGACTTGTTCGAAAGGGAAGAGTCCTACTCAGTGATCGAAAATGATCTCGCCGCTGTGCAATCATTTGTTGCTGAAAACATCTAGTTAATACCGTGGCCAGTCCCTCTGGCCACTTTTTCTATCTTCTAGGTTAAACCTCTATATGAATCTTATTTTATTAGACCCTCAATCTCAGTTGTCTGAAGGGCAGTATGTCCTGTCTGCAAGGCAGCAAGCGCATCTGGATAAAGTGATTAAGCCAAAGTCTGGTGATGTGCTGCGGGTTGGGGTGTTAAATGGTGAGATGGGGCAAGGGGTTTATCAAGCACCACAAGCACAGCAACCTGGTTTCATTCATTCGCTAAGCTTGTCTCAGTCTGCGCCTGCGCCTTTACCAATAGTTTTAGTGATGGCGTTGCCTCGCCCTAATATGCTCAAGCGTACCTTGCATAACATTACGGCGATGGGAGTGAAAGAATTGTATTTAATTCACTCCGCAAAAGTGGAGAAAAGTTATTGGCAAAGTCCTGTCTTGGCACAGGAGTCCCTGCAACAGTGCTTGTTGGAAGGTTTGGAGCAAGCGAGAGATACACTAATGCCAACGCTACATCTCGTACCTAGGTTTCGACCTTTTGTGGAAGACCAGCTGCCTGATATTTTACGTGATAAGCGAGGATTGTTAGCGCATCCCTATCAGGCGGTGGCCTGTCCGGTGAACTTGCAAGAACCTTGTGTGTTGGCTTTGGGCCCTGAAGGGGGTTGGAATGAGTTTGAAGTGTCTAAGTGGCATGAGGCGGGAATGGAGTCGGTGCACTTAGGTGATCGAATTTTAAAAGTGGAAACTGTTGTGCCTGTATTGCTCTCTCGGCTATATCCAGTCACATAGCACATAAAATAAGATTTGCACGTAACTAACTGTAATTAAATGTTTATATATGTAGTCAATTGAAGGTTGAAAAACAGCTTTGCTGTAACATGGTGATTATCTGAAAAGCATGCATTTTATAAATGCATAGAAAGGACAGCCATGGACAGTAACGAACCGCAGGCGGCTCCCTCTGTAAGGGAAAAGCCAAGTATTAAAAGTATATTAGATTTACGCCAATTTCTTTATGTGGGTTTATCTGATGGTGCTATGTCAGAAGACTCTCGTCGAGTTTTCATGATCAACCTGTTTTCACTGGTTGGTCTTATCTTTACCCTTCCTTTGGGTCTTTCCTCTCTTTTTAATGGCAAATTCTTTCTTGGGGTTTGCCTTGTTAGCGTAGCTGTCATTTACGGCTGTAATCACCTTTTATTACGCTTCACCCACAACCACCAATTATCAGGTGGGCTCATCATTTACCCACTTTATGGACTGATGTTGGGTTTGTTCTATTTTGGCGGTATCGAAGGAACTGGGCATTTGTGGGTGTATTGTGTACCTGCTGTAGCTTTATTTATTAATGGTTTGAAAAGGGGCTTGATTGAAATCGCTGTGTTCACTGCGGCGTTGGCCGGAATGATGTACCTGTCTCGTATTGGTTTTCAAGCTTATGAGTACTCAGACACCTTAAAATTAAGAGTGTTACTGTCTTTTTTGGTTGTGGTGTTCTTGTCTGGGATTTATGAGTACTCCATGACGGTGTACAACGAGGAGTTGAAGAAGACCTCAAAAAAATTAGAGCATTTAGCAGAAACCGATATGCTGACAGGTTTGTTTAACCGCCGTGGTTTACTTAAACAGTTAGCGTCCTGTGACGGTGTCGGTAGGCATCTGTTGTTGGTCGATGTGGACCACTTTAAAAAGGTCAATGACTCCCTTGGGCATGGCGTGGGGGATGTCGTATTGCAAGAGCTTGCTAAGGTGATTCGAGAGCTAGAATGGTCTGCTTGTGCTGCAGCACGGTGGGGTGGCGAGGAGTTTTTAATCAGTGTTGGTGGGGTTAGCACAGATCAGGCCTATGAGATGGCCGAGGTCTTGCGTCGGAGTGTTGAAGCCCATAAATTCGTTTCCGAGCGTAAAAAATTATATCTCACGATCAGTATTGGTGTTGCTTCAATGGACAGAGAGACGCCAGTAGAAATGGCTCTTAAACTGGCCGATAATGGTTTGTATCAAGCAAAAGAATCGGGACGAAATCAGACTGTGATCGGGAAAATGTAAGACCTCCCCAAGCAAATGCTTTATAAAATACTCCTCCATAAATAGAAAACCCGCTAATCGACTTTAAAAACCGATTGCGGGCTGAGTAATGCAATAACTAGCCTTTTGAAAGATCAGCTGCTGCATTAATAACCAAATTAATGCTCTGGCAGATGAATGTCAACGATTCTTTGCTTATTTGTATGATGAAATAATCAGCCTAACAAGAGTACTTGGTGTTACATCGTTGCTAAGCATTCATGGTATGCTTTTGACGATTTCTAACCCCTTATTTGCTTATTGAGTTTCCTATGCGCATTGAACGTCGCCCTGTCCCTTCTGTCGAGACACAGTTTCCCCGTAACATCTCCAGCACTTTGCAGCGGGTCTATTTGTCTCGAGGGGTGAGTTCAATGGAACAGTTGGATTACCGCTTACCGCGCTTATTACGCCCTGATCCATTGTTTGATTTGACCGCAGCCGCCAGCATATTAGCGGATGCTATCGAGGCGGGTGAAAAAATACTGATTGTCGGCGACTTTGATGCGGATGGAGCAACCAGCACCAGCTTGGGCATATTGGCGCTCGAGGCAATGGGGGCGATCAACCCAGATTATTTAGTGCCTAATCGCTTCGAGTTCGGCTATGGATTAACACCCGAAATTGTAGAAGTGGCGAAAGCCAAAGCGCCAGATGTTTTAGTGACAGTGGACAATGGTATTGCCAGCATCGAAGGGGTGTTAGCGGCCAAGCAGCATGGTATGAAGGTGGTAGTGACCGATCACCATTTGCCCGGAGACGCCCTCCCAGAAGCGGACGCCATAGTGAATCCGAATCACCCTAACTGTCAGTTTGCCAGTAAAAACCTTGCGGGTGTGGGGGTGATATTTTATGTCATGTCTGCCTTAAGAGCTGAACTTAATCGTCGTGATTGGTTTGTGAATCAGCATATTCCTGAGCCCAAAATGGCTGACTATTTAGATTTGGTAGCCTTGGGAACAGTGGCTGATGTGGTGTCTCTGGATGAGAATAATCGCATATTAGTACAGCAAGGTTTGAGGCGTATTCAAGCTGGGTTTGCACGCCCGGGTATTCTTGCTCTGCTTGAAGTGGGCAAACGTGAAGTCGATAAAATAAAAGCGTCGGATTTAGGCTTTGTGGTGGGGCCAAGATTAAATGCAGCTGGCAGGTTGGATGACATGTCGGTGGGAATAGAGTGTTTGCTCACCAACAATCCTCAGCAAGCAAGACAATACGCCCAACAGCTGGATCAATTTAATCGTGAACGTAAAGCCATTGAATCGGATATGAAAGAGCAGGCGGAAAAGGCCTTAGTCGATTTGATTCAAGAAGGTGAGGCTTTACCGAATGGTATGTGCTTTTACGATGAAGACTGGCACCAAGGGGTAATAGGTATACTCGCGTCGCGGATGAAAGAGAAATGCCATCGCCCAGTGATCGCCTTTGCCCGTACGGACAATGGTGAAATTAAAGGTTCTGCTCGCTCCATACCTGGAGTGCATATCCGCGATGCTCTGGATTTGCTGGCTAAGCGCTATCCGCAATTGTTAAGCAAATTTGGCGGTCATGCGATGGCCGCAGGAATGACGATTAAAGAAGCTCATTACGATGCTTTTCGTCTTGCCTTCGATCTCATCATCAGCGAGTGGGTAACAGAAGATCAACTGGAAGCCTGCATTTACACCGATGGCCCTTTGGCGCCAGAAGACTTTAGCTTGAGTTTTGCCGATCAATTACGTTTGGCTGGCCCATGGGGGCAAGCTTTTCCTGAGCCTTGCTTTGATGGTGTATTTGAAGTTTTACAACAACGATTAGTGGCAGAAAAGCATCTAAAGCTCATGTTAAGAGAGCCTGAAAGTGGTGTGTTGCTGGATGGTATTAGTTTTTTTGTCGACCTCAATAAATGGCCTAATGAAGCCGCCAGCAAGTTACGCTTGGTGTATAAAATTGAAATAAACGAGTTTCGCGGCCAAAGTAATTTGCAGCTATTAATCGACTATCTAGAGGTTGCGGAGTGATTAGCGGGCAAGGCTAAAAAATTGCCGAACAAATTGCCCGTGTACTGCATATCGTGGGAAATCTTGGGGTATAATGTGCGCCTTCAAATATCATGCAATTACATTGGAGCTACTTCATGACTGCGTTACTGCTCGACGGTAAACTTTGCGCCAAAGAAACAGAAACTCGCCTACAAGCTCAAGTGGCTCAACTTAAAGAGCGCACGGGCGGCACCCCTATCTTAGCCACCATTTTGGTTGGTGCAGATCCAGCCTCGGCAACTTACGTGAAAATGAAAGGTAATGCTTGTCGTCGAGTGGGTATGGATTCAATGGCCATTGAACTGCCAGAAACCACCACCACTGAGGAATTGCTAGAAACCATTCAAGGTCTGAATGATAACTCAGATGTACATGGTATCTTGCTGCAGCATCCAGTGCCTGAGCAAATTGATGAGCGTCTATGTTTCGACGCCATTGCAGCACACAAAGACGTTGACGGTGTGACGTGTCTTGGCTTCGGTCGTATGGCCATGCAAGAGCCAGCTTATGGCGCAGCAACGCCAGCAGGTATCATGCGTTTGCTGGAAGCTTATGATGTGCCTCTTGAAGGTAAGCATGTTGTGGTTGTTGGCCGTAGCCCAATTTTGGGTAAGCCAATGGCGATGATGATGCTAAACGCCAATGCGACAGTGACTATCTGCCATTCTCGTACTCAAAACTTACCTGAATTTATCAAACAGGCCGATGTGATTGTTGGTGCTGTTGGTAAGCCAGAATTTATTAAAGCTGAGTGGATTAAAGATGGTGCTGTGGTTGTCGATGCTGGCTACCACCCAGGTGGTGTGGGCGATATCGAATTAGCACCACTTATGGACCGTGTTTCTGCTTACACCCCAGTACCAGGTGGTGTTGGCCCGATGACGATTAATACGCTGATTCTACAAACCCTAGAGTCTGGCTTAAAACAGATCGGTTAAGCGGCTTGAATCTGCTTACGGCAAGACCCATATAAGTCGTAAGCGAAGCAAAGATAAAATAGGCCGTGCCGAGAGGTACGGCTTATTTTTTGCCCCAAATCAACAGCAGTGAAAAGGTAATAATATGTCCACTGAAATGTTAAAAGATGCGTTAGATTTTGATCTCATCGCGGACGTTTTTGTTGTGGAGTCTATCTCTGCGTCTCCTGCAGAACTGCATGGTCAGTTATGTGGTTACCTAGCGTCTGGCGTGACCTTACCACTAGAAGATTGGCTGACCATGGTGGTGGAGTTCTGTGATATTGAAAGCTGGAAAGAAGAAGCAAGCCGCGCTGCGATTGTTGAACTTTATACTTCGACCTTAACGCTTTACCAAAACGGTGAATACGCCTTAATTCCTTGTATTAGCGATGATGATGCGGAATTGTGCGAACGAGGTGTTACCCTGTCTCAATGGGCTCATGGCTTCTTAGCAGGTTATGGCCTTTCTGGGCAGAAAAACGGCCTAACGGATGAAACTAAGCAGATCTTACGTGATTTTGCCAACATCTCTGGAATGCAGGCGGAAATGCGTGTGCTAGAAGATAACAACGATAACGAAGCGGATCTGACGGAATTGGTTGAGTACGTTCGATTGTCCGCTATGATGATGTACGCTGAACACTTTGATGTGAAACCCGACGCGGATCACAGCAAGCAAAACGCATTGCATTAAATTTATGACAGGGGGAAAACATGGAAATTAGTCGTCACACCTATTTAGAGCGCCGCAAACGCTTGATGGCACAACTGCCTGAAAAGAGCGTAGTGGTGCTGCGAACGGGAGAGTTGGCTACCCGTAATAATGATTGTGACTATGAATTCCGCCCCCACAGCAGTTTTTTCTATTTAACCGGTTTTCCTGAACCGAGTGCCTATGCCTTTATCAGTGGCGAAGGCGAGCTTACCTTACTTACCCTCCCTAAAGATCCTGAGAAGGAGCAATGGGAAGGCTTCCGTCATGGTTGTCAGGGCGCTATCGAAACCTTTGGTGCGACTCAAGCGGCTGTTATTGAGGAGCTCGCACCAACCGCCTCCGACTTATTAAACGACGCTCAGCAAGTGGTTTATCTATTTTCTGATGCAGAGTTACGACAGCAAGTGGCGCAATGGCGAGATGCTCTGGCTGCGAAAGCAAGAGTGGGGGCCATAGCGCCAACAAACATGCAGGATTTGGAACCTTTGGTTGCAGAGATGCGCTTAATCAAAGATGCCGAAGAAATTGCCATTATGGAACGCGCGGCACAAATTAGTGTGGCCGCTCACCAGCAAGCCATGCGCAGTGTGCGTCCTGGCATGTATGAGTATCAGTTGGAAGCTGAGCTGAATTATGTGTTCATGAAATCCGGAGCGCGTCAGCCTGCGTACAATAATATTGTTGCCTCTGGCGCCAATGCTTGCGTTCTACATTACATTAAGAACGATGAGAAAATTACAGAAGATGACTTGGTTTTGATTGATGCGGGGGCTGAGCTTGGTTGCTATGCGGCGGATATTACACGTACTTTTCCTGCCAATGGTAAATTCAGTGAGCCTCAAGCTGCCCTCTATCAGCTGGTGTTAGATGCTTACCATGCAGGGCTCAAAGAATTACAGGTGGGCTCCGCTTACGAGGCTTTTCACAATGCCGCTGTGGAAGTGTTAACCACAGGGCTGGTCAATCTAGGTTTGTTGCAAGGTGACCCAAAAGCCTTGATCGAGAACAAAGCCTACCGAGACTTTTACATGCATAATACCGGCCATTGGTTAGGGCTAGATGTGCATGATTGCGGCGCTTATAAAATAGCGGGGGAGTCTCGACCACTACAAGCTGGCATGGTGTTAACCATTGAGCCGGGCTTGTATGTTAGCAAGGATAATCTATCGGTTGACGAGAAATGGCGCGGCATAGGCATTCGTATTGAAGATGATGTACTGATCCGTGAGCAAGGCCCTTATGTACTCACCCATGGGTTAGCGAAAGAAATTGCAGAAATTGAAACCCTGATGTCTAAGGGCTAGCAGAATAGACACTCCCAAACAGGGTTGAGTGGGGCGAATTAAAGAGGCAAAGATGGCAAAACAGTACGATTTGATCATAGTGGGCGCCGGTATGGTGGGTTCATTAGCGGCCGTTTTATTAGCAAAGTCGTCTATGCGTATTGCACTTGTTGATAAACACGACGGCAACTATCAGCTTGCTCAGCCACCCGCTTACGATACTCGAGTAAGCGCTATATCCAGCCAATCTAAAGACTTGTTTGACGAAGCGGGCGTTTGGCAACAGATCGACCCAAATCGCTACACGGGCTATCAAAGAATGGCCGTGTGGGATGGTCTAGGCCAGGGTTTCATTGATTTTGATGCCGTCACCACAGAGCGCTCAGTCTTGGGCTATATGATCGAAAATACCGTGCTCTGCGATCAATTGATGACGCAAATTAAACGCTTATCCAATGTGGATTTGTATTTAGGTGAAAGCCTAGCTGAGCATCAAATTTCTTCTGACGGTGCAAAAATTACCCTTGCCTCTGGCACCATACTGGAAGCTCAGGTGGTGATAGGAGCGGATGGGGCTTTGTCCAAGTTAAGAACGGACAATCAATTCGATACGCTCGAATGGGATTACCAGCATCATGCCATTGTTGCCACCATACAAATCGCTCAGAGCCACCAAAATACGGCCTGGCAAAGTTTTGGCGAAGAAGGGGTGCTGGCTTTCTTACCTTTGCCTAGTACCGCAGAGGGGCATTTTGTGTCCATTGGCTGGTCAGTCTCACCTGAAGATGCAGAACAACTGATGGCCTTGGATGATGAAGCTTTTTGCCAGCGTGTCCATTACGCGATAAATCGTGAGTTTGACGTGGTGGGTATGACACGGCCACGGCAAATGATTCCGCTTAGACAGCGCCATGCCAAACAGTACGTTAAACCGGGCATTGCTTTGATTGGTGATGCGGCCCACACCATTCACCCTTTGGCGGGGCAGGGGGCAAACTTAGGTTTCTCCGATGTGAAAGCGTTAGCCAAGGTTCTTTCTAAGGCCTTTCGACGCGGTGAGTCACTCGCGGACGAAAAAGTGCTACGCCGCTATCAACGGGCGTGTATGCTCGACAACATTAGCATGTCTATGGGAATGGAACTGTTTAAGCGAGCCTTTAGTAGCCAGCATCCGCTCTTTGTACAAGGGCGAAATATGGCGATGAGTTGTGTACATCGACAGCCTGCTTTGAAAGCAAGATTGATGTCGAGAGCGGGCGGCAAATAAGCCCAACTTAGATACCAATGATTTTTTATTTAGGCTATATTATCGTTCAGTATCCATCTCTACATTTAAATTGCTGTGCTCGTAAAAAGGAGCTTTTACGAGGCGGCATAGATTTTAATTCATTAAGGCGGTAAACCATGCCCATGCAAGTTCAAGATTTACTAAAACAAAGTGACAAGCTCCCGAATGTCCCTGATGTGGTTCGAGAGCTTATTCAGTTGTTAAGTAATCCTGATGCCAACTACAGCACCATTGCGGAGCGAGTCACCCACGACCAGACCATTTCCTTAAAAGTCTTACGAGTGGTGAACTCAGCGTATTTTGGTTTGTCTCGCAAGATTTCATCTATTGATGAGGCAACCGTGCTACTGGGGATGGATAAGCTAAAAACCCTTGTCATTGCATCGGGTTTTGCCAACTCAGTAAGCGAAGTAGAAGGGATCAAATTACCAGATTTTTGGTCCGACTCTTTCCATGTGGCTGAATTAGCTCAATGGCTGGCTCACCATACTGACTTGGTGGATAAAGACGAAGCCTTCACTGTGGGTATTGTGCATAACATTGGCCGCTTATTGATCCACCTTGCTGAGCCAGAATTGGCCGTGCAAGTGCAAGAAACCGTTGCGAATAAACGTGCCAGCCGTGTGAAAGCCGAGGAAGATGCATTTGGCTTTACTTCCCAACTTGCTGGACAAAAACTATTAGAATTTTGGCGTTTGCCTGAGCTATTAAGCCGAGCAGTAGGCGAGCACAAACGACCTTTCGCGGCGGGTGAACCTATGCCATTAGCCTGTGTACTGAATCTTGCTTGTTACTTGAATGCTTGTGTTCGTAATGAGCGTGATGCAGACCTTGTACGAGAAGGTTTCCCCATGGCGGTGGCAAAAGCGGCGGGTTTACCTGAAAGTATTGTCTATGAACTAGACGATGCCCTGTCTCTTGATAATGGTCTAGATCAGCTTATCTAATCTGAGCTTCTCAGGAAGACGATGCGACTTGCCGTCTTCCTAGAGGGGCACCCCGTTACATATCTCTACTCATCTCCCCTAGGTTAAACATTATTTTGAGTAGGATAATAACGAGCTTAGCTTGTAATGCTTCTTGTTTGTGATTTTATTTCTTTTTGAATTGGCGGAGCGGCGTTTTGTTTCATGGTTTGGTAGGTATGCTTCATAATGCTTAATCTCAAGGGCGCTCAGTCTGCAAAAAGATCTAAGATCAACGTTTTAAAAATCGCCGCGATTGTTACCGCCGCTCTGCTAATGCTGCCCATACTCGTGGTGTTAGTTAACCTCTTTAATGCCAATGATGCGGTTTGGCAGCATCTTTATGAAACCGTCCTTGCTGACTATGTTAGCAACTCCCTATGGTTAATGTTTGGTGTGGGCACTGGGGTGTTATTACTCGGCGTCCCCTGTGCGTGGCTCACCAGTATGTGTGAATTCCCTGGACGACGTTGGTTGTCTTGGGCGCTGTTACTTCCTATGGCAGTCCCTGCCTATATTATTGCTTACACCTATACGGGTGTGCTGGACTTTGCTGGACCAGTACAAACCATGATTCGTCAGCTAACTGGCTTAGGCTATGGGGAGTATTGGTTCTTTGAAGTACGCTCCCTAGGCGGCGCTATCGTCATGCTTACCTTAGTGCTGTACCCCTATGTGTACTTAATGGCACGTGCGGCATTTTTAGAGCAGTCTGCGAATACTTTAGAAGTGGCAAGAACTTTGGGCTGTTCAAATGTGAGCGCCTTTTTTAAGTTAGGTTTGCCACTGGCCAGACCCGCTATTGTGACCGGCCTTACTCTCGCACTGATGGAAACCCTTGCTGATTACGGCACGGTGCAATACTTTAGTGTGAGTACCTTTACCACAGGCATTTTGCGTACCTATTATGGTTTTGGTGACATTGCAGCGGCCTCCCAATTAGCTGGGGTGTTGCTGATGTTTGTTGCGGTACTCATTTTGCTTGAACGTTATTCCCGTCGACGCATCCGCTACCATACTTCTGGTATCAAAAAGGCCAATCAAAAGCATATCAAACTCACCGGTTTAGCAGGTGTTGGTGCTACGCTTATGTGTTTCTTACCCATCTCTTTTGGCTTTGCTATTCCGGCGGGTGTGTTGGCTTACTGGGCTGTTTTCCTTGCTGAGCCTATTGGTAGTGACTTTGTACAACTGGCTTGGAACTCTTTTTATCTGGCGGCCTTAGCGGCGTTAATTGTGGTTGGACTCGCCCTCGTATTAAGTTACGCGGTGCGTCTAAACAAGAGTCGTAGTGTGACGGCTTCGGTGACAGTGGCTGGGCTTGGGTACGCTTTGCCAGGCACCATTATTGCGATTGGTACGATTGTGCCGCTTGCTTGGTTGGACCACCGAATTATTGAACTGGTAAAAGCCTATACGGATGGCAAAGTCGGGCTGATATTCTCAGGCACGCTGGTGGCGTTGTTGTTTGCTTACACGGTGAGATTCATGGCAGTTTCCCTAGGGGCTGTGCAAAATGGTTTGGGTAAAATTAAACCCAGTATGGACATGGCAGGTCGTTCACTAGGATTAACGCCTAGTAAGGTGCTCCTTAAAATACACGTTCCTCTTTTAAAAGGCTCTGTGCTCACTGCCATCTTGATCGTTTTCGTAGATGTGTTGAAAGAACTGCCTGCAACCATGGTTCTGCGTCCTTTTAATTTTAATACTTTGGCCGTTAGGGCCTTTGAATTAGCGTCTGATGAGCGATTAATTGACGCCGCTCCGGCTTCTTTGATGATAGTGCTGGTGGGGTTGGTTCCAGTGATATTATTGAGCCGTTCTATCTCATCGCGCATTGAACAGTCGAAATAGGAAAAAATATGAGTCAGCCACTAGAAAACTCAGCCCTAACAGACATTACCCTTGAAAATGTCGGTGTGAGCTATGGTGATACTGCCATCGTAAAACAGGTGTCTTTTTCATTAAAAGCAGGAACGATTGGCTGCCTATTAGGCTCAAGCGGCTGTGGCAAGTCGACGCTATTACGAGCCATCGCTGGCTTTGAACCTCTTACATCAGGCAGTATTTCTTTGGATGGCGAGGTGATTTCCAGCCAAGATTTTGTGCAGAGTCCAGAGGATCGTGGCATAGGTATGGTGTTTCAAGACATCGCGCTATTCCCCCATTTAAGCATCGCACAAAACATAGCCTTCGGATTAAGTGCTTGGTCATCTACAGACGTTAAAGCTAGGGTCGCAGAATTACTAAGCTTAGTCGGACTTTCTGGTTTCGAAGAACGCTACCCCCACTCGTTATCTGGAGGCCAGCAGCAGCGTGTTGCGTTGGCGCGTGCCATTGCCCCACGACCAAAGCTATTACTAATGGATGAACCTTTTTCAGGGTTGGATGCTAAGTTACGAGAAGAACTTGTGCCCGATGTGCGCAGTATTTTGTTGCATGAAAAGATGAGTGCAATTTTGGTAACCCATGATCAAATGGAAGCCTTTTCAATGGCGGATCAGGTGTCAGTGATGAGCGAAGGGGAGATTCACCAAACCGGCACCCCTTATGAGATTTATCACAAACCGGCTACCCGCTTTGTCGCAAGCTTTATTGGTCATGGTGATTTCTTGCCTGCCACTGTATGCGGTGAAGACTGCGTACATTCTGATCTAGGGCAAATACGTGGCAAATTGAATCATGGCTTTGCCAACAACAGCAAAGTGGAGCTATTGGTTCGCCCAGACGACATTCTTCACGATGATGACAGTGAATCTCAGGGGCTTATCATGAGCAAATGGTTCCAAGGTTCGCATTTTTTGTATCGTGTGAAGCTCGCTTCCGGCAAAGTGGTGTTTTGTTTTGCTTCCTCACACCACAATCATGCCGTTGGCCAGCAAATAGGACTAACCGTGAAGTTAGACCATCTCGTGATGTTCGAAACAGAACAATAAGCTGCTTGTTGAGACTGCCTTCTACAAAGCCCGCCTAGTGTGGGCTTTTTTGTGGCCAAAACCCTATATAGATAGCAATTGCCTGTGTAGCATTTATAATGGCCTTTTTAAATGAAACTAGGTGACACAATTGAGCGTTATTCGACTAAAAGGTCAGGCAGATCGCCGTATTAGAGCTGGGCATCAATGGATCTACAGTAATGAGGTAAACACCTCTGAAACCCCATTAAAACAATTTGCCCCAGGTGATCAAGTTGTCGTAGAAACAGCTCAAGGTAAAGCCTTGGGTATTGCTACAATTAACCCTAACACCTTGATTTGTGGTCGTTTAATTAGCCGTAGTACAGATACTGTATTAAATAAGTCGACCCTGGTTCATCGTTTGAAAATTGCTTTATCTTTGCGAGAGCTAACTTATTCTGCGCCATACTATCGTTTGGTGTTTGGTGATTCCGATGGTCTATCTGGCTTAGTGGTTGACCGCTTTGCTGAGATTCTAGTGGTGCAAATATCCACCGCAGGGATGGAACGGGTAAAAAGCGAAATTATTGAAGCCTTGCAAGATGTTGTGAAACCTTCCGCTATCTTGATGAAAAATGATGGCAAGATGCGTCAAATTGAAGGGCTGGATTCCTACGTAGAAGAAGCTTTTGGTACGGTGCCTGAAGTGGTGTATTTACAAGAAAACGGTGTGCTTTTCCAAGCGCCAGTTTGGGACGGTCAGAAAACAGGATGGTTTTATGATCACAGAGAAAACCGCAAAACCATGCAGGGATTCTGTGATGGCAAGCGCGTATTAGACGTGTTTTCTTACGTGGGGGGCTGGGGGGTACAAGCAGCCTCCGCAGGGGCAACCGATGTAACCTTTATTGATGCTTCCCAAAGCGCGTTGGATCATGTCACAGAAAACTTAAACCTGAACCAATACGAAGGCAATGCCAACCTAATGCAAGGCGACGCTTTCGAAGCCATGCAGTCCTTAATTGAAGACAAAGAACGTTTCGATGTGGTGGTGATGGATCCGCCGGCGTTTATAGCCCGTCGTAAAGACATCAAGGCAGGTGAAGGGGCGTACCATAGAGCCAATCAGCTGGCGATGCGTTTGGTCGCCAAGGGCGGTATTTTGGTCTCTGGTTCTTGCTCTATGCACTTAGAAACCAGCCGTTTACACGATATAGTGCGAAGCAATAGTCGCCAACTTGAACGTTTCTCACAGCTTATTTACCGTGGTACGCAAGCGCCTGATCACCCTGTGCATCCAGCTATTGATGAAACAGAATACCTAAAGGCTTTGTTCTACCGCATCCATAATAATATGGGTTTGTAGCCTTCGCTTAGACATAAAAAATGCGCTGCCAGTGGAAACTCGCAGCGCATTTTTTTCGGTTTTATTTAGTCACGCAAAGAGATATGCGGCCAGTTTCGCTGCTGCGCAATTTGCGTCAATGTGTCGTCAGCATCGACGGCGACAGGATGAGTTACCAGCTCTAATAGCGGTAAGTCATTACGAGAATCACTGTAGAAATAACTGCCTTCCATGCTATGGCCTGTTTGCTCTAGCCATTCATTTAAGCGCGTCACCTTGCCTTCTTGGAAGCTAGGAATACCCACAATATTACCTGTGTATTGGCCGTCAATGACTTCTGGTACTGGGGCGATAATGTGATCCATACCCAAGGCGTCACCAATAGGCCCGGTCACGAATTGGTTTGTCGCGGTAATCATTAATAAAAAGTGCCCTTGCTCTTTGTGGTGTTTGAGCAATGCATGGGCCTTTTCTTGCATCATGGGCTGGACTTTTTCGACCATAAAATCCTGATGAAGTTGGCTAAGTTGCGCTGGGCTGAAGTCACGTAATGGCGCTAGGCTAAAGGCAAGGTACTCATGAATGTCTAGGGTGCCGGCTTGGTATTGTTCGAAAAAGCGGTCATTCGCCTGCTTATAAACCTGTGTGTCGACTAAGCCTTTTTCGACCAAAAATTGTCCCCAATTGTAGTCGCTATCGCCGCTTAGCAAGGTGCCGTCTAAATCAAATATTGCAAGAGTCACTGTTTGTCCCTAGTCGGTTGAAAGTGCCCAAAGTATAGCCTTGCAGACAATAAATAACACCTCTCTTAATTGTGAAGAAGGGGGAATTATGGAACAATGAGGGGAATTTATTCTTATCTTAAAAGGTGATTGCTCGTGATTGATGCGGACGGATATAGACCGAATGTAGGCATCATATTGATGAACGAGCGTGGTCAACTGTTATGGGCGCGACGTGTTGGACAAAATGCGTGGCAATTTCCCCAAGGTGGCATCAAGTCCGATGAAACGCCAGAAGAGGCGTTGTACAGAGAGTTAAAAGAAGAAATAGGACTGGAACCTCATCAAGTTGAGGTCGTAGGGAAAACCAAAGGTTGGTTACGTTACCGTCTTCCAAAGCGTATGTTAAGACACAACTCTAAGCCTTTGTGCATAGGGCAAAAGCAAAAATGGTTCCTTTTGTCGATTCGTTGTGCTGACACCTATGTGTGTGTGGATGGGGCTGAAACGCCGGAATTCGATGGGTGGCGTTGGGTAAGTTATTGGTACCCTTTAGGTCAGGTAGTAGCCTTTAAAAAAGATGTATATAGACGGGCATTAAAGGAATTAATCCCCAATGCACATCGTTGGATCGAAAAAGCCAAAAAATAACTGTAACACCTGATAACTGCTAAGCGATGGGAGAGCTATGCTAAGTTTGCTAAGACGAATAACACAAGAAGTAACGGCCGCTGAGTCTTTGTCGAGCGCTTTGGATATCATTGTCCGCCGCGTACGCAGAGCCATGCGCGCTGAAGTGTGTTCTATCTATCTAGTGGACCCAAATAGCAGTGAATATGTGCTCATGGCTACCCGAGGCCTCAATGCCGATGTGGCGGGCAGTGTTAGTCTAAAAGAAAACGAAGGCTTGGTGAGTCTGGTTGGCCGTCGCGCAGAGCCAGTAAACCTTGATGATGCCCATATTCACCCTTCATTTCATTATCTTAATGGCACAGGGGAAGAGCGCTACCGCTCATTCCTCGGTGTGCCGATCATTCACCATCGTAAAGTGCTGGGCGTGTTGGTTGTTCAGCATGAAGATAAGCGTCGCTTTGATGAAGGTGAAGAAGCTTTTCTAATCACGCTTTCTGCCCAGCTGGCAGGTGTTATTGCCCATGCGGAAGCGACGGGTGCGATGACGAGCCTGAACAACAACGCTGAGCCAGTCGAGTCTGATCTTAAATACAAAGGTGTACCTGGCAGCTCAGGGGTAGCGATTGGTCGTGGTGTGGTGGTGTTTCCATCGGCTGATTTGGATGTTATTCCGGATCGACAAACCAGCCACCCAGAGGAAGAAATTCAAATCTTCCACCATGCGTTAGAAGCAACTCGGCAAGATATTCGCCAAGCCAGTAGCCGCTTAAGTCAGCATTTGTCGGAAGACGAAAAGGCACTGTTTGACGTTTACCTTAAAATCCTTAATGACAATTCCATTGCCAATGAAATCGAGAAGAAAATCCTCGAAGGCAACTGGGCTCAAGGGGCATTAAGGCAAGTTATTCGTACACACATTGCCTTGTTTGACCGCATGGATGACCCTTATTTACGTGAGCGCGCGAGTGATTTACGAGATTTAGGGCGGCGCATATTATCCCATCTACAAGAGAAAGCACCCAATATTGCGGAGCAGTTTAGTGAGCCTTCCATCATCATAGGTGAAGAGCTTACCGCTTCGATGTTGGGAGAAGTGCCTATTGAAAAGATCAAAGGCTTGGTCTCTGTTATGGGCTCTGGCAACTCCCACGTTGCCATCTTAGCAAGAGCCATGGGTATCCCAACTGTGATGGGGGCGTTAGACCTTCCGTATGCACAGCTTGATAAAGTGAACATCATTGTCGACGGCTATCAGGGTAAGGTTATTACCAGCCCATCCGAGGCTTTGATTGAAAACTATCAACAAATCGTTGATGAAGAGCGACTCTTAGAAGAAGAGTACGAAACCCTAAAAGACTTACCTTGTGAAACCCTTGATGGTCAGCGTTTAGCCCTGTATGTGAATACGGGCTTGTCTGCAGATATCGCTCGCTCCCTAGACCGAGGTGCTGAAGGGATTGGCCTTTATCGTACTGAAGTCTTGTTCATGGTTCGTGACCGTTTCCCAACTGAAGCAGAACAGGTCCAAATTTATCGTCAACAGCTTGAGGGCTTTGCCCCTGCGCCTGTGACCGTGCGCACCTTGGATATTGGTGGCGATAAAGCGTTGCCGTATTTCCCAATTAAAGAAGAAAACCCTTTCCTTGGTTGGCGTGGTATTCGAGTCACACTGGATCACTTAGAAATCTTTATGGCGCAAATTCGGGCCATGATCAAAGCCAGTGCCGGACTACACAACTTGAAAATCATGTTGCCAATGATTTCCAGTGTTGAAGAGGTAGAAGAAGCGTTAGCACTGATTCGCCGAGGGGTTGATGAAGTCATCGAAGAAGGCTTTGATGTGCGCATGCCTAGAGTGGGTGTGATGATTGAAGTCCCTGCCGCTGTTTATCAAGTGAAGGCTTATGCAGGCTTGGTGGATTTTCTTTCGGTAGGTAGTAACGACTTAACTCAATACCTGTTAGCGGTCGACCGTAACAACCCTCGTGTGGCAGATCTGTACAGCTCTTTCCATCCTGCGGTGTTACACGCTTTGCAAAGTATTGCTTCACAAGTTGAAGGATGTGAAGTGGGGCTGAGTGTTTGTGGTGAAATGGCCGGTGATCCAATGGGTGCGATATTACTCATGGCTATGGGTTACGATGTACTTTCTATGAGCTCCACTAGCCTTCCTAAAGTAAAAGCTGTGATTCGTAATATTTCCATGGCTCAAGCACAAAACATGCTGCAGCAAGTAATGGAACTAAATCATGCACAAAGCGTCAGAGATACCATGACGCGATTAATGCGTGAGGCGAATATTGAGCGCTTAATCCGCCCAACCAAAACCTCCACTGTTCACTAATCAATATATCCTTCGAACACAGATAAGGCCTGTTTTACATTATGATTGCTTACCCTTCTATTGATCCTATAGCCATTTCGATAGGCCCTTTATCTGTGCATTGGTATGGAATTATGTACCTTATAGGTTTCGCTGGAGCCTACTTGTTAGGCAGCTATCGAGCGAAGCGCTCCAACGGCTTGTGGACCAACGAAATGATCAGTGATGTGATTTTCTATGGTGCTATGGGGGTCATTCTTGGCGGGCGCATTGGCTACATTCTATTTTATCAATTCCCGTCCTTTATCGATGATCCTATGATCATGATTCGAATCTGGGAAGGAGGAATGTCTTTCCATGGTGGCTTACTGGGTGTGATCGCTGCCATGTGTCTTTTTGCCCGACGTTATAATAAACACCTTATTGATGTAACTGACTTTATTGCGCCTTTTGTGCCAATCGGTTTAGGTGCGGGTCGAATAGGTAATTTTATTGGTGGTGAGTTATGGGGTAAGCCAACGGATGTTTCTTGGGCCATGATCTTTCCACATGATCCATTACAACTGGCCCGCCACCCATCTCAGCTCTATCAATTTGCTTTAGAGGGCGTCGCGCTCTTCACTATTCTTTGGTTCTTCTCACAGAAAACTAAACCACGTTATTGTGTGTCTGGCATGTTCCTATTGTGTTACGGCATTTTCCGTATTTTAGTAGAGTTCGTTCGTGAGCCCGATGCGCAGATCGGCTATTTGGCTTTCAACTGGCTAACACAGGGGCAGCTACTTTCACTACCTATGGTAATTGGTGGATTCGCTCTAGTAATTTACGGCTTTAAAAAGGCTAAGGCTAAGTAGAGCCAGATATAGACTTCCCTCTGCTTGCTGGTGGACGAGTTTCTATTTGAACTCTACTTTATAGGGCTTTCCCGCCAGCAATCGACTTATTATTGGTAAGTTAGCAAGGTCCTTTCACCCTCCAAATTGATTGTTCTGTCACCTATTTAGCCATAATTTCTCTTTCCCAATATATTGAAACAGCCTTTTTGTCTATCTATAGAATCATTTCTTTACAAAATGGTGGTGGGGTTATGGGTCTGCGCTGCAATATAATTGCCGCCAATAAAGCGCTACCTTGGAACTGGAGAGATGTATGGATAATTCGTATAAACGAACCTTAAAAAATGACTTATTTGTTTATCGGGCTTTGATGGCACAAATTCCCATACTGCTTATAAGTGGTTTGTTAGGCGCAGGGCTTTTTAGCTTTTCTCTAATCGCTTCGGTGTTTGTCTTTATCAGCACACAGCTTATATACAGCCTTTTTAAAGGGCGATTAATCTTTTCTGTCTTAGCTGGCGTGATAATGATGCTGGTGTCTTCCTTACTGATACAAAGTCAGTTGGGACTCACTGAAATGCATTTCCATATCTTTGCTACCATGGTGGTTTTGCTCATTTATCAAAAATGGCAGCCTATCGTGGCGGCACTGGTCACCACTGCGGCTTACCATATTATCTTCATGTATGTGCAAATGGCAGGTGTTCACCTAGGTGAAATGCCCATTAAGGTATTCTCTGGGCATCATAGTATGGCCATCATGGTGATCCATTGCGTTTTCGCGATCGCCGAAGCGGGTGTATTAATTTATATGGCTCGCATCATGAAAAAAGAGTCTTCTGCAAACATAAAAATTGCCGATGCAATTGAGCGTATCTCCGCAGACAACGACCTATCGATCCGAGTTGAGAAGCCATCTTCTAATGCTGAGCGCGCCTTGAACGACTTGTTGTCTCAGCTATCTAATTTGTTTGTGGAATATCAACATATTGCAATTATTTTGGTCGAGTCTAGTAATGCCATTCACACGGTGACTGATGAGGCGAGCATGAGTGTTGAAGCAAGCAAGCACCGCTCACAAGATGCCGCGGCCTCCTCAGCGCAAGTTTCTCGTTCTATGACACAAGTATCTCAGGACAGCAGTCAGTCAGCCAATGTGGTAATGGAGCTTGAGAAAGAGACGATAAAAGACAGTGAGCAAGCACTCACTATTATGCGAGATATGAAATTACTGGCCAAAGATATTGATAGCGTCTCTACCCACTTAAATGCTTTGACGCAAGATGTGGGTTCTATCACCAACTTATTACAGTCCATCCGTAGTATCTCAGAGCAGACTAATTTATTGGCTCTTAATGCGGCCATTGAGGCTGCTCGAGCAGGAGAAACGGGCCGTGGTTTTGCTGTGGTGGCGGATGAAGTTCGCACCTTGGCTCAGCGCTCCAGTGAAGCAACCGACCAAATTGAAAGTGTGCTAGCTAAATTACACCAGAGTGTTGACCAAACTGTGGTCTCTATGGAGTCCGGTAAAGAGCGCACTAGTATCAACGTGGGTCATGCGCAGAGCATTTCTGAAGGCTTGGCTAGAAGAGCTAAGGACGTCGCAAGTGTGTCCAGTTCTAGTCAGTCCATTGCCCAGGACACCCTAGAGCAAGAAACGGTTATCACCTCTATTAACGACAAAGTAAGCCAGAATGCCCATGCGATTCAGCAGCTTTCCGAGATGATGACCGAGCTTGACCGCAGTAGCGATGAAATCTTCAAAGTTACCAAAGAATATGAAGCCAAAGCGGCCGTGTTTAAGGTGTAAGGCCCTGCTGCCTAGACTTCTAAAAGTTGCTTGTATTGGCATTGAATACACTTTATGGTGAAAAGCTATTTTCACCATAAAGTGATATTTTTGCATGAAAGACCATTCATTTTTATCTAGAGTCCGTAAAATCCTTCCTGAACTCCACCCCGCTGAGCGTAAGCTCGGGGAGCTTGTTTGCGATTTCCCTGGTGAGATTGCAAGTTATTCCGCTTCGGAGCTTGCTAACCTGGCTGAAGTATCAAATGCTACGGTCACACGGTTTGTGCGTCGTCTCGGATATACATCCTATGAAGAAGCCCGTCGGCATGCCCGTCTAGAAAAAGATAGCGGCTCCAGATTGTATTTGAATACAGTAAAAACGGAAGCCCCCCATTCCCCAAGTGTTTACGCTCAATCCGACATTAAAAATATAGAGCGAACCACATCATCGTTGGATGAATCAGATATTGATGCTTTGACTCAGGCCTTACTGACAGCCCAAAAAGTTTCCGTGATTGGTTTCCGTGCAGGAGCCCCACTCGCCCAGTACTTACAATGGCAGTTGCTACAAGTTATCGAAAATACAGTCATGCTGCCTAACAGTGGTCAAACCATGGGGGAAAATTTAGCCGCGTTGTCAGCAAAGGACATTGTGGTTGTGTTTGGGTTGCGAAGACGGATTAGTCAGTTTGACTTGATATTAAAAATCATCAGTAACAGTGCTGCGAAATTGGTGGTGATTTCAGATGAAAGTATGCCGATTTTTACAGCGGCGGATTGGCATTTTCGATGTTCTACTCTTTCATCTGGACCTTTATTTAGTCATGTTGGCGTGATGGCGCTCATCAACTTAATCACGAATAGAACCATTGATGCTGCCGGTGATCTGGGAAGGAAGCGCCTTGAGTCTATAGAATATCTTAATGAATTTATCGGCGAGCTTTAGTTATAAGCTATGCTGAATCCTGATTTTTATGCCCTTAAAATGCACATTAGCGAGAATATGTGCATCGGCGTAAAGCAAAATTAATTTTTTTATGTGAAAATTAATTTTTATACAATCTCTCTATTGCGTCATCATGAAAATCTGTTTTAATCGATTGTATGTTAAATGAACGTATTGATTTGATCCGATTAATTGAGAGGGTAATAAGATGAGAAAAAGCATTTTCGCAATCACCACAGTTGCATTATTCACAGGCTCGGCTATTGCTGAAGAGATATCGTTTCGTGTTTTAGGGCAGCCTGTCAGCTCAGGACTTATTCAGCAGCAAAAAGAACAACCATTTTTTGAAGCGCTATCTTCAGAATTAGATATGGGCGTTAAATTTGATTATTTGCCCGTTGATGTTGCGGGTATACCTGATAACGATGGTATTCGTGTCGTACGAACTGGGCTATTTGATATTGTCTCGTTTCGAGGGCCTCAAGTAAGTCGTGACGAACCTACTATGCTAGGTTTGGATCTAGTCGGTTTGAACCCAACCTACAAGGCTGGCAAGCAGCATACGCAAGCGTTCTTACCCGTTGTTGATGGTGCTGTGCAAAAGCGCTTCAATGCAAAAGTATTGGGCGTTTGGCCAGCAGGTCCTCAAGTGGTCTTTTGCAAGCCGGAAATCGAAAGTCTAGCTGATTTGAAAGGCTTAAAAGTTAGGGTGGGTGATCAGTCTGCGGCGGCGTTTGTTGCTCAGTTCGGGGCAACAGGTGTCCCAATGCCATTTGGCGAAGTTCAACCCTCTCTTTCACGAGGCGTTGTAGATTGTGCCATTACCGGCCCTTCTTCTGCTAACTCTGCCGGTTGGCCGGAAGTAACAACCACTGTCTTGCCAATCGCCTTGCAATTGGCGATTAATGGTTATGCCATTAATCTAGATAGCTGGAATAAACTCTCTGGTGATCAACAAACCAAGTTGCAGACCGCTATGTCGACCCTAGAAAGCAATATCTGGGAATACTCCGAAGAGCTATATCAAGATGCAATGAACTGTAATACGGGCCAATCACCTTGCGTCTATGGCAAACCTTATAAACTAAAAGCTGCAGCCGTTGCTGAAACAGATCTAAAAGCTGTAGAGCAAGCGCTAGTCGAAAGCTCTTTACCTGTTTGGACTAAGCAATGTAATGCAGTGCATTCAGATTGTGAAGAAAAGTGGATGTCTAGTGTTGGCCAGTCGTTAGGCTTATAAGTAGGAGAATAGGATGAAGCGCTACTCACGCTTGTGTGCTCTAGCCTTTGGTCTAATGATGACAATATTATGTGTTGTTATTGCGGTGGAGACTTTGCTTCGCAAAGTCTTTAACCATTCATTGGCTGGGGTAGATGAGCTTTCGGGTTATGCGATTGCGATTGGAGCGCCGTTATGTTTTGCGATTGCTGCGATAGAGCAAAGCCATATTCGAGTGAACTTGTTCTACATACGTCTACCTCGTGGGCTTAAAATTGCGCTCAATATTTTATCTATTCTGTTGCTCAATATCCTAGCCATCTATCTTGCGATTTTTACTTACCGCACCCTAGACGAAACCAGCTTATTTGGTTCCATTGCTCAAACTCCTTGGATGACACCATTAATTTGGCCGCAATCGATTTGGCTCATAAGTATGCTGATTTTCTGTGGCGCCACAAATTTTCTGGTTATCCGATTACTTTTCTTGCTCGCAAACAGGAATCTGGATCGGGTGGTATCCGAGTATGGACCAGATGCGATTGAGGATGAGTTAGCCACTGAATTAACGGATTTGGAGTTAAGAAAATGAGCATGCTAGTTATCTTATGTGGCTTTCTAATAATGCTGTTGTTGATTTTTCTTTCTATACCGGTTGCGGTGGCAATTCTAGCCGTAGGCGGTGTGGGCGGATACCTAGCTTATGGTATGCCATTGGTGGAAACCATGGGGGGCGTTATCTGGGGGACGCTAAATAACCCTGTCATGACCGCAATTCCTTTGTTTATGCTGTTGGGAGAATTGCTTCTGCGTGGGGGAATCGCCGACAAAATGTTTGATGCCCTAGCTGTTTGGTTAGGGAGGCTTCCAGGAGGCTTGCTGCATTCAAATATTGCGACCTGTGCGCTATTTTCTGCTACCTCAGGTTCGTCTGTAGCCACGGCAGCAACTGTGGGGACGATTGCCTTACCAGCATTGGAAGAAAAACAATATCCGGTGCAACCTTCGCTCGGAACCTTAGCCGCGGGCGGCACGTTAGGCATTCTAATTCCACCTTCGGTAAATCTGCTGGTATACGGATCTTTAGCCAATGTTTCTGTTGGTCAGTTGTTTCTAGCCGGAGTCATTCCGGGACTTATTCTGACCCTATTATTTATGTTGTACGTAGCGTTGCGCTACCCAAATGCAGGACGAAATGATGCCGTGCTTACCGTCTCGTTTGCTGAAAAACGTCGATTATTAAAGCATCTGGTACCACCAGGTGTGATCTTCGGTATCGTTATGGGCGCCATTTATGGCGGTTGGGCAACACCAACCGAAAGTGCTGCTTTAGGGGTTGTTGTCGCCTTCTTCTTTGTGTGGCGAAGTGGCAAACTAAATTGGCAGCTACTAGAAAATTGCTTTATTCAATCTGCCCGTACCAGCGGTATGGTTATCTTAGTGATTGTTTGTGCTTTATTGCTGAATGTCACCTTGTCGCTAACAGGCGGCACTCAAGCCATAACAAAGTGGATTACTGAACTTGGTCTAAGCGCCACCTCATTATTACTGTTGCTGGTGGTATTTTATGTGCTACTTGGCATGTTCATGGATGCCATGTCTATGTTGGTTCTGACTGTCCCTATTGCCATCCCTATGGTCACGGTATTGGGAATAGACCCTGTTTGGTTTGGTGTCTTTATCGTAGTGATGTGTGAGATCGGTTTGATTACGCCGCCAGTAGGAATGAACCTCTTTGTCGTGCAAGGAGTACGTAAAGGAGGGGATTTTAACGATGTGGTGAGAGGTGCTATGCCCTTTGTGCTCATTATGCTCATGTTTGCGGGTCTACTCATATTGTTGCCGCAATTAGCGTTATACCTACCAACGTTATCTTTAGGGGCTTGAGATGGATTTAGCAGTAGCACCAGAATCTACACAACGTCGGCTGTTAATTATTAACCCTAATAGCAACCAAGAGGTTACGGAAAAAACTCAGCTCACAGCAGACTCAATACTTGGCCAAGACTGCCAAGCTTTAGTTTTGCACCCAGAGAACAGCCCACACTCTATTGAAACGTTAGCTCATAGAAAAATCGCTGAACCTTTAGCCCTTGATTTACTGTCTCAACATCAGGGTTATGATGGCTATGTCATGGCATGTTTTGATGATATAGCAGTGAAAGCGGCTAGACGTTTTTTAAATGTACCTGTGGTTGATACGGTGGAAGCCTCTATAACTATTGCTCGTTTATATGAGTCAAAATTTACCATTGTGACAACGGTTGAGGCTATGGTGCCGGGCATTAAGTCCTTGGTGGAAGAGCTGGGGGCTAGTTCGCAATGTACAGTCCGAGCGGCAGGTATTGGCGTCGCCAATGCTGCCGCGGGTGATCCAGATGCATTACAGCGCCTAGATGAAACCATCATCAATGCTCGTAATATTGATGGGGCAAAGGTGATTATTCTTGGTTCTGGTGGACTGACTGGTCAGGGAAAACGCCTAACGCAAAAACATGGTATCCCCGTTATTGACTGTCTAGAGGCCGCGATTAGATTGGCAGATATGGCTTCGAGACTGAAATTTTGATAGTAAAATGGCCTATTTGTGTAGACAAGTAGGCCATTAATTTTTCCGTGTGGCCGAAAGCCTTTAAACAGAGAAAGGGTAGGCGATGGCCTCATGGTGCTGGTAATCTTCGATCTCAAAGTCATCCATGGTGACCCAGGTTTCCACGTCTTTTAAGCTTTTAATGTCTGGGTTAATTTTTAGCTTAGGCAGTGGGTAAGGCTCGCGTTTCATTTGCACATCGCGCATGAGCTCAAGTTGATCTTCATAGATGTGTGCATTGACGATTTTATGGAAGGCTTGGCCCGGTTTGTTGCCCGTAATTTGCGCCACAATCGCCAGCAACACGTAAACCTGTACCATATTAAAGTTTAGCCCTAGTGGTACATCACAGCTGCGCTGGGTGCTGTTTAAGTAAAGAGTATCTCCCAATAGAGAGAAATGGTGACTGTACATACAAGGGCGTAGGCAAGCCATGTGAAAAGCCCCAGGGTGATAAAAGGTTAGGATTTCCCCACGGTTATCCACACCCTTACTTAAATCATCAATGATTTGTTTCAGCAGGTCTAGGTGGCCGCCGTCTGGTTTAGGGAAATTACGTCCAATGGCCCCATAACAAAGGCCCATGTCGTCTTCGCCCTTACGATAAGGGTTGTTGAGCCAGACCTCATTTTGGTTGGCATTGGCGTCCCATGTTTTGGTGCCTAGGGCGCGAAAATCTGCGGCATTATCATAACCACGTAAGTAACCAATAATTTCAGCAATGGCGGACTTATAGTAACTTTTACGTGTCGTAACTAGCGGGAATTCACCTTTGGCCACGTCATAGGTCAAGTCCGCATTGATAACGGTTAAACAGCGTTTTCCAGTACGTTCGTTATTTACCCACACCCCTTCGTTTACGATGCGTTCACACAGTGCTAGATATTGATTCATAGGACAGTTGGACTCTTTATTGGCAGACTTGTGCATGGCTCAACCAATGCAATCTGCATAGCTATCGGTATAATATCGCTGATTGTATCAAATATAAGGTCATTTTATGCTATCTCTTATCGTCGCCATGTCGACCAATCACACTATTGGTATTAATAACGCTTTACCTTGGCATCTGCCAAATGATCTTAAATACTTCAAGCAAGCCACCATGGGTAAGCCTATTGTTATGGGGCGAAAAACCTTTGAGTCCATCGGAAAGCCACTACCGGGCCGTCGTAATATTGTCATTTCTCGTGATGCGAATTACAGCGCGGAAGGAGTGGATGTAGTGAGCTCCTTAGAAGCGGCCATTTCTCTAGGTGAAGACATCTGTTTGGTGAATGGCCAAGAAGAAGTAATGGTCATTGGCGGTGCGCAAATTTATCAATTAGCGCTAGAAAAAGCAGACCGTTTATACATTACCCATGTGGATGCTGAAGTCCAAGGGGATGCGTTTTTTCCTCAAGTTGACTGGCCTTCTTTCACTCTACTTGCAGAAGAGTCGTTTGAGGCAGAAGGTCCAAACCCTTATGACTACCGTTTCTCTGTGTATCAAAGAAGCAGCGGAGCCTAATTTAGTATGTGGCAACAGACAGAGCTAAGTTTGCCTGCTAAGTCGCGAGGCTTTCATTTGATTACCGATCGAGTTGAGCAAGCGTTAGCGTCGCTCACACCTGTGTCAGTGGGTCTGTTGCATGTGCAAATCTTACATACTTCCGCGTCACTGACCATTAATGAAAATGCCGACCCTTCGGTGCGCCGAGATATGGAACGCCATTTTCATCACATGGTGCCAGAGAATCAGCCTTATTATGAGCATATTTACGAAGGTAGTGATGACATGCCAGCCCATATCAAGGCCAGCATGTTGGGTTCGTCCCTAACGATTCCAGTGCGTAATGGGCAGTTGTATTTAGGCACATGGCAAGGCATTTATTTAGGAGAACACAGGGACTATGGTGGCAAGCGCCGCCTAGTTTTGACCCTGCAAGGGGATTAAGTCTTAAAGATGCGAGACAGAAAAGCTACCCACGAATTGGTTTTCGCGGGTAGCTTTTTTATAGGTTAGTTCACCACAATTTTTTGCTGTTTGGACTGGCCTTCTTCTACCGCCTGATTAGCACTTTGGGCAAGTTCATCAATGGTTTCCCCATCTTCTGGGAAGGTGGCTAAACCCACGCAGAAATCTGCCGGATCGGCATTGCCTTCAAACAGCGTAGAGCACTCATCTGCAGTGGGCACTATGATGTTCATTAGCAGTTTTTGAGCGTCTTTAATGCTGGTGTTTGGCAAGAGTAGTAACAGCTTGTCGGCTTCCACTCGGGCTAATACGTCGGCTTCACGAATCTTTTTATAGATGTGTCGAGCAGAGGTTAAGATAGCGATGTTGCGTTCTTCTAGAGGTAAAGCGGATAAGCGCTGGTTCGCGTCCAGATGGATCTTTGCCATACTCAAAGGGGTGTATTGGCGTTTTGCCAACCCTAATTGTTTTTTGAAATGGGTGAGGGCGGCTGCACGAGTCAGTAGGCCTGTTAGCTCGTCAAAGGTGGCTTGATTGCGCAGATGCTCTTCTAGTTCTTTCTGGTGGCTAATGTCCACCACAAAGCCGATGATCTTTTTAATATCGCCCTCTGTGGAGCGAGTATAAGTACGGCCACGCTCTTTGACCCACAGATATTCTTGATTGCTACGGCGGATGCGGTATTCCACTTCATAGTAATCTTTATTTTCTGCCACATGCTGATTCACAATTTTGGCTAAACGGCTAACATCATCAGGATGAACCAGCTTGTGCCATTCTACTGTTGAGCGTGGTGTTTGGTCTTGTGGGCAACCGAGCAACAAGGCAATGGATTCAGAGCAAGCCGTGAGGTCAGAGTCCGTTTCCCAGATCCAAAGGCCAGCGGAGGATTCTGACAAGGCAAATTGCAGTAATGTGTTTTCCGCGGCTGCTAAATCCATGTGATCAGAGTTATAGACACAGCTTAGAATGCTGTCACCTTGCAGTTGAAAGGTCAGTTGCATGTGAACTGTTTTATCACCCACTCGAACATTACATTCACAGCGGTGAAGCGAACCGTCTGCTATTTTTTGGCTTAATGTGGACCATGGCGTGTCATCCCCACTAAGGGTTTGCCAGTCGTTACCCGGAGCGGTATTACGATTTTCAAAAATAAGCGCAAAATTACGATTGAATGCACGAATTTGACCTGTACTGCGCTCAATAATGAAGGCAGGGGTAGGCATATTTTGAAACGCCAATTCGAAATAATTTTCCATGGGTACGCTCCTTTGTGCGTTTACTTACTCTGGCGTGATCCAACGTATTTGATGGCTAGCATGCTTGTCTTCGGCCAGAATGTTTTTTAAGACAGGCAAACATTCGTTACTTTCTTTTTCCAGAGTCCAAGGCGGATTGACGATAATCATACCGCTGCCGGCCATGCCTCTTTCTTTCTCGGTATCTCGGATGCAAAGCTCCACCAGCAGAACATTGCGGATCTGGGTATTTTTGACATCGCGAATCAAGTCGTCAGCTTGTTTACGGCCCAATACTGGGTACCAGATGGCATAAGTGCCTTGAGGGAAGCGTTGATGCCCATCTTTTAAGGCTTGCACCACATATTGGTAGTCTTTCTTAACCTCATAAGGTGGGTCCATCAAGGTAAAGCCACGCTTCTGTGGTGGTGGCAGCATGGCTTTTACCGCCGTAAAACCATTGTCTTTGACGACGTTCGCTTTACGCTTATTCGGGAACAAAGCCGCTAACAAAGGATAATCATTAGGGTGTAGTTCACAAAGGTGTAATTTGTCTTTTTTGCGTAAATAATAGTCAACAATTTTAGGGCTACCCGGATAAAGCTGCAATGTACCATCTGGGTTCATTTCCCTAACTATGTCTAAAAACTCATCGATCGGCTCCGGCAAGTTGTCTTCATCTAATAGTCGTGAAATGCCAGATTGAAACTCTTTGTTTTTTTGAGCTTGCTCCGAATCCAACGCATATTGGCCGATTCCTGCATGAGTATCTAGATAGAAGAAAGGCGCTTCTTTCTTAACCAGATGACGACAGATTTGGCTGACGATTAAATGTTTTAAAATATCTGCGTGATTGCCCGCATGATAAATGTGCCGATAGCTAAGCATGTTGTGTCCTGTAATGAATGAAAAAGGTCGCAATGAAACATGCGACCTTTTGCGGTACTGTAAAATATCTTGTTACTTTTTGGAATTAATCCAATTGATCTAAATCACGAACCGCGCCCTTATCGGCACTGGTCGCAAAGTGTGCGTACACTTTAAGTGCTGGCGATACTTTACGTGGACGTTCTTTTTCAGGTTTCCAAGCATCACGACCTTTCGCTTCCATCGCGGCACGACGAGTAGCAAGCTCTTCATCGCTTAGCAACACATCGATGGTACGGTTAGGAATATCGATACGAATGATGTCTCCATTTTCAACCAAACCAATGGCGCCACCGGCGCCAGCTTCTGGAGAAACGTGGCCGATCGACAGACCAGATGTACCACCAGAGAAGCGTCCGTCGGTTAACAGCGCACAGGCTTTGCCTAAGCCTTTAGACTTAATGTAAGAGGTTGGGTAGAGCATTTCTTGCATACCCGGTCCGCCTTTCGGCCCTTCGTAGCGAACGATCACGACATCACCAGCAACCACCTTGTCTTCAAGGATATTAGATACCGCTTCATCTTGAGATTCGGTAATGTGTGCAGGACCTTCAAAAACTAGGCAAGACTCATCAACACCGGCACTTTTCACCACACAGCCATCTAGGGCAATGTTGCCGTACAGAACTGCTAGGCCGCCTTCCAGCGAGAAAGCGTTTTCAATAGAACGGAAACAGCCTTCGGCGCGATCCCCATCTAGAGAAGGCCAGCGAGTTGACTGACTAAAGGCGGTTTGGGTTGGAATGCCCGCAGGGCCAGCTTTATAAAACTCGATCACTTCAGGCGTTGGTGAACGCATGATGTCCCAAGTTTCTAAGGCTTCTTCCATTGTTTGAGAGTGGATGGTGTGCACTTGGTTGTGTAACAAGCCAGCACGATCAAGTTCTCCTAATAGACCGAAGATACCACCAGCACGGTGCACATCTTCAATATGGTATTTAGGTGAGTTAGGAGCAACCTTACATAGCTGAGGCACTTTGCGAGACAGGCGGTCGATGTCATTCAAGGTGAAATCAACACCTGCTTCACGGGCAATGGCCAATAAGTGCAGAATGGTATTCGTTGAACCACCCATAGCGATGTCGAGTGTCATCGCATTTTCAAAAGCTTCAAAAGACGCAATGGCGCGTGGCGCCCACTGAGGCTCGTTTTGATCATAGAAGCGTTTCGTAATATCAACAATGCGCTGACCAGCTTCTAGGAATAAACGGTGACGGTCAGAGTGCGTCGCTAGAGTCGTACCGTTCCCCGGCAAACTTAAACCGAGTGCTTCGGTTAGACAGTTCATAGAGTTGGCTGTGAACATGCCAGAACAAGAGCCACAAGTTGGGCAGGCAGAGCGCTCGTATTCAGCAACTTTTTCATCGGAAGCGGTTGGGTCGGCAGCGATGACCATGGCATCAACTAGGTCTAGCTTGTTTTCCGAAAGCTTGGTTTTACCCGCTTCCATAGGTCCACCAGAAACGAAGATAACCGGGATATTTAGGCGCATAGCCGCCATCAACATTCCTGGAGTGATCTTGTCACAGTTGGAAATACAAACCAGTGCATCGGCACAGTGAGCATTTACCATGTATTCAACAGAGTCTGCGATCAGATCACGAGATGGCAAGCTGTACAGCATGCCGTCGTGGCCCATTGCAATACCATCGTCCACAGCAATTGTGTTGAATTCTTTTGCCACACCACCGGACTTCTCAATTTCACGGCAAACTAACTGACCAAGATCTTTAAGGTGTACATGACCTGGGACAAATTGCGTAAAAGAGTTTGCGACTGCAATAATAGGTTTATGAAAGTCATCGTCTTTCATACCGGTCGCACGCCATAGAGCGCGAGCGCCGGCCATGTTACGGCCTGAAGTTGTAGTCTTGGAGCGGTAGTCTGGCATCGGTTTCCCCACAAATTATTTTTGCTTTATATAGAGGAAGCATGTTACCAAGTTTAAGGCCTCTGCCCAATGGCAATTTGATCACAATGGGCCACAATTACAAAAATCACATTTTAAAAGTGAAATAGACATGACCATAACCTCAAGTAATGCCTCATATACCTCTATGGCGTTAGCTCGCCAGCCAATTGTTGATAGCCGCTTGGCCGTAATGGGCTATGAATTGCTGTATCGAAAAACAGTCAACTCATTGAGTGCAGATATTATTGATGATGTGAGCGCTACCTCTCAGGTTATGTCGGCGGCCTTGTTCGGGGTGGGATTAGGCAATTTGGTTGGGGCGAACTTGGCCTTTATTAAACTTCCTCGGGCATATTTGCTCGAACCTGCTGGTATTCCTTTTGACAAAGACAACGTGGTTATTGAGGTGTTGGCCGATGCGCAATTTGATCCTATTTTATTGGCCGCTTTAAGACGCTGGTCTGCAGCGGGTTATCGGATTGCGTTAAGTGGTTTTGTGTTCGAAAGTAAGCTGGTGCCTTTTGTACAGTTGGCTGAATTTATTAAGCTGGATATGCGTGCTTTGGGCCAAGAAGGGATACATCAACAAGTGGAGTCTCTGCGTGGTTTTGCGGCAAAAATCATTGCTGAAAAAGTGGAAACTTGGGATGAATACCAGTTTTGTCGTGTGTTGGATGTGACCCTGTTTCAGGGCTATTTTTTTGAAAAGCCAGAAGTGCTGGCGAGCAAAAGCTCTAAGGTCAATCACACCACCTTGCTGCAACTCATGGCGTCTTTAATGCAAAGCGCTAGCTTGAGCATTGATGAGCTTGAAAGGATTGTCAGCCAAGATGCCATGTTAGTGCATAAGTTGCTGCGTTATCTGAACTCACCTGTTACCGGCTTGGTGGCGACGATCGACTCCGTTCGACTGGCTATTATGTTAATTGGTGCCGACCGACTCAAAGCCATTACCAATATGTTATTGATGTCTGAAATGGTCGGCGACCGACCCGTTTTGCTCGAACAAACCATGGTACGAGCAAAACATATGGAGCTGTTTGCCGAGCGTTGTGGTTATGGGAATGAAGACAAATTCTTTCTCGCGGGCATGTTATCTATGATAGATGCCTGTCTTGGAATGACGCTGGAAGATATCTTAGAGGAGCTGCCTTTACCCAGTGAATATATCTCTGCCATCGTCCATCGAACAGGGCGAGTCGGAGGGACATTAGCGCATATCGAAAATTACGCAACTCTGGGCCACGGCGTAATGGATGAGGACGCTGAAATTCTTAGTGAAACCTACATCGAAGCGGTGCAATGGGCGGATGATGTGGTCGCTTGCTTCTAGCCATTGTGAGTTATTTGAAGTATTTGCGGTGAGCTGTGTAGGTGGATTCCTACGAGGCTGTAGGAAATGCCTTTGAGTACTGTGGCTAACTGACTTTCCATGTTGTAATTATCGATTAAGCCATTGAATTTTATGTAGTTTTTATTGCTTTTGGTTTTTTTGTGAAAAGTTGCGTAGGAATTATTTTCTGTTAAATTAGAACCATCTTAATGAGGCACAGGGAAATGCTTCAGTAAAACCTACAAACAGCCATTGATGGCAGTATGGTTCCGTCAGGATAAGATATTTAAAAGGATGTAGCAGAAGGATCTGCAATAGTTTGAAGGGATCGAACTATTAAACAGGATGACGAAGACTTCAGGATGAAGCACTCATGGAAGGTTCACTCATTGGATGAGTTGCTTAACAGGATGTGGGCAAGAATAAGAGCGTTTAGTCGCTCTTTTTTTTCGCCTAAAATTTATGAGATAGGAAGCAAAAAAAAGCAACTTACTAGAAGTTGCTTTTTAGAAGAGTTGTGAAGGGTGCGTTTAGCGCTCTAGGTGCTCAAGCTTGTCTTCCACACCATCCCATTCTGCCGCATCAGCAAGAGCGTCTTTCTTCTCTGTGATGTTTGGCCAGATCAAGGCTAAGTCTTGGTTCAACTCAACGAAAATCTCTTGATCTTCTGGTAGCTCATCTTCAGAGAAAATAGCGTTTGCAGGACACTCTGGTTCACACAGTGCGCAATCAATACACTCATCTGGATTGATCGCTAGAAAGTTAGGGCCTTCATAGAAACAGTCTACTGGGCAAACTTCTACGCAATCAGTGTATTTACAGCGAATGCAGTTATCGGTAACGATGAAAGCCATTCGACTTCTCCTTACAAAGTATAAAATTAATTGACGTTATTTTAGAGCCATGCCCATTCGTCAGCAAGTAACATTCGCCAATCGACTAAATTTATCTGCTATTAGCTTATGCCAGAGCACCCAAAATTCCTTACAGTTGAGACTTAATCTCATGTAGCGCATTAATCGCTTGCAGCGGAGTCATATTATTTAGATCTAGGGCCTCTAAAGCGAGTCTCAAAGAGTTTTGTTCCGCTTGCGCAAACAAGTCTGCTTGCTGTGGTGCTTGTTTTAAGTCTTTTTTGTCATGATTAGCCGGTGCGCTCACTGGGCTTTGTGAAACCCCAGTACCCACTTCCAACTCTTTAAGCTTTTGCTTAGCATGAGTAATTACGTTTTTCGGCACCCCAGCTAATTGCGCCACTTGTAATCCATAGGACTGGCTAGCTGGGCCGGCATGCACTTTATGCAAAAAGACAATTTCGTCTTCGTACTCGGTGGCGGTTAGGTGTACGTTTTCAGCGTTTTCGAGCTGTTCTGCCAAACCTGTGAGTTCGAAATAGTGGGTCGCAAACAACACATAGCATTGTAAGTTGTTGGCCAAATATTCCACTGCCGCCCAAGCTAAAGATAAACCGTCAAAAGTGCTGGTGCCGCGGCCGACTTCATCCATTAATACCAGACTGTTTTTACTGGCATTATTGAGTATGTTGGCCGTTTCCGTCATTTCCACCATGAAGGTAGAGCGACCGCCAGCCAAATCATCAGAAGAGCCCATACGTGTAAAGATACGATCAACCACGGAAATGGATGCTGCTTGTGCGGGAACAAAACAACCACTGTGTGCCAGCAAGGTGATGAGTGCGATCTGTCGCATATAGGTGGATTTACCGCCCATGTTTGGACCTGTGATCATGAGCAACGAACGCTGTTCGTTAAGTTCCAAATCGTTGGGTACGAAAGGGTCGGAAATGACCGACTCAACCACAGGGTGACGACCACCAGTAATGCTAATACCACCGCGCTGGTGTAGTTCTGGACAGGTGAAGTTCAGTGTGTCGGCACGCTCGGCAAATGTATTTAAAACATCCAGCTGAGACAGGGCTTGGCTGGTGGTTTGTAACTCTCCAAGAATTTCATTAAGTGCGTCCAGTAACTCTTCGTAGAGTTGTTTTTCTCGGGCTAAGGCTTTGGACTTAGCGCTTAACGCTTTGTCTTCAAAGGCTTTTAACTCTGGCGTAATAAAACGCTCGGCATTTTTCAGCGTCTGGCGGCGAATGTATTCCACTGGCGCTTGGTCGGAATGCAAACGACTGATTTCAATATAGTAGCCATGAACCCGATTAAAGCCGACTTTTAGAGAACTAATACCAGTGCGTTCTTTTTCACTGCGTTCCATTTCTGCCAAATAGTCTGTGGCATTGGTAGAAAGGCTTAACAGCTCGTCTAGCTCATCGTCGTAGCCCTTATCAAAGATACCACCGTCTCTTACGACAGAAGGCGGATTTTCTACTAAGGCTGAGGTCAGTGTGTCGGTAATATTGGGCTGGGCTATGATGCGTTCATTAAGAGCGGCTAAGCGCGGTGCTGTGCCTTGATCGAGAAGCTGCTTAATAACCGGAACTGCTTCTAGGGCGAAGCGCAGGCGTAACAAGTCTCGTGGGCGAGCAGAGCGTAAAGCTACTCGGGATAAAATACGCTCAAGATCGCCGATTTTCTTTAGAGGTTCGTGCAAACTTTGGTAGAACAGACCTTGTTGGCATTCTGCGACCACTTGCTGACGAGCCTGAATTTCTTCGATGTCGCGAATGGGCGTATGCAACCAGCGCTTGAGCAAGCGGCTGCCCATTGGTGTGGAGCATTCATCTAACACACTGACTAGGGTATTACTGGTGCCACCGGTGAGGTTAATGTCGATTTCTAAATTACGACGGGTGGCCCCATCAATTAAAACCGAATCGTCCTTGTGCTCAACGGTAATGGAAAGAATGTGCGGCAAGGCTGAGCGCTGGGTATCTTTTGCGTACTGTAGCAAGGCGCCAGCCGAGGCAATGGCTGCGGTCAGAGCTTCACAGCCAAAGCCAGATAAGTCCTTAGTATTAAATTGCTGGATTAGTTGGCGATAGCTGGACTCATAGTCAAAATGCCAAGGGCCAAGTTCAGCAATGCCTTTCTCCAGTTTAAGGGTGTCTTTTGCTGGGAAGTCTTCAGAAATGAGAATTTCCCTAGGGGATAAACGCTGTAATTCGCTGTTTAACGCTTCATGACCATCCACTTCAAACACACAAAAACGGCCACTGGCCATGTCTAGATAAGAAAAGCCAAACACGTCCAACCCCTTGCGTGATTGGTGGGCTAAAGACAGCAGCAAGTTTTCACGCTTTTCTTCAAGAAAGGCTTCATCACTAATTGTGCCGGGGGTCACGATGCGAGCAATTTGTCTTTCTACAGGACCCTTGCTGGTAGCAGGGTCGCCAACTTGCTCTGCCACGACCACGGACTCGCCCATTCTGACTAAGCGCGCTATGTAGTTTTCGGCCGCATGAAAAGGAATGCCAGCCATTGGAATGGGCTGGCCGCCAGAATGGCCTCGAGAAGTTAAAGTGATATCGAGTAATTGCGAAGCGCGTTTGGCATCGTCGTAGAATATTTCATAAAAGTCCCCCATGCGATAAAACAGTAACTGATTGGGGTGTTGAGACTTTAGGCCAAAATATTGACGCATCATTGGCGTGTGATTATCGCTCGCTGTTTTACTCATCGGGTGTACTCGATTGTGATCCAAAAATTAGAGCGTTATTCTACGGCATATTGCATAAGGAATTAAGGGATCACAAATAAGATGAAGCAAATACAACAAATGACTCTGGCAGCCGAGCAAGCCAGTCAGTTATTGCAGGCTCAAAATTTGCAATTAGTAACCGCTGAATCTTGTACCGGTGGCTTGATTGGCGCCGTGTGTACGGAACTAGCTGGCAGCTCCGCTTGGTTTTTCGGCGGCGTGATGAGTTATGCCAATGAAGCCAAAGAACGAGCCTTGGGAGTGCGACCGACGACCCTTGCTGCCCATGGTGCGGTTTCTGAAGCAACGGTGCGTGAAATGTGTCAAGGGGCGTTGGCATTAGGAGGGCAGGTGGCGGTTGCGGTTAGTGGTGTCGCAGGCCCAGGGGGCGGCTCTGTAGAAAAGCCAGTGGGTTGTGTTTATATCGGTTGGCAGAGGCTGGGCAGTGATGCCATAGTGACGCGTTTTCAATTTTCTGGAGACCGACAAGCGGTGCGAGAGCAAACCGTTTTAAGTGCGTTACAGGGCATTTCTCAAGTGCTAAATAACGATACAAAATAATACTGTTTTTATATACAGTATTTCTTGAGATTCACAAAAAAAAGCGCTAGAGTTACCAGCAACGAAAATTAGCCACAAGGATCACATCATGTCATCTACTGCAGACAACAAGAAAAAGGCGTTGGACGCCGCTCTATCTCAAATTGAACGTCAGTTCGGTAAAGGCGCCATTATGAAAATGGATGAAGGCGCTAAGCTTGATATCGATACGGTATCGACTGGCTCTTTAGGTCTTGATATTGCGTTGGGTGCAGGTGGTCTTCCTTATGGCCGAATTTGTGAAATCTACGGTCCTGAGTCTTCTGGTAAAACAACGTTAACCTTGAGTGTTATTGCGGAAGCGCAAAAACAAGGTAAAACCTGTGCCTTCATCGATGCTGAGCACGCCTTGGACCCTGCCTATGCAGAGAAACTTGGGGTCAACATCGGTGACTTGCTGATCTCTCAGCCAGATACGGGTGAGCAAGCACTAGAAATCGTAGACATGTTGGTACGTTCTAACAGTGTTGATGTGATCATTGTTGACTCTGTTGCAGCCTTGGTGCCTAAGTCTGAGATCGAAGGCGAAATGGGTAGCTCATCGGTTGGTGTTCAGGCGCGTTTGTTGTCTCAAGCCATGCGTAAACTAACCGGTTCCATCAAGAATGCTAACTGCTTGGTAGTATTTATTAACCAGATCCGTATGAAGATCGGTGTTATGTTCGGTTCACCAGAAACAACAACGGGTGGTAACGCACTGAAATTCTACTCTTCCGTACGTTTGGACATTCGTCGTATCGGCTCGGTGAAACAGGGCGATGAAGTTATTGGTAACGAGACCCGCGTTAAAGTGGTGAAAAACAAAGTTGCACCACCGTTCAAACAAACGGAATTCCAAATCATGTACGGTGCTGGTATCTACCGCATGGGCGAAGTGATTGACCTTGGCGTGAAGCAAGGCTTCATTGATAAAGCGGGTGCTTGGTATGCTTATGCTGGCAATAAGATTGGTCAGGGTAAAGCCAATGCTGCCCAATTCTTAGCAGACAACCCAGAAATCGCTCAAGAAGTTGAAGAAAAAATCCGCGAAGCTTTGCTACCAAGCAAAAAGAAAGCGGAAGACAAAACTGAAGAGAAAGAAGAAGCGGATCAACTAGAGTTTTAATCTCTAAAACCTAGTATTCGTTGCGAAGAAGCAGGCTTAGGCCTGCTTTTTTTGTTTTGTAGGTAAATATATGGCTCGATTGCAAGGGCGCAAGCTGAATTGTTAATTTTTATCATTAAACAAGGTAATTTAACCTTACCAATTGAGATGAAATTAGGTTTTTGGATACCTTAAAATGCCTCTATTGGATGATATAAAGTTAAAAAGAGCCGATGGGGTAGGCTCAAAATCAAGAATATCTTAGATTCTTTAGTACTGTATACTGCGAAGCAGCGAGTGAAACACTCTAGTAGCAATATATGAATTTAATCATACCCCCATCTGCTAGGCACAATGTAATTGGCAGTTGTTGGCTTGTCAATGGTTACCATGGTGTTGATGAAGTTTTTATATAGGAATATGCTGTTTTAGTTGTATTGGATTTATCGTTTATATTAGGGAAGACAAAGTGATTTCCTATACATGATTTTTTTAGGGATTTTGCCATAGGATATTGATATGAGTTATGAAAGTAATTATTTATGTGATGGTGTTTATGGTGGTCCATTTAAAGATGAGATAGAAGGGGATGAATTTTCTGCTAAAATTTTAAACAAGGAAGACTTTAATAATATATTTTATCGAATATCTTTAAATGATGATTTAAGTTATTCTCCATTGGAGTTGCTAGATTCAATTTTTAAAAAAATTTTAACACCTGAGGTTATTAGGTTGACTCTTGTTCGATACTGTAGGTCAGAATCTATATCTACATCATATTCAAGAGTTTTTGGTGGTGGATATAATATTTCAGATGTTGTTTCATCGAATCTAAATGGATTTTGTATTTTTGATAGTGTGATCTCTATAAAAGAATTAAGTGATTTTTTTGAAATGTTGGGTTGTGAAAAAGACCTTACTCCTTACGAAAAAGTGGGGGAGGTTCAACGAAAAATACATCACGAGTACGATGTGAGAAATGGAAGGGATTCTTATCTTAAAATGGATAAAGAAGTGATGAGAAAAACTTTATCTATTATACGTCTTCATTTTTTGAAGTGCGAAGTTGAAAGGATAGATTTAAAAAGTTTTATAATGCTACTTGATCGGAATTTAAAAAAATCCAAAGAAGTAAGGAATATAGTTCCAGGTTATGTGGAGAAATCGAATAGTGTATATGTTGAAAGCTGGGGAGCAAGGTATCAACATACACTATATTTTTATCTCCCCGAAAATTACAGAAAGTTCATAAATAAACTGATAAGGTTATCAAAAACTAAAGATAAGAATGATATATATATCGAGCTAAACTTACCAATTTCAGATTTTATACTGTAGTGATGAATAAAGTTATTTGCTCTAGGTTTGGTGGAAAATTAAAATCGTCATCTGATATTGATAGACGTATATTGAGTATGCCTCCTCCTAAAAATAAGCGTGAGAAAAAAGAAATTTTTCCAATTTCAACAAATGGTGATGAAGTTTTTGATGGAAGCGTAAAAACTCTTGATGATTTTTTTAATGAAGCTAAGAAATCAAAAAGAACGTATTTTGTTTTGACAGATAAGGAATTTAGTTTTCTTCTAAGATGGTCTATTCTATTTAAGGTGAGCTTGAAGTCGTTAGAAAGTTCATTTCCAATATTTAGTGATATTAAATACTCTAATGATCTTGGGTTTAGCTTCGAGGTATTAAAATCGAAAATTAATCTTTTATTAAGGTATGGTGTAAGTTTAAACGGTTTTTATGAAAATAGTTTGAGTAAGAATAAAAAAACAATCTACAGGAAGCATAGACTAAAAACGAACTATGATGAAATTTTTATGCATTCATACTTGCCTCCATACCAAGAGGTTTTTAAGTTTAGTGAATTTAGAAAAGATAAGCTGGTAATTGCTCTAGATTTCAATTCTATGTTTTCTCATTGTATGGAAGGGGATTTTTTAGACCCATCTTCTATATACCATAAAGAAATAAATGATAACTATACCGATAAGATTATTCAATCCGGTTTTTATCATGTGGTTTTTAAGAAACCAACTTCAGAATTTTTTAATAAGTATCATCCTTTTAAGTGTACTAATCTAGGACTTTCTCTGAGTTTTGAATCTGAATCTAACACAGAGATAGAAGTTAGAGTGTTTCTTTTCGAGTTGAAATACTATGCGAAATTTTTTGAAGAGGTTTATATATATTCTGCTTTACTATCTTTAAAAGAGGTTGGGCACCCTTTGTATAAAGAGTCTAAGCGACTATATAAAAAAAGAATCAAAGCTAAAAAAGAGTCAAAGAAAGAGCTGGAGAGATATTATAAGTTTATGCTTGCTTCTTTGCATAGTGTAACAAATATACGAAAAACTAAATCTATTGATTTTGAAACTGGTGAGGTTTTTTTGAAGACTATAGGGGATGTTTTCAATGTTGATTTTTTTGGAAAGGGTTGTACTCTTTATAAATATTCACCCCTAATGAAAAAAATTAAAATTTTAAGTTTCAGAAATTATGATAAAGCTGTTTTTCCAGATTTAAGTAATGCGGGAACAATTTTTAGTTTTTCAACTCAGGTCTTAGCAAAATCAAAGCTGAAGATTTTCAAAACAATAGAAACGCTTAAAAAAATAAAAGGATTGGATGTTTGTTACGTGAATACAGATTCGATTCATATATCAATTGATCGTTCTTCATATGACTTTTTGATGTCAGAGATTGATAGTGTTGTTGGGGATGAAATGGGGCAGCTGAAAGTACAAGCGGTATCCCATTATGCGTCTTGGTTTGATGTAGGGCATTACTATCTATTGAATGATGGTGAAGTGTTTGTTGAAAAGAGTTCATCGCTTTCTGGAAAATCTAAAAGGAAGAGCTTTGTTGATTATAAAACTCTTCCTGCTGTTTTTGAAGATTCAGAAGTTAACTTTCTTTTTAATAAAACAATAACCATAAAATCGGTTTTGTCGTACAAAAAAATATTTAATTCAAATGATATGTCTTATGTAAGGTTTAAGTTAGAAGATATTTCTAATTTCGATTTGGCATATGAGAAAATTATTGAGGAAAAGAAACAGTCTTCAGACTTCAAGTTGTCTTATTTTAAAAGCCTGAAGGGCTATTTTTCATGAATTATATTGTCTTTTTTAGCTTGTTAGGGGGCGTAAGCTAAAATGGATCAAATTTTGAAGCGGATCAGCTAGAGTTTTAATCTCTAAAACCTAGTATTCGTTGAGAGAAGCAGGCTTAGGCCTGCTTTTTAGTTTTTATGGGCAGTAACGAGGACGAGAGCGCCATCACTGAGTCTTGCAGAGCTTGGTAACCAGCTCATTAGAGGAAAGCTGAAAACGCTGATTGTTAATAAAAACTTAAAACTCATTGTTCTGTTTTGCGGATAATAAAGGAACTGAGACTAACCTAGTATGTAGGGAAGGCTAATTGAATTATTCATTGTTAGCATTTAATTATCAATTTAAGGAACTTCCCCATGAGTAAGACAATTCTAATTACAGGTTCAACCGACGGTATAGGTTTGGCAACGGCTAAGTCTCTGGTTGAATTAGGTCATAAAGTGTTGGTGCATGGCCGCAGTGAGGCCAAGTTGAAAACTGTCCTACAGGAGCTATCCAGCATTGCGGCAGCAGAGCGATTATTTGCCTATCAAGCGGATTTATCGAGCTTTGCAGAGTTGCAGAAGTTGGTAGCAGAGGTAAAAAGTGATCACCAACAAATCGATGTATTGATTAACAATGCTGGGGTGTTTGTGATCAATGACAAGGTCACTAAGGATGGGCTAGACACTCGCTTTATGGTGAATACAATCGCGCCGTATTTTCTGACAACGCAATTGTTGGACATCATGCCTAGTGATGCTCGGGTGGTGAATCTTTCCTCTGCCGCACAAGCGCCATTGTCTGCACAAGAGCTAATTCAACCAAGCGTTCAATCCGACAATGCTGTGTATGCCAAAAGCAAACTAGCACTTACCATGTGGAGCCGTTCATTAGCTTTGTCATTAGGTTCGCAAGGGCCCGTGATTGTCGCGGTGAATCCTAAATCCTTTTTGGGCAGTAAAATGGTTGAACAAGCCTATGGGGTAGCAGGAACCGACTTGCAAATTGGCGCCGATATTCTGATTAAAGCCGCTTTGTCGGAGGAGTTTACTGACGCCACAGGGAAATATTACGACAATGATATTAACCGTTTTACAGCCCCTCACCCAGATGCTGAGCAGGCAGAAAAAATTGCCACGATTGAGCAGACCATCATTAATATTATTCGCCCTTATATAGTTGCTTAGTTATTTCAGTTTTAAACTGACCAAAAAAATCGCCACCAACAAACATACTCTGTTGGTGGCGATTTACGTTGGACTTTTTGACCATCCCTAAAAGCACTGGTTAAAAAGGGGCAATCTGATCTTTTGGCGTTGTGGGTGCATCTGCAGGCAATGTGTTATCTGGTTGGGTGGCTTTGCAATTATTTAAACGGCGCGCTGGCGTCCTGATGGCAGGTCAAAATGGTTTATTGAGCTTTCACCGAAAGGCAATGCTTGTCGGGGATTAAAGCTGATTGCGCTGCCCGCAAGGCTGATTAGAGCAAGGCTTAGGTGGCTTTTCTTCTTCCATCGTTTTATATTTTTACCATAACGTTCATTCTAAAAATAAGGTGTAGGGCAGTATGTTGATATGGCAATGGGGGCTGATTGGCGCAGCTGGCACCTTTTCTATCTTGGTGTTATGTCTAGTTATTTGGTATTTCAAACTGAAGAAAAGCCCTGCCCAGCCATCTGAGGCAGACGAAAACCCTGTCTCCAAACACTTATCCAGCTTAGATATACAAGCGGTATCCGCGGAAGATAAGCTGCGTTGGTTAAGCCTTATTGAGCAGCAAAAAAACATTTGTTTCCAACTTCTCTCCGAGCTGCCAGAGTCCGACGAACAGGGCGAAAATGCCTTAATCTGCTGGTCGATCTTCTTGGATATTGAAAAAGTGCTGATTGAAGACTCTGTTCCCCATGACAAAGTGGCGGATGCTCTTGCAGCATTTAATGAAGTGCTGGAGAAGATAAATAAGGCGCAAGAAGTCGATGCCCTATTTAAGTGTTTGAAAGTGAATCAAGCAGTGCTTAAAGACCTTAATAGAATCTTGCAAGAAGCGAGTCAGAAAGTCTTTAAAGAGGTCGATGTTACCTCTGCCTTGAATGCGGAGTTAGATAAGTTACAAGCCAAGTTGGTCAAAGAAGAAGGGCTAGATAAAGCCCTAGCCCAATTACGAACTGAAATTGCCAGCATGTACGAATTGGCAGACCGATTAAAGCAACACCTTATCGAAGTTAAGGCGCAGGATAATAGTGATGAAGAATATATAGAATCGCTAGAGGCCTTCTTGGAAGATACGGACGAGTCCGCTTTCTTAAATTCGATGCGCACTGAATTAGATTATAAAGTTGAAGATTTAAAGGGCCTAGCGGCGTCTCAAAAGGCCATCATTGCTGAGCTAAAAGCTAAGATTAAAAGCAATAAGTCCGCTAAAGGAGAAGGAGACAACCACCTTAGCTTGTACGATATTTCTATGGTGCGGCTGGAAAAATCCTTGCTTGAAAGTGGTCGTGTGGTTAAGGCGCTTGAGGCCAAACTAGAAAGCATGAACCGAGTGAAATACAACTTAAACATAGACTCTGCTAAGCGTGATGAGATCATAGACCAGAAAAAAGCTCAGCTCGATAAACAAAAAAATGGTGATGATTTACGTGGCGTTTTTGAGAAAGAACATCAAGCAATGCGTAGCATGGAAGACCTATTGCATCAGGGTGATTTAAGTGAAGAGTCTGAGCAGTTTGTAACCGAACAATCCACTAAGTTGAGCTCTTTAAGAACCATGGTGCAAGAGTCCGAATTGTATGTGGAGATGCTGGAAAGGGATTTAGACAAAGCCAGAGATGTGCGTGAAGACTTAGAGCAAAAGCTGCAAGGGGCGGCGGATCAAGCCAATGCCGGGCCTGTTGAAGCCACCAGTGAAGACATGGAAGAAGAGGAAAACCTCAGAGAGGTGAATGACGAGCTTGCGATGGAATTACAGCGCTTAGAGAAAGCTCAGGCAGATAGTGAAATGTCCTCAGAAGCCCAAGAATTATCGGAAAAAGTAACCGAGTTGGAAGGTAAGATAGACTCTGTACAAGCACGTTATGTGGCCATGGAAGAGCGTTATTTAAACGCCCTTATGTCCAAAGAAGATAAGCAATAACTAGGAGCTAATGGCTTTTGCCGCTTTTTTGAAAGGGTTAAACCCGGTCACTAACGCGGTACCGAAAATAACGATGAAGGAACCAATAAAAGTGTGAATCCCCACTTCTTCTTCGAGTAAAAACCATCCCCAAAAAATCCCAAATACTGGAACTAGAAAAGTCACGGTTAACGCCGAGGTTGGTCCAACTTCACTAATTAGGCGAAAGAACAGTAAGTAGGCGATACCGCTGCAAACGACCCCTATGAGTAACACCGCTAAGATCACGGAAGTGCTGACTTGAGTGGTGCTGGCAGGGAAGAAATACACAGCGGGTAGTATAGGGAGAAATGCGCCCCACATACTACCGTTGGCATTGGCAAAAGAGTCGAGTTTTTTAGCGCTTTTAGCATAGTGACTGGCGATGCCGTAAAAAAATGGCGCCCCTAATGCCACAAAAATCGCCAGCAAGGCGCCATCTTGTTCAATAAGCTTGTCATTGCCCACTAAGACACTGACGCCAGTCACCCCCAGAGCTAGGCCAATTGCCGTTGTGACATCAACTTTAGATCTGTGCAGTATGGCACCAATGATGGCTCCCCAAATTGGCGCGGTGGCGTTAATGATGGAAAGCAGCGACGCTGACAGTGTTTGTGCCCCATAGGCCAAACATAAGAAAGGGGCGCCTGCGTTTAGTGTCCCTAAGGTTAGAAAGTGCCGCCAGTTGGCGAAAAACACCAACTCTTTTTTTAGCATGAGAGCGATTAGCAGTAGAAACAATGCGGCTAAGCCCACGCGAAAGGCAATCAATACGACAGGTCCTAAAACCGGCGCGGCCATGCGCATGAATAAGAATGAACTGCCCCAAATAGCGGATAGGGTAAGCAGAATCATAAAGTTAGTTTTATTCATTAAGTGTTCCAAATGTTTACTAGGAGGGCGTTAGTCTTCTGCACTTGCAGTAAGGGCATAGTTTATCTGGTCGAAATCGAAGCCGCGATATTGCAAGTAACGCATCTGCTTAGCTTTCTCTTTGTAGTCTTGGTAGCGGCTTTCACCAAAGCGTCTATCTTTTAATTGCTTAGCCAGCTCGAACCAGTCAGCTTCACAATTTTGAATGGCTTGTTTGGCTTGTTCTGTATTTATCCCTCTTTGGATCAGTTCTTGCAGGATGCGTTGAGGACCCAAAGGTTTTTGGGATCTGCTGCGCACAAAGATTTCACAGAATCGGTCATCATTGAGGTAGTTCATGTCGAGGAGTCGCAAGCAAACGTCGTCAATTTCAGCAGCTTGATAGCCCCTTTGCTTGAGCTTTTGCTTCAGTTCTTTGCTGGCGTGTTCTCTGTGGCTAAGTAGGGCTAAAGCCTGGTCAAAAACAGTAAGTGTAGGGGGCGTCATTTTGTCTCTCCTAACAAGCGGCAGATTCTAGCACTAGTTGGAATATTACTGCTTTTATATGGGTAGTGCATAAAACCTTATAATCTTAATTTAATGGTTTTAATATCTTTATATATTGTAAAAATAAGATGATAATCCTGTTAATGCTATGAAAGAATAGTCGAAATTACTTTACTTATATTGAGGTTTCTCTATGCGTGTTTGTGTATTGGGTGCTGGCGTTATTGGACTGACTTCGGCGTACTACTTGGCGAAAAAAGGCTTTGATGTCACCGTGATTGAGCGCCAAGAAGGGGTAGCTTTAGAAGCCAGCTTTGCCAATGCGGGACAGATCTCTCCGGGTTACTCTGCTCCTTGGGCTGCTCCTGGCGTGCCTTTTAAAGCGGTTAAGTGGCTTATGCAGAAACACGCACCACTAAAAGTCAGCATGACGCCTGAAGTTGAGAAGCTTAAGTGGATCGGTAAAATGCTGGCTCAGTGTAATGCTGAAAGCTACAACGTGAATAAATCACGTATGATGGCCCTAGCCGAGTACAGCCGTGACCAATTCATTGCTCTGCGAAAAGATATTGGCATTCAATACGATGATCGCCAGTTGGGCACGCTACAACTGTTCCGTACAGATGTGCAAGTGGAAGCCGCTGAGAAGGACATTAAAGTATTGAAGGCTCTTAATGTACCTTATGAGGTACTCACACCAGAGCAAATTGTGCAGGTAGAAACTGGCTTGTCTCCAGTTGAGCACAAGCTTGCCGGTGGTTTGCGCCTTAAAGGTGATGAAACAGGCGATTGCTTTAGCTTTTGTCAGTCTTTGCAGAAGACTTGTGAATCCTTAGGAGTGAAGTTCCAATTCTCTACCGATATTAATGCCCTAGAAGTTCAACATGGAAAAGTAACAGGTGTTCATACGGGGGCTGGCTTACAAGAATTTGATACGGTTCTGGTGTGTTTGGGAAGTTACTCGAAAGCTCTGTTAAAAGCATGCGATGTTAATATTCCTGTCTACCCAGTGAAAGGCTATTCATTGACGGTGCCAATTTCTGATGACTCTTTTGCCCCTATCTCCACGGTAATGGATGAAACCTATAAAGTTGCGGTAACACGCCTTGGAGGTCGTATTCGTGCTGCCGGTACGGCTGAATTAAATGGTTACAATCTTGAATTACCCAAGTCGCGTACTGAAACCATTCGTCATGTGGTTTCTGACTTATTTGGTCAAGGTTGTGATCTTGCCCAAGCAGAATATTGGACAGGGTTACGCCCGATGACGCCAGATGGCACGCCTGTGATTGGCGCTTCGAGTGTGAAGGGTCTTTACCTAAACACTGGTCATGGCACATTGGGTTGGACGATGAGCTGTGGCTCTGGCGCTGTGATTGCCGATATCATTGCAGGCAATAACACGGAAATTGATTCTCAAGCGTTAGCTGTTACACGTTATAACTAAATTTAAGGGGTAAAAATGGCTCGGCCACTCACTGCAACGGTAGATCTAAATGCAATTCTACAAAACTACCGTTATGCAAAAAAATTACAGCCAACAAGTAAAGCGTTTGCTGTCGTAAAAAGTAACGCTTATGGCCATGGCGCGGTGAAAGTCGCTCAGCACCTTGATGAAGAAGTCGATGCCTTTGCAGTGGCTGCGATAGAAGAGGCTTTGGCCTTGCGCGAAGCTGAAATTAAATCCCCAGTAATGTTGCTGGAAGGTGTTTTTGAGGCGCAAGAATGGGCGCTTTGCGAGCAGCACGGTTTTTGGGCAGCCATAGAAAACGAGCAGCAACTTGCTTGGTTGCTGGAAAGCCAAGCTAAAGTTGGCAAGGTGTTCGTTAAACTGGATACCGGCATGCATCGTTTAGGAACCGATGAATTAGGCGCTGCCAGCATGGTAGAGAAGCTGAAAGAGTCTGGCTTGGTCGATGAAGTTCTCCTGATGACGCATTTTGCTTGTGCTGATGACTTGTCGGATGGTGCAACCCTTGAGCAATTGCGCTTTTTTGAACAGGTGCGTCGTCGTATTGGGGGCATAGAAGCCAGTGTGGCGAACTCTGCTGCCATTATGAAATGGATGATCCCTGAAGGTGGCTGGATTCGTCCGGGCATCATGTTGTACGGCATTTCTCCTTTTGCAGGTATAAGTGGTGAACAGCTTGGTTTAGTGCCAGCGATGAATCTAACGTCAAAAGTGATTTCAGTTCGTCAGGTGAAAAAGGGCGATAAAGTTGGCTATGGTTACTCTTACGAAGCTCAAGAAGATCATGACTTGGCAACTGTTGCCATAGGTTATGGGGATGGTTACCCTCGCCATACGCAAACGGGTGCTCCGCTTACCATAGACGGTCAAGAAGCCAGTCTAGTGGGGCGGGTGTCAATGGATATGATCACGGTTAAATACCGACAGAACAATCAGCCTCTTGCTATTGGTCAGGAAGTCGTGATCTGGGGGCAGGGTGTGCCAGTTGAAGAAGTGGCTGATTATGCCAGTTCGATCGGTTATGAGCTGGTAACACGTATGACATCAAGACCTCATTATCGTTATATCACAGAGACAAAACCTAAGTCTTAACGTGTGTTAAAAGCGTCTTTTTCCCTTGAAAGACGCTTTTGTTTAAGCTTTATACAAAATAAGCCTAAAAATTCTACGGTTTCTTTTGAAAATACCCATCCTAAGCGTGTATTATTTTGTGCTTTTCATTGCCCCGTATTGGCTGCGTTAAATAGGCCAATCTCGCAATCCAATTTGTCTAGACATTACAGAGATAGAGACTCATCCCATTATGAAGAGTTCTGAGTTACGCCAGTCATTTTTATCCTTTTTCGAAAGTAAGCAGCATCAAGTTGTGAGCTCAAGCTCCTTGATCCCTGCCAACGACCCAACCTTGCTGTTTACTAACGCCGGTATGGTGCAGTTTAAAGACGTTTTTCTAGGGGAAGACCTACGCCCTTATAGCCGAGCGACAACCTCTCAGCGTTGTGTGCGTGCTGGTGGTAAACATAATGATCTAGAGAATGTTGGTTACACAGCTCGTCACCATACTTTCTTTGAAATGTTGGGTAACTTCAGTTTTGGTGATTACTTTAAGCAAGAAGCCATCAGCTATGCTTGGGAGTTTCTAACAGAAGTGTTGAAGCTACCAAAAGAAAAGCTTTTGGTAACCGTTTATGCAGACGATGATGAAGCGTTTGATTTTTGGCACCAAAATATCGGCTTGCCAAAAGAAAAGATCATTCGCATTGGCGACAACAAAGGTGGTCGTTACCAGTCTGACAACTTCTGGGCGATGGGCGATACTGGCCCATGTGGTCCTTGTTCTGAAGTTTTCTATGATCATGGTGAGCACATTTGGGGTGGGCCTCCAGGTTCTCCTGAAGAAGATGGCGACCGCTTTATCGAGATCTGGAACGTGGTCTTCATGCAGTTCAACCGTTCTGTTGATGGCACCATGGCACCGTTACCAAAGCCGTCTGTTGATACGGGGATGGGCTTAGAGCGTATTGCCGCCATTCTTCAAGGGGTGCACAGCAACTACGAAATCGACTTGTTCCAAAACCTTATTGCGGCGTCAGCTAAAGCGGTTGGTACAGAAGACCTTGAATCGCAATCTTTGCGTGTTATTGCCGACCACATTCGCTCTTGTTCTTTCATGATTGTGGATGGGGTAATTCCTTCTAATGAAGGGCGTGGTTACGTATTGCGTCGTATTGTGCGTCGTGCGGTACGTCACGGTAACAAATTGGGCCAGAAAGGCGTGTTCTTCCATAAGCTGGTGGACGCTCTGGATGCTGAAATGGGTGAAGCTTACCCAGAACTTCGTAAGCTGAAAGATCGTGTTGCTTCTATCTTGCTAAAAGAAGAAGAGCAGTTTGCGAAAACCCTTGATCAAGGCATGAAAATTCTTGAAGAAGCTATTGGTCAGCTGGGTGATGAGAAAACCATTCCTGGTGAAACCGTCTTCAAACTTTATGACACCTATGGTTTTCCTGCAGATTTAACCAATGATGTGGCCCGTGAAAATAGCCTAGAAATAGATGAGGCGGGTTTTGAAGCGGCAATGGACGCTCAGCGTGCAAGAGCACGTTCAGCCAGCAACTTCTCTATGGATATGTCTGGTAGTGTGAAACTAGAGTCGGTGACCGAGTTTACTGGCTATGATCACCTGCAAGGTCAATGTGAAATCGAAGCCATCTTGGTGGATGGTGCTTACGTCGATACGTTAGAAGCGGGTCAATCTGCTGCGATCATTTTGAAATCAACGCCTTTCTACGGTGAGTCCGGTGGTCAGGTAGGTGATCAAGGTTGGTTGCGTGGCGCTGGTGCCTTTAAAGTAAGCAATACGACTAAGCAAGCTAAGGCGCATCTGCACCAAGGCGAGTTAAAAGAAGGTAGCTTGTCTGTTGGTGATTTGGTAACAGGTGAAGTGGACCGTACGATGCGTATGGCAACGACTTTGAACCACTCTGCTACCCACTTGATGCATGAAGCTTTGCGTCGTGTGTTGGGTGAGCATGTTACTCAGAAAGGCTCTTTGGTTAATGCAGAGCGTTTACGTTTCGACTTCTCTCATTTCGAAGGCGTCACCGCGGTTGAGATTGAGCAGATTGAAGACATGGTGAATGAGCAAATTCGCATGAACCGTTCTGTTGATACCGACATCATGGACATTGAAGCGGCGAAGCAAAAAGGCGCTATGGCCTTGTTTGGTGAAAAATACGACAGCGAAGTGCGTGTGTTAACCATGGGTGCTGATTACTCCATCGAATTGTGTGGTGGTACTCACGTTAAGCGCACTGGTGATATCGGTATGTTTAAGATTGTATCCGAAGGTGGTATCGCCGCTGGTGTACGTCGTATCGAAGCTCTAACGGGTAAAGCGGCGATTGATTATACCCGCCAGACAGAAGCCGTGCTGACAAGCGTAGCAAGTTTGGTGAAAGGTAATAAAGACAATGCACTGGATAAAGTGTCTGCTCTAAACGAACAAGCCCGTAGCTTGCAAAAAGAGTTGGATGTTCTAAAAGGTAAAATGGCGGCTTTGGCTGGTGCAGATTTGGCTTCTCAGGCGACTGATATTGCTGGTGGCAAGTTGTTGGTTGCTCAGGTTGAGGTGAACGATCCGAAAGAACTTCGTGATTTGTTGGATCAGCTGAAGAGTAAGTTGGAATCTGCGGTGATTTTATTAGCCGCTGTAAATGCCGATAAAGTGAGCTTGATTGCTGGGGTAACGAAAGAATTGACCAAGCAAGTAAGAGCAGGTGATTTGATTAAAATGGTAGCACCTTTGGTTGATGGTAAAGGTGGTGGTCGTCCAGACATGGCGCAAGCGGGTGGTAATAATCCTGCGGCTTTGCCTGAAGCATTGGCCCTAGTACCAGCTTGGGTAGCTGAAAAAGTCTCTGGTTAGACACTTTTTCTTTAATGGTTTTAAAAAATGCCGACAAGTAGCCCCGATTAAAAGGGGCTCTTTTGTCGGTGCGCTTTCAGTATAGGTAACAAGACTATGGCGTTGTTGGTTCAAAAATATGGTGGTACTTCGGTCGGCACAATTGAGCGTATCGAAGCAGTCGCAGATCGCGTACTAAAGCATAAGCAAAACGGTGATGACATCGTGGTGGCCGTTTCTGCCATGAGTGGTGAAACGAACCGTTTGATCGCTTTAGCAAAAGAGGTAACGGCAACACCGAGTCCAAGAGAAATGGACGTTTTGCTGTCTACTGGTGAGCAAGTGACGATCGCTTTGCTTTCTATGGCATTAATGAAGCGCGGCTTAGATGCGCGCTCTTACACCGGCTCTCAAGTACGAATTACTACTGACAGCGCCCATACCAAAGCGCGTATTCAACATATTGATACGGAAGCCATGCAAGCGGATCTAACCGCGGGTCGAGTCGTTGTAGTTGCGGGCTTCCAAGGCGCAGATGAAAACGGCAACATCACCACCCTTGGTCGTGGTGGCTCAGATACGACTGGGGTTGCTTTGGCGGCCGCGCTGAAAGCGGATGAGTGTCAGATCTATACCGATGTGGATGGTGTTTACACCACTGACCCTAGAGTCGTGGACAGCGCCCGTCGTTTAGACAAAATTACGTTTGAAGAAATGTTAGAAATGGCCAGTTTAGGGTCAAAGATATTGCAAATACGCTCAGTTGAGTTTGCGGGTAAATACCAGGTGCCACTGCGTGTATTGTCGAGTTTTGAAGATGGAGAAGGTACATTGATTACAACTGAGGGGAATAAAGATATGGAGCAGCCTGCTGTTTCTGGTATTGCATTTAACCGTGATGAAGCCAAATTGACCCTTAAAGGTGTGCCAGACATTCCGGGTATTGCATCGCGCATTCTAGGCCCGATCAGTGACGCCAACATTGAAGTAGACATGATAGTGCAAAATGTTTCAGCTGATGGTACGACTGACTTTACCTTCACTGTGCATCGTAATGAATACGAGCAGGCGTTGGCTATCCTAAAAAGCATAGAGAAAGAGCTAGGTGCACGCGACGTGTTGTCCGACGCCAAGATAGCCAAAGTGTCCATCGTTGGTGTGGGTATGCGTTCTCATGCTGGTGTGGCAAGTAGCATGTTCCGTGCCTTGGCTGACGAGTCAATTAACATCCAGCTAATCTCTACTTCTGAGATTAAAGTGTCTGTTATTATTGATGAAAAATACATGGAGTTAGCGGTTCGTGCCCTTCATTCAGCTTTCAAGCTGAGTGACGCTAGCATGGAAGTTAGTGAGTCTTAGTAGGCTTTTGTCTACTTTTGTTAAAGATATAGATTAACCAGAGTATAAAAGATACAATATCTCTTGTAGGGAATTTCCTACATAATTTTGAGATCAAGTCGATTGATTGAAAATTAATTAATCTCACAGGGAGATATTGTTATGCTTATTCTTACTCGCAGAGTTGGTGAAACTCTAATGGTTGGTGACGAAGTTTCTGTTACCGTGCTAGGTGTTAAAGGTAATCAGGTGCGCATTGGTATTAATGCCCCTAAAGATGTTTCTGTGCATCGTGAAGAAATTTATCTTCGCATTCAGAAAGAACAAGACGAAGTTCTAGAAAATTAAAATTTTTTAAAAAAATTTAATTTAAGGGCTTTACATAGCGGTTAAGCAGTATATACTACGCCGCACTTGTTTGGAGAGTTGGCCGAGTGGCTGAAGGCGCGCCCCTGCTAAGGGTGTATGGGTTAACACTCATCGAGGGTTCGAATCCCTCACTCTCCGCCATTTCAAGTTTGAAAGTTAGGGCTATCCTCCTAGGTTTCAAAAGATACTGAAAAGTAGTTACGCACCCGTAGCTCAGCTGGATAGAGTACTCGGCTACGAACCGAGCGGTCAGAGGTTCGAATCCTCTCGGGTGCACCATTTCAGTATTCACTTAGGGTGTTCTACCATCTTAAGTTACTAATCAAATTTGAAGTTGCGCACCCGTAGCTCAGCTGGATAGAGTACTCGGCTACGAACCGAGCGGTCAGAGGTTCGAATCCTCTCGGGTGCACCATTTCAAAACTCCTTAGGCGTTATCCTTCCTTAGGTTTTCAAAAAAGATTATGTAGTTACGCACCCGTAGCTCAGCTGGATAGAGTACTCGGCTACGAACCGAGCGGTCAGAGGTTCGAATCCTCTCGGGTGCACCATCTCTTCTTGTTTTATATCTCTTTGAAAAATCTCTCTAAAAAACATCCTTGTTTTCTGAAGCTTATTTCGATTCTTTTATCTCGTTTCTAGTAATTCTTTGATCAGCTGATTCAGTGCCTGTGTTGATTGGCAGCGTCTCAATGACTGTAAGTTTGTTTTAATGACTGGAAAGTTAAAACGTAAATGCCCACACCATTGTTTTAGGCGCCCAAGCGTTGCCACCTCATCGTACTCTTGTTGCAGTTGTTGGCTGTAATCCAAAAACAATTCAACGAGTTGCTGTTGTGGAAGTACATCTTTGCCCGCTAAATGAGAGCGGATTTCCTGAAAAACGAATGGATTGTTGAGCGAGCCGCGACCTATCATAAAGTGTTGGCAGCCTGTAATGGCCTGACATCTAAGTAGGGAGTCAATGTCAACGATGTCACCGTTCGCCACTACCTCCATTTTTGTTCTGTCTTGTATCTGTCCTATTTTTTCCCAGCGAGCCGGTGGTTTGTAGCCATCTACTTTGGTTCTGCCATGAACGGTGAGCTTTTCTGTTCCTGCGCTTTCTATGGCGGCCACATTATCAAATAGACGTTCTTCGTCTTCGTAGCCTAGGCGTATTTTGGCGGACAAATGAATATGGCTTGGCAAAGCTTCTCTCGTGGCGTGCATTATCTCATGGAGGATGTTTGGATCCTGAAGCAGAACAGAGCCGCCTCCATGGCCATTAACTCGTTTCGCAGGGCAGCCAAAGTTGATGTCAATATGAGTCGCCCCAGCTTCGCTGGCGGCCAGTGCACTTTGAGCCATGAGCTCGGCGTTGCTGCCTAATAATTGAGTGTAAACAGGGTGGTTGTGGGCGGTTCTGGCCTGATCCTGATTTTCAAGGACGAGGCGCTTAAAAGTATGGCTAGGAATGGCGTATTGGGAGACGCGTACAAACTCCGATACTAGATAGTCCATGCCGCCAACTTGCGATAACAGTCTGCGCATGGTGTGGTCCATGACGCCCTCCATTGGCGCGACAGCAAGTGTTATGTGAGTTTTTTGCGGGGGTGGGTTCAAGATTTTTGTCGATTTAGGTGGAATGTTCACGAAATAAGTTAAACTGTTATGTAAAAAAAATGTCAAACTGTTCTGGTTTGTGGTAAAAATTAGCATAAATCAAAAACAGTATCTGTGAGTGTGCATATGAGCACATTCACCGCGGACAAACAAGGCAAGCGAAAAGGTATAAAAACTATGACTGGATTGTTAGAAGACGGTATCGGGTTAATGGTATTAGGGATGGGCTTTGTATTTCTATTCCTAATATTGTTGATCTTTGCGACAACCTATATGTCGCGTTTACTGAATCATTTTTTCCCTGATGCACCGGTTCCTGAAGCGGCGGCACCTGCTGCGCCATTGGCGGCAAACAACACTAGGGTTGATGAGCATTTGAAAGCTGTTATTACTGCTGCCGTGCATCAACATCGTCAAAACAAAAAAACTAATTAATATTTTCTAACTGAGGCTGAAATATGACAACTCCTAAGCAACCTCTGGGTATAACAGATGTCGTCTTGCGCGATGCGCACCAATCATTGTTTGCAACTCGTATGCGTATTGACGATATGCTGCCAATCGCAGAAAAATTGGATCAAGTAGGCTACTGGTCACTTGAATCTTGGGGTGGTGCGACGTTTGATTCCTGTATCCGTTATATCGGTGAAGATCCTTGGGAGCGCATCCGTGAACTGAAAAAAGTGATGCCAAATACGCCTCAGCAAATGTTGCTACGAGGTCAAAACTTGTTGGGTTATCGTCACTATGCTGACGATGTGGTAAACAAATTCGTTGAGCGTGCTGCGGTTAATGGTGTGGATGTCTTCCGTATTTTTGATGCCATGAATGACCCGCGCAACTTGGAAACGGCCATTAAGGCGGTGAAAAACCAAGATAAGCATGCACAGGGTACGATTTCTTACACTAAGAGCCGTGTGCACACGACTCAGAACTGGGTAGATTACGCTAAGACATTGGAAGACATGGGGGCTGACTCCATTGCCATTAAAGATATGTCTGGCATCTTAACCCCATACGATGCTTACGAGTTGGTTAGCCTGTTAAAAGCACAAACTCACTTAGAAGTGCATCTACACGCTCATGCAACCTCTGGTTTGTCTGATATGACTATCTTGAAAGCTGCTGAAGCCGGTGTTGACCGAGTTGATACAGCAATCTCTTCTATGTCGATGACATATGGTCACAGTGCAACAGAATCTGTTGTGGCGGCATTACAGGGTACAGATCGTGATACAGGGCTAGATCTCACCTTGCTTGAAGAAATTGCTTCCTACTTTAGAGAAGTGCGTAAAAAATACGCCAAGTTTGAAGGTTCACTACGTGGTACCGATTCTCGTATCTTGATTGCACAAGTACCTGGCGGCATGTTGACGAATATGGAAAGTCAGCTAAAAGAGCAAGGCGCAGCCGATAAGTTTGATGATGTACTAAAAGAAATTCCGAAAGTGCGTGAAGATTTAGGTTTGATTCCTCTTGTAACTCCGACGTCTCAAATTGTTGGTACTCAGGCGGTACTAAATGTTTTGACGGGTGAAAGATACAAATCTATCTCGAAAGAGACAGCCGGTATTCTTAAAGGTGAATATGGCGCTGCGCCAGCAGAGTTCAATAAAGAGCTACAAGAGCGTGTGTTAGCGGGAGAAGAGGCAATCACTTGTCGCCCTGCGGATCTTTTATCCCCTGAAATGGATAAATTGACAGAAGAACTTGTTGGTTTGTCCAAAGAGAAAGATATTAAGTTAACAGACGACAGTATTGATGATGTCCTAACTTATGCCTTGTTCCCACAAATCGGTTTGAAATTTTTGCAAAACCGTGGCGATGCCAGTGCCTTTGAACCAGTGCCTTCTGCTGATGATGTGGTCAGTGCAACAGAAACCTCTACTGAAGCGGGTGTCTACACCGTTACTGTTTCTGGACAAAGCTATGTGGTTGAAGTGGCAGATGGTGGCGATATTAGCCAAATCCAACCAGCTGGTGCGAGTGCAGCGGCGCCAGCAGCAACGGCTCAGCCAGCCCCTGTATCTGGTGGCGAACCTGTACCATCACCGCTTGCGGGTAATATCTTCAAGGTTCTAGTGGCTCCGGGTCAGCAGGTTGCAGAAGGTGATACTGTGATGATTCTAGAGGCAATGAAGATGGAAACAGAAATCTCAGCGCCTAAATCAGGAGTGATAGGTTCCATTAACGTGAAAGAAGGTGACTCGGTACAAGTGGGTCAGTCACTTCTTACTTTGTAATCTAGGAAAATTTAGAGATGGAAAATAAGCTACTAAATTTGCTTCATGATACAGGTTTTTACCAGCTTGAGCTGGGCCAGTTTGTGATGATGTGTGTGGGTCTTCTACTGATCTTTTTAGCCGTGAAGAAAGGGTTTGAACCTTTGTTGTTACTGCCTATTGGTATAGGTGCTGTCATGGTTAATATTCCCGGGGCTGGCTTTATGGCTGCTCCCGTTTATGATGCGACGGGTCACTTGGTTTCCCCTGGTGGTCTTCAGTACTACATCTATCATGGTGGTATTGAAACGGGTTTATTCCCATTGTTGATCTTTATGGGTGTGGGGGCAATGACGGACTTTGGTCCTATGCTAGCTAACCCTAAAACGCTTCTACTCGGTGCGGCGGCCCAGTTTGGTATCTTTGCAACGGTGATCGGTGCGGTGGTACTGGGTGCTGCGGGTATTATGGACTTCACTTTAGCGGATGCTGCGGCAATTGGTATTATCGGTGGTGCTGACGGTCCGACGGCGATCTTTGTTGCCAGCCGACTTGCTCCTGATTTATTGGGTGCAATCGCGGTTGCAGCCTATTCGTACATGGCATTGGTTCCATTGATTCAGCCGCCAATCATGAGAGCGCTTACTTCTAAAGAAGAACGTGCTATCAAAATGGTTCAGTTACGAGTGGTTTCGAAGAAAGAGAAGATCATATTCCCTCTTGTGGTAATTTTCTTGGCGGCTATGTTTTTGCCAAGTGCTGCGCCGCTACTAGGTATGTTCTGCTTCGGTAACTTAATGAAAGAGTGTGGCGTAGTGGATCGTTTAAGTGATACTGCTCAAAACGCTTTGATCAACACGGTTACTATCTTCTTAGGCTTGGGCGTAGGTTCAAAACTTAGCTCAGCGGATTTCTTAAATGTTGAGACGTTAGGGATCTTAGGCTTAGGTCTGGTAGCTTTCTCTATTGGTACAGCTTCCGGTGTTATTATGGCTAAGATTATGAACAAGTACTCGGCTGAAGATATTAACCCTCTTATCGGTGCGGCGGGTGTATCTGCTGTTCCTATGGCGGCGCGAGTTGCTAACAAAGTTGGCTTGGAAGCAAACAAGCAAAACTTCTTGTTGATGCACGCAATGGGTCCAAACGTTGCGGGTGTTATTGGCTCTGCAGTAGCGGCCGGTGTGATGTTGAGTTACGTTGGGGGCTAAGGCTCTTAGCTTTGAAAGACAAGGCCGATGCAGTCATGCATCGGCCTTTTTTATTGGTTAGTTCAAGCGACCGTAAAAAGTCATTCTTGCCGATTCAGATAACTCAATCCCTGGGGCGGAGTTGTAGGCTAGCACCACAAGCATTCGAGTTGTATCTCCTAACGTGGGGGTGACACGATGAATTGCATCTCTGCCGCGGAAAAGAACTAAAGCACCAGGGTCTATTTCAAGTTGCTGTACTGCTACTTGATCATTGAGTACCGCTTCAACACCTGTGTAGTTCATATCTGCTTGGTCGGCATTACGCATGTTAGGAATGTACTGAAAGCTTCCACCTTGCTTGGGCTTTTGCAATAACAAAGTAATGGCGAAGGAGGAGTTATCAAAGTGCCATCCAAGCTCTTGCCCTTCGCTTGCATAATGTAGGTTGATGGAGGAGAGTGGATCCGCGTAGTTATAAAGTTGCTGCTCTTCTAAAACCTCAGCTAAAAATTTCCGAAAGGTTGGCGCATCATAAAGGCTTCTAAGTGGAGAGTTGCTGGCAATGAAGTCATCAGTAATACAGCCCTTAGATGATTCAACTAAGCGGTTTCTTGGGTGTTCTTTTGCAAACTCTGGATCTTCATCTCTTAAGTAAACATTATGACTGTCTGCTGTGTAGTAGGCTAAGTGTTTTTGGCAATTGCCTTCCTCCACGACTTGTTGAACACATTGGGGTGTTAAGAAATTTGGCAAAACTAGAGCGCCATCCTGTTGGAGCTTGCTTCGACAGTCTTGTTGAAATGTGCAGTCATCAATGCTGTACAAATCTTGATTAATGATGGTATCTAATGACATATATAGCCTCTTGTATATACCAATATATTTGAAAGATGTAATAACCAACTAGAGTTTCAGGTTACTTAATCTTATCGTAAGTGAGTAACAATAATTTTTTATCAGGGCATTAAGTTTTGCTTAAGGGTGTAAGTGGCGTGCGAACGTTAAATAATTTAAAGGCTTTCATTACAGCCGCAGAATTAGGCAGTTTTGCACGAGCAGCTGAACAGCTTTGTGTTACTTCCGCGGCAATCAGTCAGCAAATAAAGCAATTGGAAGAAGGATTGCAGGTTAAGTTGCTTGAGCGTTCATCCACAGGTGTGCAGTTAACTCATCAAGGGCGGGAATATTTACCTCATGTTAAGCAGGCGTTTGTATGCTTAGAGCAAGGTGAAGCAAAACTTAAATCAGCAGAACAGGAATCTGTCTTTAAAGTGGCTGCATTGCCTTCAATTGCCAGTAATTGGCTAATGCCAAAGGTCTATGAAATATTAGAGCAACACGAAGATGTGGATGTGCGGGTTGAGGCGAGTCATAGCAAGGTGGATTTTAACCATCAAGATGTTGATGCCTGTATAAGTTTTGGGATCAATGGATACCAAAATGAGCATAAGCAAGAGCTGTTTAACGACTCTGTATGTGCCGTTGCCAGCCCTAGCCTGTTAGAAAAAATAGACAGTAATAATATGGAGCAGTTACTGACTCTTCCTATGATCCATGTGGATTGGGGAAAGGATAATGATGCATTGCCTAGTTGGCAGGACTGGTTAAGGGAAGTGGGACTGCCTGATCGTAAAGTGGCTAAGGGACCAACACTTAATCTAACAAATCTTGCAGTAGAAGCGGCAATACAAGGTAAAGGGTTATTGTTAGGGCAGATGTCACTGATCCAGGCGGAGCTTAAATCGGGTTCGCTAATTAAGGTTAATGATCTCATGCTGCCCTTAAAGCAAGATTACTATTTGGTTTATCCTCAACGAACGGTTGAGACTCACTATGGTCGGCGTATGATGGCGCTGTTATTTGATGTGAAGCTTTAAGCGGATGGGGTAAACGCATAAATTTGTATAATAAATGCTCATATCAATGTGTTTTTGGCTAATCTTTGTACGATTATCTAAGCGTTTGAAATTATTAGCTTAAAAATACAATTAATTGCAGAAAACACTTGCACTAAATCTGTAGATCCTTAATATACGCCCTCGCTGACACGGACAGGGCTTCACTCTTTAAGAGAAACGAAGCAGCTTAAGTGTAACGGCAACGCTCTTTAAAATAGATAATCAGATAATTTGTGTGGGCGCTCGCTGGAGACTTCAGAAGATCGACTTACTAGCTTTTGTTAGAGGTTGATCAAAAAAATTGAAGTCTTACGAGACGTCAAACACGTCAATTCGCTTTATAAGTAAATTGTTAGTGTTTCGATACTTGAGTAAGCAAACTTTTTTAACTGAAGAGTTTGATCATGGCTC